>NZ_CP036433.1:3472208-4690812 GCF_007751035.1 Lignipirellula cremea | reverse complement strand
GCCAGGCCGAAGAAGACCACCATCCGCATGATGGGAAATCCACAGCCGGGTTTTTGCCCCGCCATTTGCGGATAGGCTTCTTGGTTTTCAGGAGTGTCAGCCATTGTCAGCGTGCAACCGTCGCCGACGATAACGCGATGTCCTCGCCAGAGCCATTGATCGGGGACGGAATCTTCGATCGCGGCGCCAGAATCTGTCACCAGGCGGTGCATGCCGGCTTCGTTAAGTTTGTCTCGCGCCATGCAGTAGGCGCCGCTTAGAGCGGCAGGAATCGGCAGGCCTTTAGCGGCGCGAAAGGCGATCAATTTGGCAACCGCCTGGACGCAGTTGTGGCCGGAAGTGAGGGTTTGCGAGAGGAACACCCAAACGGTGACGGCGGTGTCGTAAATTCGCGCGGAATCGAGGATTGTACTTGCGTCGCCAAAGCTGGATCGGATAGTCTGTTGATCGATCAGCGCAGCGAAGAACAGTTGATCATCACGTCGGGCCGCAGCCAACCGCGAGCGAAAAGAATCGAACATCGAAGGGGCCTCCTTGCCTTTGAGAATTTGAGCGTTCCCAAAGAATATGCCCGCGAGGCCCCTTCCTTGTCGATATCAACTTATCCGCTAGCCCGAGAAGGACTTAGGCGGATTGAGTGCCATTCAATGCATGGATTTATGTACAACTGGTGTTGGTCAGTAGAATACCTCGGGTGTCGAATGGAGATTAAATAGCGACACTCGCATCCATTTAGTGTTCTCTTAAATTTAGTCTTACCGGATTTCCGGAACCTTAATTTCCTCAATGTCGGCTCTAAGTTGGACGCGACCTGGTGGACCCAACCTTCTTTGGCTTGTTTATCCTGTTTCATAACTCGCTTGCTACCTATGGCACTCTGTAAAGGAGAACTTTGTTGATGTTTGTGACATTGAGTTCGGCGGCTTTTCGGCCAGTTGCACGAAGAGCTGAGCTTCTACTATTTACAAGTTTATCGAAGGTTCTTTGAGCAGCATTTCGCGAGGCTGTACCTGACTTGACTTCAATACCAATGATCTTGCGACCGGGAGTACGCACAACCAGGTCATAACGTCTAAGTTGTCCGGTCGCCGGATTGACAAACGAAATCTCGCGACCGAGAATTTCATATCCCTTCCTCTTTTTGAAAATATCCTCAACAGTGTCAACAGCCCTTGAGCCTGGGATAATCTCGCCGCCTTTCTTGGGCAAGAATCTGCCGCGTGCGTCTCGCCCTTGCTCCACGAGTTTTGTGCCAGAGCATTTCGCATTATGCACCAAAACTGGTGACGTTTCACTGCCGTACTCCCGCACGAAATAAGTGTGGTTGTCTTCGACGGTAAAGTTATAGACGGCAACACCGTCCGGATACGGTTAGCACCTCGTGCGGCGAACGGTTGCAGTTTGGTGCTGGTGGTCGAAAACCGTGTCGCCAACTTGGAGATCGCCGGCGTTGACCCAGCCGGAGAGCGGGGTGAAGAAGGGGTGTTCGTCCGTCGTTTCCAGGGTTTGGAGCTCGCCGTTGGCGGTTTCGATTTCGAGGATGCGGAGGTGGTCGCTGACGCGGTCAAACGTGTCGGTGACGGGCTTGCGTTCGTTTTCGCTAGTCTCTTCGTTGAAGCTGACGACCGTGTCGCCGGGCTTGATGTCTTCGATGTTCCTGGTCGTGTAGACGGTCTTGGAAGTAACCGTCGGCGCTGGTTTTTCGCGGTTGGAATTCCAGGCCCAGGCGCTGCCGAAGAGGAGGGTGAGCAGCAGGCTGCAGAGGATGCCGCCGCTTAGCCAGCGAGACGACTTCTCGCGGGGTGACGAGTCTGACGATGTCGACGGGTGACCAGCTTCTGTCACTGTGGACGGGGTGGAAGGGAAAGCCGCGGGCGTCTCCGGCTCGTCGAAAGAAAAGGACGGCCGCGGCGCGGGCGTTGTCGACGACAACGACCTGGACGTCGCCTGGCACAGCGCGTCGTCCATGAAGTCTTCCCAGTCGGCCGGCAGGCCAGCTAACTGCGGTGCGGGGGAAGCGCCGAAACCGTAGAGTACGTCGTCGACCAGATCGTCCATCAGTTTCGCGCCGTTTTCCAGCAGGTTCTGGGTGGTGGATCTTCGCGGCGGACCGCCGGGCGGCAGGCCGTCTTGCTGCTTCTTCCGTCGGCTGATCGCCAGGCCGACGCCTGCCAGGGTAGCAGCGCCGGCGGCGATTGTCAGGCTGGGCAGCAGCAGGGTGAGCAGGTCGTCGCTGGTCTCGGCGGCGACCTGGATGACGTGGTCCGCAATGAGGACCTGCGTGCCGGCGATGAAGCATTTGCTTCGCATCATGCCGCGCATCACGCCGGCCGCTGAGGTCAGGGCGAAAAAGATGCTGATCGCATCGGACAACTCGACATGGCCGCCGTTGCTGGCGATTGCTCGCACTGAGCAAAAAGACTGGCCGGGGTGAGGGACAAGGTTTGAGTGGCAGGGCTTTAAAGCTAGCACTTCTTGCGTTTAGCAAGAATTTTGGCGGTGGAAACGTGGGGTTGGTCGTTCCGTTTGGTTCGCTTCGGCGGCGGGCGTTTTGGGCCGCGTTTGTGTTTCTGAAAGGCGGATAGACGCACGTTCCCCGCCAACTCCACTAACATTTTTGATAACTGTTTCAGCGTCAAAGGCGACAGCGCTTCGCGCCATTCATCTTCCGGGATGGCGATCATCATGCCGCGCCACACCATGCTCATTTCATCCGCCATGTAGTAGAAGGAAAAATTCTTCTCAATCTTTTCCACGCCGTGCGCCGCCCGCAGCGCGGCTTTCACTACAGCCAACGCATTGAAAATCACCAGTCCCAGGCTAAAACCGAATAACGCCGCCGGCGGATAGCCCAGCGTGTTGATCTCGTTGTTGAGCGACAGTCGCAGTTCGTTGAAGGCGGCTTCAATGCTCCAGCGCGTGCGGTATGTGTCAGAGATTGTCACTGCGTCGACGTCCGCCGGCAGATTGGAAAGGATGTGAATCTCCTGTTCTCCGCCACGGCCCGATTGGAACAATTCGACGCTGATGCGGCGAGCCGGCAGCTTGGCGCCAAAGTCGTCGGTGATCAGAATGGACTGCTCGAAGACTTGGCCCGTTTCGCTTTCGCCCCGTAAAACACGGTCTCCCGTGGGCTTCCAGCGGACATTCGCGGCGTGTTGCCGAATGACGAAAAACGCTTCATTCAAGGCGATCTCTTGGAGGAACACCGACGTGCAGAAATTGCGATCGGCGACCCACACCTCGCCTGGCACCAAGCGATTGATCAACTCGATCAGCAGCGAACGCTCTTGCGCATGGCCGTCTTCCGCCAGTTCCACATCGTCGATGAGACCGAGTTGGGGGTCGAGCACCGCCAGCACCACGCCTGGCAAAGGACCGGCGGCGATGGTCCGTAACTCCTGGATGCGATGCTGCGTGGCGCCGGGATGATTGCCGTCCAGGATGCGCACGCGATAACCGGGCAACAGGCTGGGACGGGCGCTGTTCATCGGCTCGATCAGTTCCCGAAACAGCGTCGCCGTCTCGCGCACCAACGCGGCGGACACCAGCGGCTCAACGCCGTTGAGTTTGTCATAGACGCTGTTCACGGAGACGGAGATATCTTGCTTGCAAGCTTGATAAGCGGCGTTGGTGCTTTTGCGAGTTTTGGCGACCACCATGCCCATCAAATTGACCAACACCGAAAACGACAATTCCGACACCCGTTGCGACACAGCATGGTCGGCGAAGATCTGATCCAACCGATCCGGCGTCAAGGCCGCACCGAGCGCCGCTTTGGTCATGACGGGGATGGGACCCTCCTTTTCAAACCGCGCAAACACCTCGCCGAGAATCATGATACGCCTCCGAATTGCCGTAAATGGTTAGTTCTACTGCAATTATTGCAATCCGAGCCAACGCGTCACCCCACACCGCCGGGGAGGTGGTGCTAGCTTTAAAGCCCTGGGTTTGAGTGGCCCCACCTGTCGACCGATAGTAATAGGATATGGTCACATCTCGTAGAACGACAAGAATCTCTTCTCGATCCAGTTAGAAAATTCGCCACGAGAAATAAAAGTCAAATCCTGGGTTTCGTGGTCGAAGAATACGCATTCCATACAGTCGTCGTCTTGCCAGCAATCAAAGTCGCCAGTTTCATGATCATAAAAGGGTACCAATGAATTTCTGATACTCCCCTCAAATTCAATTGAAGTACGAATCTGTTCGCGTGCATTCTGGATTTGAAGCGGAGATAGTATATTCCCGCCAAATTGCGTGAAATAGAGCGGACCGATGCTTTCAACCAGAGTTGTATAGCCGGGCGGGTATCGGTGAGTTGTTTCGACCTTTGCAGGAGGTGTGAAATACATTGCTAAGTCGGCAGCGGTCGTAACCCCCAGTCGCCTTGTAACTATTCAGCCTTCTGCGGCAGGGGCGGGATTTTTCCGGTTTTGGCGTAGTTCGCGAGGGCTTCGAGGATCGTTTCGAGCGGTTGTTGATTTCGCAGTTTGAGGGTGCGGAAGATCGTCATCAGTACTGATTGGGTGAGCATGCCGCGGTCGCTGTGGTTGCCGTAACTGTTCTTGCGGATCATCACCGCCGGACGAATCTGACGCTCGCCGTGGTTGTTGTCCGAGGGGATGTCGTCGTGCCATAAAAAGGTCAGCAACTGGTCGCCGTACTTCGCCAGGCGTTTGGCGAGGCGGGCCGCGTCGGGGTGGTTCCAGGCTTCGCCGGCGATGGTCGCCAGTCGGCTTTCTAATCGCATCGCGGCGATGTCGTAGTCGACCGCAGCCGTTGTCGCCTTGGCGGCGTGCAGTTTCTTCGCTTCGCGATAGACGCTGATCACTCGCCGCGCGAACGACTGCCAGACCTTGTCACCGGCGTGTTTTTCGTCGACGCTCGCCATGTCGCGCAGCAGGTGCGGCCAGCACTTCTGTTTGTCGGCGCAGACGATCGCATCGTACGGCGACCAGAAGTCGGTAATGAGGACGCCTTCGAAGGCTTTGGTAAAAAACTTTTGTAACGCCGGCGAACCGCGACTGCGATCGATCATATAGAAAGTCGCATCCGGCCCGGCGAAGCACCACAGCCAATGCGTCTTGCCTTGCACTCGCCAGCCGGTTTCGTCGGCGTTGAGCCGGGCCGAGTCGAGACATTCGGCTTGAATCTGCACATACCAGGCGAACAGCAGAGTCGCCAGCCGATGCCACATCTGCATGAGCCCGCCCGGCGTGACCTTCATTCGCAGATGGAAGTTGAAGGTGTCGACAATCTGGCTGATCGTCAGTCCCTGCAGGTAATGGAGCACGGCCGACAGGACCAGCGTGCGATTGCCGAGCGTGCAGTTCGGCAGGACGTCGGGCGGCTTGGGCTCGACGCGTTTTTTGCAGGTCGGGCAATAGTCGCGATGCAGGATGTCTTCCGTAATGACCGGCTTGAGGCCGTCGGGAATGTCTTCGCTGCGGCGAGTGCGAGTGTCGCCTGTTCGCTGCAGCTTGCCCTGGCACTCAGGGCAACAATCGAGTTGGAGTTCGCGGCGCCGATCCGGCTCAGGAAGCGGCGGTCGGGTGACGCCGGGATGTCCTTTTTGTCCGCCGCGTCGCCGCTGACCTTTCCTGGGCGAAGCGGTCGGCTTGGCGTACGGCGGAACGGCGGCCGACGGCGTGTTCGGCCCGGCCGCCTGCTGACCAGCGACCCGCTGCGTAAGCGCCAGCATGGTAAAGGCGATAATCTCGGCCCCGGCCGCAGCAAACGTTCGAGCCTCAGCCTCACTCAACCGCCCACGCAGCACCTTCTCCAAAAAGGCGGCGTCCACCAGGCCATCGTCGTTAGAAAGGGAAGCGTCCATGATCCCCAAAACAGAACGAATTTGTCGAAATCAGCCAAGAGCGATTTCAGAAGGCTGAAGGGTTACGTCGCCTGAAGTAAGGCAAATTCTTATCGCGTTTGCGTTTAGGGCGAAGTATTGCTATATCGCTGCTGGAAGTAACGATGCTACGAACCTTCGTTTCCGCACCAAGCCCCATGCAGTCGCAGATCGCGGACAATGAAGCAACAGGACTCATTCCAAGGAGCCGATTCCACTCGGGTGGAAATCCCTCTGTTGGTTCTCGAATAACTTCGAAGTCAGGGAAGATGTTTTCCAGGGTCATAAGAATTTTACTTGAATAACGGAAAGTTATTTGTCGTTTTTGTCGTATTATAAAAGACACCATACTCTTTGTCGATCAGCGCAGCATACTTGAATACCTGTGCTCTTGTGGGATTTTTATATGCTTGCCTGAATGATGTCCAAAGAGCTGTAATCTCACTGTGGACGTTCTCGTGCAAACCAACCAAATTCGAACTTCTATTGGGATCGGCGTTAAACAGACGCCGATATTCCAAAGGTATTCTGTGATGTACCTCAAGGATCACGGCAAACGCGCACTCTGCGGGACCTGGGCTGTTTGGGGGACGGGGCGCGCTGACCGGGGTTTTCTGCACAATTGACTGCTTGGGAGAATGGCGTTTCAGCACCTTCAACTGGCGATCATGATGACAGAAATTCAGTTCGATAATGTCGACTCGATCCTGACAAGTTTCGGCGAACTCACCGACCCCCGTTCGCATATCAACAGGCTCCATCTCTTCGGCGATCTGCTGGTCATTTCGATCATGGCAGTCATCGCTGGCGCGGATGGGCCGCAGGCGATCGGAATCTGGGCGAAGCACCATCAAACCTGGTTGAAAAAACACCTGGTGTTGCCCCATGGCGTCCCCTCGCACGACACGTTCGGACGCCTGCTTGGCCTGCTGAAACCGGCGGCCTTTCAGAAGTGTTTTGAAGCCTGGATTCGGTCGATCGCGCCGCTTGATAAAGAGACCGACTTGAATCAAATTGCGATCGACGGCAAGGTCCTCAAGCGTAGCCACGATCGCAAACGCAAGCTGGGGCCGTTGTGGCTTGTCAGCGCCTGGTCGGTCGATCGTTCGCTCAGTCTGGGACAGCTGGCCACGGACGAAAAATCGAACGAAATCACGGCGATTCCCGAGCTTTTGGAGAATATCGAGGTCCAGGGAGCTGTGGTCACCATCGACGCCGCCGGCTGTCAACGCGAGATCGCCAGGAAGATCATCGACGGCCACGGCGACTACCTTCTGGCGCTCAAGGGGAATCAAGGAAAACTTTACGAAGCGGTGACAGACTACATCCTCCTGCACATGGAAAACGACTTCGCAGATATCCCGGCAAGACGCTTCACGGAAACGCTCCACGGCCACGGACGCGTCGACGAAATCACCTACTATCAGATGCCTGTTCCGAAGGATCTGGTGAACCGGGAAAAGTGGCCGGGATTGAAAACGATTGGCGTCGCGATTCGGCAAAGCGAGAGCGGTTCGAAGACTTCGAGTGATGCTCGCTTCTACATCGGCTCGATCGCCCTGGGGGTCAAGAAATTCGCCCGTTATGTGCGTGGCCATTGGGCGATCGAGAATACGCTTCACTGGTGCCTGGATGTGACGTTTCGTGAGGACGAAAATCGGGTGCGTGAGCGGACGACCGCGGACAATCTGGCGTGGCTGAAACGCTTCGCCCTGAGCATGCTCAAGCAGCAAGATGACAAGTACAGCATCGCCATGCGTCGCCGCGTCGCCGGCTGGGACCTCGACTACCTCGCCAAAATCCTCGGAATTCCCGTACTATAGTGTGCGTTTGCCGTGAGCTAAAACTGCCAGCTCCGGCCGCAGAGACGTTTGCCAAGGCAATCCTGAATTCTATCGTCGGGCACCGGCTCGACCGGCGTCTGGACGTCGGTGAGCCGTGCGCTTTTGTCGATGAAGTCACTAATCACCCTCTTGGCCGAGCTGTGCGTGTACTAAAGGACGGCCCGGGTACGAACTACCGAATTCGTGATAAGGAGGTCATCCAAGTCAACCGGACTATGGGGGGCGTTCGTTACACTCACACCATTCTCGAGAACGAACATAATGTCGATATGAAGCATTTGACGGTTGCCTACGTCGCAGACTTGTGGGACGCGAAAACCGGTGCGCTTGTTCGTACGGACACGAATCACCAAACATGGATACGCGTCGGCAAATTCGACCTTCCGGAAGTGGTCACGAGAATCAGGGCCACCCCGGATCATGGACTTGAAGTCGGCACTTTGAAACTTTCCAATCTTAAATTGGGTGTCGGATTGCCCAAACCATAGAAAACGGACGAGCCGCTGAGTTCCACCGGTCGCAGAACGCCGCGGGCAACCGTTCCCGCGACGCTGCCGGAAAAGACAATCGCCCCCATGGGGAACGCCAAAGGGCCGGAGAAATCCGGCCTTTTTTGTTGAATTTGCGCCCAGCTTCCCCAACAGCATGCGGCCAAACTCTGGCGAGTTCGGCTACGGCGTTCTGCCCGCGCTCGCTCTGCCCTGCCGGGGCGTCGCGCTGGTAATCGCAGTCGGCCGCTTTACAATGGAACGTGTCGCTGTACTCCTTCCTGCCTGTGCCTTGCCCTGGTAAGCCCGCCGCATGATCTGCTCGTTTGATAAACGTCCTCGTATTCTGCTGGTTGTCGGTGTTCTCCTGTTGCTGTCGGGACGGCCGCTTCGAGGAGACGACTTTGCCCGGGTTGCGGCGCCGGCTGCGGTCTCGCAGTTCTTTACGCGGTACTGTGTCGACTGCCACTCCGGCACCAAACCGAGCGCGGCGTTATCCATTGATACATCGGCGCTGTCGTTGGATGGGCTGCCGTCGCTGCAGCAATGGACCCGCGTGCATGACAAACTGGCGGACGAAAAGATGCCGCCGGAAGACGCCGAACAGCCGACACCGGCTGAACGGGACGCCGTCCTCCGCTGGCTCGATGGCGAGCTTGCAGCCGCATCAGCCCACTTCCAGCAGTCCGAAGGTCGGGTGTTGATTCGGCGGATGAACCGCACCGAATACGAAAACACCCTGCACGATCTGCTGAGTATCACCGCGCCCGTCCAGGAGTTGCTGCCGGAAGATAACTTCGTCGCCGGATTCGACACCATCAGCACCGGGCTGGGCATCTCCTCCACGCATCTGGTCCGATACCAGGAGGCGGCCGAGGTCGCCCTCCAGGCGGCCCTGCCGGGGCGACCGATCAAACCGCTGAAAGACCGCATGACAGGGCGGGAGTTTCTCGACCGTCGGCCCAAGCCGAACCGGGAAGGAACGCTGCCTTATATCAAATTCGACGAGGATTCGCTCGTAGCGCCGTGTGAGCTGACCAAGCATATGTCGGCCCACACCAGTGCGGCGCCTTTATCCGGCCGCTATCGATTCAGGGCGCAAGTGCGCACGTATAAGGCGGACAAGGTCGTCAGCGTGTTGTGCGGCAGAATCTCCTCGGACCGCTTTGCCCATGCGCGGCTGGAACACATCCTGTACGTGAAAGACATCCCTCCAAACCAGCCGCAGATCCTGGAATTTGAAGCGGACTTGCCGGAGCGGGAGCAGGTTTATCTTTCGACTTGGAACTGGGACGCGCTGCCCAGCATGCAGAACTACAAAATGGAGCTGGACGGACGACCGCCGGAAAGCCTGGATGGCCCCGCGTTCATCGTCGACTGGATCGAGCTGGAAGGCCCGCTTCACCACAACGTCGGGTACCAGCGATTGCTGGGCGATCTGCAGCAGATTCCCTTCCGCTTTGTGGAAGACCACCAGGCCGGCAAGCCGATCACGGTCGACTGGACGAAGTGGCATCCCAACGAGTTCAGCAAGCCGGCCCACGCCTTGACGCCGCTGACCGACGATCCCCGCGGCGACTCCGAACGCTTGATGCGGGCCTTCTTGCCGCGCGCCTTTCGTCGGCCCGTTCCGCCTGCCCTGGCAGATTACTACGTGCAGTTGGTGCATGCGGAGCTCGACAAGGGAGAGCGGTTCAAGGATGCGTTGCGAACCGGCTACAAAGCCGTGCTCTGTTCACCGTACTTTCTGTTCCTGGTCGAGAAACCGGGCCCGCTGGATGACTATGCACTGGCGTCGCGACTTTCGTATTTCCTCTGGAAATCGATGCCCGACGAGACATTGCTGGCGGCGGCTGCCCGGGGTGAACTGCATCGTCCCGAGGTGCTCAGGGCGCAGACGGAACGGATGCTGAACGATCCACGCGGCCAGCGGTTTGCGAGAGACTTTGTCGGCCAGTGGCTGGACATGCGGCTGGTGCATGCGATGAAGCCGGACCCCATCTATGCCGAGTACGATGACCAGCTGGCCTGGTCGATGCCGATCGAAACGGAGCAATTTTTTGCGGAGGTGTTAGCGCGCGACCTGCCGGTGACGTCCTTTCTGGATTCCGACTGGACGATGCTCAATGCGCGCCTGGCCCAGCATTATGGAATCGACGGCGTGGAAGGGCTCGATTTTCGGAAGGTGAAACTGCCGGCCGACAGCCATCGGGGCGGAGTGATTACGCATGCGAGCGTGCTGAAGGTGACGACCAACGCCACGTACACGTCGCCTGTAAAGCGGGGAGCCTGGGTGCTGGAGCGAATCCTGGGGACGCCGCCTTCGCCGCCCCCGCCGGATGTGGAAGCGATCGAGCCCGACATCCGCGGCGCCGTGACCATTCGCGAACAACTGGAGCAGCACAAGTCGGTCGCCGTGTGCGCGTCGTGCCATGTGCACATTGATCCGCCCGGCTTTGCGCTGGAGAACTTCGATGTGGTCGGCGGCTGGCGGGATTTCTATCGGGTGAAAAAATCGTCGCCCGTGACAAAGTATGTCGAGCTGGCCAACTATCCTGGCCGCAAGGTCTGGCAAGCCCGCGAAGTCGAAGCCAGCTCGACTACTGCCTCCGGCGAGACGTTCCAGAACATCGACGAATACAAGCAGCTGGCCCTGGCCGATCGCGACCAGCTGGCGAGAAACCTGGCCGAGAAGCTTCTGGTCTACGGCACTGGCGCCACGCTGCAGTACGCCGACCGGGCAGCGGTGGAAGAGATTGTCGCCGCCGCCCGGGAGAAGAATTATGGCTTCCGTTCGTTACTGCACGCCGTGATTCAAAGCGGCCCGTTCCAGATCAAGTAGCGTGAGCGGGGAGAACCCGTCGCCGCGAACGGTTGTTTACTGCAGGTCGTACTGGGGGAATTCGTCCCGGTACTTGTCGAGCTTGCGGTAGAGCGTTCGGGCGCCAATTTTAAGAATACGGGCCGCTTCTTCCCGGTTCCCTTGCGATCGCTTGAGCGTTTCCGAAATGGCCCAGGCTTCGATTTCGTCCATCGTTTTGCCGATGAGGAAATCGCCCCCTTCTTCCAGCACGGGAGTTTCAAACGGGGCGTCGGCCAGTTCGGGCGGGAGGTCGTCCAGATTAAGTTCGCCGTCGTCGTCCAGCACGACCATCGCGTCGACGACGCTCTTGAGCTGGCGTACGTTGCCGTCCCAGTCGAACGAGAACAGCCGGTCGTAAACCTCGCGGCTGATTCCCCTGATTGTTTTATCGTACGTTTGCGCGGCCAGCTTGCTGAACCGCTGGGCCAGCGGCAGGATGTCGCTGCGGCGATCGTTGAGCGGCGGCAGATCGACGCTGACTCCCTTGAGCCGGTAGTACAGGTCCTTGCGGAATTTGTTCTCTTCGATTGCTTTCTTCAGGTCGACATTGGTCGCCGAGAGCACGCGGACATTCACCTTGATCGGCTTGTTGGCGCCGATCCGGGTGATCTCCCGTTCTTCCAGCACACGTAATAGTTTGATCTGCGTGACGAGCGGCATATCGCCAATTTCGTCAAGGAACAGTGTGCCGCCGTTAGCGTATTCAAACTTTCCCACGCGATCAGCATGGGCGTCGGTGAAGGCGCCTTTGACGTGGCCAAACAGCTCGCTTTCCACCAGATGGGAACTGATGGCGCCGCAGTTGAGGGCGACGAACGGCTTGTTCTTGCGGGGGCTGTTCTGGTGAATGGCCTCGGCGATCAGGTCCTTGCCGGCGCCGGTCGGGCCGGTGATCAACACGCCAATATCCTTGTCGGCAAAACGTTTGACCTGATCAATGACGGCCGTCATTTTTTCACTGACGCTGACGATGTTTTCAAAACCGTAGCGTTCATCCAGCCGCTGGTTGAGGGCCAGCACTTCGGCTTTGAGCCGCACTTTGTCAGCCGCTTTGGCGACGACCGCCCGCAGCTGTTTGGTGGCGATCGGCTTTTCCAGGAAGGTATACGCCCCGTGCTGCATTGCTTCGACCGCGATGGCGACGGAAGCATGGCCCGTCACGACAATCACTTCGCAATTGGTCTGCAGGCTCCGCGCCCGGGCGAGGATCTCCATGCCATCGATATCGTTCATCACGAGATCGGTGATGACCAGATCGTAGGTGTCGTCGGCAATCTTTTTGGCCCCCCGGGGACCCGAATCCGCCAGCGTGGTATCGTATCCAGCGCGATCGAGCGTTTCCTGGATGGCCTCGGCGTGATCGCGATCATTGTCGACAATCAAAATCCGCGCAGGCGGACCGGCGGGAAGGTCGGCAGAATCGGCGGCGGTCGCGGCTGGTGTGGTTTCATCCATACGCCCGATAATGCCGGAATTCGTCCTGGTTTTCAAGCGGACGGCGGGCTGATCCGCGTGGGAATTTGTTCGCCTGGCCTGTCGCCTGGCCTGTCGCCTGGAAGGATAACCGCGGGCCTCCGCCCGGAATGATGCCGAATGGCCCGTATTTTCCCGCCATAGCCTGGCGTTCGGCCGGGGGAAGGATTGACCTTGGGCCAGGGATTTTGACAATCGCCCTGGGCCTGATTAACTTCATGCAAGTTGTTCCCTGTTGAAACGGGTCGTGGAACTGGTTTTTGGAAGGCGTCCGCACCTGCCGCTGATTTTCCCGCTTTGGTCACCGCGTCGCCGAAAGCCGATTGGTTATGAAGGAAGCAAAGCCGCCTGAGCCCCTGGGTCTGGCTCCGACGTTCGGGTTCGGCGACCGCCTTGGCCTGGCGACGACGGGACATTTGGAAGCGCTCCGCGCTCATGGCGGGAAGATCCTGCCGATCTTTGCCCAGCAGTCGATGCGCGAGCTCAGCCGCACGCAGCGCAAACCGTCGGATGTTGTCGACGATGCTTTTGCCGCATTATCCAGCGCCGGGTATGACGGCCGCTGGGGAGCCGACGCCGACCACCTGAAGTCGCAGGAAGATATCAACGCCACAGCCGGCGCCGGCTTTGTGTTCTTTACGCTTGATCCGTCCGAGCATGTTGATCCCCTGGCGGATAGTTGCCCGCCGGATCAGCTTGAAGCCAGGTACCACGACCTGCAGGGCGATGTGAACTGGACCGAGGAATACGTCGGCCGCACCATCGAAGTGCCGGAAGGGCCCGTCATTCATTTCGACCGCAACACGGTGCTGCAGGCCGCGATCAAGTACGGCAGGGCGATTGCCCATGCGATCAAGCTGGGGGCCCATCTGGATCGGGTGATGAGCAAGCGTTCCCGCGCTTATGAGATTGAGCTGAGCCTCGACGAAACGCCTACGCCGACGACCCTCGTCGAGCATTTTATTATCGCCGAGCAGTGCCTGGCCGGTCGAGTCAAAATGGTCAGTCTGGCGCCGCGGTTTCTAGGCGAGTTTGAGCCGGGCGTCGACTTTCGCGGGGACGTCCGGCAGTTGGCCGCCTCGCTGACCGATCACGCGGCCATCGCCCGGTATCTGGGGCCTTACAAGCTGAGCCTGCATTCCGGATCGGACAAGTTCACCATCTACCGGAAGTTCGCCCAGGCGACCCGCGGCATGTTCCATGTGAAAACCTCCGGGGCCAGCTACCTGGAAGCATTACGCGTGGCGGCCCGTTGTGATCGACGCCTGTTCCGGCGGATCGTCGAGTTTTCCCGCCAGCGGTTCGACAAGGATCGCGATACCTACAACGTATCGGCGCGACTGCAAAAGGCGCCAACGCCGGCGGCGATCAACGACGACGCGGTGCTGGAACGGCAGTACCTGGATCAGAACGACGGTCGGCAGATCCTGCACGTAACGTTCGGCTCCGTCCTGACGGAAACCGACCTCGGCCGTGCCCTGCGGGATGTGCTGGTCGCCCACCCGGACACCCATCGCGAGGTGCTGGCCCAGCGATTCGGCCGGCACCTGAAAGAGCTGTGTAAAGGGATGGCGTAGCGTAGCGTCTCGCCGTTACCAGAACGACGAGACGCTAAATTTCAACGGCGGGCAGTTAGCCAGCCAGTTCGTCGCGGACGCGATCAAGCAGCTTTTTGGTGGCGAGGATGCCGGCGAACTCGTCGATCTTGCTGCCTTCGTATTCGATCCCGACATAGCCGTGGTAGCCAGCGTCGAGCACGATTTTCATCATTTTCAGGTAGTCGGTTTTCGTCTCGTTCCCTGCGGCGTCGAAGTCGTGGCTTTTGGCGCTGACGGCTTTGGCGTACGGCATCAGTTCGGTTACGCCCTGGTAGCGGTCGTAGTCGCCAAAGTTGCCGAAGTCGGGCAGCGTGCCGCAATTCTTCAGGTCGACTTTCTCGATCACGGCGGCCAGCCATTTGCCGTTGGAGGAGAGCCCGCCATGGTTCTCGACGATCACGCTCATGTCGTGCCTGGCGGCGAATTCGCTCAGGCGACGCAGGCCGTCGGCGGCCAGTTTCAGCTGCTCGTCGTACTCGCCGGCTGAAGCGGCGTTGACGCGGATCGCATGGCAGCCGAGGAATTTGGCCGCTTCGACCCACTTATAGTGGTTCTCGACCGATTTGGTGCGTTCGGCTTCGTTCGGGTCGCCCAGTTTCCCTTCGCGGTCAATCATGATGATCTGGCTGGAAACGCCCTGGTCGGCGGCGCGCGTTTTCATTTCTTTCAGGTACGCCATGTCCTGGGCCTTGTCGGCGAAGAACTGGTTGACGTATTCGACCGCATCGATGCCGAATTCCTGCTTCGTAATCTTGGCGAAGTCCAGGGGGTCCACCTTGCCGGCGCGGATCGATTTGTGCAACGACCATTCGGCCAGCGACAGCTTGAACAGCGGCTTTGCTTCGGCCGCCTGCACGGCGCGCGGGGCCAACGACAGGGCGGCGGCGCCCGCAGCCAGGCCGGCTGAGAGCTGCAGAAATTCACGTCGGTTCGATGATGACATCGACAGGGTCCTTATTCGATAGTCGAAAGAATATGAAACAGAATCAGCCCCAGGGCCGAAAAAGTCGCGGCGAAACAGCCAGTATAAATAGCCGCTCCCCCCGTCACAATCAGCAACCGCCGCGAGAAGACGAATCGGTCCCGCAAGAGGGGCAGATTCGGCGGAATGCAGGACGCGTCCAGCGCCTGGGCATTTCAGGAGGATCGACGCCCAATTGGCGACGTCAGCTGACTCTGCCGCCAGTCGCCGTCAAAAAAGGGGCTTTTTCGCTGAGCGATTCCGCTCACCTGCCAAGGCAGCGAGTGAGAAACGGGTCTCGAAACATTTCAATCGCCGTCGCCGTCAGGCGCCGCGGCGGGTTCGGTGCGTTTGATACGGCGGAAGGTGAGACTGATGCGCCCCGCCTTCTCGTGCTCCGACCGCAATACCGCGTGCCGCCAGCTGGACTGCATGGCGGCGGTCATGTGCAACAGCGACCCGCTGCACAAGAGTAACTGGTGGACCTCCGACCGATCGGTTTTGCGGTGGAATGAGATGGAGCGGGCTGCGCCAAGCGACACGATGGCGATGCCGGTGTTCGCCTCCAACTCGACCACGGAGTCCGCATGGTAACCCATCGTTGAATCGCCATCCGGGTAATAGTTGGCCAGGCAATTGTTCGGCTCGTATTGAACCGCCGCCGCGACCGACGCAACGACCGGCGCCAGAACCTCCGGCATTGGAGCCTCAGGCCACACGATGCCTGAATAGTTGTACGGCACGCCGAAGCTCGCGACCCTGCGGGCGCGGATTCTGTCGTCCCAGGCGACATCGGCCGAGAGACGCTCGAAGAGTTCCTGAGTGTTGGAGAGAAAGCCAGGCATAAAGAACGCCAGGTTTTCCTCGATGGGCGATGCCACTGTCTACTCCTGTGTTGAAACGCTGACCTTCTCCGCCGTCGCTGCTTGCGCTTAGCGGTTGCTTAATATTCCAACTGCTGCAGAAATTCGGTCGTGGCGAATTGATTGCCGTTGCGTTGGTTAAAGCGTTCTCCGACCGTGTTGACTTTCTCTTCGAACCATTGCACCAGGACCGCCGTTTCGTATTCGCCTGACTTCTGATAGAGCGGAAACGGGGCGGGCAGATTGAGTTTGATCTGCGTTTTTTTCTCTCCCACAAGTCGCATCAGGCTCCGCGCAGCGACGAAGAAATGATACTGCGACCAAAGCTGAAAGGTATCGAGCGCCCAGGACAGATGCCGCTCCAGGATTCCCAAGGCGGCTCGTTGCCGGTTGCGATGGACCAGGTACGCCATGTGCCTCCCCGTCGATCGCAAGAATGACGAGTTGTTACGAATGAGGCGGTAACCGCGGCGCTGGTTTGCATCCGCCTCTTCATAGCGGCCCAGCATTGCCAGCGGCCACAGGCAGTCAGCGCAGGTGTCGTGGGGGACCGTTGCGCAACTAACCCGACCGGCAAGAGCGGGCTCGGATAGAGCGAGCATTTTTTTGAAGTCGCCCGCCAGACCGGCAACCTCTGTGTCATTGGAGTCTTCGCAAGCTGCGCAGTCAGCTAAAGGATCGCGTTCCATCCGACGGTAACGCTGAAGTTCCGCCCTGGCGATTTCGTACTCGCCGGTTGAAACCGCAAACTGCATCTGGAGAGAATGGACGGGGCGCAGGTTATAGCCGCCGCGCCGGTAAAGCTCTACCATCTGCGCGGCAAGCTGCTCAAATTCGGCACGGGAAATCTGCGGCAGTTCGATCGCTTCGGAAAGCATATATTTGAACCCCCAGAGCAGGTCGTGCTCGTAGTGATCATAACGCGTGGGTTCGGCCTGGAAGGCGCTCAAACACCAGGCGAAAGCGGCGAGCGATTTCTCACGCTTCCCGGAAAAAGTAGCCGCCTCGACCAACTTCAGGCGGGCATAGAATTGAAAGTCGGGGTCGCCTGACCGGTCCACCAACCGAACCGCTTCTTCCGTCATGCGCAGTTGAACGTCGCCATTGGGGAGCGCGCGCGCCTCCTGCAACAATCGTGCTGCCTGGTCGTAGGAGTCATTAGTCATCGTTCTCTCCTGATGGTTTGTTCTCTCCGGAAAGATCAAGAGCCCAGTCGAGCAGGCCGAGCAACCCGCTGTTGAGCAATTGCACTTCGTTCTGTCGTAGCGGAAAGTGCCCCAGCAGGAGCGATTGGACATACAGCATTTCCACACAGCGCTGCTGAGCCCGGCGATCCGCCAGACCGGCGATCTTTCGCACTACGGGGTTGGTATAGTTCAAATGCAGGCGAGAATAGGCCGTGGGCGTCTCCTGGGCGAGCGAGCCGAGCATCCCCTTCCACAGATCGTCGGCGACTTCCTGCGATTGCTCAACCGAGCGGAGGAAGTCGGCGTTCTCGTTGGTGACAAAAAGGGCTGGCAATTCCGCCGGACGGAACTTTGACAGTTCCACCGCACACTTGAAACGTTGCATCGCGATGTCGGCGGTTCGCTCAAAGGCGATCGTCGCCTCCCGCTCGGCGAGAGTGAGTTCCTCAAAGCGTTCCGCCAGTTCCTCCACTTCAAACGGCAGCACTTGAATATCGGTTCGCACGGCCGCGATGCGTTCCAGGATTTGCGCGTCATAAACATAGCCCGCGTTGATAACCGCAAGCGATTCCGAAGCGGCGACTTGCGAGATCTGGCGGAACTGGTCAAGCGATCGCACATAGCGTACCACCGGGTTCTGCCGCCGAAATTCGCCAAAGGTCATCTCTCCCTGCGTGGTCGAGAAAGGGAGCCAATCGGCGAAGACCGCCAGGCACTCATCATCTTCAATCGCCAGCGATTTAAGCGCCAGGTGGTGCACGGAAATCAAATGCTGCAGCCGCTCCGGTTGGCCCCGGGCGATCTGCATCAGGTAGCGTCGCAGGCAATCGCCCAACTGGTCGCGTGCGCTCTCTAACAGGTCATTTTCATAAAAGCCTTCGCGAGAAGCAGTCGGCTGCAGAGAGCGCGTATTCACCACGCATTGGACAAAAAAAGCCCAGTCCGGCAGCAGGTTTTCGGTCCGCGTGGAGAGCAGCATCTTTTTGAGATACACCCGATGCGCGTGCTTCGCCCCGGCATGGGTTGCTTCGCCCAGCACATAAGCGACCCCCTGCACGTCGCCAGCAGAAGATTCCAGCGGGATGGCGTCCCACATTTTGCGGCCAAAGATCGTTTCCCCCTCGGCGACCAGACGCTCTAATTCATGGGCGTCGGCGAAGTCCGTTTCCCACGGCGCCGGCCGATTGATTGTATGAGTAGAATCGCCTGTGGTGAACTCAATGGCGGTGTCCAGGTATTCGCCATAGTGGCGCAACAAACCGGACAGACGTCCCGGTTCAAACAGTTCCAAGGCGCCAGGCTTCCCGCGCAGAAACACCTGGGTTCCGGGGTCGGCGTCGTTCTCGATATTGCGCACGCTATACTGGCCATCGCTGCCGCCCCGCCATTCGACGGTCGGCTGATCAGCGGAACGGGCGGAACGCGTAATCACCACGATCTCGTCGGTAACCAGGAATCCACTGAGGAGGCCAATGCCAAACCGCCCTAAAAAGTCCTCGGGTCGCAGCACGGTATCGCCCCGTTTGGAAGAGCGCCCGATCGTCGCCAAAAACTCATGAGCCTCCTCCGCAGTCAGGCCAACGCCATTGTCATGCACGATCAGCGTCGGGGCGTCCTCGCTGGCGATCAGTTCCACCGAAATCACGCCGCGATGGGCCGGATCCAACTGGCGCCGCGCGGCAATTGCGTCAACCGCATTCTGCAAGAGTTCGCGCACAAAGACCGCAGGGCTACTGTAAAGATGATGCGACAGCAGATCGATCAGGCCGCGCAAATCGACTTGAAAACGGTGCTTGTCCGAAGGATTATTCATCACGGTTCGATCGTATTCGAGAAAAAGCAAATGCCCAAAAAAGATCCTTTAGAGTAGCAAATTTGCCCGCGCCTGTACGCAGGACAAGATCCGCGGACGGAAGGATCGGAGAAAAACACCGATCAAAGCACTCAGCAGGCAACCGCAGCCGAATCCGACGAACGATCGCCAATCCAAACGCCTCGGCGGCCTGATCCGAAATGCCAGGAAGATCCGCCGCGGAACAAGAGTCGCCCTGGCGGAGTGAAGAAAACTATCTTCGGTTTTTGTATAGTGAGCCGAACGCGCTAGCGTCGGGCGTTTCTACTCCTGTGAGCCGAAGTTATTCTTCCCCAGTTCCATAGGCACAACAAAAAGGGAAAAAATCAACAGAAAAAAGTTAGGCCATTCCATGTCAGAAAGGCCAAAGTCCGCCAGGAGATAGTCAGTAGCCGGACGGATTAGAACCACCACTGGAACAAGCAGCGTTGTGTAGGACAGAATCCAGGGGATATCTCGAAACGAAACCTCCGTATATTTTCCAGCCGAAGCAGATGCTGCTGTATAAAGAATCAATGCCAGTGCAATGGCGAAATAGGGATGCAGGTCAACTCTTGTGCAACTAAGAACAAACTGAATTGTTAAGAATACTGCACCGCCACAGAATCGAATGAGCATATCCTCAAATCCTTTAGGAACGAGGGAAAGGCAACTTCGGTTTTTGCAGAACACGAAGCACCTTCAACATAGCAATCCTGCCGGGATCACGCCATGAAGCAGGTGGCCGGACGAATCCTGGCCAGCTTCCTCCACAAGGGTCCGCTGCCGACCTCTCTTTTGCGCCTTCGCGTGAGATCCACTTCGTGATCGAATCGCCAAACCGTCTTTGAACGGCTGGAAGATAGAAGGAGCGGATGGAAGAATCTCCCTCGCGGAAGTGGGGACTCACGCAAAGGCGCGAAGGCGCAAAGAACCAGAAGAATGTGAGAAATATTTCGCCAAGGCCCCTGTGGATGGCATGCTTCTGATTCCTGCCAAACTGGGGAAATTACCGAAGTTATTTTTCTCCGGTTCCAACGAGCGAGTTCATCGCCAGGCGGTTTTAGAGCCCCGCGCAAAACGACGCGCACCTGCAGGCGTGTTCGCCGTAGTTACCACGTGTAGCGCGATGCTACTCCTGCTCCAGCCTGGTGGAAGCCAGGGGAACCATGAGAACCATCAGCAATTGCTCGACGCCCACCGGGCGACGTTAGCTGATCCTGCCGCCGGCGGCCGTCAGGAAGGGACGCAGCGTCTGCTCTGGGAACAGCAGGTATGAGAATTCTCGCGACCCTAGCAGCCGGTTGACGCGCAAGTCGTGCTGCACCGTCGCTCGCTGCTCTTCCGCCGCTTGCCGCTGCGACGCCACGAACGGCTGCAGGCCGGCGTTCGCCTGGACGATCTGCTGATGCCGCTTTGCCAGCTCTTCTGGCGCGGGCTCCCTCGCCACCGCGGCTGCTTTCTGGCTGGTCAGTTGGGCGACGGTCGGGTTAGACGGATGCGCCGCGAGGGCATGCGTCTCGGGATGGAATGTCAGATCGCGGAGCCGGCGGTCGACCGCGCGGAGGTCGGCTGGCGAGACGTCCGGCCGCTGGACTGGCAGCAGGCAGGTGGCGGAAACGGTCAGGTACTGCGGCGCCTGGAAGCCGAAGAAGCGGTCGATGATGGCGTCGGTCAGCTCGTCGTATTTGGCTCCGCCGATGCCGTGCAGGAACAGGTCGCTCAGCACCAGTCGGGCGAACATCGTTGTTACCAGCGCACGCGGTCGCAGTTTGATGCCGACATCGGCCAGATGCTCGCCCAGCATGGCCGGCGACTCGGCGTGGACCTGCCACAGGTCGCGATCGGTCAACTCCACGCCGGCGGACGTCGCCTTCACGAACAGCCGCTCTCGTCGAGGGCGATCGGCCGACCAGATCCAGAACGGCGACTCTTGCCAGCCGTCTTCCGTTACCAGGTCCGGCACGGGATGCGATCGGCTCCGCAGCCGGTGGGCCGTTCGATACGCGGCCAGCTCGGCGTTGTACGTTTCGGCAAACGACGCCGGCTGCGACAACAGTTTCCAGGCGAACGTCAAGAAAGCTTCCGACTGGCAGAGCTGCGACAGCGGAACCTCTAGGGTGCGTAATCCCCAGCGGTGCTCCCAGCGATGCCGTGAATGGGCTGCTGCCGCGCCCAGGTTCCCCGTCCGCTCCGCCGCCTCGATGGCATCAGGCCACATCTCCAGGGCCAGTGGCGCTTGCAGCCAGGGCGCAGCCGTTTGCCGCAGGCGATCGGCAAAGGAACGGAACTGCTCCCGGTCAAGCACGCCGCGTTCCTCGTAGGGGATCGCCTCAGCGCCGGAGTCATAAGACACGACCGCCAACCGCGGATCGTGCAGGTCGCCGGTCGGCGTGCGGATCGAAGGAGGCGCCGCCGTATCGTTATCGATGACCAGGTTGACCGCGACCGCGTCGCACTGATGGGCCGCCTGGGACAGCACGAAGTTTTTGAACCAGACGCCCGGATGGAAAAAGTGCGGCTGATGTCCCGCCAGAATTACCGGCCGATCGCCTCGCGGAAGTTGCTCTGGCAAGTCCAGATACGACGACGTGTAGCCGGTCGCCAGCGCCAGCATCTGTTCCCGGCCGCGTGCCCGCAAACCGGTCCACTCGCTTTGTTCGGCCAGCCCGGCCCGATTCGCCTGCAGCAGCCGGTCCGCCTGCTGCAGGGGAGGATCAATCAGTACAGCGCCATCGGCGCGCGGAGCTTTGATGCGAACTTGCCCGGCGGAACGGGCCGTCATTCGCAGCCTTCTCCACACAGCGAGAGCAGCCCCATGCCGGGACGTTCGTTGAACGAAGCAACCGCGGCGATGCTGCGATCCAGCACCAGGTGATAGTAGTGCAGCCGCGTGCTGGAGTCGTCGAGGACCCCGCCGAACGAGCGTTTTTCGTCGAGGTAGATCAGCGGCACGGCCAGCTCGGTAATCCGCAGGCCGACATGGGCCGCCTGGACCCACAGCTGCAGTGGCATCGCATAACCCGCTTCCTGCAGATCGAGCTTGGCGAGCAAGGCCGTGCGGTATGCCTTGAAGCCGCAAAAGGCGTCGGTCAGATGCAGGCCCAGCCGCTGGCGGATCTCGGTCGTTACTTGCTCGTTAATGCGACGTCGCTCGGGCGGAGGCGGCGTATCGCCGGGGAAGGCGCGCAGGTAGCGGCTGCCCGAGACGATATCGACATCGGGATCATTCTCACAGGCGGCGACAAACTCGGGGATGCGCTGCGGTTCATGCTGGCCGTCGCAGTCGATCGTCACGACGACGTCGTAACCGTGCTGCAGGGCGTAGTCGAACGCCGTTTTTAGCGCGGCGCCATAGCCGCGGTTTCGCTCATGGGTGACCACCTTTACGTCGGTCCGCCGGGCGAGGATTTCGGCCGTGCCGTCGGTCGATCCATCGTCGACGACAAGGATATGGGCGCTATACCGGGCGACTTCGTCCAATACCGCGTCGACGTGCCGGGCCTCGTTATAAACAGGTAAAGCCGTAAGTGATCGTAGGGCCATGGGCGTTTCGCAAGAAAAGGCGGGTAAACTGGCGGGAACACTTCCGTCATTGTAGCGCGGCCCGGGGGTGCGTCAATTGTGAGCTTTCCCAAGGAAGGCGAGTTTTTTTAACCATGCCATCACATTCGGACCGCCGACTGCAATCGTTTTTTTCGTGAAATTGGCGGCTGCGCTGGATACTCCTCCACCGTCAGAAAGTAAATGAGAGCGCTGGCGGAAGAGCTCGCCCAGGCGGAAGGAAACGTCGTTCGGGGGCGGCGCCCGCCGCAGCGGTGTTGTCTAATACAGGGGTTTCCTTCGGGGGGACGTCGAGCCAGCGGAAAGCAGGACGACATCGCCCTGGCGCTTATGCCCTGCTCTTTATCGCTGGACCCCATCATGAACTGGAAATCGCTTTCTGCCGCCTGGTGGCTCGTCGGAGCGGCCGTTACGGCCAGCCCTGCCGCGGAGACTCCGTCGATCGAATACGCCCTGGTCATCCATGGCGGGGCACGCGGATCCCTGGGGGGATCCAGCGAGGAAGAAAAGAAGGCGCAAGAGAAATCGCTGGAACAAGCGTTGTCGATTGGGCTCAAGATCCTGGCCAATGGCGGCGAGGCTCTCGACGCCGTCGAACAGACGATCCTGCACCTGGAGAACGACCCGCTGTTCAATGCGGGACGCGGCGCGGTGTACAACAGCGAAGGAGGCCATGAGCTGGACGCCTCGCTGATGGATGGTCGCACCCGGGCCTGCGGTGCGGTGGCGGGGGTGACGACCGTGAAAAACCCGATCGGCCTGGCGCGGCTGGTAATGACGAAGACCCGGCACGTCTTGCTGGCGGGAGCCGGCGCCGAGCGGTTCGCCGACGAGATGCACGTCGAACGGGTCGAGAATTCTTACTTCGACACGCCCCAGCGGCGGGAAGACTGGCGCCGCGTCCAGCAGGACCAGAAGGCGGCCGAAGACTCGACCAAGGGGACGGTCGGCTGCGTGGCGCTCGACCGCCGCGGCAACCTGGCGGCCGGCACTTCCACCGGCGGTTTAACGAACAAAAAGTTCGGCCGGGTAGGCGACTCGCCGATTATCGGCGCGGGAACGTATGCGCAGAACAGCACCTGCGGCGTCTCCTGCACGGGGACTGGCGAGGAGTTCATCCGGAACGCGGTCGCCTATCAGATTTCTGCCCGGATGCAGTTTGGCCATGCGACGCTGGCCGATGCGGTCGAACAGGTTGTGCAGCATACCCTGCGCCGCGGCGACGGCGGGGTCATCGCCATTGATCACCGGGGGCGAATGTCGATGCAGTTCAACACGCCCGGCATGGCCCGCGGCTGGGCCGACTCCACCGGCAAGTTTCAGGCCTGGAGTCACTAACGCGAGAGCTGGTGATTGCGCTCGGCCACGACGACTCAGCCAAGGGAAGATTGGGACTCGTCCTGGTCCGCTTCCACCAGAGGTAGTCGTAGCCAGGCAGGCAGCGGCTTGACCTTTCCCGTGGCGTCGACACAGGCGACGACCGTGCGGCCGCTGGCCAGGAGTTCGTCGTCGCGGCGGATCTCATAATGATTCTCGATCCGTACGCCGCGGCTGCGAGCCGTTCGGGTCCGCACGCGAATCAGGTCGTCGAAGCGGGCGGCGCCGAAGAAATTCAGCGATAGTTCGGCCACCACCAGAAATACACCGGCCTCTTCCAGCGCCTTGTAGTCGACGCCGGCCGCTCGCAACAGCTCGACCCGGCCGACTTCGAACCAGGTGACGTAGTTCCCGTGGTAGGCCCGGCCTTGCCCGTCGGTTTCCTGGTAACGCACGCGGATTTCGGTTTCATGTTCACGCAGGACGACCGGATTCACAGGGGCGGGCAACTCGGGGGTCATCGTCGTTTACACTCCGGTCGAATCGGTCGGCGACCGCGTGGATCCAGATGGGGGGATTTCCCCAAAAAAATCCTTGGCCTGGGCTGCGTTTTCCAGCACTGGGCTTATTATACCGCTTCCCGATCTGCGACCAGGGGGGCGGTTTCCACTCCGCGCCTGCGGGCATTGTCGATTGGGTCGCCACGGCGACTCCCGGAGGCGGCGGCAGTCGCGCGAACGGGCCGCGTTTTTCCGTCTTTTGCGGCGTCGCGGCATTGCACCAATGGCCTGGCTGGTATTTACAAGGCACCTGCTGTGAATAAAATCTTAAGTTGAAGATCGAGGATACACCCCGGATCGGAGGCCGCATGTCTATCGCTAACAGCGCCGCCTCGGCGTTTGATGATCGCACTCGTAATCGCGGTCATGAGTATTTCACCAATAACGAGATCGACCTCCACCAGACTGACCCCCGTTCCTTTGTCGGCGTTGTCAAAGGTCCCCTGGGCGCTCACACGGCCGCCATCGACGCCTACGAGTATGAGCAAGGCGTGCTTTCCACGCATTGCGACTGTCCCCAGTTCAAAAAAGGGCGTTTCTGCAAGCATTTGTGGGCCACTTTGCTGGAAATTGATTCCCTGTATGAGGTGCCGCTGAAACGGAACTTGCGACTGATCGCCGGCAACGGCGCCGCCGACGCCGCGGAGAAACAGTCGAACCAGTGGAAATCCCAGATCGACGCCATCGCCGCGGAATCCAACCGCCGGGTGCGTGATCCGGGCGTGGTGTTGCGCAACAAAGTCCGGCAGACCTGGTTTGTAATCGATGTCGCCGAAACGCAGGCCAAGGGCCACCTGCACCTCGATTTTTTCTATCGCGAATCGCTCGTCAACGGCGGCTGGGGCAAATGCCGCAGAATGAGTTACGACCGCAAGTCGCCCCCCTTATTTGCTGACAGCGGCGACCAGGAACTGCTCGACCTGTTGTGCGGCGGTCAGACCGGCGGCGGCGAATCGACCAGCCACTATCGGCAATGGTGGGGTTCGCAGTATTCGCGGAACGAAGTTTCTTATGTGGAGCTGTTTCCGGCCACGCTCAAAGCGGCCTTGCCCTTGCTGACCGAGACGGATCGCCTGGTCTGGCAGTTGGATAGCTCGCAGCCCTTTGAAGACGCCGAACCGCTGGCGTGGTGCGGTTCGGAGCCCTGGCGGTTCCGGCTGGTGGTGGAAGCGACCGAGGACGACAACGGGTGGATCATCGGCGGCGAACTGTATCGCGACGACGAATCCGTCCGGGTAGAAGAACCCGTCCTGTTATCGGCCGATGGCTTTGTGCTGTTCGGCGACCGGATCGGACTGCTGGAAGTCGGCGCCGAGTTCTCCTGGATTGTTGCCCTGCGGCGGGAAGAGAAGATCGAAGTCCCCCGCAAGGCGGGCGAAGAACTGGCGGCCATGCTGCTGTCGTCGGCGGCGAACTGCGAAGTTCGTTTACCTGAGGAATTCGGCTGGAAAGAAGAGGCCGTCGATCCCCAGCCGCGACTGGTGATCGCTTCCCAGAACACCTCCAAGGCCTCGCGACTGTACGCTTCGCTGTCGTTTCTGTACGGCGATAAACCGATCGCCCTTGATGACCCGCAATCCAGCGTGGTGAACCCCGATAAAAAGGTCTCGCACCGCCGGAACCGCACCAAAGAGCAACAGCTGATCGCCAACCTGCGAGACCTGGGCCTGCGGCCCAATACGGATCGCCACAAGAACGAAGCCCATGTCTGGCTGCAGCGGAAACAGCTGTCGCAGGTGGTCCACAACCTGACCGGACTGGGCTGGTCAGTCGAGGCCGAAGGCCGCAAGATTCGCAAGGCCGGCTCCTTCTCGCTCAGCGTCTCCTCGAATGTTGACTGGTTTGAGTTGGATGGCGGCTGTGACTTTGAAGGGCAAACCGTCGCCCTGCCCGCCCTGCTGGCCGCGGTCCGCAAAGGAGAAAAGTTCGTCGTACTCGACGACGGCACGCAGGGAATGCTGCCGGAGGAATGGCTGGAGCAGTACGGGGCCCTGGCGGAACTGGGCAAGGCCAAAGGAGACTCGCTCCGCTTCGCCCATTCGCAGGCAGCCCTGCTCGACGCCTTGCTGGCCGCGCAGGACAACGTCGAGACCGACGAGCAGTTCCTGGAGATCCGTGATCGGCTGCGATCCTTCTCAGGCATTGAACCCAAACACGAAATCGAATCCTTCCAGGGCGAGCTCCGCGAATACCAGCGCGAGGGGCTGGGCTGGCTGAACTTTCTGCAAGAGTACCGCTTTGGCGGCTGCCTGGCAGACGACATGGGTCTGGGGAAAACGATCCAGGTGCTGGCGATGCTTGAAGACCGCCGCGTCAATGGCGAGGAAGGTCGCGGTCCCTCCCTGGCCGTCGTCCCCCGCAGCCTGGTCTTCAACTGGATCGACGAAGCGGCCCAGTTTACGCCGCAACTCAAGGTCGCCAACTATACCGGCCCGGGTCGCGAAACAGTCCTCGAGAACATGAACGATTACGACCTGCTGGTGACAACTTATGGCACCCTGCGCCGGGATATTGTGCAGCTGCGGGAGAAGACGTTCGACTTCGCCATTCTCGACGAGGCCCAGGCGATCAAGAACGACAAGTCCCAGGCCGCCAAGGCCTGCCGCCTGTTGCCTGCCCGCCGTCGCCTGGCGATGACGGGTACGCCGGTGGAGAACCACCTGGGCGAGCTCTGGTCGCTGTTCGAATTTCTCAACCCTGGCATGCTGGGGCGATCGTCAACTTTTGCCCGGCTGGCCAAAAACGGCGGCGATCACGAAGGGCTCCGCGTGCTGGCTTCGGCCCTGCGGCCGTTCATGCTCCGGCGAACCAAGCAGCAGGTGCTGACCGAGCTGCCCGAGAAAACTGAGCAGACCCTGGTTTGCGAAATGGGCTCCCGTCAGCGGAAACTCTACGATGAGCTGCGTGACTACTACCGCGCCAGTCTCACCCAGGAGGTGCAAAAGCAGGGGTTCGCCAAAAGCAAGATCCATGTGCTGGAAGCGCTGCTGAGGTTGCGGCAGGCCGCCTGCCATCCGGGGCTGGTCAGCGAAAAGAACGCGGGCGTGCCCAGCGCCAAGCTCGACATGCTGGCTGATCAAATCGCCGAAGTCGTGGCCGAAGGGCACAAGGCGCTTGTCTTCTCGCAGTTCACCAGTTTTCTGCGCATCGTTCGGGCCCGCCTCGATGAGATGAACGTCCGCTACGAATACCTCGACGGACGCACCCGCAACCGGAAAGAAAAAGTCGACGCGTTCCAGAACGACCCGGAATGTCCGCTCTTCCTGATCAGCCTTAAGGCGGGCGGCCACGGTTTGAACCTGACGGCCGCCGACTACGTGTTTATCCTGGACCCCTGGTGGAACCCTGCCGTCGAAGCCCAGGCGATCGACCGGGCCCATCGAATCGGGCAAACGCAAAGGGTGTTCGCCTATCGGCTCATCTGTCGCGACACCGTCGAGGACAAAATTATCCAGCTGCAGCAAAGCAAACGCGATCTGGCGGATGCGATTGTCGCCTCCAACAATAGCGTCATCAGCGATCTGACCGCCGAAGACCTGGAACTGCTGCTGAGTTAAACTGCAGGATCCTGCCCTGCCGATTCCTGCGTTCCCTGCAGCCGACGGCAGCCACTGTCTTACCCCTTTGAGATGTTTACTATGAGTCCTCGAATCTGGATGACGATCGCCGCCCTGCTGGGCGCCGGCGGCGTAATGCTTGGCGCCTACCAGGCCCATGGCCTGGAGAAGTCGCTCGTCAAAAGGGGACTTTCCGAGGTCGAAGTGGTCAAGCAGCTGCACAACTGCGAAGTGGGGGTGCGTTATCAAATGTTCCACGCCCTGGCGATCCTGGCGGTGGCGCTGCTGTTCTGGCGCCAGCCGCACATGGTTCTGCATATGACAGGCGTCTTTTTCCTGCTGGGGGTCGCCATGTTTTCCGGGGGCCTCTACCTGGGCGTGTTTACGGGCGACATGATCCACTGGGCGATCGTGCCGGTGGGAGGTCTGCTGCTGATCCTGGGCTGGCTGGGACTGCTCATTACGGCCTGGCTGCCGGCCGCCGCGCCGTTATCGTCTTAGCACGCTCGGCCTGACCAAACGGTCAGCGCGAGGCTGCCCGTCGATCCGCTCGGCAGAAGGAGGCAAGGCGACCCGATGTTTCATCCCCAGGGACCTACCTTCTTCGAACTGGCTCGCCAGGCGTTGTCGTCGACGGAACGCGGATACGATCTGCTGGCGCCCAAGTTCGACTACACCCCGTTTCGCACGCCGGGCCTCGTTCTGGATTGTATCCCCAGCCAACTGGGCGAGGCGAACTCGATCGAGTCCGCACTTGATGTCTGCTGCGGAACGGGCGCCGGGATGCAAATGCTGCGACCGCTCGTGCGGGATCGACTCGCTGGTATCGACATGAGCCAGGGGATGCTGGCCGTCGCTGAACAGAACCTTGCCCAGCACCCGGGCGACGCTCGATTGGAATTTGTGCGTGGCGACGCGCTAGCTCTGCCGTTCAAGAACGAGTTTGACCTGGCCGTCTGTTTTGGCGCCCATGGGCATATTCTGCCGCGGGACGAAGACCGCTTTATCGAACAGATTGCGATCGCCCTGAAGCCAGGCGGCCGGTTCCTGTTTGTGTCGGGCTATCTGCCGCCCGTCTGGCACCCGCAATGGTGGCTATCGCGGGGCTTCAACGCGGCGATGCGCGTGCGGAACCTGCTGATTTCGCCGCCTTTTATCATGTACTATCTGACGTTCCTGCTGCCCGATGTAGAGCAGAAGCTGATCAAACACGGCTTCTCGGTGGAAGTCCGCTCCGGCGTATTCTCCCGGATTGGCGGTTTGAAACTAGTGATTGCGACACTTCGCTAGCTGACAAGGAGCTGGCGTCGACGACTCCGGCTCGCCTGAAAAATCGTCAGAATCGGTAAAGTTTAACATCCAGGCCGACGATCTTCTTTTTACACGGTCTGCCGGTTCGCCAGGCCGACGTGTGTCGCTTTCGAAGAAGCTCGGCCGCCAGGATCTGTGACTACCCTTATGTGGTGTCGAAATTGCCATCAGGAAGTGCCCGGTATCGCCTCGCCCGAGGGCGAAACGTATATCTGTTGCGCACGCTGTTTCGAACCGCTGACCGCGGGTTACCAGAAGGCCGCGAGCAGGCCGGCGGCTCCTGCTTCGCCTGAACTGCCCGACGAAGACTACCTGCCGACCGCCGAAACGCCGGTGATGCAGGAAGAGGAAGTCCTGGCAGAAGCCGCCGCTTCACTCGAAACGGTGGCGACGCCGACGGGCGATGATTCGCGGGAAATGAATAAGCCCAAAGAACAAGACATTGCGGCGGAAATCGGCTCCACTCCCGACGCGGACGAGGAGTCGGAGCTGGAACTGGCCCCCGACCTGGAGCCTGTGCGACTGTCGACGCCCCTCTTTGCCGATCGGGCAGCGCCCGCCGCGACGGCGATTCCGGCATGGGAAGCGAACGACTGGGAGATCGAAGAGGAGCTCAAATCGGTCGACCGCCTGATGCGACGCTTGCGGCGCCAGGGCATTGCCGCTCCTTCGCCGATTGGCCGGCACGGACGGGCCGCTGCGGCTCCCTGCGAAATGCAACACGGCGGGCAGAACTATCGTTTCGACGCCAGCCATTCGCCAGCGACGGCGCCGCCTGTCAGCCAGCCGGCGGCGCGTCGCACCGAAAAATCTCCACGGGCATCGCTGCTGGCCTGGTCGGTGCTTTCTCTATCGCTCATGGTTTTTGTCTGCGGGGCCGTCCTTCTGGGATGGTCGGTCGTGCAGCAACGGGGCGAACTGTGGACCGTCGGCTTGCCGCTGGCCTTGATCGGCCAGGCCGGGCTGGTCGTGGGGCTGGTCCTGCAGTTCGAGCATCTGTGGCAAACCAATCGCCAGACGACCTCGACCCTGATCGAGATCGACGACGAGTTAGAAAATCTGCGTCGCACCGCGTCGCTGATGGGATCCACCCATAGCTTTCCGGCGCAGGCCTTTTACGCGCATCTGTCCGACGGAGCCGACCCGCAAATGCTGCTGGCCGACCTGAAAGGGCAGATGGACATGCTGGCGATGCGGCTGGCGCAGTCGCGTCGGTAGCACGTCGTTTCGAAGGCGCGATGAAAAGCGACTCTACCGCGGAGCCTGGAGCAGGTACTTCCAGCGCGCCAACTTGCCGGCGTCAGGCGGCGTGATCACCAGGCGATTCTCGACCGTGTGGATCGTGCAAGCCGGATCGTCGGCCGCGGTGCATAAGGGCGGCCGTTCGTCCGCGGTCGAGGGCGGCGTGAGCAGGTAGCTGCTGCCCAGCTTCCCGGTTTCCACTCCCTGGCGACAGGCGACGTCGAACAGCATGCCCTGATCGGTGGGTTCGACGCTCATCGACCAGTGGCTTTTTCCCGCCATCCCAACCAGCAGGGCGATCGGCCGACCGGCCTGCTCCTCGATGCTCAGCTGCTGCAGCGGCGGACTGGGAGGCCAGTTGTCGGTGTCGGCCCCTTCGACCGAGGCGAGCACCCAGGGCGCAGCCGTCTTGCCGGGTCGCCACAAAATGCGATGGGCGAACCGATCCTGCTGACGTTCGAACTCGACTTCCCATTCTCCGTTGGGGGATACGATGGACGAAATCTTACGCTGACTTACCAAATTTTCCACCACGGTCGATTAGAACTTTCCGACGGCTTCGAGGCCGTTTCTGTCGAAGGAGCGGCGGCAGCCGCAGGAACGGGAGAGACCCAGCGTTTTCGCTGGGAGCGCAGGTCGGGACCGCGACCATGCTGTTCGATCAGGGCGGCCACACGGGCCTGCCAGGGCTTCCCCTTTTCCGGGTCCACCATCGCGATGAAGTTGGCAAAGCCGGCCAGCGACGACATTAAATGCGGCGACTCGCCCCAGCGTTTGCCGGCCGGGCCGGTCTTCTCCACGCTGTGCACCACGGCCCGGAAGCGCCGCAGCAGTTCCCGGCTGACGCCCAGCCGATCGTTGACGGTAAGCCCCGTCACCTCCTGGCGGGAGCCTCGCCTGAGGATGCGTGTTTTGTCGGGATGTACGGTGAACCCTTCGCTGGCGACCACATGCCGGATCCGGCGCAGCGCCCTGCCGACATCGGCCTGGGCGTTCTGCGAAGAGAACGTAATGTCGTCGGCGTAACGCGTGTAAACGAAGCCGAGCTTTTCGGCGTTGGACTGCAGTCGCGCATCGAGTCCACGGCACAGGAGGTTCGTAATGGCCGGGCTGGTCGGGGCGCCTTGCGGCAAGCGACGTTCACTGCGGGCCGTGTAATACGTCTGCCCGTCGAGCACGACTTCGTCAATCTCCGGTTCCGAGCAGAGCAGCGCCAGCACGGTCGAGGTGGCTTCACTCAGCCCCAGGGTGCGGAACAGCCCTTTGATGCGCGGGTAACCGACGCTGGGGAAGAAGTCCTGCAGGTCCACATTCGCCACGATCGCCGCTCCGACATGCGGCTGTGCATTCGTGATAATCGAACGCCCTGTGCGGAAGCCATGGGCGGCAGGGTGCATCGGCACGTTTTCCAGCACGTTCCGCAGGATCCACTCTTGCGCCCGTTTCAGTCGCGGCATGGGCGCCGAGATACTACGCAGCCCGCCGGTCTTTTTCGGGATTTGAAAGCGCTGATAGTGCGTAGTTTGCGAAGTGCGCCGGGAGAACGCCAGGAATCGCAGTTCGCCCAGCGAAATCTGCATCGCCTGGGCCAGCGCCAAGGGCGTAGCCAGCGGATTGCCGGCCAGGCCGTTCCGGGCGAGTCGCCGGTCATCGACTTCGTAACGCATTAGCCCAGCGGAAACGCCTTCGCCCAGGTAAGCCAGGGAGCGTTCCTGTTCGGCTTGCCAGGCGGCGGCGCGGGCTTGCCGTTCGGCTTCACGGCGTTCTTTGGTTTCTTTCTGCCTGCGTCGGGACTCGGCCATCCGCTCCCGGCGAAGGGCTTTTTTGGCCTTGTCCAGATCAACCAGGCGGCGATTCTCGGTCAGCAGGGACTGCAGTTCACGCTGGAGTTCGGCCTGGCGGCGAATCTCGTTGGCGGGATTCTCCGGCGCCGTGGACTCGGACCAGAAGCCGAGACGGATCATCTCCTCCAGGATAAACTCCTCGCGCGAAGTCTCCCGGATCAGATCGTAAAGCTCTTGGCGAGTGCGGGGCGGATCAGTCATGCGCAGCAGGCGTCGCGTAAGGAACGCAAGAGGTTTGGCAGGTCGTTTGTTGTCTTCCGCTATCCATGACAGGACGCACGCTTTCACAGGCGACTGGGGAAGCACGACCTACCGGAAACCAGCGAATCAGACGGCGGAGGAGCTCCCTTCGAAAGGCTCTCAGGACTGGACCGTCTCAACTCAAGCGGAACGCCCACGGGACGCTATTTATGCCCACGGGGCACGCACCGTAAATGGCGTCCCGTGGGCATGTTCCGCACAGTCAAGAGCGGGCCAGTGATGCGGTCTCTATCATTTGGCAAGGACGGCGATACGCCGCCCGGGTTGCAAGGCTCGCTCGCAACCGCCGTCTGATTCGGTGGTTTAATCGGTGTCGGTTATCAGGCCGGCAAGTGGTCTCCTGGGGGACGGCTGGATCTATTCGCACGTGTTTTCTCACCCGTTCACAAGCGGCCGCTGCTGTTGATTCCAGGCCAGTCGCACCGCCAGGATATGCTCACACGGGCCTTTTCGCAACTGATTTTGCTGGTGCCAGTTGCAAGTGCAGTCGGCGTCGACAATCCGGGCGTCGGTATCAAGCCGCAAGACGCTTTTTTCCCGCCGGTTGCCAGTCTGGGTGTGGCCCGTAATGGTCAAGTACTTTGGGTCGCTGTCAGGTTTGCCCTGCGCTGCCACGGCCTGTTGGCTGACATATCGGGCGGCCTTTTCCTCCCGCTCGTTGGTGAACCGGAGACGTTCCATGGGCAAGGGTTCGCGACTGAGCTCCCGCAGGCGATAGACGCGTTTTTCCAGATCGTACATCACCCGGCCGGCCTGCACATAGGCGGCGAGAGCCCCCAGCACGACGGAACGATCCAGGTTCAGCTTGCCGGCCAGCGTATCGGCCGAAGCGAACCACTCGGCCTGCAAGGCCTCGAACACCCGCAACTGGGTCACCGCGTCGACTTCCGCCCGGGGCGCGAGCAGGTCAAAGTTGCCAGAGGCGGACCAGTCGTTGGCAGTCCAGCCCGACAGGCCGAGAGTGAAGTTCATGTCGCCCAGGTCCGCCAGATAAAACGACGGCATGCCGGTTCCCAGCAGGCAGACCGTAAACCGCCGGGCCTGCGGGATGAGCCGCTCCAGGATATGTAGCCGGCGCCGGCCCCAGACGCGAACGTCGCCTGCGAAGTCGCCTGCGTAATGCGACCGGGGGCAAAGCAGCTCGATATTCCATGGCTCCAGGATCACCCGCACGGGCTCGCCCGGCTGCAGCAGGTAACGCAGGCCGCGGGGGCCGTGCTTCTCTTTTTTGCGGCGCAGGACCATGCAGATGTTGTACAGATCCAGCGGGTGCAGATCGAACTGCACCGACGGCAACGCCATGGCCGAGCTGACCTGCAGGAACCCGCGCACCCAGCTGTCGGGCAGGTCGATTTTGACTTCTTTGAAAGAGTCCTCTTGCTGGGTCTGCAGCTCAAAGCCGGAAGGGTCAATCTCCAGCCGGGTTGTTTTGTAACTGCGAATCTTCTGGAACTCGTCGTAGAGGGCGGCCGAGTAGTCGATGTTGGTGGTGCCGCAGGCGAACTCGCCAATATTGTCGAACACTTCGTAGTTTACGCCCAGGCGACCATAGCTGGACTCGTCCTGGCTGAAGCATTCGAAAAAGAGCTGGTCGGGATGTACGGTGATGACCGGATCCAGCACAAACCAGTAGTCGCGGTTTTTTTGATAAAGGTGCTCAAAGTATTTGCGCTGGGCGTTCTGATACGGTCCCATGCGCTGACTGCTGATCCCACGCAGTTCGCGCAATTCGTCCTGGATGGCATGCAGTCGGGCGGACACCTCTTGCTGTTTGGCGGCGATCTGGGCGAGGTCGACCTCTTCCTGCTGGGCTCGCCAGGCCAGGTAGGCGGTGCGGTCCTTCGGCTGGAAACGCAGATCGGAAACGACCACATGGTGCAGCGCGCTGATCGCTTCACGAAACGGCAGATGCCGGCTCAACTCCCCGCGGAAAAAGGTCGGCGGCCGGAGCGTGTCGGGCGAGAACGACATTTGCGTATCGTCGGCCCCGCTCCAGGCGGCGCTGGCTCCGGCATAGGCGTAGCTAAACTCCATGCGACGACTCCCGGGAACGGACGGGAACGGGCCGCACCTGCAGCGGCAAGGGCATCTCGGGAAAGCGGCGGCGGATGTCGGTCATGATCTCAATCAATCGAGCCCGATCGCCAATGGCCGCCGTGGCCGACTGCCGGGCGACAATGTCGGCGGCCACGCTGGCGGTGGCTTCGCTGCCCGCGGCCGCCTGGGCCAGCAACCGCAGCACCCGATCTTTGGCCGTGCGGCCGCGATTCACCTGGGAAAGTACGGAGAGGAAATACGGGGCCAGTTCGCGCAAGCGGTCGGCCTGGTCGCCCGCATACCGTTCCAGGAAGTTGGTCGCAAACAGCTGCACCGATGGCGCCGGATGCTCGCTCAGCTTGCGCAGGTATTCGGCGCCGTGTTCGTCGTTCCAGTGACGGGTAATCAGCTCCTTGCCAAACTGCTGCACGTCGACCCGAGTGCTGTCGCACAGGCTGATCAGCACGGCCGGCGACAGTTCGCCTGGCTGGAACGCGGTGCGGAACAGGTCGCACGCCCAGGATCGCGTATCGTCCCACGAGGAGTCGAGCACGCGGACGGTTGTCGCCAGCGAGCGTCGCATCCGTTCCAGCTGCTGCTCAAAGATCCGCCAGGCCGCCCTGCGCACGGCGACCAGCGAATGCGACGCCAACTCGACCACTTCGGCCGCCGACAGTGATTCCGGCGGCAACCGGCTCGCCAGGAACGACCCGCCGGCCTCTTGCGCCTGCTGGGAACGGGAACGCAATAACCGCCAGACTTCGTCCGCTGTCAGATGGCCTGTCGCGGAAGATAGATCCTGCTGCAGCAGTTGCGACAGGAATCGCGGCACGCCGTCGTCCAGTCCGGGTGTCAGGAGCTGCTCGACAATCCGGTCGACCAGGGCGCGGCCAAACAGCGGATCGGACACGGCCAGTCGCTGCACGGTCCCACGGAGCGATTCACGCACATCAGCGGCGGCGTCGGTCAACAGGGCCAGCACCAGGTCGGGACTCTGTTTGAGGGTGGCGTCCGACAGGCCGGCGACAATGCGGCCGCCCATCTCGCGCACGGTGGAATCAGTCGCGCTGAGCAACGCCTGGAGCACCTCGGCGGGCGGATTCTGTGCGAGCGTCGCATGCTGCAGCACGAGCGCCCCGGCAAACAGCTGGACGGCCGGTAATGGGTGGGCCAGCAGGTCGCGGATGACTTCGGCGCTGATCTGCCGCAAAGGTTCGCCGCAGGCGAGCAGCAGCGTTTCCGCCACATCGTGAGCCAGGTCGCCGTCGTCCTCCGTCAGTCCCAGCAGACAGGAAACGCCCTGCCCGATGACCGCTTCGGCCACCTCGGTGGAGAGTCCCAGACCGCGGAGCGACGACCGCACCCAGGTCCGCGTTTCAGGCTGGGGCGAGCGGATCAGTGAGAACAGGAACGGCGCGTCGGAAAAAAAGAAGTCGCGAGCCTGGTTGATCCAGCGCTGGGCCACGGCCCGGCCAGGAGCATAATCGCAGTGCATCACCGCCAGCACCAGGTCGCGGTCCGGCTCCGCGGGACGATACCGCTGTTCGATCTGCTCAAAGGCGAACCGGGTCGTCACGTCGTAACGGGTCGCCAGCAACTGGCAGAGCGTGGGAACGCTCAGCTCCTGGCAGTACGGCCGCAACTCTCGCAGGATCTTCACCGCGAACCCATGCACAGGGCGGCACTGGGAATCCAGCAGCAACCGCAGCAGGGCTTCCGGCTGTTGTTCCCACAGGGCGCCGTAAAGTTCTTCACGGCGGCCAGGTTCGGCTGTGCCCGGTAGATAGCTTTCGGCGCACACATAGTCGGCGACACTCTTCCGCGGCCGGTAGCGATCGCTTTGGCCGAACAGGATCTGATTAAACGCCCAGGTGTAGCCGAAGTCGTCCCAGTGCAGGGTGCGAGTGGTCGGTCCGCGGCGGCCGTCGGCGTTCGTCCAGTCCAGACGATCTTCGCGGCGGCGCTGGGCGTCCTCATCGGTAAAGGGGAGCAGCACGCCGACCGCCATTGGCACGTAAGCCTGGTCCCGGTCGATCGCCAGTCGCTCCAGCGTGCGCCAGACTCGCCGGCGCAGATACAGCCGGGTGCGGGGCCGATAGGCTCGATACGTGCTGCGACCTTTTTCGAAGCGTTTCGCCAGCAGGCCGAAGACTTCTGCGTCGCCGCGGAACTCGGCGCTTTTGAACAGGTAGCGGAATCGCTGGAAGTAGTTCCGCTCAATCGGGGCGGTGCGCAGCACCTCGAGCAATCCCGGCCGGACGATCGGCGAATCGATCAGGTAGATCGCCTCCAGCACGCTGAAGTCGTTCGGTCGCGCCGTTTTGAGGTAGCCGACCAGGGCCTTGGTGAAGTCGGACGCCGGACCTTGCTCGGCCAGACCCCGCAGTGCTGACGGCAGGTGGCTGACAAAGGCTTTGATCATCGCCTGCCGGGCGTCCCCCTGGCTCAGGTTTCGCAACGCTTCGGCCGCCATCCGGCGGACCATGTACGGTTGCCGCGTATCCCCCTGCAGCCGACGGAGGGCTCCGGCGGTCGTGTCGTCGCCAATGCGGCCGAGCGACCAGGCGATGCTGTAATCCAGGAAGCGATCCCCTTTGCCGACCAGCGGCGGGAGCAGCCCGGCCGCTTCGGTAATGCCGCGTTCGCCCGCCCGCCACACGGCCCGCGAGAGCGGCCAGCGATGGCTCGTCCGCGTACCAGGCCCTGCTTTGATCCGGTCGAGAATTGCCTGGTCGCGGCGGGAAAGAAAACGCGCGGCTGGCGCATCGGCGGCAGTGATTGGAGCGGGCGAGATTGAAGAAACAACCGGAGCTGCTGACCCGGCCGTTTGATAACCTTCGGCCTGCTTGCTGGCGACGAGATCTTCGTACAGACGTTCGGCCGCGGCGAAGGTGATCGGCGCCGGGGTGCGGCTGCCGTCGCGCAAAACGCTGCCGCGGCGTCCGTAGCGAAAGTTGACCACGCACTGATCGGAGCCAACCTCGCACAGGTCCACTTCGTAGACCTTGTCGGAGTTGCCTTCGCGAAAGTGCAATCTCGCTTGCCGCAGTAGTTTCATCGAGGAGTCCTTCACGTGCGCAGCGGAACGTAGGGTCAAATTACGTCGACCGCCAGGCCCCGTCAAGCAGCGAATTTAGCCGGCCGGCTTTTTTTCGCCGACGTTCGACTGCCGGTCATGAGCCGGACTGGCGTGCCTAATGCGCCTTGTGCAGATGGCCGTCGGACTGGCGGATCCAGGGCGTCCAGAGCAGCAGGATCCGCTCGATCGTAATGTCGGACTTGCGCGGCGTGACTTCGAGCTCTTCGAGTTCCATCTCTTGCGGGTTGAAACTTTCCTGGATCGCGTCAGTTTCCTTGCGAGCTTCGTCTTCCAGCTCCTGATACTCGCGTTTCAGCTTTTCCACATCTTCCTGGGCGCGGGAGATGTCGCTGTACTGCTGCGCCGTGCGGCCGGCGGCGCGCATCGAGGAGCCGGCCCGGGTGACATTGGTCACGCTGGTGAGCTTGCGGCCGAAGAGCGCGCCCAGGATGGAGGTGCCAAAGCTGACGGCGGTCGACACCTGGCTGGAGCGGTACTGGCCCCGCTCCCGGTCCACGGCCTGCTCGGCCTTGCGGATCCGCTCCTGCAGCGTATCCAGCTTTGACGCGTATTTGCTGCGCAGTTTCTCGATCTGCAGGTCGCGATACTCGCGGGCGGCTTGCGACAGCCGGATGCGGAAGTCGCCTTCGCACTCAGCCAGCTCCGAGTATTCTTTGAGGGCCGTACACTTCCAGACGGACAGCGTTTCATCGCGGTACAGGGCCGACTTGAGTTCGCTTTCCCACTTCTTCATGCCGCGGCTGGAGACCGTTTTGGGCAGGTCCTGGTACGAGCCGTCGAGATCGCCTTTGGTTTCCAGCTCAAAACCTTCTTCCATCGGTTCGGCGTCGGACCAGTCGACGCTATCGGAATCGACGTCCAGCGTTTTCAGCTTTTTGAACTCGACCCAGTCGTCGACCTTGTAAGTTGATTTGACGAAATGGACCTTCGCCTCGCCCAGGATCGCGCCGACATAGACCAGCTGCTCACCCGGCGCCACGCGCTCCCGCACCGGCAGATACGCCTGCTCCACCTCGGGCGGCAGCACAGGCTTCGTCGCCGGCGGCGGAACCTCGACGGCCGGGCCGCTGGCGCGGCTGGTCGGGGCTGGAGCTCGCACGGGAACCAGCGAATCCAGAAACGAATCGCCTCCGGATGCTGCGGCAGTCGATGCGGCCGCGGCGCTCGCCGATCGGGCGCCCGGCGGGGCAGCACTGGCGCCGGCTTTACGGGGAGCCATGAGTTTTTCGATTTGCGGTTTGCTGAGCGGGCCGCGGAGATACGACAGGGCCCAGCGGGTTTGAAAGACGACCGGGCCGTCCTCATGCACGTTATGCATCAGGAACACGCGGTTCCCCAGGCCGGCGAGCGTCGCTTCCATGGCGGACCGATCGAAGCGTACGCCCGAGTCCGCGGCGGCGCCTTCGAGCCCTTCGAGCACCCGCATTTTATCCCGCTCGGTCTGCAGCCGGCCAAGGAACCAGGTGCCCATATTCGACAGGCCTTTATAGTCCAGGTCGACCGGGTTCTGGGTCGCCAGCATGACGCCCAGGCCGTAAGCTCGAGCCTGTTTGAGCAGTGTGAGCATCGGCTTTTTCGACGGCGGATTGGCGGTCGGCGGGAAGTAGCTAAACACCTCGTCCATATAGAGCAGAGCCCGCAGACTGTTGGAGCCCGGCTGGTTCCGCATCCAGGCGACCAGCTCGTTAAGCAGGATGGTGACGAAGAACATCCGCTCCGCGTCGGTCAGATGGGCGATCGACAGGATCGCCAGGCGGGGACGTCCCTCCGGCGTGTAGAGCAGCTTCTGGATATCAAGCGGCTCCCCTTCCATCCAACTAGCGAAGGCCGGCGAGGCCAGCAGGTTGTTGAGCGCCATCGCCAGCTCGAAGCGATCCTTTTGCGGGTAGAACGACTCCAGGTCGATGAAGCCGACTTTCTCAAACGGCGGCGACTGGATGGAGTGGATCAGCTGCGGCAGCGTCAGGTTGCGGCCCGTTTTCCAGGCGGCGTCGAGAATGTTCGACAGCAGGATGAACTCCCGGCTGCGGATCGGGTCGGCGTCGATCTTCAGCAGCGCGAGCAACCCTGAAACGGCGCCGGAGATCAAATCGCGAAAGGCCTCGCCGTCGGCCACCACCGCGGGACCGGGGGCCGAGAACGACCGCAGCACAGTCAGCTGCAGGCCGGCTCCGCCGCCAGGCGTGTAGATGGCCACATCGGCCGCCTGTTTCAGCCGCTCGATCCGGGCGCCGTCCTGGCCCCATTCGGCCAGGCCTTCTTTCCACTGGGCGGCGGTGTGCGCGGCGTACTCGTCGGCCGACAACCCCTGGCGGAGCGCTTCGCCTTCGTCGATCCAGGGGCGAAATTCCTCGGCCGTCAAACCGGGAAAGGTGAGCATGAGATTGCCCAGGTCGCCTTTGGGATCAATCGCGATCGCCGGGATGCCATCGATGGCCGCTTCTTCCAGCAGGCTCAGGCACAGGCCCGTTTTGCCGCTGCCGGTCATACCGACGCACATGCCATGGGTAGTGAGATCTTTGGCGTCGTACAGCAGCAGGTCGTCCAGCCGTTTTTTCTCGCCCATGTCGTACTGCTTGCCCAGGTAAAACGCCCCGAGTTTTTCAAAATCCTGCATGCCATCCACCCCTTGAACTTGATTCCCTGGCGAATCACCCGACCGGGCCCAGAATGAGAATTCCCATATTACCGGCGCCTTCCACGCCGCGCAAGGTGGGACGCGGCAGGGACGAACGTGCGGAGGGTAACTCGGCTGGATGGATGCGGTGGAACTCGCGTTTGTGACGATGGCCGTCCTGCGTATGCCCCAATGCTTCATCGCGGGCACGCAAGTGCTGGTCGCCGACCACGTGCTGGAGGTCGCCGCCGAAACCACCGAAGATCTGCTTGCCCTGCTGCTGCCCAGCCTGACAATCGCCGCCGGCGCTGCTACGCTGGCAGGCGTCGGCCTGGCGATTCACCGACGGAAGAAGCAGCAAGACGGCCTGCCGCCCGGCGGTCCGCCCCGAAAATCCACGCCCCAGAACCTGCTGGAAAACGGCGCCAAACTGATGGACGATCTAGTCGACGACGTGCTCTACGGTTTCGGCGCTTCCCCCACGCCGCAGCTCGCCGGCCTCCCGGCCGACTGGGAAGACCTCATCGACGACTCACTGCGCCAGGCATCGCAAGCGTCCTTGCCGTCGACAACTCCCCCATCGACACCCCCCGCGCTCCGGCGGTCCTTCCCGCTCACCGAGGAAGAAAGCACCGCGGCTGCCGACCCGGCCGTCTCCCCGGCGACCGAAGATGCGGCCGCCGCCGCGACGACCTCATCGACTTCCAAGAAGTCCTCTTCCTGGCTGAGCAGCGGCATCCTGCTCAGTCTGCTGTTGACGCTGCTCTTCGGCAGCGCCTGGGCCTGGAATTCCAACCGCGACAAGCCGGCGCCGGTCGCCGAGCAAAAGACCGTCTACACCACCAAGAACATTGAAGATATCGAGGTCGGCGACACCGTCGTCAGCTACAACGAAGCCACCGGCGAAAACGAACTCAAGCCAGTCACCGACACCTTTGACCGAGTCAGCGACCACCTCCGCATTCTGGAGATCGAAACCGCCGATGGCGAGCGACAAACGCTAGAAACGACCGACGAACACCCGTTCTTCACACCCCTCTCCGGCTGGATCAAGGCGGGCGAGCTCAAAGTCGGCGACACCGTTCTCGACCACCAGCGGCAAACCGCCACCGTCCGCCAAACAATTCACGAATCGCACCTCGACGGCGTTGCTGTTTATAACTTCACAGTAGCGGACAACCACACCTATTTCGCACAGCAAATTCAAAACAAGTCTGCGGCGATTTTAGTCCATAACACGGATTACTTGGCACATTCCAAGTCCAGGTGGGCATTTAAAACGTCGGATGCATTGCGGACGGATGCCAGGCTTGCATTCCGCGCAGCATATCCAAAACTGGCTAGAGTGGCACAACGGCTAAAGACCAGGGCTTTAAAGCTAGCACCACCTCCCCGGCGGTGTGGGGTGACGCGTTGGCTCGGATTGCAATAATTGCAGTAGAACTAACCATTTACGGCAATTCGGAGGCGTATCATGATTCTCGGCGAGGTGTTTGCGCGGTTTGAAAAGGAGGGTCCCATCCCCGTCATGACCAAAGCGGCGCTCGGTGCGGCCTTGACGCCGGATCGGTTGGATCAGATCTTCGCCGACCATGCTGTGTCGCAACGGGTGTCGGAATTGTCGTTTTCGGTGTTGGTCAATTTGATGGGCATGGTGGTCGCCAAAACTCGCAAAAGCACCAACGCCGCTTATCAAGCTTGCAAGCAAGATATCTCCGTCTCCGTGAACAGCGTCTATGACAAACTCAACGGCGTTGAGCCGCTGGTGTCCGCCGCGTTGGTGCGCGAGACGGCGACGCTGTTTCGGGAACTGATCGAGCCGATGAACAGCGCCCGTCCCAGCCTGTTGCCCGGTTATCGCGTGCGCATCCTGGACGGCAATCATCCCGGCGCCACGCAGCATCGCATCCAGGAGTTACGGACCATCGCCGCCGGTCCTTTGCCAGGCGTGGTGCTGGCGGTGCTCGACCCCCAACTCGGTCTCATCGACGATGTGGAACTGGCGGAAGACGGCCATGCGCAAGAGCGTTCGCTGCTGATCGAGTTGATCAATCGCTTGGTGCCAGGCGAGGTGTGGGTCGCCGATCGCAATTTCTGCACGTCGGTGTTCCTCCAAGAGATCGCCTTGAATGAAGCGTTTTTCGTCATTCGGCAACACGCCGCGAATGTCCGCTGGAAGCCCACGGGAGACCGTGTTTTACGGGGCGAAAGCGAAACGGGCCAAGTCTTCGAGCAGTCCATTCTGATCACCGACGACTTTGGCGCCAAGCTGCCGGCTCGCCGCATCAGCGTCGAATTGTTCCAATCGGGCCGTGGCGGAGAACAGGAGATTCACATCCTTTCCAATCTGCCGGCGGACGTCGACGCAGTGACAATCTCTGACACATACCGCACGCGCTGGAGCATTGAAGCCGCCTTCAACGAACTGCGACTGTCGCTCAACAACGAGATCAACACGCTGGGCTATCCGCCGGCGGCGTTATTCGGTTTTAGCCTGGGACTGGTGATTTTCAATGCGTTGGCTGTAGTGAAAGCCGCGCTGCGGGCGGCGCACGGCGTGGAAAAGATTGAGAAGAATTTTTCCTTCTACTACATGGCGGATGAAATGAGCATGGTGTGGCGCGGCATGATGATCGCCATCCCGGAAGATGAATGGCGCGAAGCGCTGTCGCCTTTGACGCTGAAACAGTTATCAAAAATGTTAGTGGAGTTGGCGGGGAACGTGCGTCTATCCGCCTTTCAGAAACACAAACGCGGCCCAAAACGCCCGCCGCCGAAGCGAACCAAACGGAACGACCAACCCCACGTTTCCACCGCCAAAATTCTTGCTAAACGCAAGAAGTGCTAGCTTTAAAGCCCTGGGCTAAAGACCAAGCTCGGCGAGCATATCCTTGAGGTACATCACAGAATACCTTTGGAATATCGGCGTCTGTTTAACGCCGATCCCAATAGGATTTCGAATTTGGTTGGTTTGCACAAGAACGTCCACAGTGAGATTAAAGCTCTTTGGACATCATTCAGGCAAGCATATAAAAATCCCACAAGAGCACAGGTATTCAAGTATGCTGCGCTGATCGACAAAGAGTATGGTGTCTTTTATAATACGACAAAAGCGACAAATAACTTTCCGTTATTCAAGTAAAATCCTTATGACCCTGGAAAACATCTTCCCTGACTTCGAAGTTATTCGAGAACCAACAGAGGGATTTCCACCCGAGTGGAATCGGCTCCTTGGAATGAGTCCTGTTGCTTCATTGTCCGCGATCTGCGACTGCATGGGGCTTGGTGCGGAAACGAAGGTTCGTAGCATCGTTACTTCCAGCAGCGATATAGCAATACTTCGCCCTAAACGCAAACGAGATAAGAATTTGCCTTACTTCAGGCGACTGGGGGTTACGACCGCTGCCGACTTAGCAATGTATTTCACACCTCCTGCAAAGGTCGAAACAACTCACCGATACCCGCCCGGCTATACAACTCTGGTTGAAAGCATCGGTCCGCTCTATTTCACGCAATTTGGCGGGAATATACTATCTCCGCTTCAAATCCAGAATGCACGCGAACAGATTCGTACTTCAATTGAATTTGAGGGGAGTATCAGAAATTCATTGGTACCCTTTTATGATCATGAAACTGGCGACTTTGATTGCTGGCAAGACGACGACTGTATGGAATGCGTATTCTTCGACCACGAAACCCAGGATTTGACTTTTATTTCTCGTGGCGAATTTTCTAACTGGATCGAGAAGAGATTCTTGTCGTTCTACGAGATGTGACCATATCCTATTACTATCGGTCGACAGGTGGGGCCACTCAAACCTTGTCCCTCACCCCGGCCAGTCTTTTTGCTCAGTGCGAGCAATCGCCAGCAACGGCGGCCATGTCGAATTTTCCGATGCGATCAGCATCTTTTTCGCCCTGACCTCAGCGGCCGGCGTGATGCGCGGCATGATGCGAAGCAACTGCTTCATCGCCGGCACGCAAGTCCTCATTGCGGACCACGTCATCCAGGTCGCCGCCGAGACCAGCGACGACCTGCTCACCCTGCTGCTGCCCAGCCTGACAATCGCCGCCGGCGCTGCTACCCTGGCAGGCGTCGGCCTGGCGATCAGCCGACGGAAGAAGCAGCAAGACGGCCTGCCGCCCGGCGGTCCGCCGCGAAGATCCACCACCCAGAACCTGCTGGAAAACGGCGCGAAACTGATGGACGATCTGGTCGACGACGTACTCTACGGTTTCGGCGCTTCCCCCGCACCGCAACTCGCCGGCTTGCCGGTCGACTGGGAAGATCTCATCGACGACTCACTGCGCCAGGCATCGCAAGCGTCCTTGCCGTCGACAACTCCCCCATCGACACCGCCCGCGCTCCGGCGGTCCTTCCCGCTCACCGAGGAAGAAAGCACCGCGGCTCCCGAGCCGGCCGTCTCCCCGGCGACCGAAGATGCGGCCGCCGCCGCGACGACCTCATCGATTTCCCAGAAGTCCTCTTCCTGGCTGAACGGCGGCATCCTGCTCAGTCTGCTGTTGACCCTGCTCTTCGGCAGCGCCTGGGCCTGGACCGCCAACCGCGACAAACCGGCGCCGACGGTTACTTCCCAGACCGTTTACACCACCAGGAACATCGAAGACATCAAGGTCGGCGACACGGTCGTCAGCTTCAACGAAGAGACTGGCGAAAACGAACGCAAGCCCGTCACCGACACGTTTGACCGCGTCAGCGACCACCTCCGCATCCTCGAAATCGAAACCGCCGACGGCGAGATTCAAACGCTCGAAACGACCGACGAACACCCCTTCTTCACCCCGCTCTCCGGCTGGGTCAACGCCGGCGATCTGCAAGTCGGCGACACGGTTTTCGACCATCAGCGGCAAGCCGCCATCGTCCAGCGAACGGAGTATGAACCGCATCCTGACGGCGTCGCCGTTTACAACTTTACGGTCGACGACTCCCATACCTACTACGTCGCAGACGCAAACCACTTCACACCGCTGCTCGTGCATAATGCTGGCGTTGATTACGGAGGCATCGCTCCTAGGGCGATTGACGGCCTCGTCGATGAAACAGCGAGTCAACTATCACGATCACAGCGGCTTGCTCAGCAGTTCAATCGCAAACTGGTCGTGCTCGACGAGAACGTTTATTTCATGAAGCGAGAGCTGGTTCGGCAGGGATACCAAGTACTAAAAGTAACTCCTGGAACTTCTGATTCTGCGATCCGAACGGCTCTCGAACGGTCGGGTGCTCGATTTATTACACAAAATTACAAAGACTTCAAAGGATTGGAAGGCGTCATCCGAGTCAGCGGAAAAAGCCGATTGAGTGATCAGCTGACAACGACGATGAACAGTCTAGAGATCGCTCGACATAATCCTGAGGTGTTTTTGCGGATGCGGCAGATTCCTGCATCCGGGGTTAATTTAGGTCTAGTTAGCAGGGCTTTAAAGCTAGCACCACCTCCCCGGCGGTGTGGGGTGACGCGTTGGCTCGGATTGCAATAATTGCAGTAGAACTAACCATTTACGGCAATTCGGAGGCGTATCATGATTCTCGGCGAGGTGTTTGCGCGGTTTGAAAAGGAGGGTCCCATCCCCGTCATGACCAAAGCGGCGCTCGGTGCGGCCTTTACGCCGGATCGGTTGGATCAGATCTTCGCCGACCATGCTGTGTCGCAACGGGTGTCGGAATTGTCGTTTTCGGTGTTGGTCAATTTGATGGGCATGGTGGTCGCCAAAACTCGCAAAAGCACCAACGCCGCTTATCAAGCTTGCAAGCAAGATATCTCCGTCTCCGTGAACAGCGTCTATGACAAACTCAACGGCGTTGAGCCGCTGGTGTCCGCCGCGTTGGTGCGCGAGACGGCGACGCTGTTTCGGGAACTGATCGAGCCGATGAACAGCGCCCGTCCCAGCCTGTTGCCCGGTTATCGCGTGCGCATCCTGGACGGCAATCATCCCGGCGCCACGCAGCATCGCATCCAGGAGTTACGGACCATCGCCGCCGGTCCTTTGCCAGGCGTGGTGCTGGCGGTGCTCGACCCCCAACTCGGTCTCATCGACGATGTGGAACTGGCGGAAGACGGCCATGCGCAAGAGCGTTCGCTGCTGATCGAGTTGATCAATCGCTTGGTGCCAGGCGAGGTGTGGGTCGCCGATCGCAATTTCTGCACGTCGGTGTTCCTCCAAGAGATCGCCTTGAATGAAGCGTTTTTCGTCATTCGGCAACACGCCGCGAATGTCCGCTGGAAGCCCACGGGAGACCGTGTTTTACGGGGCGAAAGCGAAACGGGCCAAGTCTTCGAGCAGTCCATTCTGATCACCGACGACTTTGGCGCCAAGCTGCCGGCTCGCCGCATCAGCGTCGAATTGTTCCAATCGGGCCGTGGCGGAGAACAGGAGATTCACATCCTTTCCAATCTGCCGGCGGACGTCGACGCAGTGACAATCTCTGACACATACCGCACGCGCTGGAGCATTGAAGCCGCCTTCAACGAACTGCGACTGTCGCTCAACAACGAGATCAACACGCTGGGCTATCCGCCGGCGGCGTTATTCGGTTTTAGCCTGGGACTGGTGATTTTCAATGCGTTGGCTGTAGTGAAAGCCGCGCTGCGGGCGGCGCACGGCGTGGAAAAGATTGAGAAGAATTTTTCCTTCTACTACATGGCGGATGAAATGAGCATGGTGTGGCGCGGCATGATGATCGCCATCCCGGAAGATGAATGGCGCGAAGCGCTGTCGCCTTTGACGCTGAAACAGTTATCAAAAATGTTAGTGGAGTTGGCGGGGAACGTGCGTCTATCCGCCTTTCAGAAACACAAACGCGGCCCAAAACGCCCGCCGCCGAAGCGAACCAAACGGAACGACCAACCCCACGTTTCCACCGCCAAAATTCTTGCTAAACGCAAGAAGTGCTAGCTTTAAAGCCCTGGTCTAGTTAGACCGCCAAACTAATGAGGCAAACGTGGGCCGGCCAGTTGTTAATACAGTAGATGTTTGTAGCGGTGCGCCACGCATCGACGGTTCGAGGTTGACCTGTGCCAATGTGGTGCTCTCACTTGGACTAAATGGAATGGACGTTGAGCAGTTCTTAGCAAGCCACTCCTATTTGGATAAGAATGACGTCGAGGAGTGTGTTCGATACTGCAGCCAGCAGCGGTGTGTTGAGGATTCTGTATTGAATTTTTGCCAAGGATGTTCGCTTGACAGAAGAGCGAACGAGCGCCCCGACTTTGCCGATGCGCCTGCCGATGCGCCCAGCGTACATTTCTCAACAGAGAATGATGTCGACCCAATAAACGTCTGGGAAATTGCCGCTATGGAAATCGCGAGATGGGAAGGCAGGAGATAGTCTGAGACGACAGCAAGTAGGGCCATCCAAGAATGGCACAGTCGTTTTTCTTTCCGGGAAATCGGCGCGCAATTTGATTGTCGGCGGTTGGCGATTTTTGATAAAATGCGAACTGCCGTGAGGTTGTTCTTGCTATGCGGCCTTCCCGGCGCCATAATTTTGGAAGCCCTTCCTGGCTCGTCGTCGCAAACGAATCCAGGGAGGGCTTTTCTATGTCTGGTATAACCATTCGGCCGGCACAATGCACTTTTAATTTTGGCGATTGTGTTACCGCCTTTCTCACCCAGCCGGGCTTGCCGTTCGCTTCGATTCTTGCCGCGGAACGTATTCGCCGCGTGTTTGCTCTGCACGGCGGGTTGTTCGGACGAATCTACTCCACCGCGATCGTGCTCTGGGCGTTTATGGGCCAGGTCTTGCGCGACGGCAAAGAAGCCAGCTGCCAGTCCGCCGTATCGCGAATCAGCAGCCACTGTCTGCTCACCCGTGGAGTCGGCGTCGATCCGGACACGCGCGACTATTGCCGCGCCCGGGCCAAACTGCCCGAAGGGGCGCTGCGGCAACTGGCGGGTGAAATTGCCAGCAACAGTGAGCAGGAAATCGACGCCAAATTCTTGTTCAAGAATCGCCACGCGAAACTGATCGACGGCTCGACGTTCACGATGGCCGACACGCGAGCGAACCAGGAAGCGTATCCCCAGCACGCGTCGCAACAGCCGGGCATCGGCTTCCCGATCGCCCGCTTTGTGGTGGTCGTGTCGCTGGCGACCGCGTGCGTGATCGACGCCGCCATCGCCAGGTTTCAAGGGAAAGAAACAGGCGAAACGGCCTTGCTGCGGCAGTTGCTGCACTGCTTCGCCGCGGGCGACGTCGCCGTGGCCGACCGGTTCTATGGCAATTACTGGGTGGTCGCCTTCTTGACGTTGCAAGGCGTCGACGTCTGCTTTCGCAAACATCAAAAACGTCCTACGGATTTCCGACGCGGACGACGGATAGGATACAAAGATCATCTCATTACCTGGAGCCGCCCCGATCGTCCCGAATGGATGAGTGAAGAACTCTACGCGCAGATGCCATTAACGATACGGTTGCGAGAAATTCAGTATGTCGTTGAGAGAGCCGGCAGAAAACAGTCGCCCTTTGTCGTGATCACGACGTTGTTCCAGGAGCAGGGCGAGCAGGAATTCACCTCTGACGAGATCGCCGATTTCTACGGATTCCGCTGGCATGCGGAGCTCGATCTGCGATCGATCAAAACGCACATGAACCTGCGTCACTTGCGTTGCAAGACGCCGGCGATGGTGCATCGGCAGTTCTGGACGACGCTGATCGCTTACAACGCGATCCGGCTGACGGCCTGCTGTAGTGCGACGCTGTCTGGCGTACCTCCGCGCCGGATCAGCTTCGCCAGGACGTGTGAGTATGTACTGGCCGGCTGGGATCTGCTGTCCGGCGTCACCTCGATTCCGGCGCACGCCCTCCTGCAGTACAGCGAGGAACGGCTCATGCAAATTGCCCGCTGCCTGGTCGGCAACCGTCCCGGCCGATACGAACCCCGCGTGCTGAAAAAGCGACAAACCAACTATGGCCTCATGGTCCAGCCAAGAGCCGTCCTGAAAGAAAGACTCGCCCATGGCGATAACTCGTTTGAGACGAAGTGATTAGAAAAACGACTGTGCCATTCGGGCCATCCAAAACTTGGCTTTAACCCGGGACAGTCATTCTTGTTCGGTGCGAGCAATTGCCTGTGATCAAGGGTTGGACCGCCGCTGATGAACTAGCTGGCGGCTGGCGTCATCCAGCCAGCATCGGCCCGCCAGTTGGGCGATAATCGCTTTGACGTCAACTGCCGCAACAAGGTGCCATCCAAACTTTGGCTCAAGTCCGGGCGAGTTTCTTTGTCCTCAGAAGACACGGCGAACGCGCGCTCTGCGGGGCTTGGGCTGCTTGGGGGTCCGATGGCGCTGACCGGTGTTTTCTGCACAATTGACTGCTTGGGAGAATGGCGGTTCAGCACCTTCAACTGGCGATCATGATGACCGAAATTCAGTTCGATAATGTCGACTCGATCCAGACGAGTTTCGGCGAACTCACCGACCCCCGTTCGCATATTAACAGGCTCCATCTCTTCGGCGATCTGCTGGTCATTTCTATCATGGCAGTCATCGCCGGAGCCGATGGACCGCAGGCGATCGGAATCTGGGCGGAGCACCATCAAACCTGGTTGAAAAAACACCTGGTGTTGCCCCATGGCGTCCCCTCGCACGACACGCTCGGACGCTTGCTGGGCGCGCTCAAACCGGCCGCCTTTCAGAAGTGTTTTGAAGCCTGGATTCGGTCGATCGCGCCGCTTGATAAAGAGACCGACTTGAATCAAATTGCGATCGACGGAAAGGTTCTCAGACGAAGCCATGATCGTAAGCGCAAACTCGGACCGCTGTGGCTGGTCAGCGCCTGGTCGGTCGACCGTTCGCTCAGTCTGGGACAGCTGGCGACGGACGAAAAATCGAACGAAATCACGGCGATTCCCGAGCTTTTGGAGAATATCGAGGTCCAGGGAGCCGTGGTCACAATCGACGCCGCCGGGTGCCAGCGCGAGATCGCCAGGAAGATCATCGACGGCCACGGCGACTACCTTCTGGCGCTCAAGGGGAATCAAGGAAAACTTTACGAAGCGGTGACAGACTACATCCTCCTGCACATGGAAAACGACTTCGCAGATATCCGGGCAAGACGCTTCACGGAAACGCTCCACGGCCACGGACGCGTCGACGAAATCACCTACTATCAGATGCCTGTTCCGAAGGATCTGGTGAACCGGGAAAAGTGGCCGGGATTGAAAACGATTGGCGTCGCGATTCGACAGAGCGAGAGCGGTTCGAAGACTTCGAGTGATGCTCGCTTCTACATCGGCTCGATCGCTTTGGGGGTCAAGAAATTCGCCCGTTATGTGCGTGGCCACTGGGCGATCGAGAATACGCTTCACTGGTGCTTGGATGTGACGTTTCGTGAGGACGAAAATCGGGTGCGTGAGCGGACGACCGCGGACAATCTGGCGTGGCTCAAACGCTTCGCCCTGAGCATGCTCAAGCAGCAAGCTGACAAGTACAGCATCGCCATGCGTCGCCGCGTCGCCGGCTGGGACCTCGACTACCTCGCCAAAATCCTCGGAATTCACGTGCTGTAGTGTGCGTTTACCGTGCCTCAGAAGAGGACCATCCACAAATGGCGCCAGGGCGGGTTACAACATCCAGCGGCAAAAGGTGCCAGCGGCAAAAGGTGCCACCAGCGGCAAAAGGTGCCACCAGCGGCAAAAGGTGCCACCAGCGGCAAAAGGTGCCACCAGCGGCAAAAGGTGCCACCCAAACTTTGGCTCCCAACTCAAGCGAGTCAATTTTGTCCAGTGCAAGCAATTGGCAGCGATTATGGGATGACTTTTTCTCGTAACCGCCAGCCGTGCGAAAGCTTTCGCACGGCTGGCCGCCGGCATCGTTCAGCACGCTTCCGCCACACAGGCGGGCGATGATCGCTTCGACGCCGACGAAGTCGCGATCGGCGACTACGAGGAAACGGTCGGCGAAGCCTCGGAAACCCTCGGCGAGGCGGTCGCCGATCAGGAGAAGACCAGGGCCGACAACGCGGCCGACGATCAGTTAGCCCTCGACAATGCGGCCGTCGCCGCCGTCCTGGCCCAGGCGCTGGCGACGGTCGCCGCCATCACCCAGCTGGATAGGGCCCAGCTGGATAGGGCCCAGCTGGACGACCAGCAAAAAAGTGGCCGACCAAGTTTTGGCTGGCCCCTTTCTGACCTTATCAACCTCGAGTACCTCTCCCAGAACTGGCGTCTGATTCTCCAAAACATCGACGTCGTCAAGGAGGTGGCTTCTTATGCTTATGGGTTTGCCGACGGGCTTACCGGCGGGGCCTTGAGCGCCGTCGCCGAAATGGCGGGCATCGACGTTACGTCCATCACCAGCAGCTGGGCCTACACCGTTGGCTATGTGGTCGGCTTTGTCCAGCAGGTGATCCTCACGGGCGGCGCCAGCGCCACTTGCGGTCTGGTCTTCCGCGTGTTTCAAGGTCTCGATGTCATTCTGGGGCTATACACCATTGGCCGCACGGTGCACAAAATCTATACCACGGGCGAAGTCACCTGGTGGGACGCGTTCAACATCACCATGGCGGTCATCTCCATCGGCGCCAGCATCCGCAAACCGAACTGCTTCATCGCGGGCACGCAAGTGCTGGTCGCCGACCACGTGCTGGAAGTCGCCGCGGAAACCACCGAAGACCTGCTCACCCTGCTGCTGCCCAGTCTGACAATCGTCGCCGGCGCTGCTACGCTGGCAGGCGTCGGCCTGGCGATTCACCGACGGAAGAAGCAGCAAGACGGCCGGCCGCCCGGCGGTCCGCCGCGAAGATCCACCACCCAGAACCTGCTGGAAAACGGCGCGCAGCTGATGGACGATCTGGTCGACGACGTACTCTACGGTTTCGACGCTTCCCCTGCGCCGCAGCTCGCCGGCTTGCCGGTCGACTGGGAAGACTTCATGGACGACGCGCTGCGCCAGGCGACTCAGGCGCCTTTGCCGGCGACAACGCCCGCGCCGCGGCCGTCCTTTTCTTTCGACGAGCCGGAGACGCCTGCGGCTTTCACTTCCGCCCCGTCGACAGTGACAGAAACCGGTCACCCGTCGATATCGTCAGACTCGTCATCCCGCGAGAAGTCGTCTCGCTGGCTAAACGGCGGCATCCTCTGCAGCCTGCTGCTCACCCTCCTCTTCGGCAGCGCCTGGGCCTGGAACGCCAACCGCGAAAAACCGGCGCCGACGGCTACTACCCAGACAGTCTACACCACAAAAAACATCGAAGACGTCAGGCCCGGCGACACCGTCGTCAGCTTCAACGAAGAAACCGGCGAGAACGAGCCAGCGGTGGTCGGCGAAACCTTCGACCGGATATGCGACCAGCTCCGCATCTTGGAAATCAATACAACCGAGGGAGGCGTCCAGCATTTTGAAACTACAGATGAGCACCCCTTCTACACTGTTGAAGGAGCGTGGGTCAACGCAGGAGATCTCAAGGTAAGCGATCAGATTCAAACGCGTACGGGTCAGCTTGCCTTAATTTGCGGCACGCGTAGTGAATCGCGTGCAAAGGCCGTGGCAGTATATAACTTTAGCGTCATTGGGAACCACACGTACTATGTAGTACCTGCTGGAGATTCGCTTGGTGCCGTAAATAATCGCGAAGCTGCTGAGGGTTTTCTTGTACACAATAATTGCGGACCAAACGTTGCGCTGGGTAAGCAAGGCAGAGGGCCTCAGCCGAGGCAGCTTAGAGACTTCGCTAAAGCTCGAGGGGGCTATTACTTTGAAGAATGGTTTGATCAAGGGATAACCTCTAGTAGGCATTTTTCACCGAAGACCTTCTCTGAAGCTCTTGATGCAGCAAAGAGAATAGATATTGACCTCACCGGCGTTCTGAAAGAAGGTGACCAGTTGCCAATGATACTGCGTGTTATCGATGACGCTGTACCAGTGAGGCTGGGATCCAAAGGAATCACTGAATGGGAAATCTATCAGGTTATGACAAACCCAAAATGGGCCATGAAGGCCCACTATTGGATAGGCAATGTGGACGTCTCAGGAAACTCCGACCTTCTCTCGAAAATTTTTCGCAATAGTGTGAGGTTTGGTCAATAACTATTGACCCTTGCGTGGCCAATTTCCGCGAATCCGCCGTTACATTTCAAAATACGTAGCAGAAACGGTTTGGGATGAGGAAGTTAACGGCGCGACGGTCAATAGTGCGATGTGAATTGCTCGCTATAAATGCCATATCCCAATGGATTTTGTCAAACCTGGCAATCTGACGATGATATAATTAATTGCACGAAGAGATGCAGGGGATTCTAATGGAAGATAAAGACTCTACGCCCAATGGATATTTTTCACCTGAATGGTTCTTGCAAGAAATATTGGCTCTTCCCGAGAGTGAATGGACGGGCTACGCCAGAGAGTGGGTTAGGCTTTGGAGGCTTCTTGAGGGTCAATCGAGTGCAGACGATGTCAGGAGCGACAGCATTTCTCTCTTTGGCTCGGTGACACTTACTTATCTCATGACCCATCCGGGACACTTTTACTGGGGATTCTGGCAAGCCATGATTGCGTGGATGAAAGAGGTGTACCCGGATTATGAAGAAATTAAAACTTTCATATGTCGAGAGATCCTGGGTCGAATCACAAATGAATTTAAAGATTTCGAAGGACCGGAAGCTCAGTCGGGACTTAGCCATGTTCAGTATTGGGCGAACCAATACAACAGAGGTGTGTCCGTTGTTGACCTAAGTTCTCAGTCGTATCTTGCGCTGCTGAAAGAGTCTGGACTTAAGCGAGAATCTGCTGAAATAGCCGGTCTTCTTTTTGCGCTCGAAGCGTGGGTGAGATTTGCTTGCGTTTACGAGTAGTTTTCGATGCGGGCAAAAGGTGCGGCAAAAGGTGCCATCCAAACTTTGGCGGTAACTTAAACCAGACATTTTTGTTGAGTGCGAAAACTTGCCAGCGATCATGGGATGACTTTTTCTCGTAACCGCCGTTGATGCGAAAACTTTCGCACGGCTGGCGGCATGCCTCTGCCAAACAGGCGGGCGATGATCGCTTCGACGCCGACGAAGTCGCGATCGGCGACTAGGAAGAAGCGGTTGGCGAAGCCTCGGAAACCCTCGGCGAGGCGGTCGCCGATCAGGAGAAGACCAGGGCCGACAACGCGGCCGACGATCAGTTAGCCCTCGACAATGCGGCCGTCGCCGCCGTCCTGGCCCAGGCGCTGGCGACGGTCGCCGCCATCACCCAGCTGGACAGGGCCCAGCGGGCCGACCAGCTGAAGTTCGAAACCGAACGCCTGGCCGCCGTCGCCCCGGTGCAGAAGGAAATCTTCGCTGCCCGCCTGGCCACCGTCCGGCAGTTGGCCGATTCCGTCCTGCTGGATCGGGTCTCCGCCCTGCAGTCCGAAGTCGCGCATCAGGCCCGGGTCCGCAACGCACAGGTCGACGGCCTGGCCGCATTGGTCGCCGCACAGGCCCAGTTCAACACGGTCATGGCCTCGAAGAACCTGCTCGATTTTGTAGATGTCGAACCGCAGCGCTACGCCAACGCCAAGTTCTTCGACTTCATCAACCTCGAGTACCTCTCCCAGAACTGGCGTCTGATTCTCCAAAACATCGACGTCGTCAGGGAGGTGGCTTCCTATCTCTACGGCGTGGCCGACGGGCTCACCAGCGGGGCCTTGAGCGCCGTCGCCACATCGCTGAACATCGACACCAGCTCCCTCACCAGCAGTTGGGCCTATACGTACGGCTTCGTGCAAGGTATTGTCTCGCAGATTATTCTCACGAGCGGCGTCTCGGGTTCGTGCGGAGTGCTCTTCTGGGTTTTCAAAGCAGTCGACATCATCCACGCCGCGGCAGTCATCCACCAGAAGGTAGAAAAATTCAATCAAACGGGTGAACTCGGCTGGATGGATGCGGTGGAACTCGCGTTTGTGACGATGGCCGTCCTGCGTATGCCCCAATGCTTCATCGCGGGCACGCAAGTGCTGGTCGCCGACCACGTACTGGAGGTCGCCGCGGAAACCACCGAAGATCTGCTTGCCCTGCTGCTGCCCAGCCTGACAATCGCCGCCGGCGCTGCTACGCTGGCAGGCGTCGGCCTGGCGATCCACCGACGGAAGACGCAGCAAGACGGCCTGCCGCCCGGCGGTCCCCCGCGAAAATCCACAACCAGAAACCTGCTGGAAAACGGCGCGCAGCTGATGGACGATCTGGTCGACGATGTGCTCTACGGTTTCGGCGCTTCCCCCGCGCCGCAACTCGCCGGCTTGCCAGCCGACTGGGAAGACTTCATGGACGACGCGCTGTGCCAGGCGACGCACGCACCTTTATCGTCGACACCGCCGCCATCAACAACGCCCGCGCTCCGGCGGTTTTTCTCTCTTGCCGAGAGAGAAATCGCCGCGGCTTCCGCCCCTGACGACTCCCCGGTGACAGACGATTCTCACACCACGGAGACAAACTCATCGACTTCCCAGAAGTCCTCGTCCTGGCTGAGCGGCGGCATCCTGGCCAGTCTGCTGCTGACGCTGCTTTTCGGCAGCGCCTGGGCCTGGACCGCCAACCGCGACAAACCGGCGCCGACGGTTACTTCCCAGACCGTTTACACCACCAGAAATATTGAAGACATCGAAGTCGGCGACACGGTCGTCAGCTTCAACGAAGAGACCGGCGAAAACCAAGTCAAGCCGGTCACCGACGCCTTTGACCGCGTCAGCGACCACCTCCGCATCCTCGAAATCGAAACCGCCGACGGCGAACTTCAGACCCTGGAAACCACCAACGAACATCCCTTCTTCACCCCTCATTCCGGCTGGGTCAATGCCGGCGAACTGCAAGTCGGCGACACGGTTCTCGACCATCAGCGGCAAGCCGCGACCGTCCGACGAACGGAGTACGAACCGCACCCCGAAGGCGTCGCGGTCTACAACCTCACGGTTGCGGACAGCCATACATATTTTGCAGGGGAACAACGTAGTGAATCGTCGCCGTTTTTAGTGCATAACACTTGTGTATCGAGTTTAAAGGGAGTGCACTCCACCGACAAGCATATGAATCGAATTGCGAACGAAATACGAGATGCAGTAAGTCAAGCTAAAAAGGCGTTAAAGGCAGGCGGAACTGGCGGCACCGCTTGGGGGAAAATATATCAAAATGTCAAGGGCAGTGGGGGCTGGTTTGAACGAGTTGCAAAGGGGAATGCGATCCAGCAAATCGCGGATACCCGACTATTGAACAATCGATTCCTGACTAAAGCTGGTGTCGTTTTTAACCGCAAGCACTTGCTGAGCACACCTGGGTCCGGCAAACTGCTTCGCCCCGACTATCAGGTGCGCTTAGCAAATGGCAAACTAGGAATAATAGACATTACTACGCCTGGCCAAGCAGGAAAGATCATCAAGTATGATGGTCCAGACATATTACATTTAATCAACATTTTATATTGACAAAACTATGAAAGCCTCCGAAATCAAAATGCTGAGAGATCGCTGGAGCGATCCGAAGACTTGCAGCAACGCGATCGCATTTATTCACGGAAAAGGAGACGCTCCTTTTACAAGGACGGCGGAACAAAACGAAGACCTTCGCGGGCTTCCTGTTTCCGCTATGCTACGCGAAGCGTCGCTGGAATATGTCGACATGTCGGCTGCAACACTGGAGGGGTTCGGGCAGTTTATTGAGTGCTCGTTACGTCAGTGTAAACTCGTTAAGGGAAGCTTTACGACGAATCTCGGAAACGCTTTTTACACTTGTGACTTTTCCACTGCTACTCTTGCTGGCGCAATGGTGCGAGGGTCATTCACGGAATGTGATTTCACAAAATCCAACCTGACGGGTTGCATGGGTGTTCAGTGTCGGTTCGTTCGCTGCAGGTTTCATCAGACCAATTTCCGCAAGGCCACATTGATACAATGTCTTTTTGAAAACTGCAGCTTTGAGCAATGTAAGTTTGGAAACGGATCACTAGCATCGTCAAGATTCATTGATAGTAAAATAGCTCCCGAAACTCTGGGCAATACATTGATGGAAAATGCTGTATTCGAGTAGTTTGGGAGTATAAGGTGCCACCCAAACTTTGGCTCCCAACTCGAGCGAGTCAATTTTGTCCAGTGCGATCAATTGCCAGCGATCATGGGATGACTTTTTCTCGTAACCGCCGTTGATGCGAAAACTTTCGCACGGCTGGCGGCATGCCTCTGCCAAACAGGCGGGCGATGATCGCTTCGACGCCGACGAAGTCGCGATCGGCGACTAGGAAGAAACGGTCGGCGAAGCCTCCCAGACCCTCGGCGAGGCGGTCGCCGATCAGGAGAAGACTCGGGCCGACAACGCGGCCGACGATCAGTTGGCACTCGACAAGGCGGCCGTCGCCGCCGTCCTGGCCCAGGCGTTGGCGACGGTCGCCGCCATCACCGAGCTGGGCAAGGCCCAGCGGGCCGACCAGCTGAAGTTCGAAACCGAGCGCCTGGCCGCCGTCGCCCCGGTGCAGAAGGAAATCTTCGCTGCCCGCCTGGCCACCGTCCGGCAGTTGGCCGATTCCGTCCTGCTGGATCGGGTCTCCGCCCTGCAGTCCGAAGTCGCCCATCAGGCCCGGGTCCGCAACGCACAGGTCGACGGCCTGGCCAGTCTGGTCGCCGCGCAGGCCCAGTTCAACATGGTCATGGCCTCGAAGAATCTGCTCGATTTTGTAGATGTCGAACCGCAGCGCTACGCCAACGCCAAGTTCTTCGACTTCATCAACCTCGAGTACCTCTCCCAGAACTGGCGTCTGATTCTCCAAAACATCGACGTCGTCAAGGAGGTGGCTTCCTATCTCTACGGCGTGGCCGACGGGCTCACCAGCGGGGCCTTGAGCGCCGTCGCCACATCGCTGAACATCGACACCAGCTCCCTCACCAGCAGTTGGGCCTATACGTACGGCTTCGTGCAAGGTATTGTCTCGCAGATTATTCTCACGAGCGGCGTCTCGGGTTCGTGCGGAGTGCTCTTCTGGGTTTTCAAAGCGGTCGACATCATCCACGCCGCGGCAGTTATCCACCAGAAGGTAGTAAAATTTAATCAAACGGGTGAGCTCGGCTGGATGGATGCGGTGGAACTCGCGTTTGTGACGATGGCCGTCCTGCGTATGCCCCAATGCTTCATCGCGGGCACGCAAGTGCTGGTCGCCGACCACGTGCTGGAGGTCGCCGCGGAAACCACCGAAGATCTGCTCGCCCTGCTGCTGCCCAGCCTGACAATCGCCGCCGGCGCTGCTACGCTGGCAGGCGTCGGCCTGGCGATTCACCGACGGAAGAAGCAGCAAGACGGCCGGCCGCCCGGCGGTCCGCCGCGAAGATCCACCACCCAGAACCTGCTGGAAAACGGCGCGCAGCTGATGGACGATCTGGTCGACGACGTACTCTACGGTTTCGACGCTTCCCCTGCGCCGCAGCTCGCCGGCTTGCCGGTCGACTGGGAAGACTTCATGGACGACGCGCTGCGCCAGGCGACTCAGGCGCCTTTGCCGGCGACAACGCCCGCGCCGCGGCCGTCCTTTTCTTTCGACGAGCCGGAGACGCCTGCGGCTTTCACTTCCGCCCCGTCGACAGTGACAGAAACCGGTCACCCGTCGATATCGTCAGACTCGTCATCCCGCGAGAAGTCGTCTCGCTGGCTAAACGGCGGCATCCTCTGCAGCCTGCTGCTCACCCTCCTCTTCGGCAGCGCCTGGGCCTGGAACGCCAACCGCGAAAAACCGGCGCCGACGGTTACTTCCAAGACCGTCTACACGACCAGGAACATCGAAGACATCAAGCCCGGCGACACGGTCGTCAGCTTCAACGAAGAGACTAGCGAAAACGAACGCAAGCCCGTCACCGACACGTTTGACCGCGTCAGCGACCACCTCCGCATCCTCGAAATCGAAACCGCCAACGGCGAGCTCCAAACCCTGGAAACGACGGACGAACACCCCGTCTTCACCCCGCTATCCGGCTGGGTCAACGCCGGCGATCTCCAAGTTGGCGACACGGTTTTCGACCACCAGCACCAAACTGCAACCGTTCGCCGCACGAGGTGCGAACCGTATCCGGACGGTGTTGCCGTCTATAACTTTACCGTCGAAGACAACCACACTTATTTCGTGCGGGAGTACGGCAGTGAAACGTCACCAGTTTTGGTGCATAATGCGAAATGCTCTGGCGCAAAACTCGTGGAGCAAGGGCGAGACGCACGCGGCAGATTCTTGCCCAAGAAAGGCGGCGAGATTATCCCAGGCTCAAGGGCTGTTGACACTGTTGAGGATATTTTCAAAAAGAGGAAGGGATATGAAATTCTCGGTCTCGAGATTTCGTTTGTCAATCCGGCGACCGGACAACTTAGACGTTATGACTTGGTTGTGCGTACTCCCGGTCGCAAGATCATTGGTATTGAAGTCAAGTCAGGTACAGCCTCGCGAAATGCTGCTCAAAGACCCTTCGATAAACTTGTAAATAGTAGAAGCTCAGCTCTTCGTGCAACTGGCCGAAAAGCCGCCGAACTCAATGTCACAAACATCAACAAAGTTCTCCTTTACAGAGTGCCATAGGTAGCAAGCGAGTTATGAAACAGGATAAACAAGCCAAAGAAGGTTGGGTCCACCAGGTCGCGTCCAACTTAGAGCCGACATTGAGGAAATTAAGGTTCCGGAAATCCGGTAAGACTAAATTTAAGAGAACACTAAATGGATGCGAGTGTCGCTATTTAATCTCCATTCGACACCCGAGGTATTCTACTGACCAACACCAGTTGTACATAAATCCATGCATTCATGTGTTCTACCAGGAGCTAGAAGAGGCGCATTGTAAACTAGTGGGGAAGCCCTTTAATAGAGATTTCCCCACGCTTGGAGGCAGCTTAGGGCTTTATAAAGAGGGTGGAAATAGTGAAGAATGGCCGATCGATAGCCGCGAATCCGCAACAGCCCTTATTGGTCACCTGGAAGAGGATATCAGTATGGTTGCAATGCCGTTCTGGGAAGCTCTGGCTACGAGATCCAAAATGCTTGAAGCGATCGAGGGGGGGCAGAAATGGGCGAAGAGATCCGATTCTTGGAAGTACGTTCACGTCATTCTAATTTACGTGGAACGGGGGATTGATAATGCGATGCAGTTTGTCGCTGAAAACCCGAAAAAATTTAGAGAGTTCAGTGAAGAAACGCTGAAGTACAAACTACTAAATCTGCAAGCCTTCAAAGACAAGATCTAGTGCAAGCGCACCTTGCACTTTGCGGGGTTAGCTTGGGGTGGGTTGGGGTCACGGCAAACGCACACGATGGTACGTGAATTCCGAGGATTTTGGCGAGGTAGTCGAGGTCCCAGCCGGCGACGCGGCGACGCATGGCGATGCTGTACTTGTCATCTTGCTGCTTGAGCATGCTCAGGGCGAAGCGTTTCAGCCACGCCAGATTGTCCGCGGTCGTCCGCTCACGCACCCGATTTTCGTCCTCACGAAACGTCACATCCAGGCACCAGTGAAGCGTATTCTCAATCGCCCAATGACCACGCACATAACGCGCAAATTTCTTGACGCCCAGGGCGATCGAGCCGATGTAGAAGCGAGCAACACTCGAAGTCTTCGAACCGCTCTCGCTTTGCCGAATCGCGACGCCAATCGTTTTCAATCCCGGCCACTTTTCCCGGTTCACCAGATCCTTCGGAACAGGCATCTGATAGTAGGTGATTTCGTCGACGCGTCCGTGGCCGTGGAGCGTTTCCGTGAAGCGTCTTGCCGGGATATCTGCGAAGTCGTTTTCCATGTGCAGGAGGATGTAGTCTGTCACCGCTTCGTAAAGTTTTCCTTGATTCCCCTTGAGCGCCAGAAGGTAGTCGCCGTGGCCGTCGATGATCTTCCTGGCGATCTCGCGTTGACAGCCGGCGGCGTCGATGGTGACCACAGCTCCCTGGACCTCGATATTCTCCAAAAGCTCGGGAATCGCCGTGATTTCGTTCGATTTTTCGTCCGTGGCCAGCTGTCCCAGACTGAGCGAACGATCGACCGACCAGGCGCTGACAAGCCACAACGGCCCCAGCTTGCGTTTGCGATCGTGGCTACGCTTGAGGACCTTGCCGTCGATCGCAATTTGATTCAAGTCGGTCTCTTTATCAAGCGGCGCGATCGACCGAATCCAGGCTTCAAAACACTTCTGAAAGGCCGCCGGTTTCAGCAGGCCAAGCAGGCGTCCGAACGTGTCGTGCGAGGGGACGCCATGGGGCAACACCAGGTGTTTTTTCAACCAGGTTTGATGGTGCTTCGCCCAGATTCCGATCGCCTGCGGTCCATCGGCTCCGGCGATGACTGCCATGATAGAAATGACCAGCAGATCGCCGAAGAGATGGAGCCTGTTAATATGCGAACGGGGGTCGGTGAGTTCGCCGAAACTTGTCAGGATCGAGTCGACATTATCGAACTGAATTTCTGTCATCATGATCGCCAGTTGAAGGTGCTGAAACGCCATTCTCCCAAGCAGTCAATTGTGCAGAAAACACCGGTCAGCGCGCCCCGCCCCCCAAGCATCCCAGATCCCGCAGAGTGCGCGTTCGCCGTGAGTTTTAGCTCCACTTTACCTTTAGGCGATACTTGGACTCGCCCTCTACTAATGTCGCCATTCAGGTTAACTTCCACGTCAGCCGTGACGCCTGGGAAATCCGTCCAGTGCGCCCAATGGTCATGGGTGTCGCTCATCAGCCTGGTCGCAGCCGCATCAGGCTGGAGGGGCTTGCCCTCGGGCTGGGATTCCAAAGGCTTCTTGGAAGTCTCTTGCGCCCAGCTGTTCTCCAATGTCGATACGGTGACGAACATGACCAGAGCAAGAGACATGAAAAAACGGTTCATCGAAACTCTCCTTCACTACCAGGGGATACTCAAGTATCCGGTTTCACTGAGGATTTATGGTTACTCGGAATCGCGTCGCGACTCGTTTTCTTGTGATTGCTTCCACCCATTTTCTTCTTCTGACGCCCTCTCTGCTTTGAGGTAGTCCAACCGCAAAATCGACTCGCTCTTCTTCCCCGCAGCCGTCGTCACCGCGACGCGCCGCCGGGGAACTGAGTAGCCTTCGACATGGCTCCATTCCTCCCGGAGGTGGATCTGACGGGAGACCTTGTCATTGCCGCTGGCGGTCGTGATCGTCCGCGGAAGCTTCTTTTGGCAGCGTCTTGCCCAGGGCTGCAATCCAGGCGACCTGGTGGACGTTGACCTCACTCTCGAAACCGTCGGCGCCGCCATGGTTCTGCACGATAAAGCCGCCCTTGAACGTAAGGTCCTTGAAGATGCGGCGCCCTGTCCATTGGATAGCCTGCCGCCGTGAACGCCCTCGCCCGCCGAGGACGAAACGGTTGTCCGGGAATGACTGTTCGAAGGTCACCGTGCGGCTTTAAAGGACCGTGTTGCCCAGCACTTCCTGCACCGGAGGTTGGCCGCGATTCCCTTGGCAACTTATTTTGATAGCGATACCGCACCCCCCAGGATTGGGAGAACTATGCCATACCCGTCCAGGCTTGTCAACTTTTCGAATCAAAAACCTCAAGGATGCGTGGTTGTCGGAGAGAAAAGGCGACCATCCCTTGAGCGTCTTATCCTGGGAAAGCCTGGATGCGCCCAGATGTAAAAATCCAACGAAAAAGGCCGGATTTCTCCGGCCTTTGGCGTTCCCCGATGGGGGCGATTCTCTTTCCTGATGGCGTCGCAGGGACGGTTCCCCGCGCGTGCTGCGGCCGATGCTTACGGCCTATTCCTGCGGCTGCGTCGCGGGCGACTCTTGCAACTGAACAATTTGACCGCCGTCCTGATCCGCCATTTTGCGGATGTCTTCGGTGATCTTCATGGAGCAGTACTTGGGGCCGCACATGCTGCAGAAATGGGCGCTTTTGAACGTGTCCTGCGGCAGCGTTTCGTCGTGGTACGCCTTGGCCGTGTCGGGATCGAGCGACAGACGAAACTGCTCGTTCCAGTCGAACTCAAAACGAGCCTTGCTGAGAGCATCGTCCCGCTTCTGGGCGCCAGGACGATGGCGGGCCAGGTCGGCCGCATGGGCGGCGATCTTGTAGGCGATCACCCCCTGCTTCACATCTTCGTTGTTCGGCAGGCCGAGGTGCTCCTTCGGCGTGACATAGCAGAGCATAGCGGCCCCGCTCCAGCCGGCGAGGGCGGCGCCGATGGCGCTGGTGATATGGTCGTAGCCAGGAGCGATGTCGGTGACCAGCGGACCCAGCACGTAGAACGGGGCGCCTTTGCAGACGTCGATCTGACGCTTGATGTTCATGTCGATCTGGTCCATCGGAATATGGCCAGGTCCTTCGACCATCACTTGCGAGCCGTTTTTCCAGCTCCGCTCGACCAGATCGCCCAGGACGTCGAGTTCGGCAAACTGGGCTTCGTCGCTGGCGTCGGCGATGGAGCCGGGCCGCAGGCCGTCGCCCAGGCTCCAGGTGACGTCGTACGCCCTGAGCACTTCGCACAGTTCGTCAAAGTGCGTATAGAGCGGGTTCTGTTTGCGATGGGCCATCATCCATTTGGCGATCAGCGAACCGCCGCGGCTGACGATGCCCGTTACGCGTTTGGTCGTGAGATGCAAATGCTCCAGCAGCACGCCGCAGTGGATCGTCATGTAGTCGACGCCCTGCTTTGCCTGGTGTTCGACCATGTCCAGAAAGTGCTGGGGACGCATATCTTCGATTTCGCCGCCCAGTTCTTCCAGCATTTGATAGATGGGCACAGTGCCGATCGGCACGGGGCTGGCGTCGATGATCGACTTGCGGATGCTGTCGATCGCTTTCCCGGTCGACAGATCCATCACCGTGTCGGCGCCATGATGGACCGAGGTGTGGAGTTTTTCCAGCTCGCCGCCGATATCGCTGGTGACGGCCGAGTTGCCGATGTTGGCGTTAATCTTGCAACTGGCGGCAATTCCGATGCACATCGGTTCCAGGCGACCGGCCAGATGGTGGATATTGGCCGGGATTACCATCCGGCCCGCCGCGACTTCATCCCGAATAACTTCGGGGGACAGATTCTCGCGGCGCCCGCAAATTTCCATCTCAGGGGTAATTTCACCGGCGCGTGCAGCTTCCAGTTGTGTTTTGCTCACCGCGGACATTCTCCTTCGACCCCGTCTTGCGACGCGCCGATCGAGCGATTAATCGAACGAACCTGGAGGACCCATTCCTCACAACTGCAATCGTACCGGAGGGGTGTTCGTTGTCAATCTGACGCAATCGAGCAGACTGCTGCAAGAAACGACTTCAGCCGCCCACTGAAGGCGGCGGCTGAAAGGATTCCCCAGGCGGAAAACCACCCGGGGAAGGTAATTTGAAGCGTCTCAGGCGACTAGTCGACGCTAGAAACCTGGGTCTGCTCGCCGCGGGCGCGTTGCGGATCGGGCAGGGCCGACTCGGCAGCGGCAAGGCGTTCGAGCATGCCGGCCGGATCTTCAAAGTCAAGGAAAAGCGGCTGGTCGGCTTCGTTAATTTGGGTCGCCATGCCGGCGACGCGCCAGCCTTCGTCCGCATTGCGGAGCACCCAGGTGATGTCAAAACTTTCACGACCCTGCTTGCTGACTTCGGTCCAGCGGGTGGCGACATTCGCCCCGCCGTTTTCAAAGACTTCGGTCGTGAGGATTTCATAGGTTGAATTGGGCGTGCCGGGCGCCTGCACGACCAGATCATGTTTTGCCGTTTCGACCCGGGCGGTCAGGGTCAGCAGATGACGAGCCACATCGACGTTGCCGCCGCGAATGGCGTCCAGAAAAGCCGCCACGACCTGCGCCGGCTTGGCGTCGGCTTCGACGGGCAGTTGCACTTCGGAAGCGGCCTCGACGGCGGTCGCCGGATCGTTTTCCGCAACCGGCGAACCATTATTGCACCCTGCCCACAACGTCACGGCAAGCAGAGGGGCGACAGCAAATGTGAAAATCCGTTTCATCGGTCCAAATCCCCTTCATGGGTACAACGAGCGCGCCGCGAACTTCCGGGCTCACCTTCATTTCCTGATGGGCGGGAGTGTCGCAAAAACGGGGTTATCCCGTCAAGAGGAATCCACGACCGACTTCCGCCCCACCCAGATCACCCTGGCGCGCCGGCCAACTCCCAGTTGCGGGGAGACGAACCGGACGCGAATAGCATTGGGCTGTTGGCCTGATTGACCATCGGGAAGAGCAATAGTAGATTGACCCAAAACCCGGGCGGTTAGCTCAGTTGGTTAGAGCGTGGCGTTTACACCGCCAAGGTCAGAGGTTCGAGCCCTCTACCGCCTATTTCTGCTTGCCGGGTTGCAGATCTGGCAGAGCGTGAAAAAAAGTGGGCAGGTCTGCGTCAGGTGTTTTTGCGGGAATTGCCTGAGGTCAGGGCGTCCAGAGGATCTTTTTGATTAGCTCGGTGTCGGGCGGGGCGCGACGCTGGGCTTTGATGCGGACGTACGGCGCCACGTAACGACTGCGATGGGCGAACGCCCCTTCTTTGGCGCTGGTGTCGGCGTGGAACGGCTCGGTCAGGTCTTCGATGAAGAATCCGGCCCGACAGATTCCGCCGATGATCTGATCCCAGCGGTGCAGATACTCCAGGGTGCCTTCTTCCCGATGGCGACTGCCCTGCACGGGCGGCAGGGGGCCTTCCCGGTAATACGGTTCCAGCAGTTCATAACCGTGCGGCGATGGACGGATATCGGCCTGCAGGCTGGTCGGCTGTTTGTGCTGGCTGATATAAAGGCCGCCCACCCGCGTGACCCGGGCGACTTCTTGAAAGACGGGAGCCACGACTGGCGTATAGCAGGTGCTGACGGGATGGATGACCAGATCGAACGATCCGTCGGCAAACATCGACAGGTCGTCCATCGAGGTTTCCACTGTCGTCAGATGCAGCTTCCGCTGGGCCGCCACTTGCCGGTCCAGCTCCAGCATTTCCCCGCTGATGTCGACGACGGTCACAATGGCTCCGCAGGAGGCGTAAATGGGTCCTTGCCGGCCGCCGCCAGCCGCCAGACAGAGCGTACGGCTGCCGCGGATATCGCCGCCGAGCCAGCCCAGAGCGTCGAGCTTTTTAAGCGGGTCAATAAAGTCTTCATCCGCCGCAGGCCGCGCAAAGCGGCCGCGTTTACGCACCCGATCATTCCAGGCGCGGCGGTTATGTTCCTGGGCGGCAGACGGGTCTTCCATGGCGAAATTCGCTCGCGAAGGGGGATAAACCAGCGACCAACGATTCTGCCGGTGATTCTGCCGGAATAGTAGCTGATTCGCCAGCCCCGGCGGCTGCTTCTGCTGCTTCCGGGGCGACACTTCGCAAACAGCCCGACATCCGCGTACAATACCCGATCAGTCCGCGGGAATCTCGCGGGAGGGAAGGGAGCCTTTCGTCCGCATTGCCTTTGATCACCTTTGGGAGTTTTGATGACCGAGCCAGATCCGCCGCGCGTGAGGGCCATTTCTGAGCCGATAGAGACGCCCGTCTTTCGCTGCCAGTTGCTGGTTTCCCGGAATGAACAGGGTCAAGTCACGGCCCGTTGCGCCAACCTGCGGGACGTGGCCGGTCAGGGGGAAAGCGAACGGATGGCCCTGCAGCGGGCGGTTGCCGCCTTCAAGGCGGTGGCAGTGCAGCATGAGGGGAAGAAGGACGCCATGCCCTGGATCGACCCGCCATTGGCGCCGGAACCGGGCGAATTGGAGCGCTTTTTGGCCGTGCACCTGTAATCGCGCCCTACCTTAGTAAAAGAGGAAGGCATGCAGCTCGCTGCGTTTTTCGAGATAACGGGAATAACCGGCGCCCTGGCATGCGAATGGATTGACGACGCAGGCCCTGCGCACCCCCAGTTTCGCGGCTGATCTTTTCTGGAATCGACAACCTAAGTCTTTTACAGGCAAGCAATTACAGCGCAGAAACTGGGGCGCCGTGGTTTCCGTGGAGTCGTCCTTTCGTGCGAATCTGGTGTGTTCGCAGGAAACTCAACTTGCGCACGGTTTTCGTTGACACTTTTTTTTGCCCCTAACTATACTGGGTAAATCACCGCTCCCTGGAATTGATCGCCGTTGGAACTGCAGCAAACAGCTGGAACGCATTCGCTGTTGCGGGCGATTCCTGCGGCATTGCACATTTCGCCCTGGCTCTTCTCCCTGGGTCGCCCGGCGAACGGCCCCCGTTTACGAATTCATTGAGGAACAGAACCGATGACATTGCTCGGTAAGATCTTCACGGTCATGATCTTTATGATGAGCCTTTTGTTCATGTCGTTCGCCATCATGGTGTACGCCACGCACAAAAACTGGAAAGAGCTCGTAACAGCCGAGGAGACGGGCCTGCTCGCGCAGAATCGGATCAAGGAAGGGACGATCACCGAATTGCGAAACGAGCAGAACGAAATCTTGAACAACCTGGCCCGTGAAAGGGCTGCTCGCCGGGCCGCTTTGAGCGTGCTGGAAACCAAGGTTTCGCAGAGCGCTCAGATGGTTACCCAGAAACAGCAGGAACTGGATCGCTTGAATGTGGCCCTGGGCGAAGCGGTTCAGCAGGTAAAATCGGCCCACGAACAACTGGCCGCGCTGGTTGCGGAGAACGCCGCCTTGAAAGTAGAAAATCGCGATGTGCAGATTGCCCGCGACGCCAACTACGCTCAGATGATTGTCATGAAAGACAAAGTCAACTCGCTGGATGGCGATATGAAGAATCTGACCGAACGGGCCAGCCAGCTGAACGAACAGGTCAGCCGCTACAAAGGGATCCTAGACCGTCGCGGTCTGAGCGTGGACACGCCGATCGACCTGATCGAACCCGATCTGCAGGGCTTCATTAGTGCGGTTTCCAACAACGAGTTTGTCGAAATCACCCTGGGCGGCGACGACGGCCTGATTCCCGGCCATGAGTTCCACGTTTTTCGTGATCGCACCTACCTGGGCAAGGTTGTGATCAAGAAGGTGGCTCCCAACCGTGCGGTCGGACAGGTCATCAAAGAAACCAGCCGCGGAGTTATTCAGAGAGGTGACCGTGTCGCAACCAAACTTTCATGATCCCATGGGCCAGGGCGGCTTTAACATGCCTGCCCAGCAGGCTCCCGCCCCGGTTGGTGAAAAGCAGCATTACAACGTGTACACGTTTTTGCTGGTCATTGCGTTTGTCGCCATGGTCATCGCCTGTGTCGTGTTGCACCAGGAATTAATGCTCTTTGGCGAGACGAACTGGTGGAACACGGGCGGCATTCGTCCTTCGATTCCAGCACCCGTTTCCGCCTTGCCGTCCAGCACGCCCATCGCGTTCCTGGGCTGATTCGGCCAGGCTCGCTTGCCCCGGGCTCTGTTCCATCAGGTCCAGGCGGCCAATCCCTTCCCTTCGTCCTGCCTGATCAGGGCGAAGGCTGATTCTGCCCGGCGGAAAGCTGCTCTCAGCTCCGCCTTTCTTTTTGCGCGTTTCTGAGGCGGACAATTCCTTGCTGGGATGCCGGGTTCCCGGTGAATCGACCGGTCTTCTTCGCCAGGATGCAACTGGTTCCGAAAAGCGACCCGATTTGGTAGGATCCTTTCTTGCTCCAGTACTGCATTCCTGGGAACGTGTCCCAGGCGCCTGCAGGGGATTCGCACGTTTCGCAAGGACTTGAACATGAGTCACGGTCGGCCGGCAGTTGCTGAAATTCCTGTATCGCTAACGCCAAGCGAAGGCTGGCACTGCAGCCACCTTTACTATGCGTTTGATCGTGCGGCCGTTGCTCGCATGTCGGCGGAAGAGATCGCCCAGGGCCGCGCCGACATGATCGCCGCGCTCGATCCCGAAGGCCCTCAGGCGCCGGAACGCCTGCAGACCAGCATCGTCAGCGGGCACAAAGCTGACTTCGCCCTGATGCTGATGGATCCGGATCCGCTGAAGCTGGACGCCGTGCATCAGAGTCTGCTCAGCAGTCGCCTGGGCGCCGCCCTGACCACCACCTGGTCGTTTACTTCGATCACAGAAATCTCGGAATATGTGCCAACCGTCGAGCAGTACGCCGAAAAACTGCAGACCGAAGGGGACGAAAAAGGCAGCCCCGCCTTTGAAGCCAAGCTCAACGCCTATGCGACCCGCTTGCCGATGATGAATCGCCAGCGTTTGACGCCCGACTTCCCCGACTGGCCGGCGACCTGCTTTTACCCGATGAACAAACGTCGCGACCCAGGCGCCAACTGGTATATGCTGCCCTTCGAGCGGCGGAATGAACTGATGGCGGAGCACGCCCTCTCGGGCCGGCAGTTCGCTGGCAAGGTCATGCAGCTGATTACCGTGGGACTCGGCCTGGAAGACTGGGAATGGGGCGTCACTCTGTGGGCCAAGAACCCCGAGTTTTTGACGGAAATCGTCTACAAAATGCGTTTTGACCAGGCCAGCGCTGAGTTCGCTCAGTTTGGCCCATTCCTGGCAAGTTACGTTGCTGCCCCGTCGGCCATGCTGGATCATTGCCGCATTGGCGTTGAGTAACCCATAGCCTGCCGGACGTCCGGGGACGTCCACAAGGTTTTCCCATCGGTCAGGTTAGTCTGGAGGCGGAGTTGGCGAAATTGCTCGACCAGGTGCTGGTCATCGACGTGGAATCCACTTGCTGGAATCGCCCTCCGCCGCCCAACCAGATCAGCGAAATCATCGAGATTGGCCTCTGCACGGTCGACATGGCGACCCTGCGACGGCGTGAGAAACGCTGCATCCTGGTTTCGCCTGCCCGATCCCACGTCAGCCAGTTCTGCACCAGTCTGACGGGCATTACGCCCGATCTGGTGGAGCACGCCGACGATTTGGCGACGGCCGTCGATCTGCTGATGAACAAGTACAAATCGCGCGAGCGGCTGTTCGCCAGCTGGGGCGATTACGATCGAGGCCAGTTTGAACGGAACTGCCGCGACTACATGCTGCCGTATCCGTTCGGGCCAACCCACCTGAATGTGAAAACGCTGTTTTCACTGGCCCTTGGATTGCCGGAAGAACTCGAGATCGACGCAGCCTGCGATCGCGTCGGCTTGCCGATGGAGGGCGACCACCACCGCGGTGTTGATGACGCCTGGAACATCGCTAACCTGTTTCTGCTGCTGCTGAAACGGATGCGGCGAATCGTGTAGGTGATCGCCTGAAGAAAAAACGCCGCCGGTCAAGAATCGGCGGCGTGAAAGCGAAGTTCTACTGCCCGCTGTCGGAAGCAATCACGACGGGGGCTATTTGATTGCTTCGGGGCTACGGCACAGTTTGCCACGCCCCAGGCCGTTGCAGTTTATCGTTTGCCGCTGAGCGATCGAAAACTGCTGGTTCGTCACACGCAGAAGCTAAGGTTGCAACGTGATGGCCAAGACCCAATCCCTTCAAGTCAATCGATAGCAGACCCCTAGCGATCAAAGAACTGCGCCACGGAACGGACCGTGGCGGCGCGGCCGGCCTTGGCGATCGAGGTGGTCAGCGGGATCTCTTTGGGGCAAACGGCGACACAGTTCTGGGCGTTGCCACAAACCTGTATGCCGCCCTCTTCCATCAAAGCGTCAGTCCGCTCTTTGGCGTTCATTTTGCCGGTCGGATTCATGTTGAAGAGAACCGTCTGGCTGATCGCATGGGCGCCGACAAAGCCGCTGTCGTAGGCCTTGTTCTTGCGTGCTTCAAACGCCTGGTCGGTTTCGCCTTCGTACCGCTGCACTTCAATTTTGCGATACTGCGGGCAAGCGTCCAGGCAGCAGCCGCAGCTCATGCATTCGCTCAGCGGATAGGCCTGCTCCTGCTGCTCTCGCGATTGTTTCGGGCCGGGGCCCATTTCGTATGAGCCGTCGACCGGGATCCAGGCTTTGACTTTGGTCAATGCACGGAACAAGCGGGAGCGATCGACCATCAGGTCGCGCACCACGGGGAACTTGGTCATTGGCTGCAGCTCAATCTCGCCCGGATGCTCTTCCAGCAGTCGCGCGACATTGGCGGAACAGGACTGACGCACCCGGCCATTGATGACCATCGTACAGGCGCCGCAGACCTCTTCCAGGCAGTTGCAGTCCCAGGCGACTGGAGCCACCTGCTTGCCGTCGACGGTTGTGGCTTTCGCCGCGATCCGCTGCAGCACGCTGATCACGTTCATATCAGGTTCGATCGCAACCTGATGACGCTCCCAGTAGCTGGGTTCTTGCGGACCATCCTGCCGGAGAACCCGAACTTCAAACGAGTCGCCAGGCTTGCCGTTTCCATGATGCGTTGAGTCGGCCATGATGCGTACACTCGGCTCCAGGTGATTCCACACAGACTCCCAACAGGGGACCCGGCGCGGGCGAAAATGTTAGTGGGCGGCGGCTTTGGCTTCCTGCTTGCCGCTGGCAGCTTGTCGCTCTTTCCAGACTTTGTCGATCACATCGGCGCCGACCAGACCATACAGCCGAGGCCGCGGCGGAATGAGCGAAGTATCAATCTCTTCGTAAGTGATCTGCGGTTCGTTACCGTCCCACACGGCGATGGTTGACTTCAACCATTTGTCCGTATTGGCGGCGAAGCGATCGCACCAGGCTTCTGCTTCGCGGCGCCGTTCGACCGGATCTTCGGCCGTCAGCGGAGGCATCGAGAAATTCGGTTTGTAGTGGGCGCCGCGGCACTCATCGCGTTGCAGGGCGCCTTTGAGAATCGACTTGGCCAGCGGGAACATATCCAGCAAGGCCTTGGTGAACACCACATTCTGGTTGGTCCAGCCGCCGGTGTCCGACAGCGAGCAATGCTCGGCCCGCTCGTGCAGTTCTTCCACTTTGGCGTAGCCTTCTTCCAGCTGGTCGTTCCGCCGCACCACGGTGGCCGTGCGCGTCATCACGTTGCCCAGTTCCTGGTGAATCAGGTACGGGTTCTCACGTCCCGCATCGCGTTTGAGCAAAGCATTGTGGCGCTGCTGGTGCTGCCGGCGGGCGTTGGCGTAGACCGACGAAGGCTGCTCGGCGGCCGTACCATGCGGGGAGGTCGACAGCAGATTTTCGATGCAGGGAGCGACGAACAGACCACTGAAAATGCAGCTCAGCAGGGAGTTGGCGCCCAGACGATTGCCGCCGTGGTACTGGTAGTCGCACTCGCCAATGGCGTACATGTTGGGGATGTTGGTCGCCTGGTTGGCGATCGAGCCCGGCCGCAGGCCGCCCGCAGCGGTCCGTTCGTAGTCGACCCAGAGTCCGCCCATGGAATAATGAACGGCCGGGAAGATTTTCATCGGCGTTTCGCGAGGGTCATCGCCCTGGAACTTCTCGTAGATGGCCAGGATGCCTCCCAGTTTGCGATCGAGTTCCGCACGGGAGATATGGGTCAAATCCAGGTACACGCAACTGCGTTCCGGATCGACGCTGAGCCCTTCGTTCACGCAGATATCAAAGATTTCCCGCGTGGCGATATCGCGTGGCACCAGGTTGCCGTATTCGGGGTAACGTTCTTCCAGGAAGTAGTAACGATCGGCTTCCGGGATTTCCATTGGATTGCGGCCGTCGTGCGCCTTGCGGGGCACCCACACACGGCCGCCTTCGCCGCGGGCCGATTCGCTCATCAGGCGCAGCTTGTCGGCGCCGGGGACAGCGGTCGGATGGACCTGGATAAACTCGCCGTTGCCGTATTTGGCGCCGTCCTGGAAACAGCGACTAACCGCGCTACCCGTGCACGCCATCGACATGGTCGACCGGCCGTAAACCAGTCCGGGACCGCCCGAAGCGATGATCAGCGCGTCGGCCGGGAAGGAGCGGATCTCCATGGAGACCAGATCCTGGCCGACAGCGCCGCGACAAACGCCGTTGTCGTCGAGCAGCGGGCCGAGAAAATCCCAGAACTCGTACTTGGTGATCTTCCCTTCGCTCTCGTACCGGCGAACCTGTTCGTCCAGAGCATACAGCAGTTGCTGTCCGGTGGTCGCACCCGCAAAGGCGGTCCGTTTGTAGAGCGTGCCGCCGAACCGGCGACGATCGATGAAGCCTTCCGGCGTGCGGTTGAAGGTCACGCCCAGGCGATCCATCAGCTCGATCACCTTGGGGGCCCAGTAGCACATTTCCTTGACGGGCGGCTGGTGGTTCAAAAAGTCGCCGCCGTAGACGGTGTCATCGAAGTGCTTCCACTCGTCGTCGCCCAATTGGCGCGTTTGATCGTTGACGCTGTTGATGCCGCCCTGGGCGCAAACGCTATGCGAACGTTTGACGGGCGCGAGGCTCATGAGATCGACGTCGATGTCGAGTTCGGCCAGCTTCATGGCGGCTGAAAGTCCCGCCAGTCCGCCGCCTACAATCATCACCCGTTGTTTCGCCATGACAAAGCCTATCTGCTGGTGTGCCTGTTTAAATGATTCGCACTGGAAATCTTGGAAGAAACCGCCCGATTGGGGACTACGGGGTCGGCGGCTCTGGTTCCGCACCGCCGGCCTCTTCGTTGCCTGGTCCCGCCGCAGGGACATCGGGCTGATCGGAAACAGGTGTGGCGTCGTCGGGCTGCGAGGGCGCTGGCGTAGTCGACGGCGAGGGTTCCGACGCGGTCGGAGCCTGCGTCCCGCTGATCACGGGGTCATGCGTGTTTCCATGATCGTGGCCATGTTCTTCGGCATGCTCGTGCGTGTGGCTGCCGGCGGCGTGAACGTCGCCCTGATCGTGTGTTCGCTTGTGCTCATCGGGCTCGATCATGTGCGACGACACCCGAGCTTCGTAGGCTTCGTCTTCAATCTTACGGGCCTCAGGCACATTGATCGTGGCGAAACCCGTGATGGCGGAGACGCTCACGATCGTCAGAAACAGGCCGACGGCGACGGCGATCCAGTTGGCTCGGGCTTGCGCCTGGGGAGTCGTCCACAAACCCCAGGTGATGCCCATCGTCCACAAGCCGTTGGCCAGATGGAAGACGCTGGACAGCACGCCGACGGCATAGATCGCCAGGATCAAAGGCGACTGCTGCATGGCGGCGCCCGCCGAAGAAGCGGCGTTATAGGGGCGGAACTTTGCTCCCCCCAGAGGACCGGCGATGTTCGCCAGCCAGGAATCCGAATGTAACCAGCCGTGCATATGAAACACATGCCACATGATAAACACAAAGGCAATCATGCCTGTCGCCCGCTGCAGCGTATAGCGGACGTTGCTGGCAAAGGTGTATTGGCTGGTATTGATCACCCCGCGGCGGATGATGACCAGCCCGACAATCCCGTGAAACAGGAGCGGCAGGAAAATAAAGACCCATTCCACCAGCGGGAGCAGCGGCCCCAGGCTGTGAATCTGAAAGACTGAGTTCTGAAAGGCGGCGGCGCCCGCCATCACACTCGCATTGGTAAGCAAGTGCACCACCATATAAGCCCCGACCGGAATCAGGCCGGTGAGCGAGTGCAGGCGGAGAATTAAAAACTCGTGCCGCGCAAAGAATGACGCGTCCGTTTTGTCAGCAGTCACAGCGATTCTTTCGTTGGAGCAACACTCAAGCGAAGACGTTTACCTGACATCCCTCTTGTACGCCCCGCGCCCCTCAACCGGGGATAGGGCGTCCAGCGCAAACTGGCCGGTAAACTGCCAGGAACCGATTCGAAAAACGAATCCAGCATTGATCCGACCACACAGATGTTCGTGAGTCCAGCGATCAAGGCCGCAACGGCCCGTTGGCGGTAGCTCGGCAGGAAGCGGCGAGCGGGCGTCTCTCGACAAGACGCCGAACGTCAAACGCTTAAGTAGTATAAGAATGCAGCGATCTCTGGCAAGCGGGCGAAAGTGAGATCCGATTCGGCCGCTTCCCACGATGGTGCTGCCGTGGACTGGCCTGCCGAACTGGACGCGGCCCCTTGGGAAAACGCTGGATTTGCCAGCAAAAGCTGCCTGTTTGACAGCAGTCGCCACCGTGACTCGGACCTTTGCCAGAAATCCAGCCTCGCCGATTCGTCTTTTTTCGCATCGCCAATACTGTTAAAAGACTGGGAAGGTTAATGGTTTACACCGATTTTTTTCCGCCGGGCTCAAAATCTTCCAAATGCCTTGAATTGGGCGGCGCACGCTTTGCACGCCAACTATAATCCTTCTTAGAGGACTCGCCCGCCAAGCTTCACGATCTTTTGGCGCCGCCTTGTACGAGAAGGATGTTTTGACCCTGCCTGGGAGCGTTGCGATGGTTCTGGAATACCCTTGCCTGCTGATCACCGACGACGATCGCGATCTCCGCGAGACGCTGCAGGAAGTATTTCAGCCTCTCGGTTTTCGCACCATTCTGGCCGCCAACGGCGCCGAGGCCGTGGAGATCGTCCGTCGCGAACCGGTACATCTGGCGTTGCTCGATCTGCACATGCCTAAACTCAGCGGCCTGGAAGCAATTCGCCGGGTAAAGGAACTGCAGTCCCGTCTGCCGTGCATTTTGATGTCGGCCGCCCTGGATGAAGATATCAAAGAGGAAGCGAAGCGGGCGCAGGTTTTCAGCGTCCACGCCAAGCCCATCAGCTTTCGCGATATCACCAGTGTCGTCAACGATGCGATGTGGCAAACGTACCAGTGGTCCTGAGGAATCCTGAACGTAAACTCTTTGAAGTGCAAGGGTTACACAACCTGCACAGCTTCGCGGACATGCGGGCGATCGTGGTAGCTCCCGACCTGCGAGGGCGGCGAACAAGCCCTTAGCGTCCACTCCTGAACACCCCGGTGAACTTCGCTCTTTATCCGGGCAACCCCCTCGGCAGCAGGTAGACAGACCCACTTTACTTGCTGTATATTAAGATTTAGCAAGACGATAGGCTCCGCCTGTTTTATCGGCGAGCACCCCGTGCGACTTCCCACCTTCGTAATCATCTACCACGAACCACGTCGTTTTCTGGGCGTTCCCTTTTTTGGCCTTTCTTTGGCTCGCTTACCGCATTCAAAGCGCACCTAAGACCATTAAACCGGTAAAGTAACTGGCTCTTTCCAGCGGAACCGCTGAATCCCCTAGGACAAGGGGTTTCCAAGGAAGGTTGAAGAATGGAGTCCTTCGGACGAACGCACTTCCGTAGCGTTCTAACAAGAAATTCATGATCGCCCTGACTTGGGAATATGCGGTTTATGCCCACCTTAGTGATTCTGTCGGGAATGAATGTCGGCGCATCGTTTGTGCTTTCGGGGCGAGAGGTCCTGATTGGTCGCGATTCCACCTGCGATATTCCGTTCGCCAGTCGAACTGTGTCCCGCCAGCACTGTCGCCTGCTGTGTGATTCCGATGTCTGGTATGTTGAAGACCTGGACAGCGTGAACGGCACCCACGTCAACGGCAAGGCGATCACCAAACGCACCCGCCTGGGCGACCGGGACCGGATCCGGATCTACGATATCGTCCTCGGTTTTGGAGAGTCCACCTCCGACGATCAGCCCACCGTTTCGGCCAGGTCCGATGGCGACACCGTCAGGGCAAAGGTCGAGCAGGTAAAACTGCTCAAAGCCAGCGAAACTCGAAGCGACGAGGAACCCAATATCGTCGCCGAACTGGACGCACGGTCCAGCGCCGACTTACGGGCGGCAGTCAACGCCGACGTCAAACTGCGGGCGATCCTCGATATCACCCATTCGGTTGGCAGCTCCCTCGATCTGGAGTACGTGCTGCCCCGCATCCTCGAAGGGGTCGTAAAAACCTTTCCGCAAACTGACCGCGCCTACATCCTGCAGGAGGAACGGGCTGGCGGTCGCCTGATCGCCAAGGCGATCCACGACCTGGGCGATTCCAGCGATACGATCAATCCGGTCGGCGGCGAAATGGCCTCGCGCGTGATGGCCGAAGGCTCCGCCTTTCTCAGCAGCGACGCCATCAACGACGAGCGCCTCGATCAAATGTCGGCCTCGATTTTTGAAGAACGCATCCGCTCGTTCATCTGCGCCCCGTTACTGGGACCGCGAAAAAAACCGCTGGGGGTAATCCATGTAGAAACCCACAATCCGCGGGCACCCTTCAACCAGCTCGATCTGGATGTACTGGTCAGCGTCGCGCTGATGGCCGGCCAGGCGGTCGAATATGTGGAAGCCCACGAGGCCCAGCGGGAATTCGACGCCAGAAAACGCGACTTGCGCATGGCCCACGACGTGCAAATGCACTTTCTGCCCAGCCGCGCCCCGAACCGCTGCGGCTATGAATTCTTCCAGCATTATCGCGCCGCCAACGACATGGGCGGAGACTATTACGACTATATCGAGCTGCCGGACGGTCGCCTGGCAATCGTGCAGGGCGATGTGTCGGGGAAGGGAGCCGCGGCCGCGCTTGTGATGGCCCGCTTGTGCAGCGACGTTCGCTATTGGCTGCTGACAGAGCCGTCGCCTGCGCAGGCCATGCAGCGGCTGAACCGGCAGTTTTGTGAACGCGACATGGCCGACGGCTTTGTCACACTGGTAATCGCCGTGCTGGATCCGCATCAGCACCGCTTGACCCTCGTCAACTCGGGTCACATGAATCCGTTACTGCGAAACGGCGCCGGCGAAGTGAAAGAGCTGACGCTGCAGCAGATGGGCACGCCCGTTGGCGTCGACCCTGCAGGAACGTATACCGAAGAAACCCTCGACATGCAGTCCGGCGATGCGATTCTGCTTTATACCGATGGTTTGAGCGACTCCATGAATTCCCACCTGGCCTGCTTTGGCACGCCCAGCATCCGGGAGGTTCTCGCCCAGGGCGGAACGGGCGCCGCCGCCCTGGGGACGGCCCTGCTGAACGCCATGGAACGGCACGCGGCCGGGCATCTGCAGAACGACGACGTCTGCATTCTCTGCCTGCAGCGGTCGCCCACCGACTAGTCGGTGAAACCGCGGCGATCTCCTGGTCCGACCCAATGTCGAGCGAACCGGTCCCCTCCACCTTTGCGCTGGACGAATGGGGAGTCACAATAGGTTTTTGTGAGCGAACCCGGGATCGTCCTCGCGGGTCCTGCTGTTTCGTCGATTCCGCCTGCTTCCGCTTGCCCGTTTGTTGCCGATGTCGCTTTCCATTCCCTTTATTGACGCCCGTCGCCACGACGTCGGCGCAGCACTCGACGCCTTGCGGGAAAAACTCAGCCCCCGCGGCGATGTGGTCAGCGAGGCCGGCCGGCGTCGCACGATCGAAGTTTTCGGCGAGGCCCTTTCGCCCCAGCAGGTTGTCGCCCGGATCTGCCGCGACGTGCAACAGGAAGGCCTTCCGGCCGTGCTGCGTTACGGCCTGAAGCTCGACAGTGCTGAACTCACCGCGGCCACGCTCAGAGTGTCCGAAGCCGAGATCGACGCCGCCCATCGCGCTGCCGACCCTGCCTTTCTGGCGACCGTCCGCCGCATCCGCGACAACATTCTGGAATTCCAACAGGCCCTGCTCCTGCGCGATGTCGAAGTCCGCCGGCCCGGCGTCCTCTTGCGGCAACGCTATCTGCCGCTGGAACGGATCGGGGTCTGCGTCCCGGGCGGAGCCGCCGCCTATCCGTCCACCGTGCTGATGACGGCCGTTCCTGCAATGGCGGCGGGAGTCAAACAGATCGCCGTGGTCGCTCCGCCTACCGACTTCGGCTCCAACAACCCTGATGTCCTGGCCGTCTGCCGCGAAGCGGGGGTCAGCGAGGTCTATCGCATCGGCGGCGCCCAGGCCGTCGCCGCCCTGGCGTACGGCGTGGAGGGTCTGCCCGCGGTTGACAAGATCGTCGGCCCCGGCAGCCTGTTTGTCGCACTGGCCAAGAAGCATGTCTATGGAGAGGTCGATATCGATTCGATCGCCGGTCCCAGCGAAGTGGTGGTGCTGGCCGACGAAACCACCCGTCCCGACTTCACCGCCGCCGATCTGCTCGCCCAGTCGGAGCACGCCCCGGGAGCCAGCATTCTGATCACCTGGAGCGAGGCGACCCTCAACGCCACGAGGGCGGAACTGGAAAAGCAGGTGGCCCGGCTGTCTCGGAGCGAACTGACCGTGCAGAGCCTGGAGAGTTTTGGCGCCCTGATCCTGGTCGAAGACGCCGAACAGGCATGCCGCCTAACCGAAAGCATCGCGCCCGAACATTTGCACATCGCCACCGACAACGCGGCCGAATTGCTGGCAAAGATCCGCTTCGCCGGAGCCGCGTTCCTGGGGAATTACAGCCCCGTCGCCCTGGGCGATTATGCGGCCGGGCCGTCGCATGTGTTGCCTACGGGCGGCACGGCTCGCTGGGCTTCCGGCTTGACGGCCAATGATTTCCTCCGCGGCAACAGCGTGATCCAGTACGACGCCAGCGCGCTTGAGCAGATCGCTCCTGATATCCAGTTGCTGGCGGATAAAGAAGGGCTGACCGCGCATCGGGCCAGCGTCGACATTCGCCTGGAAGATTCGCCTGCCGCGAGCGATCCATCCTGACAGGACCGTCTTCACGGCAACGCCTTGCTGCATCCTCCCCAGCGGCGCCGGCCCGCACCCGTCGCCTTCGCCAACTCCGAGAAAACCGATGTCGTTCTTTCGACCCGAAATTGAAGCGATGCAGGGCTACACGCCCGGCGAGCAGCCCCAGGCGGGCAAATTCATCAAACTCAACACCAACGAGAACCCGTATCCGCCTTCCCCTGCCGTGCCGCTGGCGATCCAGACCGCCGCCCAGACCCTGGTGCGTTATCCCGATCCGGTCGGAACGGCCTTCCGTCAAAGGGCGGCCGAAGTGCTGGGGGTGGAGCCAGACTGGATTCTCTGCGGCAACGGCAGCGACGATATCCTGACGATCGTCACCCGGGCGTTTGTCGGACCAGGCCAGTCCATCCGCTTGCCGTATCCTAGCTATATTCTTTATCGCACCCTGGCTCAACTGCAGGGCGCCAGGTGGCAAGAGATTCCGTTCCAGCCGGACTGGAGCCTGCCCGCGGCCTTCACCGAAGGAACCGACGAACTGAAGCTGGTGTTCCTGCCCAACCCGAACAGCCCGACCGGAACCGTGCTGTCGCCGGAGGAGGTCCTGGCGATTGCCGAGCGATTACCTTGCCCCCTGGTGGTCGACGAAGCGTATGTCGATTTTGCAGAGCAGAGCTGTATCGACCTGGTGAAAGAAAACGAGAAGATCCTCGTCTCACGGACGCTCAGCAAATCCTACGCGTTGGCTGGGCTGCGGTTCGGATTTCTGGTCGCCCAGCCCCACCTGATCGCCGAGTTAATCAAGGTCAAAGATTCCTACAACTGCGACGCGCTGTCGTTGGCCGCGGCGACAGCGGCAATCGACGACCAGGCATGGCTGCAGGCCAATGTCGAAAAGGTCAAGGCCTCGCGCAAGCGGCTGCTGCAGGGGGTCCGCCGGCTGGGCTTCACCGCACCAGATTCGCAAGCCAACTTTGTCTGGTGCGTGCATGAAAAACCGGTCAAACCGCTGTACGAACAGCTCAAAGCCAGTCGCATTCTTGTCCGTTATATGAACTATCCCGACTGGGGCGAAGGGCTGCGAATCAGCGTCGGCGACGACGGCCAGATCGATGCCTGCCTGTCTCTCTTAGAAACCCTGCTGAAGTAATACTTATGTCCCGAACCGCCCACATTGAGCGCAGCACCGCCGAGACAAAAATCGCCCTGTCGATCGATCTCGATGGCACAGGCGTCTCCAAAATCTCCACCGGGGTCGGCTTCTTCGACCACATGCTGGAACTGTTCTCCCGCCACTCGATGATCGACCTGACCGTAGAAGCCCAGGGCGACCTGCATGTCGACGACCACCACACGGTCGAAGATGTCGGCATCTGCCTCGGTCAGGCAATTCGCCAGGCGCTCGGGGACAAACGCGGCATTCGCCGGTACGGGCACTTCACCTTGCCGATGGAAGAAACCCTGGTGACCACGGCCATCGATCTCAGCGGTCGCTATTACATGGTTTTCCAGGCCGAAATCCCCGCCGCCAAGATCGGAACTTTCGACAGCGAACTGATCGAGGACTTCTGGCAGGCGACCGCCGCCAACGCCCTGTGCAATCTGCATGTCATCGTGCACCACGGCCGCAACAGCCACCATGTAAGCGAAGGCATTTTCAAATGCGCCGCCCGCGCCCTGCGCATGGCCATTGAAAACGACCCGCGGCAAACGGGCGTTCCCAGCACCAAAGGGACGCTGACCACCTGACGCCAGCGAAGAAATACTTCGGCGTCGGGTTGTTTCGCTGCGAGCAGGAACTGGCCCTGAAAAGAAGCCTTTTTAGCAGGGCAAAAATGCGAATCTCCCCGAGAGACGCAGAACGGCCGACTTCCGGTCGGCTTTAGGTGTCGATGAGCAGGGCCATGGCAGACGAACCCCGCATCGCTTCCTCCGCGCAACTCCCGTCCCGTGCAACCGACGAAAGTCCGTCGCCCGGCACGGCTCGGTCGTCGGCGGTGACAAAGGTCCTGCCGCATCAGCCCCTGGTTTTCCTGGCCGGCGCATTTGCCGCCGGGATGGTGCTGGATCGCTATACGCCCCCCGGCATGCCCTGCTGGCTGGGCGCCGCAGCGGCGGCCCTGGTCGGCTGGGCCGTTTGCCGTCGCTTCGACGCTCGCATGCCGGCGACGATCTGCTTGCTGTTAGCGGCGGCCTCCGCGGGCGGCATGCGACATCATCAATACTGGTCGGTTTATCCGGCCGATGAACTGGGCCTGGTCGCCACGGAGGAGCCACAACGGGTCGCGGTCAGGGCCATCGCGCTCGGCTCGCCGGTCCTGGTTCCCGCGCCGCCGTTCAACCCGCTGGCCACGATGCAGCAGGGAGATCACACGCGATTGTCCCTGCGCGTGACGGCCCTGCGACACGGCGACGTCTGGCGGCCTGCATCGGGGCTGACCACCCTGCATGTTGACGGCCACCTGCCCCAGGTGGAGTCAGGCGACCTGATCGAAATACTCGGCATGCTCGACCGTGCTCCGCCCGACGAAAACCCGGGCGGCTTCAACTACCAGGAGCAGCTGCGCGCCCAGCGGCAGCTTTGTCGACTACGCGCCAAACAGCCCGCCAGCGTCAGCGTTCTGCTGGAGGGATCCTGGCTGGGCCCACGACGCCTGCTCAGCCGGTTGCGCGACCAGGGGCGACAGACCTTTGAGCGTTACCTGAGCCCGACCAACGCTCCACTGGCGGCCGCGCTGGTGCTGGGTCAGCGAGAGCAATTAGAGCAAGGCCGCACGCAGCAGTTCTTTCTGGCGGGAGTCATCCATGTACTGGCGATTTCCGGCATGCACCTGGCAATGCTGACCAGCGGCGTCTGGCTGCTGGGTCGACTGGGGCTGGTCTCGCGACGAACAACTCTGCTGTTGGTGATACTATTCGTGGTGTTTTTTGCGCTGCTTACCGAGGCTCGTCCACCGGTCGTGCGTGCGGCCGTGGTGATTTCGGCGGCCTGCCTGGCGTCGCGACTGGGCCGGCCGGCTCTTGGTCTCAACACGATTGCGGCGGCCGCCTTGTTTCTGCTGGCCTGCAATCCGGCGGAGCTGTTTTCGACAGGAGCCCAGCTCTCCTTTCTGGCGGTGGCGACCTTGAACTTGTGTGCGCCCTTGTTCCGTCGGAAACCTGTGACGGATCCTCTGGACCGGTTGATTGCCCGTAGCCGACCCTGGCCGGAACGTTTAGCTCGCAACAGTTGCTACGCGGTATGGCGAGGCTGGCTGGCGGGAGTTTGTGTCTGGCTGGCGACACTGCCGCTAGTGATGGGAACATTTCACGTCGCGGCGCCGGCGGCTCTTTTGCTAGGGCCTCTGCTGGCGCCTTTGACGGCGGTCGCCCTGTTTTCCGGGTTTGCCCTGTTACTGGCCGGCTGGCTGATCCCTGTTTTGTCCCCCGTTTTTGCCCTGCCGTGCGACGCTTCGCTGTCGCTGATGGAAGGACTTGTCGCCAGGGCGGCGGGCCTTTCCTGGGGACACTGGTGGACGGTCGGCATGACCTGGTGGTGGACGATCGTCTTTTATGTGGTCGCTGCCTGCCTTGCCATTCTCTACCGGCGGTCGTTGCCGCTTCGCTGGCAGGCGGCTTTGCTGGCCGCCTGGGCCGCTTGTGGTCTATTGCTGACCGGAGCGGCGCAACTGGCGAAAGACCGAGCCGGCGGGTTCGATTGCACCGTGCTGGCGATGGGACACGGCCTGAGCGTGTTGCTGGAATCGCCCGACGGCAAAAGAGTACTGTACGACGCAGGGCGACTGGGCCAGCCGCAACCCGGCGCCAGGGCGATTGCCGGCGCCGTGTACTATACCGGCTCAACACATCTGGACGCCGTGATTCTGTCCCACGCCGACGCCGATCATTACAACGCCCTGCCCGACCTGCTGCAGCAGGTGACGATCCGCGAAGTTTACGTCTCTCCGGTGATGTTCCAGCAGACATCGCCCGGTCTGCTCGCGCTTCGCCAGGCAATCCTGGATTCCGGCGCCGAGCTGAAGGAAATCAAGGCGGGCGACATGCTGGAGTTCGACTGCGGAGCGATGCTGCGCTGCCTGCATCCGACGGCCGAAGGCGTCGGCGGCTCTGACAACGCCAACAGCGTGGTGCTAAACCTGGAGTACGCAGGCCGCTCCCTGTTACTGACCGGCGACCTGGAAGAGCAAGGAATGGACCGGTTGCTGCAGTCCGATCCCATCGACTGCGACGTTACACTCGCGCCCCACCATGGTAGTTCCGGCAGTGCTCCGGAACGGTTCGCCACATGGTGCCGGCCAGAATGGGCACTAATCTCCGGCGGAGGCGGACGCGATCTGACCGATTCCCAAACGGGCTTTCAAGCAGCAGGCGCCCAGGTGCTGCATACGGCCGAAACAGGCGCCATCCGCATCCAGCTTTTGCCCGACCAGGTCAAGGTGCAGACCTGGCGCCGCAATCCCTGGTAAACAGTCCGCCCACGCATCTGACCTGATCGACGTCGCCTAATCCCAATAAAAAACCAGCCGCCAGGCATGAATCCTGGCGGCTGGTCGATTTCTCTGGCTAACGCAATTCTTGCGGCAGGAGAGTTCCCCTGACGCCTTGGCGAAAAACGGGTTTAGTTATCCCGTTCCGTGAAGGTCCAGGTGATATTCATCTCGTCTTCCAGCTGTTCCACCCAATCGCGGTGATACTCGATCGCAGAACTGCGGTAAAGCTGACGAGTCGAGCTGTCGATCAGGCTAGGACTCTCCAGGAAGGCAGCCACGCGCTGTTCGCTGGTCAGTTGCGGCTCGGCAGCGTCCGGGGCGGGCTCGTTCATTTCCACCACGTACGCGATGGACTTGTTATCATTCCAGGCCGTGCCGATTTCGCCGGGCTCCAGTGCGAAAACTTCCCGCATGAAATCCTGGCCGGGCTTTTCGACATTCTCGACATCACGATTCAGTTTCGGTCCAAACTGATCGACAACCTGCTGGCCAAACTGCTGGGCAAACTGCGCCATCGCGAGATCCGGCGGATTCATCCAGGTAAAGGCGTTTGTCTGCTTGCTGTCGGAGGAAGCCTTGGCCAGCGAGCCAGCGGCGCGGGCCTTCGCGGCCTTGTCGCGTGCGTCCTGCATCGCCAGCTTGCGCGCCTCCTGGGTGATCCAGGCTTCACGAACAGCTTCCTTCGCTTCTTCAAACGTCGGCGTGCGCGGCATTTCGATCTGCGTTACCCAGAACAGGTAACTGCGATCGGCGTCTTTCGCGCCCGAACCCAAACGCTGGATGTTCGAAATCTGCTGCGTCAGGTACAGCACCGGTTCCTGTCGACCATAGGCAAGGTCGACAAAGGTCGTGCTGCGACCGGCTCCGCCGTCGCCCGCGTTCATTTTGCCAAGTTCCGTTTCAGCAACTTCCCGGTGGTCAAACAGCGGCATGCGACCCACGGTCAGACCGGGACCTTCAAACTGCTTGAGATCGAGCGGTTCCGGCGCAGGCAGCTTCTGGGCGGCGGCCGCCCGAACTTCCTGCTTGTAGGTTTTGACCTGAGTGGCGATCTTCGCCAGGTCGGCTTCCATCGCTTTCATCGCGTTGTCGCGCGACAGATAGTCGAGAATTTCGTCTTCGACTTCCGACAACGGCTTGAACTCATCCGCTTTCTCTTCGTCGCCTTTGTCCGAAGCGGCCGGTTCCTCGAGCACGGGCGGAGCCGGCGCGTCGTCCGTCTTCGGCGCGTCGTCCGTCTTCGGCGCGTCGTCCGTCTTCGGCGCGTCCTCCGTCTTCGGCGCGTCGTCCTGGAGAGCAACGAAGAATTCGCCCTGCTTCAACGACCGCGAAGACTGGTCTTCTTTGTCGGCCTTCGGTTCGTCGGCTTTCGGTTCGTCGGCCTTCGGTTCGTCGGCCTTCGATTCATCCGCCTTCGGTTCGTCCGCTTTCGGTTCGTCCGCTTTCGGTTCGTCCGCTTTCGGCTCGTCGGCTTTCGGTTCGCCCGCTTTCGGCTCGTCCGCTTTCGGTTCGTCCGCTTTCGGTTCGTCGGCTTTCGGTTCGTCGGCTTTCGGTTCGTCGGCCTTCGGTTCGTCCGCTTTCGGTTCGTCGGCGGGAGTGCTGGGTGCGGGGGCCGGCGGAGCGGTGGGATCCACGGCGTCGCTCGGCTTGGGAGTCGGCGGTGCGGGAGCATCGTTCGGGTCGGTCGCCGGCGGATCACTCGGTGCTACCGGCGGAATCGTCACCGGACCGAGGTCGGCTTCATCGACCGTCGGGGTGAAAACACGATACTGCCCCAGGGACTTGCGCCGCTCGTACTCAGCGACGACGGCTTCGTGGTCCACTTTTTTCTTTGCCGCATCCAGATAGGTCTGAAAGTCGGCACGGACATAATTAAAAGCCAGCTTCAGCGGGAGAGAGAATCCTGGTTCGGCGGAATCCGGGTCGGGCTGACGATACTTGTACTTGTCATACAGTTCGTGCAACTGGGCATTGGTAGGTTTGGCCGTCACTTTGCTGCGGAAAGCGTCCACCGAAACGGGCGCCACCGTGGCTGTTACTCTTTGCGTGAAGCGATTGTGGTAGTCCCAAAGTTCTGCGGGCGACGGATTCGCTTCGCCCGAGTCAGGAACGACGCCCGACATCACCATGGTCTGGTACTGCATGGCGAGCAGTTCCATCCGAAAAGAATCGAACAGCTGTACCTGGGAGATCCGCCGTTCGACCGGCTCGATAACCTCTTTCGGAATCGCAAAGCGGTCCGGAGGAAGCTCAAAATTGGAGAACCGGACCAGATAATCCCAGACAGCCTGGTCGTTCACGACCATGCCCATTTCTTCCGCTTTCTTGGCAAGCAGATAGCGATAGAACACGTCCTGCCGGCTATTGGCGGGGCTGATCATCGGCGCTTTGGGCGTCGCGGTCGGATCTTTTTCCCGCATGTAGAGGAACAACTGCTGCAGGAACGCCATGGTGTTCGCCTGCCGCATGTGCAGGCGATCCAGTTCCCCTTCGGTCATTTTTCCGCCGCGGTACGAGACGACCGTCGGGTCGGGCCCTGTGTTGCCGGCCCCCTGGAACGAGCCCTGGTACTGCGTGATCGCGGCCCCAATGGTGAACACGAACATAATGGCAATACCGAAGCCTGCCATTAACACTTTTTGATTCTTCCGAAATACGGAAAGAGGACTTGCCATCTTGAATCCCTCGGAAAAGCCGTCTTTATTTGGGTGTTGCTCCCAGCGACGGCGGCGGCCCTGCGCGTCTGGGGCTTGACAGTTTGTGGAACAGAGTATTGATTGACCTACTTGCAATGCGGCTCGGCGACTGGCACATTCCGCACTGGAGGCGGTCGCTATTCTGCAAGGGGCGAATGTGCGATTCCCTCCAACTGTAAGGCAAAAAGGGAATACGCAAACAGCAAATTGTAAGGCTAAACGGGTTTCGTTCAATCCCAATAACAACTGTCGTAGCCGATTACGATGGTCGATAGAAAGGGCAGAAGACGTTTTCCCGTGGGAGGTTGGGTCGATTCGAATAGTCCGAATCTTCCCTCGTTCCGCCCGGTTGTCCAAGCCCCCCAATCAAAATCGGTCGAATCGCGGTACGCTGCGGACTCGAACTATTTCTCCTCTACACTTCAGCTGCCTGGTAAAGCGATGGCCAAACAGGGAAAAGAACAAGGTAAGGCCCTGGTGATTGTGGAATCGCCGAATAAGGCCAAAACCATCTCCAAATTTCTCGGCGACGAGTATCTGGTGGAGGCCAGCGTCGGCCACGTGCGCGACCTCGCCGGCAACAAGAAAGACGTCCCGGCTGAATACCAGAACGAAGACTGGGCCTATCTGGCCGTCAACGTCAATGATGAATTCAAACCCTTTTACATTGTCAACAGCGACAAGAAAAAGGAAGTCAAACGCCTCAAAGACATGCTGAAAGAGTCCGATCGACTCTATCTGGCAACGGACGAGGACCGCGAAGGAGAGGCGATCAGCTGGCACCTGTCGGAAATTCTCAAGCCGACCGTGCCTGTCCACCGGCTCGTTTTTCACGAAATCACCAAAGAAGCGATCGACAACGCCCTGGCCAATCCTCGCCAGATCGATAACGACCTGGTGCGCGCCCAGGAAACCCGCCGCATCCTGGATCGCCTGTACGGATACGATCTGTCCGATGTCGTCCGTCGCGGCGTGGGCGGCAAAGCCCGTTCCGCCGGCCGCGTGCAATCGGTCGCCCTGCGGCTGGTCGTCGAACAGGAAAGGGAACGCAGGGCGTTTGTTTCGGCCGTCTACTGGGATCTGGTCGGCACTTTCGTCAAGTCCGAGCAATCCCCGTTTGAAGCAACCTTGCGGCTGGTTGAAGGGAAGAAAATCCCCAACAGCAAGGACTTCGACGAAAAGACGGGCAAGGTCAAAGACCCCAACCTGCTGCTGCTGGATGAAGCCGGCGCCAATCAGCTGGCGGAACGGATCCGCAACTCCGAGTTCAAAGTTACTTCGCTGGAAGAGCGTCCCTTCACCGATCGCCCCAAAGCGCCCTTTATTACAACCGCCCTGATCGCCGAGGCGAACCGCAAGTTCGGCTTCAGCTCCAAGCGGACAATGAGCGCGGCCCAGAGCCTCTATCAAAAGGGCCATATTACCTACATGCGTACCGACTCGACCACGCTGGCCTCCGTCGCGGTCGACGCCGCCCGGGATCTGGTACGGTCCGAGTACGGCCCCAACTTTCTGCCCGAAAAGCCCAACACTTACGCCAACAAAGTCAAAAACGCGCAGGAGGCTCACGAGGCCATCCGCCCCGCCGGCCATCCCTTTGAGCTGCCCGACGCCCTGCGGAACGAGCTGAGCGTCGATGAGTTCAAACTGTTCGAGCTGATCTGGAAGCGCACCATCGCCAGCCAGATGCTGCCCGCCCGCGGACGCAATATCACCCTGACCCTCGAAGGCGGCGGCGCCGTATTCGTCGCCACGGGAAAAATCATCGACTTCGCGGGCCACCTCAGGGCGTATGTCGAAGGCTCCGACGAACCGGAAGCGGAACTGGCGGACAAAGAACGCATCCTGCCGAACGTCGTCCAAGGCGACATTCTTGATTGCCGCAAGCTCGACTCCAAAAGCCACGCCACGCAGCCGCCTCGCCGGTATACGGAAGCCAGCCTGACCGAAGAGCTGGAAAGCCGCGGCATCGGTCGTCCCAGTACGTACGCCGCGATTATCGAGACGCTGCTGGAGCGAAAGTACGTTTATCTCAAAGGGAAAGCCCTCGTCCCGCAGTGGGTGGCCTTCTCCGTGATTCGGCTGCTCGAAGAGCACTTTCCCCATCTGGTCAACTACGACTTCACCGCCCAGATGGAGAACTCCCTCGACACCATCAGCCGCGGCGAGGCCGACCATGTGCCTTACCTGAACGACTTCTACCATGGCCTGCAGGGCGGCGGCGGCGGACTGAAAGACCAGGTCAAAGCAAAGCTCGAGGAAGTCAACATTTCGGAGATTAATCGCTTCTCGCTCGGAGCGCCCGAGGGCGACAAAGGCGAAGTGATCCTGCGCGTGTGGAAGGACTCGGCCACCGTCGAACAGGATGGCCGCCGGACCACCGTGCCCGACGCCATCGCGCCCGACGAACTCACCATGGCCAGGGCGCTGGAACTGCTGGAGCAATCCGAAAAAGCAGAAGAGCCGCTTGGTTTCACCGAGGACAAACGTCCCATTTTCCTCAAAATGGGACGCTTTGGCCCGTACATCCAGTTGGCCGCGGAAAACGAAGACGAAAAGCCGAAAAACGCTTCCCTCCTCAAAGGGATGGAACCGGATTCGATCGATCTGGAAACGGCCCTCAAGCTGCTCTCCCTGCCGCGAGACCTGGGCGAACACCCGGAACTGAAGGAACGGGTGCTGGCCGCCAATGGCCCCTACGGGCCTTACATTCGCGCCGGGAAAGAGAACCGCAAACTGCCCGACACCCTGTCCCCGCTTGATGTCACCATGGAGCAGGCGATCGAACTGCTCAAGCAGCCCAAATCGACCCGCGGCCGCCAGCAACGGGAAGCCTTGCGGACCTTCGATCCTTCGCCCATCACGGAAAATCCTGTCACGGTCATCGACGGTCGTTACGGTCCTTATATCTCCGACGGCGAAACCAATGCCCCGCTGCCCAAAGGCGTTTCGACCGAAGAGCTGACCTTCGAACAGGCCCTTCACGAGCTGGCCGAAAGAGCCGCCCGGGGCGGCCCGAAAAAGAAAAAGAAGGCCGCCAAAAAGAAAGCCTCGGCTAAAAAGTCGGTCAAGAAAGCTGCTGCCAAAAAGAAGGCGACCAAAAAGAAAACGGCCAAAAAAGCCTTCAAAAAGAAGGCCGCCAAGAAAACGTCGTAACGCTCCCGCCCCCGCTCGCCAGCCCCAGGCATCGCCAGGATGATCCCGATCGCCGGAATCGTACTCTGCGGCGGTCATAGCCGGCGGATGGGGCTGTCCAAGGCGAGCCTGCCGTTCGGGCCAGAAACCATGCTGGCCCGGACCGTGCGGATTTTGTCGACGGTGGCCTCGCCCATCGTCGTCGTCGCTGCGGCCGAAGAGGACGAGAATGCGGAGGCAGGGAGCGCGGTTCCTGCGGACAAAACCTCCGTCCGCGATCGGATTCAAGTGCAGGACGCCCGCCCGGACCAGGGACCGCTGGAAGGCTTGCTGGCTGGACTGCGCGCGTTGACGCCTGCGACGCAGGCCGTTTACGTCACCAGTTGCGACGCTCCCCTGCTGGTCCCGTCGCTGGTCGTCGCCCTGGTGGAGCGACTGTTAGCGGTTGATAGCACGGTCGACGCAGTTGTGCCGTGCGACGCCGCAGGTTACCCCCAACCGCTGGCTGCTGTGTATCGGCCTCGCGTGCTGCTTGCCGTCGAACGCCTGTTGGCCGCGGACATCCGCCGACCGATGGCGTTGCTTGAAGCGATCCGCACCCTCCGCATGCCGGCCGAGGAGGTGCGTCCGTTCGACCCGGACCTGGCCAGTCTCCTCAATTGCAACACGCCGGCCGACTACCGCCTGGCCCTGCAGCGGGCCGGACTGGCGATCGATCCCGCGATTGCCCGGTTGCTGCCGGAAGCCGGGCAACCGCCCGATTCACCTCCTGGCATATCGGATTTCTCCTGAACGAACCCACAGCGTTTTCCTGGTCGAACGCCATGCGGTCGGCTGGTCGCAGTGCGGCCGTCACGCTCTCTGGGGAACCGGGTGATATCGATTTCTGCCGTCTGGCGATCTTTTTTTACGCAGGAAACGCCGTTTTGGGGGAATTGGCCGCTTCGGGTACGCCGTTTGCATCTTCTCAGTGTCCACGGCGTCTCCGCCTTGGCGGAGTTCTATCCGAAACGGAAAACCGATGACTTCAGCTCGACCGCCGCTGTGCGTTCCCCTGGAGTCGCTCAGGAATCAGGAGCGTAATACGATGCAAACCATTAATACGACCCAGTTCAAAAATATGATCGACGAAATGGGCGACGAATTGACGATCATCAACACACTCGACTCGGAGCATTTCAGCAAGACGGAAATCCCCGGATCGACCAATATCCCCCTCAGCCAGAATGATTTCCTGGCAAATGTGGAGAAGACAGCTGGCAATAAAAAGAATGCCGTAGTAGTTTACTGCGCCAGCGAAGAGTGCGACTCCTCCAAAAAGGCCGCAGAGAAACTGCACCTGGCAGGATTCGAAACAGTCTTTGACTATGAAGGCGGCGCCCAGGCGTGGAAAGAGTCGGGCGCGGAACTCGCCGCGAAATAGCCGCCGCACGGCGATGGTCGCCACGCCATACGGAAAAAGTAAAACAAACGAAGCCAACTCCGGCGCATGAGCGACGGCCCTCAGTACGACGTACGCCATACGCCGAAGTGTCCTGGATATTGCCACTGCCCTCCCAGGCCGCCCGGCGGCGTACGTCGTGTAATCTTCAAGCGCTACGCTGACCACGCAGGTCAGTGTTTGCTGGAACGCCGCAGAATCGTCGTGGAAGAGCGTGCCCTGCGGACGCCACTGACGCATTCGCGATTATTTTTCTGAGCTAGCGACGTGCGCGTAAAGTTCAGCGTGACGCTGCACCATATTACTGATGGTGAATTCTTCGTGCATACGACGCTGGCCTGCCTGCCCCATTTTTTTCGCACCTGCTGGGTTCTCCAGCAACTGGTTCGTCCACTGGGCGAACCCGGCTTTGTCGCCCACCCCGACCAGATAACCCGTCTCTTCCGGTATCACCAGATCGCGATTGCCGGCAATATCGGTGGCCACCACGGGCAAGCCGGCTGACATCGCTTCCATCACGGCGTTGGACTGGCCTTCATAACCGCTGCCCAGCCAGAAGCATTCGCTGTGGAACAGCAGCCGGGGCACGTCGGATCGTTGTCCCACCAGATGCACCCGGTCGCCGACTTCGATCTGGTCGCGGAAAACTTCCAGTCGCCACCGCTGCGGCCCTTCTCCCACGATTAGAAGGTGGGAGTCTTCCCGGATGCACTTGAGCAGCTCCGCCGCCCAGATGAGATCTTTCATCCGCTTCTGCGGCCACAATCGACCCACGGTCGTAATCAACCTGGCGTCGGCCGGCAATTCCAGTTCGGCCAGCAGTTCGTCGCGCGCTCCCGCGACGGTCGGATCAAGCGGCGTAATCCCGTTGGGTATCACCACAAACTTTTCCGCCGGCAGGCCGTGCCGCGTATAAAATTCCTGCACGCCCGTGCTGTTGGTGAGAATCTTCTCGGTGCGACGTGCAAGGCGGCGGTCAATGGCGAACTCGTGCCAGACCTTCCACTGATCGACGCAGCGTTCCCCGGCCAGCACATGCGGGACGCCCGCCGAAAACGCAGCCGCCCTGCCGTAGCTGTTGGCGGCGAACAACCACGTATGCACAATGTCGGGCTGGAGCTGCTGAATGAACTTTCGCAGACGCCACCAGGCGCCCGGGTCAACCTTCCAGGATTTGCCGATCACGGTCAGCGGGATGTCCGCTTCCTCCAGCATGGCGGCCAAGGGGCCGCCACGGGTGAGCGCGCAAACATGCACGTCGAACTGCTCGCGCGGCAGCCGCGTCGCCAGATACGCCAACTGTTTTTCGGCGCCGCCCCGGTCGAGCGTCGGGATGATCAGCAATACGCGTATCGGCATGGAGTCCTGTTCCTGAACCAGCCAGCAGGCCCGCCTGCAACCCGCTGTCGCGACGACGCCATGCCGCCAAACAGAAGCTGTTTTGCCCGTCCCGTCAACACCCCCGCAGACGCCAGATCCACGCCGCAGCAATCTCCCTTCCAGGCTGCCGCCCCCGTCGAGCGGGCCTTACCGATCAGGACTGTCGGTGCGCGGCTAACCCAGGATCTCTCGGATCGGCTGGCCGTAGTCGATTTCAATTCGCTTGTGTCCGGGCACTTCCAGCCGCCGGGGATCCAGCCCCAGCTGGTGCAAAACGGTCGCGTGGATATCGGTCACGTAATGCCGGTTCTCGACCGCGTGAAATCCCAGCTCATCAGTCGCGCCGTGTACGCCAGGGCGAATACCGCCGCCGGCCATCCAGACCGTAAACCCATAGGGCGAGTGCTCCCGGCCGGTCGCTTTCGCGCCTTGACCGCCGACGCTGCGGCCGAACTCCGTCATGAAACAGACAAGCGTCTCCTCAAGCAGGCCCCGCTGTTTCAGGTCCCGCAGCAGACCGGCGATCGGCTTGTCGACGCTCTGGGCATTCTCGGCCAGCCGTTTCCGGGAGTCATCATGCGTATCCCATTTTCCGCCGCCGGGGGCCGTGCCGTCGTACACCTGGATGAATCGCACGCCTCGCTCCACCATCCGTCGGGCGGCCAGACATTTTTCGCCAAAGTCCCGTGTGGACGGATCCTGCAGTCCGTACAGGCTTTGCGTGTCGGCCGTCTCCTGCGAAAACTGGAACACCTCCGGCATCGCCTTTTGCATGCGGAAGGCCAGTTCGTACGATTTGATCCGCGCTCTCAGCTGTGGGTCGGATGGATACTCGACCGCGGTCAATTGATGGAGCTGGTTCAGCAGGCCAAACTCCCCTTCCTGTTCCGCCGCGGTTACATCGGCTGGCGGGGCGCCAAACGGCAAGGGACGCCGCGGGTCGACCTCGACCGGCACGCCGTCGTGCTCGGGCCCCAGGTAGTCGGCCGAATGGCCGCCGGCGCCGCCGAACCGCTCGGAAAGGGATTTTCCCAGCACGACAAACTGCGGCAGATTCTCGTTAAGCGTGCCCAGCCCATAGTGCACCCAGGAACCGAGCGAAGGGAAGACGCCGTCGAGCAGGTGCCGGCCTGTATGGAACTGCAGCTGGGCTCCGTGGTTATCGTCGGTCGTCCAAAGCGAGCGGATCAGGCACAGATCGTCGACGCACTCCCCCACATGCGGCCAGGTATCCGAGAGCAGGACGCCGCTTTCGCCGAAACGGCGATAACCGGTCTGCAGCGGGTAGATATCGCGCCAGATCTTTTTTCCCGTGTCGACCACCCGCAGATTCCGGCCGATGTACGGCTGGGCAAGCACATCCGCGTGCGGCGTGGATTCGATCGTTTTTCCGGCGTACTTGTTGAGCGCGGGCTTGGGGTCGAAACCTTCCATCTGGCTGAGACCGCCGATCATGAACAGCCAGATGACGGATTTCGCCTTGGGGGCAAAGTGCGGTCTGCCCGTCGGCAACGCCGTGTCGACCGGCGCGGCGCCCGGCGCCGCGTAGCCGTCCTGCTGCAGCATGGCCGCCAGCGACAGACCGGTGAATCCCATGCCCAGGTCGGAGAGAAACGTGCGTCGGTCGGGAAGCGTCATGCGGTCAGTTCTCCACGGCAGACAGCCAGCAGGCCGTTCAGCGGATCGTGATAAATTCATTATGGTTGAACAGTACGTGCAGCAGGTTCTCCCGCGCCCTTTGCTGCGGGTCGGTCGACGGCGGCGTCGCCAGACGCACGCCGTCTGCTTCCGGCGAGGGCGGTTCGTCGGGCAGGCTGTCTTCCTCCGCCGAGTGACGCGTTGCCTGCGAATCCAGGAAAGCCTGGCAGGCCGCCTGCTCGGCCGGCGAAGGCGAACGCGACAAGATCGTTTCCCAGGCCAGCTGCACAAACGCCGCCTCGTCCGCCGTTACAGCAGCTTCCCCCTTCAGCTTTTTCGCCAGCCGGCGCGACTGCTCGATCGGCATTGGACTGTTCGACAAGGCCAACGCCTGTTGCGGCAGAATGGTCGACTTCCGCCGATAACATTCGAGCGAACTTGCGCTGTCGAACCACTGCAGAAAGGGGGAAACCCGTTCGTGCGCATGGCGCAAATAAATGCTGCGGCGGAGCGACTGGGGCGCCGCGTCCAGTCCGATCTCCATTCCTCCCTGCGTGCGATCCAGGGCCCCGGACACATGCAGGATACTGTCGCGAACCACTTCGGCTTCCACCCGGCGGGCGTTCATCCGCCAGAAATAGCGGTTCTCGGGATCGCGAACGAAGTTCCCCGGCGACGACTGCGGGCCAGCCGACCGTTGCCGATAGACGCTCGACAGCACGATCTGGCGATGCAGTCGCTTCATGGTCCAGCCGTTTTCCTGCAGGTCGACAGCCAGATAGTCGAGCAGATCGGCCAAAGGGGGACGGCGACTCCGCATGCCAAAGTCGCCCACATCGGCAGCCAGCGGCGCGCCGAAATGTCGCAGCCAGAGGTGATTGACGGCGACCCGCGACGCCAGCGGATTCTGCCGGCCGACAATCCAGCGGGCCAGCGCCAGCCGTCGACCACTGCTGACCATGGGATGCTGTTCGCCCAGCGGGCGATAGCCGGCTCTTGGGTTCTCCCGCCACTCCGCCAACTGGGCGCGTGCCGTGTCGAGCTTCTTCTGTGCTTTGTTCGGCCCGCGACCCGATCGCAGAGCCGTCTCCACCTCGTAGCGATACTGGGCGAGGTCGCGATCGATTTCCAGACGTCGCAGTCGCCGGTCCAGTTGATCGGCATGCTGGCGAAGCGCAAGGATCTGCTCCGGCGCGGGACGATCGTTCGCGTCGGCGTACTTAGCCCGTTCAGCAGCCAGGCGCGCTGTCAGGGTTTCCGCCAGCAGGGCCGCGGCCGCGACGCTGTGCTCAGCGGCCGCCAGACGCAGTTCCAGTTCGGCCGTGAGTTTGAGAGCGTCCTCCCGCTCTGGTCCGTCCGCAGTCGACAGCGCCTGCCGGGCGGCGGCCAGCTTCTCCTGGGATCGCTCAAGTTCCTTCGCCGCGGCGGTGACTGCCGTTTCTGCTTCCTGGCGGATCCGATCGGGATCGCTTTCGTAATCCGCCAGCGACGGATAGAACGCCGCGACCGGCAAGTCGACCGGGACGATCGCCGGCGACGGACCGAAACGGGCTGGCGTGAGAGGAGACAACGGCTTGCTCGTCACCGGCTGTTTCTCATCGCCCCGGTGGAACAGGTACGTCGCCTGGTCCAGGTCCTGATCGAACACGCGATGCATTTCCAGGCCGTCGGTCGTTGGGTATTGCCGCACATGGTGCGGCTCAAAGAAGGCCCGCAGTTGATAGTACTCTTGTTGCGTAATCGGATCGAACTTGTGGTCGTGGCACTTGCAGCACTCCATGGTGACGCCGAGAAACGCCTTGCTGACATGCTCGACTGCATCCGACAGCCAGACGTTCCGGTTGAAGCGGTAAAAGTTCCGCGCCAGGAAGCCGGTCGCTCTCAGGACCTGGGGATCGTTCGGGGCGGTTTCGTCGCCGGCCAGCATTTCGACCACCATCTGGTCGTAACCCTGGTCCTGGTTGAGCGACTCAATTACCCAGTCCCGCCACCGCCACATCCCCTGGGGCGCCCCGCGAACCTGGTTGTCGAACTCGCCGGACCAGTCGCTGTATCGCCAGACATCCAGCCAGTGCCGTCCCCAGCGTTCGCCGTAAGCCGGATCGGACAGCAAACGCTCCACCACCGCGGCATACGCGGCGTCCGACGGGTCGGCGGTAAAGGCCCGCAACTCTTCCCGCGTCGGCGGCAGGCCCGTCAGATCCAGATGGACGCGACGCAGCAGGACGTGCGGCTCGGCCGGCAGAGAAGGCTGCAGTTCCTGCTGTTGATGCGCCGCCGCCACAAAGGCATCGATCGGACCACGAACCCAGCCCGCATGCTCTGGCGCGATCGCCGGCACAGGCGGACGAACGGGCGGCTGATAGGCCCAGTGATCCGCTGGCGAGGCTTCCGGCGCCTCGTCGGCCGGACTGTCGGCGCCCTGATTGATCCAGCGGCTGAACAGATCGACTTCATCGGCGGTGAGCCGTTCGCCTTCCCCTTCAGGCGGCATCCGCGTGTCGGGATCAGGATCGGCGACCTTCTGGCGCAACAGGCTGCCGGCGGCGTCGCCGGGAAGCATTGCAGCGCCCGAGTCGCCTCCCTGCCGCAGGAAGGCGGCCGTATCCAGCCGCAGCCCGGCTTCCTGCCGCAACGCTCCATGACAGGCGTAGCACTTGCGGGCCAGCAGCGGCTTCAATTCCCGCAGGTAGTCCACGTCTCCTGGCTCCGCAGTTTCCGCTGTGACTGCCGGACCGACGTGGACCACGGCCAGCGCCAGGCACAGGACGAGCACCCCCCGCGCCCCGGGAGAGCCGTGTCGTCGGACGATGTCCAGTACATGCCGTGAAAGGCGTTCCAAGCAATGCATCGCAACTTCTCTCGCGAGGAAGGCGGCTTGCGAACCATCGATAAAAGGCGCGCCCACTCGACGCTTCTGTCGTCCGCGTTACCCGGGACGACCCCCTTTCATAGGGTACAGGAAAAATGATAGCAACCTTCGACGTCGATTCCCAATGTTATTACACTATGGCAACGAGGTTGTGTTTGTGTCTTTTGATTGTAGTATTTTACCATGGCCAAAAAACGCCGTTCCCCCGCGAACCCGCTTCCCGACGAAGACCCGTTGACGCGGATCGATCGTCCTTTGACGCTGATCGCGCAAGTAGAACAGACCTTGCGCAAGGCGATCACCGACGGCGTGTTTCCTGGCGAGCGGTTACCGACGACCGTCGAACTGGCGGATCAGTTGGGCGTCAGCCGCGAGACCGTTCGCCTGGCGCTGGAGTCGCTGCAGACCGAAGGCCTGCTGATCAAACATCGCCGCCGCGGCACATTCGTCAATCCGCCGCAGTCCCCTTCCCAGCTGACGCCGGCCGCCAAAGTCGTTGGCTACCTGCAGGCCGATTACAGTTCCGAAAAGGGCTCCTGCGATGTGGTCTCCCGTACCGTTAGCAGTTGCATGTTCGACGGAGCGCTGGTCGAGGCCGGCAATGCCGGCTATCAAATGGTCGCCCGCAGCTCACGCATTCCGCAGTTGCGGCACGCCTTTGACGAACTGAGTTCGCAGATCTCGCTGCGTGGAGCGATCTTTGCCTCGGTCGCGGAAGAGAAGCTGATCCGCCGACTCAGCGGACGCAACCTGCCGGTCGTGCTGCTGGATCACGACCTGCATCTGCCCAAGGTCAGTTCGGTGGTGCCCGACTCCTTTGGCCGGGGAAAGATGGCAGTCGAGTACCTCGCCAGCCTGGGCCATCGCCGGATCGCGCTGGCGCACTGGCAACAGCCGGATCTAAATCCGTGGCTGCTCCGCGGCTATCGCGAGGGGATGCGGGCCGCCGGGCTCCGCTGCCGCCGCGCCTGGGAGATGTTTGTACCGATCAACCCCGAAGGCGCCGCCGAAGTGGTCAACACGATCCAGTCCGCGCCGTTGCCGCCGACCGCGGTGATCTGTTTCAGTAACGCCCTTGCCCATTTTGTGGTTGACGCCGCCTGGGAGAAAGGGCTGCAGACCCCGCAGGATTTAAGCATCGTCGGCGGCGGCGGAGGCGATGTGATCGGCCTGACCTGCACGCAGCTGGACTGGTACGAACTGGGACGCTCCGCAATGGCGATCCTGCTACGGGCGATCGCCGAGGGAGACACCCACCAGCCAGTTCATGAGAAGATCCCGTACGTTCTCAAAGAAGGACGCACCACCGCGCCGCCTGCGTGACGAAAAGCCCCAATCAAGGTTCGTCGCTACCCGCACTAAGCGGCTCACAAAGCGAACTCGGCTACGTGGCGGTTTCTATCCGCGACGCCAGGGGAACTTTGGCGCCGGTCGCTTATTTGGCGCCGGTCGCTTAAAGGACCCGGGCTAACGGGCCTGCTCCTGCTGGATTGCAGTTGGGAGGAAGGTGAGCAGATCGATCGCGGTCAGCGATATCTGCCCCAGTTCGGCGGCTGCAATGTCGCCCGCCAGTCCGTGCAGCCGCACCGCATAGCGGGCCGCATCCCAGGCCGACAGTCCTTGCCCCAGCAGGGCAGCGATCATGCCGGTCAGGACGTCGCCGCAGCCGCCTGTCGCCATGCCGGGATTGCCGGTCTGGTTTCGCCAGACTTGCTGTCCGTCGGTGACGAGCGTTCGATGCCCTTTGAGCACGAGCACGCTGTCGCGTATCGGTGCAGCAAACTGGAGCCCGGCCTGCTCCTCAGCCTCCGCCGATTGCGGATGCTCGCCCGTGAGTCGTGCAAACTCTCTCGGATGCGGCGTAAACACCCGCACGCCTGCGACCTGCGGCAATTGATCTCGGTGACAGGCCAGTGCATTGAGCCCGTCGGCGTCGACGACCAGCGGTCCCTTGTGGGAACGGTACAGTTCCAGGACGAAAGCACGCACGGAATCGCGATCGCCAAAGCCAGGGCCGACGGCAACGGCATTTGCCGACTGCAGCGGGTCGGACAGAAGATCCCGCACGTCAAACGCCAATTCTCCGTCGGCGTCCGCAGGCAAAGGAATCGTCATGTAGCACGGATGAAAACCGGCCACTGTATCCAGGCAGTCATCCGGAACGGCGAGAGTCACCAGTCCGGCGCCGGAACGCAAAGCGGCCATGCCGGCCAGCGAGATCGAGCCCGCCATGCCGCGGGAACCGCCGATAAGCAGCACCCGACCGTAGGTTCCTTTATGGCTATCCGCCTCGCGGGGAGGCAGACGGGTCAAGTCGTCCATCGGCGAACATCCTCCCGCGCCAAGATCAGACAGATAGCACGATTGTCGCCGGGCGACCAGGCGCCGCGGAAGCGACGCTCTTTAGACCTGCAGGGAGACTGCCGGCGGCAGGGCGGTCGCATTGACCGGATCGCGGCCGAGACCCCCTGGCGACTTGCTCATCGCGAGCCGCTATCAGGCAGCGCGACGCAGGGGGATAACTTCCTCTTCAAGCGAAACACTCACGGGCTCCAGTTGCTGTCGCAGGCTCTGATTCTCGTTCTCCAGGTCTTCGACCCGAGCGGCCAGACGGAGCAGAAACAGGGAAAGCTCGGAACCAGCGGCTTCGCCCAGATGAACTGTCATTGCTTTTCGGGCGTTGAAACTCAAGCCGTTTTCACTCATGTTTAACTCGATGGCAAAGGAGGATCGCAGATTAGTCTGCAGAATCTAAGGGTCTTGCCCGCCTTCTTATTCGACGGTAACACTCTTCGCGAGATTTCGCGGTTTATCAACGTCGCACCCTCTCAGTACGGCGATATGGTACGCCAGCAACTGAAGGGGGGCCACACTGATTATCGGTTGCAAAAACTCTTCTACGTGAGGCGTATAAATTACTTCATCGGCAAGGCGAGCCGCATCGGTATCGCCTTCGCAAGCGACAACAATTACCGGGCCGCCACGGGCCTTGACCTCTTCCAGGTTGGCCATGACTTTGTCGTAAACCTTCCCGTGCGGCATGATGAAGACGCTAGGCGTGTGCTCATCAACCAGGGCGATCGGACCGTGCTTCATTTCCGCCGCCGGATAGCCTTCGGCGTGGATATAACTGATCTCTTTCAGTTTCAGAGCGCCTTCAAGAGCCGTCGGGAAGTTGAACTGGCGTCCCATGTACAAAAAGTTATTGCAGTGGGCGTAGCGTTCGGCCACCTTTTTCACCCGGTCGTTGACCTCCAGCGTTTTCTCCAGCTGGGCAGGCAATGCCTGGAGCGATTCGATGATCCGCAGTCCGGCGTCGAAACTCATATGACGCAGACGGCCGAAGTACAACGCCAGCATCGCCAGCACGACGCATTGCGAAGTGTACGCCTTGGTCGAGGCAACGCCCACTTCAGGTCCGGCGTGCAGGTAGATCCCGCCGTCGGCTTCCTGAGCGATGCTGCTGCCCACGACGTTGCAAATCGCCAGGGTGTGGTGGCCTTTTCGCTTCATCTCGCGAAGGGCGGCCAGCGTGTCGGCGGTCTCGCCGCTTTGCGTAATGGCGAACAACAGCGTTTCCGGATCCAGCGGCGGGTTGCGATATCGCAGCTCGCTGGCGTATTCGACCTCGACCGGAATGCCGGCCAGTTCTTCAATCAGGTACTCGCCCACCAGGGCGGCGTGCCAGCTGGTTCCACAGGCGGTCAATACCAGGCGATTGACGCCCCGCATTTGCCGGGGAGTCAGGTTCAGTCCGCCAAACACTGCCGTGGCGTGCTCTTCGCTCAAACGGCCCCGCATGGCGTTTTCCAGCGAGGTTGGCTGCTCGTAGATCTCCTGCAGCATGTAATGGTCGAAGCCCGACAGGCCGGAGTCCGCGGCGTTAATCGGCATCGCTTCGGCGTTCCAGTGGACCTGGCCGGCTTCGCGATGCGAAACGTCCAGACGATCCGCCGTCACCACAGCAATCTGATGATCGGCCAGGTAGACGATCCGATCGGTGTGTCCCACCAACGGAGAAGCGTCGCTGGCGAGGAAATTCTCGCCTGTGCCAATCCCGACCACCAGCGGGCTGCCCAGCCGGGCGGCGATCAGCACGTCGGGATAATCGCGAAACACCACGGCCAGGCCATAGGTGCCGCGGACCTGGTCCAGCGCGGCCTTCACGGCGGTGACCAGGTGGCGATACGGGTCGTCGGCGCTCGGCTCGACGGATTCCAGTTCGTAGCCAATCAGCTGGGCCAGCACTTCGCTGTCAGTGGCCGAATAAAAACGGCGGCCTTTCCCTTCCAGCGTGGTCTTGATGCTTTGATAGTTTTCGATCACGCCGTTATGCACAACCGCGATCCGCGATCCACCGTCGTGATGCGGATGCGCGTTCACTTCGGTCGCCTGGCCATGGGTCGCCCAGCGGGTGTGGCCAATACCAACGGTTCCCGCCAGCGGCGTATCGATCAGTTTGTCGACCAGCCCCTGGATGCGTCCCGCCGTTTTGCAAATTTTCAGGCCGTTCTGGCCGAGCACGGCAATGCCAGCGCTATCGTATCCGCGGTATTCCAGGCGTCGCAGTCCTTCCAGGAGGAAAGGGGAACTTTCGCGATGCCCTATGTATCCTACGATTCCGCACATGTGTGGTGAGTCTCCAGAGACTTGCGACCTACGTCCGTCCAACCGCACGCCGGCAATGCAGTGAGTTGTTTCGTAAACGGCTTGAGCAGCCGGCGCGGATACTAGCAAAGCCAAGGTATCGCGAAAACACCATTTTCTTTACGTCCTGGGGGGCGACCCCTGCGGCGACCGAGGAACGCGAAATCAAGGACCCTTGACGCGTTTTCGAGGCGTCGTCCCGAAGATACTCCAGCGGCGTCAAAGCAGGAGCTCCGCCGGCCGGGTCCCCTCGAAAACAGGGCGGTCGCGAGCTGTTTGCCTGCCGTTTTCGACGTATACTGTAGGCCTGGAGAATTACCCCGTTTACCTCGTTGTTCTGATTGCTATGACTCAATTGAATCGTTTTGCCGCCCTGCTGCTTCTGCTGGCGGCGGCTCCTGCTTTGGCGGTGGATACGCCCGGACTGGTGCAAGAGAAACCGGCGAAGGGTCCTTTTGTAAAAACCGCACACGGGTACATGGTTCCCTACGAAAGCCGCCTGCCGGGCAGCGAAGTTGTGTTCAAAATGATGCCGATCCCGGGCGGGAAATTCCGCCTGGGCAGTCCCGCGAGCGAAGCCGGCCGGAAGGACGACGAGGGCCCGCAGTTTGAAGTGCAAGTGGAGCCGTTCTGGATGAGCGCCACCGAAATCACCTGGGCCGAATACAAGCAGTTCATGTCGCTGCACGACATTTTCAAAAAATTCGACACCCGTCGTGAGCGCCGCGTGACGGACGAAAACCGGGCCGACGCCATTACGGCCCCGTCCAATCTTTACGACCCCAGCTTCACCTTTCAAAGCGGTTCCGATCCGCAGCAGCCGGCCCTGTCGATGAGCCAGTACGCCGCCAAACAGTACACTAAATGGCTGTCTCTGACTGGCGGAATCTTCTATCGCTTGCCGACCGAAGCCGAATGGGAACACGCCGCCCGGGCCGGTACAAAAACCGCCTTTTCATTCGGCGACGATCCTGCGCAGCTTGGTGACTATGCCTGGTTCACCAAGAATGCAGACGACAAAACCCACAAGGTTGGCCAGAAGAAGCCCAACGCCTGGGGATTGTACGATATGCATGGAAATGTGTCGGAGTGGGTTCTCGACGGCTACGAAGCCAAAGGCTACGAACGTTTTACCGACAAATCGGTAGCAGCCGCCGACGCGGTGCAGTGGCCCACGAAACTCTATCCCCGCGTGGTGCGAGGCGGTTCTTTTGATGACGTGGCTGTCGGTTGCCGCAGCGCCGTGCGGCACAAATCGAACGACGACGACTGGCGCGCCGAAGACCCCAATATTCCGCTCAGCCCCTGGTGGTTCACCAGCGATTACGCTCTGGGAGTCGGTTTTCGCCTGCTCCGCCCGCTGGAGCCTCCGCCCCGCGCAGAACAGGAGAAGTTCTGGCGAGCCGACCTGGAACTGGTGCAGGAAGATGTAATGTATCGCATTGAACAGGAAGGACGCGGCGCCCTGGGCGTCGTCGACCCCACCCTGATCGATGCCATTGAAGAATTAAACCGTTAAGCCGCTGGCGGCCTTGTTCTGGCGCCGGCAACCCCTCCGGCGCCTCCCTGTTCTGTTGTCAAGAGAAGGAGCTGGTATGGCGAACGCTCGCCCAGGTATTATTGGAAGTTTGCTCTGCTGCTGTCTGCTGGGGGGTTTCCTGGCAATGCCGTTAAATGCGGCCGATAACCGGGATTTGTACGAAGCGCGTGAGTTCAAAGACGGCGAAAACGGCGTTCTTTTGTACCGCTTGCTCAAACCGCAGGACTACGACCCGGCAAAGAAATACCCCCTGGTCCTGTTCCTGCATGGCGCCGGCGAACGGGGCAACGACAATCGCAAGCAGCTGATGCACGGCCTCAACGATTTCGCCTCTCCTGAAAATCGTGAGAAGTATCCAGCCTTTGTCGTCGCTCCCCAGTGTCCCAATGGAAAACAGTGGGTCAATGCGCCCTGGAGTGCTCCCGCCCACGACATGCCGGAAAAGCCCGCCGCCGATCTGCAGCGCTGCTTTGACTTGCTGGCCGCCCTGCAGAAAGAGTTCTCGATCGATGCCGATCGCCTTTATATAACCGGCCTGTCGATGGGGGGTTACGGCACATGGGACGCCATCCAGCGGCATCCGGAAATGTTCGCCGCCGCCGCACCGGTCTGCGGTGGAGGGGATACGGCCTATGCCAAAGTGCTGGTCAACACGCCGCTTTGGGTGTTTCACGGCGGCAACGACACGGTCGTCAAAACGGCCCGTTCACGCGCCATGGTTGAAGCCATTGAGAAAGCCGGCGGCAAACCCAAATATACAGAGTACCCCGGCGTGGGGCATAACTCCTGGTCTGCGACGTACGTTAATCCCGAGTTTTACGCCTGGTTGTTCGAGCAAAAGCGTCCCTAAGCATCCCGAATCGCTTGGCGCTCTCGAACGGTTTTAAATCTCACACGATCCAACCAAGGCGGCCCTGACCAGGCCGCCTTTTCTACTTTTCCCGGCTCCTGTTACGGACCAGCTTTGCTCCACATCCGAGTCAGCGCGGACGTAAACGGAACAACCCGTTTACCTTTCGCCGCGGGACCGATCTCAAAGGAAATCCGGACGCATTTCTCGGGCCGTCCTGCGGTCTCGCGGCCCGATTATCGGATCGGAACGTCGCCGCACGTTACGCATTTCCCCTATTTTTAACGTAGCGACTGGGAAAGTGTACCGGTTGCATAAATGGTCAGGAAAATTCTCACGATAGGGCTTGGGACTAGACGATGGATTCTTCCGACAATGCCACTTTTTCTAGTTGTGCATATTGTCTGGCTTGGGAGCCATTTCGTGGCTCCGAGGCCGCCTGACGAGTCAACATTCGCGGCGTTCGCCGCACGCGACATTCCTCGAACGACTGGGACGCTTCGAATCGTGGTCACAACCGGAAAAACTCGCGACGTTTGGATCTACCCTTCTCGATACGGCAAGAATTCGCCGGGCTGTGAGTCGCCCCGGTTGCGAAACACTTGGGAGACTTCGATGAAAGCCATCTTACGACTGCTCATGATCGGCGTCGCCTGCGGGGCGGTGTCCTGGTCCGCCGGCGACCTTCTCGGCCAGAACCAGTTTAACTACGACCCCGGCCAGGCGGGCGGGTACGGCATTCCGGGCGGCGCCGAGAGCGGCTTCGCGATTCCCGGAGGCGGTGTCCCAACGTACGGCGGACAGGGCGGGTTTGCTGGCGGTCCGGTCAACCAGGGTCCAATCGTATCGGAGTGGACAGCTCCGACCTTCCCCGGCATCTTCTGGTTCTCCGTGAACGGAGCAAACCGCGGTCTGGGTTATCGGGACACCTACTTCACCGTAGGCGCCAAAACCCGACTGGGGGAAGACTTCCTTCGTGGTCGCTGGATGCTGGAAAACAGGTTGCATCTGGATGTCGACGACGGCCAGTTCTTTGGCAACATCGGTCTGGAACGCGGCTTTACCATTGAGCCTGCCCACACCGACGTCTACCTGAGCTTCTGGTACGACCGCGACAACGACGAGTACCGCAATTTCGGGCATTCGTTCGACCAGGTTGGCGTTTCGGCCAAGCTCAAAAACCCGATCTTCGACTTCTACGCCAACGGTTACATTCCGATCGGCGAAACCGCCTATGAGATTGGCAACGTCGGCACGCCCTTTTTCGGCAATAACATTCTGCTGCAGCAAGGGTACGATGTGGGCATGCGGGGTTTTGACGCGTCGGTTCGCGTGCCGCTGCCGAACCTCGCCATGTTTGGCGCTACGCTTGATCTGGGCGGTTACTACTACACCAGCACCAGCCAATTCGCTGAAGGGTTCGGCGGTTTCAAAGGTCGCGTTGCGCTGAAAACCATTAACGGCATCGGCCTGGAAACGGAAATCAACCACGACGACGTGTTCAAAACCACGTTTGTCCTGCGAGCCACCTATGAGTTTGGCGGCGGCGCCGCTTACGACCGGAATGGCCGCGACCTGGAACGCACGGTCCGCAACGACCACATTGTTCGCGCCCACCAGGACCCGGTCTTCCTGATCAATGCGGCCAACGGCGAGCGGTTTAACATCATTTACGTCGACAACACGGTTACCGGCGGCAATGGCACCTTTGAGAATCCGTACGACGAACTGGCAGACGCCGAAGCCAACTCCAGTCCTTTCGATATCATCTTCGTGAAGAACCGCAGCATCTTCGGCAACGACACCACCGGCCAGGATCGCGGGATCGTGATGCAGAACAACCAGCAGTTGCTGGGCGGCGGCACGGTGCATCCCTTGGCCTCGGCGAACGCGGGCACCTACGACCTGCTGATCGACGATGGCGGCCCGATCCCCAGCATCGGCAACCTCGACGGCGGCCCGGCGGTGACGCTGGCCAACGACAATACCGTGCGTGGGTTTAACTTCCCGCTGATCGCTGCCTCCTCGGCTATCTACGGCGACGCCGCGGGCGGCCTGACGACGATCGACCAGAACAACATCAGCGGCACCGACGGCGGCGTCCGCAACGATGGTATTGTGTTCCGCAACGCCCCGGCCGGCAGCCAGCAGGTGGTGACGCAGACCTCGATGACACAGCTTGACGGCCGCGGCATCGACATTTTCGGGGGCACGCCCAACTTTAACTTCGATGGCGGTTCGATTGATATCAACGGCCTGGTCGTGCAGCCCGGCTTGAACCCGATTCGCGTGGCGAATACGACGGCCGGCTCGGTTGTCACCATCCAGAACGGTCTGGTCACCACCACCGGTTCGGAAGCCATCCTGCTGGACAACATGAGCGGTACGTTCAACTTGTTCAGCCGCACCACCAGCAACAGCGCCAGCACCAGCGGCCTGGTGATCCAGAATACGACCGGCACGGCCAACATCAGCGAACTCACGGTCACTGACTCGGCCCAGCAAGGTATTCTCATTCAGAACTCGGTCGGCCTCGACGCTAACTTCGGCGTCGCCACGGTCAACCGCGCCGGCACCCTGCTGCTGGCGGATGCGGTTTCGCTCCAGAACAACACCGGCGCGACGATCGACTTTAACGTGCTCAATATCAACAACCAGAACGGCGGCGGCCTGATCGCTTCGAACAGCGGATTCATCGGAATCAATGCCGGTTCGATCACCGCGGTCAATGGACCTGCCATCGACATCGACCCGACGGCCATCGACATTACCCTTTCCAATGTCGTTTCCAGCGACAGCCTGACCACCGGCGTCCGCCTGGACCGGGTTTCCGGTTCGCTCAATATCCGCGGCTTGCTGGCGGTCTCAGGGGTCGACGTGATCAACGGCGTCGAAATCACCAACTCCGGGCTGCTGACGGTCGACGTCAACTCCGCGTCGATCAACAACACCCTGGGCGGTGCTGCCGGCGGGGCCGGCGTGCTACTCCGCGACAACGTGGTCCCTGGATCGCGGTTTAACTTCGTCCAGCTGAACATGAACAATCTCGATTCCGACGGTCTGGTTGTCGACAACACGATCGGCGTCACCGTGGGTGCTTCGAATATCACCAACGTGTTCAATGGCGGCAGCGGCATCGTTCTTACCAACCAGGCGAATGATGTCAACTTCACCGGCACCACGGTTATCAACGGGGTTGACGGCCAGGGTGTTTCCATCGCCGGTAATGCGGGCGACAATGGGACCATTAACTTTGCCGATCTCCGCCTCAGCAATTCGGTGGGCGACGCCTTCAACATCAGCGGCGGCGAGAACAACGTCAACGTGATCCTGGGCGGCTCCGGTCTGGCGAATTCCTCCGCCCGGTCGGTTTCGATCACCAACACCACCGGCGGCAACGTGACCTTTAGCGGGTCGAATATCGTCGACAATGGTTCCGGCATCGCCATCAATAACAACACCGGCGCCACCTCCACCTACAGCTTCCTGAACACCGTCACGGTGAACTCAGCGGTCGCTACGGTGGGAGCGGTCGAACTGACCAACAACACCGGAGCCGGCGGTTCGATCAACTTCAACGATCTTCGCATCACCAGCACCGGCGCCGGCACCACGGGCCTGTTCGCTTCGAACGACACTTTGTTGAACATTGCGACCGGTACGGTCAACTCGACCAACGGTCCGGCCGTCGACATTTCCAACACGGCGGTCGACGTCTCGCTGGCCAGTGTAACCTCCTCGCTTAGCAATACGGTTGGCCTGCGGCTGAACCAGGCGACAGGAGACTTTGATGTGGTCGGCGCCATTAACGTCAGCGGCCTGGATGTGGCCACCGGCGTGGATGTGTCGAACTCGAACCTGGACTTCAGTGCGGACACCATCACCGTGGCCAACACGGCCGGCGGCGTCGCTGGCACCGCAGCGGTGAATATCAGCAACAACACGATCGGTTCCTCCTTTAACGTCAACAACCTCAACATCTCTGCGGTGGACTCCGACGGCCTGATCGTGAACAACAACTCGAACGTCAACATCGTCAACTCCACCATCAACAACCTCACCGGCGGCGGCACCGGCATCTCCCTCATCAACATTGCCGATACGGTCATGCCGGGAACGGATGTCAACTTTAGCGGCATCACCAGCATCACCACCGTCGAAGGCCGGGGCGTTTCCATCACCGGCAACGGAGCCTCCGATGGTACGATCAACTTCTCGGACCTGAGAATTGCCGGGGCCACGGGAACAGCGTTTAGCGTCCTCGGCGGTCAAAACGATGTGGCGGTCAACCTGGGAGCCGCGGGTATTGTGAATTCGGTCGGCCGTTCGGTGGTCATCTCCAATACCACCGGAGGCGATATCACCTTCAACGGCGGCGATATCACCGACACCGGAGCGGGCGTGCTGGTCTCCACCAACTCCGGGGCCGACTCGCAGTACATCTTTAACAACACCATCCGCGCTACTTCCAGCGTAGCCAACCAGGGCGTTATCCAAGTGACCAACAACACCGGGGCCACCGGCGAGGTTCGCTTCGCCGACCTGCAGGTTACCAGCAACGGCGCCGCCACTGCCGGCCTGTTCGGCAACAACAACACGCTGCTCACCGTCACCGACGGCGTGATCAGCGCCAACGGCGGACCTTCGGTGAGCATCGCTACGACTCTGGCCAACATCAACCTGACGAGCGCCTCGTCGAGCAACAGCAGCACCTTCGGCCTGCGACTTGCTAACCTGACCGACAACTCCTCGTTCACGACGGGTACTCTCAACGTCAGTGCTCCGGCCTCCGACGGCGTGAGTCTGAGCTCGATCGGCGACAACACCAACTTTATTGTCGGCGGCGGCGTCATGACGCTGAACACCGCGGGAACCTCTGGCTTCCGCTTCCGCCACAACGGTGAGACCGGCGGACGTCGAGAGGTCAACAACATGGTCGTCACCGTCGCCGGCAGCGGCAACAACGTGAACGTGTTCGATATGCTTGACCCGTCGCTGGGTGGACCGACTTACAGCTTCAACAACAATTCGGTCAACCTGGGCAACACCAACAATTCGACCGCCTGGCTCTTCGGCGTCGCCGGCACTAACGGCAACGGTACGATGGAGACCTCGACCGGCAACGCAGCCACTTCGGTCAACCTGGGCGGCGGTTCGCTCGGCTTCCGCGACTTCACCCCCAACATGGGCGGCGGAACGATCGACATCAGCACCAACGGCGTCCCCGGCACTTTCACTCCGTAAGGATAGAATACCGCAACGCCTGACGTAAAACCCCAGGGCGGCGACTCAACCGAGTCGCCGCCCTTTTTCCTTTTCTTGCCTCCTGACGACCCTCCAAAACTCGGCGGTGGAACCGCCTGACTCGCCTGTCCGATCCGGCAAGACTGGCGTATGATAAAGTGAAAACCGAGGAGAACTCCTGAAATGAAAATCATCCTGGCAGCGCCGCGGGGTTTTTGCGCCGGCGTCAACATGGCGATTGAAAGCCTGGACCTGGCCATCAAAGCGTTTGGCACCCCCATTTATGTGTTTCACGAAATCGTCCACAACAAATTTGTGGTCGAAACGTTTCGTGAAAAAGGCGCCGTATTTGTCGACCACCTGAGCGAAGTCCCCGAGGGTTCGCACCTGCTGTTTTCCGCCCACGGCGTGTCGCCCGAGATCCGTCGTTACGCCAAAGAACGGCGCCTGGTCGCTATCGACGCCACCTGCCCGCTGGTGACCAAAGTTCACCTGGAGGCGATCCGTTACGCCCGGGAAAAGTACACGATCATCCTGATCGGCCACGACGGCCACGACGAAGTCGTCGGCACCATGGGCGAAGCTCCGGAAGCGATCGTCCTGGTAGAGTCGGTCGAACAGGCCCAGAAAATCGAGTTTCCTGCTGGCACGAAGCTCGCTTACCTGACCCAGACGACGCTTTCTGTCGACGATGCGAATCGCATCATACGCGTGCTCAAGGAGCGTTTCCCGCAACTGGAAGGTCCCCCCAAGGACGATATCTGTTACGCCACCCAGAACCGCCAGGAGGCCGTTTCCGTGCTTGCGCCTGAGGCCGACCTGGTGCTGGTGCTAGGCAGCCAGAACAGTTCCAACAGTCAGAGGTTGCGAGAGCTCGCGGCCGAAAAAGGGGTCGACGCCCACCTGATCGACGGCGCAGGCGATATCGATGACGGCTGGTTCGCCGGGAAAAATGCGGTGCTAATCACGGCCGGCGCCAGCGCCCCCGAGTCCGTTGTGCAGGGATGCGTCGATCATTTAAAAGTGAGATTCAACGCCACTGTGGAGATCCGCTCCATCCGTGAAGAGGAAGTGCATTTCCCCCTGCCCCGTCCGCTGCGGGAACTCGGAGCGAGTCCCAAATAGTGCGCCGTCCAGGACGCCCCGCCTGAACGCCTTGCCCCCGATGAAGGGCCAGCAACCGGCTGCTGGTTTCCTCCCTCTGCCTGGCGACGCCTTTGCATTCATGAGAATTGCTGCATGATCACAATCATTGACTATCAGATGGGAAATCTTCGAAGCGTGCAAAAAGGCTTCGAAAAAGTCGGCAGCGAGGCCCTGATCGCCAGCACCCCCCAGTCGATCGAAGCGGCGGACAAGATCGTTCTGCCGGGAGTCGGAGCGTTTGCCGACGCTGTCGCCGAACTTCGGCGACGCGGACTGGTCGAGCCGATCCGCGAGGCAATCGCCGCGGGCAAGCCGTTTCTTGGTATCTGCCTGGGTCTGCAGATGCTGTTTGAAACGGGCTACGAAGACGGCCAGCACGAAGGCCTGGGCATTCTGCCCGGCGAAGTCCGACGCTTCGAACTACCGAAAGAGTACAAGGTGCCGCACATGGGCTGGAACCAGGTGCACTTCCGCCAGCGACCGCCTGTCTTTGAAGGGATCGACGAAAAGGCGTACTTCTACTTCGTCCACTCGTACTATGTCGTTCCGGTCGACCCGGCGCTGGTCGCCATCGAAGCCGACTACCATCAGCCGTTTTGCGCCGCCGTATGGAAGGACAATCTGTACGCCACGCAGTTCCACCCGGAAAAAAGCCAGGCCAACGGTCTCCGCGTACTGCAGAACTTCGCCGCCCTGTAAATCGCCAACCCGAATCGCCTTTGACGGCAAACTGGTCTAGGTCGCGGACTTCCCGTGAATCTTGATGATGACGGCCGTGTTGTCGTCGGCTTGCGGAGCGCCGCCTGCAAAGTGATGCGCAGCGTCGAACAGCACCTGTACGATATGTTCCGCGGACTCTTCCTTGTGCTCCCGCACCAGGTCGATCGCCTTCTCGATGCCAAACATTTGACGCCGACGATCCTGTGTTTCAAAGACTCCGTCGGTCGCCAGCAGCAGCAAGGAGCCAGGCGTTAGAAGCATCGGCTCCGACTTGCCAACCACGACATCGGGCAAGGCGCCCAGCGGCAGCATGTGGGATTCGAGCGTATGCAGTTCCCCCTGGGGATCCAGCAGAAAGCCCAGATGCCCGGCGCTGGAGTATTCCATTTTCAGGCTGACGGGATCGATACAGGCCAGCAAGGCCGTGACAAAGCGACCGTCGGCCACATCTTCGGCGATCGCACGGTTGGCCAGCGTCAGAATTTCGCTCGGGTCGGAACGCGTCAGGCAGAGCGCACGTAAATACGCACGAGTGTCCGCCATCAGCAAAGCAGGTCCCACGCCGTGGCCGCTCACGTCGGCCACCACCACGCCAATCCGGCCGTCGGGCAGTTCAATGTAATCGTAGTAATCGCCCGACGTGTACTCGGCCGGATGCGAGTCGCCGGCGATCTCCAGCCCCGGAGCATGGGGCGGGCCCTTGGGATGCAACTGCCGCTGAATGTCGCGGGCGAGGTGCAGTTCGGCTTCGTTCTCTTGAACGGCCATTTCCAGACGACGGTTCTCGTGACTCAGCAGTTTCTCGGCCGTGGCGATCTCCTTGAACAACGGTTCAATCAGGGCGACTCCGCCCAGGAACATAATCGAGATCGCCAGCCCCGCCAGAGCAGCGGTCCAGGTGGGAATATCCAGCCTTTCGTCCGGCGGCAAATCCCAGATACTGGCCAGAGAAGCAGTCAGTTGCACAGCCATCAACACGGCGGCGCCGGAAATAAGAATCCAGGCGGAATGCCAGCGATACCGCGTATTGATCCAGGCGGCCAGACCGGCAGCCAGAAACTGGAAAATGATCGCTAGGATCAGAACGATCTTGAAAGCCATACCGACAACTCGACAGCAGAGGCACGTCAGTCCTCGGCCGCCGCTACTGCATGTCCATGGATTGCGACGACAAGGGAAACCTGCCGGGAACGGGACGCTTCTCCATCCCCACTACAGGCATCGAAATGCTCCCGGTAATGTACTCGCTGTCCCGCCCTGCCGGTAGGGCGGAAGCGCCTCGTCACTAGTGGTGCGTCAAACTTCAGTCTTAGAGTGAGCGATTTCGGCCGTGCTGCTGTGCTGCCAAAAAACCGGGGGCTAGGGCCCGGCGGCTGATTTAGAGAAACCTGATTTTATGGTTTGACGCACCACGAGTGCTGCGTCAAGGCAAAGAGTTCGGGTTCTTCCAATTAGCCGTTTTGGCGATAGCCACGGTTAACTAAAAGGAACAGCGGCTCGCGCGAAAATGGCCAAACCTGAAATTGAAACTTGACGCACCACTAGGGCTGCGGTGGCGCCAGCCCCGCAAACGGCTCGCCCCGCAACCGGGGCTAGCCGATGCTTTGATGCCGCCTGCAGTCCCAGACGGCCTGCAGGCGAATCCCCAGCTAACTTCGGTTATTTACCGCCCTGCTTGCCGCCGGCCTTTTGGCCGTTCGGCTTTTTACCCGCGGGCTGGTTCTGCTTTTTGCCTCCCCGCGGCTGGCGGGGTGCGGCGTTGACGGGCAGTTCGTAGCGTTTGCGCAAACGTTCCAGTTCGACTTTCGCCTTTTGCACTTCTTCGGCGTAGGCCGGATCAGCGTAAACGCTCTTCAGCTCGTTGGGATCTTCCTGCAGGTCAAAGAATTCCCACTCATTCACTTCGTAGAAATGAATCAACTTGTACCGATCGGTACGCACCCCTTCGTGCTTCTGCACACTATGGGCGCCGGGGAACTCATAGTAATGATAGTACAGCGAAGTCCGCCAGTCGGCCGGTGCTTTCCCTTCCAGCAACGGGACGATGCTGACGCCCTGCATATCGGCGGGAATCTCCACACCAGCAACCGCGAGGAACGTTTCCGGAAAATCCAGGTTCATCACCAGATGGTTGTCGACGCTGCCAGGTTTGGTATGGCCGGGCCAGCGGACGAGCAGCGGGGTACGGAACGATTCTTCGTACATCCAGCGTTTGTCGTACCAGCCATGCTCGCCCAGGTACCAGCCCTGGTCCGAGGTGTAAAACACGATGGTATTTTTGGCGAGTCCGCTTTCATCCAAATAGTCCAGCACCCGGCCGACGTTCTCATCCACCGAGGCGACGCAGCGGAGGTAATCCTTGGCGTAGCGCTGGAACTTCCACTGGATCAGCTCCTTGCCTGACAGTTCGGCTTTTTGAAAAGCGGCATTCTTGGGGCCATAGGCGGCATCCCAGGCAGCCTGCTGCTCCGGCGTAAAGCCACGCTGCGGCGCCAGTTTCAGGTCGTGCGGCGAAAGATGGTTTGCGACGGTCATCGCCTGGGTTTTCGCTGGCGTGCCGCGGCCTTCGTAATCGTCGTACAAGGTCTGCGGTTCCGGGATGGTGACCTCGTCGTACATGTTCAGCTGCTTGGGGCCGGGCTGCCAGTTACGATGCGGCGCCTTGTGCTGGTACAGCAGAAAAAAGGGCTTGCTCGCGTCCCGTTTTTCCTGCAGCCATTTGAGCGCCTCGTCGGTGATGATTTCGGTCGTGTAACCGGTGTGTTTCACCACGCCCTCAGGCGTTTTCATGGCCGGGTTATAATACGGCCCCTGCCCCTGCAGGATATGCCAGTCATCGAAGCCGGTGGGATCGGTGCCCAGGTGCCATTTGCCGACCACGGCCGTTTGATAGCCGGCCTTCTGCAGCAGCTTGGCGACCGTTTGCTGGCTGCCGTCAAAACGATCGCCATTGGTGCGAAAGCCGTTCTGATGGCTGTACTTGCCGGTCAGAATGACGGCCCGCGAAGGACCGCAGATAGAGTTCGTCACAAAACAGCGATCAAACCGCATCCCCTCCGTCGCAATCCGGTCGATATTCGGCGTTTCGTTCACCACGCTGCCATAGGCGCCAATCGCCTGGTAGCCGTGATCGTCGGCCATAATGAACAGAATGTTGGGTCGTTCTTCGGCGGCAAACACTGACAGCGCACAGGTCGCCTGAACCACCACGACGGCCAGCAGCAAGGCGCCCGTTGCGGCGATACGCGCCCCGCATCGTCGAAACAGTGCGACGCCAGGAGAGTGTTGCGGAAGGGGATGCGGAATCATGGAGGTCTCCTCGACTTCAGGCTGCAGCGAGATTCCCCTCCTGTTCGCCGTTGGCAATGTCTGCATTGCCCAACAATCAGGAGATAACGACCGCCACGCGCGATGGATCGCGGCGAACGCCTGGGAAAGAAATAGTGATGGGTCTAAGGGCCCATTCTCAGGGCCCCCCATGGTCAAGTCAATCACCAACCTGGCGTTCTGCCCTCCAGCCGCGTTTGCCCCGGCTTGCCAGACTGTCATAATGGAACAAATACTCACGCCTTCCCCGGGTCCGATCGCGAGCAACTCATGCGTGAACCACAACGTCTTGGCGGCGTCATTCACACCTATCAGAAATTCGACCCGAAAAATTTTCCGTCGCCCACCCAGCCGCCGCCGGACACGGTTTCGCCAATGTTCGAGCACATGCTGAAATTTGGCGACATGCGTTCGCTGACCGAGGAAGAGCTAGCCCGGGCCGTGCGGCTGGATCCCAGCCAGATCGCCGGGCTCGGTCCCAGCCTCGACATGCTGATGGCCATGCTCGAAGAGCGGAAGCGAAAGATTCTCAGCACCTACGAAACAGACTCCGTGCTGAAGGAAGCCCGTCGCGAATACCAGCGGACCGGCAAGGCGATGAAACCGCCCAAAAAACTGCGAGAGCGGTTCGAAAGGGCGTTTGAAGAAGAACAAATCTACGACTTTGAGCGGCTGTGGTACGCCATTGGCGACGACCAGTCCGACTTTTCCCGCTCCGTGATCCAACTGCTCCAGCGACTGGGCGACAAGTACGAAGTCGACGAACTGGCCTCCAAATACGAGTTCACCGGCCGCACCTCCATGACCGTGCCCGAGGCGCTGGCCATCAAGGAAGAGCTGGAAAAGATCGACGAGCTGCTCAAGCAGCTGGAACAGGCGCGGGAAACGGCGCAAATCGGCATCATTGATTTCGACATGCTCGACGAGTTTGCCGCCCCCGGCGACATGGAAAAGCTGGCCGAAATGCAAAAGATGGTCGAGGAGTACGTCCGCGAACTGGCCGAAAGGCAGGGCCTGGAACGGGACGGCTCCGGCTATCGACTCACCCCCAAAGCGTACGGCGTATTCCAGAGTAAATTGCTGGCCCGCATTTTCAGCGGACTCCAGGCTTCCCGCACAGGGCGGCATCAGGGGCCGATCGTCGGCGAAGGGGTCGTCGAAATGCAGCAGACCCGCCCCTATGAGTTTGGCGATTCGATTGCCCATATCGACATCCCCCAGACCTTCGTCAACGCCATGATGCGCGACGGACCCGGCCTGCCGATCCGCTTCAAAGCCGACGATATCGAGATCCATCGCACGCGCAATTCGCCCAAGTGCGCGACCGTCGTCATCATGGATATGAGCGGTTCGATGCGGTACGACGGCCAGTACATGAACGTCAAGCGGATGGCCCTGGCGCTCGACGGTTTGATTCGCAGCGAGTACCCCGGCGACTTCCTGCACTTTATTGAAATGTACAGCTTCGCCAAACCGTGCCCCCGCGGCAAAATTGTCGAGCTGATGCCCAAACCTGTCACCATCACCGACCCGGTGATCCGCTTCGCCTACGACATGAGCGACGAGCAGATCAGCGAGTACCAGATTCATCCCCACTTCACCAATATCCAGCACGCCCTGCAGACGGCCCGGCGATTCCTGTCCACCCAGGACACGCCAAATCGGCAGGTGATTCTGATCACCGACGGCCTGCCGACCGCGCACTTTGAAGGCTCCACCCTGTTCCTGCGGTATCCGCCCGACCTACGCACCGAACAGGCGACCATGCGTGAAGGAATGATCTGCCACAAAGAAGGGATCACCATCAACCTGTTCCTGGTCCCCAGCTGGTCGCAAAGCGAAGAGGACATCCGTTTCGCCTTTCGCCTGGCCGAAAGCACCACAGGCCGCGTCTTTTTCACCGCCGGCGGTGATCTCGATCGCTACGTGGTGTGGGACTACGTGAACCGGAAACGAGAAATCCTGGGCTAACCCCCTCTTCACGGAGTGGACCTGGCCGCAAGTTCTTCTTTCTTCCCCGACTCGACAGGGACTGGTGGCCAGGTCCACTACATCAACGCCCACGCCTTGTTGTGACGGACCACTCGCCTGGCCTCCGGCCAGGGCGCCATCCCGGTTGCAGAATACGCGGCGGTGCGCTTGACCCGCGCCTCGGCGAGCGTTAGGTTTTCGAACGAATGCACGGCGTTGCTTCGCCGGTGCTTTCGTTGGTCCACCACGTTGTGCGATCCGGTTCCCGGATCGCGGCTGTCTTTTCTCTGCTTCCTTCGCGCTGCCGGCCTGGTCCCATGGCGACTGCCCCCACTCCTCCTGCTGCTTCGACTGGTTTACGACTGCTGCGCCACGCCTGGCGCTTGCTGCGGCCGATTCTGGCGTTGCTCTGCGTCTACGCTTTTTTCGCGGCGACCGACTACCTGTTTTCCGATAACACCTTCGCCAGCGGGAAGAACCTGAAAACGCTGCTGGTTGATAACTCCATTATTGCCGTGGCCGCCCTGGGGATGACGCTGGTGATCATCTCCGGCGGGATCGACCTGTCGGCCGGCACCGCTATCGCGCTGTGCGCGACGACGCTGGCCTGGGGCCTGCATGAGGACGTCGCCTTTCTGACGCAGCATGGCTCCAATTTTGTGCGCGCCTCCACGGCCTGGCGGGACGCCGCCCAGGAACTGGATACCGCCCAGGCGAGGCTGCGCGCCGCCGCCAAGAGGCTGGAATCCGCGCCCAGCGACCGCCGCCAGGCGGAGCGTGATCGCTGGCAAGCGGCCGAAGAACGCCTGCTCGCTCCCGCGGCGGCCAGCAAAGAACGGCTCATCCAGATTCTGAAAGCGAAACTTGCCGCCGTGAAGGAGCACGCCGATCCGGGCAAGATGGCCGCCGGGGAAAAGACCGAGCCCGGCAGCTGGGAAGACCGGCAACGCCTGATCGAACAAAAACTGGCGGGACTGGAACAGCCCGACTTTCGCCCTGGCGACGATCCGCAATGGAACGAAGGCATTCCCAATGCGGCGGCCTCGACGCTGGTCGCTGTGCTGCTGGCGGTGCTTGCCGGAGTGGGCGTCGGCCTGCTCAACGGCGTGCTGATCGCCGGCCTGAAACTGGCGCCGTTTATCGTCACGCTGGGCACCATGACCTTGTACGTGGGACTCGGCAATCTGCTTTCGGCGAACCAGCCAATTCGTCCTTCCGCCGAGCAGCGGCCCGCAGGCCTGATGGATCTGCTTTCCTTCCGCCCCGACTCCCTGTTTCTCGGCCTGCCCGCCGGCGTCTGGCTGCTATTCCTGCTGGCGATTCTCGTTGCGTTATTGCTCCGCTACACGGTGTTTGGAAGATATATTTTCGCCCTGGGCTCCAACGAATCGACCGCCCGGCTCTGCGGCGTTAACGTGCCAGGCTACAAGATCGGCATCTACGCGCTCAGCGGTCTGTTCCTGGGCCTGGCTGGGGTGTACCTGTTTTCTTATACCGAGGTCGGCAATCCGATGGACGGTCTGGGGAAGGAACTGCAGATCATCGCCGCGGTGGTGATCGGCGGCGGCAGTCTCAACGGCGGACGCGGCTCGGTCATCGGCACGCTCGCCGGCGTCGGCATCATGGCCGTCATCGACAGCGGCTGCGATCAGCTGGGCCTGCAGGACCAGGCCGAGCGGATCCTGCTGGGCGTCGTCATTATTGGCGCCGCCACCATCGACCGGCTGCGCACCCGCGGGCAAGAGTAAACTTCGCGCCAGTTACGGATTCGCGCCCGGGAAGCCGGTGCTATGATTTACGCGTACCACTTTTTCTAACACCCTCCCCCATTGTTTCCCGCTGGGCGGACTTTTTTGGAATTCCCGCATGTCGGACAAAAAGCATCAACATCATCAACACCCGCCCGCCCGCAAACCGCACAAAGACTGGCGCCTTTGGGCGGTCGTATTGCTCATCCTCGTCAGCATGGCCGTCTACGTGCTGAGCATGGACGAATCCTTGCGTCCCGGCGGCGCCGGCCCCGAAGAACCGGCCGCCGTCGAAGCCGAATAACACCTGCCGCCTGGCCCTCCGCCAGACGTAGAGCGTCGTCTTGTGATTCGTCGTTCTGCGAGAAATCAGACGCAGAAAGACGACTGACTTGTCTCCCCCTGACTCAAACCAGAAACGCCTGCATGGCGGCGTTGACGGCGTTGGGGTTTTCCAAAGGCGACAAGTGGCCGGCGTCAGGAATCTGACGATACTCGGCGTGCGGCATTTGTTGCGCGAACTTTTTCATTTCTGCGGCCGGCGTGATTTCGTCGTGTTCGCCGCAAAGCACGAGCGTCGGCTTCGAGATGCCTGGCAGGCGCGAGGTCATCTCCTCCCGTGCCGCCATCCCATGCAGGGCGGCTGCGACTGAAGACGGAGCGGAGCCGGCGATGACGGCCCGGATCTCTTCCACTAGCGCCGGCCTGTTTTCGACGTTCGCCTTGGCGAACAGATTCTGCGCCATCACCCGGGCCATCGCTTCCATGCCGTGCTTTCGCGCGCGGTCCGCCGTTTTAGCCCGCTGGTCTCGCATTGCGTCGCCGTCGGCCGCTGCCCGCGTATCGCACAGAATGAGCCGCTCCAGACGCTCGCTATGTCGCTGCCAGAATTGCCAGGCGATATAGCCGCCCATCGATAGCCCGCAAAAAGTGATCTTCTCGGTAATCCCCAGTGCATCGAGCAGGCCAGCCAGATCGTCGGCGAACTGCTCCATCGTGACCGTCCCTTCCGCCGCCTCATTCTGGCCGAACCCGCGCAAATCGGGAGCCAGCACCCGGTGGGAATGGCGAAAAGCGGCGATCTGCTCCCGCCACATGGAATGGTCCAGCGGAAAACCATGCACCAGTAGCAACACAGGCCCGGTTCCTTCGTCGTGCAGATGCAAGGCGGTGTCCGCCAATGCGACCTTTTTCATCGTTCTCTCTCCGTGCGAGTCGTCGCGTTCTCTTGCCAGGCGGCGGACGTGGCACCCGCCACTGGGCCCTATTCTACAAATTCGATCACGCTGCGTGGATCGCCATGCGATCGCAGAATCATCAACAGGTCGCAATCACTTTCAAGCAACTGGCGTGCCGCCGACCGACGAAAACCCGCCGCAGCGAAAAACGTCGCTGTCACGCAGAGCTTACGCCCGCGGCAGTGGCCGAAAGTTGTTAAAATCGCCCCCATTCGCTGGGGGCAGAGACCAAAGGTGTCACTCAGTCGGCGATAATGGGGTAAATAAGGAGGAGCAGCCGACAATGCCTATCCAGCGTGTTTTTCTTGAGCTCGATCGTCCCGCTTTGCATGCGGCCGCGACGTACCTCACCCGTCAATTTCTAAAGAACGAACTCATCGACCTGAGCGGCGTGATCGTCATCACCCCCAGCGCCCGGGCCGGTCGTCGGCTGATTGAATTGCTGATTCAATCGGCCGAGGATCAGCACCTGCGGCTGCTGCCGCCAGAGATCGATACGATCGGCTCGCTGCCAGAGCGGCTGTATCACCCCCGCTTGCCGCTGGCAGGCGAGCTGGTCCAGCAGTTCGCCTGGGCGAAATCCTTGCGGATGATGGACCGCGACGCACTCCGGCCGCTGATTCCCGAACCGCCGGAAGAACGCGACCTTGCCCGCTGGCGGGACCTGGGCGAGCTGATTCGCCGGCAGCATGTCGACCTTGCCGCCGACGGCCTGGACTTTGCCGATGTCGCCCAGACGCTGGAACAGGAAAGCCCGGCCGAAGCGGCCCGCTGGCAGGCTCTGCATCAGGCCCAGCAGCGCTATCACCGTCTGCTCGACGCCGAAGAAGTCTGGGACGCCCAGTCCGCCCGACTCCAGGCAATCCGCGACAAGGAGTGCACGACCGATCGACGCATCGTCCTGCTGGCGGTGGCCGACATGAACCGGGCCATGAAACAGATGCTGGAACAGGTCGCCGACCAGGTCACGACGCTGGTCTATGCCTGGGAGGCCTGGGCCGATCGCTTCGACGAGTTCGGCTGCCTCGAGCCGACCGCCTGGGAGACGCCGCACCTGCCGATCCGCACGGACCAGGTGCTGCTGGCGGAGAACGCCGCGTCGCAGGTGGAACAAACCGTCCACCGCATCGCCAGCTGGGAAGGCCGCTATGCGGCGGAAGAGATCACCATCGGCGCCCCTGATACGGCCCTGGTGCAGCGGCTGGAAAGCCAGTTTGAACAGTACGGCCTGCCGGTCCGCTTTGGTCCCGGTCGGCCGCTGGCGGAGCTCGGCCCGTATCGACTGCTGGCGGCGGTTGGCGACTTTCTGGAACGGGAGCGGTTCGCCGATTTTGCCGCGCTCGTGCGGCATCCCGATGTTTCGGCCTGGATCGACCGGCAAGGCGCCGAGGAAGAAACGCCCGACTGGCTGCCGGCCGTCGATGACTATTTCAACGAGCATCTGCCGCTCCGCCTGGGCGACGCCTGGCTGGGGGAAGAAGCCGCACACGAGCGAATCCAGGCCGTCTACAGCCTGCTGCAGGAAGCGACCCAGGAGCTGCGCGGCGACGAGGAAGAGCGCGTCCGACGGCTTGATCAATGGACGGCCCCGCTGACCCATCTGCTGCTCCGCATCTACGAGGGACGGGAGTTTGACCGCAGCGTGCCGGCCGATCGCTGGACGCTGCTATCGTGCGAGCGGATTCATCGCTCCCTGCTGGACCACCAGAACATGCCGGCCTCGCTGGCCCCTTCGATGACGGCGGCGGAAGCGATCCGCCTCACGCTGAGCGAGCTCAGCGGCGAACGGCTGGCGGAACCGAACGACTCGGCCGCCATCGAGATCGTCGGCTGGCTCGACCTGCCGCTCGACGACGCGCCGGCCCTGATCGTCACCAGTTTTAATGAGCCGTTCGTCCCCCGCTCCGTCGCCGGCGACCTGTTCCTGCCCAATACGCTGCGCAGTGAACTGGGCCTCGACGACAACCTGCGGAGGTACGCCCGCGACGCCTACGCCGTGAGCGTGCTGGCCGGATCGCAGCGCGACCTGACCTACATTGTGGCCCGCCGCGACAGCGAAGGCTCCCCGCTGCTGCCGACCCGATTGCTCTTCGCTGCCGACGACGAAACGGTCGTGCAAAGGGCGCTGGCGTTCTTCCAGCCGCAGCCGCCCACGCCCCGCCAGCCGCTGGCCGGCCGCCTGACCGGACCGCTGGAGCATCCCAACTTTCCGATCCCGCAGCCGGATCCGTCCCGCTGGCACAACCGAGCCCTCAGCCCGACGGCGTTTCGCACTTATATTTCCTGCCCCTACCGCTTCTATCTGAAACATGTGCTCCGTTTGAGTCCCGCTTCCGACGAGGCGGAAGAGCTCGACGGCGGTATGTTCGGCACGCTGGCCCACGCCGTGCTGGAGAAGTTTGGCGAGTCCGACATGCGCGATTCGTGCAACGCCGACCAGATTACCGAAATGCTGCGGCAGTACCTGGTGGAGTGCGCCGCCGATCTGGTTGGCGAACATCCGCTCACTCCGGTCGCCGTACAGATTGAACAGCTCCGCTCCCGTCTGGATGTGTACGCCCAGGTGCAGGCCGACTGGGCCGCCCAGGGTTGGCGGATCCTTCATACAGAAGTGCCCGGCCTGCAGCAGCCGATGCAGTTCGATGTCGATGGAACGCCGCAGCGGATTCACGGCTATATCGATCGGATCGATCAGCATCAGACCACCGGCGAGCTGGCGATCCTCGACTATAAGACGTCCGACGCCGGCAAGTCGCCTGAGAAGGTCCACCGCAAGTCGTCGGGCGAATGGATCGACCTGCAGCTGCCCTTGTATCGCCATCTGGCGCAAAGCATCGGCCTGCACGGTCCGTTCCGCATGGCCTATATCCTGCTGCCGAAAGATACGCGAAACATCGGCTTCTCCTGGGCCGAATGGACCGCCGGCGAGCTGGAAACGGCCGACGAAACAGCCCGCGAAGTGATTCGCAACATTCGCGCCGGGAAGTTCTGGCCGCCGACCGATCCGCCGCCGGACTTCTCCGAAGACTTTGCGGCCATTTGCCAGGACAACGTGTTCGATCGCTGGCAGGAGGTGCAGTCATGAGCCCCAGGAAATCGTCCTCCCCCAAGAACGCCGCGGCCGATTCGCCCACCGACCTCGTCAACGCCAGGAACATTCCCGCAGCCACGGGAACGGGCTCGCTGTTCGAACATCGCATCATCAGGGCGTCCGCCGGATCGGGCAAAACGTTCCAGCTGTCAAACCGGTTTCTCGGCTTGCTCTGCCAGGGCGTGCCGGTGGAAACGGTCCTGGCCTCGACCTTCACGCGGAAGGCCGCTGGCGAAATCCTCGACCGTGTCGTGCTGCGTCTGGCAATCGCTGCGAACGATCCCGTCGAGGCCGGGAAACTGGCCAAAGTGCTGGAAACTCCCGACCTGGACCAGGCCCGCTGCCGCACGCTGCTGGGCGAACTGACGCGGAACCTGTATCGCACCCGGGTCGGCACGCTCGATAGTTTCTTCTCGCAAATGGCGACCAGCTTTTGCCTGGAGCTGGGCCTGTCCCCCGGCTGGCGCATGATTGATGAATTTGAAGACAAGCGGCTGCGCACCGAAGCGATCGAGGCCGTCCTGCGAAACGACGACAACCGGCAGATTCGCCGTATCACCAGCCTGCTCTCCAAAGGCGCCGCCTCGCGCAGCATTGCCGCCCTCCTCCGCACCACCGTCGACTCGTTGTACGACGTGTTCCAGGAGACAGGCGCCAACCCCGAACCCTGGCATAGCCTGAAACGGGCCAAACCCCTCGATGCCGAAGCCCTGCAGGAATTGCTGGGCCGACTGCTGGCGGTCGACCTGCCGAACGCTCGGATGGTGACCGCCCGCAATGGCGATGTGGCCCTGGCGGAAGAAGGAGACTGGGAATCGTTGCTCGGCAAAGGGCTGACCAAAAAGGTGCTCGAAGGCGATTACAAGTTTTATGGCAAGGAGATCCCGTCGGAGGCGGTCGCCTTGTACGAAGAATTGCTGGCGAACGCGGCCGCCCATTTGATTGGCGTGGTCATTTTCCAGACCGAGGCCACCTACGAACTGCTGGCCCGGTTCCATGCCGAGTACCAGCGGCTCAAAGCGGATCGCCAAGCCTGGCGGTACGACGACGTCACCCGACGCCTGGCCGAAGCGACCGGCCTGGGTGGATCGGCCGCGCTCGCGCATCGCCTGGACTCGCAGATCGATCATCTCCTGCTGGATGAATTCCAGGACACCAGCCCCCTGCAGTGGCGCGTGCTGCGGCCGTTTGGCCGGCGAATCACGGGCGCCGGAACTCACCAGTCGCTGGGCTCCTTCTTTTGCGTCGGCGACATCAAACAGGCGATCTATGGCTGGCGCGGCGGCGTGGCGGAGATCTTTGACGCCGTGGCCGACGAACTGCCAGGCTTGACGCCGCTGTCGCTGGCGGTCAGCTGGCGATCATCCCCGCAGGTAATCGAAGCCGTCAACCAGATCTTCTCAAGGCTCGATCAGCACGGGAACCTGGACCGGTTTATCGACTCCGTGCGGGGCTGGCAGGAGCGGATGGACCGCCATAGCACCCAGCGGGACGACCTGTCAGGGTATGTCACGCTGGAAACGGCCGCCGAAGCAGAAGACGACGCCGTGCTGGATACGGCTGTCGATCGTATCTGCGAAGTCGTGGCCAACGCCCCCGACTACAGCATCGGCGTGCTCGTGCGGAGCAACAGCACCATCGCCCAGATCATCCATCGCCTGCAGCAACGCGGCATCCGCGCCAGCGAAGAAGGCGGCAACCCGGTCACCGATTCGGCCGCCGTGCTGCTCTGCCTGTCGGCCCTGCAGCTGGCCGACCATCCCGGCGATACGGTCGCCCGGTTCCATCTGTCCCAGTCCCCGCTGGGCCCGGTGCTCGGCCTGCCGGACAGCGCCGGCAAGGCGGAGGCTCGCCAGGCATCGCAGCAGATCCGCGACCAGCTACTGCTCCGCGGTTACGGCGGCCTGCTGTACGACTGGGCCAAAGAACTGGCGCCGCACTGCAACCGCCGCGAGGTGGGCCGGCTGGAGAAGCTGGTCGAAATCGGCTACGAGTTCCAGCGTCAGGCCACGCTACGGCCGCGGGATTTTTTGCAGTTCGTCGAGGGGAAACGGGTCGCCGATCCTTCGGCCGACCAGGTCCGCGTGATGACGATCCACCAGTCCAAAGGGCTCGAATTTGATGTCGTCGTGCTGCCGGAACTCGACGCTTCCTTCCCCGGCCAGTCCGACGATTTTGTCGTCAACCGCCAGACGCCCACGTCGCCCATCGATCGCGTTTGTCGTCATACCAACGCCGCCCTGCAGAAACTGCTGCCGAAGGCCGTCCAGGAGATGTTCGCCCATGCCGAATCCCGCAAGGCGTCGGAAGCGTTGTGCGTACTCTATGTGGCGACCACCCGGGCCGTGCATGCCTTACACATGGTGATCAGGCCTTCGAAAAAGAGCGAAAAGCAGCTGTTGCGTACAGCCGCCGGCATGCTCCGGGCCGCCTTGACCGACGGCCAGTTTGCGGAGCCGTCGTCGCTGCTGTTTGAGCTGGGCGATCCCCAGTGGTACGCTTCCTCCACGCCGACCGAACTGCCCGACGTCGTCGCAGAAACTACCGACGAGGAGCCGCTGGTCGTGACGCTGAATCCCGCCCCATCCCGTCCCCGCGGCGTCGTTCGCAAGGCGGCCCCCTCCCAGCACGAAGGCGGCCAGGCCGTCAGCCTGCGGTCGGTTCTGCAGGGAGACGACCTGTGGGGGCTCCGCCGCGGCCAGATCCTGCACGCCTGGCTGGACAAAATCAGCTGGCTGAGCGCAGGCCCCCCGGATCGCGAAACACTCTTCCGCATCGCCAAAAAGATCGGCGCCGGGCCCTTGTCGCTGCCCGCCCTGATGGACGAATTCGAGCAGATGCTCCAGCAACCCAACCTGCACAAGGTGCTCACGCTGGAAAGCTACCAGCCGCCCCGCGGCCTGCCGCTGCCAGCCGAAGTGATCGACCAGCTGGGCGAGAACTGCACCGCGGAAACGCTACGGGAGCAACGCTTCGCCGTGCGGGAAGGCGAGCAGATCGCCGAAGGCGTCATCGATCGGCTGACCCTGCTGCGCTGCGACGGAAAGCTGCTGGCCGCCGACCTGGTCGACTTCAAAACCGACAGCCTGCGCAACCACGGCGACGGCCAGTCCCTGGTCGAGTACTACCGGCCACAGATGGAGGCCTACCGCCAGGCCGCCGCGAAAACGCTGAACCTGGACCCGCGGCACGTCACGGCCCGTTTGCTATTCACCGCCAGCGACGCCATCGTCAACATCAGCCAGCCGCTCGGCCCCGCCGCCCGCCAACGGGAGCTGTTTTAGGGCGACCGCTTCCGAACCGGGAAGCGTCTTGCCGGAGCGCTCCCTCGCGCAAATCCTTGACAGCTCCCGCCTGATATCGACAATGGCGGCGACTGCTGGCGCTGGGCTGGGCAGACTTCCCCCTCTCTTTGTGAAGCCCTGGGCCAAAGGCAATTTTATGGACCCTGAAACGGCAGTCGCGAACCTGGCGGAGATTCTTGCCGCTCGGGACAAATTTACCGAGCTCGAAATTTATGAGGCAATGGAAGAGCAAGGCTTCCCCGAACCGGTCGCCATCCACGCCTACAAGTTCACGCAGACCGCCTGGGCTCGGGCCGTTCTGTACAGCATGGGCGTACGGTTCGATAACGAATACATCTGGTTCGACGCCGACGGCGAGGCCGTTCGTGCGGGCCTGATCGAAGAAGAGCCGTATTACCTCGCCGCCGTCGGTCTGGTGGAAAAGTATGCCCACAAGCCGGCATTCTCCCTGCTCGTCCAAATGTCGGCCGAGGCCAATACGGTCGACGCGGCCCTGCAGGATGGGTCCGAAGCAGAGAACCTGGTGCTGGGCCCGGCCGCGTTCTTCATGGAAGCCGCTACCGAGGAAGGCATCGCCAAGGCCCGCAAGTACCTGACCGATCCCAGGTAACCGCCGCGTCCCTCTGCCCGTCGCCGGGCGTCGCATCAGCCGTAATGCACCCAGCGCCGGGACGTGCGAAACAGGCCGGCGGTCGCAACCAGCAGCAGCAGGAACAGGATCCACGCGACGGCTGACGCCTTCCCCATGTTCAGGTCAGAGAACGCCTGCAGGAACAGGTACAACGACAGAACCAGGGTCGACTTGGCTGGCTCGCCGGCCCCCTCACTGACAATGTAAATCTGAGTAAAAGCCTGGACCGATTGGATCAGCCCCATCACCAGATTAAAGAAAATGACAGGCGACAGCATCGGCAACGTAATGTGCCAGAAACGCCGCACCGGTCCGGCGCCGTCGAGCTCGGCCGCTTCGTAAAGATACCGCGGGACCTCGCCCAGGGCGGCCAGGTAGATCACCATAAAGTTGCCCACGCCCCACAAACTCATCAATACCAGGCCGTCTTTCGATCCAAACGCCATCCCTCCGTTTAGCAACGCCTCTTGAGGCGAGGCAAACCATTGCTGCTCCGCCAGCCCCATTCCCCGCAGCAGATAATTCAGCAGGCCGTTGCGCGGATCAAGGATCCACATCCACAGCACGCACGAAGCCACCACCGGCGCCACCGATGGCAAAAAGAACAACGTGCGGAAAACAGCCTGCCCCCGCACTTCCCAGCGCAGCATCACCGCCAGGGCGATCCCCAGCGCCACAGAAAGCGGCACCGACAGCAAGGCATAATAGGCCGTGTTCCACAGCGCGCGGCCAAAGTCTTCCCCGCGCAAAATCTCTCCCGCCAGCTCCCAGTAATGATGCCCGCCGACCCATTCCGGCGGCGACAGCATGTCGTACCGGGTAAAACTCCAGTATCCAGTCGCGACAAACGGAAACAGGATCAGCGCAACAAAGCCGATGGCCCACGGGGCAATAAAAGAGAACGCTACCAGATAACGGCGAACAGACAGCGGCATCGAAAAACCTGCAGCCAGACAGGAAATAACAACGGCCGATTATAATGGCCATGCACTTGCCCGTTTCCCTTGCGACGCAAATAAAAAACGCGACAGGCAAAACCTGTCGCGCTCATGTTTGCGGCGTCACGAACCGCAAGCACGAAAAGGGTGAATTCCGGCTTTGGTTGCGATCGCTCTGCGGGACGAAACCCGCCAGTCTTATTCCAGGGCGGCGACGGCCGGGGCGTCCGCTTTCTGCTGGGCTTCAAATTCCAGGCTGGTCAGAAAACGCTTGCACATGGCATAGGCGGCCGGATCGAGGGTTTCCACATCGACCTTCAGCAGTTCCTTCATCGCTTCGGTCTGCTCGCGAATCAGGCGGTGATTCTCACTGCCCAGACCGCTGTCTTCAGGCGAACGATCCCGCACCAGCTCGTTGATCGCGTTGCGCGGCACGTCGTAGCGGGGATCCAGAAAAATGGTCGGCCAGTACAGCTTTTTGAACGTCGGTTCGTACTGGTACGAAGCCAGACGATCGGGCGCCCGGTCTTTGGCGTAACGGGCCAGTTCCGCCTGGGTCGGGCGCGGGCCGTTTTCATATTCACGACCTTCACGGTTCTGGCGTCGCATCTCAAAATAGGTCTGCACCGATTTCAACTTGTTGTCCAGGAACATGCTGCGAGCAATCTCAACGTTGATGAGCGCCAGCGACGTGTTGTAATTGTAGTCGCCAGCCGCCCGCACATTATTGGCGCGGCCATCCAGGAAGCCCTGGGCCGCCGTTGAAGCATGCCGATAGATAACGGGCGTACCGTTATTGGTCTGCCGCTGGGCGTAAAACTGCTGGGCCGAAGCCGATTGCATGGCCCCCATGACCAGGACCAGACTAAGTGCAGCAAGGACTGTACGCATCATTTTCTCACCCTACATGAAAAGGAACTAATCTCGTGACCCCGTACGATAGTGCAATCCATGCGCCAAAACCCATGCCGGCAGGAAAGGGCTCCTCTAACATTCAGCAAACAATCGCCTTAGAGTAGTTTAGCGAACTCGTCGAGCGTTTTCAACGATTTCCCCCCCTGTATCAGAATGAGATTCCCCATCCCAGATTGGGATCCTGACGATCAGGCCGGTCGACCCGCAACCAAATTTTGCCAGCCGCCCCACTAGATCATCTGACCGTTACGAGCCCGATAACAGAAGAACTGCCGAATTGCCTCGATGCCGGGCAAGAAGTTACGGCGTCCCTGCCCTGGATTCCCGAGCAACCTCTTTCACGACATCGCTTCAGGGCAGCGAGAGCTTAAACCGCCAGTTGCTGAAGACGGGCTACGGTCAGGTCGGCCAGTTGATCAACGAGCAGATCGGCGGCAGCCAGTTCCTGGCGCGTATGCCCCGTGCTGACCAGTCCCACGGCTTTCATGCCGGCAGACTGGGCGGCTTTAATGCCGGCGGCCGCATCCTCGATCACCAGGCAATCGGCAGGCGACAGGCCCAGTCGCTGGGCGGCCGTCAGAAAGACCTCGGGATCCGGTTTGCCGCGTGTGACGTCGGCTCCGGTTACGACCACCTGGAACTGCTCTTTGCATCCCAGCAGATCGAGCGTCAACCGCACATTGGGCGGCGGTCCAGAAGAGCCCACGGCCAAGCCCACTCCCGTTGCGGCCAGATCGGCAATCAGCGCGACGGCGCCGGGCATCGCAGGGAAGTTCTCAGCGAGCAGCTTCCGGTAAACAGCTTCTTTTTCTTCATCGAGCTGCCGCACCTGCTCGTCGGAAAAACTCCGCTCGGGCCAGGCGGCGCGCACTGTCTCCCGACTGGTGCGGCCGAAGGTAGCGTGGAAGTCCTCCGGCGTCATTACCATGCCATGTTCGGCGGCGACAATCCGCCAGCTTTCAAAATGGGCATGGTAAGAATCGATGAGGACGCCGTCGACATCGAAAATCACGGCCTGCAGGCTCGGCATCGTCGCACTTTCGCCGGTCGCAGCATTCGACCGGAAATCTGGAAGGAAAGAGAAACCGACGCCAGAGATAATTCCGGCAGGCAAAGGCGGCGCAGGCGAATCGCCCGCGCTCCGCCATTACCGCATCAGGCAGCCTGCTTGGCGCGCTTCAGCATGCTCTGCAGACGGCTCTTCAGGCGGGACGCCTTGTTGGCGTGAATGATGTTCTTGGCTTTGGCCTGATCAAGCTTTTTGTTGGCAATGCGGCATTCGGCTTCCGCTTGCTCATGCTCACCCGCCGCAGCCGCTGCACGGACCCGACGAATTTGATTCCGCAGGATCGTGCGGACGATACGATTCTGCGCGCGGCGATCGTGATTCTGGCGAAGACGTTTTTCCGCACTTTTTGTATTGGGCATAGCTGGTTCAATGAACGGGTGTGATTGAGCGACGGCGCCGTGGCCGTCTGAAGTCACCGCCGGAATAGGCGATGGGATAACGGCGTGAGTCGAATCACTTTTTATGACGTTTTTCGTCCGTCTTGTCTAGTCGGGGAGAGCGATCTTTGTCGCAGGATTCGATTCCCTGCAGTTTTTCCCGTAACTGGGCCGCTTCGTTCCCGTTTTCCGCCCTTTCTGCGAGCAGAATTGCCCCATGCAGACCCTGCCGGCGCTGGGCGGGCGTGCTGGACGGCGCGTCGGCCGCCTGCTGGTAACAGGCCGACGCTTTTTTCAGTTTTCGCATACAGGCAAAACATTCGGCCATGGTGAGCAAGGCCTGGGGGGCGAATTCCGGATCGCTGGCCGCCTCTTCCAGCCGTCGGATCGCTTCGGCATGGTTGCCGGCCTGATGCAGTCGCTGTCCGAGTCGCCATTTATACTCGGTCGTTTGCGGATAACGCTGCGCTCGAGCATCCAGTATCACCAGTTCCGCCCGACTCCAGTCACCGCGGAAACGCTCGACCAGTTCACTGGCGGCCGGCGAAGGAAACAGGGCCGCCTGTTGCTCAGCGACTTCCAGCCGCCACGCCGCCTGGGCCAGCCGGACATCTTCCAGCATTTCCAGCACCCGCAGCTGACTCCCACAGGCGGCAAGCGCCGTCGACAGCACCTGTTCCGCTTCGTCGTGCTGGTCCTCTTCCAGCAGTCGCTCCGCCAGCTGCAGATAATTCGCCATCTCGGCCGGTGAATCCGCCAGCGTTTGCCGCAGTCGCGGCAGATCGCCTGCTTCGTCCCCTGCGGCTGGATTCTCGGGCAACCCCTGATCACCCGAAGGGCGAGGTTGCCCGTTGCGGAGCATTTCGATCCAGGCGGTCGCCTCCGCCTGGCCAGGCAACTGGACAAGGATCGTCTCGAAGCAGGACAAGGCTTCCTTAAAACGGCCTTGCCGGGCCAATGCCTGGCCCGTCTGATCGTTCACCGCCGGGTCATGCGGCCGAGTGTCGAGCGCCTGGCGCAGATAGCAGAGCTCGACCTCGTCCAGAGCAAACGCCGCGCACGCCTGGGCCATGGCACGCAAGACGGGCACGTTCCAGGGGTTGGAACCCAGCAGCATGGGCCCCTGCGCCAGCACCTGGGCGTGGTCCTGCTGGGCGACGGCGCGGCGAAAGGCTGAACGACCGCGCAACCGCGGAATCAGTGCGCCCGTCTTGTTATTTTTGTACTTGCGCTGCAAATTCTTAAGGAAGGCTTCCACGTACAGCTGGTTTCCGGGATCTTCCGTCACACAGATCAACAACGACGTGTGGGCCGCGTCAAAATCGCGTTTTCCTGGCTCCTGCCCTGGCGGGAATCGCTGGCTTTGCTCAAAACATAGCTGCAGGCGCCGGCGCTGGGCCGCATTGATCACGCCCAGCGGCCCCTGCTGGCTGGAATCCGATTTCGTCATGGCCAGGGCAACAATCCAGAAAGAATGAACGCAGCCAATGAAGGTCAGCCGCCGCACCAGGCATTCTAACCGCGTCCCCGATCGCCAGCTATCCGCATTGACGGGCCGGGGCGAACCTTGCCTGCAGAAGGGCTGGGACTTGCAATGACAGAATCTGTCACTGGAACCGTCTATCTGGTGGGAGCCGGTCCCGGCGATCCCGGCATGATCACCGTCCGCGGCGTCGCTTGCCTGGCGAAAGCCGATGTGGTGCTGTACGACTATCTGGCCAACCCGCTGATCCTGTCGCACGCCCGCCCCGGTGCGGATCTGGTCTGCGTCGGCAAACACGGGAAAACCAAAATCTGGACGCAGGTGGAAATCAACAACGAGCTGGTCCGCCTGGCGCAACAGGGAAAGACGGTCGTGCGGCTCAAAGGGGGCGATCCGGCCGTCTTTGCCCGGGGAGCAGAAGAAGCCGAGGTCCTGGCCGATCATGGCCTGGCGTTCGAAATCGTGCCCGGCGTCACGGCTGCCCTGGCCGCCGGCAGTTGCGCCGGCGTGCCCATTACCCATCGCGACACGGCTTCCGCCGCCGCGCTCGTCACGGGGCAGCAACAGGAAGGGGCGACCGAGCCGATCGACTATGCGGCGCTGGCCCGGTTTCCCGGCACGCTTGTATTTTACATGGGCGTCACCACCATCGACGAATGGACCGGCGGCCTGCTCGCTGCCGGCAAAAGGCCCGACACGCCTGTCGCCCTGATCCGTCGCTGCAGTCTGCCTGACCAGCAAACGGTGCTCTGCACGCTGGAAACAGCGGCCGAGAGGCTGCGGTCCACCGGCCTGCGTCCGCCAGTCGTCGTGATTGTTGGCGAGGTCGTGCAGCTGGCGCCGAAGCTCTCCTGGTTCGATCGCCGCGCGCTGTTCGGCCGTCGGATTCTCGTCACGCGCCCCGCCCACCAGGCAGCCGGTCTGGCGGAACCGCTGCAGGAACTGGGCGCCGAAGTGCTGTTCCAGCCTGCGATTGAAATCTCTGATCCTGCCGACTGGAGCCCGGTCGATGCCGCCCTGCTGCAGCTGGAGAAGTTTGACTGGCTGGTCTTCTCCAGCGTCAACGGCGTGCATGCGACTCTCGGCCGTTTGAAAGCAGTCGGCCGCGATCTCAGGGCGCTAGGCCGCTCGAAACTGGCGGCCGTGGGAGCAGCAACCGGCGCAGCCCTGCGCGGCTACCACCTGGAACCGGACGTTATCCCCGAGCGTTTCATCGCTGAAGAACTGGCGGCGGCGCTGGCGGCCGATGCCGCTGGCAAGCGTTATCTGTTGCTGCGGGCCAGCCGTGGTCGTGAGGTCCTGGCCGAAACGCTGGTCGCAGCCGGCGCCGTGATTGAACAGGTCGTCGTCTATCAAAGCTCCGACCTGGCGGAGCCGGATGGACAGATCGCCGCCGATATGGCTTCAGGGCGGATCGACTGGGTCACCGTCACCAGCTCCGCCATCGCCCGGTCGTTATTCGCCATGTTCGGAGATCGGCTGCAGCAAACAAAACTGGCCAGCATTAGCCCGCAGACCTCGTCGGTGCTACGGGAGCTGGGACTGCAGCCGGCCGCCGAAGCGGTGCAATACGACATGCCGGGCGTGGTGCAGGCGATCCTGACCGCCGAGAAAGCCAGCCGTCCAACCAAACCTTAGAAGCCTGCCGACGTGCATCTGATCATGGCGTAAAGCAGCGACGGCCGAATTATGAGCGCGACTGCTGGAGCTTCTCGACGGCGTCGACCAGTTCTTCGACGCCGTTGCGGAAGACGTCGACCACCGGCAGGCCGGTGGCTGACTGCATTGCGTCGCGTTCCCGCTCCAGCTCGTCATCGGAGGCCGTGCGGGCGTTGATGACGACGCCGATCGTCTGGCTGGGCTGCATCTGGTTGGCCATCGACTCGCAGATTTTGATGAACTCGGGAACCGGCGGGAGCTTCCGGCCAGGGTAACCGGCGACCTCGGTGCGGCCGTACTCGTAACAGAAAATCAGCCCATGCGGCGAGCAGCCGTGCAGCAGGCCGAGCGTAACGCCCGAGTAGGCCGGATGGACGAGGCTGCCTTGCCCTTCGACGACCAGGATTTTGTGCTTCTGGTTTTCCAGGATCAGACTTTCCGTGGCGCCGCTGATGAAGTCGGCCGTCACGCAGTCGATCGGCAGTCCGGCGCCCGACACCATAATGCCGGTCTGACCGGTGGCGATGAACTGGCTATCGTGACCGCGACGTCGCAATCCGGCCTCGATCTCCAGAGCGGCCGTCATCTTGCCAATGCTGCAGTCATGGCCGACGGTGTGGATGCGGAGGGTGCTTTCATCCAGCCCTTGCCGCAAGGCGATGCAACGGACGTTGTTCTTGCGAACATCGGTCAGCTCCACTCCATGCTTTGCGGCCGCGGCGGAAAACTCGGCGTCATCGGTGAAAAAATCGTGCAGGCCCGAGACGACATTCATCCCGCGGGCCATCGCTTCCAGCACAATCGGCCGCCATTCTTTTGGAATGCTGCCGCCAGGAGGAGCGATGCCGATCAGCAGGGTATCGCAGCCCGGCGCCTCATCAAATGTCGAGACAACCGGCTTGTCGCCCACGCCCAGCAGGTCGCCGCTGGTTTTTCCCGCCTGGGTATTATCCAGCAGGGCGACCGCCTCTTCGGGACGATAGCGGATCACGCTGCTCGCGGTCTTTGCCGTATGAGGGTTCGTATGGCCCTGGGTCAGGAGCAAAATTTTACGCGTCATGAGGGATGCCTGTACTGAAAACGCCTGCTCAAATCCTGTCGTAATTGCGGAACCGTCTCGGAGCGCCGAAGTGGCCCGTTCGCCAGCCTCCGTTGTTGCCTGCAAGGCATGATCGTAACACTTCCGCCAGAACCGCCAAGACGGCCTGGCGGCCCATCCTTGGAGAACGTCGCTGGAAAGGCCGTCAGCAACCATTCTGCCATCTTCGCGATGGCATTCTGCGACAACGCCGGAACCTGGCCAGCATCGTGCAAAAAAACACTGGCTTCCTCGATATTAACGGGAGGCAGGGAACAATGACCTTTTATATAATGCCTTATGCCCGCATCGATTGGCGCCCCCCGGAACTCCCGCCCTGATCTCTTCCCGTATCTGACAGGTTTGAGCTATGCAGACTCCCGATCGTCGACGTTTCTTGACCTCCACCGCCGCAGGCGTCGCCGCTCTGGCCGGACTGCGCGACCATCGCTTGTTCGCCAAAGAACCACAATCGCGTCGCAAGTTGCCTGTCGCAGGCGTCGTCACGCATTACACGAATAACTCCCATGCCGATGTGCTGCTGGGAAAAATTCTTACTGGTTTTCGGCAGGACGGCGGTCCCGGGCCCAATCTGGAACTGGTTTCGTTGTATACCGACCAGGTTCCCAAAAACGACCTGAGCCGCGAAGTGGCCGAGAAACACGGCATTCGAATCTGCAAAACTATCGACGAGGCCGTCACCCTCGGCCAGAAAACAGTGCCCGTCGCAGGCGTGATCATCGTGGGCGAGCACGGCGACTATCCGGTGACTCCCGACACGGGACAGAAAATGTATCCCCGCCGGCGCTTGTTCGACGGCGTCGCCGCCGCCTTTGAAAAACAGGGCGAGGTGCGGCCCGTCTTCTCCGACAAACACCTGTCGTACAACTGGGCCGACGCCAAGCACATGTACGACCTGGCCAAAAAAATGGAGATCCCGTTCATGGCAGGATCTTCGGTGCCGCTGAGCTGGCGCTGGCCCCAACTGACGTTGCCTCAGGACTGCGAACTGACCGAGGCCGCCAGTGTCGGTTACGGCAGTGTCGAAGCCTACGGCTTCCACGCGCTCGAATCCCTGCAGTGTATGGTGGAACGCCGCAAAGGCGGAGAGACGGGCGTCGCTTCGGTGCAGGCCGTCAAAGGGGACGCGATCGAAATGGCCGAGAAGGCCGGCCAGTGGTCCCGCCAGCTGGTATTCGCGGCCGCCAACACCACGCCGCCGTTCCGCGGTAATCGTGAACGGAAACTCGATGAGAGAGCGGTCATCTTCCTGGTCGAGTACCGCGACGGACTACGGGCCGCCGTCGCCCTCAACGGCGCCCTGACGCACAACTTTGCCTTCGCCGCCCAGGTCAAAGGCGAGCCCCAGCCTCGCGCCTGTTGGATGGAGCTCGAAGAGGACAAGCCCTACGGCCACTTCGCCTTCCTGCTCCAGGCCATCGACCAGATGATGCAGACCGGCAAGCCGTCCTACCCGGTGGAGCGCACCTTGCTGACGACCGGCATCCTCGACGCCGCCATGCACAGCCTGGCCGACAACAGCAAGCGGATCGCCACGCCGGAACTAGCCATCCGCTACCAGCCCGCCCAATGGCCGTTCGCCAAAGAGAACGCCCCTTCCCGTCGGGAAAAAGCAATCGCTTCCTGAGCCACGGCGAACGTCCCGGGAAACTACGACCGCCCGAACTCCCTGGGAGTCGGGCGATCAGAAATCAGTCGGCGAAAATCACACCAGCTTCCAGCCTTTGCGATACTCGCGGCGGATAAAGCGTTCGGCCTCGGGCGCGTTGGTCGCCTTCATGTTCTTGGCGTCCCACTCAATCTTTTTCCCGGTGCGGTAGGCCACGTTCCCCAGGTGATTGGCTTCGGTCAGCCAGCCGGCGTACTCGAAGTTGCAGGTCGTCGGCTCGCCCGTCTTGCAGGCGTGGATCCATTCCGCATGATGCCCCAGCGACGTGGGAATGCTCGGCTCGGGCGTTTTGAAGTCGACGAATTTGTCTTCCGGCAGCAGCATGTGACGGCCGTAATCCGACAGCAGCATCCCCTTGTCGCCAATGAACAGCACGCCGCTGTTGAACTGCGGGATGCCCATTTCCGTCCAGATTTTTGGCTTGTACACGCCCTGGTGCCAGGTGAGGTTCACCGCCGGCATCTCCCCGCGGGGGCCGTACGTATAGCGGGCCATCATCGAGGCCGGGGCAATCTCCGCATGCGGCGGCGGGCCTTCGGCTTCGATCGTGAGCGGGTGGTCCAGGTTGAGCGCCCAGAATGGCAGATCAATCCAGTGGCTGCCCAGGTCCGACATGGTGCCGTTCCCAAAATCCCACCAGCGGTACCACTTGGGTCCAGGAAAATAGACGCTGTGGAAATCCCGCTTCGGCGCTGGTCCCAGCCACAGATCCCAGTCCAGACCGGCAGGAATCGGCTGGGCTTCTTTCGGACGCTCGGCCACATAAAAATCGCCCGCCGCTTCGGCCGCCTCCGGGCTGGGGTGACGTCCCCAGGCGCGGTTTACCCAGACATGCGCATCGCGCACGTCGCCAATGGCGCCCGACTGGATCAGCTCGACCACGCGCCGGTAGTTGTCGCCTGCGTGCACCTGCGTCCCCATTTGCGTGGCGACTTTGGCGCGGCCGGCCGCCTCGCGGATCTGACGGGCTTCCCACACATTGTACGTTAGCGGCTTTTCACAATAGACATGCTTCCCCAGCTGCAGGGCCGGCATGGTGGCAAAGGCATGGGTATGCTCGCACGTGCTGACGACCACTGCGTCGAACGCGTTGCTGTCTTCGTACATCTGACGGAAATCGACGTACTGTTTTGCCTGGGGATGGGCCTTGGCCGCCTGGGCCAGGCTGTTCTCGTTCACATCACAGAGGGCGACGATATTCTCGGAACTGACCGAACGCAGATTGGCTCCGCCGCGTCCGCCCGAGCCGACCACGGCGATATTCAACCTCTCGTTCAGGTTGCGTCCGCGGAGAATGGCCGGCGCCGCGAGCAGCCCGACCGCGGCGGCCGCACCGCCCTGGAGTAACGTACGGCGGTTGAATTGCGAAGGCGTGGGGGTCGTCATGCGTCGTCTCCGAAGGGGCAGGTTCATGAATCAACCCGCCAGTATAGAACCTTGCTCGTCAAGAACCAATCAAGGAACGCTGCTGCTATTTCGCACGCAGGAGAAGCGTCCCTCGCCCAGCGAGGAATTCAACCAGGCCGGTCGCCAATCGTCCGACCGCGATGGGTAGCCAGTTCCCGCAGCCGATCCAGCGGAGCGCCGCCAACGCCAAACAGCATTTCTTCCCCTTCCGGCGCCGTGCGAACGACCAGCACCGGAAAAACCTTCTGGCCATACCGCACCTCGTCCAGCGTCAGTTCGGCCAGGTTCTCCCAGGGCCAGTGCGTGACCGTGAGTTGGCTGCCAACCGGTTTGATGCGGTGCAAGCCTTCCTCGTCCAGCACGATCGTGGCCGGAGTCGCCATCAGCATGACGGGAAAGAACCACACGACCACGCCGGAAATCCCCGGCGCCACGAAGTAAACCCACAAGGGCACGCCCAGATCCTTCTGGTGCAGCCAGAAAAAAAACCACTCAAAACCCAGCACCAGCAGCGCGACGAACGCCGCCGCCGCCACGCCCGCCAGGATCCGGTTCCGGGGCGAGGGGATCGAGCCTGTCTCCTGCAGGTAAGCCTGGAAGAACTCGACCGGCTCTTCCCATTGCACTTTCATCATGGCGCAACTCCAGGGGTCGCTTGCCGACGACACACGCCGCCTGACAGCGTTCACGCATCATATTAAATCAGCCTCCGGTCCAGCTCCAGCAAATCCTTCCCAAACTCCGCCACTCCGTCAAGCGGCAGTTGCCAGAACCTATCCCTTGGAGCCGATTTGTGAACATTACGATTCACCTTCGGCCGAAAGTAACTATTCAGCCTTCTGGGGCAGCGGCGGGATTTTTCCGGTTTGGGCGAGGGCGTTGAGGATGGTCTCCAAGGGGTGATGGCCGCGCAGTTTGAGAGTGCGGAAAATGGTCATTGGCACCGACTGGATGAGCATGCCGCGGTCGCTGTGGTTGCCGTAGCTGGTCTTGCGGATCATCACCGCCGGACGAATTTGTCGCTCGCCATGGTTGTTATCCGAGGGCGCGTCGTCGTAGCTCAAGAAGGTCAACAACTGGTCGCCATACCTGCTCAGACGTTTGGCCAAACGGGCTGCGTCGCGGTGGATCCAGTCTTCGCCAGCGATTGTGGTCAGGCGGTTTTCCAATTGCATTACGGCGATGTCGTAATCGACCTCGACCGTCGTCGCCTTCGCAGCCTGCAGCTTCTTCGCTTCGCGATACACGCTGATCACGCGCCGCGCGAACGACTGCCATTCCTTGTCACCGCTGTGTTTCTCGTCGACGCTGGCCATATCGCGCAGCAGATGCGGCCAGCACTTCTGCTGGTCGCCGCAAACGATGGCGTCGTACGGCGACCAGAAGTCGGTAATCAGCACGCCTTCGAAGGCCTTGATGAAAAACTTCTGCAAGGCGGGCGAACCGCGGCTGCGATCGATCATATAGAAGACCGCATCGACCCCGGTGAAGCACCATAGCCAAAACGTTTTGCCTTGCACTCGCCAACCGGTTTCGTCGGCGTTGAGTCGGGCCGAATCGAGGCACTCCGCTTGAATCTGCTCGTACCAGGCGAACAGCAGTTCCGCCAAGCGATGCCACATTTGCACCAACCCGCCCGGCGTGACTTTCATCCGCAGATGGAAGTTGAAGGTGTCGACAATCTGGCTGATTGTCAGCCCTTGCGAGTAGTGCAGCATGGCCGCCAGCACCAGCACGCGATTGCCCAGCGTGCAGTTCGGCAAGACGTCGGGCAGCTTCGGCTCGACGCGTTTTTTGCAGTTCGGGCAATAGTCGCGATGCAAGACATCTTCGGTGATGACCGGCTTGAGATCTTTGGGAGTTTGTCTCGTTCAGGAAGTTCCCGAACATTCCCCAGGTGAACCTTGCAGGCCCGGATTGTGTCTTTTTTTGATTATCGTCTCGTCGAAAGGAGGCTCCCATGTCCGTTGCTTTGCCCAAACTCCGTGTTGGCGACCCTGTTCGCCATGAGGCCCTCTCTGTTTTCCCGCTGTTTTGCGAGGTCAATGGCGGGGTCGATTACCGCCTGTCCGATGCTGCGCTGGCCGACGAATCGCTGCTCGTCGAGGAAGTCAGTGAAGGGGGATCGGTGCCCGATCTACTCGTCGAGAACAAAGGTGATGTTCGGGTTCTTTTCCTGGAAGGCGAGGAACTTGTCGGCGCCAGGCAAAACCGAATTCTCAACACCTCGGTGCTCGTGGCCGCCCACACCAAGATCAGGATTCCCGTTTCGTGCGTCGAGCAAGGCCGCTGGGGGTACAAGTCTCGATATTTCGGATCGAGTGGATCGCACTCGCCCTCGAAGCTTCGCCGGGCCCTCAAAGCGTCCGTGAACCGCTCCATCAAGGAAAAACGAGGCCACACTTCTGACCAGCGAGAAGTCTGGAAGGAAGTCGCTTGCCTGCATGCTTCGCATGGCGTCGAGTCGTCCACTGCCGCAATGTCAGATGTCTTCGATTCCTACGCTGTTCGCATCGAGGAGTATCGAGACAAGCTAAAGTACGTCGAGGGCGCTTCCGGTGTAGCCGTTGCTATCGGGAATCGTGTCGTGGCCGTCGATCTCTTCGACAAACCCGTAACGTGCCAGAAAGTCTGGGACCGACTGCTTTCGGGCGCCGTGTTCGATGCCCTGGAAGCCGGTAAAACCGATCAATATGCCTCGGTCGCTGATGTCGAACTGCTTGTTGCGACTGCGGTCAAACTGCCTTGGGAGCAATCGGAAGCGGTGGGAGAAGGCGAAGAATACCGTGCCGAATCCGAACGAGGCGATCATGCCTCAGCTTTGGCATTCGAGGAAACCGTCGTGCATGGCAGTGTGGTGGCGGCGCTGTAGTCTACGCCTCCGCTTCAGGCGGTGCGGTCGACGCTCAATCCAACCGAAAACAGTTGTGCGATGTCGAGCCAGAGATGCGCTAATCTGGCGAAAACACGCAAGCCCTCGATTAGCCGCACATTTTCAACCACACGACCTGGGCGTCGTTTCCTGCTACCTGTCGATCTCGCCCATGACGATGTCGAGGGATCCGACGATGGCGGGGACGTCGGCGATCAGGCAGTTGCGACAGAGCTCATTCGTGATCGACAGATTACAGAAGCAGCTGCTGCGGGCCCGGACCCGCCAAGGAATCGAGGAGCCGTCGCTGACGATGTAGAAGCCCATCTGGCCGCGGGGGGCTTCGGTTTCCAGGTAGGCTTCGCCTTTGGGCAGCTTCTGCGTCAGCTTGATCGGCTGGCCCCAGTCGCCCGAGGCGGTGCTGTAACGCTCGATCGCCTGGCGAAGAATGTCGACACTTTGAACGACTTCGAGCATGCGAACATAGAAACGGTGCCAGCAATCGCCCAGCACCGCTTCCCGCGGCACGGCCGGGTAGTTGTGGTCGTTGGGATAATGGCCGTCCCGTTCGACGATGACTTCAAAGGCATAGCCGTCGTACATGTCGGTGTAACGCTCTTCGCCGTCGCGACGCAGGTCGTGATCCACGCCGCTGCCGCGCAGCACCGGGCCGGTGCAGCCGTAATCGATCGCCATTTCGGCCGACATCACGCCAATGTTAGCCGTACGTTTGACAAAGATCGCGTTGGTGGTCAGCAGGGCGTGGTACTCCTGGATCAGCGGTTCAAACTGATCCAGAAAGGCCGACAGCTTCTGCGTCCAGCCGTGCGGCAGGTCGGCGGTTGCTCCGCCGGGCGTCAGATAACTATACGTTAACCGGGCGCCGCAGGCTTCCTCAAACAGGTCAAGGATTCTTTCCCGCTCGCGGAACGCATACAGGAACGGGCTGAAAGTTCCCAGGTCCAGGCCATAGGCTCCCATACCGACCAGATGGCTGGCCAGGCGGTTGAGTTCGGCGATGATCACCCGGAGGTGCTTGGCCTTTTCCGGCAGGTCGTGTTCCAGCAGTTTTTCGACGACCAGGGCCCAGCCCAGGTTCATGTTCATGCCGGCCAGATAATCCATCCGGTCGGTGTACGGGATGAACTGGCGGGGCGTCAGATTCTCGCCGATCTTTTCCGCACAGCGATGCAGGTAGCCGATGTGCGGCTCGACCTCGGAAACAATCTCGCCGTCGGTGCGCAACACCAGTCGCAGCACGCCGTGCGTGCTGGGGTGTTGCGGCCCCATATTCACCAACATTTCGTCGGTGCGAACGTCGAATTCGATAATACGCTGGTCGTCGATTGTCGCCATGAGGATAGGTTCGACCGAGAGAGAAATAAGGAGCGGTTCGGGGCAGATAGCAGCAGAGGGCGAACAGGCCGGCGCTGTCTAGCGGCCACGAATTCCGTGATATTCGAGCGGCATCTCGTAATCCCGACGCAGCGGGAAGCCGACCCAGTCTTCCGGGCACAAAATGCGACGCAGGTAAGGATGCCCGACAAAACGGACGCCCGACAGATCGAAGACCTCCCGTTCGTGCCAGTCGGCCGTCCGCCAGACGGACGTGACCGAAGCCACTTCGGGCAGTTGGCCTTCGACGTCGTCTTTCCAGCGGGGCAGCATCACCTTAAGGACCAGCGTGTGCTTTTTGACGGTGCTGGAAAGGTGGTACACCACTTCGGTGTGCGGCTCCCAGCCGGCCTTCGCCATTTTCTTTTCGTCGGCCATCCAGTAGTCGACGCCGGAGATGCAGCTGAGCATGTCAAACTGCAGGTCGGGGGCCGTTTTCAGGAACTGGCAAACATCGACAATGCCGACCGGGGCGACTTCGATCCAGGGATCGACCGCCTCCAGGTTATGGCCTGTGATATTGTCGCCAAACTTGGCTTGCAATTGTTCGAGCAGCGACATCGAATTACCCAGCTAGGCCGTGAGGACAGGATCTTGTTCGGTGACTTCTTCAGGCGCCAGGGTGCGCACCGCGCCCTGGGAACGGGCGTCGGTAACCGCTCGCACCCAGTTGAGATCGCCTCGCTTCCAGACGTAAGCAAAACCGACCATTAACACCGCAAAGAATACGAGAATATCAACCAGGGTCACGAGCATTAACTGCCGACCTCCCAGCTTACAGACATCGGCTGCTTGTTCCGGCGTTAGCGTCGCCGCACTGGCGGCCCCTTTGCCGTACTTTTGATTGAACGGTTTGGCCAGGGTCGGCGGCACGCTTTCCGGCAAGGCCGGCTCACGCACGCCAAACTCTTTATAAAGCCCGATCGCCTGGGGGGTCAGCACCGAGGTATCCGCGGCGACGACCGCAAAACGCTGATCGCTCAGGTGGTCCGCTTTGCCGAACACGGTCGCCCAGGGGAAAAAGAAGGCGACTTCGACATCGAAGATAATGAACAGCAACGCCACCACGTAAAAACGCAGGTCGAACTGCACATAGCTGGAACCGATCGTCGGCTCGCCACACTCGTAGATCTCTTCCTTCTCCGCGTGCGGATCCGAGGGACGCACGAGATAGCCAATCAACAAATTGGCGAAAACAAAGATCAATCCGACGGAGCAGAACAAGGCCAAGTAGGCCACGATGCTCAGGGAGGAGCCTAAGGCTTCCATTACCACGCCTTACCGCTGAAGTAGCAAAACGGCGGGCTGGCGTACGCCAACCCACAAATTCAATCGACCGCATTTTAAGCCGCCTGCGACGCTTTGCAAGGCGTGCAAACAGCGCTTTCGCCGCCCGCTACATCCGGCCCGGTTGCAAAAGGGGAAAAGGGGGTTCCTCGGACGCCATCCCAGGCAAACTCTCCACTCCCGGAAGAGGGAGCCCTTCCCCGTCGCGCCGTTCGCTTTAAAACTGCTCAAGCTCTTCCCAACGCAGCAAGGCCTGCTCCAGGCTCATCTCCAGTTCCTTGAGCTCCTTCTGGGCCTGGGCGATCTTTTCGCCCGACTCCTGGTAGAAGGTCGGCTGCCCCATTTTCTCGTGGACGGCGGCGATCTGCTGCTCCAGCTTCTCCATTTTGGCCGGCAGGGCGGCCAGTTCCTGCTGCTCCTTGAACTTCAGTTTCCGTTTGGCGACAGGAGTTGCGGCAGGGGCCGAAGTTTTCGCGGGTCGGGCGGCCGCGGCTGCTTCCTTTTCCCTTTGGGCCTGCAGCTCCAGGCGCTGGTTCCGCTGTCGCTGCCAGTCGTCGTAACCGCCGACGTACTCACGCACGGCGTCTTCCTCGAACACGATCGTACTGCCAACCACGTTGTTCAAAAACTCGCGATCATGACTGACCAGGAGCACGGTTCCTTTGTACTCGACCAGCCGTTCTTCCAGCATCTCCAGCGTTTCGGCGTCGAGATCGTTGGTCGGTTCGTCCAGCACGATCACGTTCGCCGGCTTGGCGAAAAGTTTCGCCAGCAGCACCCGGTTCCGCTCGCCGCCGGAGAGAAAACGGACCGGCGTGCGGGCGCGTTCCGGCGTGAACAGGAAATTCTGCAGGTAGCCAATAATGTGCTGCTTCTGGTCGCCGACGCCCACGTTGTCGTAGCCGTCGCCCACGTTTTCCTGGACCGTTTTGTTTTCATCCAGCTGCTGCCGCTGCTGGTCGAAGTAGGCGATTTCGAGATTTGTGCCGAGCTTCACCTTGCCGGTTTGCGGGGTAAGCTGCCCCAGCAGGATCCGCAGCAGGGTCGTTTTCCCAACGCCGTTGCGACCGATCAGTCCGATCTTGTCGCCGCGCAGGATCGTCGTCGAGAAATCGCTGACGATCTCCCGCTCGTCGTAGGAAAATCCAACCTTCTCCACCTCGGCCACCATCATCCCGGAACGTTGCCCTTGCTGGATTTCCAGACGCACCTGGCCGGGCTGGGTGCGGCGATCCGCACGGGTGTTTCGCAGTTCTTTCAGGGCCCGCACGCGGCCCATGTTGCGGGTCCGCCGGGCTTTGATCCCCTGTCGGATCCAGACTTCTTCTTCCGCCAGCTTTTTGTCGAACAGGGCGTTCTGCTTCTCTTCCGCTTCAAACGCCGCTTCCTTGCGGGCGAGGAACGTATCGTAATCACACGACCAGTCAAAAATCTGGCCGCGGTCGATTTCCAGGATGCGGCCCGCCAGTTTCCGCAGAAACATGCGATCATGGGTCACAAACAGCAGCGTCCCGCGGAAGCTGGTAAGAAACTTCTCCAGCCAGTCGATCGCCGCAATGTCGAGATGGTTCGTCGGTTCGTCGAGCAGCAGGAAGCTGGGCTGGGAGACGATCGCCCGACCCAGCAACACGCGGCGTTTCATCCCGCTGGAAAGGGATTCAAACGGCGATTCGATCGGCAGGTCCATGCGGGACAGGACCTGCTCGATCTCCTGATGCGAGATCCACTCTTCCTCGGGGGGACGCTCGGTCACGCCGCCGGCGACGATATCGTAAAGGCTGCCGGTCAGGTCGCGGGGGATGTCCTGCGGCAAAAAAGCGATCGTCGCGCCCGGATCGAAAATAATATCGCCGTGATCGGGCTGGGTTTCGCCCATCAGCATTTTCATGAGCGTGGTTTTACCCGCTCCATTTCGCCCCAGCAGGCCAATTTTCTGGCCCATTTCGATGCGACAGTTCACATGATCAAGAAGCGGCGGCCCCCGAAAGGCAATCGCAACTTCGTTCAGAGTGACCAGGGGCATGGGCGGCGCTCGCGAAAAGCCTGATTATGTCGAGAAACCTTATTTCTGGCAACCAGCACTCCGGCAACCCGACGGTCAGATTTCTGTGGCGTGGTCGCAGTCGCCATCATGGTCGTGATCGTGGTCGTGATCGTGGTCGCCGCCTTCGTCGTCGTGGTCCTCGGCTCCGTCATGCTGGGTGATGCAGCCGGCGGCAGGGCACAGGTTGTAGCCTTGCTCGATCTGCACGGTGGAGTGACCAATCTGGAACTGCTCCCGCAGGTCGGCGGCCAGCGACTGCAGAAAATCGTCGTGCGAGTTGCCTTCGGGACGGATCAAATGCACGGTCAGCGCCGTCTCCCGCGTGCTCAGCCCCCAGATATGCAAATCGTGCAAGGCTTCCACGCCCGGCTGTTCCAGCAGGAACGTCTCCACCGCATGCGGGTCGATCCCACTGGGCGCCGCGTCGACCGCCAGATTGAACGAATCGCGCAGCAGCTCCCAGCCGGCGTAAGCGATTACGCCGGCCACGGCGAGGCTGACCGCCGGGTCCAGCCAGTTCCAACCGGTCAGCCAGACGCCCAGACCCACGCCGACCACCCCCAGCGAAATGGCCGCATCGGCCGCCATGTGCAGATAGGCGCCCTTCACATTTAAATCGTGCTTGCTGCCGGCATGGAACATGGCTGCCGTGGCGGCGTTGACCAGCACGCCGACGCCCGCCACGATCATCACGGCGACCCCGCTCACCTGGGCCGGGTTTCCCAGCCGCTGGAAGGACTCCCAGATAATCCCCAGCAAGGCCGCCAGCAGCAGCAGCGAACTAATGAATGCCGCCAGGATGGTCGCCCGGCGAAAACCGTACGTCCGCCGCGGCGTGGCCGGACGACGCGCCAGCAGGACCGCCCCCAGTGCCAACAACAGGCCAAGGACATCGCTCAGGTTATGGCCCGCATCGGCCAGCAGGGCCAGCGAATTGAAGTACAGCCCGCAGCCCGCTTCGATCACCACGTAGACCACATTCAGCGCGGCCCCCCACGCCAGCGGACGGCTGTAGTCGCTGCCGCCGTGATCGTGGCTGTGGCCGTGGTGTTGATGCATAACGTGCTCGAAGGAAACGGAAGAGGTTCGCCGGAGTTCAGGAATCGGCCGCCGGAGGTTTGACCCGTGCGACGACGTCGCCCACAATAGCCGCGAGGTTTCATGGCGTCGCGCGAGCAGGTGGTTCTACAGCGCCTTTGATCGAAAATTCAAGAGGAGTTGCATCATGACATATGTTGACACTATCCCCCAGCCGTCCTTCCGGCGCCGCGCCGCACAACTGCTGGCGGCCTCCACTTTCGCCTGCCTCGTCACGATGCAGGCCGGTGCTTTGGCGACCGCGGCCGAGTCGCGTCCCAATCTACTGTTTATCTTCGCCGATGATCAGGCGTATGACACCCTGGGGGCGGCCGGTAACGCGGAAGTCCACACGCCCAACCTGGATCGCCTGGCCAAACGCGGCGCCCAGTTCACCCGTTGCTATAACCAGGGCGGCTGGCACGGAGCCATCTGCGTCGCCAGTCGCACCATGCTGCTCAGCGGACGTTCGCTGTGGCATGCCAAAGCGGCCGAACCGATCCTCAAAAGCGACTTCCAGGCTCAGGGAAAGCTTTGGCCCCAGTTACTGGAAAAAGCCGGCTACGACACCTATTTTTCCGGGAAATGGCATGTCAAAGCCGATCCCAACAAGGTGTTTACGGTTTCCCGGCATGTGCGGCCCGGCATGCCCGCCCAGACGCCGGCCGGCTATAACCGGCCGACCGGACCCGACGACCAGAAGTGGCGCCCCTGGGACACCGGCGCCGGCGGCTTCTGGGAGGGCGGCAAGCACTGGAGCGCGGTGCTGGCCGACGACGCCATCGACTACCTCGACCGGGCCGCAGGGCGGGACAACCCGTTCTTCATGTACCTGGCGTTCAACGCGCCGCACGATCCGCGGCAGTCGCCACAGGAGTTCGTCGAGCAGTACCCGCTCGACAAGATCAGCCTGCCGCAACCGTTCCTGGCCGAGTATCCCTACCAGATCGGCAGCAACCGCATTCGCGATGAGCAGCTGGCCCCGTTCCCGCGGACCGAATACGCGGTGAAGGTCAATCGCCAGGAATACTACGCGATCATCACCCACATGGACCAGCAGATCGGCCGCATCCTCGACGCCCTGGAAAAAACCGGCAAGGCCGACAACACGTACATCATTTTCACCGCCGACCACGGCCTGGCCTGTGGGCATCATGGCCTGCTGGGGAAACAGAATATGTACGACCACAGCGTGCGCACCCCGTTCCTGATCGCCGGTCCCTCCATCAAGCCGGGCGAAAAAATCGCCGCGCCAATTTACGTCCAGGACGCCATGGCGACCACGCTGGAGTTGGCCGGAGTGGACCGTCCCGACCACGTCGAATTCCAGAGCGTCCTCCCGCTCCTCGACGGGCGGGCGGGCCGCCCGCTCATGTACGGCGCCTATACCGACACGCAGCGGATGATCAGCACGCCCGAGTGGAAGCTGATCCACTACCCCAAAATCAACACGAAACTGCTGTTCCACCTGACGGTCGACCCGCTGGAAACAACTGACCTGGCCCAGCAGCCCGAGCACGCCAGCAAAGTCGCCCGGCTGACCCACGCCCTGGAGCAAATGCAAGGCGAACTCGACGACCCGCTGGCGAAGAAGCCGGCCGGCAAGTAGGCAATACGCGGCGTCGCTTGTCGCCATTCCGTACGACGGGCACTCCTGCCCGTCGAGTTGGACGAACGCAGCGTCTGTCGCTCTGAGAACGCTGACGTCGTCCGCGAATGTCCATCGACATCGGCACTCCTGGCAATCAATAATCCGCCGGTTTGGGCAGGGCCGAAGGCAGGCAGTCGCGGAAGCGGAAGCCGCCGTCAACTGGCAGGATCACGCCGGTGATGTACGAGGCGTCGTCCGATACCAAAAACAGGGCCGTCTTGCCGATCTCAGCCGGCAGACCCAGCCGGCCCCAGGGGAGCAGCTTCCCTTCCGACTCGATCAGCTCGGCCGGAAAGGTGGCCCGTTCGCCCGGCGTGTCGATCCAGCCGGGCGCGATCGCGTTGACGTTGATCCGGTGAGCCATCAGCTCCACCGCCATCGACTGCACCATGTGATCGAGTCCCGCTTTGGCCGCGTTGTAGGCGATCGCCCTGGCGAGCGGGAGTTGCCCATGCACGCTGGAGATGAACACCATTTTACCGCCGCCGCCCTGCTGGATCATCCGACGAGCGGTCAGCTGGCCCAGGTGAAAACCGCTGAGCAGCGTCCCCTGCAGCGTTTTCTCAAACAGGTCGGTGGGGTAATCGACAAAGTCCCCCCGCCGGCTGAACGCCGGATTGCTGACCAGAATATCGATCCGGTCGACCGCAGCCACCAGCTGCTCACAGCCTTCCCGGGTGAACACGTCGGCTTCCACTCCCTGGCATTCGCCGCCCCGTTCGCGAACCTGCTCGACCGCGCCGGCCAGTTCCGGGCTGCCGGGTCGATCGTTCAAAAAGATCCGCGCTCCCTGTCCCGCCAGTTCCAGCGCGCAGCCGAGTCCAATGCCGCGGCCGCCGCCGGTGACCAGCGCCGTCTTGCCGGCCAGTTTTCCAGTTGTGTTGTTCATAACTTTCCTTAGAGTGCGTCGAAGGCCTGGGACGCGTTCGCCAGGCCTTGCATCAGACAGACAAACTCGCCGAAATTGCAGAGCAGCTGGGCTCCCTGTTCGCGACGCCGCTTCAGCATGTCGGGCGTACTCGCGGGACAGCCCCATGCCTTGCCGTATTTCGCACAGGCGGCGGCGACTTTCTCAATCGCACTTTCCAGCTGAGCGCCGGTCTTGTCGCCGGCCAGAGCCAGCCGGAAACCCAGATCGCCAGGGCCGACAAAGACCGCATCGACGCCTTCCAGGGCAATAATGGCCTCGCAGTTTTCGACCGCTTCGGGCGTTTCGATCTGCACCGTCAAAAAGGTTTCGGCGTTGGCCGCCTGGGTGTAGGCCATATGGTCGTAGCTGGCCAGGTAGTCGCTGTCGAGCCCGGCGTTATCCAGCCCGCGGTTGCCGACCGGCGGGAACTTGACGGCCGCCACCAGCTGCTGCGCCATCTCCACGGTCGAAACGTGCGGGATCATCAGCCCCGCGGCGCCGTCTTCCAGGTAACGGTACAAACGGGTTTTTTCCAGCGTGGGCGGACGCAGCAGACAATCGATATCGTAGAGATGACACTGCACCAGAATCGCCTGGACCTCGCGCGTGCTCATCGCCCTGTGCTCCAGATCGAGCCAGATGCAATCGTACCCGGCGCGGGCCGCATGCGCGACATAGGAAGGGATGAAATGGCCCAGGTTGCACACGCGCACCACTTCGCCCTGGGCGAAGCGGGCCACCGTTTTACTTTTTCGCATGAAGGATCTCTCACAAAAGGAGACTACCGGCGGGCCAGACGGAGCAGCGACTGGGCTGCTCGAATGCGTGCGTCAAGATCCGGGTCGTCGAGCATTTTCAACAATTTGGGGGCTGCCGCCAGGTCGCCAGCGTCGCCGGCAAACGTCGCGGCGTAAGTTCGCACCTTGGGATCGTCGCTGTCCAGGTTCTGCAGCAGGGCCGCCATCCCTTCCTCGTCTCCCAGCGTGGCCAGCGAATGCTGCAGGTACGCCCTGATCAAGGGGGTCGGAGCATCGGGCAGCCGGCTTTTCAGCAGGGCGATATCTTTTTTTCCGCCGCCTGTGCGGCCCAGAATCCAGGCAGCGATTTGGAAGGTCTCCGGTTCCGGCTGCAGCATGCACTCGCGAAGGTACGCCAGGGCGGCCGGATCGTGCGCCCTGGCCAGTGCTCCGGCCGCCATTCGACGAACGGCGTCAGGCTGCGTTGGTTTCATCGCCGCGCGGAGGGCGGGAGCGTCGCCGGTCGGATGCACTTTGAACAGGCTTTCGGCCGCATGCACCCGGCCGAAGTCTTCTTCCCCTTCAAGAATGTTGAACAGGATTGGCAGCTTCTCTTCGTCGCCCGCTCTCACCAGCTCCCGCGCCACGCCGCAGCGCTGCTGGTCGTCGAGCGGTTCTTCCAGTCGAGGCTCCAGTTTCTCGCGGACCTCGTCCCCCTGGCCGCCGACCGTGAGTCCTTCCGCCGCGTGCATCGAGGGCCAGAATTCGTCCGACGCCAGCCCTGCCCGCAGCACCTCCAGGCACTTGTCCCGGTTCGCTTCCGTCAGCTGGATCCGCGGCGCCGGCCGCCACCAGGTCGCCAGTCCCACCACGAAGACAACCGCCAGCACGGCTGGCGTGTAACTCCACATGCGACCGGCGAATGTCTCGCGATCAGGCAAAAAACGGCAAGCCAGCCAGCCCACCAGAAGGTTCGCCGCCAACGTCGCCGGCGACATCCAGATCATACTGACGGGATCCCTGATCGGGTCGGAAGCCGAATCTAAAACAACCAGGTAGCCAAAAATGGGGCCCGAATAGGCCGTCAGCACCGCCACGATAATGCCCACCACGCACCCCAGCCAGACGCCGACAGGTTTAGCGATTTTGACAAACAGGGCGAAAAAGAACAGGCAGAAGATCGGAACCGTCAGCAGGTTGACGGTCTTCATGGTCGTGTCGGTGATGTTCCCCGGCACATATTTCACCAGCCAGCTGGTCGCGACGACCAGCGCCCCGATAGCAAACGCCAGCAATCGCGCCTGGCGGAACCGGCGTTGCTGCCTGGCGCCCAGATCGTGGCTCGGCTTCAGGCCGCTACGGACGGCCTCGCCTGCTTCTTCATCAGCCGGCGGTAGAAAGTCCGACATCACCACTGCGGTGATCGAGTTGACGCCCGAGTCCACGCTCGACATAGCGGCCGCCAGCAGGGCCGAAACGACCAGCCCGCTGACCGCAGGCGGGAAACCGGTGGCGATAAAGTGCGGGAAGATTTTGTCGGCGTTTTTCTCCAGCGAGAGTCCCTGGCCCAGAGCCTCAGGAAACGCCTGGTAGTAACCCAATAGCGCAAAGCCGGCCAGGAACAACGTTGTCAGCACGACGGCCCCCACGGTCAGATTGGCGGCCAGCGAGCGGCGGGCCGCTTTCAGATCCGCTGTCGCCATGAATCGCTGCACCGAAGTCTGATCGCCGCCCAGAGTGCAGACATGCCAGATCGTCATGGTGAGTAGCGCGCCGACCACCGTGACGCGGACCGAAGGGTCAAAGCTGAACAGCGGCTGTTCATCCCAGTTGGCGTGCCACTCGGCCGGGAACCATTGCAGGCCGCCCATGTGAAACGACACCACCACAATCACCAGCAACGCCCCGCCGTACAACAGCACCGTCTGGGCAAAGTCCGTAATGACGACCGCCCGTAAACCGCCCAGCGACGTATAGCCGACCGCGATCATCCCCGTGATGAGTACAATCAGCGGCTCCCACTCGTCGTTCACGCCGATGATCAGGGCCAGCGCTTCGGCCGCAAAATAGATCAGCGTCGACATCCACGCCAGCCGTAGCACAATAAACAGCGCAGCCCCCAGCCGCCGCGTCCCTCGTCCCAGTTTCTGCTCTAACAGCTCATAGGCGCTGGTCACCCGATGCCGCATATAAATGGGCAACAGCACATAGCCCGCCACCAGATAAATGATCGGGTAGCCCAGCAGCGTGACCAGCCAGACCGGCCCCTTGCCAATCGCCTCGCCGGGCATCGACAGATAAGAGATCGTGCTCAGCAGCGTGGCGAACAGCGACACGCCGATCAAAATCGAGTTCATCGATCCCGAACCCACGAAATACTCTTTGGTCGACTTCTGGTTCCTGCCGAAATACCAGCCCAGCAACAACGTTCCCAGCGCGTAGCAGGCAACGACGATCCAGTCCAATACGGTCAGCCCCATCACGGCCGCTTCCGGCGCCGGAGTTTGGCCCCACACTACAAAGGTTTCCATCGTTCCAGATACTTTCAAAAGACACAGATCGCCGGGCGAATCGAATCAGGGCGGCAACTTACCAGGCAGTCCAGCCGCCGTCGACGGTCAGGTTCTGTCCGGTTACATAACTCGCAGCGTCGCTGGCGAGAAACAGCAGGGCGCCTTTCAGTTCATGCGGCGATCCCATCCGCCCCATCGGGCTTTTCTTATTCAGTCGGCGGACCAGTTCCGGCGCGACTTTTTCCCCGTTGGGAAACGGGCCCGGACTGAGGCAGTTGACCCGCACGCCGTCCTTCGCCCAGTACACGGCCAGGTGCCGCGTCATATGAATCACGCCGCCTTTGAGCGCATGGTACGACACAGGACTCGCAGCGCACACGCCGTCGTACGTGTCGGGATAAGAGCCGACCTGACCGTACATGGAACCGACCAGGATCACGCTGCCAGCCCGACCAGCCGCCGTCACGTGAGCATGCAGCAGACGGGCCAGCACGAAGTAGCCGGCGTTGTTCTGCTGATGCCGGGCAAACTCCGCATGCGTCACCTGGGTCAGATCACGACCGCAACCTTCGTGTCCGTTATTGACCAGAATGTCGACCCTGCCGGCCTGCTCGACCGCGGCGGCAAAGCCGGACTCGCACGAGGCTTCTTCCATCTGGTCCAGCAGTACGCTGAAATGCGACGCCCCGTGCGGCGACGGCAAGCGATCCGCCAGTGCCTGGGCCCGGTCGCGGTCACTGCTGGAGGCGACCACCACGCTGGCGCCGGCCTCGGCCAAAGCCGTGGCGAACGCCGTCCCCAGATACCCGGCCGCACCGGTCACCAGGGCGACCCGGCCCTGCAGATTGAAGAGTTCAGTAACCGTCGGTTCAGCAGTCATGGCGAATCGCGATTTTCGATAGCGTCAATAAACGGGATGCCCGGCGGCCGCATGCCGCCAGACGGGGGCCTTGAGAGCGACAATCGCCGGCCCACTACTGAAACCGGAACGAGTACAGATCGGCGTCCTGCAGATGGAAACGCAGCTGCAGCGCACCCTGGCCCAGCTTCGGCTGTTGCTGCCAGACGACCGTCGCCGCCGTCGCGTCGCCGGTGAGCGGTTGCGATTTGCCGACGACCTTGCCCGCCGCATCCAACACTTCCACCGTGAGGCTGCCACCCTGCTTCGCCTGGTAGTTCAGCACCAGCTTGTCGCCCGACTGCGTCAACAGGCGCGACGTTGCCTGGCCGCCCTTGCTTCCGCCGCGGAGGGCGACGAATCCATCCACCCGATACACAAACTGCCGCAGGCGGCCGGGGGTCGATTCGTAGTAGTTCTCCGTGCCGTAGACGGACAATTCTCCCGGCTTGCCAGGCAGCTGCAGGATGCCCCAGACCATGTAGTTGCTGCGGTTATGGTTCCGGTCCTGAGGGGCCGTCCGCGGGATGACGGGCTCGGCGTAGCGGGTGAAATTCTCGCCGTCGCGACTGACGATCAGGATCGGCTCGACCTGTTCGCTCTTCTTCTCAAAACGGGTCGGAAAGCCGACAAACAGATGCGGCGCCCTGGCGTACTTCTGGATAGCGTTCGTGTACAGATGCTCGCCTTCGTCGGCCGGCGTGTACGACAGATCAGCCTCCTGGTCCCAGTCGACAAAGTTCTTGGAAACGGCGGTGCGAATCTTCCGCACCCCTTGCCCGAAGAACCGCCAGTACGCCCGGTATTCTTTCCGATCCTGATCCCAGAACGCCAGGTTCTGCGAATCGAACGCGCCATGCGTAATTACTGCCTTTTCCCCGATCTGTTTCCAATGGATGCAGTCGGGCGATTCAAACGCAAAGAGCCCGCCTGGGCCGCGGCCGAGAGCTTTGTAACGGGCCGACGCTGGTGCGGCCGGGTTGTCATCACGAAAGGCGGTAAAGTTATGGGAGCCGGGCCCCAGCCAGACGATGTTGTTCTGCTTGGAACCTGCATACTCAAACAGCCCCAGGTCAGGCTTCGTCCAGTGCACGCCGTCTTTGCTTTCCGCATAGCAGGTCGTTTCCGGATGGGCCGCTTTCCGCCTGTCGCCGGCCGCGACGTCGTCCTTGTCGCCATGCTGCCAGCCGCGATAAATCATCCGGTACAGGTCGCCGTCCTGGAACACGGTGTAATAACCGCTGGTGTTCCCCTCCCAGGCTTCGTCCGCCGTAAACACGACTTCTTTCGGCTCCGGCCGGATCATTACTCGCTGAATGTCGCCCTGGAGCGAATCCACCAGATAATCGTCGACCAGCAATTCCAGCCGGTCGCCGATCGCAATCGGCTCCGCGGCCGGGGCGAACCTCGCTGGCAGGAAACAGCAGGTGATTGCGAGCAGGCCATAAAGTCGCAGGCGGCAAGTCATGAGGAGCCTTTCGACGTGAGAGGGAAGGAAGAGAGTTGAAGGTTGCGATGGGGGAACGTGCGATTGCCGCCGAACAGCAAGACGCGTGCTGTCACGGCGACAAAGACAAAGATCAAACTGACGGAATCATGTCACCGCGGCCAGGCTGCGGCCGCTGTCGACTGCAGCGAGAACGGCCAGGTTGACCCTCAGCGTCTGCAGGCCGTCCGCCAGCGTACAGCGCGGCGGCGCCTGCTGTTCGACCGCATCCAAAAAACCTTCGGCCTGGGCTTTGTACATGGTGTCGCGGTCAGGCGGCGGTATCGTGTGGATCTCCCAGGCGGCGGCCGGGTCGTTCTGCTGCATCCAGCGGTGCTTGGCGACTTCGATCCGCACCACGCCGCGTTCGCAGACAATCGACCAGTTGACCTCGTTGGCCGGCTGGTACTGGTTCAAACTATAACTGCCCATCACGTCGCTGGCGCGTCCCTGCCGGGTAATCACATGGACGGTATCTTCCACCGTGACGCCTTCCAGCTGTTGATGCCCGGCGTCGGCGCCCAGCCGCTGGATCGGGCCGGCGATCCATTCGCCCGTATTGAGCATGTGGGTCAGCGCGTCCTGGATCGCCCCGCCGCCCGTCGCCCGGTCGTTGTAATAAATGTCCCGATAGGCGGGCCGATAGAACGGAAAGCACTGCCCCGTCTGGCAGACAATCTCCAGCACCCGGCCAAAAGGCTGCGACGCCAGGAACTGCTGCGCCGCCGCGATCAGCGGATGATACCGCCAGCAGTAGGCGACGCCGGCGGTCAGTCCCCGCTGCTGGACCACGGCCAGCAGCCGGTCGGCGTCGGTCAGCGTGAGGCTGAGCGGTTTCTCAATCAGCAGATGGACGCCTGCTTCCGCCAGCTGCAGAGCCAGCGGAATGTGCGACGGCGCCGGCGAAGCGACGACCGCCATCGTCGGCCGGGCCGCGCGGATCGCCTCTTCGATATCCGCACAGGCATGCGCGACGCCAAACTGCTCCGCCACTTCACGGCGTCGATCGGGCAGCGCTTCACAGATCGACATTTCCGCACGCCCTGTCGCCTGGAAACAGCGCAAATGCCGCACGCCGATGGAGCCGGTCCCGATGATCAAAACACGATGCCGAAAACTCATAGTTTGCCTGGCTCTTGCCGACCGGAGTTACGAGGTAATTTATCTGACAGGCCCGACGAATGATAAACGAATCCGCGGGCCGGCGCCTGCGAAAAAGGATTCGTTTTTAGTCGGTCAGGCGGGCAAAGCCCGTATGCCGGGGACGATGCCCGATCCGCTGCAGCAGGTCGCCCTGGTCGAGGGCCTGTCGCAGCTCGGCAAACACACCGTCAGCCGCCGCCAGCGCCCGCTCCACGTGATGCGGCTGATGAGCGAGCGTCGGATGAAAGGCGCCGGCTGCCAGGAATCCGGCGTCCAGCATGCGTGTTGTGAACAGCGTCATCAGCGCGCTGGATTCCGGATGATCGAACCCCACGAGCACCATCTGCGGACGACCTTGCACCGTAGCCGGCAAGCCGTGCCGCTCGCCCAGCTGGGTCCAGCCCTGGCGATAGAGTTCGCCGATCGGCGCCAGGTGCGGCGGCGGATTGACGCGCCGCATTTTCTCGATCGTCGCCACTGCGGCGGCCGGTCCGACGCCTTCGGTCCAGTAGGTGCTGGAGATGAACGAGCCTTCCGCCGCCTGCATCGTCTCAGCCGTGCCGATCACCGCTCCCATGGCGAATCCGTTGCTCATCGCCTTGGCGAAGATAGCAAGGTCCGGCGTCACGCCGTACAGCAGATGGGCTCCGCCCAGGCAGAGCCGCCAGCCGACGGTGATTTCGTCGAAGATCAGCCTGGCGCCGGACTGTGTCACTCGCTCGCGAACGCCCTCCAGGAAGCCCGGCTCCGGGTCGACAAATCGGGTCGGCTCCATGATGACGGCCGCCAGCTGGTCGCCATGGTCGGCCAGAATCTGATCGAGTTCGTCCAGTCGGTTGTAGTGGAATGGCAACGCGCTCCCGGCCAGCCCCGCCGGCACGCCCCGTGGGGAAAGTCCGGCCAGCAGATGCCCTGCCAGCGCATCGGGATCGGCCAGGTTGGCGGCCAGATACCAGTCGTGCCAGCCGTGATAACCACAGAAGGCGATCTTGTCACGCCCGGTCGACGACCTCGCGATCCGCACCGCCACGGCCGCCGCTTCGCCGCCGGTGCGGGTGAAACGAGCCATGCCGGCCCAGGGGTGAACCTCCGTCAGAAGTTCAGCCAGTCGCACTTCGTCGTACGTTTGCTGTGTCGCCATCGAACCCAGATGCACCCGGCGAATCACGGCCGCGTTGACATCGGGATCGGCGAACCCCAGCAGACACGACAAGATGCCGTTGTGCGACAGATCGACATACCGGCGCCCCGACGTGTCGATCACCTCGCAGCCGATCGCTTGCTCGTAGTACGCCGGCCACTGCCCCGGCGCGAACATTTCCGGCCGCTTGGAAAGCAGCTGCACCCCGCCGGGAATGCGGGTCTTTGCCTCTTCATACTGACGCTGCACCAGCGGTCGTTCGTCGCTCTCGTCGCCAATCGCCGGACGAATGCCCAGCAGTTCCCGGGCGTTCCCGCCGAACAATCGCTCCAGATCGCGATCCTTCCAGCCCAGCGTGCGGCAGGCCTGCTGCAGGGCCAGCAGCGATTCGATTCCCACGAGGTGCGGCCGGCCATGCGGCCAGCTTTCCCAGTCGACATTCTGCCGGTACAGCCACATAAAACCATCGCCGACCGAGATCGCCTTGCCATTCAACTCCGAGACGGGAAAGTCGCTGCCATACATCAGCCGGGTCGTTCCAAAGGCCCGCATGATGGCCTCAAACGCAGCCGGTTCACAAACGGCCGAGGTATCAAAAAAGACGTTCTCGATCCCGCGCAGCTGATCGATGGCGGCGACCGTATGGTTCGCATTGAAGCCCCGCCCCGCGTGCGCCAGCACCAGATTCGCATGCGGCCAGGCCCGGCAGTGCTGACGGATGTAGTCCAGGTTACGGACGTCACTCAGCGCCTGGGGCAGCACCATGTGCATGGTGATCCAAAGCCCGCGCTGGTGCGCCATCTCCCAGGCCCACTCGGGGAGAAACTCGCCCTGCTCGGCATGAAACGAGTCCTCCCGCAAAGCAAACAGATGATACACCTTGAAGCCGGCAAAGCCGCCGGCGACCAGCGCCGCTTCCACCGCCGCAGAATCGTCGCTGGGACGGATCAGCATCAGCCCGCGACTGCCGGGCCGCTGCCGCAGTTCGGCCTCGACGTACGCATTCGCGGCCGTGCAATCCAGGCCGCGCGTGGGATAGCCAAAGTACAGGCCGTTGTCGTGGACCCGTTCCCCCATCCACAACCGCATCCGGTCCTGCATCACCTGGAAGCCAACCGGAGTGGGCGGCACGGCCCGATCATCGGGCAGCAGATGCTGCACGTCGTACCAGTGCGCATGGGCGTCAAATGCGTCGGGCGGCACAAAGTCGGCCAGCTGCGCTTCGAACAGCGTGCGATCTTCCGGCGTGAACTTCCAGCGGCCTGGATCCGCAAAGTCACGCAGCCCGGCTGCTGGTTTCTTTTCCACACAATTCCTTTACTGCAGTCCGGGCGTCGTCAACTTCTGGCCGCATCATAAGCTGCTTTGAGCACGGGATCGGTTTGCGTGTGAGCGCCCCGGTAGACCATCAGCAACGCCTTGCGAGGCTGTCCGCTCCGGTTGGGGTCGGAACGATGAATGGTCTGGCAATGATGCACCAATGCGTCGCCCGGCTCCAGCAGCCCGACCAGCGAACTCCGGTCCGACATGACAGGCGGATCCGCCAGCACCATCGAGTTGCCGCTTACGCCGGATGGGCGGGTCGGCAAGACGCCGGCCTGGTGTGAACCAGGCAGATAGATCACCGGTCCGTTCGCTTCCGTCACCGGATCCAGGGCGATCCAGAGGGTCAGCATGTCGGGCGGCGCCTGGCAGAAATAGGCGTTGTCCTGATGAAACGGCACGGCCGTGCCGACGCGGGCCGGCTTGTTGAACGTTTCCACCGCAGCCAGCACCGGCTCGCCACGCGTCAATCGGGCCGCCAGGGTGGTAATTGCAGGACGCACCAGACGCCGACAGAAAGCCGGATGATGCTGCTCCAGCCGCCACAAATTGCGAACCACCTTGCCGCCTGGCTCCCAGGTGCAAGCGTCGGCCGGGCGCGAGGGCAAGTCCTCAAGCTGGTAACGCTCCAGCTCGGCGCGGAACTCGCGGACTTCGTCAGGGGAAAGCAGGCCCGGCAGTCGCACCACGCCGTGGCGTTCATATTCTGCGGCGATCGTTTCGAGATCGCCCAGACAACTCTGCGTCGATTCCATCATCTGCAAGTCGAACTACCAGAACCACGAAATGCGTTTGCAAACCGTCAGGGGGAGCAGCATCGGCAAGAGCCCATCGCATCCAATTACTTCCCACAAAAACCGAGAGGAGCGCCGTCGTTACGGGTTCAATGGAACCTTCACCTTGGCCAGGTAGATGGCGGTCTTCCCTTCGTGCGAAGAATAATAGCTGATCCACAACAGGTTATCGTGCCAGACCATGCCCGCATAGCTGGTATCGCCCCCGGAAGGCAATTTGAGAGCCTCGGTCAAGTCGCCCGTTTTGGGGTCGAGCCAGCAAACCGAAGTCCGCCGCGGAGCATCGTAAAGGCGAACCGTCGCCAGGAAACGACCGTCGGGCAGCTGGAGCATTTGCGGCCCGCCAATACGGACCGGCAGCGTCTTCCAGCTCCAGTCGGAATAAGGCGGATGCGACTCGCCAATCAGCCCCTTGTCGGGCTTTGCATCCTGTCGCAGCAGACAGTAGCAAGTGTCGTCGGGCAGGAACAGAAGCGCCGATTCGTTCGGGTAGGCGCCATTCTCGGCCGGCTGGTCGGAGACGGTTTCATACGACTTGCCGTTCTCGCTATGGAACAGGCGAATGCCGCGGTTATCGGGCTTGCAACCGTAACCAAAACCGTACGCTTCGCCTTTGTGCCAGGTAAGCCGCCAGAGCCAGTTATCGGGGTCGCCGATTTCATGTTTCCGGCTCCACGTTTTGCCGTCGTCAGAGAACCAGACCAGCGATTGATGCCGATGGGTCGTCGGCTTGTTGATGGCTTCCGCTCCGGCCAGCATCAGCTGACCCGCGGGCGTAACGGTAATCTTGGCGTCGCGCAGGTCAGAGTTTTCCGACGTAATCAGCGCGGCCGACTCCCAGGTATCGCCATCGACCGACGTCAACACGCGCAAGGCGCCATCGGGCGAAACATGGGCGCTGCCTTCGCGGAACACGCAGTACCAGCGATCCTGGAAACGAATCAGATCCGTAAAGGCATTATGCGGAGCCTTGTCCCAGATCCGCTTTACTTCCACCAGGGTGACGGCCCCCGGTTCTGCGGCCCGCAGTGAACGGGAGGAGGAAGCCAACATCACCAACAGCAGCAACGGCAAACAGCGCAAGTACGAACATCGCATGACGGACGGCTTTCAGGGAAGAACAGACGGACGATCGCGGACCGCGAACCGGCCAGGGTAAAACAGGCAGAGCCCGCTGTCCAGCAAATATCTTCCCCATGCGACCGGATGAAGAAGGATCGCACCGTCGGCCCCGTCCGTCCCGCTCTCGGTTGAACGGGACGGCAGCCAGGCAAACCTTAAACCAACTCGGCGATCGGCTGGCCGTCTTCGACCAGGAACACCGGGCGACCGGAGTTGTTGACGAACTGCATCCGATGGTCGACGCCATACATCTGCAGGATCGTCGCCATCAGGTCCTGCGGCGTGATCGGGGTGGTGGCCGGAACTTCGATCTTGCGGGAAGATTCGCCAATCACCTGGCCCATTTTCAAACCGCCGCCGCTGAGGGCCAGCGTGCACAAACGGCCCCAGTGATCGCGTCCGCCTTTGGCGTTGATCTTGGGGGTGCGGCCGAATTCGCCCGTCACCACGACCAGGGTGTCTTCGTTCATGCCGCGTTCGTGCAGATCCGCGATCAGGGCGGATACGCCCTGGTCAACCTGACCGGCGCGCGACTTCATCCCTTTTTCGATCCCGCCGTGCATGTCCCACCCACCGTAATTCAGGGTGACGAAACCACAACCGGCTTCGACCAGGCGTCGAGCCTTCAGCAGGCTTTCGCCCAGTCCGCTGCCATAGGCGTCGCGGGTCTGCTTCGACTCTTTCGTGGTATCAAACGCCTCCTGGGAACTGCCCAGGATCAGCTCGAAGGCCTGCTGTTCAAAGCCGTCCATACCGGCCATTTTGCCGCTGGCGTCGGCCGAACGCTTCATTTTGTCGATGCTGTCGAGCAGGTTCCGGCGATCGGAAACACGGTCGGCGTCAAGCGACAGCCGCATGCTCTTGCTTGCCTGGCTGCCAGGATCAAAGGGGCTATACGTGGTGCCCAGCCAGCCGGGACCATCGCTGCGAATGTTCCCCATGCGGACATACGTCGGCATGCCGGATTGCGGATCGCTGCAGCCAAAACGCTTGGCCATGATCGAACCCATCGAAGGCCGCATGTCGGCCCGGTCGTTGTAGCCCGTCATGACCAGCTGGGTGCCGTTGCCGTGGCTGCTGTTGTTATGGGCAAACGAACGCACGATCGCCATTTTGTCCGCGACCGAAGCCAGCTTGGGGAAACTGCCGCCGATCGTGACGCCCGGAATCGGCGTTGCTGCTTCGCCCGTGATGCTGCGGAATTCCACCGGAGCCGTCATTTTGGGATCAAACGTTTCCACATGCGTGGGACCGCCAGAAAGCCAGACCCAGATCACCGACTTGCTGCGGAGCGACTGCTGGGACTCGGCCGCAGCCGCCCGAGAACGCAACAGATTCGGCAAGGTCAACGCACTGGCGCCGATCGCACCCACGCGGAGAAAGTCTCGCCGGGTGTTGCCCGCACAATCGTGGGAACGCTGGTTCGAAACGACCTTTAACATCGCGCACTCCTTTGTAGTAACGGCGTGTGTAGACGACAACAACAGATAAGAAGCCGTTTATACTTGGAAATGTACCGATTCACGAACCTGCATGCAAGAAAAATCGGCGAAAAAACAGAAACACTCTGGTAACCTGACTCGCCGGGGTTGGGCCGCCGCTTCAATCAGCGCAGCTTACTCCCTGCCAGGTCTGACGATGTCGGCTACATGCTGGCGTTTCGTTTAAACCCAGGAGCCAGAGCGTCCGACTGCTTTTCGCCATTGAGCCAGCTGCTCCTCCCGATGTTCCATGTTGACCACCGGATGAAACTCGGCGTCGAGCGCCCAGTTTTTTTCGATATCGTGCAAGCCTTCCCAGAAACCGACCGCCAGCCCCGCCAGGTACGCGGCCCCCAGCGCGGTCGTTTCCGATACCTGCGGACGTTTGACAATGGTGTTCAGCACATCGGCCTGGAACTGCATCAGCGTGTTGTTGACGGCCGCGCCGCCGTCGACCTTCAGTTCCGCCAGCGGCACGCCCGAGTCCTTTTGCATCGCATCCAGCAGATCGCATGTTTGCCACGCCATCGAATCCAGCGCCGCCCTGGCGATATGTCCAGCCGTTGTTTGCCGGGTCAACCCAAAAATGGCTCCCCGTGCATAGGGATCCCAGTGCGGGGCTCCCAGACCGACAAAGGCCGGCACAAAGTACACGCCGCCCGAATCTTCCACCGTCGCCGAAAGCTCTTCGATTTCCGCCGCCGTTTCAATCAGTCCCAGTCCGTCGCGCAACCACTGCACGACCGCTCCGGCGACAAAGACCGAACCTTCCAGGCAATACGTCGCCTTGCCGCCCACATACCAGCCGACCGTCGTAATCAGATTGTTCTGCGACGCGACCGGCTGGTCGCCCACGTTCATCAATAGAAAGCAGCCGGTGCCATAAGTATTCTTGGCGCTCCCCTGCGTGAAGCAGGCCTGGCCAAAGGTGGCGGCCTGCTGATCGCCCGCATCGCCCGCGATGGGGATACAGCAGCCGAACAGGGCGGCGTCGGTTTCCCCATAAACGGCGCTGGAAGGAACCAGCTCCGGCAGCATGGCCCGGGGAACATCGAAGATCCGCAGCAGCTCGTCGTCCCATTCCAGCGTATGAATGTTGAGCAGCTGGGTGCGGCTGGCGTTACTGTAATCCGTCACATGCCGGCGGCCCCCGGTCAGCTTCCAGATCAGCCAGGTATCAACCGTGCCGAACAGCACCTCGCCCCGGCCGGCCCGTTCCCGCAAACCCGGATGCAGGTCAAGCAGATGCTTGACTTTGGTGCCGGAGAAATAAGGGTCAAGCAGCAGGCCCGTCTTCTCGCGAACGACGTCTTCGCAGCCTTCCGCTTTAAGCTGTTCGCAAATCGGAGCCGACACACGGCTCTGCCAGACCAGCGCATTGCCGATCGGCTGGCCCGTCTCTTTGTCCCACAGGATGGTCGTTTCCCGCTGGTTAGTCACGCCGACCGCGGCGATATCCTCGGCGATCAGCGAGGCGTTCGCCATCGCCTCCCGGGCGACCGCCAGCTGGGTCGACCAGATCACTTCGGGATCATGCTCCACCACCCCCGGCGCCGGCAGGATCTGCTCAAACTCCTGCTGCGACTGGCCCGCAATCGTGCCGTCACGACGAAAGACAATCGCCCGACTGGAAGTCGTCCCCTGATCCAGGGCCAGCACATACTCCGCCATCTTGCACCTCCATTCCCCAAGTAACCGCCACAATCCAGGAGCGTTAGATTACCCGCCCCGGCAAACCACCGCCAGCGACGAACGCCTGAGTGGCACGGCGTTTGGCGGGCAATGCGATAAAGGTCGAAGAGAGGAGCGGCGATCACCTCGTCCGAGCGTTCCTCTGCCAGGCAAGCGGCGCCTGCCCGGAGCAAGCTTTGGAATGGCCGCCCCCGCCACTTGACACCGGACAGGCGAGTCACCCTGGTCCCCACGATATCGGAGGAAGATCGGGCCTTTCAGCATCTGGATCGATTTTGCCAGTCTCGGCTGATCCTGCTAGAGTTTTGCTGGCCCAATCCGCCCCCCAGTTTGACATTGGCGCGACCATGTAAAATCTGCTGGAGTACACATGATGAGTTCGTCGGATTGCCCACACAGGTCTTCCTCCGCTACAAAGCGAGTGTGCCTTCATCTGTTGGCGTCAAAAGGCTTGGACTACCACCAACGGTTCACCGGTTCTGGGCTGGAATATGATCTACTTTGCCCCCAGTGCAAAGGCATCGAAGGCGAGATAGAAAGCATTCTGAGACATGTCTGCCTGACCTGCTTCGAAGAAGTTGAATGCGAAGGGTGCTGGGATGGCATCATCGGAAGACCGGAGATTCGCAACCGCAACAGTAACCTTCGCTTCGAATATGAGTCCATTGAATTGCCTGAACTGGCGGCAAGGAACGTCGTTGCGATTCAGCCGATCCATGACGTCCCAAACGAATGGGCGGCTCTCACCTTGGAGGGAGAGATCCTGCGATTGGACGTGGTTCAACGCCGGGTTGTTGCTGGGCCTCGACTGCCCGAAGGAATCATCGACCTCGGAAATAAACTGCTCCTGCTGACCACCCGCAAAGGCGACTTCATTGCGGTCGCTGAACGCCACGGTCAAAACTGCGTTGTGTTAGATGCCATCACCGGACAGACAAAACTCCTCTTGTATCGGGATGATTACCACAATGAACATTCGGATTTCCCCGTGGCATTTGTTGAGGTCGAGGGAAGCACATTATTGATTCACGGCGCCGCCTGGAACCGCCTCGACATATCCGACGTCGGTACACAGAAACTGCTGACGGAGCGAGACCCCACGTCTTGCAAGAGTGGAGAGAAACCACCGGAGCATTATCTCGACTATTTCCATTGTGGGCTGCTTGTGTCGCCCGACCAAAATTTTGTGGCGGATAACGGCTGGGTCTGGGCTCCCTATGGCGTTGTTGCAAGCTGGAGCGTAAAGGACTGGCTGCACGATAACGTGTGGGAGTCGGAGGATGGCGCTTCCAAGAAATACCTTTGCCGCCGAGCCTATTTCTGGCAAGGGTCAATGTGCTGGATTGATGACCGTCATCTGGCTGTCTGGGGCTATGGCGAGGATGACGAATGGATGGTTCCCGCTGTTTGCATCTTCGATGTCGCATCGGGCAAGCAGGTTCGGTGGTTTCCTGGCCCAGAAGGGACGTTAGCCTGTGACGAATATCTGTTTTCGTGGAACGAGGGGGGAACCTCGGTCCAGGGCTTTAAAGCTAGCACCACCTCCCCGGCGGTGTGGGGTGACGCGTTGGCTCGGATTGCAATAATTGCAGTAGAACTAACCATTTACGGCAATTCGGAGGCGTATCATGATTCTCGGCGAGGTGTTTGCGCGGTTTGAAAAGGAGGGTCCCATCCCCGTCATGACCAAAGCGGCGCTCGGTGCGGCCTTGACGCCGGATCGGTTGGATCAGATCTTCGCCGACCATGCTGTGTCGCAACGGGTGTCGGAATTGTCGTTTTCGGTGTTGGTCAATTTGATGGGCATGGTGGTCGCCAAAACTCGCAAAAGCACCAACGCCGCTTATCAAGCTTGCAAGCAAGATATCTCCGTCTCCGTGAACAGCGTCTATGACAAACTCAACGGCGTTGAGCCGCTGGTGTCCGCCGCGTTGGTGCGCGAGACGGCGACGCTGTTTCGGGAACTGATCGAGCCGATGAACAGCGCCCGTCCCAGCCTGTTGCCCGGTTATCGCGTGCGCATCCTGGACGGCAATCATCCCGGCGCCACGCAGCATCGCATCCAGGAGTTACGGACCATCGCCGCCGGTCCTTTGCCAGGCGTGGTGCTGGCGGTGCTCGACCCCCAACTCGGTCTCATCGACGATGTGGAACTGGCGGAAGACGGCCATGCGCAAGAGCGTTCGCTGCTGATCGAGTTGATCAATCGCTTGGTGCCAGGCGAGGTGTGGGTCGCCGATCGCAATTTCTGCACGTCGGTGTTCCTCCAAGAGATCGCCTTGAATGAAGCGTTTTTCGTCATTCGGCAACACGCCGCGAATGTCCGCTGGAAGCCCACGGGAGACCGTGTTTTACGGGGCGAAAGCGAAACGGGCCAAGTCTTCGAGCAGTCCATTCTGATCACCGACGACTTTGGCGCCAAGCTGCCGGCTCGCCGCATCAGCGTCGAATTGTTCCAATCGGGCCGTGGCGGAGAACAGGAGATTCACATCCTTTCCAATCTGCCGGCGGACGTCGACGCAGTGACAATCTCTGACACATACCGCACGCGCTGGAGCATTGAAGCCGCCTTCAACGAACTGCGACTGTCGCTCAACAACGAGATCAACACGCTGGGCTATCCGCCGGCGGCGTTATTCGGTTTTAGCCTGGGACTGGTGATTTTCAATGCGTTGGCTGTAGTGAAAGCCGCGCTGCGGGCGGCGCACGGCGTGGAAAAGATTGAGAAGAATTTTTCCTTCTACTACATGGCGGATGAAATGAGCATGGTGTGGCGCGGCATGATGATCGCCATCCCGGAAGATGAATGGCGCGAAGCGCTGTCGCCTTTGACGCTGAAACAGTTATCAAAAATGTTAGTGGAGTTGGCGGGGAACGTGCGTCTATCCGCCTTTCAGAAACACAAACGCGGCCCAAAACGCCCGCCGCCGAAGCGAACCAAACGGAACGACCAACCCCACGTTTCCACCGCCAAAATTCTTGCTAAACGCAAGAAGTGCTAGCTTTAAAGCCCTGGAACCTCGGTCTGGGATGTCTCCTGCGGTGCAATGTTTCTGAGCGACAATTCGCTTTGTCCTGCCGGCTATCACCCAGCTTCGAAGTGCTTCCTCTCCGTTCTTGCGAGAGACAAAATCCGTGTGAGCAGGCTGGTGCAAGTCCAAGTTGAAAAGTTGTGACTCGCGCGATGCGAAGGAACCGGGTAGGCAAACCGTTCCTCAGCGGTTATCGGATAGGGGCCGCCCACAAAATGAAGTAGAGGGATGAAGTAACTGCACTTTAGGCGAACGTCTGCCGTTTGACGGGGGAGTCTGGAATTTTGAGCTTGCCTGAAAAGGTGGCTCTCCGCGATGGTTAGTGAGATAACCACAAATCACAAAACCACCGGGAGAGCCATGGATGGCCAAGCGTAAGCGATCCGCCAAACGTCCGCAAGCGAAACACAAAAAGCAGACGCCGTCGCAGCATCACAAGTGCCAGCGTTTGAAGCGGACCAATCCCTTGCGATCGCGCACGACAGAAGCGATCACCCCTTTGTGCGGCTATCTCCAGACGGCGGTGGCCGCCTTGCAGTCGGTGCTGGATCGACGGATCGCCTTTCGGTTGTCGATCATCGTCGCGGGCATGTTGCTGGCCGACGATCGACGCACCGCCAGCGCCTGGTTCGCCGCGGCCGGGGTGCAGCAGGACTGGGATCGCTTCTATGAATGCCTCATCAGCGTTGGCCGATCGTCGGGATCGCTGGCCAGCGCCATGGTCGGCTTGCTCGTGCAGAAGTTCGCGCCGGGCGTCGGCGACCGCATTCAGCTCGCCCTGGATGACTCGCCCACTTCGCGCTTCGGACGCTGTGTGGAAGGCGCCGGAGTGCATCACAATCCGACGCCGGGACCGGCCGACGGAGAATGGCTTTACGGCCACAACTGGGTCCTGTTGACCTGGCTGGCGACGCATCCGTTGTGGGGCGTGATCGCCTTGCCGCTGCAGTCGCTGCTGTACGTCCGCCAGGCCGATGTGCCGAAACTGGCGGTAAAATATGCATGGGAATTCCGTACGAAACACGAACTGGGCGTCGCGCTGTTGACGTCGTTCGTGCAATCGCTGCGCGCCCGCGGCGTGCGGAACTCGGTCTGGCTGGCGGTCGACGGCGCCTACGCCGCACGACCTTTTCTCCTGCCTGTGCTGAAACTCGGCGTCACGGTCGTCAGCCGCTTGCGCAGGGACGCCTGCTTGTTCGACCTGCCCGGCGAAGCTGTTCCGCACCGTCGCGGCAGGCACCGGATTTATGGCCGGAACAAACTCTCCCTGGCGACATGTAGTGGACCCCAAAAACTGGACCGCGCGATAAGGTGTAAAACGGGATGAATTTACCCTTGGGGATGGAGCGATTACGATGCGGAAGAAACGTATTCTGGGAGCCAAATTCAAGGCCAAGGTGGCGCTCGCTGCGGTTCGCGGCGACAAGACCTTGAGCCAACTGGCCAGCGAGTTCGCCGTGCATGGGAATCAGGTTTCGGCCTGGAAGAAGACTTTGACCGATGGAGTCGAAGCCCTGTTTGAAGACGGTCGCAAGAAGCCGGCTCGCGAGGAAGTGAGCACGGCCGAACTGTTCGAACAGATCGGCCGACTCAAGATGGAGCTGGAATGGCTCAAAAAAAAAGCTGGCGATCTCGACTGACGCCAAACGCCAGCTGGTCGATCCGAGCGGCGCTCCGTTGAGCGTTCGTCGGCAATGCGAACTGCTCGGTCTGCCGCGGTCTTCGTACTACCTGCCGGTCGGCGTCGAGACCGCAGAGAACTTACGGCTGATGCGGCGCATCGACGAAATTTATTTGCGATATCCGTTCTTTGGTTCGCGTCAAATGCGAGACTACCTGTGTCTGAACCTGTCACTGCAGATCAATCGCAAACGCGTCCAGCGGCTGATGCGCATCATGGGCATCGCCTCGGTCAGCCCTGGCCCGCGAACGACGCGGCGAAACGTTTCGCACCGTATTTTCCCGTATTTATTGCGAGATTTGAAGATTTCCCGCAAGGACCAGGTATGGAGCACCGACATCACTTATATCCCCTTGCGAACGGGCTTCATGTACCTGGCGGCGGTGATCGACTGGTGGAGTCGGTACGTGTTGAGCTGGCGGCTTTCCAACAGTCTGGACGGCGGATTTTGCATCGAGGCGCTGGAGGCCGCCTTGGTCCTGGGCCAGCCGGAGATATTCAACACGGACCAGGGCAGTCAGTTCACCTCGCCGTCGTTCACGGATCGTTTGCTGTCTCGCGAGATTGCGGTCAGCATGGACGGCCGAGGCCGGGCCTTGGACAACGTCTTCATCGAGCGTCTGTGGCGGAGCGTGAAGTACGAGGACGTGTATCTGCGGGACTACGATTCACCTCGCGAGTTGGAACGCGGCCTGGCGAGTTATTTTTCTTTTTACGACTACGAGCGTCCGCACTCCTCGCTCGGCGGCATGACGCCAGCGGCGAAGTACGGGGGAAAAATCTGAAAATGCTCGGACTGAAATTGAAACCTTTCACGGAACCCTTACCGAGGCCGCGCTACGCGGCTTAACGCGAGCTACCTTCGGGCTCGCTTGCCGCCAGTGCCACGAATGTGTCACACCAAATCGCAGGTCAAAACTGGTCCAGCTATTGGGGTCCACTTCAACACTCGCCGACCAAAGTCAAGGCTGGGAATCGCTCACCTATTCTGGCCGAGGCGTCGAAGTCACGCGCCCGTGCAAATCGTTCCTGGCGACATCGGAGTTGATCAGCGGGCGCATCCGTGTGGTGCTGCTCCGCTTTGACGACGGCAACTGGGCGCCTTACTTTTGCACGGACCCCAGCGCCGACGTGCGTGAGATTCTGGAGGCCGTCGCCGCGCGCTGGGCGATCGAAGAATGTTTCCAAGGGATGAAAGAAGTCTGGGGCGCCGGTCAGCAGCAAGTTCGAAATGTGTGGTCGAGCATCGGCTGTTGGAATCTCAACAGCTGGGTGTACGGCCTTGTGGAACTGTGCAGTTGGGAGTCGCCGCAAGCGGAACTGAGCGACCGCCGCTCCCGCCCCTGGGACAACGCCTCGCGTCGCCCTTCGCACGCCGACCGTCGCCGCACGATCGCCCGTAAAATGCTAGAAAACCAATTTCTCGCCACTCTACCCCCAACGCCCAACAGCCCCCAAATCCGCACGCTCATTGAGGGGCTAATCGCCATAGTAAAATGATCGCCTAAAGTGCAGTGATGTAAGGAACGAGGGGAAAATAACTTCGGTTTTGTATAACACCGAGGACGTTGCGGAAAGCGAGCCTGCTTGAAACCACGTCGCGACCTGTGCCGAAAGAGCCAGTCTGGCCGACTCCATCAAGGACGATCCGCTGCCGACCGACCCTTTGCGCCTTCGCGTGAGATCCTCTTCGCGACAGAACCGCCAATCCGTCCTGGAACGGCGAGAAGACAAAACGAGCCGGTTCCAAAATTTCCCTCGCGTCAATGGGGACTCACGCCAAGGCGCGAAGGCGCAAAGAAGGATGAAACGGTGTGAGAATAAATTGGCCGCGACCCTGGGGGATGTCGCGCTTCAGACTCCGACCAGATGGGGGAAATGGCCGAAGTTATTTTTCCCCGACTCCTAAACGCCAGTTTTTTGGTCCACTGGCTGTCCTTCTCTTGTTCGGGAAAGTCTGGGCAGCCGCTGCCTGGTTCAAGATTCAGCTTTTCAGCGACTCGATCTACTTTGCCCAACCCCGCCAATCCTGGTAGAGTTTTGTCGGCGCCATTTTGCGGGCGGCCTCACTTGTCGCTCCCTTTTTGGAGCAGGTGTTTCTGCCTGATGCTCACTCCGAAACAGCCGACTTTTTCTTCAACGACCAGGCAAAAGAGAGGTAGTGATGGAAAAGAAGTACGCGAAGACCGTGGCCGCGAGTTCCTCTTCGAGCAGGGGCGAGCCAAACCAGGAGCACCCCCTGCCCATGGCGACCGGTCGACATCGCCGTTTGTTTGTTCACGCGCGTGGGGTCTATGCGATGACGCTGTTTCTCGCACTCGGCGTCACCGCTTGCGATCAGAACGGGGGCGGTAAGAAGTCGAGCGGCGGCGGAAGCAGCGCCCCAGACGTCAAGACTCCAAGCGGTGCAGCAGGCGATGACGCCGGCGTCAAGAGCCGCGGCAACGTCATCCACTCCCAGGAGTTGGAAGCGAAAGGGGCGATCTATGATGTCTGGGTTTCACACGATAAGGGTCTGCTCATTGCCGGCGCCCAGAAGCAGGGCAGCAAACGCCGTAGCATTCATACCTTCGCGACGACCGACGCCAGCCTGGCGGGACAACTCGGCATGCCCATCGTCACCGACACTTCCAAGGGAAGTATCAAACTTGTCCCGCCCAGCAGCGCCCAGATCACGGTTGGCGAAGCGATGACAGCGATTCAGCTAAAGTAGTGATTCTCGCCGGGAATAGTTTCATCGATCTGCAGCGACTCGATTTACTTCGCCTGACGCTGCCGATCCTGGTCAAGGTTCGGCGATCCTGTTGCCGCAACTCCCGGTGAAAAGTCGCCTGTCCTTTTTCTGCCAGAAGCCGGCGGCGGGTGGCCTGGCTATTTGGCCATGCGGACCAGGTAGGCGCGGTCGGCGGCGCTGAGTTGCTCCTTGGGGATCGCCAGCAGGCTGCCGTCTGCGCGTTTGATCTGGACATGCGTGGCGTTTTGCTGGACGTACCTGGCGGTCACGGTGAAGTTACCATCGGCGCTCGTCCACTTGCGATCCACGATGGCCGGCGGACTGGCGGGCGCGGGCCTGGCAGGGGTGCTCGTTGCCGGCTGGCTGTTTCCCGGCAGCGGATTGATCGGCTTGCCAACCAACGTGGAGACATCCCACAAGGTGACGCCCGGTTCGTCGTCGCCTGTCGTCGCCAGCAGAGTACCGTCGGGGCTGAAATCGACCGTGCGGAAGTCGTTGAGCGATTCGTCGTCGACGGAAAGCACCACTTTCCCTTTCTGCTCAATGTCGTACATCACAAGCAGGCGATTGTATTTATCGTCGCCTCCGCGCCGGCGACCGACAATGACCACCAGTTTGCCGTCGGGCGAAAAGGCGACAGCATTGAGGGAACGGTTCGTATCCATTCCAAAAAGATCTTCCTGGGTGAAACCAGGCGCCCTGGTCCCCTGGTCGACATCCCACACGTTCAGATAGCCGCTGAAATCGGCGGAGGCGACCCGTTTGCCATCCGGCGAGTACGCCAGATCTTTCGGGTCGGTCTCAAGCGTTATCACTTCTGTCAGATCGGCCGTCTTCAGGACGACCATCGCTTCGCCAATGTCCACGGCGAGCGTGCTGCCGTCCGCGGGATGGAACTGAACCGGCCCCGGCGTAGTGGCTTGCATCAGCTCTACCTGGCGGAGTGATTTGCCGGTTTTGGCGTCGCGGATTTCGACCACCGCGTGTTCCGAAGTTCGATCAAGCGTGCCGCGGTGGCACAGCGCGACAAGGTCCCCCTGGGGCGAAAAGTCGAGATGCAGGCTAAGCAACTCCAGCGGAGCACTCGACAACAGCTTGCCCGTTGCTGCGTCCCAGGTGGCGAGATTTCCGTCAACATAGGCATACACGTTGCCGCCCCGGGACAAGAAGCCTAGCGATGTAGCATCTTCTGGCAGCGGAATCCTGGCCTGCGGCTTCCCTGTCTCAACATTGTAAACCACGATTTGCTCTTTCCAGCTCGCCGCCAGACGTTTGCCGTCCGGCGAGAATGCCACCAGCGGGGAATCATATTCACCCGACTTCTGCGGCATTTCCAGGGTACGAACCACCTTCAACGAGGGTTCTTCCTGCGCGGATAGCGTGGCGCAACATCCAATCAGCGCCAGAATCAAAGGAAATCGGAATAGCGACATGATGGTTCCTCTAACTCAGGCGGGCATGTCAAGTTGCACCTGTGTTTTCACAGGCAATCGAGGTTTCGGCGCATCAGCCTAACTTCTCGCATCGAGCAATGTCAATTCAATGGAGGGGGAAAATGACGAACTAACGCCCACTCTGGTCAGGCTGCAATTCCAGCAAAAGGACAGCGGAGAGCGCACCTCACCCGCGCATGGCGACCTGGCCGCTTCTCAATTGTAGTGGGGCGTGAGGACTGGTAGACTCCAGGGGAGGGGCTCTCTTTCTTATCCCACGCAAGACCGTTGGTCATGACGCCTCCCTATCCAGGACCGCCGCCACTGCCTGCTGCGCACCTTCCGCAGGAAAGGGCGATCGCGCCCCCGTCCTCGCCGCCTCGCGCCGAAACTTCTGCGGCCGTTCCTGTGCCGCCGCCTGTGTCGGTCTCCCGTCAGGGCGAATCGCCAGTCATAGCCCCGCCGGTCGTTGAGCGGCCTATCGCCGCCCCGCCGGTCGTTGAGCGGCCCATCGCCGCCCCGCCGGTGGTGCGTCCCTCTGCCGCAACGGTTCCGCCGCCTTTGCCGCCGCCGCGAGCGATCCGTGCCGCAACCGCCCTGGTGGAGGCGCCGCCGTTGTCTTCGCCGGGCCTTGCCGGTTCACCATCGACAGATCCGGTAAGGGTGTACGACGAGGAGGAAGAAGAATTCGACGACTCGGGCGAGCGCGCCCTGCGCACGGCGCCGCCGTGGCTGGTTAGCGTGGTCGTCCACATGGGGGCGTTCATTCTGCTGGCGCTTATTACGTTTCGTCCGCCGCCGGAAGCCGAAGTCTTCACGCTCGAAATGCGCGGACCGGCCGAAGCCACGCCGCTGCTCGAACCGCTGCCCGTTCCGCTGGAAGTGGAGGAAGTTCAGACCGAAGTCGTGGAGGAGCCCCAGGTCGCCGAACTGGAAGCGACCCTGCCGGACCTGCCCACCTTGCCCGAGGAGCCGGAGGCGACCGTCGATGCAGTGGAACGGAACGAGCTGGTCGCCCTGGCGGAGCTGCCCGGGCTGTTCGATTTTGACGCTCCTGCTGTCAGTTCGGCCCTGTCGGGTCGTAACCCGGCCCAGCGGAAAGCGATGCTTGCCCTCAACGGCGGCACCGCCAAAACAGAAGGGGCCGTCGAGGCCGGGTTGGTCTGGCTCAGTCGCCAGCAACAACAAGACGGAGCCTGGAGCCTGGTCGGACCTTACACCAACGGCTCACGGGAAGAGAACCGCGTGGCGGCTACCGCCATGGCGTTGCTGGCCTTCCTTGGCGCCGGCCATACCCATCAGTCGGGCGAATACCAGAACGTGGTCCGCAAGGGGATCGACGCCCTGCTGGAAATGCAGGACGAGTCGGGCGATTTCACCCGGAACAGCGCCCTCACGCCCAGCCATCACCGACTGTACAGCCAGGCCCAGGCCAGCATCGCCATTTGCGAAGCCTACGGCATGACCCAGGATCCACGATTGCTGCGACCCGCCCAGCGAGCGATCGACTACGACGTCCAGATCCAGTCTCCCCAAGGCGGCTGGCGGTATCAGCCGCACGTTGACGGCGATACCTCGGTGACGGGCTGGTTTGTCATGGCGTTGCAAAGCGCCAAGATGGCGGGCCTGCATCCTTCGACAGACTCGCTGGAACAGGTGGGGAAATTTCTGGACTCGGTCAGCCAGGAGAACGGCGCCTACTTCGGCTATCAGCCTCAGCGCCAACACTCGCCCACCATGACGGCCGAAGCACTCTTGTGCCGTCAGTATCTAGGCTGGAAACGGGATAACAGCCTGCTGCAGCAGGGCGCGGACCTGCTGCTGGAAGATAAACCGGGCAGCGGAACTGCCAATGTCTATTACGATTACTACGCCACCCAGGTGTTGCATCACCTGGGCGGGAAAAAATGGGATGAGTGGAACGACGTAATGCGTGTAGAGACCCCTGCCGCCCAGGTCCGCACGGGCCGAGAGAAGGGCAGCTGGCAACCGCAGAACGATACCTGGGGCCGCCGCGCTGGCCGGCTTTATTCCACCTGTATGAATCTTTATATGCTGGAAGTCTACTACCGCCATCTACCCATATATCGACAAGATCCGGCTGGTCGATAGCTTCTGATCACCCGCTTCTTTTTCCGTAACCAGCAGACACGAGCAGCCTTTCTGCCCGCATCGCCTGGGACACGACTGGCGCCAGATTTAGTAGTCGCGCGTGATGACCGAATCGTCTTCATAGGCCAACAGTTGCTCGTAAACGCTGTTGCAACCAGGGTTCACGATATCGTAGTTGACGTTCTCAGAGATGAAGTGCGTCGAACCGTCACAGAAGGCAAAGTTAGCACCCCCGGGGTGCATACTGCTAAAGCCACGGATCTGGGTCGTGTTGGTAGCGTTGTTGATCCCTGGACCGCCAATCGCCATCGCCGAATCAAAGTAAGAGGTGCTCGACGAGTAGTAGCGGATGCCATAGCTATTGGCGCTGCCATACTTGATATTGACACCATTGACTTTCAACTCCCAGCAGCGTTCGCCAAAGGCGATCGTATGGGCGGTGCCATCGGTGATGTCATCAATGGACAGTAACGAATAGTCCGCGGTCGCCGAGGAGGTGTGAAAATCCCGGAAGGGACCGGTCGAACTGTGGAGCGCCATCGCGGAGTTATTTCCGGTGGTGGCGTTGTAGTCGCCGTAGCCGTTGTTGGCCACATAACTGCTGGAAGCAGTTTTGAACGCGGCGACGGTCGCACTCCCCCCGTAGGATCGATAGTCATTCAAAATCGGTGCGGTGTCAGAGGGGCAGCGATACGCTTCCATCGGCGTTTCGATCCCCGTCCCGGGAATGGCCGGCTCCCTTGCTCGCGCTCCCGTACTGACGCCCAGCGTTTGGTACTGGTTGGCCTCTTCTAATTGCGGCAAGATCATTGCGCTCCAGGACCACAAGTGATAATAGGCCGGGCTCATCGGGATTGCCGTCAGCGACACCACCGCCCCCGGCGGAAGACTGCGATGGGCATCATGATAGGTCATTGAAGCCAGGCCAATCTGCTTGAGATTGTTGGTGCAGCTTGAGCGACGGGCGGCCTCTCGAGCCATCTGCACTGCCGGCAGTAGTAAAGCGACCAGAACGCCAATGATGGCGATCACCACGAGCAACTCCACAAGGGTAAAGCCGCGAGTTCGAGCAAGAGAGCGATTCATTGCTTCTCCAAGGAAAAAGAGAGATAAAGACGGCCGCAAATACGGCGCTGACTCCTTTGACCCATACGAATTCTCTAAGGCCGCCTGCCTGGTGTGAACACGCAAAAAGAAAGGGTTACAGGCAAAGAACGATTGAAAGAAATTGAAGATTCGTTTCGAACGCTGTCTTCAGCCATACGCAAGGCATGTGCCAATCGCGTCCGTACGGCAGTAAACGGAAGATAAATGGCCAAAAACACGCAATATTCTCACAACACTGCCTCAAGACGTTGCAGCGATCGCCTAGAAGGGCAGCACCGCCCGTGGTCTGATTCCCGAAGAATTAACATACCCGCACTGCAGCCCACCCTGATCAAAGACAAGAAATGACGAAAGGCCCGCTTCCTGGGGAAGCGGGCCTTCGGGGTCTTTCAGAATGTCCGCTGGGAATGCCAGCGATGCATTCGTGTCGGTTACTCTTTCACTTCAAATTCCGCGTCGATCGCATCGTCGTCGGAACTGGCGGCCGGGCCGGGCTCGGCCCCTTCTTCGCCAGGGGTCGCTCCGGCGGCGCCGGCTTTCTCATAGATCACTTTGCTAAAGGCGTGCGAAGCCTGCTCCAGCTCTTCAATCGCCGACTTGATGGCGCCGGCGTCTTCGCCTTTGGCTGCTTCGCGGACCTTCTCGATCGCCTTGTTGAGAGGCTCCTTGTCGGAGTCTTTCAGCTTGTCGGAATGTTCCTTGATCGTCTTCTCTAACTGGTAGACCATCTGGTCTGCCTGGTTGCGGACTTCGATCAATTCCAGCTTCCGCTTGTCCTCTTCGGCATGCGATTCCGCATCGGACTGCATCCGTTCGATCTCCTCTTTCGAGAGACCCGACGACTGCTTGATTTCGACCGAGGCTTCCTTGTTGGTGCCGAGATCTTTGGCGGAAACATTCAAAATGCCGTTCGCGTCGATGTCGAATTTGACTTCGATTTGCGGCACGCCTCGCGGGGCCGGCGGAATTCCCTGCAGCTCAAACTGGTCGAGCAGCCGGTTCTCCCGTGCGATCGGACGTTCGCCCTGGTAAACCACCACGGTGACACCGGTCTGGTTGTCGGCGGCCGTGCTGAACGCGTTCTTGCGTGAAGCGGGGATCGTGGTGTTCCGCTCCACCAAAGGAGTAAAGCGGCCGCCTTCGGTCTCGATACCGAGGGTAAGCGGCGTCACGTCCAGGAGCAGCACGTCTTTCCGGTCGCCCGAGAGCACGCTGCCCTGCACGGCGGCGCCGGCGGCGACGACTTCGTCCGGGTTGACGCCCTGGTGAGGGTCGCGGTTGAAGATCGCCTTGACGACCTGCTGGACTTTCGGAATCCGGGTGGACCCGCCCACCAGCACCACCTCCTGGATGTCGCTCGGCTTCAGCTTGGCGTCATCCAGCGCTCGCATGACGGGCTTACGGCACCGCTCAATCAGCGGATCGATCAGCTCTTCAAACTTGGAGCGGCTGATCGACACCTGCAGGTGCTTCGGCCCGCTGGCGTCGGCCGTGATAAACGGCAGGTTGATGTCGGTCTGCGGCAGGGTCGACAGTTCTTTCTTGGCTTTTTCACACGCCTCCTGCAGACGCTGCAAAGCCATGGTGTCTTTCCGCAGATCCACGCCGTGGTCTTTTTTGAACTGGTCGGCCACGTAGTTGATCAGCTCTTCGTCGAAGTCATCGCCGCCCAGGTGGGTGTCGCCCGACGTGCTGATCACCTCGAAGGTGCGCATGTTGTCCTCATCGACAACCACGTTCAGCACGGAGACGTCGAACGTACCGCCGCCCAGGTCGAAGACGATGATCTTCTTCTCGGACTGATCTTTGTCCAGACCGTACGCCATGGCGGCCGCGGTCGGCTCATTGATGATACGCGAAACTTCCAGACCGGCGATCTGGCCGGCGTCTTTGGTCGCCTGGCGCTGGGCGTCGTTGAAGTACGCAGGTACGGTGATCACGGCCTTGTTGACCTTGTGGCCAAGGTATTTTTCAGCCGCTTCTTTCAGCTTCATCAAAATGCGGGCGGAAATCTCCTGCGGCGTGTACTCTTTGTCGCCAACCTGGATCTTGACGTAGTCGTTGTCGCCGCCAACGACCTTGTACGGGACCATTTTTTCTTCGTTCTGCACTTCGCTATGCCGTCGCCCCATGAACCGCTTGACCGAGTACACGGTCCGCGTGGGGTTGGTGACGGCCTGGCGCCGGGCAGGTTCGCCGACGAGGATCTCCCCTTTTTCGGTGAACGCCACCACGCTAGGCGTAATGCGATTCCCTTCCGCGTTGGGGATAATTTTCGGTTCGGAACCTTCCATCACCGAGACCACCGAGTTCGTGGTTCCCAGGTCGATTCCAATAATTTTTTCGCCTTGTGCCATGGGAGCCTCCTTCTAAGCAATAGGGCGGATTTGTATGAATAAAAATGGAAGCGATGCGTTCTTCTTTAACGCAAGCCGCCCCGCGCCCCGTCACAACGGGCAAGCGCATTCGATACATTTCAATGTCAGGAAAACAAGGTCTCAACTAAGAAGCAAAGAGCGCGCCAATAAGGCCAGCAGCGGCGAAAAACTGGACAACCCCCCATTATTTACGGGGATTTGCGGTGTTTTTCCCCACGGAAGGACGATTCCCCAGCTGCCAATTTGACAGCCTGACGGTTTTCCTGCCCCCGGCCAGCAGCCCGCAGCCTTAACTGGCGGCCGGGCTTTGCTGGGCAATCAAAGCGTCGAGTTCCTGCTTCAAACGGCCCAGAATCTCATCGTAGGGGAAAGCGCCAATCGGTTCGCCGCCCCGCTTCAGGTTCACATGCGTGGGGCCGCACCACAGGCCCAGGTCGGCGTCGTCGGTTTCGCCGGGACCATTCACGCGGCAACCCATCACCGCGATGGTCAACTGGTGATCCTGCGCATATCGGGTCATCTCTTTGACCTGCTCGGCCAGTTCGATAAACGCCTCATTCTCCACCCGGGAACAGCTGGGACAGGCGATGATATTCAAGGTCGACAGCCCATAATCGACGACGGACCGGACGCGCCCCGCGGCGATATCGGCCAGGATCTTCCGGCCGGCTTCGATCTCTTCCGGCTTGCGAGAGTTGGGCACCGTCAGCGACACGCGGATCGTGTCGCCGATGCCGCGGCTGATGAGCTGCTCAAAGGCGATGCGTGTTTTAATCACGCCGTCCGGCGGGATACCGGCCTCGGTCACGCCCAGATGCAACGGCACATCGGGACGCTGCTCGGCAAACCGCTGGTTGACTTCAATCACCTGGCGAGGATCAGAATCTTTCAGCGAAACGCAGTACCGCGTGAAGCCCAGGGAATCGAGGTATTCGCAATGATCCAGGGCGCTTTCCAGCATGGGCGAGAGCGAATCGCGTTCGTCAAACTTTGCTTTTTTGGCCGGATCCACGCTGCCACAATTGACGCCGACGCGCATGGCGCAGTCATTGGCCAGGGCCACATCGACCAGGTATTTGACCTTTTCCCGCCACGGTTTTTCTTTTTCGTGGTGGTACAAATGCCCCGGGTTGTAGCGGATCTTGTCGACGTGCGGCGCCACCAGCTCCGCCAGGCGATAGTTTTCCTGCAGGTCGACCGACAGATTGGCTGTGGTCTGTCGGCGGATTTCGGCCAGGGCGTCGGCGTCTTTTTTGCTGTCGACGGCGATCCGCACCACATCGGCGCCTGCCTCCACCAGCAAATTGACCAGATCAACGGTCGCCGCGACATCCTGCGTGTGCGTCGCCGTCATGCTTTGTACGGCGATGGGATGACCAGCGCCGATAGTGATCGAACCGATGCGAACTGAACGGGTGGGATTCCGCGTCAACTGCACAGGGGGCTCCTTTACAAATCCTGCGGAAAAGGGGATCTAAGAATGCGCGTCCGTGTCTCCCTTTGAATATACGGCGTTTCACCCAATTTTGCGATTGCGCCTGCGCGCGTTTTGATTTAGAATCCAAAATTCAACACCCCCTGCGGCAAAGGCTTGCCGCCCCCCAACTCTTCCAGCGGAATTGTGCCAGCGTGCAGTACGAGCATATTACATCGGATTCGCAACTTCAGGATTACTGCGCCCGATTGGCCCAGGCGGAATTCATTGCCTTTGACACGGAATTTATTTCTGAGGACACCTATCGCCCTGATTTGTGCCTGATCCAGGTCGCCGCTGGCGACGCGCTGGCGGTGATTGACCCCAAAGCTTGTGAGGACGTGACTCTTTTCTGGGAAACGCTGGCGGCCTTTCCGCGGCAAACGATCGTCCATGCGGGACGCGAAGAGCTCCGTTTTTGCCTGCAGGCCGTGCAGGCCCCGCCGCCGCAACTGATCGACGTGCAGCTGGCGGCGGGCATGATTGGTCTGGAATATCCGGCCGCTTACGGCACGCTGATCCACAAGCTGCTGGGAAAAACGCTCCCCAAAGGAGAAACCCGCACCGACTGGCGCCGGCGTCCTCTGACCGATCGGCAGATGGAGTACGCCCTGCAGGATGTCATCTATCTGGCCGCCATTCGCGACCAGCTGCTGGGTAAGCTCGACGAGCTGGATCGCCGTTCCTGGTTCCTTGACGAAATGACGCGTTGGCAGAACGACATTATCGAAGCAGAAGCCCAGCAACGTTGGCGCCGGGTCTCTGGCATTTCCGGTCTGGGACGCCGCGCCCTGGCGATTGTCCGCGAGCTGTGGCAATGGCGCGAAGAAGAGGCGCAGGCCCGCAACAGCCCTCCCAAACGGATCTTGCGCGACGACCTCATCATTGAGCTGGCACGTCGCCAGACGAGCGACGTCAAACGGATCCGCGCCGTCCGCGGCATGGAGCGCAGCGGCCTGCAGCGCCACCTGGACGACCTCGGCTCTGCGGTCGACCGGGCCATGAACCTGCCCGAGGCCGACTTGCCGTCGCGGATCCAGTCGCAGTCCAGTCGCCAGCACAACCTGCTTGGCCAGTTTCTGGCTTCGGCTCTCAGCAGCATCTGTCGCGACGCCCAGATCGCCCCTTCGCTGGTCGGCTCCGGCCAGGACGTGCGCGAACTGGTCGCCAGTTTGCTGAATAAAGAAAAAGGGGAGAAGCCCTCGCTGTCGACCGGCTGGAGAGCCGAAGTTGTCGGCAACAAGATCGCCGACCTTCTGTCCGGCAAGCTGGTCATCGCTGTCGTCAACCCGAACAGTGAACAGCCCCTGGCCTTTGAACCGCGACAGTCGTAAGCGGCACATCATCGCTAAAAATCAGGATGACCTGGCAGCCCACTTTCCCGTAGTGGACCTGGCCAGAAGTCCCTTTTCTTCCGCGATACATCGCGGCCAGGTCAACGATGCGGAGGGATCTGCGGCCAGATCCACTACGGGGATGAGGAGGGATCTGGGGCGAGGTCTACGAGGGACGCCTTTCCTTAAGAACACCAGCCGGGCGGCGGTGTGGCGTGCACCGTTGGCGTGATTTTCCCCTGCAGACCGGCAATCGCCTGTTCCGCCAGCGCGACGCTCTCGGCCGTTGTATGGAACTGGAGCGCCAGCTGAAACTTCTGATTGCCATGGGCCGGCAGGCGGATCGTCCGGTGGTTCTCCCCTTCAAAGCTACGCGGGTTCGGGTAATTGACGCCCGGTTCCAGCCCTGTCACATAACCGTCGGCGAGGTCGGCCGTATTCTTCCAGACGGTAAAGCAAGGCAGCTGCTGCTTGTTCATGTGCAGACCCACGCCCTGAGAGCCGGCCGCATTCTTCAGCAGCACTTCGGTCCCGCCAGCCTCGTCGGTCAGCAAGTCCAGGAAGTAGACCTGCTCGACAAAACCAGCCACAGGCCCCGCATAGAGCTGCCAGTCCGCAAGGCCAGCCGCCGAGTGGTCGTTGCGCGGCACGACCGTATTCAGCGGAGCGACGAACTGCGCCCCTTCTTCCAGCAGCGGGGCGCCAAAGTTGATGTGGTAAAGCAGCTGCATTTCAGCCGGGGCGGCGGACAGATTCAGCACGGTGTCTTCGATCTCGATCCGGTTGCTGCCGGCCCGCACGCGATAGGTCGTCGTCAGCCGCATTTTGAAGATCAGGAACCGCGTCTCCTCGACCACGCCGCGAATGGCGATGTCGCCGGTGTCCTCATCGACCGCCACTTCGACTCGATGCGCCGGTTTGTTCGCGATACGCCCGTGCAGCGGATAACGCAGCCGGCCCTGCTCATCAAACTCCGGGGCGCCGTTGCTTTCCAGTCCGCAGCGGACGAGCATTTCGTCGAAACCATCCAGCCAGCCCAGGCCTGAAGGCTCGGCCAACGGGACGAACTGCGGATGGACCGGCCCACGAACAGGCGATTTCCAGCCGAACTCCAGATCGCCGACAGCCGCTTTCCAGAGACTCATGCCGCGTGTCGGCAGCACAACAAAGGATAAATCGCCCGACCGGATGCGGAGCATTTGCACGCCGTCGGCCAGACCGCCGCGCAGCGTCTGCATTTCGATACGATAGTCGTGCGCGTCGCCGGCAGGGGTGATGGTGAGATCCGACAGGCAGATCTGCCTGCTGGTATCGACTACGGTCCAGAAACGAGTTGTCATTTATTGGCCCAATTGCTTTTACCGTCGAAACTTAACGCCGGTCCCCTGACGCTCCGGTGACTTGTATCACACTCGAAAAAGGAATACAACAGTTGACCGCAGACCGGCGGCGCCGCAAGGCGTTTCCAGACATCTGCCGGGCGTGTATCCCACACCCTGATAACCCTGAAGTTCAACGTATCGCCGGCCATTTTCCGCGGGGAGCCATCGTCTCCCCTGCTGGCAAGCGTTATCGTTTCCCCCTTCTCCTGCATCACGACCGCCGGCGGCCGATAAGGTCGCCCTTCGATCTTTGGAGCAACAGGCAACCATGATTGAGCCGAACGTAGTACCGGGCGACAGCATCGCCAAAGTCCTTGATAGCGCCCTGGATGCAGGCGGCGGCTTGCTGCGACTGGCCCCCACCTGGGTCCCCCGCAGCTTTCTGCATCCGGGCAAACGCATCAAACTGCACCCCAACGATTATTACGCATACGGCGCCAGCCGCGGCGGGATCGACGAACGCTGGTTCGCCAGTACGACCGACGCCGCGAACGAAGGCCGCGTCTGGCACGAAGGCCAGTCCTTCTGCACCTTTGAAGGGCAGCACCTGCAGTTGAAACACGCCGTCGCCGAAGCGGGCGAACGACTTATCGGCAAGGCCATGTTCGACAAATATGGTCGCTGGCCCGTGTACTCGAAGTTCTTCGACAACATGGGGCCGATCCCCCATCACATGCATCAGAGCTTCGCCGACGCCAAACTGACCGGGCAGGAAGGGAAGCCGGAAAGCTATTACTTCCCGCCGCAGTACAACAACTGCGACAACAACTTCCCCTACACCTTCATGGGACTGGAGCCCGGCACCACCAAACAGCAGGTGCGGAAGTGCCTGGAAAACTGGAGCCGCGGCGACAACGGCATTCTGGATCTGTCCAAGGCGTACCGCTTGCAACGCGGCACCGGCTGGCTGATTCCGCCCGGTGTGCTGCATGCGCCCGGTTCGCTCTGCACGTATGAACCGCAGTGGGGCAGCGATGTGTTCGGCATGTACCAGTCGCTGGTGGAAGGCCGCGAAGTGCCCTGGTCGCTGCTGGTCAAAGACATGCCGGCCGAAAAACACCAGGACCTGGATTTCATTGTCGGTCAGCTGGACTGGGAAAAGAACATCGACCCCAATTTCAAAGATAATAACTACCTGGAACCGATTCCCAGCGACGCCGGCGAAGGCTGGGAAGATCTGTGGATTGTTTACGGCCTGGTCGACGGCGAGCAGCTGTTCACCGCCAAAGAGCTGACGCTGCAGCCCGGCGCCAAATGCACCCTCAAGGACCCCGGCGCCAGCGGCTGGATTACCGTCCAAGGGAAAGGCCGCATCGGCTCGCTCGCCCTGCAGACGCCCGCCATGATTCGCTTTGGCCAGGAGACCGAAGACGAGGTGTTCATCTCGGCCGAAGCCGCCGCAGCCGGCGTGGAAGTCGAGAACACCGGCAGCGAACCGCTGGTCAGCTTGCGTTACTTTGGCCCGCACACCTTTGAGTCCGTCCCCAACGTGGGCGATTTCAAACGCTAACGGTCTGACCGCCCCCGCATTCCTTCGGACCGGCGCCACATCGCCGGTCCGTTGAGCCGGCCGCCCGGACCAGCAAGGGAATGCTACGCAGCCTGACTCCTCCCCTATCTGAGAAAGCGAACCGATGAGTAACTCTTCCCCCAAACTACATAACGCCATGTGGCCGGGTCTGGTAGGCAAGGGCGACGGCGAAGGCATGGAGCCGCCGATCAGCCTGGACCAGATGCTGCAGTGGACGGCCGCCGCCGAAGTCGACGGGCAAAAGTTCGAAGGCATCGACTACTTCCTGTTCCATCCGCACACCGATCCGCAGGCCAGCGACGACGACATCAAAGCGATCGCCGACAAGATCGCCAGCTATGGTTTCAAAGTCGGCTCCCTGGTGGCGCCCGTCTGGCCGGGTACCGTCGGCGACTCTTCGATGGGTGACGACGCCCAGCAGGCGAAGTTCCTGGAAGCGGTGGAAACGGCCTGTCGCATCGCCAAAGTTTTCAACGAACACGGCGTGCGGGAGTACGGCGCCATCCGCATCGACTCGGCCGAACACGGCGTGGGCAAGTGGAGAGAAAACCCTGCCGTACACACCTCGCGGATCGCCGACACGTTCAAAAAAGCCGCCAAAATTGCGGCCGATCATGGCGAACGTCTGGCCGCCGAAGGAGAAATCTGCTGGGCCGGCATGCACTCCTGGAAAGACATGCTCAACCTGCTGGAAGAAGTCGGCATGCCGGAGTCGCTCGGCTTCCAGGCGGACCTGGCCCACACCTACCTGTTCCTGATGGGCTACAACGCCCCGGAACACTCGCTGCTGGCCGAAGGGTACGACGACGAGGCCTTTTACGCCGCCTATAAAAAGATGACCGACGCCCTGCGTCCCTGGACGATCGACTTCCATGTCGCCCAGAACGACGGCGAAGTCCACGGCGCCGGCTCGCACGACAAAACGGGCAAACACTGCCCCGCCGACGATCCGAACGGCAAGCTCGACATCACCCGTTGCTCGGGCTACTGGCTCGAGGGAGCCAAAGAACGCGGCATGCAGCACATCTGTTGGGACGGCTGCATGTTCCCCAACGCCATGCTGGAAAAACCCGAAACCTGGAACAGCATCCTGGCCGCGATGATCAAAGTCCGCGAAGCCCACGGCTGGAACTAAGCACGCCGGATTTGAGCAGCTGGGCCTCGTCCATCAGAATCAGTCCGCCGCCGAATTAGCGATGACTTCGAGCGGCGGACTATTCACGAGCGTCTGATACACCACGCAGTACCGCTTGCTCAGCTTGAGCAGCAAGGCCTGCTGCTCTTCAGAAGCGTCGGTGTCCAGTTCCAGCTTCAGGCGAATCGCCCTGAAGCCGACCGGCGTTTCCTTGTCGACGCCGAGCGTGCCACGGAAGTCGAGATCGCCTTCGACTTCGATCCGTCCACCGCGAACCGATATCTCCAGGGCGGTAGCCACCGCCCGCAGCGTGACGCCCCAGCAGGCGGCGAGCGCTTCCAGCAGCATGTTGCCCGAGCAGGCGGACAAGCCATCCCCGCCGGTCGCCGGGTGGAGTCCCGCTTCCACCAGGGCCTGGCCAGTCTGCACGCCGCAGGTCAAGCCTTCGCCCAGCGTTCCGGTCGAGCGCAGGGTCACCAGCGCCGTCGCCGGGTCCTGCTGGTACTGCTCCTTCAGCGGAGCCTGCATGGCGCGTAATTCGTCAGCCTGCATGCGAATGGTCCTCTCCCTGGTGCGTAGTGCATCCGTGCCAGGACGACTGGCCCGGCTGGCCATTGAATCTCGTCTGTCTTCGTTAATCGTTCCACAGGAACAACTTCGCGGCAGCGCCGACAGACTACGACCGCCGCCTGCTGCACCCGGTTCTAACGACCGAACGAGTGCACAACCACATCGCCGTCGCGGTCGAAAATCAACTTCAGGCGATAGCCGCAGCTGTAACGATAGGTGACAAAGCCCCGGCCCAGCAGTCCCACGGCGGAGTGCGTGATCGGTTCATCCAGGCAACAGCCCGGCAGGCAGACTGGCACCGCCACCATGCAGCCAGGCTGGCACGGGTCTTCCACCAGCAGCACTGTTTCCAGCGGCGGAACGTGTTCGGGCGAACGGGTTTTGAACAACGTGGGATGGTGCGCATAGCGGATATTCCGCTGGCTGACCGGAATCGCCGGGTAATGCGAGGTCACTACCGCTTCGGCAATCGGCGCCTGCGGCAGGTAAGGCGGCGCCATGACTGACGGCCCTTGCACCACAGGCCCGTTAAGCGGCGGAGCCGAAGGCGACGGCATCGGCAGGGGCTCGGCCGCAGGCGGCGTGGCCAGTTCTGGTCCGCGCCCCTGGGCATACACCGTACCCGACAGCAGGCAGACGCCCAGCAAAAGGGAAGCAGTAAAACGCATGATCGTAGAGTCCTTGGAGTACATCAAAGTGGCGAATTTCATCAAAGGGGTCACTCCAGTTTACTACGAAATCGCCCGGTTTGGGCCAAAAACCGATCAATTCCTGCCGCTCCTGCGGGCCGCGGCGACCATCACGGGGTGGAAAACGACAGGGCGACGCCTAAACTAACGCCAGGAAACCTCTGCCTCAAGGAACGCTGCGCAACGCGAAAGGGCGGCCGCGATGGATCTGGAACAGGTGCTGCTTGACCAGTTTGGACACAGCCAGTTCATGCCGGGACAAAAAAAGACGATCTCCGCCCTGATGGGAGGGCATTCGGCGGCCGCCGTGTTTCCCACCGGCGGCGGAAAGTCGCTGTGCTATCAGTTGCCGGCCGTCCTGCTGCCTGGACTGACGGTCGTCGTCTCCCCGCTGATCGCCTTGATGAAGGACCAGATCGATGCCCTGAAGCGGCGCGGCGTCGCTGCGCAAAAGATCGACTCCACGCTGACCAGCGGCGAATACCAGCAAACGATGCAGGACCTGCGATCCGGCGCGCTCAAGCTGTTATACGCGGCGCCGGAGCGGTTCGCCAACGAGCGATTTCGCGAAACGCTGCTGCAGCACAAGATTTCTTTGTTCGCAGTCGATGAAGCGCACTGCATCTCGGAATGGGGCCATAACTTTCGGCCCGACTACCTCAAACTGGCGGGTTTTGCGGCCCAGTGCAAAGCGGAACGGATCCTGGCCCTCACGGCGACCGCGACGCCGGCGGTGTTGAACGATATGTGCCGCGTGTTCCAGATTGCGCCGGAAAACGCCGTCTGCACCGGCTTTTATCGGCCCAATTTGACGCTGCTGGCCGAGTCCGTTTCCGGGGCCGGGCGAGATACTCTGCTGCTGCAGAAGCTCCGCGAGCGCCCCGTCGGTCCCACGATTGTCTACGTCACCTTGCAGCGGACGGCGATGGAAGTCGCCTCCCGGCTGCAGCGGGCCGGACTGCCGGCCAAGGCGTATCACGCGGGGATGGATACGGCCGACCGCACCCAGGTGCAGGAATGGTTCATGGAGTCAGACGACGCAATCGTGGCGGCGACGATTGCCTTTGGGATGGGAGTCGACAAAGCGAACATCCGTTATGTCTATCATTACAACCTGCCCAAGAGCCTGGAGAACTACTCGCAGGAGATCGGCCGCGCCGGTCGGGATGGAAACCCCTCAGTCTGCGATGTGCTGGCCTGCGCTGACGACCTGAACACGCTGGAGAACTTTGTCTATGGCGATACGCCTTCGGGAACCGCGATCGACGGTCTGATTCGCAGTATTTTCGCCCAGCCGGAAGACTTTGATGTGAGCCTGTACGAGCTGGCCCGCGACCACGATCTGAAACAGATTATCGTGAGGACGCTGCTCACCTACCTGGAGCTGGACGGCTACCTGGAAGGCGGCACGCCGGTGGTGACGCTCTTCAAATTCCAGCCGCACGTGCCGTCGAAAAAAATGCTGGAAGGGTTTGACGCCGACCGGCAAACCTTCCTGCAGAACCTGTTCCGCCAGGCCAAAAAAGGAAAAACCTGGTTCACGCTGGATGTGGCGGCCGCGGCAGAGAAGCTGCAGCAGCCGCGCGAGAAGTTGATCCGCACGCTGGATTACCTGGCGGAAAAAGGGCTGATGACGGTCAAGACCGAAGGCGTTCGCCTGCGGTTCCGCCGGCTGAAGTCGCCCGACTCGCTGGCCGACCTGATTGAGGACCTGCATCATCGGATGACCGATTTTGAGGATCGCGAGATCGAACGTCTGCAGCAGGTGGTGGAGTTCATCGAGGCCGAAGACTGCCGCACCAACCGGCTGTGCGAGCACTTTGGCGAAGAACGCCGCGAAGGCTGCGGCCACTGCTCCGTCTGCCTGGACCAGGCCCCGGTGCGGCTGCCGGATCGCGACGCCGGGAGCATACCGGAATCGCTGGCAGGCCGATTGGGCGCGTTGCCGCCGGACAGCAAGCGAATCCTGAAAGAGCCGGTGACCCTGTCCCGCTTTTTATGCGGGGTGACGTCGCCGGCGTTTACCAAAGCCAAACTCAGCTCAAACGAGCTGTTTGGCGTGTTATCGTCGACGCCTTACCCGCGGATTCGGGAGTTTGCTGAGCAGTTGCTGCAGCGGAAACGAGGCTCAAGCGGACCGGCATAGCTCAGGCGGACCGGCGCAGCTCGGCTGGGCTGGAAATGTTGCGATACAACTCCAGGTAACGTTCCGTCATCACGGACTGTTCAAAGTCCTGTTCGATCAGCTTTCGCGCCCCGGCCCCCAGCTGTTGCCGGAGCTCCCGGTTATCAATCAGGATCGACATACAGGCGGCCAGTTCGGTTGCATCGCCATGGCCGGCCAGCATGCCGGTCTCCTCGGGAATCACATAGTCGGGCACGCCGCCCGCATCGAACGCCACCACCGGCGTACCGCAGGCCATGGCTTCCAGGGCGGTCTGCGGGGCGTTGTCTTCCAGCGACGGCAGCACAAACAGGTCGCACGCCGAGTACACCAGCGCCAAGCGGTTCGCTCCGTTGACGTAGCCCAGCGAGTGAATTGGCGGCAACTGCTCGTCGGGCGGGATGCGGCCGGCGCCGAATACCAGGCACTCGACCGGCGCCTCCGTCGACAAGCAGCACAAGGCCTGCAGCAGTTCGGCGAAGCCCTTGCGGTGTTCGCCCAGGTGCTCTGCCCCAAAACCGATAATGACTTTATCCTTCGGCAAACCCAGAATTTTCCGGGCGGACGCTTTGGCGTGCGGGCGAAAGGTCTGCAGGTTAAAGCCGTTAGGAATCCGCTGAAAGCTTTTCGCCTCTGCAAACATCGGCGCCTCCCTGGCCAGATCTGTCAGCCACTGGCTGGGGGCTACGATATGCAAGTTCTTGCCCTGCAGGGCCAGCTGTTTCTCGGCGAACCAGCGCTGCGAAAGATCCTTCTGCCCGCGCCAATGGAGTTGCGGGCAATTGCCGCAGCCGGACCGGTACTGGTCGCACCCTGCCGAGTAGTGGCAGCCGCCAGTGAGTGGATTCATGTCGTGCAGCGTCCAGACAATCGGCAAATCGTCGGGCAGGCTGGCGAAAAAACTGGGATAGTCAATCACGCGGGATATCCAGTGGAGATGGACAATCTCCCCCACGATTTCCGGCTTCCAGGGCGTCGGTGTTTTGGCGTACGGATCGGTGAACAGATCGAACCCGGCAGGTCGCTGGTATTTGGCCTGCCAGCGCTGCACCCTTAATCCGACCGAGCGAGCGACCAGGCCAGCTTTCTCGGTCCAGGAGGTTTCATGGGAATCGGGCCCTTCCAGCGGCTGGTACGTGTGGTCGAGATTGGTCAGCTTGGCGCGCTGCGCATGCCAGAAACGGCTCGTGACGCCGGCCGACAACAACCCCTGGTGCAGGTTATTCGCGGCGTTTCCCGCACCGCCGATGGGCGATGAACAGAATGTATCGACAATCATTTTCCACCTTCATCCGTTCGCAAGATTTCCAGGAGCCCTTGTCTTAGAATCTTTCGGCCGGACTGTACCCGGGAACGGCAACCACGGCAAGTTGAATCTGCCAGGTCAAACTGCGCAGAGAGCGCGTTCTGAAGAGGGAAGCAAGTCCCCCAGGACGTTATTCCTGGAGGATCAATGCTGCCGCGACGCCGTAGTGGACCCGTGGCCGGATCCGCCAGGGAAAGACAGGGCGTTAGTCCAGCCAGTCCCGGTTGGCAAGGCGTTCCGGCACGTACTGTTCCGTCACGTAGGAAATATCCTTGCTGATGAGCGCTTCCACTTCGAGCTTGAAGCCGTTCTCCAGCATCTTTTTAATCTCGCGCTGCCATTTCGGTTTCCCTTCGAACCAGGGATATTTGGCGATCTGCTTGGCCCGGACGACATCTTTTTCGTTGAGATCGATCGTCACGCTGTCGGACAGGTCGCAGCGTTCAAAATCAATGCTGCGAAGCCCGAGGAATTTGGCGTCGGGGATCGCCATCCGCTTTGACTCAAACGCCAGGTTGATCGAGCCCTGTTTGATCACGCTGTAAATGTAATATCCCCAGGGATCGTTATCGAGCACGCAGTACAGCGGCAGTTTCAGCTCGTTGTGTAGCCGATGCAGTAACCGCCTTACGCCGCGGGGGGGCTGACCGCCGCCGTGGATGAGAATGCAGTTGTGCGTGCGCCAGAACTTGTCTTCGTTAAATCGCTGCCAGACGGTGTCTTTTTCGACATGCAGGATGAATTTGGCGTCGCACTTTTCAAACTGGATCGACTCGGGCTCCACGATCGAAGGCACGGCGTAACCGCCGCTGCCCATCCGGGCGCAATCGATCTGGTCGCCGTTGTCGCGGAGCACAATGTTGCCGACCATGACGCCTTTGCTCTGGGCGAACAGGTGCAGTTCTTCACGCAGGCTGTCGAGCAGAACTTCGACATCTTCGATAATGGGATCGCACTCGCCCTGAGTGGCGAAAGTATCTTCCTTGGCGCCGGCGATGGTGTGTTTGAGCAGGTAGAACAAACCTCGGATACTGGTGTTCTTCCCCTGATCGATCAGGTCCTTGCAGCCGCGGCTGACCAGCATGGTCTGCATGTAGCTTTTGGCTTGCGACAGGTTGAATAACTGACGCTGATTCGTATTCTTCCCCATTTCGAGGAAGCCTTTGGATTTGTTGTAGCGCACGTTCGAAAGGGCTCGCGTGGGAATATCGAGCCGCAGTTCCTGGCGGCCGGTCGCCCTGCCGACGACGTCGTCGGCCAGCTTTCCCAGTTGTTCGAGAGTGCGGATATCGCGTTCGCTAAGTTCCACCGGCGGTCGAGCGACGGCCTGCGTCGCCTTTTTCGCCGTTTTCTTCTTTGCCATGTGTGAGCTTCCGTGGCGGTCAATTTCCGTGAAGGCCGGTCCGCCGCTATTGTATGCGGGGACTGGCGTTTAACGCGAGACCGCTTCCCCCGGCGAACCGCCCACGTTTCTCTTGCAACGCCTTGAAAGAACGATTGTGGGCAGCAGCCGCTAGCTGAACAGTTCGGCGACGGGCTCGCCGCGATCGGTGATCGGCACGGGACGATCGCCGTCGTACAGCTCGGTCGTGTGGTTGATGCCGAGCGTGCGGTGGATGGTGGCGTGCAGGTCGGGGACTGAGATCGGCCGATCGACGATCTTTTTCGCCAGTTCGTCGGTCGTGCCGACCGCCTGGCCGGTTTTTAGACCGCCGCCCGCCAGCAGGACGCTAAAGGCCTGCGGCTGATGTCCGCGTCCGCCGCCGCCGTCGAACTCCGGCGGACGACCAAACTCGGTCGCGACCACGATCAGCGTTTTGTCCAGCCGGTTCCGTTTTTCCAGATCCAGGATCAGGCTGGCCAGCGCCTGGTCCAGCTGGTCGATCAGCAGGTGCTGGTTCAACTGCCCAGCGTTATGGGTGTCCCAGCCGGTGCCGTTGATGAAGTTGAGATTGAACGAAACCTCGACAAACCGCACGCCTGATTCCACCAGCCGCCGGGCCAGCAGGCAACGCTGGCCAAACTCGCCGCCGAATTCCTCGCGCAGCGATTCGGGCTCGCTCTTCAGATCAAACACGCTCATGAACTTGGGTCCCGCCAGGCGATCGCCTTCCTGGCTGGCCGCAATGTAATCGTCGACCGGTCCGGGGCCTGAATTTCGCGCCAGGAAATCTTCCCGGAGGGTGCTCAGCATCCGTTGCCGGCGAGCCATACGGGCGGCCGTTACTTCGGGCCGCGGCTGCAGACCGGCAGGGCCGAGTTCCGTATCCGTCAGGTACACATAGCTGTGCCGGGCGCCCAGGAAACCGGGACCGCGACTCGCGCTGGGATAACCCATCACCACATACGCCGGCACGCCGTCGCCGCGGGGGCCGAGCTGATGGGAGACGATCGAGCCGATCGAAGGATAAATGGTCGTTCCAGTCGGCGGACGTCCCGTATGCACGCGGTTGGTCGCCGCCGCATGTTCGTTGATCACGTCGTGGTTAATCGTGCGGAGCACGGCCGTTCGATCCATCAGGTTCGCCATCCGTTTTAACGGGGCGCAAACCTGTACGCCCGGGATGGCCGTATCGATCGCGTCGTAGTAGGAACCCGGATCGGTTTTGCCGGTGCTTTTCCGCTTGGGATCCCACGTATCCAGATGGCACGCCCCGCCCCCCAGCCAGATGAAAATGCAGCTATCGGCCAGCGCTTCCGGCTGGGGATGATCGGCGGCCGATAAAGCAGGCAAGCCGTTCGCTCCCAGCAGGGTCGCCCCGCCCGCAAGCGAGGAGGCGGCAAGAAACTGGCGGCGGTCAAAAGGCGGGAGTTTCGTCATAGCAAATACACGAGCAAAAAAGCGGAACGCAGCAGCATAGTCCAGAAAAGGGCGACACAGGGCGAATGCCAATCACGGAATAAAGACAAACTCCGGCGAGTTAATCAGGGCCCACAGGGCGTCTTCGACTTTGACGCGCCAGACAGGGTCCAGACGGCGCGTCGGCGGATCGCCTTCGTTCGTCAAACGCTCCAGCTCCTGTTTGATCTCGGTCGCCCTGAAGTTCAAATGGTTGGACCAGGAAACCGGATTTCGATAGCGGATGATGTTCGATGGCTGCTTCGGCTCGGACAAACGGCGGCGATTCTCGAAACCGTCAGCCAGTTCGGCCATGAACAGCTCCCGTTCGCTGGCTGTCGGCGGGCGGGAAAGGATCTGCACGAACAGCCGATCGACGAGCGCGTCGAGTGAGATATCGGTCAAGCAGACTTCCGTCAAAGCGTGATCGTCGGACAAGCGGACAGTTCGATTGGCGGCGACGCCGTTGGCGATGGAAAGCGGCTGCAGCACGGTCGCCGGTTCTTCCCGCACGGTCAGCGGGTTCGGCCGCGAGTCGCGCCAGCCAAACGCCAGCATCAGGTCGATGAGGCTTTGGGCCATCGGCAACGCCAGGGCGGGCCGATCGCGCTCGTTCGACATCGAGGTGAACTCCCAGGCCCGATGCGGCGTGCCCAGGTTCAAAAAGGTCGACACGCTGCGGCGACCTTCCGGATCCAGTGTCAGCGGTTCCGCATACAGCTGCTTGTCGGCGGCGACAAACAGCGAGTCCAGCAACTGCTCGGCCGACAGACGTCGCCGCTGCGGACCTGCGAACAGCGCCGGATCGGTCCCTTTATCGGCGGTCGCCCGCTGATAGGCATGCGACTGCAGGATCAGCCGGGAGACATGCTTCATGTCGTAGCCGGACAGCACCAGCTCCCGCGCGAGGAATTTCAGCAGCTCCGGGTGCGAGGCGTCCGTATCGTGCCAGTCGTCGGGCGTAGCCACCAGTCCGCGGCCAAAGTAGCGAGCCCAAAGGCGGTTGACGGTTACCTGGGCGAAACGTTCGTTTTGCGGCGAAGTGATCGACGCGGCCAGCACGGAGCGGGCGTCTTCCGGGTTGCGCGTCAGCCCTGCCGGCAAATCGCTGGCAGAGAGCGAGGTAAACACCCAGACCGGCATGATTTTGGCGCCGGGCGCCAGCGACGACTCAATCGCGGGCTCCCGTCCGCCTGCCGGCGGCGGCGGTACGGTGCTGGATTTGGGCAGGGTGATCGGTTTCCGGTCCAGCATCGCTGCGATGCTGAACAGGTCTTCCTGCGAGAAGGGATGGAACGGCGCGTCGTGGCAGCGGGCGCACTTCATTTCGACGCCCAGGAAGGCGGTCGCCAGCGTGTGGGCCTTGGCCGCCATCGGCACGTCGTTTTCGGTCGCCATGCCGAAGCCGGCGGTGCCGCCGCCGTAACGACTGCCTTCCATCATCACCAGGTCGGTGACAAAACGATCGAGCGGTTTGTTGTCGAGCATCGACTCATAAATCCACCAGCGGAACGGCCCCGTGTTGTTCAAACTCGGTTTAAGGATGCCGGGATTCTCCGCCAGCACGTCCTGCCAGTAGCTGGTCCAGTGATCGGCCCACTCGGGGTTTTCCAGCAGTCGCTCAATCACCAGTTGGCGTCGCGTGTCGGCCGGGTCCTTAAGAAATGCGGTCCGTTCGGCCGGCGTGGGGATGCGGCCGACCGTATCCAGCGTGACGCGTCGCAGGAACGCATCGTCTTCCAGCAGTGCAGTCGGAGCGACCCCGGCTTCCTTCAAGGGAACCGCCAGGAACTGGTCGATGGCGTTGTTCGCCGGCATGCCGTCGGCAAGCGCCGGAGGTTGCGGATCGGGCCAGTTAGCCAGCTCTTTGCGAGCCAGATCATGTCGCTGGCTCCAGTAGTCGGAGTACTCGGCGGAGACCTCTTGCCGGCGGCGCTGGTTCAACGCCAACATCTGTGATCGCACGCCCAGCTCAAACGCTTCCCACGCGGCCGTTGTCAGCGGGAACGGTTCCGCATCGCCGGCGTCGGCTGTCAGCACTTGGGGCGTTTCTCCGGGGTGAGAAAAGGCGACGACCGGCTCGCCAATTTCGGTACGCATGTTCTTTCCGCCGACGAAACACTCCCAGCGGAAGTGGTGCTCGCCTGGCTCCAGCTTGACCCGCACCGCCGTTTCCTGGTGGCCAGGCGGCAGCGGATAGGTCGCGGCATGGGGGTCGGCCAGTTCCGGTACTTTTTCATGGCCGCTGCCGTTAGGCTTCAGGAATTTTGTTTCCGCGACCAGTTTGCCGTCGATGAAAAGGCGGGCCGCCTGGCGGGAACGGAGCAATAGATCATACTCCCCGCCGGCGAAATGCTTGCGGGTGCGGCTGCGCACCAGGAAGGGATTGCTGCGGTCGATAATCACGCCATGCGAATTGTACTTCCGCGGCGTATCGGTCAAAGCGAACGCCTGCTGGGAGAACTGCTCGACCGGCGGCGGCGTAACGACGTTCCACTGCATGGCGTCGGGAATATCTTCGACAATTTCGACCAGCACAGCATGGCGAGGCGCCTCTGAAAAATCGGGGACGGCCGGTTCTTTGAGATTGGACTGGTAACGGGCGGCCATACGTTCCGGCGAAAGGGCCTGGCGATAGATGGCGACTTCGTCGAGAAAACCGGAAAAGGTGCTGTCGATCTTGCCGCCCATGGAAGAGCCGATCCACAAGTCATCGTTATCGACCGTCGGAGCCGCTTTGGTCGGACCGCCAATATCCCAGTCGCCTGCGGTGGGCTGACCATTGATATAGCCGCGAATACTGCCGGGATCGCCAAAGCGGTAGCTCACCGCCACATGGCGCCAGCGACCATCCGCGACAAAGCCTTCCTGCGAATTCCAGCGATGGAACTCATCGCCGCCGTCGCGGGCGGTTCCTTCCCCGCGAAACAGAAAACTCACCCGCATCTGGCCGTCGACGGCGCGCAGCCGTAACGCATAGTTCTGATTGGCGGCTACCTGGCCGGGATTGCCTGTGCGTCCCTTGCCAACAATGTAGACCTGCTGGTCGTCGCGTAATCCGCGTGGGTTGACCCAGGCTTCCAGGGTAATGGCGTCGCCGAGGGAAAAGTCGAGATCGCTCTGTTCGCCCGGATCGGTCGTTTTCAAATAGCCGCGCGTCCCGCCCAGTTCTACTCCGCGGTTATCGGCCGTAAACAGCGGATACTCGCCGGCTTGCGGCCCGGCTTTCGCCAATCTTGCGGCCCCCACGGACTCTGTTGCCAGTCCGGCGGCCCCCTTGGCCAGGTTCTGTAAAGGCTTTTCGCCATCGAAACGCCAGTATGCCACTGGATTGTCGGACAGAATAATCTGATCGTACGGCAGGGCTGGCGTCGCCTCCGCCCCTGCGGACCAGGGGCCGCAACAGGAGAGCAGGGAACCGAAAACCAGACACGCGAGAGAGCGGGAGAGGTGCATCGGGACTCAGGGGATGAAGGGAGGGAGTGGGCCGCTCAGAAGGGGTGATTATAGACAAATCGAACCCCACATGTCCAGCTTAAGGGCGTATGGTCGCACACAGATCCGTCCCCTGGAAGGCCGTTTCTCTGTTGGCTGCCTTGGCTTCCCGCCCTGGCCTTGCCGGCCAATTCGTGCCCCGAAGGGAATGTTCGGCGGCCCCACTTTCCAGGGAACGGCCGACAAATTTCCAACTTTGAGCGAACAATCCAGAAAACCGACTTCCCTGCAAACCCCTGTCCCAGATATATTAGGCAGTTGTATCGACGGCCCTTTGCGCTACGCGAATTCTCCAGGACCTTGTCCTGGGCGACTTTTTGCGTAGCGCAAACGGTCTTCTCTATGAGAAGTCCCGTTTACCCCCCACGTGCCCTGATGGTTTCATCCTCGGAAATCCAATCCGACGAGCTGGAAGAAAAGCTGGCTGCCTGCGAACAACGCATCGGTTATGTTTTCACGGACAAATCCCTGCTGAATTCCGCCTTGCTCCATGCCTCCGGCGCCGACCATCGGGTCCAGTCGAACGAGCGCCTGGAGTTTCTGGGCGACGCAATTTTTGGCGCCGTGGTTTGCGAAATGCTGTTTCGCAAGTTCCCCAACTATCTGGAAGGGGATCTGACCAAGATCAAATCGGTCGTCGTTAGTCGGCAGACGTGCGCCCGCATCAGTGATGCGCTTGGCCTGGAAGACTTCCTGATTGTCGGCAAGGGGATGGCTTCCACTCCCAAAGTGCCGCGTTCGCTGCTGGCCGACGTCTTTGAATCGCTGGTCGCGGCCATGTACCTCGACGGTGGGGACGAACCGGCCAGGGCGTTCATCGTAAAGCATATTGTCGACGAAATTGACCGGGCCGCCAGCGATGGCGTCATGAGCAATTACAAATCCCAGCTGCAGCAGTATGTACAGCGGGAATTTGGCTCGACCCCCGCTTATCAGCTGGTCAATGAAAAGGGCCCGGATCACAGCAAGTGCTTTCAGATTGCCGCGCAGGTCGCCGACGATCGTTATCACCCGGCATGGGGACGCAATAAAAAGGAGGCCGAACAAAAGGCCGCCTGTAACGCCCTGGCCCAGTTGCGCGGCGAACCGCCCGTTTTCCATGGCGTTCCTGATTACTTGAAAGCATTTAACGGAGATGGCGAGGACGCCCTTTCCAACGGTAAGACTCGCGCCGATTCTTCTACGGCGTCACAGGAAGGCTCAGGAAATGAGTAAGCGATGTGTCGCCCTGCTCTCAGGCGGGCTCGACAGCATGCTGGCGATCCGATTGATGCAGGAACAAGGCATCGAGGTCGAAGCACTCAACTTCAAAACGTTATTCACCTGCTGCCAGGACCAGTCGGCCCAGGCTGCTCATGACCTGGGCGTGCGGTTGACCGTGGTCAGTCAGGACGACGACTACCTGGAACTGCTGCGCAAGCCCGAATATGGCTACGGCAAAGGCGCCAACCCGTGCGTCGACTGCCGGATCTACATGTTCGACAAAGCCAAACGCTTTATGGAACAGATCGACGCCGGCTTTATCATCAGCGGCGAAGTCGTCGGCCAGCGGCCGATGAGCCAGAAACGCACCGATCTTGAGGTCATTGCCCATCATTCCCACCTCGACGACTTGCTGCTCCGTCCGCTCTCGGCCAGAGTGCTCCATCCCACATTGCCGGAACGGGAAGGCTGGGTCGATCGAGAAAAGCTTTACGGCTTTGTCGGCCGCAGTCGGAAAGAGCTGATCGCCCTGGGCAAAAAACTGGGACTGCGCTCCTTGCCCACGCCGTCGACTGGGTGCGCCCTGACGGAGCCGCTGTTTTCGCAAAAGGTCTTCGACCTGATCCAGATCCAGCCGCAAGCCCGTCGCTGGGACTACGAAGTCCTCCGCCAGGGCCGCCATTTCCGATTCGACGCGGAGACCAAAGTGATGGTCGGCCGTAACGAAGCAGAGAACGACGCCCTGAAATACGCGCACCAATTACCCGACGCCGCCAGCACGGCGTATCTGTATCCGGCGAATTTTCTGGGCCCGTTCGCCCTGGTCGCCGGCCGGGCCTCAGAAAAGGCGGTAGCCTTCGCTGCGGGACTGCTGTTAAAGTACGGCAAGTTTGAGGGGCCGGGCGAACCGCTGGTTGAGGTCGTCCAGCGAGATCAGCCCTCCCGACAGGTCGTCGCCGCCGTAAGCGACGCCGTGGAAACAGCCCGCACGCTCGGCTCCGAACCGACCTCCCGTCGATCGCAGCAGCCGATTTAAGGGGCAAATACATGGGCAAACGGCAAAAATTGACCGCTGTCCATGAAACGACCGTCCCCCCACTTCCAGCTTTTGGCCCTAGCTGGCATAATCGCATTTCTAACAAACGACGTGGTTACCCAACCGCCTCGTTGAGGGCGTAGCTCAGTTGGCAGAGCAACGGACTTTTAATCCGTAGGTCCTGGGTTCGAGCCCCAGCGCCCTCATTTTTTGAAAACCCCGATTTTCCGGCAGCGACTGGCAAGCGGGGTTTTTTCGTGCGCGAAGCGCCGTTTTTCTAACGGGGAAGCTCGGAGCCTGCATGCTCACTTTCCTTGCTCCCGGACGCTCAAGCTGATTGCTGAATCTAACCGATCGCAGCAATCCTCAGATCGCAGCAATCCTCGCTCTGCCTGGGCAATTCTCCGTTGCCCTGCGGGAGCGTTCCTGGTAATTCACAATCCGTGCCTTCCATCCACACACGCAGGGAACGCTGAAGATGAATCGCGACGTGATCGCAATGAGCAAACTGGGAGAAATGGGCCGTTTCGGCAACCAGGTAATCCAGTACATGTTTCTCAAGACATACGCCCTGCAGCACGACCTCGAGGTGCAGACGCCGCCGTGGATTGGCCAGAAACTGTTTGGCTGCGAGGATCGGCCGATCTCCGCGAGCCTGCCGGAATTTGAAGAACTGTACGACAAAGACCCACAGCGTATGATGATCCCTCGGCTCGACGCGCCGCTGCGGAATGTCGATGTGGCCGGGTACTTCCAGTATGCATCGGCTTATTACCAGCCGCACCAGGCGTACATTCGCTCGCTGTTTACGCCCGTCGATGCGGTCCGCCGGCCGCTGGAAGCCGCTGTCGCCCGCTTGCGGCAACGGGGACGAACGATCGTCGCTTTGCACATTCGACGTGGCGATTACGGCTATGGTTACTTTTATCGCACGCCGACGTCATGGTATTTGCGCTGGCTGGAATCCGTCTGGAGCGATCTCGATGATCCCGTGCTGTACATCGCCAGCGACGATCTTCCCAACGTGCTCGGCGATTTCAAGTCGTACTCGCCGGTGACGGTCAAGGATCTGGATATTCGGCTGCGGCAAGCGCCGTTTTATCCTGAATTTTTCCTGCTGTCCCAGGCCGATGTTCTGGCGATCCCCAACAGCACGTTCTCCTTTGTCGCCGCCATGCTGAATGAGAAACTGCAGGCCGCCTATCGGTCCCAGCTGAGCGACCAGGTCGACGGTTCCCACTTCCACCGCTTCGACCCCTGGAATGCCCCCATGCTGGATACGAGCGCTCGGGTGGAAGACTTCCCCCAGGTGCAGGGCATCGCAAGACCTCCGCGCCGCAAAAAATTTCGTCCCCTGCGCTGGCTTCGATCCTATCTGCGTGAACGCCAGGCGGCGTCAGGAAAGGGCAGTTGTAACGCGATGGCGGCTACGCCGCGACACGCTGTCTCTCGCTCGGCTGCGTCGGCTACCTGAGTCGGCTACCTGAGTCTGCTGGCGTGAAGAGCAATGGCCCTCACGCCGCCGGAACTGACTTGCCCGGCCAGCGTTTGTTGAGCGAGTTTCGCCACTTCTTCAGCAGCGGCGGCGGCTGAAAAACAGACTCAAACGTCTGTCGGTCGGCGGCTTTGTGGCGCAGCACGGCATGCGGATGGATCAGTTCGCCCAGGGACCCGGTCGAAAGCTTCCCGAGCCAGCTGTCCCCTTTGGTATGGGTAGCGTTGGCCTGGAACCCAATGTTGGCGACGAGATTCTTGTTGGGCGTCGCTGTCAGCCCTTGCGACATGCACGAATACAGCCACGCATAGTCCCAGGTGCTGGTCAGCCCTTGCTGCTGGGCGTTAAAGATCTGCCGCCAGTATTGTTCTTCGGCGATAGAATCGGCAAGATTCGCCAGGTTCCCTTCCGCCAGAAAGGCAGGCCAGGTCGCCATGTCGACATCGATCGTCTGCCACGTCCGGCGCCAGGCGGCCCAGCCCCAGCAGTGAAAGTATTTGGAAAAATAGTAGCTGGACGAAGTCCGCAAATGCCCGTTCTGAAAATTGTCGCCCGTGATCGAAACCACGCGGGAGTCGTATCGATAACGCTCCAGCAGCTCGTCGCAAAAGGGGAAAAACGCCGGAGACGGCAGGCAATCGTCTTCCAGCACTATCGCTTCCTCGACCTGCCCGAAAACCCAATCGAGACCGCTGGAAATGCGTTGCTTGCAACCCAGATTCTCTGCGGAGAAGTTCCGCAACACTTCGCACGGCCAGTCCACCTTATCGACGATAGCCCGCGTGGCGGCGACTGCCTCCGCCTCGCCCGCGCGGTCGTTCCGCGGTCCATCAGCGATGAGCAGAAGAGTGCGCGGGCGGGCCTGGGCAATCGCGTTATAAACGCGCTGTGTCACCTCGGGCCGATTGAACACAAAAAATGCCACAGGAGCGGCAAGCGTCATCTTAAAGTCCTGACCGAAAATATGACCAGGAGCCGCAGCCAAAACTTCCACGCTGCTCAGCTCCGTCGCTTGTTCCTGCATCCAGCAAGGAGGTTCCCCACGAATCCAGGGAACGTGGCGACAATCCACTAACTACTGGACAACGCCAGTCGGCTCAAGAGGAGCTTGCCTCCTGCATTCCTGCTAGAAGCGGTCTGCGCAGGGCCCTTTCCGTGCAAAAACGGTCTGTTCGTGCGGCAGACAGATAGCATGCTGGGCCGGCGTCGGGCAAACGGCTCACGTTTCCTCAGGCGGCAGGCTTCGTCAGGCGACGCCAACGCTTCCTGACCGAGTTTTTCCACTTTTTCAGCAGCGGCGGCCGGCGGAACACACTTTCAAAAGTATGCAGGTCGGCCGCTTTGTGGCGCAACACTTCGGTCGGATGAATGAGTTCGCCAAAGGAGGGGGTGGGGAGATTGGCCAGCAGGCTCTCTCGCGTCGTATGTGTCGCGTTCGGCTCGAAGCCGATGTTAGAGACCAGATTCTGGTCAGATGTCGCGGTCAATCCCTGCGTCATGCAAGAGAACAGCCAGGCGTAAGCCCAGCTATTGGTCTCGCCCCGATGCTGGGCGTTGAAGATCCTGCGCCAGCACTGCTCTTCGGCCGGAGAATCGGCAACGTTCGCCAGGCCGCCCTCCTCCAGAAAGGCCGGCCAGCTGGGCAGATTGATATCAAAAGCTTCCCACGTGCGCCGCCAGCCAGCCCAGCCCCAGCAGTGGAAGTATTTGGAAAAATAATAGCTGGCCGAAGTCCGCGAGATCCCGTCCTGGAAATTATTGCCGGTGATGCTGACCACCCGCGAATCGTGGCGGTATCGTTCCAGCAGTTCCTGACAAAAAGGGAAGAATCCGGGAGCGGGCAGGCAATCATCTTCCAGAAAGATCGCTTCCTCCGTCTGCTGGAATACCCATTCCAGGCCGCTGGAGACCCGAATCTTGCAACCGAGATTGTCACCGGAGTAGTTCTTCAGCACTTCGCACGGCCAGTTGACCTGGTCGATAATCGCGCGCGTAGCTGCGACCGCAGCTTCTTCGCCCTCGACGTCAATTCGCGGGCCATCGGCAACAATCATCAAAGTGCGGGGGCGCGCCTGGGCAATGGCGTTAAAAACGCGTTGGGTGACCTCGGGCCGATTAAAAATAAAAAACGCCACCGGCGCGTTAATTGCCATTACAGATCCCTCGTGGAAGGAATGGCGGGACCAGTTCCATCGCCGTACGAAACCCTGGACAGAATGCTGTCGCCGACGCCGATTCCTGTAAATCGCCGGTGACAATTCGTCCCAATCCATGGCGAGAAACATGAACTCCCAGGGGGATCCCATTCTCCCATAAAATTGTCAATACCGAACAATCGCAGCCAGTTCAAGGCGAATTTCCCCCTGGATACGCTCCTTTCCACTGCTCGTCATGTCGGATCGGGATCGAAAGCACACTGCGTATTTCCGACGCCCTGACCACTTTCTGCCGGAATTGCTGTCATCGGGCCAGCAGCCTTGTGACAGCACCCCTCGTTTTCTGGCCCCAGGGCGGTCTCGCCACACAATTGTCTGTTTTTCGACAACTTTTTTCTCTTCACGACGTAAGTTAGTTCGAGGGGCCGTCCCGCCGTTGCGCGAAAGGCGGACCCTTCGCCTGTGACCTGGGGGATTGTGAGCAATCGCCGGAAGAGAAGGCCCAGGTTTTTTCCCGGTTGCCGCCGACAGGAGCTTTTTCCCCTGGCCGTTTGCAAAGAGATTGCGAAAATGAAACGATGGTCTCCCGCGGATCCTTCTCCTTGTTTCCCTGCAGAAAGTTCCGCGTTGAGAACGAAACCAGCTCGCAGGAATCGAGTTCTACGCACACCCGCCGGTCAGGATGCCCGAGCCGAATGCGTTTCCTTGCCAGAACCGAGGACACCCATGACCTACGGAAATATGCTTCGCGCCGCGACCCTTGTTCTTTTTGTCTGGGCGGCCAGCCCAAAAGCCGTCGTATCGGGCCAGGATTCGCCCGCCACGATCCAGCAACGCGTCCTGAAGGTCGAAGCCAGTGCGGACGACCCTCTGGTGAACCACCCTTTGACTCCGGTGCTGCGTTTTGCCTATCGACGGCTGGCGGCTTTGGAAGTTGACATCCGTGACTTCACCTGCACGCTCATCAAACGGGAGCGGATCAACGGCGAACTGTCCGGCTATCAGTACATTGACCTGAAGGTGCGCACCCGCCAGGAAGAGGCCAACGGAGTCACGCCGCTGAGCGTTTACGCCCGCTTCACCAAACCGGCCAGCGTGGCCGGCCGCGAAGTGCTGTTTGTCGAGAACAAAAACGAGGGCAAAGTGCTGGCCCGCCGCGGCGGAACGCGACTTTCGTATGTGACCACTTCGGTGGAGCCCGACGGGCCGCTCGCCCTGCGCGACAGCCGGAATCCGATTACCGAAGTCGGTATCTGCAACCTGATCAGGCGGTTGATTGAACGGGCCGAGTCCGACATCCAGCATGACGAAGTCCACGTCGCGTATTACAAGGACTCGCGCATCAATGACCGGCCGTGCACCCAGATTGTGGTCACTCATCCCGTTCCTCGCGATTACTTCCTGTTTTCGCGGGCCGAGATTTTCATCGATAACGAGATGAACATTCCTGTGCGCTACGTCGCCTACACCTGGCCGACACAACCGGGCGGGCCGGAACTGCTGCAGGAAGAGTTCACCTATACAAACCTGCAGCTGAACGTCGGGCTTGCGGACGCAGACTTTAGCGCCGAGAATCCGGCCTACATGTTCTATCGTCGCGACGACGAAGACGCCGGCGACAAGTAACCCAGAACCTAAGGAAACTCAGATCGCGGCCACGCGGGGAGAGACAATTCCCCGCAACCTGCCTGGGTCAAAAAGAAAATCGCTGACAGAAACTGCCAGCAATTGTTTTATGCGCGACGGCCCCTTCGCAGGACGATCCGACTACTCGATCCGGTCTTCTCCCACAAATGGCGCCTGGTGCGATGCGGCGGCGACTGGGGCAGCCTTTGCGGAGCGTTTCAGATGCTCTGCACAGGCCAGCAGGTCGAGCCCCAACCGGGAGCCGATCACGCCGCCCTGTGACATGCCCGAACAACCGTCGTGGGTCGCGGGCCAGGAGATAAAGCCGCCTTCGCACGCCAGGGCAGGAGCGGGGAGCAAACGAATGCCCTGATCCGCATAGCCCTGCAGCGTATGGCCGCTGTCGCCCAGCCAGGTATCGACCGGCAACGTCACAGCGACGGGACTCAAGCCGGTTTGATCCGTCTCCACCGCAAAGCCGGGCAGCACGCCCAGCATCGCATGATGCCGTCCATCGGCCGTGAGCAGTTCGCGACACAGGTAGGCCGCGGCATCGGTCTCCGCATACAGCTTGCCGCCTCGCAACAGGTGCAACGCCAGGGCCTGCCGCATGCAGCAATTCTGGCTAAGCGATTCGGCCCACTCGGCAACGCGACCGCCGCCCAGGTAAACCAGATCGCAAGGCGGCAGGCAGTCATCCACCAGCGGAGAAAAGTCCCGCACCTCGGCGCCGCAGGCTTCCAGCACGTCGAACGTATGCGGTAGATACTGATAAAAGGCGTCGTCGAACGCTACTGCGACGCGCAACGGGCTCAGCTGGTCGGCATGAAACAGCTCGCTGGCGTTCCAGGGAAACGGCCTCTGGGCGATCTGCCGGGCGACTTCGGGCTTGAGCCCCGCCCGCCAGCACTGGGCCAGGCGTCGCTGCAGGGAACGCGACGGCATTGCATCGGTCGCGCAGGCGGCCTGGACTTCCGCCCGCAGACTGGCTGGTTCATCAAGTACGCCCAGCACCGGCACCCGCCAGAGCGCTTCGACCGAGGTGCGAAGCGCGGCAGCCCTCCAGGCGTCGCCAGCGCCGACAATCAGAACGCCGTCGATCCCATGCTCCGAAGGCGGCATGCGGCAACTGTCGAACCCAAATGCCTCCTCATCTTGCGCATCGAGCACCGCGATCAGCGGCAGATCCAGCCAGTCCCGCAACTGCTCCAAGGGCGCTCCCAGCGAACCACAAACCATCGCCCCGTCCGCCGCATGGGCCGCATAACCGAAGCGCTGGCGGCACGACTGACGCGACATCGACCAGGGATCCAGGCAGATCGTTTCACTGGAAAAAGGGTTGGCCGCTGATCCCAGCGGGCCGGCTGAGAAAAAACTGCTCGACCAATCGCAACGCTCCCCCAAAGCCCAGGCGGCCATTCTGGCAATCGCCGGATTGTTACTTGCAGGACCACCCACGGAACCAAGACCCAGGCGAGGCAATTGAGACATGGAAGAAGCTCGCTAAAGGTTTGGAAACTCGCCGCGCAAACGTGGCGCAAACGAAGGCGTGGCGCAAACAAAGTGAAGTCAAATTTTGACGTCTTCCGGCGTTTGCTGGTTGATTGCGGATTCTTCTGAACCCGTGTTTCATCGCAAATTATCACGTTCTGACAACAGAACAGGCCGGACGGCTAAAGGCGTCGTTCATCCATCTGACGGATCCGACAGCCGCATTGCTCGTACAAGGCGCCGATCGGAAACCTCCCTGCGCCAGCAAGGCGAGGCAGGATGGATCGAACGTGTAACAGCCTTCGTCATTCTTGAACCGTGTCGCCAGTCGGTCAAGATAAGGAAAGCAAGAAACCTTCATTTTTAAAGGAATTGACGCCGCCAGGTGACTGCCTGGCAGAACAGCCAAAAATTTTCAAGCGCCCTTTTCGGTTTCTTCGCCCCATCCACCGCGGCTTTCACTGGCAGGAAACGCGTCACTGCAAGCATCGCCCGCCCTGTCGGCCTCGCGACGCGCCGCCTCTTCGACGGGCCAGCTTCCCGTCCGGCAGCGCAAATCTCACCCCGATCGCGACTGAGGTTGACCCGTCAACCCCGTTTTGTTTACGATCCGCCCTTCATCCGCAGGGAAGTCGCGCGCTGGATTCAACAGGAGGAATGTCGATGAGCCGGTCCAAACCCATTGAGGTATCGATCATTGTTCCCACCTATTGCGAAGCGGAAAACCTGCCAACCCTGATCACCCGGCTTGGCGCCGCCATGATCAAGGCCGACACGCCGTTTGAAGTGATTGTGGTGGACGACAACAGCAACGACGGCACCGAACAGGTTTGCCAGGAGCTGGCCGCCGACCATCCCGTCAAACTAATCGTACGAAAAAAAGAACGCGGCCTGTCCAGCGCCGTGATCGCCGGCATGCGGCAAGCCCAGGGCGAGAAACTGCTGGTGATGGACGCCGATCTGTCCCATCCGCCCGAGCAGGCGCCCGACCTGATTAACGCCCTCAACGATCCGGGCGTCGATATGGTGATTGGCAGCCGCTATATCGACGGCGGATCCACCTCGGAAGACTGGGGCGTGTTGCGGTGGATCAACTCCAAGGTCGCCACCCTGCTGGCCTGGCCGTTCACCAAGGCCAAAGACCCGATGGCTGGCTTCTTTGCCCTGCGTCGCGCCGACTTTGTCGCCAGTGAATCGCGTCTGGACCCGATCGGCTATAAAATCGGGCTGGAACTGCTGGTAAAGTGCGGCTTCTCGAACGTGATCGAAGTCCCCATCTCCTTCGCGAATCGCCTCAAAGGGGAAAGCAAGCTCACCCTCCGCGAGCAGGTCAACTACCTTTGGCATTTGAAACGACTGGCTGACTTTCGCTACGGCAAACTCTCCAAGCTGGTGCAGTTCTCCGCAGTCGGCGCCTCGGGCATGGTGATCGACGTCGCCTGCTTTGCGCTGCTGCTGGCCTTAGCGCCGGAAACAATCGCCCGGGCGGCCGCAATCTGGATCGCCATGACCTGGAATTTCGCCCTGAATCGCGAGTTCACCTTTTCCCAGTCGCGCAGCAACCCGCTTTGGCGGCAATACGCCGGATTCTGCAGCGGCTGCCTGGTCGGCGCCGTAGTCACCTGGAGCGTGAGCCTGTTCCTGCTGACGCAGGATCCCTGGTTCGCATCCCATGCGGCTGTCGCAGCGACCGTCGGCGCGGTGTTTGGGGCCGGCACCAATTTCATGGCCTGCTTCTTCGTGTTTCGCGAAAAGCCGATCGCCGAAACATCGACGTCCGCGGCGCCGGTGTCCCGCAGCGTTCGGGCGAAAACTGTCGCCGACGCCGAAGCTCGCGTCACGCGCAAAGCCGCCTAGCGCCAGGGGATCGAGCTGGCCGGCGCCTGTCGACAGCGGAATCCGACGCGCAGCCGCCATCTCTCCAACCAGACAACACCTTTTCCTCCTGCAGGATCGACGATGTCGAACACCGCCAGCCACATGCCTCAAGAAGTCCCTCCTTCGGAACCGATGAAATCCGCGCAAGGGTTCCGCTGGATGCGAGAGCCCGAATGCTTGCTGCTGCTGGGACTGGTGCTGGTCTTTTATCTGGTACGGTTGCCCGACCTGAGCCTGCGCGGCGAAGAACCGCGGCGTGGACAGGTGGCGATCGAAATGCTGCAGACAGGCGACTGGATCACGCCCCGGCAACAGGGGACATTATTTTTCAGCCGGCCGCCATTGCAAAACTGGATCATCGCCGGCCTGGGCGTACTCCGCGGCGGCGTCGATGTGTGGGCCATTCGCTTGCCTTCTTCGATCTCCGTTCTGCTCACCTGCTTTCTGATCTACGGTTACGCTCGAACGTTCCTGACGGCGACCGGCGCACTGCTGGCCGGAGCCTCGTACTGCACGATGGGACAGGTGCTGGAACTGGGCCGCCTGGGCGAAACGGAAGCGTTCTACACGCTCGTCGTGGCCGGCTCCCTGATCCTGTGGCACTGGGGCTGGACGCAGAAATGGTCGCCCCTGGCGACCTGGTCGGCCGCGTACTTCCTGGCCGCTATGGGGATGCTGGCCAAGGGTCCCCAGGCGCCGATTTACTTCGCCGCTGCGGTTGGCCTGTATCTGCTGGCGACGCGTAACTGGCGGGCCTTGCTGGCTCCGGCTCATTTTGCGGGGATCTTGCTGTTTGCCGTCATCTGGGCCGCCTGGCAGATTCCTTATTCGCTGCAGAACGGGAACTTCGCCACGTTCCGCATGTACCAGAACGATATCGCCATGCGGTTTGAAGACACCAGCTGGCTCACCCTGGTGGAACACCTGGGCCTGTTTCCGCTAGAGATCCTGGCCTGCCTGTTACCCTGGTCGGTGCTGCTGCTGGTCTACTGCCGGCCCGGTTTTTGGCGTGGGCTTGGCAGCGGCAAATCCCAGGCGCTCTTTCTGCTCGGCGCCATTGCGATTACCTTTCCCACCTGCTGGTTTACCCCCGGCGCCAAAACGCGATACTTCATGCCGCTGTATCCGTGCTTTGCCCTGCTGGTTGGCCTGGCCGCACAACAGTGCTGGACGACGACGGCCGCCTGGCGTCATTCGTGGAGCCGGTTCCAGGTCTTCCTCGCGGGAACGATGCTCGTGTCCAGCATCGCGGCGATTGTCGTCACGATCGTCTGGCCGACAGAAACGCCTGTGCTGGCAGTCCTGTTTGCGATCTTCTTCTCGACCAGCTGCGTCGGCCTGGCCTGGGCGACCTGGCGAACGGCTAGCGCCGAAACGACATCCCAGCAGCGAATCGGCGTGCTGGCGGTGAGCGCATTTATTGGCCTGATGTTTACCGGCCTGGTGACCAACCTGCAGATCCGCGGCAGCAACGACATTGAACAGCAGCTGACGGAACTCAAGGAAAAGCTTCCACCGCATACGCCTTTGGTCAGCTTTGACCTGATTGATAGCGCCTTTACGTACCACTACGCGGAACCGGTCGAACTTGTCGATCCGATGTCCGACTGGATGGCCAGCTCGGAATACTTCTGCTTCGACCAGCATGCGGCCAGGCGGCTGCAGGAAGCCGGGCTGAAATGGGAAGAAGTCGGCGTGGTCTCCTGCGCCCGGACCAGGAACGAAATGACCGAACGCCGCATCATCGTCGCCCGACGGCTGGACGGCCCGACCACGCAGGTCGCCCGCATGCCGGCGACTCCGTTGCTGCGGTAGAGAATCAACAGCCGGCTCTCGTTACGCTTCGCAGGCAGCTTAAACGGCCCAGCGTTCGATGGGCGGGCCCCGGCGGATGAGGGCGTCTTCGATCCGCTGCAGGGCGGCTGCATCCAGCTTCCACTGCATGGCGGCGGCCGTCTCCTGGATCTGGTCCGGCCGCTTCGCGCCGCACAGCACCGACGTAATCCCCGGCTGCTGCATCGTCCAGTTAATGACAATGTCGGCCACCGTCTTGCCTAGCTCGCCGGCGAGCGTCCGCAACTCGTCCAGCAAGTCCTGGTTCCGCTCCCACTCTTCGCCCTGGAACATCGGGTACTTGGGCCGACCATCGCCGGGCTGGAACTGGTGATCGCGTTCCAGGCGGCCGGCCAGCAGGCCCTTCATCAGCGGCCAGTACGGCACGACGGAGATTTTCCGTTCCTGGCACCAGGGGATAGAGTCCTTGTCGATGGACCGCATTAGCATATTGTACGGCGGCTGATGGGCGGCGATCGGACACTCGCGTGAGAACTCCTCGAGCTCGGCGATCGTGAAGTTGGAGACGCCCACGCTCCGCGTTTTCCCTTCGTCGAGCAGACGCCGCAGTTCGCCTGCCGATTCGGCGACCGGCGTGTTTGGATCGGGGGCGTGCAGATAGAGCAGGTCGACCCGATCCGTCGCCAGACGTCGCAAGCTTTCTTCGCAGTGCGCCCGTAAAGCAGCAGGACGGCCGTCAAACAGCCGCTGCTGCTGGTCGTCCCAGCCTAGCCCGCACTTGGTGGCGATGACAATCTGGTCGCGACGATCGCCCAGCGCGCGGTGGATGAGCTTTTCGCTTTCGCCGTTCAGGCCATAGCTGAAAGCGGTGTCAAAGAAGTTCACGCCGTGGTCGACAGCGGCCTGCAGTGTGGCCAGACTGTCGGCGTCGTTGACGTGCAGGCTGGTCATGCCGGCGATCGGCCAGCAACCCAGGGCGACAGGCGTAACGAAGATATCGGTATCGCCAAGCTGGCGTGGTGCAAAGGCCGTCACAAGGCGGACCCTCCTGATGCGCAATTACAAGCGTGCGGGAAGCTCCGACTATAGACGATCGCGAGAATCGTTCCAACCACGTGGCCAGCCACGCCCTGGCCAGTATAATCGCTGACAGGAACGGTGGCCCCCAGGCGATGCGTCTGCCTTCTTCTCAAACGCGAAGTACTGGCTGTGGAAAAGAAGCAAGCTGTCTCAAAAGACATTACCGGTCAAATGATCCTGCTGGGCACCGGCACTTCGGTCGGCGTTCCGGCTATTGGCTGTGGCTGCCCGGTCTGCACCAGCGACAACCCTCGCAATAACCGCACCCGCTGCGCCGTAGCGCTCGGCTTGCCGGAGGGGAACCTGCTGATCGATACGCCGCCCGACCTGAGGGTGCAGCTGCTGCGGGAAAAGATCGGCATCATCCATGCGGTCGCTTTTACGCATGAACACGCCGATCATATCATGGGTCTCGACGACCTGCGGCTGTTCCCGTTTTACCTGCAGCATCCGGTGCCGCTGTACTGCGAACCCAAGGTCGAGTCGCGTCTGCGACAGTCGTTTGACTATGCCTTTATGCAGCGGGAGCAAACGCATGTCGGCGCGGCCCCGCAGTTGACGTTCCATACGATTGGACTCGAACCGTTTGACCTGCTGGGCGAAACGATTATCCCCTTGCGGCTGAAACATGGCCCGAGGTTTGAGGTGCTCGGCTTCCGCATCGGCAACGTCGCCTACTGCACCGACGCCAGCGAGATTCCGCCGGAAACGCTCGAACGGATGCAAGGACTCGACGTGCTAATCATCGACGCCCTCCGCGCCGAACCGCATGTGACGCACCTTTCCGTCGGCCAGGCCGTGGCCATCGCGCAAGAACTGGCGCCGCGTCAAACGTATCTGACGCACACCTCGCACGAACTGGACTACGACCGCACCAACCAGGAACTGCCGGCCGGCATCGACATGGCCTACGACGGGCAAAGCATCCCACTCAGCAAGTCACCCCTGCTGCACGGCTAACGCTGAGGGACAATCAGGAAGCTGAGAGACAATCAGGAAGCAAGGTCCGCTACGCTGATATCGAGCGGTGTCGCAGCGACAGACACGTGCCTAAAAAATGCAGGTCGTTGCGTGCAACGCCTGCTCACGGGCTGCTCGGGTGGGCCAGGAGGTCCTCAACAAAGAAAGCGTCCCTCCTCTTCCGAAAAGGGACGCTCTGGTGGTACTGGCATGCATTTGGCCAGGTAGTTTCGCTGCGGCAAGCCAGGCGGTTATGCGGCGTCAACGTTTAGCCGTCGACCGACTCCGCGCAAGAAGACCTGCAGCTTGTCGGTTTCCACGCTCGTTAGTAAGGGCAATAGCTGCCGCCATAGCCGCCGTAGCCGCCATAACCGCCGCCATATCCCCCGTAGCCGCCGCCGTAGTAGGCTCCATAGCCGCCGCCGTAGCCGCCGTAGCCGCCGTAATAACCAGGGCCGACCTGAATCGACAGGCCGGGACGGTAAGCGCGATAGTAACCGCCGCCGTAGCCGCCATACCCGCCAAAGCCGCCGTAATGGTTGTGGCCGCCGTAGTAGCCATGGTTATGACCATACTGGACCAGCTGCACATTGGCTCTGGGTCCGACATGCGCACCGGCGACAGTCGCCTGGGGACGGTAGACGGCCTGCACAGCCTGGACTTCCTGTGCATTGCCTGACGTCGAAAGCAGCAGTGCGGCGAGCAGGGCTGCAAACATGGGGTAACGAAGCATTGAGCACTCCTTCGTAGTAGACCGGCCAGCATATAAGACCTCTGACCGGCCAGGTTTCTGCAAACCGCTCACACGGTTATGAGACGGCCCAGCGTTCAGATCTCCCCCGTATTTTCATTATTCCGTCCATTCCAGCGAAAAAGCAATGGCTCGACCGTCATTCTTCCAAAAAGTACAGAAAACCGGCCATCCTGCTGACAGGAGAAGAATCCTGTACGAAGAAGAGCGTCCCTTCACTCTGTCGTAAAGGGACGCTCCTGGTGCATGAGCATGTAATCAATGAGGCGGTCTCGTCGCAGCGAAACCGACTATCAGGCTGCACTCGGGCCGTTAGTAAGGACTGAAACGGTAGCTGAATCCGCCATAATTGCTGTAGCCAGGGAACCCGGTGTAGGCGCCATAGCCGCTGAAACCGCTGTATTCGCCATAGTTGGTGCCGAAGTTACCGCCGTAGCCGCCATAGTACGGCGTAAAAGCGGGGTTCACCTCAAACGTCGGGCCAGCCGGATTGGCGCGATCAGAACTGCGATTCGCCTCTCCCTTACCACCGTCGTCGTCGTTTCCGCGAAGGTCGCCGTTAGCCCCGTTACCGTTGTAGTAACCGGTATCGCCGAATAAGCCGTACTGGCGGTAATAGCCATACTGGAGATTTCCGTACTGGACTCTTTGCATATTCGCGGCGGACGAAGCGTCGGTCGCCTTAGCTCCGGCCTGGAAACCAGAGACCGGCTGCGGCGCGTCGAATTCCTGTGCAGTGGCGGTCGTCGAGATGATCAGTGCGGCAAGAACGGCCGCCGACGTGGTGTAACGTAACATTGACTACTCCTTCGTATAGAACCGGCCAGTATCAAATCCGCCCGGCCGGTAAGGGTTCCGGGAGCCGCTCAAACGGTCAGGAGACGGCCCTGCCTCTAATTTCCCCTGTACCTTTTATTATTCGATCGATTCCGCCCAGAAAACAATTCAGCCCGGCAATTTCTCCAGAAAAAGCAGAAAGCCGCCGTCTGATGCACCGGGCGGCTGGGGCGTGGGTATCTGACCGAAGGTATCCAGGGCGAAAGTTTCGCCAGCGATGCATTCTCTTGCGGGGCGCCCGCTGCGCCATCACAATGGCGATCCCCTGGCCATCCTTCTGCAGGAGTTGAATCATGTCGCAACCTCACGAACGTGCTCCGTCCGCCGCGCTGTCGCGTCGGGCCTTTGTTCAATCCGCCGCAGGAGCGGCCCTGGCCGCAGGCGTTATGCATTCCTCTGCCGCCGCCAGCTCTTCCGACCAGCCGTTCAAAATCACCAAAGGTCGCATTCGCCAGTCGCTCATGGGCTGGTGCTTCAAGCCGATGGAAGTCCCGCAAATCATCGAGGCCGCCCAATCCGTCGGCCTGGTAGGGCTGGAAGGCGTCGGCAGCCAGCACTATCCGGCCATTCGCAAGGCCGGCCTGGAGATATCGCTGGTCGGCAGCCATGGCTTCGCCAAAGGCTTTTGCGATCCGGCCCTGCACGACGAGTGCGCCGCCGCCGTTCGCCAGGGCATTGATACGGCCGTGGAGTTTGGCGCCAAAAGCGTGATCACCTTTACCGGCATGAAGAAAAAAGGAATGACTTTCGAGCAATCCGACAAGGCCTGTGTCGAAGGACTGAAAAAGATCGTCGGCTATGCGGAAGAGAAGAACATTAACATTTGCCTGGAACACCTGAACACGCGCGACGACACCCATCCCATGAAAGGCCATCCCGGCTATTTCGGCGACGATGTGGACCACTGCGTCGACATGATTAAAAAGGTCGACTCGCCGCGGATGAAGCTGCTGTTTGACATTTACCACGTGCAGATCATGAACGGCGATGTGATTCGGCGGCTCCGCCAGTACCAGGACGTCATTGGCCATTACCACACCGCCGGCGTGCCCGGTCGCGGCGAACTCGACGAGAACCAGGAAGTCAATTATCCGGCCGTCATGAGGGCGATCGTCGACACCGGTTACCAGGGTTTTGTCGCCCAGGAATTCATCCCCACCGGCGACGACATGGTCGCCGCCCTCCGCCAGGCCGCCCAGGTTTGCGACGTCTGATCGCCGGCCTGCCTGCGGCCGCACGTCTCCCCCGTTTTATTCGATTGATGACCTCGCCTCGACTGCGTCACTGCTTCCCCTGTCTGGAAATTGCATGAACGATCCCACGCCTTCTTCTCCGCCTTCGATTTGGCGATTCCTGCGAGCGATCGGACCGGCGTTTATTGTCGCTTCAGTGGTGGTCGGCCCGGGCAGCGTGCTCAGCAGTTCCTCGGTTGGCCGTGATAACGGCTTTTCGATGGTGTGGGTCGTGTTGTTGGCCAGCGCGATGATGGCTTGCATGGTCGCCCTGGGGGCCAGGCTGGGCGTCGTACTCAAAGGCACGCTGTGCGAAGAACTCACGGCCCGACTGGGCAGGCCGTTTACGGCGCTGGTCGGTCTGACCATTTTCCTGATTGCTTCCGGCTACCAGTTCGGCAACAACCTGGGCGTGCTGGCTGCTTTGAGCCCGTTGTTCGCCGACAGCAAAGGCGAACACGCGATTCTGTCGGCGCAGAACCTGGTGCTGCTGCTGCTGAACACGGCGATCATCGGCTTTCTGTTTCTGTTCCGGCATCTTTACAAGCCGGTCGAATTGCTGATGAAGGTGCTGGTGGGGGCGATGCTGATCGCCTTCTTCTGCAACTTCTTTTTTCTCCTGATTTTCGGCTCCGGCGATCCCGACGTGAAAGCCGCAGCAATCGTCGACTCCGGCGCCGCCCAGGTTTCGGAGACATTAACCCCGGCCACAACTCCCGCCGCCGACCCTGAGGAAGCCAAAGTCGGCACAGCGGAAACCAAGGTCGCCACAGCGGAAACCAAGGTCGCCACAGCGGAAGTCAAGAGCAAGGCAGCGGTCGAAGAGTCGTCTCAGGTGAACCTGCTGGCGATCATTGCCCTGATTGGCACAACGCTGGTCGTACCGGCCGCTTTCTACCAGGCGTACCTGGTGCGTGAGAAGGGCTGGGGAATGGAAGAGCTGAAAGACGGCCTCGTCGATTCGCTGGCCGGCGTGGTGGTGCTGGCTTCGATTACGCTGGTCATCATGCTGACCGCGGCGCTCGCCTTTCACGGCAAGGATGATGTCTACCGCCTGCAGCTTCAGGTCGCTGCCGCCGATGCGGAAGCGGGCGACGACGCTCCCGGTAGTCGCAGATTCCAAAGCGGGTCCATCAGTGCAATCCCCGGCCTTAGCCTGCAGCACTCCCAGACCGGCGATATCGAGGCCGTACTGGAGGTCAAACAGGGGAAGATCGCCATCGACCCGGACGTGGCGAAAAAAGGCGGACCCGCAGACGGACTGACGGTGAAACAAGGGAAGGAAGAGAAAGAGAAAAAAACCCTGACGCTGATCGGCTCCGTCGCCAACATTAATACCGCCCTGGCGACGCTGACCTATCAAAGCGACCAGGGCGCCGACGACCAACTAACGATCAGGACCGATGTCAGCTTTCAGAACGTGGCCGACGTCGGACGCCAGCTGGAGCCGCTGTTCGGCACGAAGGCCGTACTGCTGTTCAGCTCGGGCATCTTTGCCGCGGCGTTCAGCTCGTTTCTCATTAACGCCCTGATTGGCGGCTCCATGTTCGCCGACGGACTGGGTCTGGGCGGCCGCATGGATGGCGTCGCCGCCAGGGTGTTTACTTCCATCGCATTACTGATTGGCATGCTGGTCGCCATGTTTGTGCCAGCTTCCCAGCGGGTGTACTGCATTGTGATTGCCCAGGCCGCCGTCATTATTGGGCTGCCGCTCATTGCCCTGGCGATGGTTTATCTGTCCCTGCAGCCTGACCTGCAGGGCGACCGGAAAACGCCGAAGTGGCTGGTCGCTGGCAGCATTTTCAGCCTGCTGTTTATCACGGTCTCCGCCGGGGTGGCCGCCTACAAATTTTTCGACAAGTACTTATCGTAACGACCGTTCCGGAAGGAGCCCCTGCATGACAACCCTGCCAGAAACGATCGCCACCGAAGAAGAACTCGACCATCTGCTCAGCGAGCCGACTCCCGCGGCCGTGGCCGGACTGAGCCAGGCGCCGGGCGATCTGCTGCTGCTGGGCGCCGGCGGAAAAATGGGACTGTCGCAGGCGCTGATGGCAAAGCGGGCCGTCGACCAGCTGGGCGACAATCGCCGCATCATCGCGGTCAGCCGGTTCTCGGATCTGGCCGCCCGTGAGGCTCTGCAGCAGCACGGCATTGAAACTCTAGCCGGCGACCTGCTCGACGAAGACTTCGTCGCGTCGCTGCCCGATGCGCCGAACGTCATCCACATGACCGGCATGAAGTTTGGCTCTGGCGCCCAGCCGTCGCTGACCTGGGGCACCAATGTGTACATGGCGTCGCTTGTGGCCCGCCGTTTCCGCCACAGCCGGATCGCGGCCTACTCGACGGGCAACGTCTATCCCCTGGTTCCCATCGACAGCGGCGGCTCGCAAGAGACCGACCCGCTCGCCCCCATTGGCGAATACGCCATGACGGCCCTGGGCCGGGAGAGGATGTTCGATTTCCTCAGTCGCCGCTACAGCATTCCGCTAGCATTGCTCCGCTTGAATTACGCGGTCGAATTGCGTTACGGCGTGCTGGTCGACATTGCCCAGCAGGTTTGGGCCGAAACGCCGATTGACGTCAGCATGGGCTACGCCAATGTGATCTGGCAGGCCGACGCTTGCGCCATGACGCTGGCCGCCCTGGGAGAAACGACGTCGCCCCCCTTTGTGCTGAATGTGGCCGGCCCGGAACGGCTGAGCATCCGCGAGACCGCGTTGCAGTTTGGCGACCTGCTGGGCAAAAGGGTGGAGATTGTCGGCCAGGAGCAGCCTTCCGCCTTGCTGAATAACGGGGAGGCTGGTCACCGCCGGTTCGGCTCTCCCCGGGTCACGGCCGATCAGATCATCCGCTGGATCGCCGCCTGGATTTCGTCCGGTGGGCGCCTGCTGGGGAAGCCGACGCGCTTCGAAGTACGCGACGGCAAGTTCTAACTGGCTCGCTCGCGGCGCGCCGTCGTTCGACTTCGGGGTAGTGGATCGTCAAGGCAAGAATTCAGGGTTCATCCCCTCAGCCGTTTCCCCCTGACGCCCGGCGGCTGATTTTAAAACTTAAAGTTTGACAAAATAATAGTGGATCTGCAGGTCTGTGCGGCGCTGCGGAGGAAGAAGAACCTCTGGCGAAGTCCACTCCAGGGGGATGGTCGGCCTGCCTGGTTCTCCTTGCCTTCCTGAACTACCGTCGAGGGGGCTGGTGATGGGATCGACGGCTGCCAGCCTGACCGCCATGGGAGCGGGACAGCTTTTCTTCCCTTGACGGTTTCTGGGTATTTTTCTACTTTTGCCGCTCGTTTCCCTTCTGGCGAATCAGCGCGCCGCAGCTGAAGCGTCCTCAGGCATGGCCGGAGATCCGGCAACCTGGACCTGCTTTGCAGAGCCTATGTGGCGACCGACTTATGGAGCGTTATCGGATGAGGCTTCTCGCCGGAATGCATATACCGCTTAAATGCAGCGTAACCGTTGTGGTGTTAACCTCTGTGATCATGGGGTGCACTTCGCCGCTGTTTGATTTTCGTCCTGACAAAACGGAGATTGAACCGTTCGTCAAAGACGCATCGCGGGGGGAAACCACCTTTGTTGGCGATCTGGCCGGCCCTTGGGGCGTAAACTGGCTCAAGGTCGAAAGCATCGCGCTGGTGACGAATCTGCGGAATACGGGCAGCGATCCGCCGCCTTCGCCGCAGCGATCGCGTCTGGTCGGCGAAATGAAACAGCACGACGTGGAACATCCCGACGACGTCCTGGCTTTGCCGTCGACGTCGATGGTGATCGTCACCGCGTACCTTCCTCCCGGCGTGGAAAAAGACGACCCGCTGGACCTGGAAGTCACCACTCGCAGCCGCAGTGAAACGACCAGCCTGGCCAGCGGCTATTTAATGTTCTCTCGCCTGCGCCAGATCGAAGTCATGGGGAACGCCCTGCAGACAGGTCACGAAGCGGCCCAGGCCGAGGGTCCGATTCTGGTCGACTCCATTTTTGAAGGCGAAGAAGACAAATCGTTCCTGACCCGCGGCATGGTGCTGGGGGGCGGGCGCGCCATGCAAAACCGGCCGCTGGGTCTCTCGATCCGCGACGGCAACCACTCCATCAAAACTTCGACCCTGATCGGCTCGGCGGTCAACAAGCGTTTCTATCTCAAAGGCGGAGTCGGCGGCCATCGCGGCGTCGCCACCCCCAAGACGAATCGCTTTATCGAACTGCTGATCCCGCCGCAGTACAAACACAACATCGGTCGTTACCTGCGGGTGGTCGCCAACATTCCGGTGCGGGATACTCCCTCGGCCATGGTCAAACGCCTGGGCCTGCTGGAGCGACAACTGCTGGAACCGACCACCGCCGCGGCTGCCGCCTTGCGGCTGGAAGCGATCGGCGCCGAAGCGGAACCGACGCTGCTCAAGGGGCTGGAATCCGAGTTCTTTGAATGCCGGTTCTATGCTGCGGAAGCGCTGGCGTATTTGCGACGGGTCGAAGCCGTTCCTGCGTTGTCCGAAGCGGCGGCTTCCAAACCGCAGTTTCGCTGGCACGCCCTGGCTGCCTTGACCGTGATGCACGATATCGAAGCGGTCGAGGCCCTGGCCGAGCTGATGAGCAACCCCAGCGCCGAAACTCGCTATGGCGCCTTCCGGGCCCTGTACACCCGGAACCCGCAAGATCCAATGGTCGAGGGCCATCTGCTGGACGGCAAATTCAACCTGCATGTGGCTCCTTCGCTGGGCGAGCCGATGGTGCACTTTGCCCGCACCCGGCGCGCCGAGGTGGTCGTCTTTGGCAGAGAAGCCACGGTGCGACCGACCGAGTTCCTGTACGCAGGACCGCATATCATGATCACCCCGCTGGGACCGGGACGACTGAAGATCAGTCGCTTCTCGCCGGGTCAGAGCGACCTGCGGCTGGAGTGTAACGATCGCGTTCCTGACATGATCGCCGGCATTGTGAAAGCCGGCGGCGGCTACGGCGAAGTCCTTGCCGCCATGCGTACGGCCGAAAAAGAAGGGCTATTCGCCGGACGGGTCGCCGTCAACGCGACCCCCATGCCGGGACGCAACTACTACGCCAGCGCCAGTGAAGCCGACGGCAGCGAACGGACGGCCAGTCCCCTGCCGGAACTGTACCAGACGCGCAGCAGCCAATCGGAACAGGAAATTCGCGAAACCATGGCCGACCAGATTGAGTACGAAGAAGAAGAACCGGAACCGAAACGCGGCTTCTTCGACAAAGTCTCCGGCTGGTTCATGCCAGAGTAGCTCCGGCCAATCAGGCGACCGAAATTTCTTCGTCGTCGCCGGGCGGCGCCTTTTTCCGCCATGGGAAAAAGCAGGCTCTCTCCTTTGGGGCGAGCCTTGCTGGCGGGTCTGGCAGGTTCTCTTGAGAAGGATATTCTGGTGGCGAGCGATCAAAACAGAACGAATCCCCAAAGCAGCTGGCGGTCTCGCGGCCTGTGCCTGTTCCTGCTGGTGTTGTTCTGTTGCCTGCAGATGGGAGCCGTGCGGCGACGCATCACCGTTCGCAGTACGCCGCCAGGCGCGCTTGTTTATATCGATGACCAGTATATTGGCATCACTCCCGTATCGACTGCGTTTGTCTATTATGGCACGCGTAAAATCCAGTTGATCAAAGGCGGCTACGAAACAGTCACCGTCAAACAGAACATTCGACCGCCGTGGTACGAGTATCCCGTGGTCGACTTCTTCTCGGAAAATTTCACTGTAGGAGAAATCCGGGACGAGCGCGAGCTGGCCTTCAACCTGGAGCCGCAGCAGATCGTACCCGCCGAGGTTCTGCGCGAACGGGGCGAACAGCTCCGCGGCCAGTCGCGACAAGGCGTCGTCTCTCCTCTGCTGACAAACGGCCCGCCAACGGCGGTCGGCCAACCCTACTACCCGCCCGGACAACCGCCGGCCGGCACCTTGGCGCCGGGGTCATTTCCGCCAGGAACCATCATTACGCCGGGAACGCCCGGTCAGCCATTGCCCGGTCAGGCATTGCCCAGTCAGCCATTGCCCGGTCAGCCATTGCCCAGTCAGCCATTGCCCAGTCAGCCATTGCCCAGTCAGCCATTGCCTGGTCAGCCGTTGCCGAATCCCGCGCCGCAGACCTATGGGCCGGCGCCGGGACCGCCTGCCTTTACGCCGGCTCCGCAGTATCAGAACCCTGCCTTGGGACCTCAAACCTTTGGGCCGGGCAATGCGCCCGTGCCCGGATTCCGCGCCGCCCCTAGCGGACGTGGCTTGCCGACCGCAGCCGCCCCCGGCAACATGTCGCCTGGCAACGCCAATCCCGGCTACCCCGTCAATCTGGGACGCCCCGCCTCGCCGCCAAACCAGGGTGCGTCGAACAACCAGGCGTATCCGCCGCCGCAGAACGCACCGGCAAACCAGGCGTATCCGCCGAACCAGGCATATCCTCCGCCGCAGTATGGCCCGGCGAACCCGTCGTATCCGCCGAACAAGGCTTATCCTGCGAACCAGGCGTATCCTGCGAACCAGGCGTATCCTGCCGATTCGGGCGCCTCGATCCCTTTGCGATTTCCGTCAACCGAGATGGGACGCTAACGGACCCTTCGTTTTAATGGGATCGTGTAAAATTTAACGGTTCTGCCGTTTATTCTCATTTTTCCGCCTGGGTCGGTCGATAACTTCTCTTGTCGGGGGTTGTCGCCGCTTTGGTAGGGGGGCGACCGCTGCTACTGGACAGATCGCGATGGGTGCCGGCGTTCGTCGGGCGAAACGGTCCAGCAAGAGAGCAGGGGCTCCGATTATCAAGCGAGCATGGCGTCGTGGGCGAAGCCATGCTCGCTTTTGTTTTGCGTCCCGGCGCTGGCCGGATGCTTTCTCACAGGCAGATGTTCAGGCGATAGCTCCCACGGGTCGCCTGCTGGTCTCTCCTTCGCGACTCGGCCGCTCTCGTCCACATCTTGACGACTCTTCTGCCGGTTCTTCTCGCAGGTCCGCCTGCCGCCTTCCTTGCGCTCTGACAACCGCCAGCGACTCTTTGCATTTCTCTTTACGCCACACGGTTCCTTCGAGTACAAGGCGTCCCCGGCGTGGCCAGCCACCCCCGGGTCCAGCATCCACGGTCGAACTGCCGGCGTGACGGTATCACTGGGGGGTTTAGAACGCACTGGATAAGCCGGGAGGAATTTAACGATTTTAACGAAAGTGTCGGTCGCTGCGGCGTCGATGGTGATAGAGGAGTCCCGCTCTTGCCGGGCAACGCGATGAGCAACGGAGACAAGTATGACTTTCAATGACGACCCGGCGTCGACTGCCGTTGCTTCGCAGGGACTGGACGAAGGCGATCGCCTGCCGCCCCGCATGGGCGAGCAGAAGCGGAACCACGCCGACATTGATCCCCAGCTCATTCAAGAGACCCGGCAACAAATTAGGAAGCTCGTTCACGAAGTAACGCAGCTCTCCCAGTCCGACTGTACCGCCGAAGAGTTCTACGACGGCTTTCTGAACCGCGTCGTGTCAGCCCTCGCTTCCGCCGGTGGAGCCGTCTGGGTGCGCACGCCCCAGGGCGGGCTCGACCTGGCCTTTCAGATCAATCTCAACAAGACGGGTCTCCCCGACGATCCGGAAAAACAGCTGCGGCATGCCCTGTTGCTCAAACGGGTGCTGGCCAGCGGCGAAGCCACGCTCTCGGCGCCCCAAAGCGGCGGCGGCCCCCAGGAAGCCGGCAATCCGACCGACTTTTTGCTGGTCGTGGGCGGGATCAAAATCAACGGCCAGTGCGAAGCGATGGTCGAGATTTTTCAGCGGCCCGGCGGCGGACCGGCCACCCATCGCGGCTACCTGCGGTTCCTGCTGCAGATGTGCGATCTGGCGGCCGACTTCCTGAAGAACCGTCAGCTAAAGAACTTTGACGATCGTCAGAACCTGTGGGAACAGCTCGACGACTTCGTGCGCCGCGTTTACGCTTGCCTGGACCTGCAGGAAACGATCTTCACGATCGCCAACGAGGGACGACGTCTCATCGGTTGCGACCGCGTCAGCGTTGCCCTGCCGCGAGGCTCCAAATGTCGGATCGAAGCGGTCAGCGGACTCGATTCTTTCGATCGCCGGGCCGACGAGATCAAGCTGCTCAGCCGCCTGGCGTCGACCGCTGTCAAAACGGGGCAGCCGCTCTGGTATCGGGGCGATTCGTCTGACTTGCCGCCCCAGATTGAACAGGACCTCGACCGCTATCTCGACAAGTCGCACACGCGCATGCTGGCCGTGCTGCCGCTGTATCGCCCACAAACCGAGGAGCAAACGACCGCTCGGGAAACGCCCGAGCTGATGGGAGCCCTCATTGTCGAGCAGTTCGTCGACAAAGAAACCGACGCCGAAGCCCCGGCCGCTAGCCAGCCTGTCGAATCGCCGACGCGAAGGATCGAAGTCGTCGCCGAACATGGCGCCGCGGCGCTGACGAACGCTTTCGACCATAGCACGTTGTTCCTGCTACCGGTCTGGCGCAAACTTGGCAAGGCCACCAGCGCACTGCGCGGCCGCAAACTGCTCGCCTGTCTGCTGGTCGCGGGTCTTGTGGCGACCGTTGTGGGCGGGTTGTTCCTGGCGCCTTACGAGTTTTCCCTGTCCTCCACCGGAGCCCTGCGACCGCAGACACGACGCGAGGTGTTTGCCGGCATCGACGGCAAACTGATCGATGTCGCCGTCGACGAAGGAGACTGGGTCGACGCCAATAGTGTCGTCGCCCGGATGCGAAACCCCGAGCTTGAGGTCGAAGTCACCCGCCTGCTCGGTCGCCGCCGCACTCTCAACGAACAGATCGACACGGCCCAGCGAGCCCTGCTGGAAGGACGCCTGCTCTCCCCGGCTGAACAAAGCCGCCTCGAAGGCGAACTGGCCCAGTTCCAGAAAACGGCCGAAAACATTGAACGCCAGCTGGTGCTCTATCGTGAAAAGCAGCAGCACCTGGTGGTCCGCAGCCCGGCCCGCGGACAGGTCGTCACCTGGAGGGTGCGCGAGAACCTGCTGCATCGGCCCGTGCAGCGCGGCCAAAGCCTGATGACGATCGTCGACCCGGAAAGCAGCTGGGAGCTGGAACTGCACGCGCCGGAGAAACGCCTGGGGCACATCCAGCTTGCGTATCGCAACGCCCAGAAAGCGGGCGAAACGCTGCCGGTCGACTTTGTCCTGGCGACGCATCCGGGTGAAAAATTCGAGGGACAAATCACCGCAATCGACGGAGCCGCCGAGGTCCACGGGGACGACGGTAACACGGTCCTGATCCGCGTTGCGATCGACGCCCAGCAGCTGCCGCAACTGCGCGACGGCGCCAAGGTTACCGCCAAGGTTCACTGTGGACAGCGACCGCTGGGGTATGTACTGTTCCACGACTTTATTGAAACGGTCCAGTCCCGCGTGCTGTTCTGGTTTTAATCGCCGGCATGATTATCGTTCTTCGCGTTGCGACGGAACGCACAAACTGCTGGCCAGCCCCGTTTGCCCGACCGAACTTCCCAAAGGGGAAACGCAATGAATCTCGCATCTATCACGTTGCTGGCGGCGGTCGCGATCGGCGGTCCGTTCAACGCTGAACGTCCGGCCGTTTCGGTCGCAGAGATCCCGCACTGCCTGGTCTCGATCGACGAACAAATCGACGCACCCGCCCTGGAATCCGGCCCGCTGGCGGAACTGGGCGCTCAGGATGGACAGTACGTACAGGCCGGCGCCTTACTGGCGCAGATCGATGACAACCAGTCGCGTCTCGACAAACAGGCGGCCGAACTGGAACGCGACGCCGCCATCACCCGCGCGAACGACGACATCGAAGTCCGCTTCGCCGTGGCGTCGCTCGAAGTGGCCGACGCCGAGGTCGAACAAGCCCTCGAAGTCAACCGGAAGCGTTCCGGCGTGGTGACCGAAACAGAACTCCGCCGCCTGAAATTGGCCCGGCATCGAGCCGACCTGCAGATCGACCGCAGTCGACTCGATCAGAAAGTCGCCCAGATGACGGCGCAAGTGCAGCAGGCTGTGGTGAAAAGCGCCGAGGCCAGCATCGAACGCCGCCAGATTCTGGCCCCCTTCCAGGGACAGGTGCTGGTCGTCCACCGTCGCAAGGGCGAATGGGTCAACGCCGGCGATCCCGTGCTGACGCTGGCCCGGCTCGATCGTCTCCGGGTGGAAGGGTTTCTCAACGCCAACGAATTCAGCCCGGCCGAAATCGCCGGCCGCAAAGTGACCATCCAGGTGCAACTGGAACGCGGCCGCGTGGAAACATTTTCCGGGGTGGTCGCCTACGTGAATCCGGTCGTCCAGGCAGGAAACAAATACCGCGTCAGGGCGCTGGTCGAGAACCGCGTCGAAAAACAGCACTACCTGCTGCGGCCGGGCGTCGAGGCTTCCATGTCGATCGACTTGCGTTAAACGGCAAGGCCCCTTTCGGCCTATCGGACGACGTGGGGCGAGCCTCTTTTCTTTCCGCAACGGCGGCAACGTGTCTGCACTTCAACAAAGCCTGATCGCCAGCTCCAGCCGGCCCCTGCCGCTTGCCATGCGGCACGATCTCGAAGTGCGCGAAGCCCGCTACCAGGGTCGTCGTTACTGGCTGATCAAGGATCCGCTGGCCCTGAACTACTTCCGTTTTGAGGAAGAAGAGTACGCCCTGCTGCAGATGCTCGACGGCAAAACGAGCGCAGACGAAATCTCCGAAAGATTCCACCAGAAATTCTCCCCGGAAACAATCAGCACGCCCGAGCTGCACCAGTTCCTGGGCATGCTCTATCGCAGTTCGCTGATCGTATCGCACGCCCCGGACCAGGGCGTGCAGCTGCAACGCCGCAAAGCGGAAAACGCTCGCAAGGAACGGAACAACCGCCTTTCCAACGTACTGGCGATCCGCTTCCAGGGGTTTGACCCGGACCGGCTGCTGGCCCGCATGTCGGAGCTGTTCGGCTGGATCTTCTCTACCCGCGCGTTCTGCTTCTTTGCGTTGATCGGACTCTCTGCGTTGTGCCTGGCGGCGGTGGAGTTTGAAACGTTCGCCCGGAAACTGCCGACATTCCAGCAGTTTTTTGCCTACGAGAACTGGATCTATCTGGCGGCGACGCTGGCGGTGACAAAGGTCCTGCACGAGCTGGGCCATGGCCTTGCCTGCAAGCGGTTTGGCGGCGAGTGCCATGAAATGGGGCTGATGCTGCTGATTTTTACGCCGTGCCTGTATTGTAATGTGTCCGACAGCTGGATGCTGCCCAGCAAATGGCGTCGGGCGGCGATCGGGGCCGCCGGCATGTACGTGGAATTTATTCTGGCTTCGATCGCACTCTGGCTCTGGTGGTTTTCGAAAGAGGGGATGTTTAACTACCTGTGTTTGAACGTGGTGTTCGTCTGCTCGGTCAGCACGCTCCTGTTCAACGCCAACCCGTTGCTGCGTTACGACGGCTATTACATTCTGGCCGACCTGTTAGAGATCCCCAATCTGCGACAGAAAGCCAGCACCATTTTGTCGCGGACTGCGTCCTCCTGGATGCTGGGTCTGGACTCGCCGGAAGATCCTTTCCTGCCGCGGAAAAAGCTCTGGGCATTCGCCGCATACGCGATCGCCTCGGGCGTGTATCGCTGGGTCGTGGCGATCTCGATCATGTGGGTCGTCTATCGCGTGTTCGAACCGTACGGGCTCAAGGCGATCGGCGGGCTGATCGCCCTCATGTCGATCTACGCCCTGGTTGTGGCTCCCTTGTGGGGGATGTTGAAGTTTCTACTAGCGCCGGGAAGGATGCGACAAGTGAACAAACTTCGTGCCGCTGTGAGTCTGGCGGTCATCGCCGCGGCGATTGCCGGCGTGCTGATCATTCCGCTGCCCCATTACGTGCGTTGTTCGTTTACGATCGCCCCGCGCGACGCGGCGTATGTGTATATCGATGCGGCCGGTGAGATCCAGGACGTTTACGCCAAATCGGGAAAGCAGGTCGCACAGGGCGAAGTCCTGTTGACCCTGCACGATGTTGATGTGCAGCTGGCGGTAGAACAGATCGAAGGGCAATTGCGGGAACTGGCGGCCCGTCGCGACAGCCTGGCCCGCAGCGCCTTTCATGACCCGCGGGCGGCCGATGAGATCGCCGCCGTGGAGAAGGAGATCTCTTCGCTGGAAGAGCAGCTGACCCGGCATCGTCGCAACCAGGAACGGCTCGTCATCAGGGCGCCGCAGTCCGGCGTCATCATCCCGCCGCCTCCGCGGAAGAACACCTCGCGTGAAGAAGGCCTGTTGCCGCAATGGTCGGGCCAGCCGCTGGACACCAACAACGTGGGCGCCACGCTGACGGAAAGCACACTGGTCTGTCGCATTGGCGATCCGACCCGACTGGAGGCGGTCCTGGCCATCGATCAATCCGAGATGGAGTTTGTCGGTCTCGACCAGAAGGCGGAAATTTTCGTTTCGCACCTGCCGCATCGGGTTTATGGCACGCACATCGCCCGCATCGCCAACGAAAAAATGAAGCTGGCGCCGCGTAATCTTTCGGTCCGCGGCGGCGGCCCCCTGGCCGTCACCACCGCGCCCGGCGGTTACGAAACCCCTGCCAGCCCCACCTACGAAGCAGCCGTTCCGCTGGAAGATCCGCGTGGCGAACTGTTTGTCGGGGCGACCGGCCGCGCCAGGATCCATGTCGGCCAGCGGACGATCGGCGAAGGGTTATGGCGGTACCTGTGCCAGACGTTCGCCTTTGAGATGTAACCGCCTCGGCGTTGCCTGTCCTTAATCCGCAAGAGTGATGAAGCCCAGGTGCAGTTCGGCATGACGCAGGTGCAGCGTCGTCCACTGGCGATCCGTCATGGCGCCAAACAGCGGATGCCGGGGTATTTTCTCTTCAACCTGGAACCGCGCAACGGCCGCCTGCAGCTCGGCCAGCCCCTGGACAGGGGAGACCGGCTTCCGGGGAACGAGAGTCTGGCTGGCGTCGACAGGCAGTTTAAATCCGGACGGCATCCGTCTCAGCACCCGCGATTTCACCAGCGGACCGATCAGCCGCTGGTACCACTTGGGTTTCCAGGACAATCCATCCAGCGAACCGGTGAATCCCGCCGCCAAATGGTGCAGAATCTGCCCCAGCGACCAGTTCCCGGCGGCGACAACACGCGGAGCTGAAGCCAGCCGCTTTGCCTCGGCCAGCATCGCCTCCAGGTTGGCGAAGTGCAATTCGCGACGAGCTGGCGGGGATGCAGAATCGGCCATATCGACAATTCTAAAAGACGGCGTGAACCAACCTGGTAAACTCAGCCACACGTCTTTCCGGCATCACCGATGGCGCCGATACAGGAAAGGGACTTGCGGCCAGGTTCTCTCCCCAGGAAACAAGACGCGACCCATCGCTAATCGTGGAAACGCTGCAGCTCGCGTCCGTCCGACAACTGCCGGACGATCCCACCGTAACAGCCGGCGATGAAGGCGTCTCCGTCCGGGGAAAACATAAAGCGGTCCGGGTCCATTTCTGGTCGGACCGTGTCTTCAGCCGTACGGGCGTAGTGTGTCTCGAGTTCGCCCCGCTGGAAGGTATAGCGATGGATCTCGCGGCCGGCGTCCAGGTCATAGAACACGCAATCGCCGTTCACCTGGTTACCAATCCCCAGGATGCGTCCACTGGGAGAGAAGAAGGGGTGCTCCAGTCCCTTGCCGTTGGATCGCAACCGGCCTTTCAGGGCCAGCGGGCCGTCGCCCGAATTGGCGGCGTCCCATAGCAGGACATTTCCGTCGTGCCCCGTGGCCAGCGTTTCGCCGGAAGGGGAAAACACGGCCGTGTAAAACGGATCCGGCAAGGCGGGAGACTCGGCCAGCGTTTTGCCGCTTTCTACGTCGCAAAGGCGAACGATAAAGCCGTTATCGGTCGGGAGGACGCCAGCCAGCTGCTTGCCCGAGGCGGAAGCAGAAACCGACAGTGCTTTACGCAGACCGTCGATCTGCCCTTCGCGCTCTCCCTGCGCATTAAACAGGACGCACCTGGTGCGACTGAGCACGGCCAGTCCGCCGTCGGGGAGCGGGGCAAAATGGTGGCAGCCGGCGTACTCGTGCGCGACTTTGCCGGTGGCCACATCCCACACGCGAACTTCATTCAGCGGCACGCCCGACTGCGAGGAAAAAATCCGCGAGGCAATCAGCTGGGAGCTATCGTGTGAAAATGCCAGCCGGGTAAGATCGCCAAACGTTTCCAGCCGATGCAGCTGCTTGCCCGTTTCCAGGTCCCAGATCTGAATGAGGCCGCACTTCCGATAATTGGAGTGCGGTCGCGGGGGATCGCCGCTGTTTGACAGGCCGGACTTGCCCGTCGCCGCCAGTTTGCCGTCGGGCGACAAGGCCGCGCACTGGGCGTTCCGATCGGGAATGAACGGCGCCGCCGGGGCGGCCGAGGCCAGCAGCGAAGCCAACAGGAAATAAATCGCCAGGCAGGAAGGAATACGCATGAGGAGGTCCGCTTTGCAGGAGCAGCGTGGTGGTACTGAGGGGAAGGGGCGGGATTAGCCTTCGAAAACCCCGGCGCCAAAGTCGTCGGGGTTTTTCTTCGGCGCAGGTTCAGCAGCCGGCGGCGACGAAGGTCGGGGCGCCGGGTGATGGGGCCCCTGGAAAGACGTTTGCGGCGGCTGAATCTGCGAGGTTCGTGAGGACGGATCGGGGGGCGGCAAATCAAGCGGATCGTCGTCGTAGTCGTCGTCGTAGCGGGAGATATAACCAGGTTCCTGGCTGCGGCCTTTTTCCTGGTCGTACTCGGCGATCACGCGGGACTGGATCATTTCGCGACAGGCGGAATTGATCGGATGTGCGATATCTGCGTACAGTTTGGCCCGGCCATCTTCATCGCGGACGGGCCGTTCTTCGCGCATTCGCTTGCCGCACTGATTGCAATATAACGCCCTTATATGGTTCTTGCCGCCGCAGTTGGGGCAGTGCGTGGTGAGTTTTCGGCTGGGCATGGCAACGAAGGGACCGTTGGCGCCTTCGATGATTTTCAGGTCGCGGACGACGAAACTGTCATCGAACGTAATGCTGCAGAACGCTTGAAGGCGATCATCGGAATCTTCCATCAGCTTGATGCGCACCTCAGTTATTTCCACGATCATCCCCTCCGTAAGGGCGTATGCGATCCGTTAACGCCCCCGCCGCCAGCGACGATAGGCCTTGCGACAAGGTCACAGCGTAAAATACCTGACCGACCCCGCGCGAACGTAACAGGGCCGCTGCCCGTCGTGCACAGGCGGCGGTGCGATAGACGCCAAAATAGCTAGTTCCACTTCCGCTCATTCTACACCCTAAACAGGCCGTTGTTAAAAACTCCTTGTTCAATCGGTCGATCCAGGGGGACAGCCGGGAAGCCGGTTCTTCCAGGCCATTATACAGAAACCCGGCAAGCTCGCGGATTCGACCTCTCTGCCAGGCAGCCAGCAGCGATTGCACCTGCCGGGGCGCCGAGGCGGGCCGACAGGCGCGATACACGGCAGGGGTGGAAAGGCCTTCCGGAGGACGAACAATCACCAGGTGCAAACGGGGCGCCATAACCTGTCGGGCGATCCGCTCTCCGCGGCCCTGGCAGACTGCTGCATACCGCTGAAAAAAGAAGGGAATATCGCTTCCCAGTTCGCTCGACAGCAAGGACAGCTGGTCCAGCGACTTCCCCAGCTTCCAAGCGACATTCGCCCCCAGCAATGCGGCCGCAGCATCGCTGGACGCACCGCCCAACCCGGCCGCGGCTGGAATCCGCTTCACCAGGCGAACCGTACCGTGCAGGGGAACCTCCGTATGTTCCTGTAATTTCTGCAGGGCCAGAAACGCCAGGTTATTTTCCGTCGATGGCAGTTCCGGCTGGCGGGACAGACCGTCTGGCCATCGCTCACCCTGGACGCCTGTCGCCCATTGGCAGGAGAAATCCAGCCGCCCCGAATCCTGGGGAGTAAAATCAAACCGGTCGAACAGGGAAACCGCCGACATCAGCGTTTCGATCTCATGAAACCCATCGGGACGCCGCGATAGCACCTCGAGAAACAGATTGATTTTCGCCGGCGTGCGAACTTCAATTGACCGATCCCTGGGAACCATGTACATCAGAACAGACGCCGTATAGGAAAAGGTTCAGCGCTCGCCGTGTTGGTCCAACGGGGCTGGACAGCCAGCAAGCCAGTCGGAACGAACCGAACCAGCCGCACGGTGGGGAAGTTCTCTTCCCCACGGGAGCAGCCCGTTTGCCAGCACAGGACTCCGCAAAAAACCGACGCCTCCGCCGGTGGTCGCGAAATTTAACGCATACTTTGCAATAACCCCATCTTCAACATTCAGTCCGAATTCTACTGATGTGGCATTCCGGGTCAACAGAATTCGCCCAGCATGCTAGCAATCCGTGGAGGATTTCAAGAAATACTGGCGACCAGGAAGAATGGGAAGAATAGGAAGCACTCCCGCCTGCATTCCAGGCCGGAAGAGAATCAAGGAAAAGGAAATCTGGTGACGAGCAATCCCCAACCGCAGCGGACCCATTCCGACGGCGCCCAGCTGCTTCGCGGACTTTGCATGGGCCTGGCCGATGTGGTGCCGGGCGTTTCCGGCGGAACGGTCGCCCTGGTGCTGGGAATTTACCCGCGACTGATCGGGGCGATCAGCCATTTCGATCTGACTTTTTTTGATCATGTAAAAAATCGTCGCTGGCGGGCGGCGGCCGAGCACGTTGATCTGCGGTTCCTGATCGGCCTGGCCTGCGGCATTGTCGCCGGCGTGCTGGCGATGGCGATGGTGATCAATCGTCTGCTGGTCAATCCGCACACCCGACCGCTGACTTTCGCCGCTTTCTTTGGGATGATACTCGCCTCGGGCATCATGGTGGCGAGATTGATTCGACCGCACTCGCAAACAAGCCTGCTGCGGGCAATTGCCCTGGGCATCGTCGGCGCCGGTGCTGCTTTTGCCCTGACGATGCTCAAAACGAGCAACGTCGATCCCAGCCTGCCGTATCTGTTTGGCTGCGGACTGGTGGCGATTTGCGCCATGATCCTGCCAGGGGTGAGCGGTGCGATGATGCTGCTGATGCTGGGCGTTTATGAGTACTTGTCCGACGCGCCGCATCGCCTGCTGCATGGGGAAATGTGGGCCGAGTATAGTGTCGCCATTCCCGTGTTCTGCCTGGGTTGCGCGATCGGGCTGATTGCCTTTAGCAAGCTGCTGCGCTGGCTGCTGGCTCATTGCCACACTTCGACCATGGCGGTGCTGTGCGGCTTTATGTTCGGCGCCTTGCCCAAGCTGTGGCCGTTCCAGCTGGATCAAACGCCGGACCAGGAATCGTTCAAAGAGAAGATCTTCACGCCGTACCTGCCCGATCTGTTCAGCGGCGAGGCGTTCGGCGCCATTGGCGTCGCGCTGATCGCGGCAGGACTAGTATTTGTGCTGGACGCGGTGCAGAAACGGAGTGAGAACCGGGCCGCCGCCTGCTGCAGCTCGCCGCCGGCCCAGGGCGCCGCCACGCGTTAAGCAGCGTCGTGCTGATCGCCCTCGGGGCGAATGCGTCGTCGCTACTCTCCCGGCAACGTCGAGCCGTCAACGAAAAAAACCCGACGCTGGCAAGTCAGCGACGGGCTCTCTTTTTATCGGCTTCTGCGATCCGTCCAAGGCGATGTTTTGCTGCGCGTAACCGCCGCTTCTACAAAGCACTTTCCAGCAGCAGGCGAATCTTCCGCATTTCGACCATGTGATCCACCTCGGGCGACTTGGGCATATCAACGCTCAGCGCCCGACTGTAACGGACCTTCTCCAGCTGATGAACGAGTTTGGTGTACTCGATCTCTCCCTGGCCAACGCGCACCTGGAGCTGATCCGGGCTGGTGTCGCGGAGATGCACGTGGAACACATACTTGATGATCTTGTCGATCGCGCGCCCCTGGTGCGGACCGACAATGTAATGGCTGGGATCGAGAGTCAGGCCCAGGCCTTGGACGTTATCACACAGCACGGCAACCGTATCAATGTCCTGCGTAAGGCGGCCGATCTGGCTCTTCATGCCGACGCGGACGCCTTCCATCGCAGCAATCGCCACCAGGCGGCGGAGCCGTTCGACTTCTTCGTTGAAGGGCGTACCCAGCTCGGCGGAAGGCACTGTGACGGTGACCACTTTCGTGGCCTTCGCCAGCTTGACGCAGGCGGTAAACTGCTCGTAATACTCGTCGCCTTCGGCGGTGATATTAATATCGTACGCAGTGACATTCAGCCGCATCGGATTATGGCAGCGAGCGATCGCCGACTCCAGATCGGCAGCGACTTCCGACGGTTTGACTTGAGTGCTGTCCTCGTTCAAAGTGATCTCGACGCTGGAATACTCAAGATCGAGCAGACGCGCGCAAGCATCTTCTAAACTAAGGTCCTCAAAACAACGGGTCGAGGCGGAAACAATCACCGCGACACTCCTTTTCGCGAAAATTTGTGCTCGGATAGAAAACAGCTGCGAACCCAACGGGCCGACAGACATTGGACGCCGAGGCGGGAAGGTTAAAGCGTTAGCTTACCGCCTGCCACCGTGTTATGGCAACACCAGGAAACCTGAACGCTTTGGGAAAACCTGAACGAGCAGCCGCTTCGACAGACGTTTGCCCCCTTTCGTGACTCGTTCCCTCAAGGTTCAGGGAAGATCGCCAGCCGCGACAACCGGCGCTGGCGTCAGCGAACGGATCAGCTCGCCGGACGGCAGCGAATAGAAGTGCATCTGGCCGTTCGCCAGGCCAATCGCCAGCCGCGTGCCGTCCTGGTTCAGCGACGCCGCATACACGGGCCCTGTCAACCCCGGGATCAGCGCGACACGCTTCTGTGTCGCCAGTTCAAACACACGAACATCCCCCCAGCCGCCAACCGCCGCCAGTAGTTTTTTGTCGCCGCTGACGGCGATGTCGAACGCTTCGCCGGGCAATGCTTCGAAGTTCCGGGCATATTGCGCCCGGGTGCTGATCGGCCGGGCGCCGTTACCGGATCCGGTCGTGACGATGTTCGCCAGGGCCGTTTTCAGTTCAAATCGAATCAGCTGCCGCGCCTTGCCAGCGGAGACCGCAAAGTCCTGATCCGCCGCGACCGCATGCACCATGTCGGACGAGTCATCGAGCGTACGAAGCAGTTCGCCCGTTGCGACCTGACAGATTTTGGTCGATTTGTCGCGGCCGCTGGAAACGATCATGTCGCCCTGGGGCGTGTAGGCGACGTCCAGCACCCAATCGCTATGCAGGTCGAACTTGCGGACGTCTTTTTTCTCATCGACCGGAACAATATGCACCGCGCCATCGGCCCCGCCCACCGCCAGCGCCGAACTGTCGGGAGCAAAGCCGCCGCCAAAGAAGGTGTCATTCCCCAGGCGACGACTTGAGAGCAGCTGCCCATCGCTCGCCTGGTAGAAGCGAACCTCGCCAAACCGGGCCGGCGAACCTCCCGACACAGCCAGCAGCTTGCCGTCGGGACTGAACTCGACATGCGTCAACAGGTCGCAGTCGGTGGGCAGCCGGCGGGGCGGATCCTGCGAGTCGACCGCGAACAGCAGGACCTCGCTGCGACAAGCGGCGGCCGCCATCTGTCCGGCCGGATCCAGCGCGACGCTCACCAGCGGCGGCGCAATGCGATACGCCTCGGGGATCGACGGCAGACTGGCAGCCGACTCCGCCGGCGAATCATCGACGGCCCCGGACAGCACCCATTGTCGCAGCAGGGCGATCTTGGCGGCCGACAAAGGCGGCTGTTTCTTCGGCATCTCGGGTGAGTCGCCGCTGATCATTTCCATCAGCAGACTGGCGTCCGGCTTGCCAGCAATTAGTCCTGCGCCGCTGTCGCCGCCCTGCTTGAGCGTGGCGACCGTATCCAGGTTGAGGCCGCCCTGCGGATCTCCGCTGTGATGACAGCCCCAGCAGTGGCGACGCAGTACGGGCCGCACGTCGCGGTGGTAACTCACGACGTCAGCCGGCTCTTGTACTGCTTCTTCTTTAATCGCTTCTTTTGCAGCTTCCACCGGCGCCGGCTCGGCGGCCTGACTGAGTCGCATCGTTGTCGCGGCAAACAACAGCAGCCACAAAACAACGCCGACGGAAAGCGGTCGGGCTTTCCTCGCCTGACGGAAGGGCGATCGTCCGGGTTTCGAAACAGACATAAGGAATCGCGTCTTCCTGAGTGGGATTTCGGGCTCGGTTCGGCCGGGCTCCAAGTAGCAACAGGCGGCGATCACGGCTCCTTCCGAAAGCGGTCGCTTTACAGATCCCAGATGCAGATTTTATGGTGGCCGACCGTGTACATGCGGGAATGGTCGGGGGTGAAATCCAGGTCATAAACGTGCATGGGCGACTTTTCCTGCTTGATGGCCTTCCCTTTATCCATGTCAAAGAACTGCAGGAAACCGGCGCTATCGCCGCCCGCGGCCAGCAGCCATTCGCCTTTGGGGTGGAAGACGATCTTCTCGACGAGGCCTTTGTTGCCGTCTTCGCTGATCTCGAACTTCCGTTCCCCTTTTTTCCAGTCGAACAGCTCCACCCGGGACGGACCGCCCAGGTGATCAATGTTGCCAACCTTTCCCATGCCGCCGACTGCCAAATGGGCGCCGTCGGGGCTGAAGGCGAGCGAGCGGATGCCGCCGATCGAGTGGATCCGGGCGGTCGCATCCCAGGTGTACATGACGGGCGTTTCCAGCACGGTCTCCTGCTTGCCGGTGGCCGTGCCCCAGACCACCACCTTGCCGACGCGATCGCCGGTCGCCACATGCTTGCCGTCGGGCGAAAAAGCCACGGCGTACAGCATGGAAGGGAAGTGGCTTTCCGTCACGGCGTCGTGCCCGCGCAGTTCATGCAGGAGCTTGCCGGATTTTGTATCCCACAGGCGGCAGACCATATCGTCGGCCACGCTGGCGGCCAGCTTGCCGTCGGCGGAAACATCCAGATGGCGAATCCATTTGGTATGGGCGTCGACCGTGCGGACCGGTTTGCCATCAGCTTTATTCCACCAGATCAGCTTGCCGTCGTAGCTGGCGGAAAGCACCTGGTCGCCGACCTGTTTGAGGCCGGTCACATAGCTGGAATGGCCCTGCCACTCTTTGGTTTCCGCGTCTTTTTCCAGCGGGTCCAGGTCGTAGATTTTGAAGTCCGAGGCGGCCACCAGCATGCGGCTGGAATCGGGCTGCCGGACCATGCGAAACAGAATCTCAGAACGGCCGAATTCTTGGAACTTTTTCAGTTTGCTCGGATCGCCTGCCATGATGGGCCTCGTGGGTATTTCTGCGAGATTTGGGAACCGGGAAAGAACGACCGGGAGCAAGGACCAGGAAAGAGAAACCGGGGACCTCGCCAGCCAGGTCGACTAGGCGAGCACCTCTTTGACGGGCGCGGTGCCGGGATTGGTCAGCGGCAGCGGTCGCGAGCCGACGTAGTAATCTTTCCGGTGGTTAATGCCGAGGGCTTCATAGATGGTGGCGAACAGGTCGCCGGCGCCAATTTCGCCGTCTTTCACAGTCTGGCCGTCTTCATCGGTTTCGCCGTAAACGGAGCCGCCGTTCACGCCGCAGCCGGACAGCGAGGCCGACCAGGCTTTGGCAAAGTGATCGCGGCCCAGACTGCCGTTGATCGTCGGCGTGCGGCCAAATTCAGAAAGCGTCACCACCAGCGTGTCCTGCAGCAGGCCCCGGTCGTCCAGGTCGTCCAGCAGGCAAGCCATCACGTGGTCAAGCTCGCTGACCAGTTCCAGATGCGTTTCAAAGTTCTGGCCGTGGCTGTCCCACCAGGCGCGGGAGACCTTCACGAAAGGCGTGCCGGCTTCGACCAGGCGACGGGCGATGAGCATCTGTTCGCCAAACAGCGTGCGGCCGTATTTGTCACGCATGGCGTCGGACTCCTGGGAAACGTCGAACAACGTTTCGCTCGACATGAGTCCTCGCACCCGGGCATAAGCTTCGTTATGGCTGCCGAGCGATTCGCCCGATCGTCCTTGCACAAAACGGCTGCTCAGCAGTTCCCGCAGCGCGGCCCGTTCCTTGTGGTCGATATCGCTTAGACCTTCCAGGGCGCTCAGGTTTTCCGGCGTGTTCCCTTTGGTCAAAAACATCGGCAGGTATCGGGCGCCAAGGAAGCCCGCCTGGCCATAGGCGTTGCCGCGGCCTTCGGTGGCCGTATAAAAGGCGACGTAGTCGGGCGATTTGGCGTCGGCCTGGCCCAGTTCCCGAGCGACCACCGCGCCCAGGTCGGGATACTTGATGCTGGCTTCATCGCGACGGCCCAGGTGCATGATCCGGGCGGCGTCGCCGTGGGAGCCGTTGCCTGTGTTGAGGGAGCGAATGATGGCGGTATTCTGCAGCCGCTGGGCCATCTTCGGCATGAGTTCCGAGATATGCACGCCTGGCGTCGACGTGGGAATGGCGCGGTACGGGCCGCCGGTGGGACGTCCCGGCTTGGGATCCCACGTTTCCAGCTGGCTGGCGCCGCCGGCCAGCCAGAGCAGAATCACATGCTTCCCCTGCCGTTTCAGTTCGTCGGCCATGGCCGGCTGGGTCAGCGAATCCAGCACCGTCATATCGGCGGTCGTCAACGCGGCGGCGCCGGCGGCGGCTCCGAGAAAACTACGGCGGCTGACCGCATGCTCAGGCGATCCACAGAACTTGCTGCGAGGCGTTCGGCTCATGACTGGGCTCCTGCGATGCGCTATCGATTGGGAAGATAGCCGGTAAGAATGGTTCAAAAGATCGGAAGGACGCTGCGGCTTTCCGCCGCCTGTCGGCAAAGCGACAAGGCGTCAAAGAGCGCCAGCGGCCCGGTCGTGAAAGTGTTTAGTAGTTAAAGCGGCACTCGCTGCTGGTCAGCAAAGCCCAGACAACATGGCTGTACGCCTGGGGCAGGTCGTCCTGCCGACTGCTGAGGAAGGCCTGGATGGCTTCAACTTCGCCGGCTTCTGGAGGGCGGCTGCAGACATTCCAGAACAAAAGGTTAATCGCCTCCGCGCGATCGGGCGTCGCGTTCAGTTTCCCCAGCAACGCTTCGCTGGAGGTGGACAGCAGCTCGCTGCGGATGCGATCGCCGTTGCTCATCAGCAGGGCTTCATCCACGCTGACCTGGAAACCGGGGGCCGGCTGCTCAAAAGAACGGGCGATGGTGCGCGAGCGGGAAACGATCCCTTCGGCCCGATTTTCACGATCCTCAACCGACATTTCGGCAGGGAAAAAGTCGGGGCTGGTCGCGGCCATTTTCAGCACGGCCGCGTAGGCTTCCGGCCGCAACGGTCGCACCGAGCCGACGGCAAAGGCGGTCGCAGGCGGATAGTCGCCCTCAGGCAACCGGCTGCTGCGGGCGTACGCTTCGCTCCGCACCAGGCCATCGATCAGACGCTGCAGATTGTAGCCGTTGTTGATAAAGTCGCGGGCCAGCCAGTCGAGCAGTTCCGGATGGCTGGGCGGGTTTTCGGCATGCATCTGGTCGACCGGATCGACCAGACCGCGGCCATAGAAGCGGGCCCACAGGTTGTTCACGATCGCTTTGGCGAACAGTTCGTTCTGCCCAGTGGCCAAAGCCGTTTCGACCAGCTTGGCGCGGAGGCTGAACTCCGGGGCAGGGGGAGCTTCTTTGTCCTTCTTCAGTTTGTCGAGCAGCTCTTTCTCTGCCTTCCGATCTTTATCGGACATTTCTTTGACGGGCGGCTGTTCGAGCTCGACACCGGTGATAAACAGCAGTTTGGCTTCGCGGGATTCGCCTTCGGTCGTTTTGTAGGAGACCAGACCATAATCGCGTTCGCCGACAAAACCGCCGTTGTCGAAGGTGCGGCCGAAGAACGATTTCATGCCGTAGAAATGGTCCTGAGTCCAGTCGTCGACAAACGGGTGGTTATGACACTGGGCGCAGCTCACGTTCACGCCGAGAAAGATCGAGCTGACTTCAGTCGTGAGTTTATCGAGATCGCTCACGCGACGTTTAACAAACTCGATCGCCCCTTTTTGTTCCACGTCGTCGGTTTCGCCCAGCAGCAGGTCGCGGAACATTTGGTCCCAGGGACGATTTTCTTCCAGGGCCTTCACCAGGTAGGTGCGCACGGTGCCGCCGGAGCTGAGCATCAGGAACTGGTCCATCTCATCGGCCTGGTGCCGGACAAAGCCGGGCGAACCGATCAGCCGCGAGATGAGCTCGTCCCGCTTGTGCGGGTTTTCGTCGGCGGCGTACGCCTGAGCTTCCACCAGAGTCGGCGGGCGTCCCACCAGATCCAGCATGGTGCGGCGCAGCAGCAGGGTGTCTTCCGCAGGCGGGGTCGGCTGGACTCTCAGGGCCGCCATCCGCTGGTTCACGTAATGGTTAATTACCGAGGCGATCGGGGTGTCGGCCGGCAGCAGATCGTCGGCGTTCGCGGGCGTTATCCAAAGATTTGCGGTTGAGAAAAGGCAAGCCGCCAGCATCAAGAACAGCGAGCATTTCATCGCGGTGCTTTCCGAAGAGTGAACTGGGCTGGAGGGTAGGTTACCGAGCGGGGGGACGTCGGCAGGCAGGTACGATTGCCGTAAGCAATCAATAGTGGTGGATATAATACCGCAAACCGCCTGCCTGTGCCAGGGAATTCAGGCCAGGAAAAGCAGATGGTAAAGTCGTCCGATTGCAGCGATCCTGGCCCGTCCGCTGGCGACGGATTGGAAATCGTATCGACTTGTCGCTTGTGAACTTGGCGACGCGCTCCTAGAATAATCAAAGCCGTGGGACACTTCGACCTTTCCCCATGATCGACCCCCTTCATTCGGGTGATCATCTTCAAAACCAGTCCGCCAGCGAAGAAAACACGCGATGGAAAATGGGCAGTCGGTCAGTTCGACTGCGAGGGAAACTGCTTCAGGGACGATGCCGACTCCAGCGACCGCCGGACAGGATTCGATAGCTTTTTCGGGCTGCGAAAACACACCAGGCGGTTGAGCTTCTTTTCCGCGACTTTTGCCTCCGTCCAGCGCCCCTAGACCGCCAACTGCCGCTTGAAAACGATGACTGAACTCCATCATGAATGCGGCGTCGCCGCGATTTACCATCTTCCAAATGGTCCGGTCAGTCCGCTTTGCCCGGAGCAGGGTTCGGAGGAAGTATCGCGACTGATGCCGCGAATGCTGCTCGACATCCAGAACCGCGGCCAGCTTGCCGCCGGGATGACGACCTACGACCCCCGACGCAACCAGCTGATCGATACGCACAAGCGGATCGGCATGGTTAGCGAGGCCTTTTATCTGTCGCGACGGAAAAAAGGGGAAAGCCTCATGCGGGAGTACGCCGGCCGCGCCGCCATCGGCCACGTCCGCTACGCCACCTGCGGGGCCGAAGATCGCAGCTACGCCCAGCCTTTTGAAAGGCACCATGTCGAAAAACGGAAGTGGTTCAGCTTTGCCTTCAACGGGCAGCTGACCAACTACCAGGAACTGCGCAATGAATTGCTGAGCGACGACAAGCACCATTTGGCGCGCGAGACCGACACCGAAATCATCATGCATGAAATCTGCCGGCAGTACTCAGGCGATCAGAAGCCGACGCTGCTGGAGATGATGGCTAACCTGGATCGCCTGTTCGATGGCGCCTACTCCCTGGTGCTGCTGAACGCCCAGGGGGACATGCTGATCGCTCGCGATCCGCTGGGCATCAAGCCGATGTGCTACGCCAAAGAAGGCTCGCTGTTCGCCGCCGCCAGTGAAAGCGTGCCTCTGCTGAATCTGGGTTTTGAGCCGGAAAGCATCAAATCGCTGCTGCCGGGCCAGGCGATAACCATCGTCAACGGCAAGTTCGAAATCGCCAACTTTGTGCCCTCTTCGCGCAAGGCCCACTGCTTTTTCGAATGGGTCTACTTCGCCAACGTCGCCAGTACGCTCGACGAACGCTCGGTCTACCAGTCGCGCAGCAACCTGGGCGCCGAACTAGCCCGGCTGGAAATGTCCGACCCGCTGATGACGATGCCCTTTGACAAGGACACGATCGTGGTGCCGGTTCCCGACACCAGCAAAGCGGCCGCCGACTCCATGGCGTTTGAACTGGGCCTGCCTTCACGCGAAGGCCTGATCCGCAACCGTTACAGCGGCCGCACCTTTATCGAAGGCAGCGCAGGCCGCAAACGGAAAGCCCAGAACAAGTACACGCCGCTTCGTGAAGTCCTGGAAGGGAAACGTGTTTTCCTGGTCGAGGATTCGATCGTTCGCTCGACAACGATGAAGGTGCTGCTGGACCGCTTGCGTTCGGCAGGTGGAGCGAAAGAAATCCATGTCCGCGTCGCCTGTCCCCCCATTATCGCCCCCTGTTTCTACGGGATCGACATGTCCCGGGTGGACGAACTGTTCGCTCCCAAGTTCATGCCCGACGGCAATCTGACCGCTGAGGTACAGCGAGAAATGGCCAAAACGCTCGGGGCCGATTCGCTCCGATACCTGCCGGTCGAAGCAGTCAGCCGGGCCATCGGTTTTGATCGCGACCAGCTCTGCCAGGCTTGCATCACCGGCGAATACCCAACCAAACGCGGCCAGGACCTGTACGAGATCGCCCTGAGGCAGGTCGGCAACGGTAAGACTCGCACCTATGAAAACGCCGCCGCCGAACTGGCGACGCACGTCAAGTAAGCGGCCCGCCGTTTCGTTTGCTCGTTTCATGGACTCCGTAATACGCACGACGGGCAATCTCGCCCGTCGCATTGGAGGCCCGTCGCCGGCTTCCGGCGATCAGCGTCCCGGCGCCTGATGTTGGATACGGCAAGGCGCCGCTCTATTCCACGGGCGTGCGCCAGTCGAGTCCCACATCGTAGTTGATCGCCGAATGCGTCAGGGCGCCGACGCTAATCCGATCGACCCCTGTTTCTGCAATCGAGCGAATCGTTTCCAGGGTGATCCCGCCCGAAGCTTCCAGGGCCACGCCAGGGGCCAGCTGATCGCGGAGACCGATCGCCTGACGGAGCTGCTCCGGCGGCATGTTGTCCAGCAGCACCACATCGGGTGACTGTGGCAGAACCTGCTGAAGTTGCTCCAGCGTATCGACCTCCACTTCGATCACCATCTCCGGCAGTCCGCCGGGATACTGGGAGAGAAAATCACGCGAGGCGGCGACTGCATCCGCAGGCGTGCGGGCGGTCGACTGGGCAAAGGCCAAGTGGTTGTCTTTGATCAGGATGGCGTCGTACAGGCCGGTCCGATGGTTCACGCCGCCGCCGCAACGCACGGCGTACTTTTCCAGCCGTCGCCAGCCGGGCGTCGTTTTCCGCGTGTCGTACAGCCGGGCCGCACAGCCCGTGATGCGGGCGACATACGCCTCGGTATTGGTCGCCACGCCGCACAGCCGCCCCAGAAAGTTCAGCAGGGTGCGCTCCGCCGTGAGCAGGTCGCGCGTCGGAGCGTCGATTTCCAGCAAAGTCTGGCCAGGCTGCAGCCGCTGGCCGTCTTCGACGATTCTTTCCACACGGGCGTCAATATCCATCTCGTGGAAAATGATCTCCGCCGCCTGCAGTCCCGCGGCGACGCCTTGCTGCCGGGCCACGACGCCGGCCTGGGAGCGGACACCCGCAGGAGCCAGCGCGACGGTCGTCCAGTCCTGGGCCCGTTCCAGGTCCTCGCGAACCGCCAGTCGGATCAGTTGTCGCAGGTCGTCTTCCAGGGCGCTATCCCACGCCACTTGCCGATAGTCTCGCGTCACGCCAGTTTCCTTTCCTTGCCAGGGCAACGGGGATGCTGTCGGGTTTTCCACACGGCCAAACTCCGGCTGCGGCCGCCGCTCAGGCGGGCAGATTAAATGTCGTAATACAAGCAAAACTCATAAGGGTGCGGCCGCAGGCGGACCGCGTCGGCCTCGTGGGTCCGCTTGTAGTGGATCCAGGTGCCGATGACGTCCTGGGTGAAGACGTCGCCCCGCAGCAAAAAGTCGTGGTCCGCCGCCAGGGCGTCAAGCGCTTCATCGAGCGAACCTGGCGTCTTCGGCACGGTGGCCAGCTCTTCGGGCGGCAAATCGTAGATATCTTTATCCAGTGGTTCGCCAGGGCTGATTTTATTCTGGATGCCATCGATCGCGGCCATCAACATGGCGGCGAATGCCAGGTACGGGTTACAGCTGGGGTCCGGGCAGCGGAACTCGATCCGCTTCGCTTTGGGGCTCTGGCTGTACATCGGAATGCGACAGGCGGCCGAGCGGTTTCGCTGCGAGTACGCCAGATTAACGGGAGCCTCGTAACCGGGGACCAGTCGCTTGTAACTGTTGGTGGTCGGATTGGTAAACGCACACAGCGCCGGGGCATGCTTCAGAATGCCGCCGATGGCGTGCAGGGCCATATCGCTCAGTCCTGCGTAGCCGCCGCCAGCGAACAGCGGCTGGCCCTCTTTCCAGAGGGAAAGGTGGGTATGCATGCCTGAACCGTTATCGTTGAAGATCGGCTTGGGCATGAAGGTGACCGACTTGTTGTGCTTTTTGGCCGTCATTTTGATGACGTACTTGAACATCAGCACCTGGTCGGCCATGCGGACCAGTTCGCCGTAGCGCATGTCGATTTCGCACTGGCCGGCGGTGGCGACTTCGTGATGCTGGCACTCGATATCCAGGCCGCACTCGATCATTGTCTGCATCATCTCATTGCGCAGGTCCATCAACGAGTCGGTCGGCGGGACGGGGAAATAGCCTTCCTTGTGCCGGATCTTATAGCCCAGGTTGGGGTTTTCGTCGCGGCCCCGGTTCCACTCCCCTTCGATGCTGTCGATGAAGTAAAAGCCGGCGTTCGCCCGCTGATCGAAGCGGATATCGTCAAAGACGAAGAACTCGGCCTCAGGGCCGATAAAGCAGGTATCGGCGATGCCGGTGCTGCGGAGATAGTTGATCGATTTGCGGGCCACGTTCCGGGGATCGCGGCTGTACTCTTCTCCGGTCGACGGGTCGTGGATATTGCAGATCATCACCAGCGTGGGCAGCTGCGTGAACGGATCGACAAAGGCCGTTTCCGGCTGCGGAATGATGAGCATGTCGCTCTCATTGATGGCCTGCCAGCCACGAATGCTGGAGCCGTCGAAGCCCAGCCCTTCTTCGAAAACGTCTTCGGTGAGGTGGCGGATCGGGATCGTGGTGTGCTGCCACAGTCCCGGAAAATCCATGAACCGCAGATCAACCGCCTTGATATCCTTCTCGCGGCACAATGCCAACACTTCGCTAGGTTGCACGCGTGTCACCCCATTCGAAAAAGCCAACGACATAAACTTCCGCCTCGGTTCGTGAGAACCCGATGCTTTATAGACCTTCGGATGATGAAATCAATGGGATGGCGGCCCGACTCTTTGGCAGACCCTCTCCTGAATGTCGAAAAAACCGACATGCTTGTCGCCTGAATAGACATCCCCGCCTTTGGCAGGCAAGGTCCCGGGCCGAAAATCAGGCCGATTGGTGATTGCGGAAAGCTCCTCGAAAAGCAGGAAGGCAGGGCAGACCAATCCCGTCTGAGGCCGCGTTTTGCCAGACTTTTGCCTGTATTTGGACCACGACGGTGGTCGTCCGGCACGGATTTCGTCTCCGTTGGCGATGGAAGGTCCATGCCGACCGCGACTTGGGCGCATGCTTTGCTTGAAGACCAGGATGTACGCTCTCCTCGTTTTTTCTCGCCGAAGATCGCCACTCTTATGAATAAAATCGCCATGCCGAGCCCGTCCGGCAATTGTCCTGCCGAACCTGAATTCTCCCCGGAAGATCAGGAGTCTCCTGTCGAAAGCTCCGATCGTCCGCTGATCTATCAGTCCTTTGAGTTGCTGCAGGGTCGCAGGGAGGTCTGGATCGAGCATCAGGAGAACATGTACCGGCTGCGTCTGACTTCATCGGGTAAACTGTATTTAACCAAGTAGACGACTACCCCACCTGGGTTGGTGATAACAATCGGCCGCCGCTTTTTGCAACCGACGCTCTCCAAGGCATTTACCCTGTCGCTGGTCGCGCATGGGGCTGCGTTGACGGCCTGTTTGTGGACGATTCCTCAGCAGCACTTTGCAGTTGCAGGCAGTCAAACAGCCATCTACCTGGAAGCTTCCCTCGCCCAGCCGGCGCTCGAACAGGTAGAAGAAACCGTCCCCATCGAGGTCGAGCCAGAAGCCGAAGCCTCCCCCCCAACACCCGTGGAGCCGGAACCGCCTGTCGAGCCGGCGCCGCCCCTGCTGCCGGAACCCGAAACGAGGGAGCCGCTTCCTCCCGTTCCTGAGGTCAAAACCCTTGTCGAGACAAACACCCCGCCGCCCGTCCTGACAGTCGCCCTGCTGCCTGTCCCGCGCACCCAAGCCGTGGCAGCCGAACCTCCAGCGGCTGCGAAGCCCGAGTCCCGTCCGCGGGAGCGAGTGGCGGTTCCACTGGCGGTTCGGCGCCCGGAGCCGGAGGAACGCATCGTCGAAAAACCGCCGGAGCAGCCCAAGCGTCCGCTGCGCACGGCGCCTTCGGTGACCCAGCCTCCTGCGGTTGCTGCTACGGTGCAGCTGGGAGTGGAAACCAAAACGCCGCCGGACTTTTCCAGCAACCAGGCCCCCCAGTATCCGGCCGAGGCCGTACGCCGCGGCTGGGAAGGCACCGTGATGCTGGAACTGGAAGTCGCCGCCAGCGGACGGGTCGGTCGGGTGACAATTCTGCAGTCCAGCGGCTATCCGATCCTGGACCGGGCCGCCGTGAATGCCGTACAGAAATGGAGGGGCGAACCGGCCCAACTGTTTGGCGCCGCAATCCCCACCACGGAAAAACTGCCAGTCCGTTTTCGTCTGCGGGACTAACTTGACGGTAGATAAAATCGTCCGTCGGGGCCGTCTGGCGTCGCAACCGTTATAGCCGCCGCCCCGGTCCGCTGCTATCTTTGAGGCATGGCTTCAACTCCTCCCCAACCTGAAATATCGGCCCGAGAAGGGGACGCTCCGCGCGACCAACTCGATCTCAGTTCGCCTCCTGAGCCGGCGCCGAAAACGAGCAGCCTGCCAATCGTGCGACGCAAGCTGCGTTTGCCGCTGATGCTGTTCCTGGCGACTTGCCTGTCGACTTTCTGGGTAGGATCGACCCGTTGGATGCCGTTGGCCTACCTGGGCGCGGGGCTTGGTTTCAGCAATGAAGTGCTCCTGCCGCCGGGATGGATGCCCGCCCGACAAATGCTGGTGACTCACTGGCAGGACGGGCTGATTTATATGGGCTGCGTGTTGCTGATCCTGCTGACGCACGAAATGGGCCATTTCCTGGCGACCATCTGGTACAAGATTCCGGCCAGTTACCCGATCTTTTTACCGATTCCGATCAATGCGATTGGCACTCTTGGCGCCGTGATCGGGATGGACGGCTCCAAAGCCGACCGCCGTCAGATCTTTGACATTGGCATCGCCGGACCGTTGGCCGGCCTGGTGGTCGCCATTCCGATCATCTGGATTGGAACGGCCCGGCTGGACTTTGATGCGCCCGCTTATGGCGGCATGATCTTCAACGCCCCATTGGCGATTCAGTTTCTGTACGACCTGATCCAGCCCGCTGGCTACACGCCCGGCGCCCAGGTGGTGGTCAGCCAACTTAATCCGTTTTTCATGGCCGGCTGGATCGGACTGCTGATTACGGGCTTGAACATGCTGCCGGTCAGCCAGCTGGATGGCGGCCACGTGATCCATGGCTTGCTGGGAAGAAACGCCAAATGGATAGCGCGTGGGTTCATGGTGTTCGCGATTGCTTACGTGGTCTACGCCGGCGTTGGCACCTGGATGATCATGATTACCCTGGTGCTGTTCATGGGGTCAGATCACCCTCCCACGCGCGACGACAACGTGCAACTGGGCTGGCCGCGGATGGCGCTGGGAATTGCCTCACTGTCGATTCCCCTGCTCTGCTTTCCGCCCAATCCGATGGAGTTCCAGGAACCCAGCCCCGTGCAGCCGGTCAAGCAGGTGCAGCCCGCCGCTCCCGCGGAAGTGGCCTGGCAGGCGTCGGCGGAGATTTAGACGCCCGGTCTCCCGCGGCAGGCAAGCCAATGCCAGGCCCTGACTCCGTGACAAGCGGCGCAGCGAAGAACCGGAACGCTGCAGCGACGGCGCATAAAAAAAGCGGGAAGCATTTCCCGCTGCCATTTGGCTCACCACGACCATCTTCTCAAGGCGCAAAACAAAAGTTTGCGCCTTGAGGACGGCAATGGGATTCGACTATTTCTTGCGATGCCGGATTTTGGCGCGGTTGCGTCGTTTCTTGCGACCTAGCTTGCGGCGGCCTTTACCCGTTTTCTTCGTTCCCACAGCGTCCTCCTCAAAAAGTTTAATTTGACGGCGCTAGCGCGCAACTTAACTTTGCAAATTGGCAAACCGTTAGTCTATCAGAATTTCCAGGGCCGCGACAAGTGACACAAAGGGGTTACCGCAGCTTTTGGCCCCAAACCGGCAGGCCTTCAACGGGATCGCCTGACTTTGTGCGATAGGCCGGCTCCGCTCGCCGCTGGCGCCAGGATGTGTCGGGGCGGCCGCAAAAGCCTGGGCGCGATCGCCCGCTGCAGCGGGGAGAATTTTATGTCGCGGTCGGGTATGATAACAACAGGTGGATCCACTCTTCGCCCTTTGCCTTTTCGGGCGATATCCGTTGGCCCCCCGCGGGCCATTTTTTCTTTCGCTTTGACTGCTGCTGACTTGTTTCGGGGAACTGTTTTGATGCGCTGGCTTTTCTGTCTGCTTGTATTGTCGCTGGGCCTGGTCATGTTGCCGGGCGCCGCTTTGTCGTTGTCCGCCGCCGAATCCTCCAAAACCCTGCGGCATGTGGTGCTCTTCAAGTTCAAGGACTCCGTTAGCGCCGAGGAAGTGAAAGAGGTCGTCGACGCGTTTGCGGCCTTGCCCGGAAAGATCGACACGATTACCGCGTTCGAATGGGGAACCGATGTCAGCGTGGAGAACAAGGCAGCCGGCTTTACGCACGCGTTTGTGGTCAGCTTCCGCGACGCCGCGGGGCGCGATGCGTATCTGCCCCATCCGGCGCACCAGGAGTTTGTTAAACTCGTAGGACCGCGTCTTGATAACGTGCTGGTCTTTGACTTTTTTGTGAATCCCTGAGGCGCAGGTCGGAACCTGCTTTGGAGAATTCGCTATGCATAATCCTGCTCCGCAGCCCGCAGCGGGCACGCCAACGCCGCCCAAACGACGGAAGAAACGTGATCCGCAAACGATCGGACTGATTGTGCTGGCTGTCGCGGTAGTGACGCTGCCAGTGCTGATTGCCGTGGCCTATATCCTGTCGATTACGGTGTTCCGCGATGTGGCCGCCTGGACCAGCTTTGGCAAAACGATCGCGATCGCCGGGCTGGGTCCCGCCCAGGTCGACCAAAAACTGGAACCGATGCGCATGGACGGGATGTACCACGGGTACTACTGGGCCATTGCTACGGAGTCGCGCGAAGAACTCTACAAAATTGCCGAAAAAGCGGGTCTGACTGGTCCGGAACTGATCAAGGAACGCACCCAGTATATCTGGGGCTACCAGCAGACGCCGGAGCATTTACTTCGTCCCGTCAAAACGGACTACCGTGAAGTCGAAGGGCAGAGCAGCGCGGATCTCTACCGAATTCGTCTGGGATACGCCGGCGGACGACGCCAGCTCAACGCCCTGGGCGAAGAAGAGATCGAGCTTAAAGAAGCGACCGTCAAATACATTTACGCCAAACAGCGGGACGGCAGTTACGTGGCCGTCACGGAAAAAGAGTTAGCCGCACTGCAGGAAAAGTTCACGGTCGAAACCGAGACATTGACCTGTAACTACATCAACGAAGGCGACGTCTGGCGCTATATCATGACCATGGAGGATCTTGCCGAGTATCGCAATTTTGTCGACGCCTGCCTGCTCGACCGCTATCTCTCGCCGGAAGAAGTGCACTCCTGCGACCCGTCGGAAATCATGGGCTGGGACGCCGCATCGATTGCCGTCTTTCAGAATCGTTTTCTCTTCTATCAGAACTACCCCGCCTATCTGAAGTGTCTTGACGATCCCTCCAGGGCGTGGATCAACGAACTGGCGACAAAGGCGAAAATGACGCCAGAAGAACTGCTGGGACGCATGGTCAATCCGGCGCAAGCGCCGTTCCAGGCGGACGATTTTGACGCCATCATTCTGGCTTCTAAAAGGACCGGTTTCGACATTGTGGTGAAAGCCGATCCCCCCGTTCAAAGTGAGAACGGCGTTACAGTTGCTACAACAAACCTCGACAACCAGAAAAAGTCGCAGGAGTATCTGTCCATCGCGGGAGAATGGCGTTATCCCCTTTCCGCCGCCGATAAAAAAGTGTTTGAACAATTTGCCCGCTAGTCGTCCGGCGTAAAGAATTAACCGCTTCCGCCTTTTGAGAAGCGGCTGATGTCCGTCCACACTTTTCTGGTAACGGAAGGAACGCCCTTTCCTGGAGCTTCTGGCGGCAGCCAAACCCTTTGCGTCTATCCCAAGGAGCCGCCGCCATGACGAATGACGACCCCCGCACCCCGGAAGAGTCCACCGTCGCCGGAAGCCCGTTAACCCGCACGGAGCCGTCGCCAGTCGCCCCTGAACCGACGCCGGAGACCGCTTCCTTCGCCGAGACCGCCCTGACCCTCGGCGGCAAAAGTGCGGAAGAAGCCCGTCGTACCGGCGCGATCGATAAAGCGGATGACCAGGTGGAGTCGCTGTTTCTGCCGCAATACCAGACAGTCAACAGTCCACTCCATAAAGCGATCTGGGAAAAAAAGATCGAGATTGATCTGTTTCGGCCGCTGGCGGTCGAAACGCCCGACGATATCACCCAGGTGATGGACGATTCCCTCGCGGTCGTGCGAAAACATCGCCAGGAAAAAACCCTGCTGAACGACGAGAACAAAATCTCCGAGCAAGTGCTCGATGACCTCGGCGGAGCCGGGTACTGGGGCCTGCTGGTCGACCGGGAATACGGCGGCAAGGGGACTCCGTTCCGCAGCTTCGCCCCCTTCCTGACCCGCATGGCGATGGTTGACCCCACGATCGCCGGCCTGGCTTCGGTGCATGGCTGTATCGGCGCGGTCGATCCGGTGCGGACGTTTGGCAATGCGGAACAGAAAGCCCGCTTCCTGCCGCGACTGGCCAGCGGCGAGAGCCTGTCGGCCTTTGCCCTGACGGAACCGAACGCCGGCTCCGATCTCACGGCGCTACGCACCACGGCGGAACTGCGGGGGGACAAGTACCTGGTCAACGGCGAAAAACTCTTCATCACCAATGTTCGACCCGGTCGTACGATCGGCCTGGTCTGCCTGATCGATAATACGCCGGCCGTGCTGATTTGCGACCTGCCCGCGGAAGAGAACGACCAGTTCCAGCTACGCAAATACGGCCTGCACGCCCTGAAGCATACCTACAACCAGGGGATCATTTTCAAGGACTTCGAGGTTCCCGCCGCGAATCTGCTGGAGCCGATCAAAGGGAACGGCCTGACGATCGCCTACCATGGGCTGAACCTGGGCCGGATCGCACTCTGCGCCAACGCCGCTGGCACCATGCGCATTATGATGGCCAATCTGCTTCCCTGGTCGAAGTTCCGCAAGACCTACGGCGAGAGTATCGACCAGCGCGAGTTAGTCCGTCGTCGTCTGGGCAGGCTGGCGGGGCTGATCGTCGCCTGCGACGCCATGACGGCGTGGTGCTCCAGCCTGATCGACCAGGGCTACCGCGGGGAAATGGAGTGCATCGTCGCTAAAATCTTTGGCAGCGAAGCGCAGAAGGAAGCCGCCATTGAGTTCTTCATGAAAACGCACGGCGGCCGCTCCTTCCTGCACGGACACCTATTCGGCGACAACGTGCACGAATACCTGGCGCCCTGCATTTATGAAGGCGAAGGGGAAATGCTCGGCATGGCCTTCTTCAAGTCGCTCGTCAAACAGCACGGGGTGACCTACTTTGAGCCGATCGGAAAAACGCTGGCGGCTGCCGGCATCAAACAGCCCAATCCGCTGAACCCACGGCACGCCTGGGCGCTTAAGGGGCCGCTGGCCCATTACAGCTCCTGGCTGGTCAAGCAGTACATCACGCCGCACTCCCAGCCCGATCTGCCGCCCTTGCCGGGCAAACTGCGGGAACACGCCCGTTACGCGATCGACGCCCTGCAGGATGCGCCGCTGGAGATCAGCGGCGTGATGCGGAAGCATCAACTCAAGCTGGCCGATCGCCAGTGCCGCATGTCAGAGCTTTCCAAACGGGTGCAAAACATGGTCGTCGTGCTGTGCACAAGCTTGTACGCGGCCGAAAGCCAGGACGAAGTCATTCGCGAAGCAGCCGACGTGATCTGCCGCGACCTGATTCGCGAGCATCTGGGCCGTCGCCCCAGCGACAAGTACTTCCGCCAGGTGACGAAGCTGGGACAAAAGATCGTCGATGGCGGTTTCAGCTCCATCGCCAGCATCACCGCTGAAGAAGTCATGATGCCGTACCAGAACGAATAAGCCCGGCCCGGCTGGCCAGCACGAATGGCGCCAGACGATCCCGCCCTACCAGGACGTGAGCGTCCTGGCGGACATGGCAGGGCGGGGATAACCGCTGTAAGAATGCAACAAGGCGACGCCGGAATGTCCGACGTCGCCTTGTTTATTAGCTGCGTTTTCTCGTCAGGGCTACCGCCGTTACGGCAGCACCACCTGGGTGGATTCCACTTCGCGATAGCGAATGATCGCTTTCTCGTAGTCATCGGACCGACCCAGCAGCTTCAGGGCCAGGGCCCGGTTGCGATAGGCGAGCGATTCGGTCGGCGTGATTTCAATCGCCTTGTCAAAGTCAGCGATCGCCAGTTCGAACTTGCTCAGTCGGGCGTAGGCACTGCCCCGATTGTTGTAGGCCAGGTTGCCCAGCTTTCCAAGCTCATCGAGCTGGATCGACATGGTGAAGTCGGAAATACCGGCTTCGATGTCGCCCGCCGCCAGATGGGCGCAACCGCGGTTGTAATAAAAGTCGGCGTTACGCGGCGCCATTTTGATCATGCGATCGTAATCGAGAACGGCCCGATCATAGCTGCCGCGTTCGATCAGTGTATCGGCCCGATCACGGAGCAGGCGAACGTCGTCGGGACGACGGGCCAGCACGCGATCGTAGTCGAGCAGCGCGGCGTCGTAGTCGCCGTCTTCGGCGTAACCACGGGCCCGATAGGCCAGGTCGTCGTCATCGGACAGATCGTTGTTGATGACAATGCCGCCGTTGTCGTCGTCGTCACCATAGTTGTTATTGATGACCACGCCGTCGCCGGGACCGCCCGGACCGCCGGGCTTGCCCGGAGCCGGAGTCAGTTCGCCCGAGGCAGCGCCCGGAGCACCCGCATACTGTTCATCGGTCGGCGGCTTCTTCGGCTGGCCTTCACCCGGGCCGGCTCCTTCGCCTTCGCCCGATCCTTCCCCGGCGCCTTCCCCCTCGCCCGGACTGGCGGGTTCTTCGTAGGTGCCGGTCAGTTTGGCCAGTTCGACCGAAGCATTCTCCAGCGCCTGGGCGACGCCCGAGGCGCTAGTGGCGGCGTTGCCGGCGGCTGCTTTGCTGCCATCACCAGGGCTGTTCTTGGCGGCGCGGAGCTGACCGGAAGCCTGGCCAACCTGCGGACGCAGATCGAGCAGCTGCTGGGCCAGTTCGGGTGCTTCGCCTTTGACCTTTTTGGCGATGTCGTTGATGATCTTGGCGACGTCGGACTGCTCACGTCCCAGAGCGTCGGCGTCGGCGGCCGACAGACCAGCGCTGGCTCCACGGCCCGCCTGGTCGGCGATATTCCGCTCGGCTTTGGCCGCCGCAGCCAGCAGGCTTTGCGACAGAATCAGCGTGGCGGAACCTTCGCCCGAGGGCGAAGTGCCGTCCCCTTTGGGCACGGCGAAGTAGGTCTGCGTGCCGGGGTTGAAATCGCCGGTGGGCACTTCGGTCGAGAAGCCGTCGCTGCTGGTCGGATCCGTCGCGAGGTACTGATCCTGGTCTTTCTCCAGCTGACCGTTACCGTTGACATCGCGATAAAAGTCGACCATTTTCACGGCCGCGATCTGCTCGGGCGTGGCCTGGGCGCCTTCTTCCGGATTCGGGTTGGCTCCCTTGCCGATCACCTGCATGCCGGCTGCCAGTTGGCTGGGGTTGGCGACAAGGGTAATCGTTTCGCCCACCTGGGCTTTCAGCGGATAGACGGCCAGGGCCGGATTGAGAACAACCGTTCCCGCCTGTCCCAGAACAACGCCTGCGCCGACGGCGACTCCGCCGCCAACGTGGATGCCGCCGCTGACGCCATAATCAATATCGTGGCTCCGTTCCCAGTCGCGCTGGTAACGCTCGGCATACATGCGATCGGTCATCACCAGGTTATCCAGCGCCGCATTGGACAGCGATTTGTCGGTGGTCGAGTGGCGCGGCTGCCAGGGGAACTTCTGCTGGTACACGCGTTCGATGGCGTCCCGTTTTTTGCGGGCTTTAGCCAATTCTTCCTCGATCATCGCCTGTCCGGCAGGCGTCTTATAGTACGCCACGGCGTTGTCGGCCCGGTTGCGATAGGCGGGGACGAATTTTTCGTCGAGTTCGATCGCCTGGGAGAAGTCACGATGGGCAGCGGCCGCATCGCCGCCGGTCATGTAGGCTTTGCCGCGACCGTTCCAGGCCGAAGGATTCTTCGGTTCCAGTTCCAGAGCGCGGTTAAAGTCGGCGACAGCGAGTTCCGCCTTGCCGTCTTTGGTCAGCACCATGCCGCGGGCGATCCAGGCGCTGGCGTTGTTCGGGTTTTCACTGATCGCCTGGCTGAATCGATCATCGCCCAGGGGGGCGGTGGCGGGCTTCACCGGTTCATCCGAAGGCGGAGCGGCCAGGAGTTTTTCGCCGGTGGGGCCAATCTCCTTGAAGTAGGCCTGATCTTCGGCGGTGAAAACGTTGGCTGGGACCGAGTGCAGCTTGCCGCTCTCCAGCTGCAGGATGATTTTCCCATCCTTGACGCCGAGATAGGTCGCTTCAATCGAAACGCCCGTTGTGGCATTGGTGAATTTGCGTGCTTCCGCCGTGGAGGCGAATAGCGCTAGCGCCAAGCTCCCGACTATGAGGTATCTCATCAAAACGCTCTCCTGGGGATCCCACTGTGGAATGGACTATTTCGAGAAGGACCAGCGGCAACGGGAGGCAGCCAACAGGGGTAAGGTCGATACGATCCAATCGCATCGCCCCTCCATGGCATCCACGCGCCGGCGAACTGTGCTGAAAAGTGTGCGGAAATTTTGACAAGGATTTCGACCAGGAGCCTGGGTGCGTGTTTCTCTCAATCGTCAGAGAGATAAACCCGCCTGCCAGACTCACCCGGATCGTTACCAGATCACAAACGATTGGGAAGGCCTGCAAAGCCATCCATCAAAACACTCCTCCACCAGAATAACGAACGGATGGGGGGAAAGTACTCGAAAAAAGATGAAGATCCACCGTGTATGCGGATTTCCAAATGCTTTATACCCCCAATGAGGGCCGGATAGCAAGCACCTTCTGTACGCGATCACTATTTTGACTACACTTGGCTGTTTGCCCCGTTCTCCGGAAGGAATCTGCACTTCATGGTCCGTCGCTTTATTAATCAGCTGGGCGAGCGCGAAGCCGTCGACGAAGTTTTCCTGGTCGCGGAGAAGCAGTTACGCGCAAATCGCAATGGCAATCTCTACCTCCAGATGCGATTGTCCGACAAAAGCGGCTCCCTGACCGCCATGCTCTGGAACGCCACGGACCAGATCTACAGCCGGTTTGATAACGGCGACTATCTCCGGGTGCAGGGCACGGTGCAGCTTTACAACGGCGCCATGCAGATGATCGTCAACAAGTTCGAGCAGGAGCCGACCTCCGAAATCGACGAAGCCGACTTCATCACGCTGGCCGCGGCGCAAGTCGACCGCCTGGCCTCCCGCGTGGGCGAAATGCTCCGCTCCATGCAGAACCTGTCGCTGCGGAACCTGGCGGAGTGCTTCCTGATGGACGACTCCTTTATGAGCCGCTTCACCAAGGCGCCCGCTGGCGTCAAGAATCACCACGCATACCACGGCGGACTGCTGGAGCATGTCGCCAGCCTGATGGAACTGGTTACGCTGGTCGCGCCGCGTTATCCCGAACTCGATCCCGACCTGCTGCTGATGGGCGCCTTCCTGCACGACCTGGGAAAGATCGACGAACTCACCTACGAACGCGACCTGGGTTACAGCGACGAAGGCCAGTTGATCGGCCATCTGGTGATTGGCGTGGAACTGCTCAACGGCAAGATCCGGGAAGCCGAAAACCTCGCTGGCGAACCGTTCCCGCGGCCCCTGGCGTTGCACCTGAAACATCTGATCGTGAGCCATCACGGCGAGTACGCCTTTGGCAGCCCCAAACTGCCCATGTCGCTCGAGGCGGTCGCCCTGCACCATCTGGACAACCTCGACGCCAAGATCCACTCACTGGGTCAGATCATTCGCGACGACGCCAACACCGACAGCAACTGGACCCCTTACCAGGCCGCCCTGGGCCGCAAGTTATACAAAGGCGCCCTGGTCGAAAACGAAACAGGCGACGCAGAGACGGAAGAATAGATCCCTCGCACTGCCGTGGCGGTTGCAACCCAGCAGCCACGATCCGTCAGAGGCGAACAAATTGGTCCGGCGTAAATCAATCCGACGCAAATAAAAAGGAGGGACGGGCAGGGGGCCAGTCCCTCCTTTTATTGTTTTAATTCCCTGCTGGGCGAAGCAGGTGAATCTTGCCGCCTCAGGCGGGCTGTGCGACCTCCGACCAGGCGACCAGATCGGCCTGGCCTTTCCGCTCGCAGAAGTCGCCGAAGGACTCCCCTTCTTCGCGATCCTGCTTGAAGTAGGTAAAGACCTTGGCAAGCTCCGGCACGATCTCATCGTGCGGCACCATGTCTTTGTACTCCCAGTTCAAGCGGTCCCCCTGCATACGGCCGCCAAGGAAAATGGTGTACTTGTCCTTGGCCCGACCGACCAGGCCGACATCGCAGTTGTAAGGCCGGGCGCAACCGTTGGGGCAGCCCGTCATGCGTACGACGAACTCTTCACTGGACAGGCCCAGCTTCGCCAGCTCGACTTCCAGGTCGTCCATAATTCCTGGCAGGGCTCGCTCGGATTCCGTAATCGACAAACCACACGTCGGCCAGGCGACACAGGCGATCGACCAGCGCCGGGCGTTGCTGAAATCGGCGGATAGCGGCACATGGTGTTTTTTAAGGATGGAAGTGAAGTCATCCTTGCAGGCCGGGTCCAGATCGGTAAACAGCAGACTCTGGTTGGCGGTGAAGCGAATGCCGGGGTTGAACTGGCGGCAGATTTCGCGGAACGCTGTTTTCATCTGCATGGATTCGGTATCCAGGATACGGCCGTTCTCGACATTGAGCCCATAAAAGAGCTTGCCGTCCCCCTGCTCGTCCCAGCCCATATGGTCGTTGACGGCCGTCACATCGTCGGGCTGCGGTCCGGGCAATTCGGAGCCGAAGTATTCTTCGACCTTGGCTTTGAACCGTTCCAAACCCCAGTCATGGATCAAATACTTCATACGGGCGATCTTCCGGTCGGCGCGATTACCGAAGTCGCGCTGCACCTTGACCACTGCAGTCGCCACTTCCAGCACTTGCTCAGGCGTGCAGAACGCCATTCGCTTGCCGAGGGCGGGGAAGGTTTTTTCGGCGGTGGGAGTACGACCCTGTCCGCCGCCGACCAGCACGTTGTAACCGATGATCTTGCCGTCGCGGACGATCGCTAACAGGCCCAAGTCGTGGGTGTAAACGTCGATGCAATTATCGTCCGGCAGGGCGATCCCCATTTTGAACTTGCGCGGCAGGTAGTGCTTGCCGTAGATCGGTTCGATCGTTTCGGCCGGAGCGCCGGCGATCTGCTCGCTTTCGTTGGTCTCGGTGTCTTTGAGCCAGATCTCGTGATAGGCGCTGGTGCGCGGAGCGAAATGGGCCGCAAGCTGGTTCGAGAGCGCCTGCATCTGCAGGTGAACTTCGTCGGTATACGGCGCCGGGCAGCACATCACGTTACGGTTCACGTCGCCGCAAGCGCCCAGCGTGCTGGAGTTGACGGCGTTGATGCGGGCGATCACATCTTTCAGGTTGTCTTTGGGAATGCTGTGCAACTGCAGACCCTGGCGGCTGGTGATGCGGAGCGTGCCGTTCCCCATTTCGTCGCACAGGTCCAGCTCTTCCAGCAGTTGCGGGCTGGTGAAAATCCCGGAAGGAATCTTGGTGCGCACCATAAAAATGTACGACTTGGCCGATTTGCCGCCGCTGGTGGACTTCCGCTCGTCGCGATTGTCCTGCTGATAGGTGCCGTGATGCTTCAGCAGCTGAATGCTCTCTTTGCCGAAGTGGTCCGACCCATCGACCAGCTCTTGCGGGATGGGGCCCTTCAGGTACAGGCTGGCCTCTTTGATGCCTTCCAGCTCGCTGGGCGGGCTGGCTTCTTTCTTTTTGTCGGCGGCCGGCGATGCCTTGGCGGCGGGAGCCGATTTCTGATTCCCGCGAGCCGCTGCCAGAATGTCGGCGGTGCTCAAGTCGCCGGATTTAGCGCCATTGCCGGTCGGTTTATCCCCCGACTTCTCCCCCTGGGCGGCGGCGTCTTTTTTGGATCGCTGTTTTTTGCTTTTGCGGGCGGTGTCGGCAGCCTCAGCTTCTTCGTCGCTCTGGACGAAAGCCTTGATCAGCTCCTGGTAGGCCTGCTTTTGAATGTCCTCCGATTCAAACGCATTCACCGCTTTGGCGATGGTGGGCATGCGGCGAAGGAGCTCTTGAAAGGAATCGTTCTTCATGGATTTCATCTCCGCGACGGGCAGGCGGCCGTCGAAATCTCCGTATTTGTGGGCGGCTTCAACGCCATCAGCGTGGACCAGATATCTCTTCGGGGCTTATCGCCGCACAGTATAACTTTTTCTGTCTGGTGAAGTTAGAGCAATCGGGCAAAGAGGTCGGATCGACCGAATATTTCGGTCCGCGCGGTTTGCGACACCCCATCTCTTCTACGAGCCCTAATGTTCACTAAGATTACAATCAATAGTAACTTTAACCGACAGCTCGTCAATACCGTCAAATCGCATGTCGAAATTTCCGACATGCCAGTCGATTTAATCGACATCTTTCCAAGAGCAAAGCGGAGCGGCGAGTTCTGGGCGTTGGTTTAACCGAATTCTGTCGAATTTGAGCAAACGGCGCGACTTCTGCAGCGGTTAGAATCAGATAGGCTCTATCTGGGCGGTCCCCCTTGAGATCCGCCTGCCCATGGTTCATCTTTGTTTTTTTTGGAGTTCATGCCGATGCCCTGCCTTTGTTCCGGACTTCGATCGCTTCTCCTGATCGCCTTCCCCTTGCTGCTGCTCGGGACAAAAGCTGCGATGGCCGCAGATCAGTTGGGGCCCGATCAAAAACTGTACGATCAGACCGTCAGCAAGGCGATTGCCTACCTGCGCACCAAAGGACAGGCGGAAGACGGCACGTTTACCAAAGCGGCCGGCCCGGGCGTAACGGCCTTGTGCGCCACCGCCCTGATGAAGGCGGGCGTTTCCCCCAACGATCCCACCGTCGCCAAATCGCTGGCTTACCTGGAGTCCATGGTCCAGCCCAACGGCGGCATCCACGCCAAAGGCAGTCGTCTGCCCAACTACGAAACGTGCATCATCATGATGTGCTTCAGCGAAGCGAACCAGGCCGGCCGCTACAGCAAGCAGCTCAAAGGGGCCGAAAAGTTCGTTCGCGACCTGCAGTGGGCCGAAGACGATGACATTGCCGGCGACGACTATAATTACGGCGGCGGCGGCTACGGCGGCGACTCCCGTCCCGATCTGTCCAACACGGCCTACCTGGTCGACGCGTTAAAAAGCGTGGGCGCCGGGGCCGATGACCAGGCCCTGCAGAAGGCGCTGGTTTTTGTCTCCCGCTGCCAGAATCTGGAGTCGGAATTCAACACCACCCCCCTGGCCGGTAAAGTCAACGACGGCGGGTTTTACTACACGGTCGCCGCCGAAGGGGCCGGCGGCAAAGAAGACGCCAACGGCGGATTGCGCAGTTATGGCTCCATGACCTACGCCGGGCTGAAAAGCATGGTTTACGCCGGCGTCGATGCCGACGACCCGCGTGTCAAAGCGGCCCTGACCTGGATCGGCAAACACTACACGGTCGAAGCAAATCCCGGCATGGGCGACGCCGGTCTGTACTACTACTACCAGACCTTCGCCAAAGCCCTCGATGTCACCGGCCAGGACACCATCACCGACGCCGCCGGCAACAAACACGACTGGCGGGCCGAACTGTGCCAGGAACTGGCCAAACGCCAGAACGAGGACGGCTCCTTCACCAACAGCAACAAACGCTGGCTCGAAGGAGACGCCAACCTGTCGACCGGCTTTGCCCTGCTCGCCTTGAGTTACTGCAAACCGCCGGCCAAATAGTCGCCAGGAGCCTCCACGCGGAAAGAAGCCAGAGTCCCGGCCTGATGCCGCGGAACGTGGCGATTTTTGCTGGTTTCGGCATTTTCTGGCGGCGATTCCGGTCGTCTGGATCTCGCCGCGACTTTCGCCCCCTGCCAGAGCTGGCGGCATCGCGCCAAACCGGGCCGCCGCCCGCTTGTCGAGTTTTTCGGAAATCGCTAAACTTCTTCTTCCCTTGCGGTGCAAGAGACCGAATAATATTGACTCGGCTTCTTTCGGGGAAGTTTCTCCCGGACCGTTCCATGAGCAGTCTATTTTCGACTGCCTCGCCTCGATTGGTAAGCGACATGAAAGATTCCATTCATCCTGGGTACTTCGAGACCGAAGTTACCTGCGGTTGCGGCAATGCGTTTCAAACGCGCAGCACTCGCAAAGAACTGAAGGTTGATATCTGCAGCCAGTGCCACCCGTTTTATACGGGCAAGCTGAAATACGTTGACTCGGCCGGCCGTATTGAGAAGTTCCAGAGCAAATTCCAGACTGGCAACTACGCCAGCGTGCAGAAAAAAGGGAAGCCGAAGAAAAAGCAGGCTTCGACCGAATCTTAGCTCTCCCTCATTGCGTTTGCGGTAAGCCGTCGCTCGCTGGATCCAGCGGGCGACGTCGCTGCAGGTGGCCGCTCCGAAACTGTCGGAGCGGTGGTTCGCACTGGAGTCGGAGGGTTTTTTTATGCGCGACATGCTGGAATCTAAATTAAAGCGTTTCGAGGAACTCGAGCGAATGATGCTCGATCCCGAAATTCAAACGGTCTCGACCAAAATCGCCGCCGTCGCGCGGGAACACGGTTCGATCGCGCGCATGGCGAACAAGTATCGCCGCTTCAAGAAATTGAATACGCAGCTGACCGAACTCAAAGTGATGGCCGACAGCCATGATCCCGAAGAGCGGGAGATGGCCGAAGCCGAGATCGAAACGCTCCGCGAAGAGCGGGAAGAAATATGGGACGAGCTGCTGGTGCTAACGCTCGGCGGCGACGACGCCCATCGAGCCCGTTGCCAGCTGGAAATTCGCGCCGGAACCGGCGGCGATGAAGCGGCCCTGTTCGCCCGGAACTTGTACGACATGTACAAGCGCCATGCCGAAAATCGCGGCTGGAAGATAGAGCTGATCGACGCCAATCCGACGGAACTCGGCGGTTTCAAGGAAATCATCCTGGCGATCGAAGGCGAAGGCGCCTTCCGCGAGCTGCAGTACGAAAGCGGCGGCCATCGCGTCCAACGTGTGCCGGAAACCGAAGCCAAAGGCCGCGTGCATACCTCGGCGGCGACGGTCGCGGTCATGGCCGAGCCTGAAGACGTCGAAGTGAACCTCACCCCCGACGACTACCGCCTGGATAAATTCAACGCCAGCGGGCCCGGCGGCCAGCATGTCAACAAAACGGAATCGGCCGTTCGCTTGACGCACCATGAAACGGGCATTGTGGTGCAATGCCAGGACGAAAAAAGCCAGCACAAAAACCTGGCCAAAGCGCTCCGCGTGCTCAAAACACGCATCTACGAACGCAAGGTGCTGGAAGAACAGGAAAAACGGTCCAGTGAGCGGAAAACGCTCATCGGGTCCGGCGACCGCAGCCAGCGGATTCGCACCTATAACTTCCCGGAAAACCGCGTGAGCGACCACCGCATCAACTTAACGATCTACAAGCTCGATCAAATTCTCGCAGGCGACATGCAAGTGCTCACCGATAGCCTGATCGATCACGATCGGCAGTCGCTGCGCGAAGCGATGGGCGGGCTGGAGTAATCGAGAACGGGCAAGCCGATACGGCTTTGCCCACAGGCTTCATTATGGCAACTAGCGAGCCCTGGACCGTCGAACGCCTGCTTGGCTGGACGACCGATTACCTCAAAAAACAGGGGGCGGAGCAGCCGCGCCTGGAGGCTGACCTGCTGCTGGCCCACGCCTGCGGCTGCGAACGGATCGAGCTGTACACCCAGCGCTTCAAAGAAGAACCTGACGAGGCGATCCGCACCAGCTTTCGCTCGCTAGTAAAACGCCGGGCCGAAGGGGAGCCGACCGCCTATCTGCTGGGTCGCAAAGAGTTTTACTCACTCCCTTTCCGGGTGACAGCCGACGTACTGATCCCGCGGCCCGAGACCGAGTACCTGGTGATGGCCCTGCTCGACGAAGCGGGCAAGCGAACGGCCGAGCTCAACCCGCTCCCCGAAGAAGAGGGCGGAGTCGCCGCGACCGCCGCCAAAAAAGGCGCCCTGGCCAAGGCGCCTGCCTTCAAGGTGATCGATGTCGGCACCGGCAGCGGGGCGATCGCCATTTGCGCCGCCAAGTACCTGCCCGCCTCACAAGTGACGGCCGTCGATATCAGCGCCAAAGCGCTCGTCGTGGCGGAAGCGAATGCCGTTGATCTAGAGGTCAGCGACCGGATGACCTTTCTGGAGTCCGATCTGCTGGAGGCGATTCCTGCCAACGCACGGTTCGATTTCGTCTGCAGCAATCCGCCCTACATCAGCCAGAGCGAGTTCGACGAACTGCCGAACCTGATCAAAGGTTACGAGCCGACCGTCGCCCTGCTGGGCGGGCAGACCGGCTGCGAAGTGATCGAGCGGTTAATCCCCCAGGCGGCCGAACGCCTGGAGGCCGGCGGCTATCTCATCATGGAGATCAGCCCCATGATTGAAGCGCCCGTCCACAACCTGATCACCGCCGACGGACACTTCGACCCGCCTTCCACGACCAAAGACCTCGCCGGCCTGCCCCGCATCGTCCGGGCCCGCCGCAAGGTCCGCTAACAGGCGCAAGCAGGGCAGCTTTGCAACTTGCCATCGCTCCCATCCATTCCGTCTTTGTGGCGCAGGTTGATTGGCAGGTTAAAAACCTGCTCCATGAAAAGGGGGCCGTCCATGCTTGGCCCCAAACCGCGAAAGTTGGATGGCCCCATTTCCCCTGTTTCGCGGTTGCCGGAAGCGCCCGCGGCGCGTTCCGGCAAAAACCAGGCGATCAACCGTTACTCAGCCAGGGCCCGTTCGAGCTGCTTGATCGTCTCTTCAAAGGTGTACGCAAGGTAGTCGTCCTGCTCCAGTGCGGCCGATTCTAGCGCCACTTCCAGCGCCTCGGGCGTACGGAAAAAGCTGCACGCCCTGACCGCTTCCAGCCGTACGCGGGGATGCTCGTCGGTCGCCTGGACCTTGAGCAGCTCCAGCGGATTTTCCAGCTGATCCCGCCAGTAGCACAGCACCCGTGTGGCCGCGGCGCGGGCTCGGTAGTCGGGCGAACGCAGCACCTGCTCCAGCAGTTTCTTATGCACCACATTATGGTGCTGGCAGACCCAGAGCGCCTCTAGCTGGTGGTGCGGGTATTCGGCGTCGTTCTTGTCGAGGCCGCCCAGCCAGACTTCCAGCGCCGCCATGACGTCGTCGGTCGGTCGCTCACGCAGGGCCCGTCGGGCCCGGTACCGGGTGCGGTCTTCGTACGCTTTCAACTGGTCCAACAGCTGCGGAAGCGGCAACGGGGTCAGCTCGGGCGTCTGCAGCAGGTCGTTTTTCTCGTAACGCACCCGCCAGATACGGCCGTGAGAGTGGTCACGATTGGGATCCCGCAACGAGTGTTGCATGTGGCCAATCAGCGGATTGAACCAGTCCACCACATACAGCGCGCCGTCAGGACCAAACTGCAGATCGGTCGGACGGAAGTTCCGGTCGCTGGAAAGCAGCAGCGGTTCGATTTCCACCGCTTTGAAGCCGGAGCCGTCGTCGCTCACCTTGTGCTGCAGCACGCCCTGAACGCCGATGGTGTTGTTCAGCAGGTAGTTCCCTTGCGCCTCGGCGGGGAACTGACGACTGGAGACAAACTCGCAGCCGCAAGTCGGCCGCACCCGTTTCACCAGGAACTGCTTGAGCGTGCCGTGTTTGTGCGGGTAATCAATATGCCCCGAGAAAGCGGCGCCGACATAATTGAAGCCGGGCGAGGCGTCGGCGACAAAGTTCTGCCCCCATTTGTCAAAGGTGTGCCCCCAGGGATTGGCGAAGCTGTAGGAGACGAACGTCTCAAACTTCTGCGTCGTCGGTTCGTAACGGAACACGCCAGCGTTGACGCAGCGATCCGGTCCGTACGGCGTTTCGACCTGGGTATGGTGGAACGTCCCTTCCTGGAAATAAAGGCCGCCGCCCGGTCCCCAGGTAAAGGCGCTAATCGAGTGATGGCTGTCGGCCGTATCGAAACCTTCGAGGACGATCTCCCGGCGATCCGCTTTGTCGTCGCCGTCGGTATCCTGCAGAAAGACCAGGTTCGGCTGCTGGGCCACATACACGCCGCCGTCGCCCAATTCAAAACCGGTTGGAATGTGCAGTCCGTCCGCAAAGACGGTCTGCTTGTCCGCTTTGCCGTCGCCGTCAGTGTCTTCCAGAATCAGCAGCTTGTCGTTCGGTTTGTACGGCGGCAGATACTGCGGATAGCTGGGCATGGTGCACACCCACAACCGGCCACGGCCGTCGAAGGTAAACTGCACGGGGTTCTGCAGGTCGGGGAACTCCACCTCGGAGGCAAAACACTCGACCACGTACCCTTCGGCCACGGTGAAGCTCTTGAGGGCGTCGTCAGGCGAAAGCAGCGTGATGGGCGAATCGTAGTTGGTTTCCATCGCCGCCAGCTGCGTGGTCGCGGCGTCGTCGATTGCGGCAGGAACGGCCTTCCCCTGGGCGATGTCCCAGATGCGCCGGTCGCGAAGCGCCGTCATCTCGACCAGCTTCTCCATCTCCTGCGGGAAGGAACGCACGCCGAACGGATTCTTCCGGCCGCCGTAAATGTAGAAGCCGTTCACCGCGCGGAACTTGTGGAACCACTGGAAGTCCTTCTCCTGGACCGCCGCCAGCAGATCTTCGCTGGGCGCCGTCGCCCCGGCTGGCCAGGCGCCGAAAAGCCCTTCATCCAGAATCGGAGCCAGTTGACGATAGCCGTTGTCCGTCAGGTGCACGCCGTTAAAGGTCCAGTGGCCGTCCCCCAGATCAATCGCATTGCGGATGGCCCGCGGCGCCAGCGTTTTCGGCGTCTTCAGCTTCGCCAGCACCGGCGTGAACAGATCGACAAACGGCACGTTCTCGGCAGCCGCCGTTTCGGCCATGGCGGCCGTATAAAGTTTGAGGTTCTCGTTGACCGCAGCGCCGTCGGGCAGGTTGGCGACGCCCAGGTTCTCAAACGGGATGGGAGAAACGAGCGCGATCCGCGGGGCCGTTTCGCCGTTGTACTTCTGCGAGCGGAGATGCTTGAGATACGCGGCCAGGTCGGCCTGGAAAGCGGCGACGCCGTCGGGACCCTGGAACGATTCATTGAAACCGAAGAACGCCAGCACCACATCGGCGCCCGCCTGCCGCAGCTGCTCATCATTTGTGCCAAAGTCCTTGGAGCGCGGGCGCAGATCAAGCTCGTCGGCCGACCAACCCATGTTACGCACCGAGAGCTGCATCTGGGGGAAACGAGCGTGCCACCTCGCCTCGACATAGCCGAAGTACTGCTCCCGTTCCGCCAGCGTATTGCCAACCAGGCAGATCGTATCGCCTTGCTGTAGTTCCAGCGAAGTCGGCGGGCCCGCAAAAGCAGGCGGAATGGCCAGAAGCAGGAACAGGAGCGAGGCACAGGATGTCCGCAACAACATAGAGAAACCTTCAATCTGACATGAAGAAGATCCGCCGGTCGGGCGTCGCGGCCAGGGAGCCATTCGTTCGCCCAGCGACCACGCGGCGTGCAGCAGGAAGAAAAACCAGGGGAGGAAAAACCAGTCTAATTCAGCCGCGATGCGCTGGCAACGCACTACCGTGGTCGACGCGGCCCCCACGCCGGGCACGGCCGTATGACGAACGATCAGGGCCGCGCTGTAGATCGCGGCAACACCCGTTGGTCCATTTCTGGACACGATAGCGAAAGTGGACATGGCCTGGGCCAGCACGCCAGGCGGCCAACACTCGCCGGCAGCGACCAGCGCCTGCTGACGACGCCCTCTTCCAACGGCATGGCGATGGGCCTCAACCTCCCGTCGCCGGCGCCCTGCGACGCAATCCTTGCGAGACAACGTGCGTCAAGGAATGGGAATGCGATATTCCCGTCGCATGCACACCCTCGAGAGCAAAGCAGGAGCTGTCGGTCTCCCTGCCTGGCGGGTCGACGGGCAAGCCAGCCGGCAGAACCCGTCGATCAATGCGCATGCGATCGAAAGATGCGTGGGGGAAACCGCTCGGCGTCGCGAGAAATTCGCGCCGGCGCAACGGGCAACGTTCCGCTGGCAGAGAGCGGAAAGAGAAGGAGCCGCAAAGCATGCGGCCTGGAGAAACGCCCGAGGGGTCTACCGTTCGCGATAGACAATACGGCCTTTGGTCAGGTCGTAGGGGCTGAGCTCCACCCTGACGCGGTCGCCGGGAACGATACGAATAAAGTGCTTGCGCATACGGCCGGCAACGTGGGCCAGGACTTCCGATCCGGTGTCCAGCTCCACCCGAAACCGCGTGTTGGCGAGGGCCTGCGTCACCGTGCCCTCCACTTCAAACGCCTCTTCTTTCTTCGACATACACTACTCCGAGTATCTAAAACACAATAATCTCGTCATCATACCGATCGGATAGCCATTTCGGCTAGCCCCAGAAGCCGGCATTCCCGCCCGGCAGCTTCTCGTCCTGCCTCGTCCTGCTAGCACCGCTGGTTCGTCCTACGAGAAAAACAACCCCTTGGAGATAGCTTTTCAACTACCCCCCCACAATGACACCCCTGATCAGGCTGTTTCCTGCTGGACAAATCTGGGAAGGGCGACTTTAGCGCCGATTTCGCCCTGGTCGCCAGATTGACTTTACCTCCTGCGCAGACTTTGCCGATTACAACGAAAGAGCCGACTTTACCGATTGCCGGGGGGGTTGCGGATTGACTTGCTGGGGGTTTTGACGGGGATTGGTGAATATGTCACGCAGATGGATGACGCTAGCGGGAGTCTGCGTACTTCTTCTGGCAACCGATGCACCGGCCCAGGAATCGCCGTCAATGCCCCAGGGCGCGGCGGAAACCGACATACACGAGCGGCTGCGGCTGCTCGAGGCCGAGGTGCTCTCGCTACGTGAAAGGCAGCATGACATGCTGCGCGCCACGCCGACGGGCGACTCGAATGTATCGGATTACCTGGAGCAGCTGCCCGCCGTGACTGCTACCGCTCCCGCTGCTCCCCCGACAGGCGCCAAGAGCAAGCCTGCCTGGCCAACGGTGAACGTGCATGGTTTCTTCCATGCAGACGTCGGCTGGTTCGCTCAAAGTGCGCTCAACATCGCCAGCGTAGGCGACGCCCAGGACGGAGCCGACTTTCGCCGGGCGCGACTCAGTGCGTCGGGCGATGTCGCCCGCAACGTCGGTTATTTCATGGAATACGACTTTGGTTTCGCGGGACGCCCAAGTTTCATGGACGTCTATCTGGATGTCCGGGAACTCTCGGTGGGAACCCTCCGCATCGGGCAGTGGCGTCAGCCGTTTGGGATGGACGGACTGACCAGCGTGAAGGATATCCTGTTCCTGGAACGCTCGCTGCCATTCATGCTGACCCCTTTCCGACAGATTGGCGTCGGGGTCTTCAACACGTTCCCCGAGGAACGCGGCACCTGGGCGGCGTCAACCTTCCGCTTTCCCGTCGACTTTTACGGCGGGAATGTGGGCGACAACGGCGGCTTCGGAATGGCGACCCGTTTCACCGGGCTGCCCTACTATCAGTCCGACGCCCAGATGGTGCACCTGGGCTTTGGGTACATCGGGGGCGATCCGGCCAACGACCTGGTGCGCTACCAGATGACGCCGGAATTCTTTCTAAACGAGTCAGGCGGACCCAACGTCGTGCCCTCAGGCGTACCGCTGGGCACGCCTTCCTTTGTCGACACGGGCCCCATCGACACCAACTTTTTCCACATGATTAACCTGGAAGCGGCCGCTTCGTACGGTTCGTTCCATGTCCAGTCGGAAGCGTATCACGTCACGGTCGATCGGATTGCGGATTCGACGGTGAATTTCTTTGGCGCCTACGCGCAAATGGCCTACATCCTGACGGGCGAAGTGCGCAAATACAACAAGGCTGGCGGGGCCTACGGCGGCGTCGATCCACGTTGCGACTTCGCGCCGAATTGCGGCTGGGGCGCCTGGGAAGTAGCGACTCGCTACTCCTACATTGATCTCAACGACGACAACGTGCAGGGCGGCCGGCTGACGAACCTGACCTTTGGCGTGAACTGGTATCTCAATCCCCGCGCGAAGTTCCAGTTCAACTACATCCATTCCTTTCTCGACAATCCGGTCTTTGACCGAAGCGACGCCAGCATCTTCGCCGCCAGGGCGCAGCTCGTCTTCTAGAGCACTTCTATTCCGACCCGCAGCGTAGCGAACGGCGCAAGCTAACGCGCGCCGAAGTGCGCTGCGGCCCCGGCCTGCCTGATGTCGGTCGCTCACGAGGATCGGGCTCCCCTTCGCCGGGTCGGCTGCCGGCCTGGTCGACGAACGACCTGCTTTCCGCCCGGAATGGTGCAAGGCGGACCTTCTCCGGCCAAAGGCCCGTTCGGTTTTTCCAGGGCAGCCGTATTTTTCCCGCGATCAAGGCGGCTGGCGCATGCTTTGCGACGGTTGTGCGTGTCGTAGCGGTTACCTGCGTCGCTTGTACCAGGCAGCGTTGTTATGCGTCCTGATGCTGCCTGGTTTTTGAGCCGACGGCGGCTTTCTCCTCTGGAAGGAATAGATGATGAACGTACGAAACCTTCTCCCGTGTTGCAGCGCGATCCTGCTCGCCTTGAGCGCGGTCGCGTCAGCCCAGCCCGCCGCGGCTCCGCCAGCCGTCTTCGTCCCCGCTTTGGGTATCCAGGTGCTGGAACGGGGCGACCAGGTGCAAGTCGTGCGTGTTGACAAAAATGGTCCTACCGCCGATCAACTGGAGACCGGCGACCTTCTCGTCAAATGCAATGACGTGTCGATCCGCAGCATCGCCCAGCTGCGTGTCTCGCTGGCCGACCTGAAGGACGGCGCGCGAACCATCGTGGAAGTCGCCCGGCAGGATCGCGTGATGCCGCTGGCCATCGTGATTGGTCCGCGACCGGCGGTGGTGGATCCTGATGCGCAGATTCCGCCGTCGACCGTGGACAACTTGCCGCCGGCTGGCCTTCCGGCTGTCGGGCCCGCGCCCGCGGTGGTTCCCGGTCCGCCGGCTGATGTCGCTCCTGCGGGTCTCCCGGCGCGACCTGCTCCGCCCGCCGAACCGCTGGCTGCGATCGACGCCGTACAACTGGGCGTTGACGCCACACTGCCGCCCGTCCCGGCGGAACCGCGATCGGTGCGGCAGACGCTGGAGCCGACGAACGTGTTCTGCATGGCCGTCCGCGACTATCTGCCCGGCGGCGTGCTGGTTCTGGATGTGATGCCGGGCAGTCCCGCTGACAAAGCCGGCGTGCGCTCAGGCGACATTCTGGTCGGCCTGGGGCAAACGCGGATCGCCACCGCCGCCCAGCTTAACGCCGCCATCCATGGATTCGAACGCGGTGATACGGCCACCCTGCGAGTCGTACGGAACGGCCGGGCCGGCGACATCACGGTGGCCATGGAGCCGTGCGAATACTCTGCGACCCCGGTTACCAACCTGGACGACGCCTTGCGACAACTGGAGATGATGAAGAGCCAGATCGACCACCTGCAACGCTCGGTCGATGTGCTGGAGTACAGCCTGCGTCGCGCCCGGGTCGAGTAACCTCGGAGAGACAGACTCTGACACACTGACGTACCCTGGTCAGCCACGCGCCAGGCCGTCAATAGATTCGCTTACCCTCCTGCCGACGACGCCAGCCGTCGGCAGGAGTTTTGCATTCCCACTTGCTCGATTGGGGAGCGTCGGGCTAGCGGACCGACTATAATCGGCCGTTTTGAAGACTTCACGGCGACTGGGGCTGGCGAATGGAAAGCGGACAAGAGTTAGCGGGCCGGGCAGCCCTGGTGACAGGAGCCGGCGTGGGCATCGGCCGGGCCATTGCCGTGTCGCTCGCCGAGGCCGGCGCCAGTATCGGCGTGCATTGCCATCGCAGTGTGGACGCCGCCGGCGCGCTGGTCGAGGAACTGCGGTCGCAGGGCCGCCAGGCCTGGGTGCTGCAGGCGGATCTGGCCCAGCCGGAACAGGCGGCGTCGCTGGTGCAGGAATTGGTCGCCCTTACAGGTCGCCTGGACATCCTGGTAAACAATGCCGGTTCGCCTATTGCCCGGTCGCGGCTGGAAGATTGCCCGCTGGATCTGTGGCGGCAAGTGCTGGACCTCAACCTGACTTCCGCCCTGGCGGCGACCCAGGCAGCCATTCCCCACCTGCGTCAAAGCGGGAACGGAGCCATCATCAACAACCTGTCGCTGGCCGTGCAAACAGGCGGAGCCAACGGGGCAGGCCCTTATGCGGCCGCCAAAGGCGGGCTGCAGGTCTTGACGCGCACCCTGGCCCGGGAACTGGCGCCGGAGATCCGCACCAATGCGATCATGCCGGGCGTGATTGAAACGCGCCACCATGAAGAGTTCACCACGCCGGAGCGAATGGAGCAGTACCGCCGTGAAACGCCGCTCGGCCGCAACGGACTGGCGGAAGAGGTCGCCGCCGTCGTCCGCTTCCTGGCCAGCGACGCCGCGAAGTTCGTCAACGGCGCCCTGATCGATATCAACGGCGGACGATTTCTGCGGTAGGGAGGACGTCGTCCTGCTATCCTGTCTTGCTGACATCCCTTTCCAATATGACATCCCGAGGCATACAGATGATGTTACGAACGCTACTCGGTTCTCTGACCTTGCTGCTGCTGCTCGTCGGTCCTGTCGCGGCCGAATCGCCCAAGCCAGCGTCCAAGCCAGCGCCCAAACCGTTGCCCAAAACAACGCCGTGGGACCTGCAGGCCCTGCAGCAGGCGCCGGAAATGGAATGGCTTGACGAGCAGGGCGAGGTCCGCTCGCTGTTGTATGCGGGCCAGCCGTACCAGGGCCATCCAACGAAGGTATTCGCCTGGTACGCGTCGCCGGCCACGCTGGGGAAGGCTCCGGCCGATGCGAAGTTCCCGGCGGTCGTGCTGGTGCATGGCGGCGGTGGGACGGCGTTTGAAGAGTGGGCCAGGCTGTGGGCGAGCCGCGGTTACGCGGCGCTGGCGATGGACCTGGCCGGCCGCGGCAAGGATCGCAAGCCGTTAGAGCAGGGCGGCCCCGACCAGGGAAACGCCGCCAAGTTTGAAGCGATCGACGGCCCCGTTGGCGACCAGTGGACGTATCACGCCGTGGCGAATGTGATCAGCGGCCATTCGCTGCTGCGAAGCTTTCCCGAGGTCGACGCCGATCGCACGGCCGTCACCGGCATCAGCTGGGGCGGGTACCTGACCTGCATCGTCGCCGGACTGGATCAGCGTTTCCAGGCGGCGATGCCCGTCTATGGCTGCGGCTTTCTCGCGGAGAACAGCGCCTGGAGCAATTCCAGCTTTCCCAAAATGACACCCGCCCAGCAGGCCCGCTGGACGACCCTCTGGGACCCGTCGCAGTATATCGGTTCGGCGACCATGCCGGTGCTGTTCGTCAATGGCACCAACGACTTTGCGTACCCGCTCGACAGCTACGCCAAGACGTGCGCCCTGGTCCAGGGAGAGAAGAACTACAGCATCCAGCTCCGGATGCGGCACGGCCATATCTTTGACTTCCCCGAGTTCTTTGTGAACATCGACCACCATTTGAAAAACGGCAAACCCCTGCCGCACGTCGGTCGTCCGCAAATCCAGGGGGACAAGCTGACCGCCACGGTCGATAGCCCGACGAAGCTAGTGGAAGCCCATCTGTACTACACGCTGGGCCCGCATCCGCAGAACAAAGAACGGGACTGGGCCGAAAAACCGCTGGAGATCAACGGCAAAACCCTGACCGGCGCCGTCCCTCCAGCCGCGGCGACCGCGTGGTATGTGAGCGTGAAAGACGACCGCGGTGTAGTCGCCAGCAGCGAGCCCATGATCGGCCGGCCTGCCGCCGTCCCCGCCGGTTCCCGGTAGTCGGCAAGCGCTTTTATACCGTTTGATTGCAACATCGTGGACCTGGCCACGGCTCTCTTCGGCCTGAGACAAGAAGAGGGACCTGTGGCCAGGTCCACTACGGGAATTGCGAGAGGCATTTGTGGCCAGGTCCACTGCCTGAACGCCTGCTTTCCGGCGCACGCCTGGTTTGTTACCCTGCAGCCATGAGTCGCGATACGGCCCCAGCTTTCAACGATGCGATACCACCGGCGGACGACGCCGCTTTGGTGGCGCGCATGCGCGAGGGCGATGAATCGGCCTATGAAGAGGCGGTCCGGCTGTACGGTTCGCAGTTACTGGCCGTGGCCAAACGCTTTCTGGGTCAGGAACAAGATGCGCAGGACGCCGTGCAAGAAGGGTTCGTCCGCGCTTTTGAGAACCTCGACTCGTTCGCCGGACAGGCCCGGTTTTCGACCTGGCTGTACAAGATTGTGGTGAACAACGCACTGATGAAATTACGGTCCCGGCGCCGCAAGCCAGAGCAGTCGATCGACGACCTGTTGCCGCGGTTCTCTACCGACGGACGGATGGCCGACTCCTTCCAGGAATGGGCCGTCACGCATGACTCGGCCGTTGCGGATCGCGAAATGCGGGAAGCGGTGCAGGCCAGCATTGCCCGACTGCCTGACAGCTATCGCTCGGTGTTGCTACTGCGCGATATCGAAGGCCAGAGCACCGAAGAAACGGCCGAACTGCTGGGCGTAACGCCCGGCGCCGTTAAAACGCGATTGCATCGCGCCCGGCAAGCGTTGCGAACGCTGTTGCACCCTTATATGAGCGGAGCCCCCTCATGAGGTGCCAGGACTTTGTCGACTTTCTGATCGACTACGTAGACCAGGAGCTGGCGGCGGAAGTGCGCGAGGAATTCGAAAAGCACATGAACTGCTGCCCGCCCTGCGTGGCTTATCTGCGTCATTACGAGATTTCTGTCCGGCTCGGACGATCCGCCTGTGCGTCGGAGCATCCGCTGCCGGAACCACCGGAACAACTCGTCAACGCCGTTCTGGCTGCGATTCGGAAACGGAACGAAAGTTAGTTCCGCTTCCTCCCTGCTTGATTTTCTTTCTGGAGTGGCACATGCGGCAACGCAAACTGGGATATACGGATCTTGAGTTCACCACAGTTGGCCTGGGCACCTGGGCGATCGGCGGCAGCGGCTGGCGATTTGCCTGGGGTCCGCAGGACGACAATGAGTCGGTCGCCGCAATCGTCAAAGCAGTCGATCTGGGCGTCAACTGGGTCGACACGGCCGCCGTCTACGGGCTGGGCCATGCCGAAGTGCTGGTCGGTCGGGCCCTCAAAGAGATCAGCCCCTCGCAGCGGCCGCTGGTCGCCACCAAGTGCTCGCGCGTCGAGAATCCCGATGGCTCGATCGTTGGCAACCTGAAGCGGGAAAGCGTGATCGCCGAGTGCGAAGCCAGCCTGCAGCGACTGGGCGTGGAGACGATCGACCTCTACCAGTTGCACTGGCCCGATCCGGAAGCCGATATCGAAGAAGGCTGGCAGACGCTCATCGATCTGAAACAGCAGGGAAAGATCCGCCACCTGGGCGTTTCCAACTTTAACGTGGAGCAGATGAAACGCCTTCAGCCGCTGCACCCGATCGCCTCGCTGCAGCCTCCGTACAGCATGATCGCCCGCGGCGTCGAAGAGGAGATCCTGGAGTTCTGCGGCGAGAACCAGATTGGCGTGATCTGTTACAGCCCGATGGGGAAGGGACTGCTCACCGGCGCCTTTACGCGGGAACGGGCCGAGTCACTGCCGGAAGACGACCATCGTTCGCGCGATCCCAAATTTGCCGAACCGCTGCTGGGCATCAACCTGCTGATGGTTGAGCGTCTGAAACCGATCGCCGATCGGGCCGGCCAGACGCTGCCGCAACTGGCGGTCGCCTGGGTGCTGCGACGGGAAGAAGTCACCGCGGCGATTGTGGGCGCCCGGCGTCCTGATCAGATTGCCGGCGTGGCTCCCGGCGGCGACTGGGTGCTGAGCAACGACGAGATCGTCGAAGTCCAGGCCGCCCTCGACGAACGCGACCAGGCGCTGGCCGCCCTGGGCGATATCGATACGGGCCGCGTGTAGTCAGGCGATTGTCGCGCCCGGCATTCCAGCCCAAGCTTCTCGCCCGCGCAAGATCCGTTGGTGGAATAGCGCCCCAAGCGCTCAGGGAGCCTGGGCGTTCTGCACGATGGCGGCAAAGAGCAGTACCGTCAGTACGCTCAACAGCAGTCCGGCAATGGCGGCCGCCCGGGAACGGTTCCGCCCAAAGAGTCCCAGAAAGCCGAGTAGACCGCCAATCGCGCCGGCAAAAGCCAGCGTCCCGCCGGCCAGGAACAACAGCACTCCCACCGCCGGCAGCCAGCCTTGTTCTTTCGCCACGCCTGCACAGAGGCCAACGCTGAACAACAGGATGATGGACACAATTCCCAACGTCAAACTGGCTTTCCCCAAGGAATTGGGAACCAAAGGCGGGCCGCTGGCGCGTTTTGGCGAGGCCTGCGAGTCGGCGGGCGAAGGTTCAGGCAGGGTCATCGGAGCAGCCTCCGAAAAGAGAATGTGACAGGCCATTCCGCCGCACCGACCGATACTGCCGGAAGCGTTCCGGCTGTCTTTCGGGACGGGAGAATTGACAGCAGAGCGACCATAAAAAAGCCCGCCCGACCTGTAAGGGCGGGCGGGCTTGATTCGGCCGGAGCGTCAAACGGACGAGTTCCGACGTGGATCCGGGTCCGGCTTAGAGGCCGCCCTGCAGCGATTCGACGCCTTTGCTGATGAGTTTCAGCACGCCTTCTTCAATCTGCAGGCGAGTCAGGCTGCCGTTCGCTTTTGGCTTGCCGGTGATGAAAATGTTGTCGCGGCCCATCGCTTCGGGCATCGCTTCCAGGGCGCCTTTGGCGAAGCCGTTTTCATCGAACTTGCTGGCGAAGGCGAGGATCGCCCCCATCGCAATTTTCAGACGAACCGGCTCCACAACGGCCTGGCCGGCGATCGACTTGTCGATCACCCGTTTGACCAGATCAAGCCCGCCCTGGCCAAAGGCCAGGTAGAAGCTGTCGTCTTTGATGCCAAGGGTGACCTGCAGGCGTTCGCCAAAGACCTTCTGGGCGTCGGCTTCTTTGTCGGGGATTTTGATGTCCATCTGGTGGAAGGCGACACCTTCGTATTCGGCGACATTCAGTTTGGTCGGGGGGAATTCGGGATCGTCTTTGGCCAGGGCGACCAGATTGCGGAAGGTTTCGTCGAGCTTGGCGCCATCATTCAGGCGACCGCCGGCGGCGAAACGCAACTGGTCGTCATCGAGCAGCAGCACGGCGCCGCCATCGAGTTCGCCCGACTTGATCGAGCTTTCCAGCACGTCCAGCAGCGAGACCAGCACGCCTTTGGCGGCCGTCTGCTTCTGGGGATCCTGCAGGTCTTTGTCTTCTTCGATCTTTTTGAAGGCTTTCATGCGGGCCAGCTGCAGCATGAGCATCGCTTTCTCAATCTGATGTTCTGACATATTGCCGGTCAGGGCCAGATTGATGGCCGAATCGTCGAGGCGGAAACCGCCGAAGCGGGTTTTGGGATCCTGCAGTGTCGCCATCTGGCGAGCGAGGGCGGTGCCTTCGATCGCAGTGATTTCAAAGTCGAGGTAGGTCTGGCGGCCCGGGGAATCGATTTCCCAGCCCAGCGTATAGGACTGGGCCTCTTCGATCATCTGGGTGATTTCTTCCAGCGTGTTCCGGCTGAGTTTTTCCTGCACCGCGCGTTCTTCTTCGTCTTTGAACTCTTCGACCTGCTTCTCCATTTGTGCTTCGAACGCACTCTTGATCTGGGTGACGGCCATTTTACGCATGTCGGCGGGAATTGCCTGCATATTGACGTGCACGCCCAGGCTGTAACGGGTGGGCAGATCGCCCAGAACCGTAGCGGCGGGGGGCAAGGTCGCCAGGAATTCTTTCTGCTGGGCCGCATAGGCGTAGCCGTCCTGCTCTTTGATGTAGAGCGTGCTGGCGTCGCCTTCCAGTTCCCAGACGCCTCCGCCGATATCCTTCGCTTCCCCGATCACGGTGCGATGGGTCGACATCAGCTTCTTCAGGTCGGTGACCGGAATGAACGTAACCGGAGCCGGCTGCCCTTCCACAAAGGTCAGAAAAACGCCGGCCGGTTTCGCTTTGTCGACGCCGACCGTGTAGCCGGAAGACAGAAACACGACCAGGTTGCCCATGTCGGGCTGGCCGACCGCTTCGGCCAGATAGGCGATGTCTTTGAGGATCTTGTTCGCGCTGGCGACCGAGACGACCACCGCTGGCTGGAAGGCGGGCTGCTGGTCAGCGGCCGAGGCGACTGGCGCAGCAATCGCCAGCGAAAGCAGAACGGCAAAGCTTTGAATCAAACGTTTCACTACCGGAACTCCATCTGAGTGCGTTCGAATTTGCGAAAAACTGAAGGGCTGGGCAATCCACACGCTTTGCGAAGACTACCCCGTCAGGACGGCCGTACGGCCTCCACTAGCATCTACTCGCCGCCGACCGGGAAAGTTTTCCACAAGCATGAATTTTCGCCAACTTTCCCTCCCATGAGGAAGAAAAGGCGCGGCAAAGTTGGCAGGAGCCAACCGAAAGGGGAATCGCCTGCACACCGGAAGGCAATTTCCCGATGCCGCTGATCGTGCGGTATCACTGGTAAAATTCAGAGCGCAGCGGAGGACTTGGCCACGAGTGCGGACGGGTTCGCCGAGGGACAGCGACTTATAGCCCAATCCGCCTCCAAGAAATCAGGATTGCACGAGGTGCGGCGTCATGCGCCAGGCCCCGGGGCCGTCGCTCCCGGAGAACGACGGTAGCCTGACGGGATTCCGGTCCGAGGAGTTACCTGGAAACGGACCCGGGCAAGGAGAAGCGATCGGCGCAAAGCGGTGGCGCGACGATCAGGCGATCACGCCGATGAAATCGCTCGCCAGCCGGGCGAGCACTTCGCGGGTGACCTGGGCGGGAATTCGCTGGCGGGGGCCGGAGCCTTTTTGATAGCGGCAGAGCGAGAGCCCGTCGCGATGCACGGTAAGTTCGTAGTAAGTCGGACCGTTTTCTTCCTTTTGCGGCGGGGTCGAGCGCATCTGGACCGTGCAACCGGCTGCGTCGATCTCGATCGCGCTGATCGGCTCCAGCAGATAGGTCAGCCGCTGCGACAACGACTCGCTGACGGTTTTCAGCTCGTCGATCGTGGCCGTGTGCAGTCGGGACGTCTCCAGGGCGAACCTCAGAAAGGCGCACGCCAGCGTATCGACAGCCGTCATTTCGCCCGTGAGACAGCCAACATCGGTATCCACCCGGAAGGCCGATCCGGCAGGCAGGTCGCCCTGGGCGGCAAGCGCCGTGAGTTCACGTTCGAGATCAGTTTTTAGCGTCATGAAAGCACCCTGGTTGATTCAAGCGACATCATCTTCGGGAAGAAGTTCATCCATCTGCTGCAGGGAATTCTCCGCACCGTCGAAGCCCAGCAGAGTGACCGTATCGTCGAGCACGGTGCGAATGGAGACGGGCCGGCCCCACAGCGAGTACATGTTTTTGAGCGTGTCATGGGCGTAGCTCATTTTCAGTTCTACGCCAACAAATGTATGTTCGAGCAGCAGTTCGCCCCGATTGCGGAAGTTGCCGTCGACGACGGAAATCTGCGGCCGGCCGCGATTGGTCAGGTTGAACAGCAGTTGCTGCTTCACCTCGTCGAACTTGCGGCTTTCGATTTCGTAATAGCCAGAGTCGTCGTTGAAGCCAAACTGGAACAGCTGATGCCGCCGGCAGAACTCCAGCGTGAGGAATTCGTCGATGAAAGTCAGGTCGTTATGGATGCGGCGGACTTCAAAAATCTTTTCGCGGCCGAGCCCGGCATGAGTGTTCCATTCCTGTTTGGCCCGCATGTCGTCGCAGCGCTCGTAGTCTTCGCCATAACAGCCTCGGTTCCAGCGATCCTCGATATCGCGAAACAGCTCCACTCCCAGCTTGTACGGGTTCAGCCGGGTGCGGGAGCCAGCGAGCGTACCGGCGCAGTGATCTGCGTAGCAGATCAGGTCGTTCGGTTCGATGCCGTGCCGCGTCATGATGGTGGAGTGCCAGTAAGTGGCCCAGCCTTCGTTCATGATTTTGGTTTGCGCCTGGGGGGCGAAGTAGTACGCTTCGTCGCGAATGATAGCCAGCACATCGGCCTGCCAGGGCTTCAGCGGCGCGTTCTCTAAAATGAACAGCATGACATCGCGCGTCGGTTCGGCGGGAAAGCCTTCCCGTTGGCGATCCTGCTCCTGCAGACGTTCGGCTTCTTTCTTCAGGGCGGCCGGCGGATTCACAAAGGAGTCCATGTAGGACTTGGACTGGAACCGCTGCGGCTGGGGCGATCGCTGCTCGTCGGTGTTCGCGCGGAAGTCGTATTTCTGGGTCGCATCGCGCCGCCTGATAAAAGGGGCGTGGATGTCGATCAGGTCTTCAATACTGAGGCACAGGTCGATGAAATTTTCGACTTCTTCCACCCCAAAGCGATCCATGTATCGCCGGATGCGGTTGCCGTGGTTGGCCATTTCATCGATCATTTTGCGATTGGTCTGGCGGAACCATTCGTTGTTTTTGAAGAAGTCGCAATGGCCGTAAACGTGCGCCATGACCAGCTTGTGATCGGTGATTCCGTTGCTGGCCAGCAGGTAGGCGTAGCACGGATTGTTGTTGATCACCAACTCATAGATCTTGGACAGTCCGTACGAATAGCTCTTGGAAAGCTGGGCGTACTCCATGCCGAACCGCCAGTGCGGGTAGCGGGTGGGGAAGCCGCCGTACGCGGCGACCGCGTTCAACTGGTCGTGGTCGACCACTTCGAAGATGGTCGGGAAAAAGTCGAGACCATACGAGGCCGCATGCCCTTCCATCTGGACCTGGATCTCCGCCAGTTCGGGCGGCAGCGGCCGGAAATTATGTACGGCAGTCATAACGGCAACTCATGAAAAATGAGGGAGCGGCGCGGATCCCTGGTCTCCAGGGCGAGAGCAAACCACCTCACCCAAACCGGAACCCGGGCGGAAAACTATCCCACGGGAAACGGCGGCGCAGCATCTACCACGCCAGGCAAAGAATCACAGGGCAACGGCAAGGGCGGCAAAGGAGCGGCTGGCAGCGGTTGTGTACGCAGCGGAGTTTCGGCGAGCGGATCGCTCGGCACGGGCGTCACTTGAAAACGGTCGGCGTCCAGGTGAAGGATGACGTCCCACAAGCGGGGCAGTTCGTCGCACAGCTGGGTGCGGGCGGCCGCGATCGCCGCTTCGCGAGAGTCGCCGTTGACCGTTACGGCCGTATGCCCGACTTGCACGCGAAAGCTGATTATCTGCGGGGCCGGTTCGGGTTTGACCATCTTACTTTCCCTTCCCAAGGAACTTTTTAATGGAGTCAAAGATCGCATCGCGGTCTTCAATTTCGGACAGCACCAGGTTCTCAAAAAACGGCTCGAAGGCCGCTTCCAGGGCGTGGATGTAATCGCCTGATCCGTAGGGACTTTCGACTTGTCCGTAACAGAACAGGTTGCAACGGCTGAGCAGTTTCTCACGCAGCAACTGCAACGCCCGGCGGTTATCTTCGCCCCAGTTATCGCCATCGGAAAACTGGAAGCAGTAGGTGTTCCATTCGTCGTTGGGGAAATTCCGTTCCAACAGCTGGACGGCCGCCTCATAGGCAGAGCTGATCCGCGTGCCGCCGCTTTCCCGTGTGTGGTAAAAGGTATGTTCATCGACTTCCCGTGCGGCCGCATCGTGGATGATGTACCGCCGTTCGACGCCGTCGTACTGGCTTTTGAGCCAGGTATCGATCCAGAAGGATTCCGTGCGGACGATCTCTTTCTGGTCATCGGTCATGCTGCCGGAAACATCCATGATGTAAACAATCACGGCGTTCGCCTGCGGCTCGGTCGTGGTCTGCCAGGAGCGATACCGCCGGTCCTCTTTTACGGGGACGACGATCGGTTTGCGGGGGTTGTAGACGCCTTCGGCCACCTGCCGCTGCAGCGCCTGGATGTAGGTGCGTTTGAAATGACGCAGCGACTCCGGCCCGACGCGACGGATGCTGTTGTAGCGAGCTTTCTCTTCCGAGATTTTCGCCTGGCCCTTCGGTTCGATCCGCGGGAGTTCCAGCTCCGAGGCGAGCATTTCCGCCAGTTCCGTCAGGGTGACGTCGACTTCCAGAATGTGCTGGCCGGGATCACTGCCGGCCTGGCCGCCTTCGCCTTCTTCGTCGCCGCGACCGATCGGCTGGCCCGGTTCGCCGTCGCCCTGCCCCACGCCGCCCTGGTTTTTGCCATAGCGGAAGTGGGGCACATCCAGCTGGGGGACGGGAATGCTGACCAGATCGCGGCCTTTGCGACCGATCATTTCGGTGTGGGTAATGTACTTGCGAAGATTCTCGCGGATCTTCCCGCGGACGATCTCCCTGAAGCGATTGGCATCGCGATCAATTTTCATCACCATAATCGTGGGCTCCCTGCTGGGCGTCGACGGATCGCGAAGTTCGCTTGCCGCGACGCGGCGGCAAGGTTTCGCCCTGAGGCAGGCTCCGGCCGACGGGGGCCAGAGCAGAACGGGCAGGCAGGCCCGCGCCCGGATCGACGTTAGTTCTTGACATCGCCCCGGGCAAAAATGCTGGCCACATAGTTCAGCACGTCGGTCGCACTTTCCTCGTCGTAGCCGTAATCCCGGATCAGTCGCGACTTGACGACATCGATCTTGGCCTGGGTTTCCTGGTCGACGACATTGGAAATCAACGACGTCAGTTTGATCGAGTCTTTCTGGTCCTCGAACAGTTTCAACTGCAATGCTTTGTAAAGCCGCTCGTTCGTTTTGTAGTCGAATGATTTGCCGTCGATGCTCAAGGCGCCGATATAGTTCATGATCTCCCGGCGGAAATCATCCTTGCGGCTGTCGGCGATATCGATCTTTTCTTCGACCGATCGCATCAGCCGTTCGTCGGGTTCCTCGTACTGGCCGGTGAACTTGTTCTTGACCTTCTCGCGTTGCGTGTAGGCTTTCACATTGTCGATGTAATTGCCGCACAGCCGTTTGAGGGCGTCGTCGTCGGCGGCGATGGCCCGCTGCACTTCGTTTTTCACCGTGTTTTCGTATTCCTCTTTCACTACGGCGATCAGTTCACGGTAACGGATGCGCTGGTCGTCGTTGGTGAGCAAAGAATGGTTCCGCAGCCCTGCCTCGAGCTCGTTGAGAACCATGAACGGGTTGACGCTGCGTGCTTCCGGATGCGCGACGAGCGCATTGGAGATTTTGTCCTGCACATATCGGGGAGAAATCCCCTGCATCCCTTCGCTGACGGTTTCTGCGCGCAGCTCTTTGATATTCTCTTCGGTAAAGTTCGCCAGGCTTTTGCCGTTGTAGAGCTTGAGCTTCTGTAACAACGTCAGCCCTGCGTTGTTGGGTTGCTCCAGCCGGGTCAGCACGGCCCACATGGCGGCCATTTCAATGGTGTGCGGCGCAATGTGTTTGCCCTGCACTTTTTCTGCGTTGTAGTCCTTCTGATAAATTTTGATTTCGTCGGACAGCTTGGTGACGTAGGGAATGTCGATCTTCACGGTACGATCGCGGAGCGCCTCCATGAACTCATTGTTCTGCAGGCGGCGGTACTCGGGCTCGTTGGTATGGCCCAGGATCACCTCGTCGATATCGGTCTGGGCGAACTTCTTGGGCTTGATCTTGTGTTCCTGGCTGGCTCCCAGCAGGTCATACAGGAAGGCCACATCGAGCTTGAGGACTTCGATGAATTCAATCAGGCCGCGATTGGCGATGTTGAATTCGCCGTCGAAGTTGAACGCCCTGGGATCGCTGTCGCTGCCGTACTCGGCGATTTTGCGATAGTTGATGTCGCCGGTCAGTTCGGTCGAGTCCTGGTTCTTCTCATCCTTGGGCTGGAAGGTGCCGATGCCGATCCGGTCCTGCTCGCTGAGGATGATCCGTTTGACGCGGACGTCGTCGATGACCTTGGTCCAGTCGCCGCCGTACTTTTTCAGCCGCTGGGCGTACATGAACCGGCAGAACGGATCGAGCTCGCCCACAATGCGCACCTGGTAGGCGTCGTCGGGACGATCGGCGTTCAGCTGGGCGGCCACATCGCGGCGGAACCGGTTCGGCACCAGATGCAACGGCTCCTCATTCATGGGGCACCAGTGGACGTCGTCGCTTTCAGGATCTTTCCATCCCAGCGTGTACAGCGCGCCTTCATCGGAGGCGGTGTACTTTTCCAGCCCCTTTTTCAGCAGCCGCGCAATCGTCGACTTGCTGCTGCCGACCGGGCCGTGAAGCAGCAGTACGCGCTTCTCAATGCCGTATCCACGGGCGGCGCTCTTGAGAGCGTTGACGAACTGCTCCAGCGATTCATCGAGGCCGAACACGGCGTCGCGACCGTCCTCAAAAGGATCACTGAAGAACCGAAAGTGCGTTCGCCGTTCGCCGCGCGTCGGTTCGTAGACTTCGCTCCCGTACGACAGAATCATGTCGTACACGCGCTGGAAAGCATTGCGGGTGGTCAGGGGATCGGCTCGGACCAGATCCAGGTACTCCGCAAAGGAGCCTTCCCAGTTCTTTTTGCGAAACTGCTCCAGATCCTGCTGTTGCGAGATCAGGTTAATAATGTTCACACCGCTCATGGGCCTCTCCTTAATCCTTCACAGGGCGTCCCGGTCGTACGCATGTGAAGAAGCAGACGGTGACAACCTCGGCCTTCGCTTGTTGCTGCGCTGGCGCAAATTGGCGACCGCTGCAAAGGGGAATGAATGCCGTCGACTGTACGGCGATCCGCTGCGCCGCGCAAAACGGGTGCGCAGGACACAGTGGGGAACGCTCATTACAGCAACGAAGGTAGGCGCGTCGCCAGGTTCCGCAGGGAGTGATAGCGGCCGGCGACGCAGGGCCCGCTTCACACATTCCGTCGATCCAGGGGAACCGATGGCGCCGCGATGCAGGGTGGGGAGTACTTCCCAGCCCGGCGATCGCGGCGTCCTGATCCTGTCTGTCCGACGCAGGAGACGCCCCCACGAAGACCGCCGCCGACGCGAAAACAGCTCACGTACGGGACGCCGCCAAGGGCGCGTCGAGTCTTGTTGATAAAGATCAAAACGGGGTTCCCAGGTTCACGACCGCCTGACGGCAAACCGTAAAACATGGGAAAAGGCATCAGCGCAAACAGTCCGCGCAGCAGGCGACACACCTTGATTTGCAGGGAGCCCGCCTGGGCTGCGTTTTCAATGGGGCTTGAAAACGACGCAGATTTCGCGGCGAGTAAAGAGAACTTGCGAAAGAACCGACAAGCGGGCAATCGTGAAAAGAACAGGGGGGACTGCTGTGTTATCCGTCGGAGCTCTTTGTATCAATCAATATCAAAAGGCCGTCCGTTGCCTGGATTCACACCCACTTGCTTAACATGGTAAGTATGTTTCCTGTTCTAAAAAACGGCAACAGCGTTACGTTAAGTTTTTCAGAAGCACGGCAGACTGTAACCGCAGCTCGCTGCCAGAACACGTTACCAGGCAAACACTTTCGCCAGCCATCTTCGATTTCCGCGCGACGCAATTTTATTTGTTGAATTTCCTGATTCGACAGTTGTGCAAAACGGAAATCGCCTGCTAGCTGGCGCCCGCGGCGGCACGGAATGTAGTAACTGCGGCGCCGCGCAAGAGTTAGAATTAGAACAGCCCGATACGCCCGTTTCTATGCGAAACCGGCGCCAGTTAATAGCCTGCAGGAGCCGGGATCAGCTCGCCTTGCACCCCCTGCATTGGCGCCGCTGCTGGCGCCTGGGGCAGCACGGAAGGCACCCCGTTGACCAGGCGTTCTCGCAGATCGTTCAGGATCCGCTGCTCCAGGGTGATGTCACGGCCCAGGGGGATCCAGCCCAGTGATCCAGGGGGCAACACTTCGTAATTCTCATCGTTCTGCACAATCGAGGTATCGTACCGCAGCGTCGCCCCGCCCGCTGTGGACCCTTCGGGCTGCAGCAGATCTTCCAGGTCCTTGTAAACCGCGATCTCAATCGCAAAACCGCCGCCCGTGGGAATGATGCGGGCCTCGCAGCGGCGACGAATTGTCTGCAGGGTCGCCTGCAGACGCTCATAACCGACGGTCGAGTCGCTTCGCCAGGGCTCCAGATAGGTCGATCCGATCAGCGGGAAAGTGGTGATGTTTCCCTCGGCCTGCACGCCGTCGAAAGACCGTACGCGCTGCTCGTAACGAATCCGAAAATAGTTATCCAGAGCGTCGACCGTTTGATTGTGGACAAACTCCGCATCGCTGACCGCCACAAACAGTGGGTTCTCCAGCGCCGGCCCCAGGTTCGGTGCGCTGCCCGGCGTCGCGCAGCCCGACAGGGCCGTTGAGACAACGACCGCCAGCAAAAGCAGCAGCAAGGCGACAGGTTTCATCCAGCAATGCTCACAGGGTACGAGCCCAACCTTTCCCTTCACGATCCACCCGATGGACAACATGCTCCGGCACATCGTTCAGGGGGCGCCCGGCTACCAGACAGACTTGGCCGGGAGGCCGCTTATAGTCGAATCGGGGCGGGAACGTCCAGGGCGGTTCCCGCCGACGCTTGCCTTGCCCGCACTGCAGCGGTAAAAGGGGGCGATTATCCGACCAGGGGAACAGTCGCCCCTCGTGATCCCTTGACTACCGACCCACTACCGCCGACCGCTTGCGCCGGTCGGCACAGGGAGACCCACCTGATGCATCGCTTGCTCGCGAACCGTCTGCTTTATCTGACACTTTTCCTGCTCATGCAGCCGGTCAGCCGCTCCTCCGCCTGGCAACAACCGCCCGACAGCCAGGGCCCCGGAGCTGTCGTCAAAAGCGCAACCAAAGGGAGTAAAAGCCAGCCCGCCATCGCGAAAGCCCCCTTTGACGCAGAGCAGGCTAAAAAAATCCAGGCCGCCTGGGCGAAGCATCTGGGCATCGCGGTGGAGACGAAGAACTCGTTCCAGACACCCATGGTCCTGATTCCGCCCGGCAAGTTCCTGATGGGCAGCTCGCCCGAGCAAGTGGCGCAGGCGATCTCAATGGCGGTCGACGCCAAAATCGACGAGCGCACGCAGGACCGGATCCGCCAGGCCGAAGTCCCGCAGCACCCCCGCACTGTCAATCGCCCCTTCCTGATGGCGGCGACCGAAGTCACCATCGAACAATTCCGCCAGTTTGTCAAAGCAACCGGCTACCAGACCGACGCCGAACGGCTGGGCGCCGGCAACTCCGCCACGCCGAAGAAAGCGGCCCCCGGCGAGGAGAACGGCTTCACCTGGAGAGCGCCGGGCTTTGTCGAGCCAGAAGATGCGGCCGTCTCGCAGGTCAGCTGGAACGACGCCGTTGTCTTCTGTAACTGGCTTAGCGAACAGGAAGATCTGCCGCCCAGCTACAAGGCGCACCCGGTTATCGGCTGGGAACTGTTGCCCCAGGGCGTCGGCTACCGCTTGCCGACCGAAACAGAGTGGGAATACGCTGCCCGGGCGGGAACGACCTCGCAGTACCATTTTGGCGACGACGCCCGCATGCTGTCGGACTACGCCTGGTTTGGATCCAAGTCGGGCAGCACGCCCGAGCGGCACGTGGGCGCCAAACGGCCGAACGCCTTTGGGCTGTTCGACATGCACGGCAACATGGGGGAATGGTGCCAGGACTTTTACGAACCCACTTCGTATCCCAAGCATGCCTTGAATCGGCCGCTCGGCGAAGCGGGCGACACCCGACGCGCTATCCGCGGCGGCGACTGGTGGACAACCGCCATCCGCTGCCGGTCCGCCTTCCGCGGCTATGGCGACCAGGTCAACCGGAGCGACGACCTCGGTTTCCGCCTGGCGAGAACCCCTGCAGCAGCCATCGGTCCCTAGTCAAAAGCAGACTGACGAACGTTATCAGGCCTGTTCAACACCAACCGCCTGCCACCCAAGTCCACTACCCTGCGCTCGCTTGCCATTGTTTGCGAATGTGCAGGGCGACCTGCGGTTCGACCATCGCGGCCGTTGCCAGGTGGACGGCGTTGGCCCCAGCCTGCAGGTAAGCCTGGACATGCTCGGCAGTCGACGCCCCGCCTACCCCAATCAACTGCAGCGCCAGAGCATCCTCGTCGCAGATCCGCCGGCAGCAGGCGACCTGCGCCAGCGACGCGGTGCGAATGGCGTCGCCGCAAATGCCGCGGGGCTGACCGTTAAAGAGCAGCCGGTCGCCGTCGCGAACCGTTGACGCCAGGCTGTTGGTCATCGCTACGGCGTCAATGTGCGGGGCCAGCGCGCGCAGCAAAGCGGCGGCAGTCGCCTTGTCGGGCAGATGGCCAATTTTGACCGCCAGCGGCAAGGAGCCGACTCGCTTCCGGGCGGCGGCTGCAACCAGGGCGGCGTCAGCCGGCTGCTGGTAAAGCTGGCCGTCACAGGTGGACACATTGGGACAAGAGAAGTTCATCTCCACCAGATCGGCCCCGCTCTCTGCCGCCCAGGCGGCGCACTGGGCGTAGTCATCGGCCAGTTGCTCCCGCGACCAGCCCGGCTCGATCGAGCCGACGACGGAAACAGAAAGCAGCTTGCCCGGTGGTAACTGGGCTTTCGTCTGTTCCACATCCCGACGCCAAACTTCGGGCGCTTGCGACGGCATGCCAAATGACACGGCCCAGCTGCCATGCATGGCGGCAGAGGTCGCCACGCTCGTCTCACCACCGTGCATCTGCTGCACCGCAACAGGCGCCAGGTTCGGCAACGGGTAGCAATCCCGAGCGACGCTGCGCACCGTTTTATAGGTCAGCACATCAAACCCCAGGCTGGCGTAATACAAACACCAGCGGCCGTTCAACAACGGACCGGCCGCGACGCCCAAAGGGGAAGCAGCCGGACGCCCACAGAAACGCCAGTCGCCCGGGACCGGCGCCTCGGCAAGGCTGAGGGGGGCGGGCGCCTGTTCGTAGTTCCACGCGTAGGTTTCCCGCCGATCATATCGCGGCAGTTCCATCCAATCCCCTTTGGAGAAAACGCTCGTGAACCTGGCCCGGCAATTCAGGCCAGGGGTCGGCCCGAACCGGCGACCTGCGAATGTCTTCTCTACCGTATCCCCTGGAGGAACGCCTGTCGACTCGGACGAGCGTAATCACCACGGGACACGCGAGCGAGCGCGTTTCTAGGAGTTAACAGGCAGCGTTGCGGCGTCGCGATTTGCAGCAGCAATTGCATTCGGTCGGGGTATCGATTCCATACGACCACTGGACAGATGGTTGCTGACCAGGTGGGGCAGCCAGAGCGCTTTGTCGACCAGTTCCAGCAGAACGTTGGGATCGTACGGCTTGCGCAGATAGTAGCAACCGCCAGCAATCTGCACCCGTTCCATGATGTCCTGGCTGGGCGAGTCCGTCACAAAGATGACGGGCGTATCCGCCATGTTCGGCTCCGACTGCAGCTCGCGCCAAAGTTCCTTGCCGCTGGGACCCGGCATGTCGATATCGCAAATCACCAGATCCAGCGACAGTGCGCGAACGGCTTTCAGGGCGGCTTCGCGATCGCGGGCGCAATGCGCTTCGTGGCCGGTCAGGTGCAGGGCGGCAGCGACGCCGGTGAGAGTGAGTGCGTCACTATCGACGACCAGAATAACGGCGGCGGCTTGTTGATCGAATCTCATGTTGCGAACCGAGGGCAAGAGGGGCAGGGCGGCCGCTCCTTCGGCTCGAGCATTGAGGTGCGATCCTTCCGCGACAGACCTCAATCTGTCTTCCTTTTTCGTCCTCGCCAGTGCCCAGGATGAAGAATTCCGCACCTCCTGGCGCATTGCGCGCCTTCGTTGCGACTGGCCTTTCCGCTACCAGGAAGAGAACCGCGATCATCGCCGTCAGCTGCGATCCGGGCCAGCAATCGCGTCCACCAACTCAAACCACATGCTTCCAAAGGGGGGTGGTGGTCGGGAGCCGAGGTTTGCCAGACAATGATAGGTTCATGGATATCGGCGGGAGTACCAGGGTTGAAGTCAGCGCCGCCGGGAGCGCGGCCGTACTGCCTGGGAATTCCCACACGCGAAGTTTTCGGTTCGGGGACGAAAGTTACACATGGGAATCCAAGAACTCATCGGCCTTTTTATCTGTATCACCCCGCTGCTACTACTGGGCGCTTACCTGGTCTGGGCGAGTCGACGACCCAATTGTCCCCACTGCCATTACGCCGTCAGTCCGCACGCCGTTGACTGCAGACATTGCGGCCAAAAGATCGAACCGCAGCTGCGCGACAAGTCCAAGTAGCAGCCCGGTTCCGGAAAGCCTGTCCGGAACAGGGAAACCTTGCTTCCGGCGCAGGCAGGAAGAAACGGCATTCAGACAATGCACGCCTCACAGGCAGAGAGCAAGCGGCGGCAATAGCGACGAGGGATAGAAACGGCGATTAAACGCCGGCTCGTCGGCCACAATAGGGGCAAAGCATCGGTTCCTCGACGAGGGTGTCCTCATCGTCGGACCGATAGGCGGTTGTCAAGCGATGACCGCAGTCAGGGCATTTGTGCTCCCAGGAATCAATGCGCAGATCTTCGCTTTCAAAGCGGTTGTACTTGCAAGTGGTGTTCACGCCCTGGCACTGAGGGCAATCTCCCACCACGATCTGTTCACGAGGCATAAAACCACTTCGACCGTTTTTTAAGGAAGCTTTCTGGGACCCCGCGGTGCTGCGCGGCCTGCGTCCAGAATACCGTTCCCGGCAGCCCAGGGCGAGATGTAGTGAACTTGGCCACAGGTCACTCTTCCCCGCTGACGCCGAACGGATGGCTCGGCGATGTCAAAAGAACTGGCGCCCAGGTCCAGTGCCGGAAATCATGTGGCGACTAGCGCCCGGCCCAGGGATTGCGGGCTTGTTCGGCGGTCCACATGATCACGAATTGATCGTCGGATCCGCGAAGAGTCGGCAGGTCATCGGCCCCGCGACTGCCCCGCAAGTCGTGCTGCATGGCGTCAACGGCAACGCCCTGCTGGGCGGAAATTTCTTCTTCCAGCGAGCAGAGCAGGCCGGCCAGATAAGGATCATCACAACGGGCCGGGGCAACGGTCGGACGGAAAGGGGCGAGATTAATCATGATGTCCTCCATACGGATAGAGAGGGTTTTGGCGGCGACAAGGTTCACTCTCTGGCTCGCAGGGATCCACATAGAGCCGGTTGATTGCCTGAGGATTAAAGCAAACCGAATGCCAAAGCGCGAGGGACCGGCCCGAATCGTCCCTGTAAAGAAGAAGCAAACGGAATGACGTCAAACACTTGCGTAAAACGCCAGCGTTGCTTTCGTCGCCCGGATTCCGCCCTGGACGCAACGCAGGCCGCATTCCTGAGGCAAGATTTTCAAACAGGCGCGTAGCTTTTTCGATCAACCCCTGAACGCCGCCCGCTCAACTGCTAGAACCGTTGTATTTGGTAATCAGCCGGGTCACTTCGTCCGACATGGGCCCTTCCAGCCGTCGCCGCAGGGGGATCAGCTCGCGCAGTTTTTCGTTGACCTGTTCCGCCTTGCCCAGGCGATCGTAAACCACCGCCTCGCCGGCCAGGCCATAGGCGCGAAACTCTTCTTCGGTGGCGGAGAGCCGGGCCAGCACCTGGAACGACTGCAGGGCGGCCGTCGTTTGATCGGCCTGCAGATAGAGCTCCGCCAGACGCTGGGTCGCTCGCCGGCTGTAATACTGATTGGTCGCGTTGGCTTCCGGGGGAAAAAAGCGGGACACGCTCAGCAGTGCTTCCTCGGTGCCGATCAGCGTGGCGTAATAGTACTGGTCCTGCGCATTACTTTGACGCTCAATTTTGGGCAGATCGTTAGGGTCATACGCCAGCAACGAGTCGGGCCGCTGGGACCAGGCAATCAGGCCGCCGATCACCACGGCCGCAATCGCCGCCGCCAGAGCCAGACCGCCGGCGACCATGGCGGAACGCCGGTTGGGATTTGTCTTCATTACCGCGGCCAGTTGCTGCGTCGCCTGGCGCCTGGCGTCCGCGACGGCCTGCAGTTCGCTGGAGTTCCAGCCGTCGAGCAGATTGGGCCATTCCGATTCTTCTTCGGCGATCGGCAGGGCACGCAGTTCGCGGAGCATTTCCGAGGCGGACTGGTAGCGGCTCTTGATGGACCGGGTCATCAGGCGATGGACGATGCGACACAAATCGTCGGGCAAGTCGGGACGAAAGGAGTCCAGCCGGGCCGCTTCGTTGTGCAGGTGCTGCACCGCAACGGCCAGCGCCGTGTCGCCTTCAAACGGCGGCCTTCCCGCCAGCAAGTGGTAGCAGGTGACGCCAAACGAATAGAGATCGCTGCGGGCGTCCAGCTGCTTGCCTTCGACCTGCTCAGGACTCATATAAAGGGGCGTCCCCATTGTCACGCCGGCCTGGGTCAGGTTCACATCGTCGGCGACGCGGGCCAGGCCAAAGTCGGCGACTTTTACCTCTCCCTGCTGCGACAGCATGATGTTGTCCGGCTTGATATCCCGATGCACCACCCCCTGTTCGGCCGCCCGATGCAGGGCGGCTCCCACTTGCCGCAAAATACTCACGGCCTGACTGGCGGCCAGCGGGCCGCGGCGTTTAAGCAGTTCGCCCAGGTTCAACCCCGGCACGTACTCCTGCGCAATGAAATGCACGCCGTCGATGCAGCCGACTTCGTAAATCTGCACGATTCCCGGATGAATCAGATTGGCGGCGGCCCGGGCTTCCTTTGCAAAGCGATGCACGTAGGTCGCATCGGTCGACAGGCTGTGCCGCAGCACTTTCAGAGCGACCTTGCGGGCCAGCGAGACCTGCTCGGCCAGGTAAACGTCGGCCATGCCGCCGCGTCCCAGACGGCGCAGCAACTGATAATCGCCGATCCTGCGTCCCGACAAATCCGGGTCGGGCGGCGCGGAGCGTTCCGTAGGTGTAGACGAATCCGACATGCAAGCCTCAACGAAGTTCCTTCCGCCTTCAGTATGCAAAGGAAAGGATTCGAAAGCGAGTAGGCTTTGCCAATCTCCAGGGGGCGACGTTCGCCCACGCCGCCAGCGGTTGGGTTAGCAACCGGGCCGTTCCTGCCGGGATTCCCGCTGCATGAACTCCGCATTATCTGGGCGTTATTTCTCGAGGCCCAGACGCTTCATCTTTTTATAAAGGGTCGTGCGGTTGATGCCCAGGATGTCGGCGGTGACGTTGCGATTCCATTCGTAACGCTCCAGGGCGTCGCGAATGATCTGTCGCTCTGGACCTTCCAGCGCTTCCTTCAGCGTGCGGCTGCCGATCGAAGAGGCGCCCACATGTTCGAGCGCGCCCCATTCGGTGGGCAGGTCATCGACGCCGACTTCTGAGTTTTTCCCCAGCAGCACGGCGCGTTCCACCACGTTCTGCAGTTCGCGAACATTACCGGGCCAGTTGTGGCGTTGCATGGCGGCCAAGGCCGAGTCCGAGAACCCTTCGACCTTCTTGCCCGTATCGTCGCAGATCCGTTTCAGAAAATGCGTCGCCAGGGTGGGAATATCCGACAACCGTTCACGCAGCGGCGGAACTTCGACCGTAATCACGTGGATCCGGTAGTAAAGATCCTGGCGAAAGCGGCCCTCCGCGACGGCGCGGGTCAGGTTCTCATTCGTCGCCAGCACCACGCGGGAATTAACCCGATGGGTTTGCGAGCCGCCGACTGGCTCAAACTCAAACTCCTGCAGCACCCGCAGCAGTTTGACCTGCATGCCTGGCGACGCAGTGCCGATTTCATCGAGAAAGATCGTTCCCCGGTCCGCCTGCAGGAATTTACCTGTTTTGTCGCTCACGGCGCCGGTGAATGCGCCCGCCACATGGCCGAAGAGTTCGCTTTCCAGGAGATTCTCCGGCAAAGCTCCACAGGCGACTTCGACAAACGACTTGTCCCGGCGGTCGCTCAGGCGATGCAACGCCCGGGCGATCAGGGACTTGCCGGTGCCGCTTTCGCCGGTGATCAGCACGGTGGCCCGGGTGTCGGCGACGCTGTGGATGATGTCGTAAATCTTCTGCATCCGATGATCGCTGCCGATCACGCTATCGATGCCGTAGCGCTGATCCAGTTGCGCCTTGAGATGCTGGTTCTCTTCCAGCACCTTCTGCTGCGACAGGGCGCGATCGATGGCCAGCTCCAGCTCGTCGTCGATCAACGGCTTGGTGAGCAGATCGAACGCTCCCTGGCGGATCGCTTCGACGCCGGTGTCGACGGTGGCGTAACCGCTCATCAGAATGACGGGCGGATCCGCGCCTTTCTGGCGACAATGGGCCAGCAAGTCGAACCCATCGCCATCGCCCAGGCGAATGTCCGCGAGCACAAGGTCGTATTTACGACCATCGACCAGGGGAATCGCGGCATGCAGTCCGGCCGCCGTATCGACCTCGTACTGCAGATCACGCAGCCAGGAGGCCATGGATTCCAGCAGATGTCGATCGTCGTCGACGAGCAGTAAACGGCCTTTAGTAGATACCATCGGTTCTCTGCAGGTTGCCGCGTCGCCCTGATGCACCTCCGGCGCAGGCTTCGCGCAAACAAAGGCCTTCCGTTCCAGCCTGTTTAGTTTTGTCCACAAGGTTATTTAGGTCACCCTCGACGTCGCGTCAAAGCGCCGTGTCATTTGCGGAAAAACTTAGCCTTCTGTTCCTCACAACCGGAGTGGCCGGGCTCCTGGCGGGGGGTGTTCCACTCAAAAGGGCAGGGGGCTAATCCTTCCCTCTTGCCTGGTCCGGGCATTTTGTTATCATTCCCCTGGTCATATTGGTGGGTGGCGTTGCTACCCTGAAGAAAGCTCATGGCCCCTCTACCCCCGAACTACGGGTTAGCGCAATCGCCGACCTTTCAGGGGTAGGAATTTTCCTGACTGGATATAATGGCCTGTTCTAACAACGAGTTTTTTTTGGGACAGTGACTCGCAGGCGTTTGTAAACGCCTTGAGACATTCCGTGCGAATGTCACCGTCAATTGTCATCGCTTTTTAAGCGAAGCTGAGGCCGTGCTCGCCTCGATCCCGTTGACTCCGTTCGGTCAACGCCCCGCTGCGTATCGCATACGTTATCAAAAATCACTGTTTTTTAAGGAGCCTTGGCATGACCATAAAGGTTTTAGTTGCTGACGATCACGAGGTCGTTCGTAGTGGTTTAGAGTGCCTGTTTCGCGACACCATCATTGAAATTGTTGGCGAAGCATCCGATGGAGACGAAGCACTCGCAGAAACCCTGAAATTACAGCCTGACGTGCTGCTGATGGATATCCGCATGCCGAATACCGACGGCCTGAGCGCGTTAGAAAAGATTCGGGCCGAATCGCCCGACACCCGCGTCCTGATGCTATCCACATACGATAACCCGACTTACGTCGCAAGAAGTGTGGCGCTGGGCGCCAATGATTACTTGCTGAAGGGTTCGTCGAAGCAGTCGCTCGTCAACGCCATCCGCAGGGCGGCTGAAGGCGAAGGCCCCGCCAGCGATAGCCTGCTGGAGCGCGTGCGAACGACCATGAGCAAGCGTCGTTCCGAATCGGAAGAAGATATTCCGCTGACCAACCGCGAAACCCAGGTTCTGCGGCATGTGGCGCTTGGTCTCAGCAACCGGGAAATCGGTCGTTCGCTGGGCATCAGCATAGAAACGGTCAAAGAGCACGTGCAGAATATTCTGCGAAAGCTCGATGTCAACGACCGCACGCAGGCAGCCGTACTCGCCGTGAAAAAAGGCGTCGTTTGATCGCTTCTGCATTGGCCGCGAACGAATAAGCGGGGAAGTTTCCTTCCTTGCGATCGCGGCCGGATCACCTCACGCGACTCCCGAAAACGGCAGGCGTTCTGTCGCCCGCCGTACTACTTTCCGCCCGACTTCCCCGCCAGACCTGTTCCAGGTCCAGCCGGGATTTTCAGCGGGTTTTCCAGGGTCGGCAGCCTACCGGCGCGTTTTGTCGTTACGGTCTGCAAGCGGGCCGTCGCTTAATTCCGTTTCGGCTTTAAACGCTTTCTGCTGCGCGGCCTCTTGCGACAAAACAAATTCAGGGCCCGGTGCAAAGTACTGCACATCGTCCTGAATGTAGTAACCGCTGGGCAGAGTCTGGCCGCCAATTTCCACCTGGCAGCCAACGGCCGACATCGAAAAAAGAAGCCCTAAAACGCCCGCAATCTGCGTCGCTCTGGCCTTTGCGCTTCGCCCAGGGGCATTGGATCGCGCCGAACCGTTCTGCGCTAAGCCCCCTCGACGTTGCTGCCAGTCGGTCGAAATGTTCGTCGTCATTGCATCCACTCCCAGGCGTGTCCAATCGCTGGCATCAACGCAGCCTTTCGTGGGCGAGCGCTCATTCATTGAGCGTACTCTCGCCAACAGGCGATTCTATGATCATTATCAGGTATCGGACTCTGGTGGCGCCAACTTTGAGGATTCTAACGAAAATGTCGTTTCCAACGGTATTTCGCCTCAGCCGCTGGCAACCGACGGTTGCCGGCAGCAAATACGTGCTCCCGAGGCCGACGCGCTGAGCCCCGGGACCTTCTGCTGAAGGAATCCGCCGCCTGCCGGACTCCCGAATTCCGCTTCCCAGGCTTTCCCGCCAAAGGGTGTCCGGTTGCCGGGTGTACGCCAGGCCGTCACAATTCAAGCAGAAGCAGCCGCCTGCCGCAGGATCCCTGACTCCCAATGCGCCAGAGCCAGGCGACATTCAAACTGGCCGACGGCTCTGCCTGAGCGGGCTTAATCCCGGCGTTTATTTTTCGTCCGCTCCTGTTTCGATTGCCATTTCCCAGGTTCTCTCCGTTTCAACGGCCCCCCCACGATGTCGAGTTCTCCCCGTCGGCTTACGGTTCCCCAGTTCGTCGCCCTGAAGTCGCAAGGCAAGAAAATCGCCATGCTGACCGGTTACGACTACCCGACAGCCCAGCTGATTGATGCGGCCGGAGTCGATGCCATCCTGGTCGGCGATACCGTCGGGGTGGTCGTTCAGGGACGAGAGAACACGCTGCCCGTGACGCTGGATGAAATCATTTATCACGCCGAAATGGTCGGCCGCGCGACAAAGTCCGCCCTGCTGATTGGCGACTTGCCCTTCGGCTCTTATCAGCTGGGCGTTTCCCAGGCGATCGAAAGTGCTTCGCGCATTCTGAAAGAAACCGCTTGCCAGGCCGTGAAGCTCGAAGGCGGAACCGAACAGGCCGCCGTCATCGCCGGACTGACCGGGGCCGGAATCCCCGTCATGGCGCATGTGGGCGTGCGTCCCCAGAGCGTGCATCAAATGGGCGGCTACAAAGTCCAGCGCGATGAAAGCCAGTTGTTGATCGACGCCCATAGCGCGGAACAGGCCGGCGCCTTTTCGATTGTGCTGGAGTGCCTGCCGTCCGCCATTGCGGCAAAAATCACGAAAGAACTGACCATCCCCACGATCGGCATTGGCGCCGGCGTCGACTGCGACGGGCAAGTGCTGGTGCTGCACGACATGCTGGGCCTGACCGACGCGCCGCCCCGCTTCGTCAAGCAGTATGCCGACCTGGGCAGCGCCATTCAAAAAGCGGCCGCCCAGTATTGCAAGGAGGTCCGCAACGGCGAATTTCCCACGGCGAAACACGCTTACCGGTAAGATGGGAGGGCCGAGCATCCGAACCTGCCTGTCGAATCGGGGAAGCCCGACACCGAAAACAGGCGGATTCTCAAAAGGCAATCGCGCGTTACCATGGAAGCGGAGGTCCCATGATGAAGCTGTTTCGTACATTCTGTTTCTGCCTGATCGCCTGTCTGGCCACACACGTTGTTCCCTGCGGCGTTACTCCGGCGGTGGAGCCGACATTCCCGGAACCGCCGTCGCCGGAGTCAACTGGCTCTCCGGATCCCGAGGCTGCCGAGCGTGGCTATCGGTTTCTGACCGAAAAGAAGTATTTAACGCCCGACTTCAACGACAGTGATCTGGCCGAAGTCTGGAAAGTCTGGCCGGAGCCGCTGCGCACCGCCGCCGAAAAGGCATCGGCCGCTGAACGCCGTCGCCTGGCGTTCGCGCGTTATGGACTGACCCTGCGGCCCGACGACGATTCCGGCAAGCCGCTGCAGTATGTGGTTGACGACCGGGGCGACTGGACGATGAACTGCTTCGCCTGTCATGGCGGCAGCCTGCTGGGCCAGCCGACGCCCGGCCTGCCAAATTCCAATTTTGCCCTGCAGACGCTGACCGAAGAAATGCGGCTGTCGAAAGCCATGCGTCAGCAGAAGCTATCACGGATGGATGTCGGTTCGCTGTTCATGCCGCTGGGCGAATCCCGCGGCGTGACCAACGCGGTGATGTTCGGCGTGATTCTACTGGCGTACCGCGACGCCGAACTGAACCTGCTTGATGCGCCGTTGCCGAAGCTCGTCCACCACGACATGGATCCGCCGCCCTGGTGGCACTTCCAGAAGAAAAAACGTCTTTACATCGACGGTTTCGCCGCCACCGGCCACCGGCCCCTGATGCAGTTCATGCTGATCAAACAGAACGGGCCGGAGAAGTTTCGCCAGTGGGAAGACGACTACCGCGATGTCGAAGCCTGGCTGCAGACGGTGCAGCCGCCCGAGTATCCGCTCGCCGTGGATCAGGAACTGGCCGCCCAGGGCCGGCAGGTCTTTACCCAGAACTGCGCGCAATGCCACGGCACGTATGGCGCCAAAGAAACGTATCCCGAAAAGATCATTCCGCTGGAGGAAGTGGGCACCGATCCGGTGCGGCTCCAGGCGCTCACGCCCAAACATCGGGAGCTTTACGGCGCAAGCTGGTTTAGCGATCTGGGAAAGAAGCCCGTCATCGCCGATCCCGGCGGGTATGTGGCGCCTCCGCTCGACGGCGTCTGGGCGTCGGCTCCGTACTTCCACAACGGGAGCGTACCGACGCTCTGGCACGTTCTGCACCCAGACAGCCGCCCGGCCGTCTGGCGCCGGCAGACTGATGCTCCCTTTGACCAGCAGCGAATCGGTCTCGCGGTCGATACGTTCGACAAACTGCCCGAAGGGATCAAAAACGGCATCGAACGCCGCGAGTTCTATTCCACCCAGGACCGCGGCAAAAGCGCCGCCGGACACCGCTTTCCGGATGAACTCACCGAACCGCAAAAACAGGCCCTGCTGGAATATTTGAAAACGTTGTAGGGGAGAGGTTTGTCGTTCTTCGTTCTTCGTTCATGGTGATTGGTTCGTGGTTAGCCGCTGGCGCCGTCGAGGGGCGTTAACTGCTGGGGCTTGTGTGGGTGCGGGTCGGATGGTCCGCCGGTTCCCCAAAGGGAGCCCAGAACGACACAGACTGGCAGCGTCAACAGCAGCGCCAGCTCAAACCAAAGCGGATACGGCAGCATCCAGCAGTTGAACGCAACGGCCATGCACAACAACACTCCAATCGCTACGCCGTGCGCCGGATGCCGGCCCGTTCCCAGACGGGTCGCCAGCCAGACGCTCCCCAGGACGATGCCGCCCCACAACCCGACTACGACGCCCAGCACCCAGTGCGGATAACGGGCCACATGGGCAATGCAGGCTTCCAAGTCCGTCGCGTCCACTCCCGGCGGGAAGGGATGCACGACCGCACTAAAGCCTTCCACGGCAATCACTCCCGCCAAAGCCAGGACCAGAGCGGCGACGATCGCCCCCGTACTGCGCAGCAACTTTCCGATCATCAGCGGACCTTGCGTTTCGGCATCGCGAACTCTTCTCTTCCCGCTCCCACCAGGGAACGCCTGACCGCATTCAAACCTGCCGACGGCGTTTCTGCAATATCGGAAAGACGAATTGCCCCCGCCGGAGCCGAGCACTTGCCGCTCCCCTTTGGGTTTTCCCTGTCATGCAAAAACCGAAGTTAATTTCACACGTTCCCCGGATGATTTGCCCGCTGCGTTGAGACGGTTTAAAGTGGGGCGATCGCGGCAGGCGTTCGGCTGCCCGGTCCGACGGGACCAGCTCCCAGATTTTCTTACGTTGGAAAGCAGGCAATGAACATCAATCGCGCGGCAATGTTTCTGGGGGCCCTGGCATTGCTGGCCAGCTCCCTGTCTCTGGCAAGCGAACGCCCCAACGTGGTGCTGGTCATGGCCGACGACCAGGGCTGGGGACAGACGGGCTACTACGGCCACCCCATTCTGAAAACGCCCAATCTCGACGCCATGGCCGCCAACGGCTTGCGGATGGATCGCTTTTACGCGGCCGGTCCCGTCTGTTCCCCCACCCGGGCGAGCGTTTTGACGGGCCGCACCCACGACCGCACCGGCGTGCGGTCGCACGGCTTTGCCTTGCACCTGCAGGAGCGATCCCTGGCCAGGGCCATGCAAAAGGCCGGTTACGCCACAGGCCATTTTGGCAAATGGCATTTAAACGGCGTTCGCGGACCCGGCGTGCCGGTGCTGGAATCCGACGCGAACCATCCGGGCCACTTCGGTTTTGAGGAATGGCTGACGGTCACCAACTTTTTCGACCGCAACCCGATCATGAGCCGCAAGGGCCAGTTCGAGGAGTTCCGGGGCGACTCGTCCGACATCGTCGTCGCCGAAGCATTGAAGTTCATCAATCATGCCGCCGACGAGAAAAAGCCGTCCTTCACGGTAATCTGGTACGGCTCGCCGCATAGCCCATGGACCGCCAGCCCCGAGGATCAGGTCGACGGCGAAAGCGGCGTCTCGGCCCATCACCATGGCGAGCTGGTGGCGATGGATCGCAGCATCGGCGCGCTGCGCGCCGGACTGAAGGAACGCGGCCTCGAACAGAACACCCTCATCTGGTACTGCAGCGATAACGGCGGCCTGGCGGGAGTCGGCCATGATTCGGTCGGCGGCCTGCGCGGCAACAAGGGATCGCTCTGGGAAGGCGGCGTGCGCGTGCCGTGTATTATTGAATGGCCCGCGCAGGTGAAGCCTCGGGTGACCTCCCATCCGGCGGCGACATTCGATATCTTCCCGACGCTGGTCGACGTGCTGGAACTGCCAGCCGACTCCCTGCTGGATCAGATCGACGGCGTGAGCATTCGCCCGCTGCTGTCCGCGGAGATCGGCCCCCGGAAAAAGCCGATGCCGTTCCACTACCAGGGGAAAGCGGCTCTCATTGATAACGACCTGAAAATCATTACCGAGCGGATCGGCAGCGGCCAGTATCAACTGTACGACCTGGTCGCCGACAAGGCGGAAACCACCGACATCGCCGCCGATCGACCAGAGGACGCGGCCCGACTGCGAATCGCCCTGGAAGCGGCCATCGCCTCCATTGAAGCCAGCCAGGAAGGGGCCGACTACCCCGAGAAGAAAGTCACCCAGGAAGGCCCGCACGGTCGCTTCTGGTACGCCATTCCCGAATACCAGCCCTATCTCAAAGCCTGGTCGACCCGCCCTGAATACAAAGGATGGACGAACCGCAAGGCAAAAAAGTAACCTTTTTCGGGGCCTACATCAGCATAAAAGCCAGGGCGCCACACGGCAGACATCCGCCCCTTTTTTCCACAGCGTTATCGATCAATCGCTCTTTTCAACTGGCGCATCCATGAATTGCTGACAGGGCAAAGCGATTTGCTTTGCCAAAACCCGCCAATTCCGGAGAAATTTGGGTGGCCCTATTTGGGCGCCGACTGGCTTGGGTTACCGCCAAAGTTTGGATGGTACTTTTTCCCCTCGTACCTTTTTCCCCTCGGTGAGGAAGGAGATCGTCAGTCACGCTCCTGGTTTACTCTAATTCAGCCACAACATCTGCAATCAAATCAAGGTATTCATCTTCTCCCTCGAACAATTCCCTGCCACCGTTCAGATAGGCCGTCGTCAATTCAATTCGAGCTTGTTCGGTATTTCCGAGGAGTTGGGCCACTTGCCCACGACGAAGTTGAACAAACGGATTTGCCGCTCCTCCAGGACACGCTTCTACGTCATCTAGTGCTGCCTGTGCTTTGCTATAGTCCTTCAAATGGTAGAAACAGTCGGCCAATGCTGTGATCGCTCTCGTGGTTTCATGGTATTCCCGCTTCGGTTCTGGAACAATTTTGAAGGCGTCTTGAAAATAGAGACGTGCTCCTTCGTAGTCTTGACCTCCAAAGCGCATCTCACCGTCAGACATGTGATTTTCGAAACGATGTTGCCAGACTTCCATATCCACTTCCTTTCATTCAGGGATCCAAATATGTTTGCCGGAGCCTTCCACCAAGGGATCGGGTAACTATTCAGCCTTCTGAGGCAGCGGCGGGAGTTTTCCGGTTTGGGCGAGGGCGTTGAGGATGGTCTCTAGCGGCTGATGGCCGCGCAGTTTGAGAGTGCGGAAAGTGGTCGAGAATGGGGCCACTCATTAACTATTGACAGGGCAAAGCGATTTGCTTTGCCAAAACCCGCCAATTCCGGAGAAATTTGGGTGGCCCCATTTGGCCCCCATTTGGCCTTTCTCGTGACGGTTTACGAACCGCAATCAGTTTCAGCTTTCTTGAAAGCTGTAAAATTGTTCTCGAATCACCACGTTTTCACCAAGAGCAGTTTTTCGTCTGGTAAACAAGCAGGTTGCGACCTGGTGCTCGAATTTTCCCAACTCGACAAGAGGAATTCAAGAATGTTAATCCGGTCCCCATACGTTGCGATCACGTTGCTTTTGGTGTTCGCTACAATTTCAATTTCTGTTGCCCGCGCGGATGACAACGAGCGCAAGCCAGCGGTCTCAGATGCGTACCTTTATCCCGATGCCGATCTAGTCATCCGTAGTTACGACCCCGGCATGTCCGGGACGGAATTGCACTCGACCAAAGACTCTTTTGAAGAGGTTCTTGAATTTTACGAAAAGAAATTAGGCCCGAAGGGAAGTTCGAGTGGCTCTTCAAGCCTTCGCACAGGAAAGACGGTAAAAGCGTTCAGGTCGTTCGACGATTCGACCAAAACGACACCCGACGCCGAAACGAATTTGAATCCTCGGAGCGTTAAACTGGTTACCTTTACCAATGTCGATGAAAAGTACGTGTCGACCGTTGTCCTCAGCCGCACCCAAACCGGGAAGCGGACGCATATCCTATTGATCTGGGCGACACGGTAATCAAGCACGACCGCTGCAGTAATCGGGTTCTCAGGATTTGAGGCCGCCCCATTTGCCCCGTGGTCGTCCCGCCTTGGATACATAGGCTCGACGAACCGCCAGAAGAAGAAATAACCCGCCCTCGTTTGGCTGATCAGGGCCAAATCGTCTCCCCGGGCAGGCCGTTCCGACGGGGGCCGGGCGGATCGTCGACAGTGGGAGAAAAACTGGCAGGTCTGGGCCTAAATGCCTGCGAACGCACGGGTTGGGAGCTTTCCCCTGGCCCGTTTTGCATTGCATTCCAGGGACCGGCGGGTAAAATTGCGTTAGAGCGATTGCGACGGTCAACCCGTCCCGTTCCTACCCCCGGGGCGCGGTCGTCACGCGAATCTCGTGGCACCTCCTTCCCCACGTAAAGCCCCGGCCGCTCTTCTTTCCTGTCCCTTCTGTTTCGCTCGGATCGGTGCGTTGACTTTGATTTTCTCACTCCGCCCAGTGTTTTGCAGCCTTGCGGTTCCTCTGACGCTCACCGTTGCGATTGCCGGCTGTCTGGCGGGATTTGCTTCCGCGATCTGTGCGGCCGAGGACACCGCTTCCACGCACGACGCAGGACCCCAGGCGTTCTTTGCGGCGCATTGCTATGACTGCCATAGCGCAGGCGAAACTGGCGGCGGGCTGGACCTGGAACAGTTCTCCGGCGCCTTTGCCACGCGGGAAGAGCGGGATCGCTGGACGCAGATTTTCGATCGCATCGACCATCGCGAAATGCCGCCAGCCGACGCCGCCCAGCCTTCGCCGGCCGAGCGGGACGCCCTGCTCCGCTGGCTCCAGCCTCGCCTGGAAACGGCCGATCGGACGGAGCGGCAAGTAATCCAGCGTCGCCTGAACCGTCGCGAGTACCAGAACACGATTCGCGATCTGCTGCTGGTCGAGGTTCCCGTTGAGGACCTGCTGCCGGAGGACCAGCAGGCCGGCGGCTTTGATAATAACGGCGAAGCACTGGCGATCTCGACCGAACAAATGGGCGGCTACCTGGCTGCGGCCCAGCTGGCGATCGATGCCGCCATGGTGCACGGCCCGCGGCCTGAGGAACAAACCTTCACCGTCAGCGCCATGCACGAAGTCGAGCGATACCTGGGCCAGTCGTTCGCCCTGGTCGACGACCGGATCGTCAGCTACACCAGCACCAACACACAGTACAGCAAGGTCTCCACCCGCGGCAAACGCTTACCCGAGGCCGGCCGGTATCGCTTCCGGTTCACGGCCGCGACCCACCGCAGCCAGGAGAAGCAGGTCTTCACCGTGGTGGCGTCGGACTTCGCCAGCGTCGGCGCCGTGTTCAAAAACCTGGGTTACTTTGAAGTCGGCCCGGAGCCGGAAGTCTTTGAGATCGAAGCCGAACTCGACAAAAAGTTTGCGATCCAGTTCTTCGTGCTGGGCCTGCCCACCTGGCTTAAAGACCCGATCGACGGCGATCACCCTGGCATCGGTTTCAGCCCGGTCGAAATCACCGGCCCCCTGACCGACCAGTGGCCGCCCGCCTCACACACGCGCTTGCTGGGGGATGTCGATCTGTCCCAGGGGAGCCTCGACGATGCGGAACGCATCCTGCGCGATTTCCTGCCCAGGGCGTTCCGGCGTCCAGCCAGCGAGGACGAAGTGCAGCGGTATCTGTCGCTGGTCAAAAATCGACTGGAAACGGGACGTTCGTTCGAACAGAGCCTGAAAATCGGCCTGGTCGCCGTGCTTTGCTCTCCCAATTTCCTCTACCTGCGTGAAGACGTCCGTCCCGGCACGACGCGCATCAACGACTACGAGCTGGCCTCGCGGCTGTCCTACTTTTTGCATCGCTCCACGCCCGACGCACAGCTGCTGCAGTTGGCCGCCGCCGACCAGTTGCACGAACCGGCCGTCCTGCGGGCCCAGGTGGAACGATTGCTCAGCAGTCCCCGCCGGGAGCAGTTCATCACGGACTTTGTCGGCCAGTGGCTGCAGCTGCGCAAAATCGACGACACGTCGCCCGACAAAAAGCTCTATCCCGAGTTTGAAGAGCTGCTGAAAATCAGCATGGTCGGCGAAGGAGAGGCGTTCTTCCGCAAGCTGCTCGACGAGGATCTCGACGTGGCGAATTTCCTGGACTCTGATTTCGCCATGCTCAACCAGCGACTGGCCGAGCACTATGGCATCGAAGGGGTCCAGGGCCTGCAGATCCGCGCCGTCGAACTGCCGGCAGAAAGCGTCCGCGGCGGCGTGCTCACCCAGGGCGGCGTGCTGAAGGTGACGGCTAACGGCACGACCACCTCGCCGGTGACCCGCGGCGTGTGGGTGCTGGAGAACATCCTGGGCCATCCGACCCCGCCGCCTCCGCCGAATGTGGGCGGGATTGAACCCGACATCCGCGGCGCCACCACCATCCGCGAACAGCTGGCAAAGCATCGCGATGTGGCGACCTGCAGCAGCTGCCATCGTCACATCGACCCGCCGGGCTTCGCCCTGGAAAGCTTCGATCCTGTCGGCAAACTGCGATCCCACTATCGCCACTTTATTGTCAATCCCGACCATGCCGACAAAGGCTGGGGCCGCGTGAAAGATACGGCGGAAGTCGACGCTTCCGGCGTGCTGTCGTCGGGTGAAACGTTTGCCGACATTCGTGAATTCAAACGCCTGCTGCTGACGCAGCGTGAGCCGTTCAGTCGCTGCCTGGCCGAAAAACTCACCACCTACGCCCTGGGGCGGGAGTTGGGTTTCTCCGACCGGGAAGCGATTCGTTCGATCGTTGAACACACCCTCCGGCACGGCAACGGCCTGCGGTCGCTGGTGCACGCCATTGTGCAAAGTCCCGCGTTCCAGCAGCCGTAATCCCTGTCCCACGTCGCCCTGGCCCTTCTTTTTTGCGAGCCGATTCCTGTGAAACCTTCCTCTCTGTCGCGACGTACCTTTTTGCGAGGCGCAGGCGTTAGCCTGTCGCTGCCGTTGCTTGATGCGATGCAGCCGCGCGGGGTGTTCGCGCAGACCGGAACGCCGCCGCGGCGGATGGTGGCGATCAACATTCCGCTTGGCTTTTACGGCCCCAGCTTCTTCCCCGAACAGGCCGGCCGCGATTACGCGACCAGCGACTACCTGCAGTCGGCCGAGCCGATGCGGAACGACTTTACGATCTTCTCGGGAACCAGCCACCCCGATGTCGACGGCGGTCACTCGGCGGAAAAGTCCTTTCTGACAGCGGCGCCCCACCCGGGCTCGCGCAGCTTCAAGAACACCATTTCGCTCGATCAGCTGGTCGCCAGAGAGATCGGCCGGCAAACCCGCTTCGCTTCCCTCACCCTGGGCGATCATAGCCTGTCCTGGTCCGCCAACGGCGTTTCCATTCCCTCGGAAAGAACTCCCGCCAAGGCGTACGCCCAGTTGTTTCTTAGCGGCAGCCGCGAGGAGATCGCCGTGCAGGAGCAACGCCTGCAGGACGGCCAGAGCATCATGGACACCGTGCTGGCCGACGCCCAGGCGATGCAGCGCCACATTGGCCCGGCCGACCGCCAGAAGCTGGACCAGTATTTCACTGCGGTGCGGGAGACAGAGCAGCGACTGGTCAAGGCGGAAGCCTGGGCCAAAACGCCCAAGCCGGTTGTGGAAGCAGAGTCGCCCGGCCTGATCCCCGGCGCCGACTTCACCGCGCGGCTCAAAGGGCATTTCGATGTGATCCGCCTGGCCCTGCAGACGGACTCCACCCGGGTCGTCACGCTGGGCGGCAACGGCGGCAGCGAAGTCTCCCCCCTGCCTGGCGTCGACCAGGGCTACCACGGTCTGTCCCATCACGGGAAGAACCCGGAGATGATCGCCCAGCTGGAAAGAATTGAACAGGAGACGATCCGCGTGTGGGCCGAGTTCCTCGCCAGCCTTAAGGCGACGCCCGACGGCTCCTCGAACCTGCTCGACCAGACCCAGGTGCTTTTGGGCAGCAACCTGGGCAGCGGCAGCGGCCACCTGACGACCAACCTGCCGATCGTGCTGGCCGGCGGCCCTTTCAGGCATGGCCAGCACCTGGCGTTCGACAACCGGCACAATTACCCGCTGCCCAATCTGTTCGTCAGCATGCTGCAGGGACTGGGGCTGGAATACGACGCCTTTGCCTCCGGCAAGACGACCATGCGCGGCCTGGAAATGCGCGGCTGAGCGCTGGCATTTGGCGCGCGGCGATAACATTTCACGCGGGGCGCCTGCTTCTATTTTCCTTTTGGTCCGTCCTTCCCCAGAGGAAGCTGCGCGCGGGCTCAAGGCTGCGCTAACTCTCATCACCAGCATTTAGCCGAAGCCGCCAGTTTTGGGAGAGAGTGCTCTTTCAACAGCGGCCAAACTCTGGCGAGCTCAGCTACCTCTGGCGCGTTCGGCTACGAGATTCGGGCGAACACCAGAACGGCCGCTGCCGGCGCCTCTTTCCCAATCCGTATTGACAGCGACTCGGCCAGCCGGCTATCTTTAATGGAACTGAGATTCAGTATCATTAAATTCAGCAGGAGAGGGGCTGGCTGGACTTGTTTCCTGGCTGCTGGCTTTCCCCGCGGACCGTTCTTGAACGCTAAGAGGAGACTCCGCCGATGTTCGTATCGACCGACGATTATTCGCGTGCTTGCAACGCCTGGCATGCAGGCGATCTCGATCGCGCTCTGCACATCTCTTACACCGCCCTGAGCAAGGACGAAGATAACGGCCGGCTGTGGGAGCTCCGCGGCCTCATTCATCGCGACCGGGGCGAACCGCACCAGTGCGCCGACGCTATCGAAAGGGCCAGCCTGCTTACGCCGCTGCAGCCGCTGGCCCGGGTCTGTTTGGCCGAAGCGTACGGCCAGCTCAACCGCCGGGAACTGGCCCGAGATCTGTATCGGGAGTTGTTCCACGCCAGCGACATGACGGTCGCCTTGCTGCTGCAGACGGCGGTCGGACTGGATGCAATCGACCAGCCCGCGCTCGCCATGCGGGCCTGCCAGAATGCAATTGAGCTTGACCCGTTAGCGTCGCAGCCCTATTACGACATGGGCTATTACGCAGCCCGCTGCGGAAGACCGCCTCAGGTGGTGGAATCGCTGGCCCGGAAGGCGATCTCGCTGGATCCGGATCGGGTCAGTTACCGAGTCGGTCTGGCCGCCCTGATGCTCAAGCACGAACGGTTTGAGGAAGCGTACGAAGTCGTCAGCCATATCAGCCAGGAACAGATCCGCAGCGTGCGGTGCCGTTGTTGCCTGGTGCGGCTGGTCTCCCTGTTTGAGCAGTCGGGGGATGCGACCCGTGCAGAACAAAGTCGCCAGCAGGTGGACTGGCTGACCGAAGAAGACATTCAATCTGGATGCGACTAACGTCGAACGCCTGTTTTCAGGAAGCGAACCGATGCAGTTCTTATGGATTCTGGCTGTTCATTTGATGGTTTTCTCGGCCGTGTTTGGGCTGCTGCGTGTGTGGCCCTACCTGCAGGAAAAACTGCATGAGCACCGCAACCCGTGGCCGCGTCCGCGCCGCCAGGTCGGCGAGACCTTCCAGAATTTCCATGCGGCCGAGCCCGGCCCTAAACGCCCACACATGCCGGGACGCGCCGGGCGGATGACCGCCAGCAACGCGCTACACCATTCCACCGAGCAGATGGGCTGATTCCCCAAGCCAGGCGGCCGAGCGACCGCCTGGAGGTAACCTTTTTACCCTGCGATCAGGCATTCAGTTTGACATCGGGGCTGTCGGCGATATTGACCCATACATGCACGTGGGGCACGCCGCGGAAGTGCCAGACAAACGAAGGCCCCTCCAGACGCCAGTTATCCCAGACCTTGTCGTTACCCAGGTCTTCGTCGGTAAAGAACGACAGGTGGCAGTTATCGAGTCCGCCCTGGGCTTTCAGACAGGCGACGACTTCATCGCGATCGCTATGGCGATACGGTTCGATGAGCTTCTGCAGCGTTTTCTGGACCTGCTCTTTCTGGTCCGCGGAAAGCTCCGTCACGGGGATGCCGGTGAAATCGCCTTTGGGTCCCTGGAAGCCCGCTTTTTCTTCGGCCGTGGATTTGGCGACCTCCGCCAGGCGACGCTGGCGACCGTCGAGCATGGCGTACACTTTGTTCGCTTCGAGGGCCTGTTCCCAATAGACGTTGCCCGGATGGCCCGGCTTCTCATCAAAACCACTGGCGGCGTGGCCGTAGAAAATGGGCCCGCCAAAGGCGACATGCTCGGTCGTGTTGCCGTCGCAACGTAGCGTCATGTGGCGACCCGTCAAAACCAGCTCAAACTTGTCCTGACCCGGCTTGCCAAAGATGGCGATGTTATTGCTTTTGCCAAAACCACCGGCGTCGTCCTGCAATTGCTTGTCCACCCTGGCGTGCCACTCGGGCTGGATCAGGCCTTCAAAAATCTCGCGGACCATTTGCCGCTGGTCGCGGTTATAGAACTCGCTGTTGATCGTTGGCTTGGTGATGTGCCAGTTGTTGGAGATCCGCGTGCGCAGCAGGCCGCGACTCTTGTCCTGGTGGTCCCAGTCAAAGCAGACTTCGCCCCGCTGCTCCGGCGTGAGCGAATCGTACAGCAGCGAAACCAGCGTCTCCGGGGTTTTCTCCGGCGCCTTGGCGGGCGCTGCCACAACCGGCGAGGCGGCCAGGACCGCTCCGGCGGCTCCTGCGGCGCCCAGAAAGGTGCGGCGAGAAACGGACGACGGATTGCTAACAGAAGGCGTGCGGGACGGATCGTGCATGGATAGCCTCATTCAAGGGAAAGGACGGGTCTGGGCCAAAGCGGCGACGAGCTCTAACGGTAATTAGAAAGCATGCTCTGTCGCGATGCAAACATCGGGACCGCAATTCCACGGCGCGATGTCTCCTGGTCGCAAGACGCCAGGTGGATGGGGAAGCGGCGACTGGCTGCACGGATGCAGGCGGGCGGCAGGCTACGTGGCGCTTCTCTCGGCAGGTATCGCACGTGGAGGCCGCGCCCCTTGAGAAAACCGCCGGGCCAGGTTTCGCGATCGGTCTGCTGATGCGACAATTGCGAGGGATTTGTCGGTCGCCACCAGCACTCTGCGGCAATCGGCCGGTATATTCATGGCGCTTTCCCAGCGATCATGGCATCGGCCGCACGAGTGCAGCAACGCTTTCAGCCCAGGGTCCTATGGTTGTGGAATCCCGTCGAGAAAACGCCCCCGGATCGCCCGTCGGGCCTGTTGCGATCTGCGTTAACGATCTCAAAAAAACCTACCACACCGGTCTGTTAAACCAGCACGCTTTTGTCGCGCTGCGAGGTATCTCCTTCCGGGTGAACCAGGGCGAGATTTTCGGCCTGCTCGGTCCCAACGGAGCCGGCAAAACGACCTTCATCAAAGTCTTGCTCGGCATCGTCAGGGCGACGGCCGGCTCGGCCTCGCTTTTTGATCTGCCCGCCGGCAGCAACGCATCCCGGCGGCTGGTCGGTTACTTGCCAGAAAACCTGTCCCTGCCGCGCCATTTAACGGCCAACACGGCCCTGGAATACTACGGCAACCTCAATAACGTGCCGACCCGCAAGATCCAGGAGAAACGCCAAGGCCTGCTGGAACTGGTTGGAATCGCCGACCGGGCCGGCGACGCAGTTGGCACTTATTCCAAAGGGATGCGGCAGCGACTGGGACTCGCCCAGGCCCTGCTCCACGATCCCCGGATTCTCGTCCTCGACGAACCGACCGACGGCCTGGATCCCGGCGCCAGAAGCCAGGTCCGCAAGATTCTGACCGACCTCAAAGAGCAAGGCGTCACCGTTTTCCTCAACAGCCACCTGCTGCAGGAAGTCGAGCTGATCTGCGACCGAGTCGCCGTGCTGGACCGGGGCGAGCTGCGTTTTGTCGGATCGGTCCGCGAGATCGGAGAGCTGCTGGAAAGCTCCGCCCAGGGCGGCGGCCGCCTTGAAGTCACCCTGGAACTGTTGGCAGGCGCCGAGGTAGTCGAGCGTCTGTTTACCGGGGCCAGCGTGCTGCGGAAAGAAGCGACCCGCGACAAAGAGTGGCGCATCACGGCCCATTTTGCGGACCAGGCAGCGGTCGACGCACAGGTCGATCGGCTCCGCAGCGCCGGGGCCAGCATCGTCGGGCTGTCACGCCGCAAGTCCACTCTGGAAGACGCCTTTCTTCAGCTCACAACCCCAGCCAGCGACCCCACATGAGACCTTACCTCGCCATTGTAAAAGACTCCTTCCGCGCGGCGATGGCGTCGTGGGTGCTCTACATTTGCCTGGGCTGCATTACGATCGTTTTCATCGCTCTGTTGCCGCTGAGCATCCAGGACAAAGTCGCCACCGGTCTGCTGCGCGAAGAAGTGCCGGATCCGGCTCCTTTAATCGAACGCCTGGTGACGGCCGGCCCGCAGGCAGCAGAGAAGAAAGACGGCTCCGCGCAATCTCCCGATGACGGCGCCAGGCAGGTCACCGCAGAACCCCAGGCCGTCGCGTTGATCTGGTCCCGCCTGCCGGCCCTGGTGCAGGATCACCTGCGGGACGTCCATCAACGGATGCAAAAGACCGACCTGGACGAACAGGAATACCGCACGGCCATCCTTGCCCAGATGGCGGCGACCGTCGAGCTGGTCGAGGTCTTGAACCAGCAGCTCGACAAGCCCGACTTCTTTGACGAGAAAGCCTGGACCGGGCTCCCCTTGCCGGCGGAAGCCCAGGAGATGCAAAAGGCCGGGCTGGAAAGCCTGACTTCAGAGCAGCAAAAGCATTTCAATCGTCTGGCGTTTGATGCGGCTTTTCCTGCGCTGGTGCAGCCGGCCAGCCGGACAGAGCTGCAGCTGACTTATGCTGGCATGGAGATTCCCACAGTGCCGGTGCGCAAGAAAGATCTCGATGACTGGCTCCGCAGTGAGCTGCCCTGGCTGCTCGACAAGTTTGTCCTGTCGATCGGCCTGGTCGTCGCCATTTTTGTCACGGCGCCAATCCTGCCACAAATGTTTGAGCCGGGCTCGCTCCACTTGCTGCTGAGCAAACCGATCTCCCGGACGGGACTGCTGCTGGCCCGGTTCTGCGGCGGTTGTGCGTTTGTGCTGCTCTGTGCGACGTACCTGTTCGTCGGTTGCTGGCTGATCATGGGCCTGCGGTTCGGCTTCTGGCATACCGGGTTCCTGGTCTGCATTCCCATTTATACGTTTGTCTTCATGATCTACTACAGCGTTTCCGTATTGGCGGCTGTTTTGTGGCGGAACACAATTGTCGCCGTGCTGGCGACCGTGCTGCTGTGGGGACTCTGCTGGGGACTGGGTTTAGCCGACTGGGGTATTCAGCTGGCGCTCGATATGGAACGCCCGGCCCGGATCGAAGCCGTTGGCGATGCGATCGTCTATCTGGATGCGGCGAAATACCCGCGGGTCTGGTCCGACGGCGACTGGAAGCCAACGTTGCTCTCGCCGCTGCAGACGGAGCAGGGCGCCGAAGCCAATCTGCATGCGATCTTCCTGGGGCCGGTTTACGACAAGAAGGAGAATCTCCTGCTGGCGGTGCGTCTGCGCCCCAAGGGGGTTTTTGACCGACCGGGCCTCGATTACCGCTCTCTACTGATCGCCAGTTCGACCAAGGGCGAATCATCGTACCTGGAAGCGGCCGGCGCTCCCGACGGAGCCCAGCATCTGTTCCAGGAACCGGGCGGCGCCCTGCTGGTGATCGCGCCCGGCGACACCTTTTACCGGATGTCCGGCGACCCGCTGGCCAGGATCCAATACCTGGAAAGCGGTAAAACCCCAGCCGCCGAAGAAACGCTTCCTGAGGAAGCCGAGGACGACGCTCCTGGGGAAGACGATGCCCCCGAACAGCACAGCGCCAGGACGATCCTCGCCCGGCTGGAGTTCCCCTGGCGGACCGCGGGGCCCGAGTCGCCTTTGCGGCTGTCACGGCCGGCCGCATTCGCCATGCATCCGGTCAGCGGGCAGCTGGCGATTTACAGTCGCGGGCGGCTTCTCCTGCTGGAGAAAAACGCCAAAGACGTGTACGACGTCGTCAAGCAGTCGGACCAGCCGTTGCCGGGCGACGCGGAAGCATCCGCCGCGCCGGCTTCGCTGGCTTTCGCCGGAGATACGCTGCTCGTCGCGCGGCAATCCGACGGCGTGTTCACCGTGGACGCATCCACCCTGAAGCTTCGCAAGCATTACGCCGAAGAGTCGCTTGATCCGGTCCAGGCAGCCGCCTCTCCCCAGGGGGACCTGTTTGCCGTGCGGTTCGCCAACGGAGAAGTCTGGTTACTGGACCGCGCCCAGGACAGCTTTGCCAAAGCCGACCAATTAAAAGGTCAAGGAAAAATCTCGGCCGTCGCCTTTTCTCCCAAAGGAAACCTGCTGATAGGCGATCAGGCGAAACGTCTTTATGAATACGGCCCTGACGGGACCAGGCTGCAGCGGACGCTGGCGGGTCGTTCTTCCACCATGGAGCTGGTTTACTACTGGGTGATTCGGCCCTTGTATCTGGTGCTGCCCAAACCGGGCGAATTCCACGAAACGGTCAGCTTTCTGATGGGCGACAAGGATGCCGCCAGCCAGCACCCCTGGCGCCCTGTCTGGACCAGCGCCCTGTTCGTTGCGGTGATGCTCGGATTATCCTGTTGGTATATGCAACGAGCCAACTTTTAAAACTTGCCCCGGCAAAGTACCCTGCAGGGACAACGTTTCAACCGGACGGAAATGCGTGAGTCATGGCGAAATCCAACAAGAATAAAGAGAAGGGCGCCAAGCCCAAAAAGAAAGGCGCCGATGAAGTCCGGAAGGTGGTTTCCATCAACCGGAAAGCAACCCATCGCTACGAAGTCCTGCAGACGCTCGAATGCGGGCTGGTGCTGGTCGGCAGCGAAGTCAAAAGCCTGCGCGAAGGAAAAGTCTCCCTGGAGGAAGCATTCGGACGCGTCCGCGGCGGCGAGGCCTGGCTGATGGGCTGCGAAATCCCCGAGTACCGCCAGGCGTCGGTCTGGAACCATGAACCGAAACGCCCTCGCAAACTGCTGATGCACAGCAGCGAGGTGCGCAAATTCGCTAACCGCGCCCATGAGCAGGGTCTGACGCTCACACCGCTTGAGATGTACTTCAACGAACGCGGCGTCGCCAAAGTTGTGATGGCGCTGTGCCGCGGTCGGAAACTTCACGACAAACGCGAAGTCATCAAAAAAGCGGACGTCAAACGGGATCTCGACCGCGCCATGAAACAGCGGACCCAGCCGCCGCGCTCGAACTGACCACGTTTCTAGTCAGCACGACAGGCAGGACGTCTACCGCAACGTCGCCATAAAACGCTGCATCTGGGCGTCGAGCAGAGGCAGATTCGTGCCGAAGATCGACTGGAAATCCCGCAAACGTTCGGCGCCCGTGTACGGCTTGAAGTCCGGGCGGGAAGCCGCCCGTTCCAGCAACTCGGCGTATTTGCGCGGCTGGTTCTCGGACAGATAAAAGGTCAGGGCCCAGGCCTCCGCATAGGCGCCTTCGGGGTCGGTCTGGAACAAGCGATCGTCGCTCACGAGCCCAGCGATCGCATCCGCCTCCCGGCGGCCAGCGGCGTACTTGCGGTACGCCTCCAGCCGATACTTGTTGATCCGGTCGCTCCGCTTGGGAAACGCTCTGCTGTTCCAGACGCCCGGCGCCTCGAACAGGGTTCCCAATCCTTCGACCAGCCAGCGGGGCTGCGGAGCCAGGCGGTTATGCACGCCCGTGTTGAACGCCGTCTGATGGACGGCCTCGTGGATGACGGTTTCCGCGTTGATATACCAGGCCGACGCAGTGGCGTTTCCCGCCGTCACATCGTACATCAGAATGCGGTTGCTGGTGGGCGAATAAAAGCCAAGCACGCCCTGGCTGACCTGAATCCCCGAGCGGGCCGCAGCCCGGGCGAAATCGCCATGCGTGGGAAAGATGATCGCCACCAGAGGAAACGGCGCCTGCTGCAGCGGGAAGCCCCGGGCCGAAAAATACATGGCGAACGAGCGGGATAGTTCTTCAAACCGGGCCGCCCACAGGTTCCTTTGTCCGGCCGGATGCACCACCAGATAGTTGCCGGCGCCGGAAACCTCAAACCCTCGACCAAACTCCCGCAGCAACTGCCCCCGCATTTCGCTTTGGGACCAGGCCTGGAAACGGGACTGGGTCTTCCGGTAGTCGCTTGCTTTTTGCGGAGGAAACCGGACGATTTCCCCATCGCGCAGCAGCATGACCACTTCGTCCTTCTGGGCGACAAGCACCTTCCCTTCGACCATCCTGCCGTCGACCGACAGTTGCATCATCCAATCGGCCGCCTGCAGTGCGCTTCCGCCGCAAGCGCCGGCCCACGCCAGCCCGGACCAGGCAACCAGGAAAGAAAACAGGCGAAGCGGACGGCGAATATCCATGAGGGCCTTTGAAAAGCGGTCAAGCGAGCGCGGCATCGCCGCAATCAAGTCTAGAACACGCCCAGCCAAGAGAACGGCAGAAAACCTGGTCAAACCGTTTTTTCCGCCAGCAGCCGGATTCGATTACTTTTTACGCTTGGCCAGCGCATCCAGCACGGACTGCATGTCGGGCGGAAGGGGAGCCTCGAACGTCATCCGTTCCCCGGTGTGGGGATGATCAAAGGTCAGCCGACGCGCGTGCAACGCCTGTCGATCGAGCAGCATTTCGTCGGACGACGTGCCTTCGATTTCACCCCGGTTGATCACAGCCCTGCCGCCGTAAAGGCGATCGCACAATACAGGACAACCGACATGGGCAAGGTGCACGCGAATCTGATGGGTGCGGCCCGTTTTGGGGAAGACGCGCAGCAAGGCAAAGCCGCGGAACCGTTTTTCCACTTCGTAAAAGGTCTTTGCCTCGCGACTGGAGGCATGGTGTTCGCGAATCGCCATTTTATCCCGCTGATGCGGGTGCGGACCGATTGGCTTTTCAATGATATCCGCGTCGCGATCCGGCGAAGGGGAAACAATGGCTGCGTAGACCTTCTCGACCGTGCGATCCTGGAATTGCGCGGCCAGATGCGTATGGGTAATGTCGTTTTTGGCGACCACCAGCACGCCGGTCGTATCACGATCAAGGCGATGCACAATCCCAGGCCGCGTCGCACCGCCTGTGGTGCTGAGATTCTCGAAACGAAAAGCGAGAGCACTCGTCAGCGTGCCTTCCCAGTGCCCCTTGCCCGGATGCACGACCATGCCGCGTGGCTTGTTGACCACCGCCAGGGATTCGTCTTCAAAGACAACATCCAACGGGATGTTTTCCGGACGCGGGCCCTCGCGCGGCAGGTCCGGCAAGGCGATACGCACGACCTGGCCTGCCAGCAAACGATACGACGGCTTGGCCCCCGCGCCATCGACGGACACCGTGCCCGCCGAAATTGCCCGCCTTAGCTGGACGCGGCTATGGCGACTGAAATGCGACGCCAGAAAGACATCCAGCCGGGCGCCAGCCTGGTCTTCAGGTACGACAACATCAACTGCATCTTCGGAAAGTTCCATCATGTTGCCGCTTTTCGCAGTTGACTATTCTGTCGGCGGCTTTTCTTCCGCAGGCGCCTCATCAGCCGGTTTATCGTCCGCAGGTTTATCGTCAGCGGGCTTATCGTCAGCGGGCTTATCGTCAGCGGGCTTATCGTCCGCAGGCTTATCGTCCGCAGGTTTATCGTCCGCAGGTTTATCGTCCGCAGGTTTATCGTCCGCAGGTTTGTCGTCAGCGGGCTTGTCGTCCGCGGGCTTGTCGTCCGCAGGCTTATCGTCCGCGGGTTTATCGTCCGCAGGCTTGTCGTCCGCAGGCTTGTCGTCCGCAGGTTTATCGTCCGCAGGTTTATCGTCCGCGGGTTTATCGTCAGCGGGTTTGTCGTCCGCAGGTTTATCGTCCGCGGGTTTATCGTCCGCGGGCTTATCGTCCGCGGGCTTATCGTCAGCAGGTTTGTCGTTCGCAGGTTTATCGTCCGCCGGGGCCGAAGGCTCGGGAAGCGGCGGAAGTGTGGGGTCAGCTGGGGGCGTCGGAACCGTGGTTTCCGGAGCGAAAACGCCGACCGGCGGTTGCGGCACTTCGGGATTGAACGACCCACCGGCGGGAGGCGACGGCTCTTCCACATCGATGAAGGTTTCGACCCCAGGGAAGCTCAAATCAGGAGCCGAAGGCAAGCGGGTCACATCAAACGAGTCCTGGCTGCCAGCGCCGGACGAGGGAACCGGCGGCTTCGGTTTGTAGGTCGCAAATTCCGAATAAAAGGTGACGATCGACGTTTTCAGCTTGCAACTGGACAGGTCGAGTTCGCCCGTTTTGGGGTCGCGTTTTCCCGTCCCCAGGTCCAGCAGGGAAATCAACCGGCGGCGGGCCGCCTTGCCGATGGCCGAATCGCTCGAATCTTTCACAATCACTTCGTACTGCTTGCGGGCCTCTTCCGGCTTGGACAAGCCTTCGTAGGATTGGGCCAGCCCGTACAAAGCTCGGAGTTTGAGAACTTCGTTGGAGCCTGCTTTATCGACCGCCTTCTGGAACAACTGACGCGCCGACTCCAGCTTGGTTTCCGCTTTTTCCTTGTCCGTATAGAGCAGCGACATGCCTTCGGTCAGCGAGGTGCTGCCCGCCAGCTGCGTCGCCCAGACGGCGGCCGTCGAGTCGCTGCGAGTTTTCGCAACATCTTCCAGGGCATCAACGCGGGAGGTCAGATCGTCGGACGCCTGGGCGTTAAAGTACGCCGTCCAGTCGCTCGCTTGCGCATTGATGGTGCTCTTGCGCCAATAAGAGACCAGCCAGACACAGCTAGGAATGGCGATCAACAGAAGCAGAACGGGCAGGATGTAAGGCTGCAGTCCGTCGTACTTCGAGCCTACCAGCTCCGCCAGTTCATTCGTTTCCAACTCGTGGCGACGTTTACTTTTCATGTCCTGATTGCCTGCATTGATGCCTGAAAAAGGGCGGCTTACACGCGCGAGCACGAGCCAAAGGGAACGCACGGGCACTGGGAGCGGCAGAGAAGAATCCGTTGACTCCTCTCGCATTTCCTGGCCAGGAGCGTGCGAATTGTCATCCACAAGGCGCAAGTATAGAACTGCACGCCGATTCGGGTCAAGGGTGAACGACGCAGGAGCAGTCCTGGCAGACAGCAAAGCCCCCAGTCCGGAGGAGCATCACACCCCAATCGAGACCTTCCGCTCCAGAAATCTTCCCCCTTTTTTCTCCTATTCTTCCTGTTTTACCTCTCTGAGCCACGATTGTGACCTAAGTTTAGGATTGAGGTTCCTTTCCGAAGCTCTCTCATCCTTTCATTCGAGAATGCGGCCAATGGCCCGCTCCCAAAAACAAAAACGCTTTCGCCAAGGCGGCGCGGTTACGGAACTGGCAATCTGCTTGCCGGTCATCGTCACGCTGGTTTTCGGCTCCATCGAAACCTGCTCCCTGGTTTACTTGCGACAGGGTCTCGAAGCCGCTGCCTATGAAGGCGTGCGGGAAGCGATTCGCCTTCAGGCCACCAATGACAGCGCCGCGGCCCGGTGCCGCGAAGTCCTCGACGCCCGACGGATCACCAGCTATCAGATCCGATTTGTTCCCAGCGATGTCTCCGCCGTCCCCCGCGGCGAATTCGTACGGGTCGAGATCGAAGCTCCCTCCGGCGCCAACGGCGTGATGCAGGCCTGGATACTCCAGGCTTCGAACGTGACCGCCCAGGCAACGATGGTCAAAGAATAGCGAAGCACGCCGTGCGATGTCGGCGAAAGGAACATCGCAGCCCTCCCCTGGCAGACGGATCGCCCTGCTCCTGATGTTTGTGTCGGAATACTTTCTAAAATTTCCTGGGAGGTCGTATCGTGTCGCCCTGTATCTCTATTGGCAGCCGACGTCGTTCGGGTTTGCGGGCTCGCCGCGGCGCCATGATCGTTCTGCTGAGTTTCATGATGGTGGTGATTCTCATTTTCGCCGCCATCAGCATCGATGTCGCCCAGATGCATTTGACACGGACCCAGCTGCGCACCGCGACGGACGCCGCCTCCCGGGCGGCTGCCGAAGCCCTGTCGCGAACCCAAAGCCAGAGTGCGGCCGAACAAGCAGCCCTGGATACGGCCGAGCAGAACTCCGTAGCAGGAGCGCCCTTTGAGCTGCGCACCTCGCAGGTGGAATTCGGCTCGACGGTACAGGGCGACGACGGCGCCTGGGTGTTTGTCGCTGGCGTTAGTCCGCCCAACGCCGTGCGAGTTTACGGCGACCGCACGTCCGCTTCCATCTCGGGCTCTGTCCCGCTGTTTTTTGGCGGGCTGCACGGCAACGGCGACTTTGAACCGCAACTGACTTCCACTGCTCATGTGGTCGACCGCGATATTGTACTGGTGCTGGATCGCTCCGGCTCCATGGCCTGGGACCTGACGGGCGTCGACTGGTCGTATCCCCCGGGTCTGGTTTATCCAGAATCTTACTGCCTGGCTCCCCACTCCACGCAGAGTCGCTGGGCGGCGGCCGTCGCCGCAACCAATAGCTTCGTCGTTGAAATCAACAAGACCATCCAGGAGGAAAAACTGGGTCTGGTCACGTATGCCAGCGCCGGAAACTGGTGCGACAAAAAGTACCTCGCGGCGGAAACCAACCGCCAGCTGACCACCGACTATCCGTCAGTACTTTCGACGCTCGCCTCGCGCTCCCAGAAGCCGATACCCGGCGGGACAAGCATCTCTGCGGGGATCGATTACGGCGTCGCCGCCGTTACCAATCCGAACACCTCCAGACCGCTGGCCTCAAAAACGATCGTGCTGATGACCGACGGCGTGCACAACCAGGGGCGATCTCCGGTCGATGCGGCCATCGACGCTGAGGCGGCCGGAGTCGTGATCCACGCCATTACATTCAGCAATGGAGCCGACCAGGCGCAAATGAAACAGGTCGCTGCCGTCACCGGCGGAAAACACCTGCACGCCCCCGACGCAGCCGCGTTGATCAAAGCCTTTAAAGAGATCGCCGGTACGGTTCCGGTGGTTCTCACTGAGTAGTGGTTCTCACTGAGTAGACGACCCATGCATCAGCAACAGAAATCTCATCGCTTCCGCAGCGGCAGTCGCCGGGGTACTTCCACGGTGGAGTTCGCTCTGGCCGCGCCGATTGTGTTTGTGATGTTCTTCGCGGCGATCGAGTATAGCCGGGTGAACATCGTGCGGCACACCTCGGACAATGCGGCCTATGAAGCGGCCCGGCGCGGGATCATCCCCGGCGCCACGGCCGAGCAAGTGGAAACGGCCGCCCGCAACGTGCTGGCGACCGCGTTCATTTTGAATGCCGAGGTGGAGATCCTGCCCGATGTGATCGAAGACGACTCCGAAGAGATTACCGTGACCATCCACGCGCCGATGGCGGATAATTCCTATGGCGTGCGGGCCTTTTTTCCCACTACCGTGTTGACCTCGCGCATCACCATGCGCCGGGAAACGGTCGAGTAACCGGGAGACGGCCGAATAACCGGCCTGGCGGCTGCGGCCCCTGCTTACTGCGTCACGCTCTTGGTGCCGTCGCGGCTGCCGCGAATCAATACGCCCAGCGGCAAAGGTCGAGCGGCAGTCAGGTAGCCGCGCTCGTACAAATGCCGTTTCAGTTGCCGCAGTTCCGTGAAACTATCGGGATACACCCAGACAGTGACCGTCGCCAGTTCCGGCTTGTAGTCAGCCAGAACCTGGTTCATCTGGGAGCCGCTCAGCAGGGCCTCCGCCAGGGGAGCCCCCAGTCGATCCGAAACGGGAATCAGCTCGTAACTGTCGAGCGCCGCGTATTCCCGCATCACCGGTCCCTGGGAAGTCGGGGTCACGCTCTTCTCACGAACCATCGTGTATTTCAGGCGAAAGCCTTCGATCGGTCCCACCGTGTCGACGATTTCATCGATATTCCGCAGCCGATCGACGGCTTGCCTGGCGTCCAGCTGAAACTGCTTCTGCAGTTCATCCATCGGCACGTAGGTCAACCTTCCCTGAAGAAGTCGAAAGTGCACCTCATGGTTGTCGACGGTCTGGGCGATCGGCGTCGGAATGTGTTCCAGCGTTTTCGGCGCCGTCGGTGAATGATCCAGCAGCCATTGTGCGCGGCGGACTTCTTCCAGACGGCCCTTGGCCGCGGCCAGTTGCTGGGCCTGCTGGTACTGGTCTTGTTGCTGCTGCGTCAGGTTCGCCTGTTTGTTTTTCAGCTCCATTTCGGCGGCCGTCAGCAGCAGGTGCAGCTGATCGCGCTCCTGCCGCTTGATCTGGACGTGCACCTGCTGGATCCGCTGTTTTTCCGTAAGCTCGTGGATGTTGGCTTCGATCCGCCGCGCGGTGGTCCGGGCGATTTCCAGTTCGCGATTCGGCCCCGAGTCGACTTCCACCGGGGTCGCTTCCTGGGCCTCAATCATGACGGTCTTCGCCCTGGCGCCCACGATCATCACCAGAATGATCAGAATACCGACGAGGTTGGCGACGATATCCAGGAACGAGTCCTGCCCTGGTCCATCGTTCTCAGCGCGAGGTCTGCGCGTCATCGGTTCTTCCTCTCGAGAATGAGACCGCTGCCCTGGAGCGCCTGTTCCAGTTCCTGATAGCGGAACTCGGCTCCGGGCTCGACGTGAACGCTCAAAATGGGTCGCCAGTAGGCGGTGGCTCCGGCCAGACCCCAGGTTTTCGTATAGTCCTGGACCTTGACTACCAGGTCCGAAGCCGCCGATCGCATGTCGTTACCGATCGGCACCGCTTGCGGGTTCATCCGCAGGCCGCGTTCCGGCTGCAGTGTGAGTGTGGACCGGGTGCAGTAAATGGTGACTGGCCGCGTAATGGCGGTCGCCCCGCGAGCGGCGCCGGAAAGCGCCCAGTCCGAACCGCGAGTGGCGGCGATCGGGCTGGTTCCGCCGTTCCCTTGCGAACCGCCGCTGGCCGACGTGCCGGCAGCCGATCCGCCTGCCTGACCATTGGGAACTCCTCCCGCCATGCCGCCTGCAGCTCCACCGGAGGAACCTCCTGCAGCGCCGCCCGAGGGACCGCCGGCAAGGCCGCCTGCCGTTCCGCCGCCATTGCCATCACCGGCGGCTCCACTGCCGGATCCTTGTCCTGCGCCCTGGCCGCTGCCTTGTCCCGCTTCGCCTGGCGAGCGTCGTTGCCCCGCGTAGGGGCCATTTGTGGAAGCGAGTTCAGCTCCCTGGGCCGACGCGCCGGGCGCGCCCTGGCCGCCGCCTGCGCCGGTTCCTTGCCCGCCGCCAGAGCCGCCGCCTTCCCCGCCTGCAGGTCCTCGACCTGCACTGCTGAACGGTGTTCCCTGGCTGCCTTGTCCGACGCCTCGAGTATCGGGATGATTGCCAGAGAAAGTGTCGCTGCCGCCAGATCCTGTGCCGCCGTAACCGCCGGAGGAAGATCCGCCCTGACCGCTACCTCCAAGTCCGCTGCCTCCGCCGTCGACTTCGACGAACCCGCCCTGGTTGGAAACGCGCAGTCCCCGTTTGCGGACGCTGCCAACGTACAAACTGGGACGGGCGGCGGCGATTCGATCCATGCGCAGTCGGGCGTTCTCGATCGTTTCTTCCAGCACGGCCTTCAGGGCCGGATCGGGTTCGGGGTAAGCAATTTTGAGATCGGCCTCGATCAGTTCATAACCAAACCGATCTCCCCAGGACTGCATGGCGCTGCGGGCCGCGGCATACGCCACAGCTCCATCGGGCCGCACCAGCAACAGTGGATACGGTTCTTCTTTCGCGTTTGGCTGATAACGGGTCAGATACGATTGCACCGCCAGCAGCGCCGCGTCGAGTGGATTCAAGGCTGGCAACGGCGAAGCAAAATCGTCCGGTCCCAGCACGATCCCCTCCGGCTGCAGGATGACGCCGCGATCGGTGCATTCCACAAAGATCGGCCGGCGATGCGTCCCGCGTTGCGTATCATGCATCACGATCGCATAAGAGGTCGGCTCCGCTGCGGCCTGCAGTTTCTTTGACTCAAACTCTTTCTTCGTCAGTTCGATTGCCTGCTGCACCCGGGCCAGTTCGGCGGCGGCCGCGGCGGCCTGCTTGTCGCGCTCTTCGGCCGTCGATTGAAAGTAGCCGGCCTGCTCCACCAGCGTATCCAGCCGATGGTGCAAATCGCGCACGCTGTCATCCAAGTAGGCCAGTTCTGCGCGGGAACGATCCAGCGCGGCCTCAGTCTGTTCGCGCTGCGACGCCAGCACCTGGGAACGCCATTGTTCGTCTTCGATCTGGATGCCTTCTTCCGCCCGACGGGCCACCTGCTCGGCCTGAAGGCGTTCGGCTTCTACTTGACGATTCTGGGCAATGTCGGCCGCCTGAACGCGTCCTCGATTAACCATAATGACAAGCAGTACAATCAACGCCCCCATGGTGCAGATCAGCACCGCGAGGAACGGAAACAGCGAGACGGTCGTCGTCGGGCGTATTTTTCGCGAACGCCTCATGCAGCCCGCTCCTGCTGGCCGGACTGCAGATCCACCCGCCGTTCGCTGGAGGTTGCCTGGCCCAAGCGTCCTACCAGCAGATGCGTGGCGGCGGTCAAGGTGTTCACGGCTTCTTCAAAGTGCTTGGCGCCGGCCAGCGCATTCAGGTTGTTGTTCAAGGCCGTTTCCAGGCCAGCCACTTCGCCCGCCGCTTTGACGGCCTGGGACAGCGTATCGGCCTGGCGAACCATGGACAGTTGCTGCGCTTCAATCGCCGCCGCGTTCCGGTCAAGCGATTCCGCCAGCACGGTCGAGAGAGAAGCCTGCAGTCGCTGTCCCGATTGGACAATCGCCTCGCCCCACTGCTGCTGGACGGCCTCGGCGGTTGACTGCCAGAGTTGGTTCTGTCGCTGCATCAGCTGTTCGGTCGCCCGCATCACGGCGACGCACATCCGTTCGACGCTTGCCAGGTGAGGATCGCGGTCGGAGCCAATCTGCGCAAAGCGGCCGACGATCTCTTCGTTCGCCCGGACATCGACCCGCTCCAGTAATTGCGTTTCCAGGCGATCGATCAGAAACCAGACAAACATCAACAGGATCGACAACGACAACGCCAGGGCGGTCGTATCAAACGCCACGTACAAGCCGCTGAGCAGCCCGGAAATGGCGTCCTGGAAATTGCTGTCGAGCTTCTCTGCGTCCAGACCGCCCAGGGCCATGGTGATACCAATCACCGTCCCCAGGAAGCCCAGCATGGGAGTCGCCCAGGTGATAATGCGGACCAGCGCGTAGCTTTCCTGCTGGCGGGCCGCATCGTTATCGGCGTAGTACTTCAGCTCCTCTTCGACGCCCTGCGGGGAGCGTTTCCGCTCGACATACTCCAGCGCGTCGTGCAAGCGGCGGCCAAAGTAGGAATTCCGCATGCGGGCGGGGAGCGATTCCAGATAGTCGATCAGGTCGCCCGCTTCTTCGACCTGCTGGTCCCCTTGCTCAGGCAACGGCAGGCGAATCTTCCGCAGCGCAGGCTCCTGGGTGAAAATCTCCACCAGCTTGAACCCGAGCGACGCGAGGCCGACAAAGAACATCCACGTGGCGACTTCGGAAATCCAGAAGCCTGCAAAATAACGGAGCACGAGTTCGGTTTTCAAAGGCCCCCAAAAGATGAGGCCATAGAACATTGCGCAGGCCCAGGATCCCAGAAACAGCGGCCAGCCGAGTCCGGCCAGAATTGCCCAAAGTGCGCTTTTCTCAGGGGGACGGGTCACAGCGAGATTCCTTTCTCGAGAGTTCACATGGGGTCGCCGGTGCGGCCTGTTACCCTTGCCTGGCCTGCCAGACAGTTCGAAAATCTTGCACGATCTGATCGCGGTCAACTGACCGCGAGGTAGTGCCGCCGCGGACTCCAGCGGGCAGGTTCGCCGGGAAGCATCCCTGCAAACGCTAAAATCGTCACAATCGGTAAACTTTAATCAGCTTTTTTTGCCACAGAATTCAGGAACGGGCGCGCAGCCGCCGCCATTCCACCTTGCATCCCCGATGTTTCGCAAGCTAGCGCTCCACAGCTCCGCCGCCAGCGCACCCCGTTTTTCTGAAATGACGGGAAAGCTCAAAGGTTCCAAGCCCTGCTTGACGATAGTTTGGTTTGTCGCACGGCAGGACTGCCTTCCGGCGCATTATTCAATTAAAAATCCCAGGGGGGACTTCTGGTCCGCAGCGGCTGAACAAGCCGCTGCGGACTCTTTTATTGCGTCTTGCCAAACACGGCAAGATGGATGACCGCGGCTGCAAGCACGGCGACCCTTTATTCGACCCGTTTTTCCTGGCGCTGCCAGCGTTTCCAGGAAAGTCCAGGGCGATCCACCCTGAAGGTCACCACCTGCTGGGTCGCTGCTTCGGTCACGTAGGCCGTGCAGCCGTCGGGGCCACCGAAGCAGATGTTCGACGGATTCTTGCCGAGGACGTCGATTTCTTTGAGGATTTCTCCTTTGGGCGTCATTTTGATGACGGTCCCTTTCCCGTGTCGCGTTACATACAGGTTGCCGTCGACATCGCACCGCATGCCGTCGAAGCCAAAGTCTTCAAACTCTTTGATCAGCCGTTTGTTTTCGAGCGCGCCGCTGTCAGTGATATCAAACGCCCAGATTTTTCGCTGCTTGCTTTCATTCACATAGAGCGTATCGCCGTCGGGACTGACCTCGATGCCATTCGTCGTGCCCATGTCGCCGGCGGCGAGGGTGACGTTCCCCTGGTTATCGATCCGCCAGACCTGACCGGTTCCTTTGGCCCAACTGGGATCGCTGGCGTAGATGACGTCGTCGGCGCTGATTGCCAGATCGTTCGGCTGGTTCATTTTGTCGGAATGAGCGAAGACGAGTTGCTCGCGACTCCGCATGTCGATCAGCAGGATGTTGTGGTTGACGTAATCGGCGACATACATGTGGCCGAGCGAGTCAAACCGGATGCCGTTGCCGACGCTGCCTGCCGAAAGCTGCGCGAACAGGCGACACTTCCCATCGGGAGCGACCATGCCGATCGTCCCCTGTTTTTCATAGTTAACCACATAAAGGTTGCCGGCAGCATCGCAGGCCGGACCCTCGATGCCCGAGGTAAACTCTTTGGGCTGCGTTAGCGCACGGGCGACAAACAACTCTTCCTTGTCGCCATCCTGGGCAAACGCGGCCGCCACCGCGGAGACAACAAGCCAACAGCCCAGCAACAGGACTTTAAACGACCAGAAACGTTTCATCGAAGATTCCAGGAAGCAGAGAAAGTAAACCAGGGACGGCCGCCCGTTCCGCAAGCGAGAGGGCCCCGCCGCGATGGGGATCACCGCCTGCGGCCGCTGTCGACGTGTTGTCGCCACCTTCTCCTATAATCCAAATCGCTCCCGGAATCAAAGATCTCGTCCCGCTTGCTGGCTGACAATCTTCTGTTCCTGTACCCTGGGAGGGTGACGCGGCAAGCGACGGCAGAGGCCGGCAAACGACGGCCGCTTCGTCAGGCCTGTTTTTCTTCGGGAGTAGCACAATGAAGTTTGAAAACCAATCGTTCATGGCGATCGCAGGTCGCCCAATGCTAATGTTGATTTTGGCCCTGGGAGCGGGCGTTGCGGGGGCGGAAGAGAAGTTTACCGACCTGCTGCCCGGCGAGGAACTGGCGACCCACTGGGAAACGGCCGGCAACTGGTCGCTTGACAAACAGGGAGTCGTATCGCTGACACCTCGTGACGGGGAAAAAGGCTGGTCTCGCTTCGACGCGTACCTGTGGTCAAAAGAACAGTACCGCGATTTCCAGATCGAGTTCGACTATGCCGTTCAGCCCTCCGGCAACAGCGGCTTCTACTTCCACGTAGGCGACAAAGCAAAACCGGTCTCCGACGGCATCGAAGTGCAGATTTACGAATCGCATGCCAAGGGCCCGGGAAAGAAACTGACCGACCATGACTCCGGCGGCGTGATCCCCGGCATCCCGCCGACCTCCAACGCGGCCAAACCGGCCGGCGAATGGAACCACTTTGATATCACGGTGCAAGGAAAAACGTTGACGATCAAACTCAACAACGAAACCGTCAACGTGGTGCAGCTAGGCGAAGGCCGCCTGGCGGGACGTCCCGAAACCGGCTGGATTGGCTTTCAGGATCACGGCCTGCCGCTGCGGTTGCGGAAGATTCGCATTCGCAACCTGCAGGGCGAATAACGCATGCCCCAACTTCCTGCCAGCCCGGCCGACTGCTTGTGAAGGGCCGGGCTCGACCCGTTCGGTGTGCGCCCATGGCAACGGGAAAACGCCGCGATTAGCTGCTGGCGCCGGTGACGGGCTTGGCGGGACCGATCGCTCGGCGGAGAGATTCTTTCATCAACTCGGCCGGGGCTTCCTGCCCCGTAAAGTGATGGAACTGCAGGGCGGCCTGGCGGATGAACATGTCAAGACCTGTCACCACCCGGCAGCCGACTTCGCGGGCTTCTTTCACCAGCAGGGTGCGTTCCGGGTTGTAAACCGTATCGAACACGGTTTGCGAGGCTTTGAGCGCCCTTTTGTCAAACGGGGTGTCGTCGACGTTGGGGTGCATGCCGATCGGCGTGCCGTTAATCAACAGGTCGTACTGTCCTTTGCACCGATCGTCCCAGGCGACCGTTTTGGCGCGGAACCGACGGGCCAGTTCCTCGCTACGAGCATGCGTGCGTGAAGCGATGGTGACTTCAGCCCCAAATTTGGTCAGCCCGTACACCAGTGCCCGGGAAACGCCCCCGGCGCCCAGAATAACGGCCTTTTTCCCTGCCAGAGCGTTCGGCACGGCCGACAGGCCCATGGCTTCCAGCATGCTGTGCATGGCGGCCGTATAGTCGGTATTGTATGCGGCCGCCCCGCCTTTTTCGAAAACGACCGTATTGGCGGCGCCGATTCCTTCGACTGCGTCTTCCACCTGGGTGCAATGGCCGATGATCGCCTCTTTATGGGGAATCGTGACGCTCAGCGCTTTGATTCCCAGGCGGGAACAGGAGATGACAAAGCTGTCGAGATCTTCCCGCGGCACACGAAACGGAATGTAGACCTTGTTCATCTGAAAGTGACCGAACGCCGCGTTGTGGATGAGCGGGCTCATGCTATGACCGACCGGGTCCGCAATCACGCCGTAGACCTCGGTCTGGGCGTTGATCTGTTCGTACCGGTAGATTTCGGTCATCTGGGAGTAGCTGAACTGCCCTGGCGCCATCGTCCGCTCATGGTGGAACGTGGCGTAGGTCCAGGGGGCGCCGAACCGGGCGGACAGAATCCGGCTGGGCATGCCGATTTCCCCCATGCAGATGCCGACGGTGGGAATCTTCGCATCCTGCACCAGGTTCAACATGCGCAGATTGTCGGCTGGGCTATGGGCCATCGTGGCGATCTTGACCACATCGGGGTCAAGCTGGCACAACCGATCGTGAATCGCTTCCAGGTCTTTGGGCGTTTCGCGGAAATTATGCAGACTGACGATTCGTTTGGTTTTGCCGTAGCGTGGAATCTTCCCGGCGATGTCGTCTTCCAGATCGATATAGTCGACGCCTTCGACGATGGCAGCCCGCAACAGCATTTGGCGATTCGCTTCGGTGCCGCTCCACTTGCCGTGATCGCTTTCCCGTCGACAAGTGATAATGACGGGGCACGGACGATGGTCGAGCAGTCGCTTCAGGCTCACCTCGCGGTTGATATAGTCCACGCGGAGTTCGACCAGTTTGGCGCCCTGCTCCACCAGGTGCTGATGTTCGGCCCGCATCATCCGATGCCGCCCGCGTCCGATGCTTACGCAAATCATAAAGGTGTCGTCGACTTGAAAAAGGGAAGTCGCCCCGCGGGGCGCGCTCTTATAAAAGGGAGAGACAAGGAAGCAGGCGGAAGCAGCGCCTCCGCGATTTCCGCAGACATCCATCAGAACCAAGGGACAGCAGCCTCACCAGACGCCAGCAGGATTTTGGCCGAATAACGCCTGTCGCCCTCCGATCAGAAAACCAGGGGAGCCTCCACGATTTTTTGGATTCGTGCTCTCTACCTAATTTAGCGGAATCCACGCCGCCTGGGTACGACTGCTGCCGCTCAATTTTTTACCCTCCGCGCCCGGTCGAAGAGCAGCGGCGCCCGGACAAAACAGGACAACCGATTTCTGTCAGCCGTTGGTATGGCTTTTTCCATTACGCGCACGGTACCGGGCGCTGACCCGTTCCAGCAAGGCTTTATCGTCAGGAGAAAGCGACCCCATCCCGTTCAAATGCACACGGGCCAGGATCTCATCGACCTGCTGCTCTTCCTCCAGCTCGGTATCCTGTTCGGGTTCCTGGTCGTGCAGCTCCCGCTTTTGCTGCAGCCATTGCGAAACGTAGTCGGCCGTTTCCTCGGGATCTTCGTCTGGCAACGGAAAACCCGCGGCCACATCGAAGCCCGCCGGCTCTTTCTCAAGCCGTCCCCAGCGGGTCGGCAGCAATTCCTGCTTGGCGGCGAACAGCATCCCTATGGCCAGCAGCAACAGGGCGAACCACAACGGCGTCAGCCCGTCGATCGCTGCATTTCGCAGTAGAACAGCCGCGATCAATAGCGCCATGACGGCTCCAATCGCAATCCGCCACATGATCAAACTCGCCTGCCGACGCCCGCCCCGGCCGCACTGGGCCGCCAGCACCGCCCGCAACGCCCGGCCGCCATCAAAGGGCAAGGCAGGAATCAGATTGAGCAGCACCAGCACCCAGTTGATCCAGAAACCCAGCTTCAGCGCCACCGCCCAGGCGCTGCCTTCGGTGATATCCACAGGAGCCAGGGGATTCAACAGGCCGAGCAGATTCTCGGGCTCCAGCGCCGCAACCGCTGGCAGGCAGAGGACGCAAACAACCAGGTTGGCGGCCGGTCCTGCCAGATGCACCAGGGCGGCCGCCCACGGCTCGACCGGTTCGTCGGCCGGAGCCAGCCCACCGATCGGGGTCAGCACGCTTTCCCGAAGTCTTCCGCCTAACCGGTAAGCGACGTAATAGTGCCCCAGTTCATGCAGCGCGACGCTTCCCGTCAAGATCAGCAAGCTCAGCGCGGCCATCCAGACAAGCTCGGCATGCGGCGCGGCGTTCCAGCCGAAAAGCAATGTCAGGGCGGCAAACAGCAAGAAGAAAATATGCACTCGAACCTGCACGCCGCCCCATCGGCCCAGGCTCAGGCTCCACATTGCGTGATCTTGCATCGTCGACATAGCCGCACCTGATTCAGCGAGGGCTCCGCCCTGATGGGGAAGTTTCCAGGCCCCGCCGCGGGAAACCTGTGATTCTTCGATGATTCTTCAAAATTTAATCTGAATGACGGAAAGTCTGGAACGCTCGTCGGGAAGGCTCTTGCGATCCACCTCACCTGACCAGTTTAATTTCTAAACATTATTTACAAATTGCGGAATTGACAAATTGTAAAGATTACCAGCGAGTCACTTCCGCAATTCAAACGTTATCCCCGTAACCTCTCGCCCGGCCCCGACCGATCCCGGGAGCCTGCAAATCTCTGCACGCCCGGAAGGAACTGCCGTGCGGGGGGGACGATTTCCGGAATCCCGCCCGGACGGTGCGACCTGCTTTACCTGGGCGGCTGGCAAACTGACGTGCTAACCGTTTTTTCAGGAGCTGTCCGCAGACAGGCAGTTACCGCTCCCACTGCTGCAATCTTCCTCTCCCGATGTAAAGCAGACCTCGACTCATTTTCAATCTCTTTTATTTTATCAGTCTGCAAAAGGCGTAGCAATCGAATCGTTAGGGGGATCGCCTGAACAATTTTCGATGGGAGCCACTGCCTGGCGCCGAAGAACGACTCGACAGACGATCCGCCCCCTGAGGTCCGGACCTGCAGACGCCGGCTGACAGTCCCGGCGGACCCTGGCTCTGGCCGCTGCTTTCCTCGGTTAGCCGCCGCCAGGGATGCCAGGCCAGTCCGCCTTGGCGGGGCGTGATTGTCGGGCCCCTTGCAGCGGGCTAAACTGCCGTTTAATAATAGCGTGCCTAACCAAATGTTGTGCCGAAAAGACATTGTCGCTCCAAGGGAAGTTCTTCATGCCTGACGCCAAACTGATTTACGACGACAAGGAACTGGAGCTTCCCGTAGTCACAGGTTCCGAGGGCGAAGTTGGGCTGGATATCAGCAAGCTCCGCGCCGCAACGAACGCCATCACCCTGGACCAGGGTTATGTGAATACGGGCTCCACCACCAGCGCGGTGACTTTTCTCGATGGGGAACACGGGATCCTGCGATATCGGGGCTACCCGATTGAAACGCTTGCCCAGAATTGCGACTTTGTCGAAGTCAGCTACCTGCTGATTTACGGCGAGTTGCCGAACCAGAAACAGCTGGATGATTTCCGCATGTCGATTCGCCGGCATTCCATGCTGCACGAGGACATGCGTTCGTTCTATAACGGCTTCCCCCGGGACGCCCACCCCATGGCGATACTGTCGTCGGTCGTGGGAGCGCTTTCGACGTTCTACCAGGATTCACTGAATCCGCACGATCCGCGCCAGGTCGAAGTTTCCACGCACCGGCTGCTTGCCAAACTGCCGACGATCGCCGCTTACAGTTATAAAAAGTCGATCGGTCAGCCGTTCAATTACCCGCAGAACGACCTGTCCTACTGCGAAAATTTCCTGCAGATGATGTTCGGCGTACCGAGCGAACCTTACGAACACGACCAGGATTTCGTCGAGGCGCTCAACATGCTGTTGATCTGCCACGCTGACCACGAACAGAACTGCAGCACCTCGACGGTGCGGATGGTCGGCTCTTCCGACGCCAACCTGTTCGCCTCGATTTCAGCCGGCATTTGCGCCTTGTGGGGACCGCTCCACGGCGGCGCCAACGAGGCCGTCGTCAATATGCTGGAGGAAATCATCGAAGACGGCGGCAATGTCGACAAGTACGTCAAGCTCGCCAAAGAAAAAGCCAGCGGCTTCCGCCTGATGGGCTTCGGCCACCGCGTTTACAAGAACTTTGACCCGCGGGCCACGATCATCAAAAAGTGCTGCGATAAACTGCTGGCCAAGCTGCAGATCAAGGATCCGCTCTTCGAAGTCGCCCAGAAACTCGAAGAAGTCGCCCTGAGGGATGAGTATTTCCTGGAACGGAAACTTTACCCCAACGTCGACTTCTACTCCGGCGTCATCTATCGGGCCCTGGGAATTCCCGTCCAGATGTTCACCGTGCTATTCGCCATCGGTCGGCTGCCCGGCTGGCTGGCCCACTGGATCGAAATGCACAATTCGACCACCAAACGCATTTGTCGCCCACGACAGATTTACACTGGCGCCACCGAACGCGACTACAAGCCGATCGAGGAACGCGTCTGAGCAAACGAGAGAAAAACTGACTCGTCGCGGGAAAGCCTCTGTGGAAACACGGGTTTGTCACCAGGGCGTTCAGGGAACCGCTTGATCGCCGGTAGCCTTCCGGCGGCAAGCAAAGGGGCTTGAATCCCCAGGCCCTGTGCAAAAGGGGCTTGAATCCCCAGGCCCTGTGCAATTTCCGACCAATTGGTAACGACACACGCAAAATGGAAAACTGGGCAGTTCAAGCAATTTTCGCCCAATCCAAAAGACGCTCGCCAGGAAGCAAATGCCACCCATTTTTACTGGGAATTCGCTGAATTTTTGTGGTGGTTTGATTATGCTGAGGTAGCTTATAAGCAACCTTTTACCCCAGGAAGCTCGACCGATGTCGGTTACGAGCCATAATCTTTTTGATTCTTTATGTGAAACGGGCGTCATCTCGCCCGAGGCGATCGCTCCGTTTCAAAACCGCAAGCCCTCGGCCCAGCAGCCCGCCACCGTCGATTCCCTGCTGGGCGAACTCCTGAACGCCGACCTGCTCACAGAGTTCCAGGCCGACGCGATCCGCCAGGGTAATTGCGACGCACTCATTGTCGGCGACTTCCTGATTCAAGCTCCCCTGGCCGCTCCGGCGGAATCACCAGGCGCCCTGTATCCCGCCGCCGGACGTCTGTTCCAGGCCGTGCACCGGAGTACGGGTCAGCTCTTCCCTCTGTTTGTCTGCGCTCCCCATCGACAGGTTTGCCAGGAGGCGCCGCCACAGCATCCGCATCTGGTTGCCTGGCAGGAATGCCGTCGCGCTCCGCACGCGGTTTACTGGGTCTTGAGCGAAGCCGACACCCAGGGAGACGACCTGTTCACGGTCGTCCATCAGTACGGCCCGATTCCCCTCGAAGAAGCCTTGCGGGCGGCCCATGAAACCGCCCTGGGACTGGAGTGTCTGGCCGGGTCCGGATGGTCGCTCCAGGCGTTCGACGCCAGCCACCTCATCCTGGATCCCCAGGGCGTCACACGCGTGGTTGCCGCTGCCTGTTACGCCAACGACTCCCCCGTCAGCGCATCGCGGTGCATCCGTTCTTTGGGACGCGTCCTCCGATTCCTGCTAACCGGTGTCGAGTGTCCGGCCGAAACCTGCCAGACTCCGCAGGACTGTCCCGAATCCGTCGCGCAGTTCCTGCAGCGGCTAACGGCCGAGTCGCCCGTCTACCACGCCTTCCCGCCGATCATCGCCCAGTTGGCCCATTTCCTGGCCGGCGGCGAGGATCTGGCCGATCCGCCCAACGTCGAATTGGTCGACAGCGCCGTCGCAAAAACCGATGAGGCCCCGCTGGTCACGCCCCCAGAAAACGAAGTGGAAGCGTCCTCGTCCGTCGGGAGCGAGATGGACGAATTGCCGCCAGCTCCCAGCGAAACGCTTTCGACCTCCACCGCCGAAACGTCAATCCCGGAAAACGTCATCGCCGAGTCAAGCAGCGCCGCGCCGCACACCACGGAAATAGCGGACGAAGAAACACCCTGCCAGACGCTGCCTGCAGACGCAGTAACCAGCGATGCTGCTTCACAGGACGTCCTTCCCGAATCGACTGCGCCAACGGAAACTGCAGAATCCGCCGATGCCGACGAGGAATCGACTGCTGAACCGCCGGCAGCTCTTACCATTCAGGCCATCGCGGCCGACTGCGAATCGGCCGAAGCCGGTCCAACAACGGAATCAGAAGTCTGCTCTCCCGCGTCGGCTTCGGATGAAGCCGCACAGTCCAGCGAACCTTCTGAAGCCCTGAGCAGGCCAACGCCGGCTGCAGCCAATCGGCCGACCGTGTCCGCAGAAGCGAACGCTCCCGAGGAACCGGTGCTCGCCCGCATCGCGACACCCGAGCCGACCGCCGCGCGGGAACAACCGGAGACCGCCGAGTCGCTCCTTCAGAACAAATGGACGATGGTTGGAGGCGCTTCGGTCGCCGTCCTGCTGCTTGTTGCTCTGCTGGTGATGCTCTTCGGTCGTTAGACGTACGATCCGGCCTCTGCCGGCGACTCTTCCTTTTTCGCTTAACGCCCCGCCACGTGGTCTACCACGAAGGCGAGAAACTGATCGGCATTTTCGTTCCGGCGCCTGCCGGTCGCTGATCGAGAGCCCCTTTGACGCCCAGTTGCCGCGGATCGCGGGCGATCTTGTCGGTGAATACGCGGACATCGGCCAGGATCGGTGTGATCTGTCGACTGGCGTCTTCGATGTTGGTCGCCGCCCGGTTGAGCTTGTAGTACAGCTCTTCGTCATTCATCAGCAGTCCGAGCGAACCCTGGTTGCTGCTGAGCGAGCCGGAAAATTTCCCCAGGTCCAGCACCAGGGCGTCGACATTGGTCAGCGTGCGATCGATCTTCAGCGCGATCTCTTCGCCGCGTTCGCCCAGCGGGGCGGTGAAGCCTTCCAGATTGGCCAGGTTCCGCTCCGCACTGGCGCCAACCCGTTCGAACTGGGCGCTCAGGCGATCAAACCCGGCCAGCGTTTCCCGCGTGGAAGTCAGCGTCAATTCTGCCTCGTCAAACAGCTTGGGGAAACTTTCCAGGCTGCGGCGTAGCTCTGCCTGCAGTTCTTCGTCGCCCAGCAGCTTGTTCATCGACTGCATGGCCATGGAGAAATCGTCGAGCGCTTTGTTGGCCTTTTCCATCACCGTTTGCATGCCGGCTTCGTTGGTGTTGACCTTCTGGTTGACGTTCTCCGCCAGAGCGCCGACCAGGCGACCGGCCGCGTCGATCGACCCGCCTGCGTCGCGGACCGCTTTCATGGTGAGGCTGATTTCCTCTTTCATGTCAGCGAATTCATTCAACGATTCCAGCGGATTCCGGGCGACGATGCCATTGGTGATGACGTCGCCGCTGGCGTAGTCTTCGACGCTGGGAGGAGCCGTATCCGAAGGGACGAACTCCACCACCGCGTCGCCCAGCAGCGAGGCCGTGCCGATCCGCGGGACTTCGCTCCGTTTGATCGCGCGGCTGGAGATAATGTCCGCCGTCAGCCGCACGCCGCCTTCATCGAGCAATTCCACTTCAGAAACACGGCCGATCAACACGCCGCTTTTGCGCACCGGCGTATCCACGGACACGCCCGGCGCCTGGGGGAAGATCATGTACACCTTGTACTCGCTCTGAAACCCCAGCCCGAACAGCAGGATCAAAATGCCGGTGACAATGACGGCAGCCAGAATGACAATGCCAACACGGAAGTAAAGAATGCGTTCGTCCATAATGCTCGCTCTGGTTTCAGGACCACTGGCCAGTTCCGGCAATCGCCGGGCTCGCGGGGTCCGTTTAGGCGGCTCCGCTGCGTTCCCGCATTTCCATTAATCGCTCGCCGGCCTCGCCATTGACAAACTGTGTCACGCGGGTGTCGCGGCAGTCGTCAATTTCTTCCGGCGGTCCGTCGTACAAAATCTGCGAATCCTCTTCACCCAGTCGGGGCAAGGGGTACGTCATAATGATTCGGTCGGCGACCTTCCGGGCGCTGTGCATATCGTGGGTGACGATAATGCTGGTGACCGGATTTCGCGATCGGGTCCGCATGATCAGTTCGTTGATTACATCGCTCATAATCGGATCCAGCCCGGTCGTCGGCTCGTCGTACAGGACCAGTTCCGGATTCAAAATCAGGGCCCGCGCCAGGCCAACCCGCTTTCGCATGCCGCCTGACAACTCCGCCGGCTTTTTGTAAACGACCGAATCAGGCAGGCCGACTTCCGCCAGCCGCGACAGGACCAGCTCCCGCACTTCGGCCGAGGGCAGGCGCTTATGCTGTCGCAAGGGGAATGCCACATTCTGGCCGATGGTCATACTGTCAAACAGGGCCGCGTTCTGGAAGACAAAGCCGCACCGCGTCCGCTGCTGGGTCAGTTCCCGTTCGGAAAGTTCACTCATGTCCTGGCCGTCGAACATCACCTCGCCTTGCGTCGGCGGGATCAGTCGAATCAGCGTCTTCATCAGCACCGTTTTGCCGCAACCGCTCTCGCCGATAATGGCGACCGTCTGCCCGCGAGGCACCTGGATATTGATATTGCGCAGCACCGCCTGTTTGCCGAACTGCACGTGCAGCCCTTTCACCTCGACGATCGTCCGGTTATCGGAGACAGGTTCGTTCATAAGGGAAAATCACCAGGCGACTGCGTAACAAGGATACGTTAAAAAACGTTAGATGAGCGTGTTTCCGCCGCTGGGCCAAAGGCTGTGGTACACCGCGTCGAGGCTGATCGTCAAGAACAAATCCAGCATCAGGATCAGGACAAAAGAGTAAACAAACGCCGCCGTCGCCGCCTTGCCGACCCCTTCGGCGCCCGGCGAGCAATGAAAGCCCCGATAGCAGCTGACAATGGCAATGGCCGCGCCAAAAAACAGGCTCTTGAAAACGCCGACAAACAGGTCGAACGCTCCGACAAACTCCTTCGAGTTTCGCCAGTAAAAATGCCAGTCGATATCCAGGATCAGCCAGCTGTAACAGTAGCCGCCAAACACCCCCATAAAGTCCGCCATGATCGTCAGCACGGGAATCATCAACAGGCAGGCCAGCAGTCGCGGCACCACCAGATAATGAATGGCGTTGGCGCCCATGCTTTCCAGGGCGTCGATTTGTTCCGTCACACGCATCGTGCCCAGCTCGGCCGCCATCGCGCTGCCGACCCGTCCCGCCAGCATTGTCGCCGCCAGCACCGGCCCCAGCTCTCGCACCAGCGACATATTAATTACGGCGCCCAAGCGCGTTTCCAGCCCCAGGGCATGGAACTGAAAATAGCTTTGCACCGCCAGCACCATGCCGATGAACGTTCCCGTCAGTGCCACCACCGGCAGGCTGTCGGCTCCCACCTGGTTAAAGTTGGGCAGCAACGTTTCTTTTTGCGGATACCGGGTCAACAGCCAGCGGAGCGTGCGGAGCGTAAACACGGTGATGGAGCCGATCCCCACCACCCCTTCCACCGCCAGGGCGCCCCAGTTCGAGACCCACTCCACAAACCCATCGCCAAAGCGCTGGGTTTCTGCGGTTTCCGTCGTGGGACCAGCCGACATAGAACTTCTCTCGATTAAACCAGCAGCATCGCTTTGCTGGCAGTTGCGGCGCCTCGAACCAGTACAGAACCGGAGCGCAGGCGCAAACTTGTGTGTTCCCCCGTCACCCTTATCATCGGCAGTCGACTGGGAAGAATAAAGAGAATTTAACGATTGTATCGATTTTCCGGCCTCGCCCGTCCTTTCCCCCTGCCTTCAAGGGGTGGCAAGGACACGTGACGACTACATATCCACATACGAATGGGCAATCAGGTCTTCTGGCGCCAGGCCGAACTGCTCGATCAGATAATCGACCCGCTCGCGGCACAAGCCGACGTCGCAATCGGGCCCGACCACCGCTTCAAACTCCAGGAACAGGCCGAGCCCTTCTACCTCGTCTAGATGCACCCTGACATTCTTCCACAGGTAGATCTCCCGCCGTTTGACAACGACCTGTCGCACCGGCAGCACCAGCGACAGCAACGCCTGCATGGGATCGCCAGGCGCCAGTTCCACCCGGTGATAGCTGCTGGTTTTGGCTGCGCCCTGATCGGGTCGCTGGTAGCCGATCAGTTCGGCCGCCTGCGTCCCGCTTTTCTGGCGCTGGATTTCTCGTAGTTTGAGCCGTCCCGCAGTCGCGTCAAAATAGGTGTCGACCTGCAGCTCGACTTCAGCGCAAGGCGTTTCCAGCCGGGCGCAAATATCACGGGCCGACTCCAGATCCGCCAGCCTCGCTTTAATTTCGATATTCTGGCAAACAGGGGACGACATACAGGTAACCTCCCGGGTCATGTTTTCACGCCAGGCTAAATCTGGCAAGAGCAAGGTCGGGCGAACCCGCAAAGAGTCGAGAAAGCGAAGCGCCCGCCGCTTCCCTCCACAGGCGACACTACGACGATGAGCGCGCCGCCAGATATTCAGCCAGCGCCGCATCCCAGGCCGACAGACCAGGTCCGCCCAGCGACTGGAAAAGCGACGTATCGAGCACGCTATAAGCGGGCCGCGGCGCCGGCGCCCCGTACTGGGCCGTGGTGATCGGCTCCAGTTCCACTGCCAGCTCGGACCGGTGGAAGATCTCGGCCGCAAAGCCGAACCAGGTGGTCGCTCCCTGGTTGGCCACGTGCAGCAGGCCCGTCTGGCGGGAACGGGCCAGCCAGAGCACGGCCGCCGCCACCTGTTCGACAGAACTGGGCGTGCAGACCTGGTCGTCCACCACCCGCAGGCGATCACGCTCCTGGCCCAGTCGCAGCATGGTTTCCACAAAGTTCCGACCGCCATGGCCATACAGCCCGCAAGTACGAATCACGAGCGACTGCGGGTCGCGCAGCGCCTGGAGTTCGCCTTCCTGTTTGGAGCAGGCATAAACGCCCCGGGGACAGGGCGGGTCGCTTTCTGTGAAAGGTTGTCGCTGGCCCGGTTCGCCAAAAACGTAGTCTGTGCTAATGTGCACCAGACGAGCGCCCACGTTCTGGCAGGCTTCCGTCAGCACTTCGACAGCGGCGGCGTTGATCGCAAAGCACCGCTCGGATTCCTGTTCGGCCTGGTCCACCTGGGTATAAGCGGCCGCATTGATGACCACTTGCGGCGAGTGCCGGCGGACGCAATCGCGGATTGCCTGCGGATCGGCCAGGTCCAGATCCGCACGAGTGAGTCCGATCGCGACGCCTCCCAGACGACGGATCAGCGCGGATCCCAGCTGGCCGGAGGCGCCCGTTACCAGCACGCGTGAGGAAGTGTCATCCGCCTTGGTCACAACACGGCCTTTGCATGAGAGAATGTTCGGATCCCGGTTTCCCGATAGAACGCGTCGCCGCGTTTGCGGCCTGACCTTGCGAGAAATGCACTGTTGACGGATCTCCCCTTGGATGTCAGCGTTGTGGTCCCGACCTACAACGGCGAGCGATTCCTGCTCGGCGCGTTGGCTTCGATCGATCGTCAAACACTTCCGCCCTGCGAGATTATCGTGGTCGACGATGGCTCGCAAGATGCAACCGTCGAGCTGGCGCGTTCGTTTCAACCTGCTGCCTGCCCTCTCCTGGTGATCGAATCTCCCCGGAACAGCGGTTCGCCTGCCCGGCCGCTCAACCGGGGAATCGAACAGGCCCGGGGCCCGCTGATCGCCATTCTGGAACAGGACGACGAGTTCCTGCCTGACAAACTGGCGTCCCAGGCGAACGCCCTGACGAACGACCACGAACTGGCGGTCGTCTTCGGCCTGTGCAATCGACTGGGAGAGACGTCCCGGCCAGGCAGCCGCTCGCAGACTGCCGCCATTACGGCCGAACTGCAGGCCGCCGGGGCGCCGGTCGCCGAAGGCTATCGCATTAACGGAGAGGAACTGTTTCGCCTGCTCGTCTGGCGCGGCTGCTATTACAGCGGCTTTCCGGGAATCATGTTCCGCAAATCGGACTGGGAGAAAAAAGGAGGCTTGCGCACCGACTGGCAGGTCGGCACCGATCTCGAATTCTTCTGCTGGCTTACGCAGCAAGGACCGGGCCTGTTCCAGCCTCGGCACGTTTACTCCCGCAGGCTGCATGGCGAAAGCTTGTCGGCCAGCGGGGCGGCCGCCCATGCGGACATACTGGAACTCTTCGATGAATACCTGACGCCGGATCATCCGCTGCTGGCCCATCCCCAAACCGCCGCATCGATCCGCATGTACGCCAACCGGGCCGCCTGGTATGTGACTTTGGCTGGAGGCGCCCCCGGCGGCTACCGTTTGTGGCGCCAGGCCCGACGCGAACTGGGCAGCCCGCTCACGACGACCCTCTCCAGCGGCGCGGTGCTCCTGGGCCTGTACGGATTCAGCGCGTGGCGACGACCGTCATCCGATATCGCAACCTGTGTGGAACGTCTCAAGGCGGCCGTACATCAACTGGCCGGCAAATGCCGGGCCCGCACGTAGCCAAAGTAGCCAGACTTGGGAGTGACCGTTCGGCAACAGCGGCCAAACTCTGGCGAGTTCGTCTACGGCATTCGACCGGCGTCCTGGCGGGGGCGCCTTCAAAGAATGGCGCCTGAAGATTACATTGCCGGTAGTGGATGCTGCTCGTGAAGCTTCAACTTTCGCCGCCGTTTTCGTCACCTGGAAACGCTGTTTTCCCTTCCAAGGAACCTTGCTGAGATGGCCAAAAAAACGATTGCCGATGTCGATGTCGCCGACAAAACAGTGCTGATGCGTGTCGACTTCAACGTCCCGCTCGACGACCAGCAGCAAGTCACCGACGATCGCCGGATCCGGATGGCGCTGCCGTCGATCCGCTCCGTCCTGGATCGCGGGGGAAAATTGATCCTGATGAGCCACCTGGGACGTCCCGGCGGCAAAGGGTTTGAGGCCGAATACAGCCTCAAACCGGCAGCCGAGAAACTGGCCGAACTGCTCAACTGCCCCGTCGAACTGGCGTCTGATGTCGGCGGCGACGACTCCCAGGCCAAAGCGGCCGCCCTGGCCGACGGCGGCGTGCTGGTGCTGGAGAACCTGCGTTTCCATGCCGGCGAGAAAAAAGGCGACGCCCAGTTCGCCCAGACCCTGGCTGGCCTCGCGGACATTTACTGCAATGATGCCTTTGGCACATGCCACCGGACCGACGCCTCGATGGTCGCTACGCCGAAAGCGATGGGCGACAAGCCGAAGGTCGTCGGTTTCCTGGTCGCTAAAGAGATCGAATACCTGACCGACGCCATCTCCAATCCGGGCCGGCCGTTCGTCGCCATCCTGGGCGGAGCGAAAGTCACCGACAAAATCGCCGTGATCGAGAACCTGCTCACCATCTGCGATGAAGTGCTGATCGGCGGCGCGATGGCCTATACTTTTTCCCTCGCCCAGGGCGGCGAAGTGGGGGACAGCCTGGTCGAACGCGATCGGGTCGAACTGGCCAGGGAGCTGATCGCCAAATCAAACGGCAAGCTGAAACTGCCCGTCGACTCCACCTGCGGCGACGCTTTCAAAGGCGATTGCAACAAGCAGAACGTCGACGCCGGCAAGATCCCGGCCGGCTGGGAAGGGCTCGATATTGGCCCCAAAACGGCCGAAATTTACGCCGCTGACGTCAAGAAGGCGAAAACGGTCATTTGGAACGGACCGATGGGCGTGTTTGAAATGCCCCCCTTTGACGCCGGCACGCGGGCCGTCGCGGAAGCGGTCGCCGCCAGCGACGCGGTCAGCATCATCGGCGGCGGCGACAGTGCAGCCGCCATCGAGCAGTTTGGCCTGGCCGACAAAGTCAGCCACGTCAGCACCGGCGGCGGCGCCAGCCTGGAGATGCTCGAAGGGAAGAAATTCGAGGCCGTCGAACTGCTCGACGAAAAATAACCGATCAACAGCCGCTGTCGATTGCTTTCCGCCCCTCACGAGCGCTGCGCCGCCTGCAGTGCCCGTAAGCTGGGAAACGCCCGGTCGTCCTTTGTAGAATTTACACCGCCGGACCCTGGTCCGGCTTTGGGGGGACGAGCATTTCCCCCTTTGCTAAACCCAAAGCAGCCAGTCGGTTCGGCACATTCCGTCCCGCGGCCCCCTGCCCCGCAAGCGTTTAGGCGCACGAAGTGCATCATCACCGCTGGTCCGAAAAAGGACAGTTCGGACGACGCTTCCAATCTTACGGGGAATTTCCATGAACGGGACTCACACACTCACCGCGGTGGTGCTATCGCTGGCCAGCGTAGTCGGAGCCGGCACGGCCAAGGCGGACTCTTACCATCACATCGATGAGATGGCGCTCGACCTGCAGACTCAGGCCCGCGAGCTCCAGGCGGAGTTGAACGAACATTACCGCCACACTCGCTGGTACGACCATCTCAGCAAAGACGCCGCCGAAGTAACCGCCTTGGCGGCCGAACTGCACTCCCAGGCGCATTACCGCGGCAGCCTCCCCCGCATGCAAGCGATCGCCGCGCGGCTTGACGCCCTGGTGCATCACACGGAAGAAATGATGGGCGAGATTGAGTACTACCAGCTGTCGCGCTACACGCGCGATCACATCCACGGCGACACACGACACGTCCGCAGCCACCTGAAACAGATGGCCTCCGACATCCATCACCTGGAAAGCGACCTGCAGGAACTGAAGCCCGTGGTCCCCATCTACCAGGCCCCGGCTCCGCGATTCCCGTACCAGCCGTCCTATTCCAACCGCTACCCGACTCCGAGTTATCCCAGCCAGCGAGCGTATCCGAACCAGCAAGCCTATCCGAATCCTGCGTATCAGAACCCGCGTTATCCGGCCCAGGGATATCCCACGCAGCAGTATCCCTTGCAGCAGCGCAATTACGGCTCGCCCTACACGCAGCCTCGCAGTGTTCGCTCTTTGTTCGATCACTAACCAGTCCGACCGCAAGGATTCCACGCCGAGCCCGCAACCTTGCTGGCTGCAGAAACAGAAAACGCCAGGGCGAAGATCATTCGCCCTGGCGTTTTTTTATGTCAGGCGGCCGCGATGGGAACGGGCCCTGCTTCTAAAAAATGGAAGAGCCGCCCGCTTCGGGTTCCTGCTGGCTCGACTTGTCGCTCAGCGCCGGATCGTTGTAGATGGCGGAATCAATCTTCGGCGGTTTGCGATCGGGGAAGGTGGCGTCGACATTGCCGCGCAGCACCTGCCGACCCAGCGCCAGGGCCCGTTCTTCCGTCCAGTTCCGGTCGATGACGTATCGCTCGCTGAGGATCTTCGCCAGGATTCGCTTGTACATATTGAACTTGGGCAGGGCGAATTCCAGCTTGTACATGTCGCTGTAATAGCCGATCTGCTTGGTGGCGGGCACCGCTTCCAGTCGGGCCGAGGCGTCGTGCTCGATAAAGGTCGGCGTGTTGGAATACCACCAGTGGCCGTTGGTCAGCACGTTCGGGAAAATCCAGGCGTAGCTCGCCAGTTCCTGGTTCGTCACGCTGGCCAGCACAGAGATCGGGAATTTCACTTCCGGGAAGGCGTTAAACAGCTCGCGGTACTGGATCAGCGACACGCGGCTGTCGTACAGGTCCCGGCCCTGATGCACGCCGTCGGTATAAACGTTCCGGTTCACGCCGATCATCAGGTCAAACGGCAGGCGACACTCTTTGCAGTACTCGGCGATTTTCCAGAAGATGAACTGCGCCGCCGCTCGATGCTGCTGCACATTGGCCCCGGCGCCTTTGGTGCAGACCTCGTCGATCGCCGTATTGGCCCGGCCCGGGGTGATTTTCTTCGGGCTAAAGTCGGGCGGCAGGGAGATCGCACAGGCGCGGACGCCGCGGGAAATGAATTTCTCAAAGAGCTTTCCAATCGCTTCGTCCAGCGTGGCGACATCGTGAACTTCGATGCCGGTCGTGTTGGCCAGCCGCTCGCGTACGCTTTCTTCGCCCAGCTGGAACACCAGATCGTCGGTGCGCAGGCAGGGGATGTAAACGTCGGAATCGAAACCCTCCAGATCGTCGTCGAAGGAGTTGGTCAGGAAGACGGCCTCGAGCTTGCTCTGCGCCAGCACCTGGTCGGCCCAGTCGTCGGCCGCCATTTTCGCCAAAGCCGTTTCATATAAAGTCGACCAGTCGCCCGACTTCAGCTCGTCCCCTTCCAGGCCGAAAAACGCCTGGGCGATCTCCACAAACCAGCTGTACTGGATCGTGTTCGCCAGCGGCTCCAGGTTCTCAAACAGCCGGCCGACCAGTTCCCGGGGGTCCAGATCCTGCTGTTCGATCTCACTTTTTGGCATGCCCGCCGAGTGCGCCAACTCGGTGTAATAGTGGTACCCCAGAATATCGGCCAGCGTCGTCGAAGCCGGCGCATGCGGATTGATGTGCGTATGCGGATCGATCAGCGTCAGGGAGTTCAGCTCGTTGAACAGGCGATTGCGGAGCTCTAACGACATCGAGTCAGCCTTTTCACAAAAGGTGGGCAGTTATCAGCGTAAGCCAATAATGCTTGCGAAAGCGGCGCGCCGCAAGGGGAGGGCAAGCAGTTAACGCCATTCGGTTCGCCCGTTCGCCCGTCACGGCGATTCGCCGCGAAAGCCGAGCCCGGCTCCGCCGCCATAATCGCTTCGACCGGCCCGCCCGGCCAGAACGCATCAGCACCAGCTGATCAGTAGAGATCGCTCCTGTGAGCCGGTCCAGCGTCAGACGGTTCCTGATGCGGCCGGCAGCGGCAGCGACAACGATTCCCGGAAAACGCGACGGCCCTTACTCCGAGAACTGCGATATCGAGCGGCTGCGCACCCGGTTCATCCGGGAGAGAAAGTTGGGCGGACGTCGGCCCGACACATCGCGATCGTCGGGATCGACGCCGGGGCGGCTATCGGCCGCCATGCGGGGATCCAGCCGATGCTGCGGGCCCGCATCGGGACGACGCCGGGCGACGGCCTCGCTGGCGACGACCTGCTCGGCCGCTTCGCGACGAATCATCTGCATGCCTGCGGTGGACCGACGGGGGGCGTCGTTCAGATTCATCATGCGATAAACGACCGCGGCGGAACTGGACTTCTCTTCCCGTTCGGCGCGGGCCATGACCAGTTCTTTCTCATTCCGCAGCGACCACAATCGCAGCAGTTCTTCCTCGCTAAGCGGCGTGGCAATATCGTGCACCAGCACGATCTCTCCGCTGGCCTCTTCCAGGCCCGTTTCAATCGCCGCCTTCTGGCCTTTCGGCAACCGATGCCGGACGCACCGGATCTGGGGGTACTGGCGGGCCAGTTCGACCGCCACATCTTCGGTTTGATCGGTCGAGCCGTCGTCGACAATGACGAGTTCAAACCGCGTCGCCAGATCGGACAACGCTTCGAGCAGGCGGGGCGCCTGTTCGACGAGCTGCTTCTGAGCGTTGCAGACGGGTAACACAATACTGAGGGATCGGTCCACAACAGCCCCTTTCGAGCAACATCGCTGGAGAGTTTTAGTATCAGGCGCCAGTCGTCCTGCGATTCCTCCAGGCCACGGACGGCGATGAGGAAAACGGGCATCCGCCCAAACGGTCACGATCGGCGTCGCATCTTTTTCGCAACAGAAACTCCATCGACCGGTTCCGACTGCCGGCTGGACGCGGCTTGAAAAATAGCGTGTTGCGCCGCTGGTATCGCGCCTCGCGATTGTTCGGTATACAATACTTGAGACAGATTCCTCCAGTTTTGGCGGCCGTTCCCTGCACAGGCAGGATCGGAAGAGCCGCCGCCCGGCTGGACCGCTCCCGCAAAGGTGAACCATGTCGGATATGACTGGCCCGGACTTTTCCCGCAACGGCGGACTGCTCCCCGCCGTCGCCCAGGACGCCTCCACTCGCGAAGTCCTGATGCTGGCCTACATGAATGAAGAAGCCTACGCCGAAACCGTGCGCACCGGCCGCGCCGTGTATTACAGCCGCAGCCGCCAGCGACTCTGGCGAAAAGGAGAAGAGTCCGGCCACCAGCAACAGGTCCAGGCGATCTTCGTCGATTGCGACGCAGACACGATCTTGCTCCTGGTTGAGCAAGTTGGCGCAGCCTGTCACGAAGGGTACAAAAGCTGTTTCTTTCGCCAGGTCGTCGACGGCGCCCTGGTCGTTACGGCCACCCAACTTAAAGATCCGCGCGAGATCTATAACCAGGAGTCTTCCTCGTGAGCACCCCCGAAGCACAGCTGCAGTCCCTTGGCCTGGAACTTCCCCCGGCTCCCAAACCGGGCGGCGTTTATAAACCGGTCGTGATTATCGATAACGTGGCCTACGTCTCCGGACATGGCCCGCTCAATTCCGACGGCACGATGCTGGTCGGACGGGTCGGCAGCGAAGTGGACCAGCAGGCTGGCTACGATGCGGCCCGGCAAACCGGACTGGCGATCCTGGCCACCCTCAAAGCCAATCTGGGCGAACTCAGCCGGGTCAAACGCGTGATCAAATCGCTCGGTATGGTCAACTGCACAGCCGATTTCGACAAACACCCGGCCGTGATCAACGGTTACAGCGAACTGCTGGCCCAGGTCTTTGGCGAAGAAAACGGCGTCGGCGCCCGCAGCGCGGTCGGCATGGGCTCGCTGCCCGGCAATATCACCGTCGAAGTCGAAGCCATTTTCGAGCTCCACCCGGCGTAACCGCTTCGTTGCCGAGACGCTATGCACTCCGTGATGAGACACCTCTTTTCATGAGGGACGTGAAGCTCTTGGCTGAGGCAACTTGACAGGGCGCGTCCTCGAATTCCTGAAGAACGGGCGATCCTGCCCGTTTGCGCCAGGCGGCTTGCGCTCGACCGTCCAGCCCCGTAACCCGATCGACGTGTGGTATCAAATCGCCAATTCTTCGCGTTGCGGGGCGATTGGTGTGGCGCCAAACCGCAATTCCATCGCCTGGCCGGGCGTGGATGGTGGTATCAGATCGCATTTTCTTCGCTTTCGAGTGGTCTTCTCGCACTCGGCGCGCCCAACCGCGCAGCATAAACAGCCGCGGATAACGCCGGCGGGAAGAAGGTTTGCGTCCGCAGGAAAGGGTCGCAGCAAATGGGAATGGAGAAGCGGCGACCGGCACGCCGGCGGGTGTGTGGAAGAGCCCCCGAGCGGAATCGGAAACGGAGTTCGCAGCCTGCAGAGAAAAGGTAGGAGCCTGGCCTGGCCAAATCAAGCACTTTTTGCGACTGCCCCTTTGCAAATCAACCCGCTAACAATGCAAAGTAATCTCCCTCGCGCGTCCTAACGCCGTCCCCACCAGCGCACAATGCTGACCACCACGCTGGCCAGCACCAGTAACAGCACAGGCGACGCCAGGGTAAACAGCATAAACCCCAGTTGCATGCCGCCCGACACCTTTGCATTATTCAGATCGCCCAGGCGAAAGCTGCCGGGGTCCAGGTTCCCCAGTCCGCGGACCAGATAAAACAGGGCCGACGCCATCACGCTGCAGATCAGCATGATGAGCATCAACCCGCCAATGCCGAACTTGATCCGCCGGCGCCCCGGCTTCGCGGTTGCTGCTGCGTCGTCGCTTGTATCCCGTGCGATCATTCCCTGTTCCTGCTGCGCTGACGGTCCGAAGCTCTCGCGGCGGACGACGCATTTTGTTTTTCCGGCGAAACAATCCCTTTGAGCTGTTTATAATAAGGGATAGTCGTTCGGCCAGCGAGCGCAATCCAGGGGCGAAGGAGCAGGGACCATGCATCTCGAAGACGTGTTCATCGAAGCGATCCTGGCCGACCCTTCCAATCCCGACCCGCGTCGGGTGTACGCCGACTTTCTCGAAGAAGGGGGCGATCTGCGGGGCGAGTTTCTCCGCGTGCAGTGCGACCTGCAGCACGGATCCGCCTTGCCGGAAGACGTCCGGCTCCTCCATCAGACCCAGGCCCGTTTGCGGCCGCTGATCGATCCCGACTGGCTGGATCTGCTGGGCTATGCGTCGCCGCCGATCGAGCGCTGCCGGGTCCGCTTCCGGTTTCAATGTCCCAAGGTGTGGGACCGCCTGTCCGTCACCGACGATCCGCAAGTGCGCCATTGCGACGGCTGCCAGCGACACGTGCACTACTGCGACAACCTTGACGACGCCCTGTACCACGCCGGCAACGGCGACTGCGTGGCGATCGACGCCCGGGTCAACCGCCAGCCCGGCGACCTCGAAATTATCGCCGTGATGGGCATGATGCTGCCGTATCACGATGACGAAAACGACCGCTAGTGATTTGTAGTGGACCTGGCTGCTGGTCCCTCTTCGTCGGACTTCCGCGCATGGCACGAGGGGCATCTGGCGAAGTCCCCTGGTGCTGCGTCCATCTTCCATCTTCCATCTTAGAGTGAGCGATTTCGGCCGTGCTGCTGTGCTGCCAAAAAAAACCGGGGGCTAGCGCCCGGCGGCTGATTGAGAGAAACCTGATTTTATGGTTTGACGCACCACTACCTTGATTCGCCGATGGCCTTGCTATTGGCCGAGCGGCTCCAGCGACAGATCGGAGCCCACCTTGAGCACCTGCACGTCGCCGTCTCCTTTGAGTCGGCAGAGGACGCCCCAGACCAGTTGGCGGGCCTGGTCGTAGTGCAGACCCAGGTCGACGCTGGCGCCTGTCTCGGGCCGGTTGAAGAATGACGACCCCGGCACGGCCGCTGCGAGCCAGCGGTTCTTTTCGATGTCGTAAAACGGCGCCCGCTCGCCGGCCTGAATCAGGTAGCCGAACATCACCAGGTTCTGGTCGGGCAGTAGCACCGCCTCCCGGGCGAACCGCTTTCCGACAATCGCTTCCCTTCCCGCCGGGTTCCGTTTTTGCACCTTGCCCGACTTCAGATCGCACGACCAAACCTGGCCCGAGTGCTCGACGCCGCTTTCACCCCGCGTGGTGGTCAGCAGCAACTGCTGCCGGGCTTCGTCAAATGTCATCGTCGCGCCGTCGGTGATCGGCGTCGGCAGGTCGTCCCCGCTCGTTTCCAGCTCCTGCCAGCCATCGGCCGTCAGCTTCCAGATACCGGATTTCCCGGAGCCGCGATTTCGCAGCGCCCAGACGATCACTCCCTGCGGCGAACTGATCACGTAACTGGTGTACTTGGCGCCAAAGAACGGGTTCTCCCGCAGCCGTTCCTCCGCCGACCAGGCCCGTTTTTCCGGGTCGTAAAAGTGGGTGTTCTCATCCCGCACAAACACCAATCGCCGCCGGACCGGGTCGTACGCATAAGCATGATAGTTGTGGTTCCCCCAGGGGCCGCCGTTGAACGCCCAGGGACCCGGGCCCGACAGATCGTAGTTGAAATCCAGCGCGAACTGCGGCCGATAGCTGATGCTCCAGCGGGCGGTCGCCGTGTCGAAGTGGGCCACATCGTTGCCAAAGTAAGAGCTGTGCCCGCCGCCCAGGTGCAGGATCTGCCCGCGATCGCTGTCAAACGCCGTAGTGCTCCAGCCGCCGCCCTGCCGGTTGTGGGGCCACTTCGGCGCTGGCAATGTGGTCCACTGGTTGGTCGGCAGCTGGGCGAAGAAGTCGTCGGTCGAGGACGGCTCAGCCAGATCCTCTGTATACCATGCGGGATCGTAGGGGCCGCTGCGATAGACGACCGTCTCTGGCGGAACGCCGTACTGCTTCTCCCCCGCGGCGTCGTGCGAAGACACCTCCAGCTGGCAGAGCCACGTGGCCGGAAGGCGACGGTAGCGGTCCGCTTCAGCATCAGGCGACCACCAGAGCACCCGGTCGCGATCATCCACCGCCGCGACGGCGGCTGCGGTGGAGAAGTGCGTCGGCCCGCCTTCGTCGTAATGCTTGACGAGCGACCAGGTGTTGGCGCCAATATCATACGTCCAGATTTCAAACGGCAGCGGCTGGTAAAGCATCGCCTGGTACGAAGTGCTGCTCGTGTAACCGACTCCGCCCAGCAGGACGATCTTGCCGCTCTGCGGCAGGTGCAACAACGCATGACCAAACCGCGGAGCCGGGGAAACGTCCGGCGTGCGTTTCTCCCAGGCGCGGGTCGCGCAGTCGTACACCCAGGTGTCGCCAAAGAGCTGATCCAGGCCGTCGCCGCCGAACAGCACAATCTTTTTTGTCGCCGGATCGTAGGCCATCGGAGACAGCGCTCGCGGCGGCGGTTGCACCGCCAGTTCCTGCTGCGTCCAGCGATTGTCGGCCGTGGAATAGGTCCACGTTCCTGCATCACCGCGTGCCGTCGCCAGCCCGCAACCGCCAAAGAGCACCAGCTCTCGATTGACCGGGTCGGGGCATATCGCCGACCAGTTGAGACCCTCTTTATACGTCCGGGTTTCCGGCGCCGGCGAACTGGCCGGCTCCAGGTTCTGCCAGACGCGAGCGACCGGATCATAGCGCAGCGTGCGGCCGCACATCAGCGTGTACATCGCCTGGTCCCACGGGGCCAGTTGCCCCATATACCAGGTGCGGGCCTGGCGCTGCCAGGGACGCAGGTTGCCGTCGACGTCGGTCAGTTCAAAGTACGGCGTCTTGAAGGCCGGCGGTTCGACCGGCCCGGTGAGAGGTCCCCAGTCGGATCCGCCCTGCGGCAGGTCGTTTTCCCACTGCGAGGTTTCGTCGTTCCAGGACTGCACGTCGTACGGAAAGGGGCCCTTCTCCGCATGCGAAACCTGCCCCGCCGCCAGAACGAACCGCTGCCGCGGAGCTGACCAGATCAACGCCGGCGACACACGCGGGCCCGTCTCGCCGGAACTGACCTGCTTCCACTGGTTTGGCAAAAGAGGCTCCGCAGCCTGCGTGACGGAATCGCAAGCAAGCCAGCAGGAAAGACTCAACAGAACGGCCACGCCGAATGCAAAAAGAGGATGGCGCATCAGGAGCGCTCCTTGAAATCAGGGGGATGCAAAAATCTTGCGGTGACTTCGGAACGAACAATGAATTACTGCCGGTCCCTGAAGGACTGCCAGATATTGATTCGGCGTTTTGCGCGACAGCCGGCGCAGAAAGGCGACTGTCCGGCGTCTGTTTTTCGTCGAAACGACGAAGAAATAGCGTGCAGTAACTTTCCTCGTGTTCCTCAATGATTGAACAGGAACTCGCGGCTGCTGAGGATGGCCCAGTACAGATCTTCGACCGTCCGGCGGTACTCGCCCGGCTCCTTGTCCGCTTTTTCCGCAGCCTGGGCGTCGGCCAGAATCTGGCGATAGGCATCCCGCTCCCGCGGCTGGGGCGAGCGGCACAAGGCCTCCAGGAACACGGCATCGATAATCTGATTATGGGTGGCGTTCTCGCCCAAAAGTTGCTCGATCCGGTTCCCTTTGGCCTGGAGCTTTTTGTTCACCGTATCGCCGTTATACAAGTGCAGCACCTGCGTCATGCTGGGCTCGCTGGTTCGTTCGCAAGCACAAGTGATCAGCCGTTCCGGTCGGCCAAAGGTCGACAGGAAATACGACTCGACCGCGGCGTCGGATAGTTCCAGAGCACGGACGCCCTCTTTCTGGTCTTTGAACGTAGTGACCTGGCTGGTCGCCCTGCTCAAGGCGTCGAGCATCACCTCCGCCGGTAGACGTCGGACGTAGTAGTGAGAATAGAACCGCGTGTCGTTTTCGTTACCCGGGACAGACTGGCTGCTGCGCTGGTAAGCGGACGAATGCAGAATCGCACGCATCAGGGCTTTCAGGTCGAAGTCCTGTTCCACCAGGTAGTCGGCGGCCGCATGCAGCAGCTCCTCGTTGCTGGCCGGATTGGTGGCCCGGAGATCGTCGACTGCTTCCACCAGACCGACGCCAAAGTAATTCGCCCAAACGCGATTCACGATCGATCGGGTAAAGTACGGGTTGTCGGGCGACACCAGCCAGTCGGCCAGGTATTCACGGCGATCACGCGGGTCGTCGAAAGCCAGCGGCTCCGCGTCGAGCGGTCGCGGCGGCTGCGGCCGGCCCGTGCTGGGCTGCGGCAGTTCCCCCTGGGTATCAGTAAAGATGATCCGGTTGCCGTCGCCGGAACGGAAATCGCCGCCCCAGCCTTTGGCCCGCACGCGGGAGAACAGATTGGCCATACCGTAATACTGGTCGTTCGTCCATTTTTCCAGCGGGTGGTTATGGCATTTGGCGCAGTTGATCGACAATCCCATAAACGCCTGGGAAACCGTTTCCGCCATGATGGTCGGATCCTGGTGCAGGGCGTAAAAATTGGCGGCGCCGTGTTCGAGCGCACTCCCTTTGGCGGTGACGATCTGTCGCGTGAATTCATCCCACGGCGTGTTCTGTTCCACCTGCTGACGGATCCAGCCGTAGTACGCTTTGACCGCATCGGGCCGCAACCGCTCGCCCGAAACCAGCAGCAGGTCGGACCATTTATAGGACCAGTAATCGACAAACTCGGGACGGTCCAGCAAAGCGTCGATCAGCCGGGACCGTTTGTCGACGGCCTTGTCGGCCAGAAAGGCGGTCGTTTCGTCGGCCGTCGGCAGCACCCCAATTGTGTCGAGAAACGCCCTGCGAAGGAATGTGGCGTCGTCGCACAAAGGCGACGGCGGCAGGTTCAGGCTTTTCAATTTGGCGATGACATGCTCATCGATGAAGTTCCGCACCAGCGCGCCGGCGAACGTTTCTTCCGTGGTCGCATTGGGAAAAGGGGCGCTGAGGAAAGCCATTTCGTTCCAGTTCAGATACCAGACTTTCACGGCCGCTTCGCCCGGTCCCACGATATCGACCAGACCGTGGTCGCCGACGTTCGCCACGCTCATGTTGACGGAAACGTATTTGGCCCAGCGGGTGACGTCTTCCACATGGCCGTCGCTGAAGTGGGCCTGCACCAGCAGTTGTTGCTGCTGCCCGCTGGTTTGCCGCGAGTACTTCGGCAGCACGTCCAGCTTGACGATGACCGGATCACTGTCAGCCGGCGCCGGCCCCCCGGCGGCGATCCACTCGGCCAGCACGCGGTATTCGCGGGAGTCGGGCTCAAAGCGAACGCCCCCTTTGTGCGGCAGCATGCCAGTCGGCTTGGTCAGAACCAGGCTGCGGCCCGGATCGCGAAAGTTCACCCGACGACCGGCCGCCTGGCGTGTGAGATACGAATGGTCGGCCTCCAGGTCGAAGCCAAACAGCGTGAGACGAAAGCCGTTCTTCCCGGCCCTGGCCCCATGGCAGGCGCCGCCGTTGCAGCCCGCCTTGGACAGCACCGACTCCACATGGTTGCGAAAGCTCCACGCAAACGGCTCGTCGTGCCCGGTCACCCGAAAGGCAGCCGTCGCCGTCTGCGATCCCACGCGGGCCGTAATGGTCGCTTCCCCGTTGCCGACGGGCACAGCGGTCTGGTCCTCAATGCGAACCACCCGCGGGTTGCTGCTGGATAGAACAACCCCCTGGCGGACTTCGCCCAGATACCGGCCTGTTTCTCCCAGTTGCTGCACGACCAGCAGTTGTCGATCCTCAACATTCGACAGCACCCGTTCGCCCGGCAGAATCGCGATTCCGGGCTCGGCCGCCGCCATCCCGGAAAAAGTTCCCGCCGCCAACAGGCAGGCCAGCGCCAGCATCACACGCAGCATCATCATAGACGTCTCAAAAACCGAAAGAACAGGGCGGCGAAACCTCATATCACTTCGTCCCTATGTTACCACGCCACTGCGAGCGAAGGTAGCAACTACCGGGCCTGCCAGCGCAGCCGCGCACCGCCGGATCCGGTCCGTTACGTCCGCATCGAGGATACCAGCCTGGCGAGAGTCGCCTGCCGTGGAGCGTTACTTTTTGGCCAGCAGACTGCGGATCTCGCCGGCCAGAAAAAAGGAGCCCGTCACGCAGATCATCTCTTCCGGGGCCGCTGGCTGGATCACGGTGTGAAACAGCTCCGCGGCGCTGGGGTTCGTCTCCACGACGGGAGAATGCGGCAGTTCGGCGGCGATCTGCCGGGCCATCTCCGCCAGCTTCGCCGGCAAGGCGGCTCGCGGGTTGTCGGTCGACTGCGTAAGAATGATCCGGTCAAAATGCGGGATCACCAGCTGCAGCATGCCCAGGGCGTCTTTATCGTTGGATGCGCCAAACAGGAGCGTCCGCCGCTGCGCCTTCGCGCAAGCGCCGCAGGCCTGCAGGGCGGCCACCAGCGCACGGATCGAAGCCACATTATGGGCCGCATCGATCACGACCGTCGGCTCCACCCGCATCAGCTCCACTCTGGCAGGGCAGGCGGTTCTGGCAAGCCCTTGGCGGACGGCGTCGACCGGGATCTTCCAGCCGCCTTCGCTCAGCACTTCCATCACCGAAATGGCGACGGCCGCATTCTCCGCCTGGTGATGGCCGATCAGCGGGGAAGTCAAGCCAGCCAGCGGTCCCAGCGGCCCCGAACTGCGATAGTCGAACTGCGGCTGGCCATTGGCCGCCAGCCGGATGTCGTCGGCGGAAAACTCCCGATTCCGCAGCCGCAATGGCGCTTCCATGGCCGCCGCCTGCGCGGCGATCACCGGCGCGGCTTCCGGATCCAGGACGCCCGACACCACCGGCACGCCATGCTTGATAATACCCGCCTTTTCCCGGGCAATCCCGGCCAGCTCCGCGCCTAGCTGCCGGGTGTGGTCATGGCTGATTGTGGTAATCACGGCCACATCGGGCTGGACGAGGTTGGTCGAGTCAAGCCGCCCGCCCAGGCCGACTTCAATCACCGCGATATCGACTTTCTGGCGTCGAAAGTACAGCAAGCCAAGGGCCGTGGTGATCTCGAAAAAGGTCGGTTTGGCCCGGCGGTTGGGATCAGCGTCCATCTGTTCGACGACGGGACGGACCTCGACGATCAGGTCGAGAAACTCCTCTTCCGGACAGATGACCCCATCGATCGCATAGCGTTCCTCGATGCGGCTGAGGTGCGGGGACGTATACATGCCGGTCCGCAGGCCAGAAGCCGTGAGCATGCTGGCGATCATCGAAGCGGTGGAGCCTTTTCCCTTGGTGCCAGCGACGTGCACGCAGCGCAGTCCCACGTGCGGATCGCCCAGCAGATGGAGCAGGTCGCGCATCCGATCCAGCTTGAGCTCGCCGGTGCGGTAGGGGATATCGAGCACCCGTTCGTAGTTGATGCGGTTCCACAAAAACTGAAACGCCGTGGCGCGACTGGGACTTCCGATGGCCATCGTCGAACTGTTCGCCCCGACCGGCGATTCCTGGGGTGCTGGCGCCGCCGGCAAGCGTGGCCGGTCGCACCGACTGCTTCGCCAGGCAAAACGCCCTGTTGAAGTGAATTCCCAGTTTAGCGAATCGGTCGATTCTATGTGATAGGGTGGCCCGTCCGGGGCAGGGATCGGGACGGATCCGTGGCTGCAAGCTGTTGGCAGGGCGGTCTTTGCGTAGGAGAGGTCGCCTCGGGAAATGGGATTCGCAGCCTTGCGACGGCCGCCAGCGACCGATATAGTACCCCTCTCATCACGAAATCGCTGGAAATTGCTTTTCCCGCTGAACCAGGCGGACACTGCTTGCGTACAAATGACATCATGCCAGCGAGACACTTCGCTTGTACGCGCGTCCACCATTGCTGCCAGTCTGTTTGCATCCTCTTCCCCTCGAAGTCTCTCCGGAGAATCGCATGTCGCCGGCGACCGTTGCCAAACCCACTCCTTCGCCTTCCGTATCCGACGTCGTCATCGAAACGCAAAATCTGTCGAAGGATTACCGCGACTTTTGGGGCCGCCAGAAAGTGCGTGCGCTGAAGTCGCTCGACCTGGAAGTGCGTCGAGGAGAGATTTTTGGCCTGCTGGGACCGAACGGCTCCGGCAAATCGACCACCATCAAGCTCCTGCTGGGACTGCTGTTTCCTACCGGCGGCAGGGCCCTGATCTTTGGCGAGGAAGCGACTGAGGTCCGTAAAAACGAACGGATCGGCTACCTGCCGGAAGAATCGTACCTGTACAAATTCCTCAACGCGGAGGAAACGCTCGATTTTTACGGCCGCCTGTTCGATATGCCGGCCAAGGTTCGCCGCGAACGAACCGCCCAGCTCATCGAGCAGATGAATCTCACCTGGGCCAAAAAACGCCAGCTCAAGGAATACTCCAAAGGCATGACGCGCCGCATCGGCCTGGCGCAAGCGCTGATCAACGATCCGGAACTGGTGCTGCTCGACGAGCCGACCTCTGGTCTGGATCCGATCGGTACGCGGGAGATGAAAGACATCATCATAAAACTGCGCGACGAAGGAAAAACCGTCGTCATGTGCAGCCACCTGCTGGCTGACGTGCAGGACGTTTGCGACCGGATCGCCATTTTGCATCAGGGCGAGCTTAAAGAACTGGGCCGGGTCGACGCCCTGCTGACCGTGAAAGACGTCACCCAGGTCCGGGCCAAAAATCTCACGCCCGAGGCGCAGGAAGAGATTCGCCAGGTGATTGCCAAACACGGCGGCGAACTACTGGGCATTGAAACGCCGACCACAACGCTTGAAGAGCTGTTCCTGTCGATTGTTCGCGACAGTGAAGCCCGGCCCGGGCGCCGCGTCCTCGAAAAAGACGCCCCAAAATCGTAATGCCCGGAAATAATTGCTGAAAATGACGCTCCGGATATCCGCCTGGGACGCAGCAGGCGACAACAGATCGCCCTGCCTGCAGAACCCGCCTGGCCCCTCCGTCAGGAATCGTCGCAAGTCGCCGTGATACGGAATAACGGGTCAATCAGGAAACTTTCCTCCTAATCGTTTGTGACCGCCATCGATGGTAATTGAAAATTTTCAGCAGGTTCAGCCTTACTTTGAGTGGCTGGTAAGTGCGTTGCCGATCTTCTTCCGCGCCATGCTGGTGCTGGGGATCTTCGGGCTGATTGTCGGTTATCTGGCATCCGTCGCCAGGCATGGTCCCGGCGAGGGCTTCAATGTCCTGGCCAAACATATCATCAACTCGGTCCCTGACCTGGTGCTGACATCGCCGCGCCGCACCTGGGCGATTGCGCTACTCTCGATTCAAGAATCGATACGCCGGTATGTACTGGTCGTGTTCGGCGTGTTTGTGGTGATCATTCTGTTTGCCGGCTGGTTTCTCGATGTCGATAGCGAACACCCTGAGCAGTTGTATATCAGTTTTGTGCTCAGTGCTTCGACGTTCCTGATGCTGGGCTTGGCGCTGGTGTTGAGCACGTTCAGCCTGCCCAACGATATTAAAACCAAGACTATCTATACGATTGTCACCAAGCCGGTCAGGGCGGGAGAAATTGTCCTGGGGCGGATCATCGGTTTCAGCGTGGTCTGTTCGGCGATGCTGGCGATGATGGGCATTATCAGCTACTTCTTTGTGACGGGCGGTCTGGAGCATCGCCATACGATCGCCGTCGCCGACCTGGAAGAAATCCGCGAGACTTCCGCCTTTCCTAGTGGACGCGGCCCCCAGCGGATCGACGGCAAAACGGTCAAACCCAAAAACCTCGGTGACGCCGTCAAGCAGGGGCAAACCACCCTCGACGCCCACCACCGCCACCTGGTGCTGCAGGATCCCGACGGCTCTGTCCGCGTGATGCCCAGCAAAGGTCATACGCACGGCGTTCGCAAGGTCGGCGAAGGGGAAGACGCCGTTTATGAACTCGGCCCGCCCGAAGGCATGCTCCAGGCGCGCGTGCCTGTCCAGGGCCGACTGCGGTTTGTCAACGAACGAGGCAGCGAAGGCGGCATTAGCGTCGGCGACGAATGGGAATACCGTAAATACATTCCCGGCGACTCGGCCGCCCATGGCGTCTGGAAGTTTGAAAACGTCACCGTGGATCGCTTCGGCGAACGACCCACCGCCGAAGAAATGGCTGCCTGGAAGAAACCGCTGGCGGAACGCAATGAAGAAGAGCAGCGTCTGGCGGCCATCGCCGACAACAAACAGGGCCTGCCCCTCGACCTGACCCTGGCCGTGTTCCGCACCAACAAAGGCAACATCGAAGAACAAATTCGCGGCCAGATCCAGGTTGTGAATCCCAACCCGGCGAAAAACCTGGCCAGCGAAAGAATGCCGTTCGTTTCCCAGGAATTCGACATTCAGCGAATTGTCATTCCGCGTACGCTACGCACCAGCAACGCCGCCGGACAACTGGTCGATGTGGATCTTTATGACGACCTGGTCGACAACGGCGAAGTGGAAATTCGCATCTACTGTTCCGAACGGGGACAGTACTTCGGCATGGCGGAGCCCGACTTGTATATCAAGGCGGCCAACATGCCGTTTGCCTGGAACTTTCTGAAAGGTTTCATCAGCATCTGGTTGTTGACCATTATTGTTGTTTGTTTTGGAGTTACGCTCAGCACCGTTGTCAGCGGACCGGTGGCAATCGTCGGCAGCCTGGCGATCTTCATTACGGGATATTTCAGCAAATTCATCATCGACCTCGCCAGCTCCGTACTGTTCAACGAAAAAACGGCATTCGGCGGCGGTCCTGTGGAAGCCCTCATCCGCATTGTCACCCAGCGCAGCCTGGTTGCCGATCTGGATGTGCCGGGCGAATACTTCATTAAACAGTTCGACCGGGGAGTGATGGGAGGGTTGTATGCAGTCGCCAATGTACTGCCCAACTTCCAACTTTTTGATACTTCTCGCTATGTGGCCAAAGGATATAATATTGACAGTAACATGCTCGCGCAGCATGTAACCGTCATGGTAACTTTCGCCGTCGTTCTGACGATTATCGGATACTTTTCGCTGCGTGCACGGGAAATTGCATCATGACCTGGACGCCTGCTTTTTATCGCAAAATTATCTACCTGGCGCTCATCGGCGTCGCCCTGGTTCCGCTTTATGGACTTGGAGCGCCTGCGACCCGTTCAACGGCTGCCCCCAATACCGACGCTGGCGATGACCGGCCTGAAGAAGTCCGGCAAACGCAAACGGGCTCCCGTGGCGGCTGGCTGGCCCAGATGCGCAGCGAGCATCAGCTCTCGCAAACCAGCCTGGGAGAGATCGATCCGGCCAGTGAAACCATGAAGCTGGCCACCCTGGGTCTCCGCGGCGTGGCCGCCAATCTGCTGTGGCAGCAGGCGATCGAATTCAAAAAGAAACACGATCACGATAACCTGCGCGCAACGCTTAATCAGATCACCAAACTGCAGCCCAACTTCCTTTCGGTCTGGCAGTTCCAGGCCCACAATCTGTCTTACAATGTGTCCATTGAATTCGATGACTACCGGCAGAGATATCTGTGGGTGAAAAAGGGAATTCAATTTCTCATCGAGGGCACCCGCTACAATCGCGATAACGACGCCTTGCTGACCGATATCGCCTGGTATCTGGGGCAAAAAATCGGTCGCAGCGACGAACGGAAACAGTTCCGCCAGCTCTATCGCGAAGACAAAGACTTTCAGAACTCCATGCCAGCCTATATCGATGTCGACCGGGCCCAGGGCGACAACTGGCTCATGTCGAAGGAATGGTATCGTTACACGGAAGACGTCGTAGAGAAGAATCCTCGTAAAAGCAAAAAGAGCCCGTTGCTGTTCCACTCGCATTTGCCCATGGCGCAGATCAACTATGCACGTGATCTCTACGACGACTTTGAACCGCACGAGGTCGCGCGGGAACAATGGGAAGTCGCCGACGAGGACTGGAAAAGATTCGGCACCCTTACGCTGCCTTCGACCTGGGGCTTTCTGTACAGCCTGGACGAACTTGACGAACGCCGCGCCCAGCTGAAAAAGCTGGAGGCAGAACTGGACGAACTGGTTCCTGGCGCCCGCGAAACACTGGTCGAAAAACGTCGACAGGACTTTACGCCGGAACAACTTTCCGCCATCGACGTTTCGCCTGAGGACCGCACCGACGAACAGTGGGAAATCGCTTTTCACATCGAAACCATCGTGATCCCCGCGAATCAAATCGCTGACATGGCGTCGCCCGAAGTCCGCACCCGGGCGAACCGGCTGGCCGTGGAAATCGAGGACCTGCGGATCCTGATTGACCGCATCGCCAGCTATCGCAACCAGGTCAACTACAACTACTGGCTCCAGCGTTGCGAGGCGGAAAAAACCGACCTGATGCTGTCCGCGCGGCAGGAAACTTTTGCCGGCCATCGGGAGTACAAAGCAACCAATATCAGCGACTCCATTGACCATTTCGAACGCGGCTTTCAGCTGTGGGATCAGCTGCTATCGCTCCATCCCGATCTGATCGACGGCGAAACGGCCGACGATATCGTCGACGACCTGATGATCTATCGCAAAGCACTCGACTCCATTGATCGCGAGTATCCCGAACCCTTCATTCTCTCCGATCTTATTGCCGTGAAAACGGGCGTACAGGCTTCGCTCGCAGTCGCCAAACGTCGGGCCCGCACTCAGCAAAAAGGGACGGACGAACCGAAGAGCGAGGAACCGAAGAGCGAGGAACCGAAGACCGAGGAACCGAAGACCGAGGAACCGAAGACCGAGGAACCGAAGACCGAGGAACCGAAGACCGAGGAACCGAAGACGGACAAGCCGAAAACCGAGGAACCGAAGACGGATTCGCCGATCGCGGAACCTGAATCCGACGAACCTCCGGGTCCGGAATCGGCGGCCGCAGGGAGCAAGCCCGAACCGGCTACCGTCTCGCCGGAACCTGCTTCTCCAGTGCAACCTGAACCAGGGGATGAAGAGCCGCCGGGTCCAGAACGGGCCGCCGCGGCGACTGAAGCGGACACTCCCTGAAACAGGCCCTAGTGGTGCGTCAAGTTTCCATTTCAGGTTTGGCCATTTTTGCGCGAGCCGCTGTTCCTTTTAGTTAACCGTGGCTATCGCCAAAACGGCTAATGGGAAGAACCCGAACTCTTTGCCTTGACGCAGCACCAGGTCGTTTGATCGCCCATCAAAGACCCCGCCCTGGCGACTGCCTGCTGCGGCAGCGAGGTGAAGTGGGCGGGCGGCGCAGCACGATCACCCTGATCATGGCGAGAGATCTTTCTTTCGCCGCGAGGATTGCCAGGAGTCGCGTCCGCGTCGGCCAGTAAACGCTGGGCGGCCCCCAGCAGGGACCGCAGCACCGCCAACGCCGACGTGAGCTCAGCCGTCGATCGCGCGCTTTTCAGCATTCCCACCAGATCAAGGACATGCTGGATCGGCTCTCGAAATTCCGCCGTCGCTCGATGCCGAAAGGTTCTCTTCCAGGCGGTCACCGCCTCTTCTACCAGGGCGTCGATTTCCTCCGGCGCGATCCCCACCGGGGAACGAGCGTCAGCTGAATCTTTGACGCTCTCAATTTCTGAATCCAGGACCATCGCGGGTTGCTCTGGCGATTGCGAATACAACTCTCGCGCGGGATCCGTCGGGCGCACCCGCGATCGCTGCAAGGCAGAAGTCACCCTCGCAGCCACTTCCACAGGGTCGAACGGTCGATAAATGTAATCGGCGGCGCCTACGGAAAATGCGCGGCTGTTTTTCCCGTTCGCCCCGCGAGTGAGCGTCAGAATCACCGGCGGCAGGGTTTTGAATCGCGACTGCAGGCTCTCCAGCACCGTCAGGCTATCGCCGTCGGGCATCCAGCTGGACAGCAAAATCAGACTCGGCGACGACACTGCCAGTTCCGCTTCCAGGGTAGAGCAGCTCTGCACGCTTCGGGAAGCGAGTCCGGCCTCTTGCACCGCATCCGCCAGCTGCGCGCAGGCCACCCTGGCGTGATCGACAATGAGAACGCAATCACGGACGGCCTCTTCAGGCAGAGGATCGTTGCTGGGGGGCGCTGGCATCGTTTGCTTCGGCAGTGGAAATTCCGGGCGTGAGACCGAAAGCCCCACTTCTCCTGCCAGTTAATATCGACCCGCCGCCGGCGTGTGGCTGAGGATGCCGCCAACGGCTCGGGTTACACCGAACATTCCGGTGGGGAATGAGGCGTATTCCTGTCCGGCGTCGCAATCTACAGGGCAGTTTCGGACGGCGCCTTGCGCCGACGCCAGGTATCACCCAGGGCCTGTCGCCAGCGGTTCTGCCTGGCGTGGTATTGCTCGATCAGTTCCACAAACTGCTGGTGGTCGTTGACCGGTTTCAACAAGTAGTCGCTGGCGCCGTTCTCCAGCGCCTCCAGGAGGGCTTCCTGGGTCGATTGGCCGGTAAGGAAAATCACCTCGGTCGCAATACTCCGGCGGCGCGCGGCCCTTAACAGGTCAAGCCCGCTGACCAGCGGCATCTGCAGGTCGGTCAGCAGAATATCGAGCCCCCCTTCCTCAATGCGGGCGAGCGCCTGGCGAGGATCGGTCATTACTTCCAGTCGAATGCGATCGGAAAAAGATCGTTTGATCAGGGTGGAAAGCAAACTCACGATGTGCGGTTCATCGTCGACCAGCAACAACGTCGAGGGAGAGAATATCTGCGTCATGGCATTTTTCAATCGGGGTTCAAACGATCAGGAAAACCTGGCAAGCAAACGTCACACCAGCGGAAACGTCACACTGGCGCGAAGGCCGCCTGCTCGCACAGGCCCACGACAAGACACACGGGCCCCAAACGAGACTGGAACGGAATACCAATGGGAGCGATTCCGCGAGGAAACTCGACAGAATGGTTTTTGCCGATAATTACGCTGGGCAGCCCCAGACTGATCTGAAACTGTTCCAGTCGTGTCTTCGCGTTGCCCGCCACCATGTTGGTCAATTCGCCAATGGCGTCGACCACGTCAGCGTCGAGATGCTCAGGACGTTTTTCCAGAAGCACTTCGGTGAGGCTCAGGGCGACCTCTTTCTGCAGGCTCAGCACGACGGTGCCGCTGGCTTTACCCGACAGACCGATGACGCCGCTGATTTCAAAGTCGGGCTGGGTGTTGTTCTTCAGGAACAGCGGCCCGCGCTTCAGTTCGCACCCCAGCATCACGTTGAACACTTTCGTGGCGGCCACGACAAAAGGATTGATAAACTCCACATCGACGGGAGCGTATTGAGTCGTCATTCGGATTCTCCCCGTATCAGGCGTCAGCCAGCTGGCTAAGGTGCTTGTCAATCTTGGCGCGGAGTTTCTCCGAGTCAAACGGCTTGACGACATAGTCGGTGACCCCTGCCTGGATGGCCTGGACGACTCGCGATTTTTCTCCTTCGGTGGTAATCAACATGACCGGGATCTTGGATCCGGCGGTACGGATTGCCTGGACGACTTCGAGTCCGCTCTTGCCTGGCATATTCCAGTCGGTCAGCACCATATCAAAGGGCTGTTTCGCAAACAGGGCAATGGCCTGTTCGCCGTCGGCCGCTTCGACAATATCCGTTACGCCCAGCGCATTGAGCGAGCGAATAATAATCTTTCGCATGGTTCCGGAGTCATCGGCTATCAAAAATCTGGCGCTCATGGTTGTCCCTTTTGCGAAATAAATTGAAAGGAAAGAGTAACAAAAGAAATCGGATTATCGAACGCCAACGGCGCCCGAAGCCTGTTGCGCAACACCGATTCGCCGGCACTGTTGCGCAAGAATTTGCGGTAAATATTCCACGGCAAATTGTGAGTCGACCTGCCCCTGCACGAAGGCGGCCTTGTTCATTCCATAGACATCGGAGCTGGCTTCATCCTGTCCCAGCACGTATCCGCCCGCCTCGCGGATGGCGCGGCAACCGGCCACGCCGTCGGATCCCATGCCCGTCATCAGCACGCCCAGGCACCCCAGCCCGAAGATCGCTGCGGCGTCCTGCATCATCAGATCGATCGAAGGCTTGTGGCTGCTGACCGGTTCCCCGTCCGTAATCGAAACCACCGTATAGTCCCCTTGCCGCTTCAGTCGCAAATGTTTTCCGCCAGGAGCGATATACGCATGATTGGCCCGCAGGCGGTCGCCGTGCTGGGCCTCTTTGACGCTCAGCTTCGACAAGGAATCCAACCGTGCGGCAAACGGCCCCGTAAAGTTCGCCGGCATGTGCTGGACAATCACCAGCGGCGGCAGGGGAGCCTGCAGGTCCTGAAACATGCTGGCCAGGGCAGGCGGTCCGCCGGTGGAAACCCCAAGTGCGATACACTGGGTGGGATACTTTTCTGTCGACTCCGTGTCGGCCGGGTTTGACAGGGCCGCACTCCGACTGGCCGCCATCCTTGCAGCTTTCGCGCGGCGAAACTGCAGGACGCGTTGCACATCGACATTCGCCATGACACGGATCTTGTGAACCAGCTGCTCCGCAAATTCGACCGAGGCGCCGCTGCCGTCGGGCTTGGCGATGTAATCCATCGCTCCTCGCTCTAGCGCATCCAAAGTGGTGCTGGCGGCGCGATGGGTCAGGGAGCTCACCATAATGATGGGAATCGAGCGTTTGCTCAGAACTGCGTCGACCGTCGCCAGACCGTCCATCCGCGGCATCTGCACGTCGAGCGTCATCAGGTCAGGCTGCAGAACTTCAAGCTTCCGCAGCGCATCCAGACCATCACAGGCCGTTCCGACAACTTCCAGGCCAGGCTCCATCGCAAGGATGTCACAGATACGAGCGCGCAGCACAGCCGAGTCATCGACGACCAGCACGCGAATGGATTTCGTTGTCATGGAGAGGACTCAATCTTTGATAAGGAGTTTGGATCGCAGAGCGAAACGGCGCCTGTCGCTGCCCGCTTCGTTGTCAGTTTTTGGCGTGCTTCACCAGGAAATTGCAATTCCAACACCAGGCTTTTTTTAGATTTGAGGATTCGCTTATTAAACATAGGTTTTCCTGCCTCTTAAGAAAGGAAACCTGGTAGATTGTCTATCAATACTTTTTCCGTTCCTGAATGCCTGCTGCACGCTAACGCATGTTGAAAACAGAAATTCATCCTTCCTCTTTTCGTGTTTCACTCGCCGGATACTACTCAAGCCAGACGCGTACCTCTTTTTCCTCGTCGACCAGTTCGAAGACGGGGCCTGGCGCGTAGCCGCGGCTGCGCACTGCCTCGACAGATTTCTGCAGATCGATGCCTGCCAGCAGGATGCGCTGTTTCAGCTCGTCGTCGAGCAGTTCCTCCAGCCGTTCGATCCCCATCGCGGGCTGTGACAATTGCACCTGGGTGCGTCCCTCGCGAACAACGCGAACCCTGAGCCAGGTTGCAACGGAAGTACACGCCACAACAGGTTCGCCAGCGGTAACCGCCAGGTTTTCAATCTGCGACTGCAGCGGTGCGAGCGTTTCCTGCACGGCCGCATGCCAGTCAATCGGTTCACCGGTTCCCTGAAGGTAGTGGATCACACCATGAAACGCGCGCAGGACGAACACCAGACCAGGCGGCCCGGCAAAACGAAAGTTCCAGCGATCGTCTGCCAGCACCGCTTCCATTCGTTCGGCCAGCTTCCAGTCGTGCAGATCGTAAGGGCGCCGCGTGCAAAACGGTTCCAGCAACAAACGACATACGGCCGGAAGCTTGCCGGCGAGCGGCTGGAGCCAGTTTTCCTGAAAGCCAAGTTCCCGCATCAGCGGCCAGGGCGATTCGTCCTGTTGTACCGTCGCCCTGATCAGGCGGGCCAGCAGCAAGCGTTGTCGCGGCTCAGGCCTGACCAGGCAGCCAAAATCGTAGACCACCACCTGGGGGTTGCCGCCGTTGCGACGGAAGCGAAAGTTGCCCGGATGCCAATCCGCCTGCATGCGACCGTGGTGGAAGAGTCCCTGCAGGAAAAATCGCAGCAGCGTGTTCGCCAGCCGACGTCGTTCGCCGGGTGACCAGGCGGCTGGCACTTCGGTCCAGTGGTCCCCCGACTCCCATTGCGTCACCAGCACCGTCTCGTCCGAGAGCTCCTGCACGACCCGCGGCACAATGACCGCTTCATCGGCTTCCCAGTCCCGCCCCATGGCGTCCTGCTGGGCCGCTTCCTGCTGGTAATCGAGTTCGGTCGCAAGGCAACTTCCGATTACCAGGCGATACGCTTCCAGATCGAAACCTCTTCGCAAATTGCCTAACGGAAGGCTGAGCCATCCCAAGGCCTTCAGATCCGTTTGCACCGCCTGACGGATGCCCGGATATTGCACTTTGATGGCGACTTCTGTTCCATCGAGCAGGCGAGCCTGATGGACCTGCCCCAGCGAAGCGGCATGTCCCTTGGTGTCAACTTCTGCCAGGACCTCCAGCACAGGACGTCCCCACGCGGCGGCAAGAATTCGGGCGATTGTCGGCCAGGGAAGCGGCTCGGCCGATTCCTGCAGCGGGGCGAATGCCTCGGCGGCGTCTAATTTTTCCGGGTTGCTGGTAAAGCTCAGCATTTGCCCCACTTTCTGAGGCAATCCGTGTAGACGTCCCAGCCGCTGGCACAAATGGTCCTGCGCCGACGACCTGGCCCGCGCGGAAGTGGCCCGGCGAACCGACAGCGCGGAAGCCGCCAGTCCGGCGTAGCCCGCCGTGCGTTGTATCGTTTTCAGCGACATGGGAAATCGCTCCGGCAGGAAAGGAAGGAAGGACGAAAGGACGGAAGCACAGCCGTATCAGGGGCCGTTGCTCAGGAAAGACATGCCTGCAGTTCGGACGCTGCCGGATGAGGAGCAGCGGCAGCCGCGCCGCGGATGCGTTTGGATAACAGCTCGTCGGCCAGCGCCACGACCTTGGAAGGGTCGCGCTTGGTCAGTTGGGCGTCGGCCCCGACGGAGCGACCTTTCTTCAGGTTGTCGGGCGTCAGGATCGACGAGTAAAGAATCACAGGGAGCCCATGCAGTTGCGGATGCCGCTTGATGGTCTGCGTCAGATGCAACCCATCCATCGAAGGCATTTCCACATCAGTAATCACCAGATCCGCCACCTGCGACACATCGCCCGTTTCTCGCAGCCGCTGGGAGATCCAGTCCCAGGCCTGGGCGCCATGCTCAAAGCAGGTCACGTTCGTATAGCCGTTGTCGTTCAGCGTGGTTTCCAGAATGACACGGACCGTCGGCGAGTCGTCGACGACCAGCAAGCGACAGTCGGCCCGGGGGACGGCAAGCGTGTTGTCGATCTGTTGCGTGCGCTGCTCTTCGTTGCTCATTTCTGAAGTGATCGTTTCGAAGTCGAGCAGCGTGACGAGACGTCCTTCCAGATTACATACGGCTGTAATGGGCGAAGCAGCGTCGGCCACGACCGAAGGTACGGGCAGAATATCGCTCCAGCTGATCCGGTGAATGCGATCGACCTCATCGACGATAAACGCCGTCTGGGTCTGGTTGAATTCGGCGAGAATCAACTTGCATTCGGTTGGATTCTTCGCGACCTGGTTCAGCCGCTGGTGGAGAGAAACGCAAGGAACCACCACATCGCGCAGTTGAAAACATCCGACAACGGAAGGATGTGCTTTCGGCAGTTTGGTAATCTTTTGCGAAGTTAAGATCTCGCGCACCTTGGCGACATTAATCCCCAGGCGAAAAACTCCTACTTTGAAAACGAGAATCTCAACTTCGTTGGTTCCGCTTTCCAGCAGAATATCGTTATTGGCGGGCGAAAGGCCGCTGGTCTTGTTCATGGCGGGTAATCTTTATTGCGGGGACGAGGCGGCGGGAAGAATGACAGGCATGGAATCCATACGCGCGACAATCTTTGTCAACGCGGTGCGCAAACGGAGGGCTTCAAACGGCTTGACGATAAAGTCGCCCGCCCCGTAACGCAGGGCTTCGGTAAGTTTCTCTTTCTGATTGATGGCGCTCACGATCAGCACGCGGGCGAGGGGATCAAATTCTCGAATCCCACGGAGGGCGTGCAGGCCGTCGAAGCGCGGCATGACCAGGTCCAGCGTGACTGCATCGGGACGCAGTGTCTGGTATTTAATGATCGCTTCCTGCCCGTTCGCGGCTTCGCCAACGATCTCCCAGCTTTCGGGTTCCACTGCGTCCTTGATCATTTCACGTATGATCATGGCGTCGTCGACAATGAGTAATGTTTTACGCATAGCTGTAATTGCCTGAAGGTGATAGGGAGCGCTCCGGCGCTGAGTTCAAGTCAAGGGCGAGAGGTACGTCGCGGAATGCTGTCCCTGGAAAATCGAGAATCGCGGTTGCTTACAAGACAACGGGCGGGTTCCCTGCAATTTCGACCTGCACCTGACCGGTCGAACTATCCAGGGTGATTCGGCGGCCTTTGCCGCCGCGTGCGTGCTCACCCGTGATCGGCACCTGGGCCGACTGCAGAATGGCTTTCACGGCGGAGTAGTTGGCTTCGCCAATCTGCAGCGGACCGCCGCCGCCGAACATGCTGGCCCCGCCTGCCAGCTTGGCGACCAGGCCGACTCTTCCCACGCCGTGCTGTCCGAGCAGACGCATCATTTCCGGGTAGGCGCTGTCGGCAAATTTCCCCGGCGGACCAGAACGATCCTTCCCGTCGGGAAGAACAATATGGGCCATGGCGCCGATTCGCCGCAGCGGATGGTACAGGACCAGTCCAATGCAAGAGCCCAACACGGCGCGGGCGGACTCGCCGTTGCTGACGATCTCGATTTGCGACATACCGACCAATACGGTCGCTGGTGTTTCGGTGCTGGTTAGGGACTGCATACGACCGTTCTTTTACGATAGTAGTCTTGTGGTCTGAGGAGTTCACAGGGCGGAGGCCAGGCGGTTATCCTGGTTGCAACGCCGCGTGAATGGCCTGCATCAACTCCACACTCGGTGCAAAAAAGACAGACCAGTTAACCGCCTGCTGATCGAATTCAAAACGTGTCTGGCACAACAGGATCTGGTCGCTGTACATGGCCTGCGCCATCAGCGCCTGCTGCAGCACGCTCGGGCCGAAGTCCTGCACAAACTCAGGGGGCGTCGGAGTCAGCTCCATCTGCAGTAGCAAGGTGAGTTCGTTGAGATAGGCCGAAGCCAGAATGTTGCCGGTTTCCATGACGGCTGACCGTTCGATGGCGGTCCATTCCGGCTGGTTGACGACCTTCCTCCGCAACAGGCTGGCCGCCAGCTTGCGGCCGTTCTCTTCATCGAAAGCCAGGACAAACTGTCCCCCGGCCCCGGAGGCCCCTTCCACGCCCAGCACGACCATGGCCAGCATATCGGCGGCAATCTGCATCCGCTCCGAAATTTCTTCCAGGGGGGCGTTCACCACTTCCTCCAGGGCCAGCGAAACGCGGCCGCTGGTCCACTGGCACATGGCGTCGGACGCCCTGCGCAGGGCTGCGCTGAACAGTTCGGTAAAGCTCGCCGGAGCGGCGCTAGTCTGGCTGGTCATAGGTCTCTCTTGGTTCGCAAAGGCAACGCGGATAGTTGAACGAGTCCGGGCAGCGGGATCACATTGCTCCCGCCATGCTGGATGTCGGGCGACAGGCGATCTCAACGAGAGCGGCCACATCGAGAATGAGCGAGACGCGCCCATCTCCCAGGATGCTAGCGCCGGCGATGCCTGCCACGTTCCGATAGTTTTCCGCCAACGACTTGATGACGATATCTTCTTCCCCCAGCAGGCGATCAACGGCCAGGCCCAGTTCGTCGTCTTCGGTGCGGATAATGACGAGCGTCCGTTCTGCCCGACCGTGCTCTCCGTCTTTCTCCCCATCTTTCGGTTTCCGTGCGGCAGGTCGGTTCCAGTGCAGCAGGCCGGAAAGCTCCACCACCGAGACCACGCGTCCCCGCACCCGGGCCGTTTCCCGGCCATGAACGGTCGTCAGGTTTACGCCCGAAACGCGGACAATTTCGGACACGGATTCCATCGGAATGGCGAACACGTCGCCTGCGATGACCGTCAACAGGCTCGGCAGGATCGCCATCGTCAGCGGCAGTTTGATGGTGATCGTGGCGCCGACGCCGACCTGACTGTCGAGTTCCACGGACCCGTTCAGTTGTTCAATCTTGGATTTGACAATGTCCATCCCCATGCCGCGGCCGGAGACTTCAGTAATTTGTTCGGCCGTGCTGAAGCCTGGCTCCCAGACCAGCTGGAGAGCCTGCTGGGGCGACAGTCGTTCCGCTTCGGCGGCCGTGATAATACCTTTGCTTAGCGCCTTGCTGATCAGCCTTTCCGGATCCAGGCCGCGACCGTCGTCTTTGACGCGGACGAAAATCCGATTCCCGCGATGGAAAGCGTCGAGCGTCACGGTTCCCTGCGGCGGTTTCCCGGCTTTGATGCGGTCTTCGGGACTTTCGATCCCATGATCGGCCGAGTTCCGCACCATGTGGATCAGCGGGTCGCCCAGCTCGTCGATCATCCGTTTATCCAGCTCGGTCTTGTCGCCCCGGATCACCAGCTGGATATCCTTTCCGTTGCCCCGGGTAATGTCGCGAATGACCCGCTTGAACCTGCCGAACAGCGGCCCGATCGGGACCATCCGGGTGTCCATCACGCTCTGCTGGATGCCGTCGGAAACCCGCTCCAGTTGATGGACCGCCTCCGAGAGATCGTTCACCAGCGTGCGGGCCTGGCGCAGCTGATCGATGTCGCTTTGCACAATCATCAGATCGCGTTTGATCTGTTCCACGTGGCTGTGGATTCCCTGGATCTGGGACGAATCGACCGAGTTCCGGCGGCCCATGGCGTCGGTATCAGAGGAAAGCCGGTCCAGCATGGAGGAAACATTCGCCAGACTCTGTGTCGACTGCTTGCGCGAAGCCAACCCCTTGAGCTGCTCGCCGATTCGACCAAAACGGGCCTTGTTGATCACCAGTTGCCCCGCGAGGTTCATCAGATGATCCAGCCGATCAATATCGACCCGCACCGTCTCGGTCGGTTTATTCCGATTCGCTTCCGCACCCGATCCCCCCGCTCCTTCTGGCGACGTTGCGGCCGGCGGACGCGGCGGATTCGGCCCAGTTTTCGCGATGGCAGGCTTTGCCTCCGCAGCGACAGGTTTAGTCGCCGGAGTGACAGGTTTTGGCGCCGCGGCGACAGGTTTCGGCGCCGGAGTGACAGGAGTTGGCGCCTCAACGACAGGAGCTGGCGCCGCTGCGACAGGAGTGGGCGCCATATCGAGGGCGGTCTCTGTGACAGGTGCTGTCGACGCAGCAAAAACATCAGGACGGGTCTGGACGGCGGACGCTGGAAGCGGGGCGGCGTCCGGAATGGCTAGCGATTCGATCGCGATACAATCGACGCCTTCAAAGTCGATACCCTGGCGAATTTCCGCGGCTGAATGATCGGTCGCCAGGCCGAAAACGATGCGGCATGCTTCTTCGTCGTTGCGCAGGGATTCGTCGGTGGGACTGCGGAAGAAAACGTCTCCCAGTCCTTCGAGGCGTTCAAAAATGAGGCGAGTTTTAACATCCGCCAACGGCAGCTGGGCCTGCAGCACGGCCAGTCCCGCCAATGCGGGACGATCGTTGGGCGTAACGGCGCCAATTTGCTTCAGTTCGGCAGGACTTAACGCAGACAATCCCTCGACGGCCGTTTCCTCCACAGGAACCAGGTCGACGGTCGGCGGGGCCAATCCCCCTGCGTTCTCGAAAGCGTTCTCGACCGTTTCCGGTACGTCTCCCTCCGCCTCGCTGGCGACAGCCTGGGTCGTGTCGTCCGGAGACTCCCGTTGGGCTTGTTGCACCTTCAGGAACGCTTCGGCGAACTTGTCGGGCGAACGGGCGCCGCTGCGCAACACCTGAAGGAAATCTCGGAAGGCGTCAACCGCCGCCATGAGCGCATCGGAGGCGTTCGGCGTGAGTTGCTGGCCGGAGTCCTTGCGGTCCTGCAGCAGGTCTTCCATGATATGGGCCAGACGGGCCGAGCGGTTGAGTCCGATCGAAGCGGCAGCCCCTTTGATGCGGTGGCAAATCACCAGCACCGTATCAAGATCGGCCTCGCTTTCTTTTAACAACTCGTCGCTCATGGCGTCGAGCGATTCCTCGGCTTCATCGAGAAAAATCGACAAGTACTTGTCAACAATATCCGATTCATCGCAGACACCGTCCAGCGGATCGACCAGCTCCGTTTCCAGAGCCCCGACGCTGTCCGCATCGGGACTGCCAGCGACCGAGCTATCAGCTTCTGCACTGTTGGCGACGGGATTGTCGGCCATGAGACCTGTGACATCGGGTTCAAGCGGGACCGAGGCCGCAGGTTCGACGATGCTTTGTTCCACGTCGTCAGTTTCCGGTGCGGCGGGCGCCGGAGCGTCATCCAGCTGGATGGCGGCGATGGCGGCTTCGATTTCCCCCAGCGTAGCCGTCTCCCGGATTACGCCGGCATTCTGCAGCAGCTGTTCAATGCGTTCTTCGATGGGATCGCTGTCCACTTCTTCACCCTGGGGATTGATCAGATGATTCACCATCGACGTGAGAACATCGAAAGCGTCGAAAATAAGATCGACCACCTCGCGGGTGACGTTCAGAATTCGATTGCGGGCGGCGTCGAAAACGTTCTCAATTTTGTGGGTCAAGCCGTTAATGTTGCGCAGCTGCAGCATCGCTGATAGTCCTTTCAGACTATGAATATCGCGAAACATTTCGCTGAGCAGTTTGATATCCACTTCGGGAGTTTCATCATCCTGGCAGGCGGCGACCATCTGCTCCAGTCGCATCAGGTTGTCGTTGAGATTTGACAGGTATCCCTGCGACTCATCGAGAAAGTCACCCAGCATGTCGGCAAGGAACTCTTCGTCCCAGTCCGTCGTTTTGGCTTCCATGAATCCACCCTTTCGTACTTGAATCAAACGCTATCGCTTCGTTTGGCGGTTCGGCTTAGCGTTTGCGATGCAGCCAGGGCTCTTCGCGATCGTAATCTCGCAACTGGTCGGTGATCCCTTCTGCGGGACCCGACAGTAGCAGTCCTCCGGAACGGAGTGTTTTGTTGATATTCTCAAACGCTTTCCGTTTGGAGTCTGCGTCAAAGTAGATAAACACATTTTTCACAAACACCAGGTCAAAGTGCATGCCTGGTAAAGGCTCCAGCAGATTATGCTGGCGAAAACGCGTCCACTGGGTAAGCATCTCTTTCGGACGCCAGTTGCCAGTCTTCGTTTTCGTGAAGAAACGTCCCTGCAGTCGCGACGGCACCAGACGCATGGCGCGCTCATTGAAGTCGGCCTGCTCAGCCTGCTGCAGGGCTCCTGTTCCGATATCGGTTCCGAGAATGTTGATCTTCCACTCGCTGACACTTGTGATCTTGTCTGCAATACAGGCGGCAATCGTATAGGCCTCGTCGCCCGTACTGCAGGCGGCCGACCAGATACTGAGTTCTTTGGGGAGTTCGCCGCGGCGAGCTCCGGACACCCGGGCAGGCAGATAGCGTCGTGTAAACCAGTCCCACTGCATGGAGTCGCGAAACAGATAGGTTTCGTGCGTGGTGACTTCCTGCAGGAATTCGTTCCACTCTTCGTGGCGGCGGGAGAGCTTTGTCAAATATTGATAGTATTCGTCGAACCCACTGATTCCCGACGCCTTCAGCCGCCGGCGCAGCCGATTGGTTAGCAGTGTTTTTTTCTGCGAGGAGAAACGGTTCCCCGTTTTCTGATAGATCAGATTCGCAAACTTTGTCAGTTGTGAATCGCTGACCGTTTCCGTGGGAAGAGTGGTCGCCATCGGGGCATGCTTTCGAAGGGAGGACGCCCCGCCGACATAGATCGACGGAGACGCCCCGGAAAAGGCGGGAAAATGAACCAGGCGGGGAGCCGGGTCCGCAACGGTTGCGGACCCGGCTCGCTGGGGGAAGGCAGGTGAGAAGGTTACTTCTCGAGACGGAACCGGGAGACCAGATCGCCCAGGGCGGAGGCTTGAGCACCGAGTTCTTCGCTGCTGGAGGCCATCTCTTCGCTGCCGGCCGCCGACTGCTCGGTGACCTGCGAGACCTGCCCGATGGCGTTGGAAACTTCGGTCGCGTTCTGGGATTGCTCGACGGTGGCGTCGGCAATTTCGGCGATCCGCTGGGCGGTGGCGCCGACTCCCTGGATGATCTTGGTAAGCGACTCGCCCGTCTTTTCGCTGAGCTTGGCGCCTTCGTCGACGCGATGAGTCGACTCCTTGATCAGGTTGGAAATCTCTTTCGCGGCTTCGCTGGAACGTTCGGCCAGCTTGCGGACTTCGTCGGCGACCACCGCAAAGCCAAGACCGTGTTCGCCGGCCCGGGCCGCTTCAATCGCGGCGTTGAGGGCCAGCAGATTGGTCTGGCTGGCGATCTCGGAAATCACCTGGATGATCTCACTGATCTGGCTGGAAGAGGCCTTGATCCGGTCCATCGCTTCGATCGACTTCTTCACGGCGGAGCCGCCTTCTTCGGCCAGGCTGCTGGTCTCGGTGGCGACTTTGTTAGCCTCGCTGGCGTTGCTGCGCACCGCATTGATGCTCCGCATCAGCTCTTCAATCGAGGCGCTCATCTCTTCCACCGAAGCACTCTGCGTCTGCGCTCCCTGGGCGAGCGTCTGGGCGCTCTCCGCCACCACGCGGGAGCCTTCGGTGAACTGGGCGGCGCCATCGACCACCTGCGAAATAATGTCGCGAAGGTCAGTGATCATCCGCTTCAGTCCCGCCGCCAGCTCGCCGACTGCGTCGGTTCCGGTGAAGGTGATTTCCTGAGTAAGATCACCCTCGGCGGCGGCGTTGACAACCTGCAGCAGTTGGTCGACCTTGCTCCGCAGCTCTTGCTGCTGTTCGCGTTCGCGCTGCTGATTTTGTTTCTCCTGCTGTTCAGAATGCTTCTGCTGGGTGATGACTTCCCAGGCGATCATCGGCCCGGCGAAGGCGCCTTCGATATCGTAAATGGCGGACGCATTGAGCCGCAGGTATTCATCGCCGAGTGTGATTTCGGCCTGGTGAGGCAGGTTCCGCGGGTCAGCCAGTAACTTCCGCTGATGCGCCGGGTTCTTGTGGAAGACGTCATACGATCCGCCGACGATGTTATCAACCTTGACCGGCAGTTGATGCTCGATCGTTCGCAGGGTCTCCCGCGAGGCCGGATTCATATAGATGATCACGCCGTCAGCGTTGGCCAGCATGATGTTGACGGGGGCGTTCTCCAGGATGGCCGCTTTCTGGGCGGCGTCCTGGCGGGAACGTACTGCTTCGGTAATATCCGAGGCGTACTTCACCACTTTGTAAGTCCGACCCTCATCGTCCAGCAGGGCGCTATAACGCGCCTGGAGCCAGACTTCCTTCCCGCCTTTGCCGAAACGCTGAAACTCGCCCTCTTGCGACTCTCCGCGACCGAGGTTGGTCCAGAAGGCGCGATACTCGGGGGTGCGGGCATAGGCCGGATCGATGAACATGCGGTGGTGTTCGTTCTGGATTTCGCGGGCCGAATATCCCATTGTCTGCAGGAAGTTACTGTTCGCCGTAATGATGGAGCCGTCGGGTTCAAACTCAATCACGGCCTGGGCTTCGTTGATCGCCTGGATCTGGTTCTGAAAATCCAGGGCCTTGTTTCGCCGCTCGATGTCGCTGGTGATATCCGAAGCAAACTTGATCACCTTGTAGGTTTTGCCGTGTTCATCGACCAGAGCGCTATAACGGGCCTGGATCCAGACCTCTTTCCCGTTGGCCCCGATGCGAGCAAACTCGCCTGATTGCGATTGACCCCGGGCCAGTTTGGCCCAGAAGTCGCGGTACTCGGTGCTGCGGGCATAGGCCGGATCGACAAACATGCGATGGTGCTTCCCTTGGATCTCTGCCAGGGAGTAGCCCACGGTGTCGAGGAAATTCTGGTTGGCGTTGACAATCGTGCCGTCGGGTTCGAACTCAATCATGGCGAACGCTGCGCTAACGGCGTCGATCTGGGCGCTCGCGTCGGTCAGCTTGGACTGAAGCTCGGATTCGGGCAGGTCGAGAGTGGCTGGAGTCATGGCAATAGCCCTTGTTTCTGTAGGTGGGAAAGGGATCTGGGAGGCAGGTTGCGGCAGGAGGAAAGTAATGGCAGGAATGCTGGGGAAAGTTAAATCAATGCGGACAAACTTTCGGGGTCCGGTCCTACGCTTTCAACCAGGATTTTTTCAATATCCAACAGGATCAAAAGTCGCTCTTTCAGTTTGACGAGCCCCACCAGATAATCGTGCCCCAGACCTGCCACAGTCGGCGGCGGGGGAGCGATCTGATTCTTGGAAACTCGCAGAACTTCATTAACGGCGTCGACAATAATGCCGATCGTTTTTCCGCCAATGTTGATTACGACAATCCGTGTGTCGTCGGTCACTGACGCTTCGGAGAGCTGAAACCGCAGCCGCAGATCCACGACGGGAATCACCGTACTGCGAAGATTGATCAGCCCTTTCACATAGGCCGGCGTTTGCGGAACTTGTGTAATCTCGCCGACGAGAATAATCTCGCGTACTTTGTTAATCTCGATTCCGTATTCTTCCTCGGCGAGCTGAAAGCTCACCAGCTGCAGGGTGCCTTCCGCGTTGGAATCGCGTTTAAGCTCCCTGGACGGCGTTTCAAATGTCGCGGTGGACATAGTCGTTCCTTATGCGTGTCAGGGTTGAACTATGCGAGATGTAGTTTGTGGCCAGGCATTGTCAAAGCGGAGAAGGTTGTTTCTCTTCCGAATGCGGTTCTTCCCCATCGACTCAGGCTGACATGCCGTTTTTTCTCTGGATTGCCTGAGTTTTTCCCTATTTCCCCCAGACCTGCCGGGCGCAGATCGCATGTCGAGAGCGTTACTTCTCGTGAAAGGCGACAAAACACGCTTGACCAGGCTTTACGCACTCGAATTGCGATCCAGGCGGCAGCAGCCGACGCTCCATTTTGATACACACGTCGCACAGCGATTTTTATCAACAGGCTCAATCAGGATGCGACCGTTTGCGACGCCTTTATCTTCACACAGCGCCTGGAAGGTTGGCGCTGGCGCAAACTCTCACGGTTGAACAAGGCGAAACCTCTGCGCAGTCTGTCACGGTTCCCATTACGAAAACTCGACGGGATAGATAAACTCTGTTCGATGTTTTCGCTAAAGGATCGTCCATTTATCTCAGGGACGTTCCAAAAATGCCGTCATCCGTAAAGTTTCCTTAGTGATGCTCTAAGGTTATCCCGCAAGTGACAGACATTTGCCAAAGTCAAGAATGCCAGCGAGGCAATGTTGTTCTGTAAAACAACGGCTGAGGAAAGCAGCGAAAACCTGACGGCAGAGACCGTGAGGCGCGACATGAGAGGCGTTGTCGCATTGAACCAGAAATGCGGCCGCCCTTGCGGCCGCAGGCAGCAGAACCTTGCGATGACGATGTCGCATTAACGACGCCAGGCAAAAGATTTACCTGCCGGCGAGAGGGCGACTGATCAGCATCCGCAGCCGGGAGCGAGGATTCTTCAGTTCACCGGCCAGGATGTCGGCTTCGGTAAAACGGGCCAGCAGGATCTCGCCGTCGGTGGAGCGGTTGCGATCGTACGAGATGTAAAGCATGCCGTCCGGCGCCTGGAATCCGTCGGGATAGGAAACGCCTTTCCGCTCATCGAGCATCAGGCCGCCCTGCCAGGTTTCCCCTTCATCGCTGGAGAGCCAGGCCGTCAGCTGGCTGCGTCCTTCGTGGGCGTCGATCTTCTCGCCGTGCTTGACCAGCAGGATGCGGCCGGAAGCAACACGTCGCACATGGAAACGAGCGACCGGTTGCGAAATGGCGGGAAAGGTCGGCTCGGTCCACGTCTTGCCAGCGTCGGTCGAAGTGCTCTGCATCATCCCGTTGCCCGTGCGGGCCAGCATCCACAGGCTGCCATTTTTCCGTTCGACCAGCATATGCTCATGCCAGTCGGGTTTGGGAAACTGCACGCAGCCGCGGCGGGTCCAGTTGGCGCCCTGGTCGGTCGAGACCAGCACGTTGGCGCCCCGCAGCGGATCCAGCTCAGCAAAACAGCCCTTGAACTTGCGAAAGCCGGGCCGCTGGTCAAGCGAGATCGGCAACAGCCATTCGCCGGTCGATAGCACCGTCGGCTTGTTCAGCATGACGCCATGCCAGAGCCGGCGCGGGGCCGACCACGTGGGCGCATCGGCATCGGGGTTCTCACAAACGGCGGCCCACACCCCAGCGCGACCGTCAAACATATCCATCGACTGGTCAAAGAACAGCCAAAGCTTCCCGGTTGGATCGGTCCACAGGTTGCCGACCAGGATGCTCCGCGGCTCTGGCAGATCGGGTGAATGCGAGTCCACCACCAGTCGCGGCGGCGACCAGGTTTCGCCGTCGTCGTCGCTGGTCGCCAGCACGAAGAATGCCTTGGGGCTGTCGCCGCCGGCGACCCAGCACGCCCACAAGCGACCGCCTGGCGTGCGTTCAATGCCGATCGTCATCCCGTAGTCAAGTTTGTCGTATCCATACTCGGGCAACGGCGACGTGTTGAGCGTCGGCGGCACAAGCGCCAGGTCGGCGATCTTCTCCATCGCCGCGATTTGGGCGGCCGTGTCGGTGGGTTCGGCAGCCGAAAGCCGGGCCAGCGGAACAATCGCCAGCAGCGCCAAAAACAGTAGGCTCTTCGTACGAAGCATCATCAGGGGGCCACTCCACGGGGTCGTTTGGCAGGCAGGAAATCGAGCGAATCCAGAAACTTTTCGGTCCGAGCCAGCGTATCCTGGAAAAGCTCCTTGTCAAACATCAGATAGCCGTGCCTGCCGCCTTCATGGGCGACCAGCTCACAGCGGTTGCCCGCTTTCTTCATAGCGGCCTGGAACGCTTTGGCGCCGGCGAACGGGGTCGCCGTGTCGGCCGTACCCTGAAAGATTATTGTCGGCGGAAGTTCGGCCCGCACATGCTGCAGGGGCGAGAGTTCCTGCCAGCGTTCGCCAAATTTCTCGATCGCCTTGGGCATCTCCGAAATATCGAGGGCGGGGAAGAGCAGGACGAGCGCATCGGGGACGGCGCTCGTTTCGGTTGCTTCGCCCGCTTCATTCAGCTGGGTGAACAAAGCCGTGCTGACGGCCAGATGCCCGCCGGCGGAACCGCCGCTGACGACGATTCTGCCGGGATCGATGCCCAGTTCGTCGGCATGGGCGCGCAGAAAACGGATGGCGGAGCGAGCGTCTTTTACACACTCCAACACGGTCGTGTCGGGAGTAGAGCCCAGCCGTCGGTAGTGCAGGCTGACGCCCACCATTCCCTGCCGGGCAAAGTGCTCAGCGAAGGGATACATCCGCCGCGGGACGCCGCCGGCCCAGCCGCCGCCATGAATAATCAGAAAGCAGGGCCGGCGATCGGTCGCCTGCCAGCCGTCTGGTTCAAACAGATGCAAGTACAGCTCCTTCCCGCCAGCCTTTTTATAGACGATCTGCCGGGACGGTTCGATCGCGACGCCCAACTGATCGACAGCGTCCAATCGACGCGGCGCTGCTTTGGCGGACGGGTCGCTCGGCGCGTGGCTCCGGATGAAGTCGACAATCGGCGTGGGATCGTCCAGCCCATGCGGATGATGGCCGATCCCCGGTTTGGCGATCAGCGTGATCGAGCCGCCCAGTTGGCGGTAGCGCTGGGCGAGCAGTCCGGTGTTCTCTTCCCAGGGAACGACGTCGTCGGCTTCGCCATACACGTGCAGCAACGGCACGCCAGCCCTGGCCAGCGGCTGCAGGTTATCGACCGGGTTCTTGTCGTAGGCCAACGCCTGGGCTTCGTCCTGGAAACCATACTCTTTCAGGACCAGCTGCCAGTCGCGAGCGCTGCCTTTCCCTTTTCCTTTGCCGCCGGGCCAGCTCTTGAAGTCGCAAACCGGCGCGTCGCCATAAATACAGGCGACCTTCTCCGGGTTAGCCGCCGCCCAGTTGTAGCAATACAGTCCACCGCGGCTGAGGCCCACGAGCGCCGCCTTGGCGGCAAGACCATACTTGCCGGTCAGTTCCTGGTAACACGCATCCCAGGACTTCACCGCCGACGGAGCGCCGAGCAGGTTGGGAACCCGCATATAGACGATATGAAAGCCATGGCCGAGCAATGCAATATCAGGAGCCGGCTTGTGGCCAAAGAACTCGCCGTGCCAGACCCAGGGACGTCCCGTCGCCGTCTGGTGCGGAGCGATGACCATCACCGGCTTGCCATCGACTTCAAAATCGTACCGCGGGTAACCGTTCCACTCGCTCTGCTTGCCAGGGAAGCCAGCCGTCTCGCCCGCCATCGCCGGGAACGCGCTGATCGCGGGGAACAACCCGATCGCCACCAGCCATAGCACGGCCGCCGTCCCGATAACCCGACATGGCCGGCGAACGGCGCTTTCCGTGAAAGAGGGACAACAAGTCAGGGGGGCCATATTCATCGGAAGTATTTCCAGAAAGGGGAAGCGACTCGCCTGGGCGAGACGGTCGTTAAGGCAGACCGGCTGCTCAGGGGATGCGAACGCTCTCGCTGGCGGCGAACGTTTTGGCGATTCGCAGCAGGCGGATGTTGACGATATCGGTAACGTAGATGTAATCGTCGGTCGCGTCGACACTGCTGGGCATGGCCAGCGGAATGTCAACGGTCGGGACGAGGTCGCCGGCAAGGCCGCCGAGCGAGTCGCGATTGCCATACGCGCCAAACCGATGAATCGGGTTCCCCTCGTTATCGATCACGGCCACCTGCGACAGTAAACCAGCCGGATAGTAAATGCGGCCAAAGCCGTCGATGGTAAACCGCGGCGTGCGAGCGAACCGGGGCCCGATCATGCCAAAGTCCACGTCGTAAACTTTTGCCGCTGCGACCGGTTCGGTGGGGAACAGGTTCCCTTTCTCGAAGGAGCCGGTTGGGGCAAAGCGGTAGATCCGGCCCGTGCTCTGTTGGTAATTTGCATCCCGCTCGTAACCCACAGGCGGCGAGGTCGGCGGCCCGTCGATCTTGCCGGCGTACAGGTTTCCCTGCAGGTCGAACCGCACGCCGGCTGCCTTGACCTTCTCGCCAAAGGCGGTGAGGAGCAGACCTTCCCAGGGCGTCTGCGGGGAATTCGCCGGATAGTAGCGCAGGTAGCCGCCGTAGTCGGGGCCCGTTCCCAGCGCGGCCAGCGTGGCGAAACTTCCATCGCGGGCGACCGCAATTCCGCGATCCCCATGGCCGAGTCCAATGCGCCAGTCGCTGCTGAGTTTATCGGTCAGCGCGCTGCCATTCTGCGAACCGGCCGGCGGCGCCGGGGAAAAGTACTTGCGATCCAGATGAAAGCGGCAAATGGGCTCGCGATCCCCATGCGTGTAGAGCCAGCGATGACGGCTATCGATCGCCAGACTGAGTCCTTCCACCGGCGTGTTTTCGTCCTGCATGATCCGTTCAAATCGCGGGTTTTCCCAGTCGCTCAGTTGGAAACAGCGGTCGAATCCGTCGGCGATCAGCGCGTTCCCGGTTTCCGGATCGACGGCCATGTGCTGCAGATCGAGCGCCCTTTGCGGCCCTGCTTCGTAGAAATCCTTGACAAGCTTCAGGTCCGTTCCGCTGTCCTCAAACACGCGAACCGGCAGCGACGTATACGCCACCCAGACAAACACTTTGCCGGCGGACTCCGCCACGGCCAGATGCGTTCGCTGACCGTAGAAGCGAACTTCACACAGCGGCATACTGGCGACCGGTTTCGCATCTTTGCTCCAGTCGGCGAACTTGTGCAGCGTGAGTTCTCCTTTGTCATGGAAATGGCCGGTCCGCGTGGTGACGTAAATCGCCTGGGAATTCGGGCTGACGGCGATCATATCGGGATACGCCAGCGGGATCTCGCGGAGCTGCTTGCCGTCCGCATCAAGGACCAGAAGGCGCTGGTTCTGCCGGTCGCACACAAACACACGGCCGCTGCCGTCGACCGCCACTCCCTGCAGGGCCGCGTATTCGCCGTATTTGGCGTCGGCAATCGGCGAGCTGGTCCGTTCCTTCAGGTCGGTGATGACCTGCTTGGGATCGAGAGCAAAGAAGACTTCCGCCGTGCGTGTAGCGTAGTCCACCCGGTACACCTGACCGTCCCGCCAGAACCCGTCGGGCGATGCGCCGATGCGACTGCCGCGATTGTCCGTCGCGCCGGCGAAGACGCCGCTCAGATAAAAGTGCTCGCCGTCGGGCGCGTTGCAGGTATGCAGCGGGCCCGACAGTCGCCAGGGACCCAGACGAGGATTCTTGACATCCGGCTCCATCGCAGGCTGGTTGACGAGTCGACCCGTGAGCTGGGGATGCTCCGGCAGTGATCCGTCAGTATGCACTTTGAGCAGTTCAAAATCGCGGGTCAGCAGGAGTTCGTCGGGATGCGGCGAAGGCAGCAGGGAAGCGATGCGGCCACGGTTGCCGGAGAGAAAGGACGTGGTGATGGCGGGCGAATCCAGGTCGTTGTACTGGAAGCGATAGGTTCCATCGTCGGCTGGAACGCTGCCCCATCCGGCGACCTGCTCCTGTTTCAATCCGGCCGGCGGCGGGTACACGGTGCGACAGTAGGAGCCGTCGGCTTCGTACTGTCGCAGGGCTGCAGGCCCGTAGTTGTTCGCGTTGGCCAGCAGATAAACCTTGCCGTCGGACTTGGCTTCCAGGCCGGTCAGGCGCCAGGCGGCATGGTCGCCCTGGCCCATCTCCTGGGAGTAAAACGCATACGGATCACCGCCGACAATGCGGTCGATCTTTGTCCCCATCCCTGCGCGGACGCGCGCCGTGCAATCGCCGTCCACCGGTTCGCCGTAATCGTCGCGGCGATCCCACGCCACGCTTTGCGACAGGCCCGCGATAAACGGCGCAGGCGCCGCGTTCTTTCCGCCAATCACGCCGGCGGCCAGGTGACGAACGACTCGGCCCTGGCCGTTGACGATCGCTACTTCGACATCAGCCCTGGCGGACAGGGTGAAGTCGATCGTCATGCCGGTCGCGTTTTTTTGCACGACGGGTTTTGCCGAAAAAGCGACGGGTGTTTCCCCGGAGGCCAGAGCCGTCCCGCCCAGCAAAAAGGTGATAGCGAGCAAGTATCGCATAGAAAGGCGCCCTGGTTCGGTGCAAGGAAAGGGAAAAGGTGCTGACGGGCCGTGCATGCTCATGACCTCGCAAGAGAAGCTCGCCAGGCTTTCCAGAATAACCTGGTCAGGCTCGCCCGGCATTGCAAGTTTTGACAATACGATTGTCAAAAGGGCCCATGGCGCCCCCTGCCCGATATCGGCCTGGCTCGTCAGGATCGGGGCAGGTGCTTGCCGCAGGGGCTGCCGCTGGCTACTGTGCAGGGCAGGCAGACCGCTCTCGTCCTTTTGCTCTGACTTCCCTCTCGCAACCTGTTCGCCTGGAAGGCAACGCCGCCATGAATGTTCGCATGCTACTGACCTTTTCTCTCCTGCTCGCCGTGGCGACGCCTGTGCTGGCCGAACCTGATTCCCCCCAGACAAAGCAGGCGCCGCGCAAGGCGCCCCGACGCGGCAACGATGACGACATGTGGGTGGCTGAGTTCGATCCGGCCGTTTTGCCCGAAGGCGTTTCGCACCATACCTACTTCAGCGAGGCGATGCAGAAAAAGATCGGCTACTGCATTTACCTGCCGCCCGGCTATGCGACCGATTCGGATCAGCGCTATCCGGTGATTTACCATCTGCACGGGGCCGGCGGGAACGAAGTGCGTACGCTCTATAACGCGACCGTGCTGCATGAGGGGATCACCGCCGGACGCTGGCCGGAAATGATCATGGTGTTTCCCAACGGCGGCAGGGCGACCATGTACCAGGACTCGGCCGACGGGCGGTATCTGGCGGAGACAACCGTCATTAAAGAGCTGCTGCCCCACATCGACGCGACCTATCGCACCGTGGCCGCCCGGCAGGGTCGCTGCATTGAAGGATTTTCCATGGGCGGACGCGGCTCAACCCATCTGGCGATGAAGTTTCCCGAACTGTTCTGCTCGCTGTTTAACCAGGCCGGGAACGTCTATCCCACCTCCCAGATGGTCGGCCCTGATTACGAAGGGATCTGGCCGACGTACTACCTGGGCGACAAGATCGAACGACTCCGCGAGAACGATTCGTTTTATCTGCTGGAACAGAACCTGGCGAAGATCAAAGGGGAAATGCGGATCCAGGTCGCTTGCGGCACGCAGGACCCGACCCATCTGCCGACCGTGCGCGACTATCACCAGGCCCTGGTCCAGCACGAGGTGGACCACACCTACTTCGAACTGGAGGGGCTGGGCCACAACCAGAAGCAGATGGTCGAAAGGCTCAAAGCCGTCTGGTTCGACTACCATGTGGAATCGCTGCGCCGCGCCGCCGAGGCGCAGCGGTAGTTTCGGCAGTCGGATCTGGGAGCGAAGGAGAACGCCTGGCGTCCGGCGGGCGCTATTCCTGGTGTTCCATCGATTCGGGATCGAGGTGCAGAGCGTGGCAGGCTTTGATGAAGCTGGCCGCACTCCAGGCCTGAAATGCTTTCCCCATGGGACGGCCCGTCACGCCATGATGCCACTCGTTAAATTCCCACTCGAAGTTTGATCCATGCGAGCAAAGCTGGGCCAGCTTGACGAGTTCCCGCCGGGCCAGTTCCCGGTGTCCCAGCTTGTTAATGTAGCGCACCCACAGCCCGCCAATGAACGGCCAGATGCCGCCGTTGTGGTAGTGGTTGGGCAGATTGAGCAGGTTCACGGTGAAGTAGTCCCGCCACTCGGGATCGCCAGCGTGGATGGGCGGATAGGTGTTCTTGACCGGCCCGGGTTCATTGACGCCGATGCCCCACAGAAACTGAAAGGTCAGTTTGGCCCGTTCGTCACTGACCAGGTTTGTCAGATAGGCCAGCAGGTTGCCGTAGACATCGCAGCGCCAACTGTAGCCAAACGGCGAGATCTGCGCGACCAGGTAGCGTGAATCGCCCAGCTTGTACTGCACTTCGGCAAAGCTGGGTCCCACGCCGGTGTGATCGACGGCGGTGGAGGGCCAGAACTTTTTCAAGATGGTGCTGCCGACATGCTCGGCCCATTTTGCATAGTCGGCCTGCTGTTCGGTGTTCCCCTGGCGACCGAGAATCTGGCTGTAGCAGATCAGGCAGCGGTGCCACAGGACTTCGTCGTACAGCACGTGATAGCTGCGGGCGTACAGATCGGTCCAGTCGCCCGCTTCGGGAATTTCCAGCAGGCCGCAGTTATTGGAATCGAGCGAGCCGAGCCACTGGATAGCGCGATGGATCACATCCGCGTGCTCATCGAGAATGGAATAGTCGCCGGTGTGGGTCGAGTACCGCCACACGGCGATCAGAATCCACAGGGCGCCATCGATCGCCGTGATGCCGCCGACGCCGCCGTACTCCGGCTCATCGGTATCGATCAGCACATGGGCCGGCAACTGGCCGGCCGGGGCCTGGTGTCCGAGAATGGTGCGCAGCGTCTGGGCCTGGCAGGCGCGGATATCCTCGTCGTCGAGGTCGAGCGTCCAGATGACTGTTTTGGCGCCGTCGCGCGCCCAGACCGAGCGATAGTTGACATCGGTCCCTGAAACGGAATTGTCCGCCAGCGAGCAGGCCGAAAAACCCATCGGGGTAATGTTCCGCCGCAGGGCTTCAATCGCCTTGTGATAACCACGGTGCAACAGCGCCTGGTCTTCAAAGGTCAACTCACGATACTCGTGCGGGTCAAATAGGTTGGGCTTGGGCACGCGATCATCCAGACTGCATGAAAGGCATAAAACAGAGATTCCCGACTCCTGCGGCCAGCGCGGTCCGTGAAAACTTCCCGCGCCGGCTGGTCCTGGAGTCAATTCTTCAGGCGGCTCGCCGCGAACGCTATTTGGCCGCTTTGGGGCCGGGGAAACGATGTCCCTTGGCGTGGGTGTCGATCGCATACACCGATTTGCGGGCCGTCACAAAGAGCGTGCTGTTCCCCTTGCCGCCGAACACTGCGTTAGAAGGCTGCTCCGGCAGTTCAATAATCCCAAGCAGTTTCCCCTCGGGCGAGAACACCTGCAGGCCCAGGCGGGAAGTGATGTACAGGTTCCCTTTGCTGTCGATCGTGAGTCCGTCGCCGCCTGTGTTGTCGACCCCTTCGGCCTGCTTCAGTTCACAAAACACGCGGCCCTCTCCCAGTTTGCCGGGGCCTTCGACGGGGTACGCCATCATCTGCTTCTGCAGGCTGGGAACCACATACAGCGTTTTTTCATCGGGCGACAGGATCACGCCGTTGGGAGCTTTCAGATCGTCGGCCAGACGCGTGGTTTCCCCTTCGGCCGACAGATAGTAAACGGCCAGCTTGTCCTGCGGCATCGGATCCGGAGCGCGGAAATGCGGGTCGGTAAAGTAGACCCCGCCGTGCTGGTCGACGACCAGGTCGTTGGGAGCATTAAATCGTTTGTCGTCGTAGCCAGGGCAGATCACCGTGCGTTTCCTGGAGGCCACGTCGTACTTGACGATCTGGCCGTCCATCTCGCAGGCGAATAACTGACCTTTGATCAGCATCAGCCCGTTCGCATGCTGGGCCGGCTCCACAAAAACGGACAGCTCGCCCGCGGCGTCGATCTTGTAGATGCGGTCGGCCGGGATATCGGTGAAGTACACATTCCCCTTGGCGTCGGACGTGGGGCCTTCGGTGAACATCAAATCGGTGTGCAGCTGGCGAACTTCTCCCAGCTTGCCGATCTCCGCGACGGGCTCGCCCGCCTGCAGGGATCCGCACAAACTCAGCAATAGGACGCCAATGGCAAGAGGCTTCAGCATGTTGATTTTCCTGATCTCAAAAGGTGCAAAGGTTCAAACCGCGCGGCCGGCGCTTCCTGCTACGCGCTGGCGGTGCGCAGGTGGCGCGTGCCGGAGTCACGGTCGCCGCAGACGACGTCGATCCGGTCCCTCCTGACGGGGTATCGCCGGCAGATCAGCGATCGGCCACCTCCCCACTATATCAACTCCAGGGCGTTTGCCGACAGGAGACGCCCTGCGACGAGTGCTCAAATGCGTGCTCGCCGGGAGAATCGGCCGCGCCGGTGCACAGCAGACGTCGCCTTGCGACGCGCACCAGGGCGCGGATAGAGAAGGACCGCAGCATGCCGTTTTCGTCATGCCGCCAGAACGCAATGGCGGAAACCGGCCTGTCAGTTTGACCGGGCGGAGGCAATCAGGGCGGCGGCGCCCTGGGACAACAACTCGCCGGCAACCTGCTCGCCAATGAGCGCGGCCTGTTCGGCCGGTCCCACCGCGGCGGCCGCAACGCGCTGGGAACCGTCGCCGGAAAGCACGCAAGCCTGCAGGCTCACCTGGCCGTCAGCAACCTGGGCGTAAGCGCCCACCGGAGCCAGACAGCCGCCACGAAGCGCGGCCAGCAGCGAGCGTTCGGCCGTGACGGCCTGCATGGCGGCGACATCGCTCAAAGGGGCCACGCGCTGGTGCGACCAGTCGTCACCCTGGCGAATCTCCAGCCCAAGCGCCCCCTGGCCGACGGCCGGCAGCATGACTTCCAGCGGAATGACCTGGGCAATGCGGTCCTGCCAGCCCATGCGTGTCAGTCCTGACACGGCGAGAATGATCGCATCAAATTCGCCGTCGTCGAGCTTTTTGATCCGTGTATCAAGATTCCCGCGGATATCGCTGACCTGCAGATCGGGTCGCCGGTGCAGCAGCTGCGCTTTGCGTCGCATACTGCCCGTGCCGATGCGAGCGCCTTGCGGCAGGTCGTCGATCGAGGCGGCAATGTTGGACAGAAGCGCATCGCCCGGCGCCTCCCGTTCCGGCGAAGCAGCCAGCTGCAGGCCGGCGACGGTTTCTGTCGGCAGGTCTTTCAGGCTATGCACGGCGAGGTCGATGCGGTCGTCGAGCAGGGCTTGCTGGATGACCTTGGTGAACAACCCTTGCCCGCCAATCTGTCCCAGCGGGCCGGACTTCACATCGCCTTCGGTGGTGATGTACTCCAGCTCGACGAGGACGCCGGCCTGGCGTAATTGCTCGGCGACCCAGTCGGCCTGCCAGCGGGCCAGGGCGCTACGGCGGGTTCCCAGGCGGAGCGGCCGCGCGGCGGATTGCGGTGTGTTTTCCATGAATACTGGAGCGTCGCGTTATTCGCGCTCCCGGGCTGCAATGGCGGCGGCGATCTCTTTGCGCACCAATTCGGGCGAATACTGTTGATGGGGAGGCACCACCACGCCGCAGCTCACAATGAACTGCACCGCCTGATCGATCGTGAGATCCAGATCGACCGCCTCGCCCCGCAAAACGGTGATTGTAAAACCGGTGGCCGGCATCGGCGAGGTGGGCATCAAAATGGTCAACACGGGCTCCTGGGCTGCTTCGCGAATGGCGAGCATGCTTTCGCCCGTAACAAAGCCAATCGACCAGATCCCTTTGCGGGGATATTCGACCGCCACCACACGGTTGAATTCGACTTCGCTTTCGCTGAACACAAAGTCGGTGACCTGTTTTACTGAGGAATAGACATTCCGGATAATGGGCAGCTGGTTAATCAGCCGCTCAAAATAATTCCAGAGAATACGGCCGACTCCCGCCGCCAGCAGCTTGCCCACCAGATACAGCGACAGCAGAAACACCAGCAGAAAAATGGGAATCGTCAGGGTGCGCTGCAGGTACTGGATCTTGGCGTATTGCCAGTAGTAGTCGCTGGCGGAGGGGGAATCGATCGCCCGGAAAGAGGTTTCCGCATGGTCGGAATGATCGACCGTATCCCGGATCTGCTTCGGAATCCAGCGTTTGCGGCCGGCCAGCCGCACATAGACGCGATCCTGCCAGACGAAAGCTTCGTTCTCACCCGATCCGGAAGCGTCGGCCGGACGCGAAGCCAGCGGCGCCGGCAAACACCAGACCACGACCTGGCGGCTAAGGTCTTCCATCGGCGTCAAGACGTTCGTTTCAATAACGCTCCAGACCCAGATGAAAAACACGACCGTCAACAGGGGCGGCAGCACCACTCCCAGGCCGCGCAGCAACGCGCGCCGAAAGGGGTGCGTATGTTTTCGGAGGGCAGGCGTCGGATCAGTTTCGTCCATCGCAGTCGGGGTCTCTCGGCGAGTCTAGTGGGAAGCGGCGCTGTCGGATCCGTCGCTGGCCGCCGCTACCGCCAGCCAATTCCACGGGATACAACCGCCACATAAACCCCGGCGGCTCCCGCCTGCTTGAGCGCTCGGGCGGCTTCACTGGCGGTTGCGCCCGTCGTCATCGTGTCATCGACCAGGAGCACCTGGGCGTTTTGTAAATCGTAGTTCAACGAGGCGCCAAGGGCCCGCCGAACATTGGAAAATCGTCGAGAAGGGGGAAGTATATTCTGTTTTTCCGTTGTTCGCCGAAAATGCAACAAAGACGGGGCAAGCGGAATCCCCAGCCGGGAAGCCGCCGATTCCGCCAGAGATTCGGCCGGATTGCAACCGCGAATCGCCCGCCGCTGCCAATGCATCGGCATCGGGGCCGCCAGGTCAAAAGCCCGGCCTGCAAATACGCTGGCCGCTTTGCCGCCCGTCAGCTTTCCCAGTTGAATCGCTAAGGGCGTTTCCGTCCAGTGCTTGATGCGTAACATGGCCAGCCGCAACTCCCCACGGTAGACGCCCAGCGCTACGGCTCCATCGAAATGCAGTTTGCCCCGACGACATAGCGGGCAGTCGCCAGCGGGGGAAACGACCGGGACAGGCGCCGCGCACCGGCGACACTGGGGAGCGTCGTCCATCAATTGGAGCCGGCAGGCGTTACACAGCAGGATGCCGTCGCCCGGCGTTGCCATTTCCGCCGCACAACAGGTGCAAACCGGTGGAAACAGCAACGACAAGAGCGCCGCGGCGCCTTGGCGAACCTGGCGCGGGACGTTTGCCAAAGGTGAATTCGCGACTGCTTCGGTAGTCACAGCGACAGGTTTTCCAGTCAGATCACGGCTCGAAACTTGAACGCCTTTCACTTCGCTCCATCGTACGCCATTACGACTCGCGCGTCTGCGCGGGGGCCGGGGCGACTTTCCTGCGACGATCGGCCGCCAAGGGAAGACTTGCGGTTGGTTCTCCCCTATATTTACCCCCTGGCGGAAAATCTAGTGTCTGCGTGAAGGAGTTGGCGTGCATCCCTTGTTCATACTATCGATCGCCATTGCGATCGTACTGATCGGCATTCTTGCGTTCCGACTGCATGCCTTTCTGGCTTTGCTCCTGGCCGCCCTGACCGTGGCTCTGTTGACGCCGACAAAAATCGATACTCCAAAACTGGAAAAATCGGCAGTTTCCTTCGACGTGATCGTCGCCGCTGGCGGACAGCTGGAATTCCGGCTGCAGCTGTCCCCCAGCCAGGCCGCCATCGACGAACGCTTCTACGTGGTCCGTCCCCAGGGGAAAGGGGAGCCGCTCCACCTGGGCGAGCTGAAAATCGTCCGCTTCGAAAAAACAAAGGAACCCGCCAGCGACTCCCCTGATGGCGAACCCAACGCCGTCGACGCGGATAAAGTCGACGATGCCGCCAGCGAAGACACGGTCGAACCGGCCGCCGGCACTGCCATTGCGGTCTGGGTCGGCGCGGCGGTGCCGGTGCAGGAAGGCGATCTGGCCCTGCGGCCTTATGATCTGATGGAAAGCCGTATTTCGGCGCCGGCCGTAGTGGCAAAAGGATTTGGCGATACATGCCGTAGTATTGGCCTGCTGATCGCCATGGCCTCGATCATTGGCAAATGCCTGCTCGACAGCGGGGCGGCCGACCGCGTGGTCCGCACCGCCCTGCGACTGGTCGGCCAAAAACTGGCGCCGGCCGCCTTTGTGGCCAGCGGTTTCCTGCTGGGCATACCGGTCTTTTTTGACACTGTCTTTTATTTGATGATCCCGCTGGGCAAAGCGATGCGGATGCGGACCGGTGAGAATTACCTGCTCTACATTCTGACGATCGTCGCCGGCGGAACCATGGCGCACTCGCTGGTTCCACCGACGCCTGGGCCATTGCTGGTCGCCGAAGAACTGGGCGTCAACCTGCTGACGATGATCCTGATGGGCTGCCTCGTCGGGACTTTCTCCGCCGGCTGCGGCTATCTGTTCGCCTGCTGGATCAACCGCCGCATGGTCATTCCCCTGAGGGAATCGCCCGACATGACCCTGGCTGAAATGAAGCAGTTGGCGCATACTGACGAGTCACAGCTGCCGCCTTTTTGGCTAGCCATTTTGCCCATTGTGCTCCCCGTTCTGTTCATTGCGATCGGCACGGCGATGGACAGCTACCTGGACCAGACGACCGTTCCGCCGTCCTGGGCCATTGCCATCCAGCCGACCGTCAGCCTGCTGGGCGACAAAAATATCGCCCTGCTGATCGCGACGGCGATTGCCTTGGTGATGCTGGCCTGGACCCGATGGACCAGTTTGGTCGACTTGACCCAGGCGGTCCAGGCGGCGCTCGCCAGCGGCGGCGTGATCATTTTGATCACCGGCGCCGGGGGAGCATTCGGGCTGGCGGTCCGCGAGTCGGGCGTCACAGAGGAAATCCAATATTTGACGTCCAATTTGCCTGGCTACCTGATCCTACCGGTGGCGTTTTTCATAACCACCCTGATCCGCACCGCCCAGGGATCGGCGACCGTCGCCATGATCACCGCCGTGAGCGTGCTGGCCAATCTGGCGAAGCCCGGCGTGCTGGACTTCCATCCTGTTTATCTGGCGATGGCGATCGGTTGCGGTTCCAAGCCGGTGGCCTGGATGGCGGATAGCGGTTTCTGGGTGATTTGTAAAATGAGTGGCATGACCGAAGCCGAAGGACTGAAGACCGTTTCGCCGTTGAGCGTGGTCATGGGGGTCAGCGGACTGCTGGTGACCATGGCGCTGGCGGCCCTGTTTCCCATGCAGGGCTAAGCGGGATCGAAAATGACCGATTTCACCAATAAATACTGCATTATCGGCGCCGGAGCCAGCGGCATCACGGCGGCCAAGAACTTCTCCCAGCGCAACCTCGACTTCGATTGCTTTGAGCGCGAGGACGATGTCGGCGGCAACTGGTACTACGGCAAGCCCTGCAGCAGCGTCAGCGCGTCGACGCATCTGATTTCGTCCAAACGGATGACCGAGTACGTCGACTTCCCCATGCCGGAGGACTACCCGGAATTCCCCAGCCACCAGCAGGCCTGCGCCTATCTGCGCTCCTATGCCCAGGCCTTCGGACTTTACCCGCGCATAACCTTTTCTACGGCCGTGGAGAAAGTCGAACGGGTCAACAAGCACTGGAGGGTGACCCTCGGCGATGGCTCTCCGCCGCGGGATTACGGCGGCCTGGTGATCGCCAATGGACATCACTGGGATCCGTCCTGGCCCGAGATCCCCGGCTCCTTTGCGGGCGAATCGCTGCATTCCTCGCAATATAAAACGCCGGACCAGGTGCGCGACCGCCGCGTGCTGATCGTGGGCGCCGGCAATTCCGGCTGCGATATTGCCGTCGACGCCATGCACCATGCAAAAAGCGTGCACCTGAGCATGCGCCGCGGGTATTACTTTTTTCCCAAATTTTTATACGGACGCCCCATCGATACGTGCGGCGAATTCCTGCATCGCTGGAAGTTCCCCGCCATCGTCCGGCGGTGGATCACCCGCTATGGCTTGCGCATCACCCTGGGCCCCGTGGAGCGATACGGACTGCCTCGTCCCGATCACCAGCCCTACCAAAGCCACCCGATCCTGAACAGCCTGCTCCCTTACTATGCCGCGCACGGACGCCTGCAGATCCGCCCCGATGTGGACCGACTCAGCGGCGACAGGGTGCGTTTCGTCGACGGGCAGGAAGAACCGTTCGACATGGTGATTTACGCGACGGGCTTTCGGGTCAGCTTTCCCTTCATCGACAAGGCATTGCTGAACGATCAGGGGGAAGGGCCCAGTCTGGGGATGTATATATTCCATCCGCAATACGACAATCTGTTTGTCGTGGGGCTGATCCAGCCCGACAGTGGGCTCTGGGGGCTGGCCGATTACCAGTCGCAGGTCATTGCCTCGACCCTGGTGGCGCGGCGTCTGGCGCCTGAAAAAGCGGCCCGCATCGCGGAAGCGGCTTCCCGTCAGTCGCCGCCGGCGGGAAAGTGGCTGGGCTCGCAGCGACATCGTTACGAAGTTGAGCATTTTGCCTACCGCCAGCAACTCCAGCGTACGCTAAGAATGTTGGGTTCTACCGCCAGCGAGAAACTACCCTGCTCCACGATTCCCGCTCCGACCCCTGTAACTTCGAGCAACCTGCATGGAATCTGATCCGCTGCCGCGAACGCCAGCCGACGGCGCACAACGCCCCGATACGTCGCCGCATTTGCATTCCGAGCAGACCCTCAAAAAATACGATAACGCCTGGCTCATCCTGGGACTGCTGTTCGGCGTGACAGGCGCCCTGGGACTGCCCGTGCTATGGATCAGCCGAAAGTTCTCGCCGTTGATGAAGGTCGTCTGGTCCGTTGTGGTGCTGGCGTATACGGCTTTACTGATTGGGGTCGTTTGCTGGATCGTCGCCTGGACCTGGAACCGCGTTGTCGACTCGCTATAAATCAAGGAGAAGCCGGCATTCTGCCTGCCTGGCGCTCGCCCTCAGCCAGCCGTCGCGGCGGAACGTGCTTCGTCCTTGCGGCTGCGTTTTCCAAAACGGACGAGCAGGAAGAGAAAGGAATGCGGCTTATAAAAGGTCAAAAAAGCGCGTACCGACCAACTGTCGACGACGCGAGAGAGAAATTGCGGTTGCGGGGGCTTGTGAAGTGCTCGCTGCTCGTGCAAAATTTCACAATCTTTCAGACAGGGAAATGGTTTTGGCCGCGCGTTCGACGCGTCGCCTGGTTCTCACCCGAGTAAAGATGCCATGACAATGGCGGAAATCTTCAATTCGTACATGCCGGCCTGGATGCCTGACGCAGTCGGGTACCTTGCCGTAGCCGGTCTTCACTGCTTTCTGCTGATCAATGTTGTCGCAGTCGGAGCGCTGGTCTTTATCTGGATGGAACGTAAAGTTTCAGGCCGAATCCAGGACCGCCTGGGACCGACTCGCGTCGGCGGAGCGTTCGGCTGGCTGCAGGGCCTGGCCGACGGCATCAAGTTGATCGCCAAGGAAGACGTCACGCCCGGTCAAGCCGATCGCCTGCTCTTCAAGTTGGCTCCTTACATCAGTTTCGCCGCCAGTTACACGGCCTTTATGGCTTTGCCGTTTTCCAACGGCTGGGTCGCCCAGTCGGTCAACGTCGGCGTGTTTTTTATTCTGGCGGTGCTGGGCATCGAAGTCTTCGGCGTGATCCTGGCCGGCTATGCTTCAGGCTCCAAGTGGTCGCTGTTCGGCTGCATGCGTGAAGCGGCCCAGGTGGTCAGCTACGAAGTGCCGCTGGGCCTGTGCGTGGTGATTCCCGTGCTGCTCTCCGGCACCATGAATCTGGTGACGATCGGCAACATGCAGGCGGGCTTCTTCAATAACTGGTGGGTGTTTCATGACCCGTTCACCTTTGTGGTGTTCTGGGTGTACTTTACCTGTGCGGTCGCCAGCGTGAACCGCGCCCCGTTCGATCTGGCGGAAGCAGAAAGCGAACTGGTCGCCGGTTTCCATACGGAATACTCGGGTCTGCGATGGAGCGTGTTCTTCATGGCGGAATACGGTTCGATGTTCCTGGTCGGCGGCCTGGCCGCGATCCTGTTTTTCGGCGGCTGGAATGGGCCGATCCCCATCTTCCACATGCTTGGATGGACAGCGCCCGACGCCCACCCTGTACTGCATTACATTGCCAACCTGTTCGGTTGCATTAACTTTATGACCAAGGCCTCGCTGGCCGTGATCGTGATGATCTGGGTTCGTTGGACCCTGCCGCGTTTGCGAATTGACCAGGTGATGGCGACCTGCCTCAAATACTGTGTTCCGCTGGCGGCGATCTGCTTCCTGGGCGTCGTGGGCTGGTCCGTGCTGATGCAAGGCGTCACGCCGAAAGGTCTGGACGACGGCATGGGAACCGGCGCCGTGCCGGCAGGCAATGTTCGCGAGACCTGGGTCGTTGAGGAAGCCTCCGCCCCGGCCCCGGAAAAAGAATCCGGCCCCGTCGCCCTGGAAACTGCCTCGCAAGGGGGTGAACGATGATGTTGATGGCGTCGCTTGACTGGCACCCGTTCTTCTTCACGCTGTTCGCGCTGGTTGCGTGCGTATTTGGCCTGGCCGTGCTGTTCACCTCGAATGTGGTGCGGATGGCGTTTTATCTGGTCATTTCGCTGGGAGCGACGGCAGGTCTGTTCTTTCTGGCGGGGGCCGAATTTGTCGGCGCCATGCAATTGATGATTTATGTCGGCGGCACGCTGGTGCTGTTGATTTTTGGTGTGATGCTCACCGCTCGCGACTCCTTCATTTCCATGAAGACCGGCGGCGGCGAGTGGGTGCTGGCCGTGATTGTCGGCGGCTCCATGCTGCTGCTCCTGCTGTTTGCCGCCTTTCAGGTGGAAAGCTGGAGCACGCCGCGTGAAAACTATGATTCGGTCGTGATCGCCGACTCCAAGTCCGCCACGCCGATCGGCCTGGCAGTGACGGGCGGTCGTATCGACAAGAACGAGCAAGCCAATCCGGAATTGCGAAAAGGCATGTCGGGTTACCTGCTGCCTTTTGAAATTGTTTCGATGCATCTGCTGGTGGTGCTGATCGGTGCGAGCTATCTGGCCCGCACCAAGCGACGTTCGACCGGTCCGGCCCTGCCGCAAGCGGCGCGTGGCCCCCGTAATCGTCCGGCCGCCATTACCGGCATGCTATTGGGCGGGGCGGTCGCGAACGCAGTTCTCGGCCTGCTTTGTCTGTTATTTTCGGGTCGCATTGTTGCCTTTGTCGCCGGCTTCGGAGAGTCGCTGGAGACCAACGCGGTGTTCCTCACAGGTTTGCTGTTTCTGGTGAACGTGGTCGTGCTGATGGCGATTTACGCCTGGCAACGCTGGGGCCTGTACGCCCTGGTGCTGATTGCGGTCGCCCAGGCGGCGTTACTGGCGGTGGGCGGACTCAGCGTGCTGGCGGCGGCGATCTTCCTGGCGGCGGCCCTTGTGCCGGTTGCTATCACCCTGGTCGCGATCTGCTCGGGCGGTCCGCAAAGCGTTTGCTCCCAGATGGATTCACTCGCCACCCACAATTGATCAATTATGGATTTGCTCGCACAAATCACGGTTTCCCATTACCTGGCTGTCGGCGCAGTGCTGTTTGTCACTGGCGTGGTCTGCATGGCGACCAAACGCAATGTGATCGGCGTGCTGATGGGGGTTGAGCTTGTACTCAACGGCGCCAACATTAACTTTGTGGCGTTCGGCAGCAAGTACTTGCGGGAAGAAACGATCGGACTCGACGGCCAGTTGATCGCGCTGTTTGTGATCGTGCTGGCGGCGGCGGAAGCGGCGGTTGCCCTGGCGATCGCGCTTAACTTTTACAACAACCACGCCACCATCGACGTGGATCGCGCAGACGAGTTGAAAGGCTAATGCAAACGTCCTTTTTACCGTATCTGCTGCTAACGGCCTGGCTCTTGCCGCTGGCGGCTTTCGCTGTGAACCTGGTCGCAGGCCGCTGGCTGAAAAAAGCTGGCGCCTGGGGCGTGTCGATCCCTGCCATTCTGGGAGCGGCCGTCTGTTCGTACCTGTCACTGGCGATCTGGCTTTATCCCGGCAGCCATCCTAGCGCGCCGGAGGCGCCAGGGCATGCCTCCCAGGCCAGCACCGCCATGGTCGTCCGGGCGCAGTCGCCTGAGGCCGGCCACAATGCGGATCACAGCGACGCAGATCATTCGGGTCATGAAGCTGCGGATCATTCGCACGCCGCAGGCGGCGGTCACAGCGACGCTCATGGTCACGACGCTCATGGTCACGGCGATCATCCAGTTGTGCCGAAACGTGAGTTGTCAGGCGTCTATTACGACCTGGGCCACTTCGGCGGAATGCGCCTGACGATCAGCTATTACATTGACACTTTGACAATCATCATGTTCTGCATGGTGACACTGATTGCTTCGTGCATCCACTTTTATGCGGTGGGCTACATGCACGACGAACTGCACGAGGTCACCGACCACGAAGTCACGTTGTCGGATGGCTCCCACCTGAAACGTCCGGGACGGTTCGCCCGCTTCTTCCAGTACCTGTCGTTGTTCTGCTTTAGCATGTTTGGCCTGGTTCTGGCCGGCAACATTGCGATGGTGTTCTGCTTCTGGGAGCTGGTCGGCATCTGCTCTTACTTTCTGATCGGCTACTATGTCGAACGGAAGAGCGCCTCGACCGCCGCGAACAAGGCGTTTATCGTCAACCGCGTTGGCGACTTTGGCATGATCATCGGCCTGATGGCTCTGTGGAGCGCTCTGGGAACCTTTTCCTTCGGCGATGTCACCCGCACCGACGAAGCGGGTCACGAAGTGGTCACCCCAGGCATCTTCAGCCAGGTTCGCACCGCCGAGAACGGTCACCTGCTGATCTCCCCTTACACTGATGAAAACGGCGTCAGCCGCGGCACGCCCCACACGCCCGCTGGTTTTGTACGCCTGGGCGCCCAGCAGGAAGTCGCCGATATCGTCTACCACGGCGTCCGCGCCGGCCAAACCCACGAACAAATCGAAGCCGAAATCGAATCCCAGATTCCGATCTGGCGAGATCCCGTCAAATACCGCCACGAACTCCGTGGCGAAATCGCCGTGGCCCAGAAGCAGGGCAACCAGGCGGAAGTCGAACAACTTCAAAGCGTGCTGGCCAAATCCGAGAAGCTGGGCGACAGCCCTTACGGTTACTGGCTGCTGATCGTGGCCGGCCTGGGCATCTTTTGCGGTTGTATCGGCAAAAGCGCCCAGTTCCCGCTGCATACCTGGCTGCCGGACGCGATGGAAGGTCCGACGCCCGTTTCGGCCCTGGTGCACTCGGCCACGATGGTTGCGGCAGGCGTTTATCTGGTCGGCCGTTTCTATCCCGTCTTTACGCCGGAAGTGCTGCTGGTCATTTCGATTGTGGGCGCCATCACGCTGTTCATGGCCGCCACGATTGCGATCGTGGCGACGGACATTAAACGGGTGCTGGCCTATTCGACCATCAGTCAGCTGGGCTATATGATGCTCGCGCTGGGGGTCGGCGGCTGGGTGGCTGGCCTGATGCACCTGGTAACGCACGCTTTCTTCAAGAGCCTGCTGTTCATGTGCTCCGGCTCGGTCATCCATGCGGTGCACACCAATGAGATGCCGCAAATGGGCGGCCTGTTGAAAAAGATGCCGATTACGGCGATCACCATGCTGATTGGCTGCCTCGCGATTTCCGGTGCGAGCATCCCGTTTGTGATCGGCCTCAGCGGTTACTACTCCAAAGACAAGATCCTTGAGCAGCTGTTCTGGCACGCCCAGAGCAACGAGTCGGCCTACCTGGCGATTCTGTTCGCGGTCGCCGCCGGCGGCGCCGCGATCACGGCCTTTTACATGTTCCGCCTGTGGTTCATGACGTTCATGGGCAAGCCCCGCGACCATCACGCGTATGACCACGCCCACGAATCGCCGCGCATCATGACGGCGCCGCTGATGATCCTGGCGTTCTTCGCGATCACGGTCGCCTGGGCCGGTGACTGGGAATGGGCCGGTCCTTTGCACGACATTGCCCTGGAAAATCTGCTCGAAGGCGCCCGTCCGCCCGGTACGCTGGCAGACACGCCAAGTGTGCTTGGCGCTTTGTCGATCGTCAACGAACACGGCAGCCATGCTGCCGCGGTGCGGATTCCTGTCACGTTGCTGGCTTTTGGCACCGCCATTTCCGGGATCGCCCTGGCCGCCTGTTTCTACTGGCTTGGTTACCTGGATCCGGCCGATGCCAGGCGCCAGTTTGCTCCGATTTATCGGTTCCTGTGGAACAAATGGTACTTCGACGAGTTGTACGACTTTTTGTTTGTCCGTCCGACCCAGGTGATTGGCGGTCTGGCGTCGCGGTTCGATCGTCGCTGCATTGATGGATTCATCGATGGCCTGGCTCGCAACACGCGGCGGTTCTCGGAAGGCTGGGAATTCTTCGCGGATCGTGGAGTCGTCGACGGCACGGCGAACCTGATTGCTCGCTGGACCTACGATACGGGGCTTGCTCTCCGTAATGTGCAGACGGGTCGGCTGCGGCAGTATGTGATGTTCATTGTTGTTGGAGTTGTCGCGGTGTTTTTGCTGATCAGCTTTTTCTGGAGCTCCTCGCTGGCCCGCTAGATCGTTCAACCTGACAAGTGGTCCGCCGCAGGGCGGGCAGCGTTTACTTGAAACACTTCCCCAACATTTCGGTTGGAATTCGACGAAATGGATGCATCAGTCGCCCTCACAATTTTAAGTTTCATCGTCTTTTTGCCAGCTGCTGCGGCGCTGGTGATCGGGTTTTTTCCCAAGACGGCGGACACCGCGATTCGTTTCGTTACTTTGGCGACGACGATCGTGGTCTTTGGCCTGGTATTTTTCTGCATGTGGGATCCCATGGGTTTAACCGCCCGCGGATTCGACGCGGGTCTTTCGACCATGCAGCAAACTTTCAATGTGCCATGGATTCCGTCCTTCCACATTGACTACCTGATGGGCGTCGACGGCATCAGCCTGCCGCTGGTCGTGCTGACGGCCTTTGTCAGCGTGCTGGCCATGGGCGCCAGCTGGTCGATCAAAAAGCACGTCAAAGCGTACTGCATTTTATTCCTGCTCCTGGAAACAGGCATGCTGGGCGTGTTCCTCGCGCTCGACTTCTTCCTGTTCTATGTGTTCTGGGAAGTGATGCTGTTGCCGATGTACTTTCTCATTGGCGTCTGGGGCGGCGAGCGACGTGAATACGCCGCACTCAAGTTCTTCCTGTATACGCTGCTGGGCAGCGTGCTGATGCTGATCGCCATTCTGGTGCTGTATTTCAACAGCGATCTGCGAGAACTGGCCGCGGTGTCCGACGTTTTCCACGACGACGCAGTGGTGAAGTGGGACGAACTGCATGTTGATTCCAACCCTGATGCGGAAGACAGCCTGAAATCCCGGCTTCGCGCAGAGAGCATGCTGGGCGCCTGGAAAGAGCAGCATCCCAACTCGCCGCTCGTGCTTACCCCGACGGCCGGACATGAAGAACTGCCCGTGTTCCTGCGTCCCGGCTCCGAGCCGGAAACAAAGGTTATCCACCGCCTGGAAGGAGACAAGCCGCTCGTCCAGATCCTGATTGGCAAGGAAGAGAACTCAGCCCATCACGTGCTGGAAGCGATTTCCGCCACGCCCGAACTGAATAGCCATTTTTCCGCCGCCCTGGCCGAAGGCGCCGCCGAGGAGGCCGTGGTCGAGTCGGACGCGCCGATTCACACCTTTAATATCCTCGCCATGCAGGCGATGTCGCTGCATACGAATCTGTTCCCGCGAACGCTGCAGCAGTGGTGCTTTGTGCTGCTGTTCATCGGTTTTGCGATCAAGGTCCCGTGCGTACCCCTGCACACCTGGTTGCCCGACGCGCACGTGGAGGCGCCGACCCCGATTTCGATGATTCTGGCCGGCGTGCTGCTGAAAATGGGCGGGTACGGCATCATTCGAATGTGCTATCCCATCTGTCCGTTCGGCGGCTATGACTTTGCCTTTATCGTTTGCACGATCGGCGTTGTCAGCATGATCTACGGGGCCTTTGCGGCCCTGGCCCAGACCGACTTCAAACGGATGGTCGCTTACAGCTCTGTCAGCCACATGGGCTATGTGGTTCTCGGCCTGGGCGTCTGGTCGGCGGTTGCGGGCACCAACTTCAACCCGGAATACTGGAACATGGGCGTCAAAGGCGCCATGTTCCAGATGATCGCCCACGGCGTGAGCTCGGCCGGTATGTTTTTTATGGTCGGCATTATCTACGACCGCGTACACCATCGCCGGTTGAACGAGTTTGGCGGCCTGTTCGCTCGGATGCCGGTCTACTCGGCCCTGGCGTTTGGCCTGTTCTTTGCCGGTCTGGGTCTGCCTGGTCTGTGCGGATTCATTGGCGAAGTGCTGGTGGTCCTGTCGGTCTGGAAATACAACTGGGTGCTGGCGGTGCTCTCGGCTTCGGTCGTGATCCTGACGGCGGCTTACATCCTGTGGGCTCTCCAGCGGGTTTACCTGGGCGCCGAATACCGCGGTCCCCACGGCGAAGAGATCAAGCCGATTACGGCCCGCGAGCTGACGATCGCCCTGCCGATGTTTGTGTTCGCTATCATCCTGGGGGTCTTCCCCTATCAAACGGTGTTGCAATACATGGATCCGACGATCGACCGTCAGGTAACCTCGCTAGCCAACTGGACACGGGAGAAAGTCGCCGATGGCGAAATCGTCCCGGTCGGCGTGGCGACTGCCGACGACCCGATTGCGGTCGCCCCGGTGATTTCCTTCAATCCGGCCCTGCTGCCCGCTCCGCAAGCAACGATGGAACCGATGGAACTGCCGCCTGCTGCTCCTGCAAACGAGAACGGATCGGCTCCCAGCGAGCCGACCGTTGCTGAACCGGAACCTGCCCCGGCAGCACCGGACGCCGATGCGGCCCCCGCGGCGGAGCCTGCTCCGGCAACGACGCCAGCCCCGCCTGAAACTCCTGCCGCACCCCAGCCCGGCACGCCGCCCGCCACTCCGGAAACTCCGGCAGCCGACGAGCCGCCTGCCCCGTAACCAGCATGCCAGCGCGAGCGACCTGCCGACGGAACCGCACACAACGTTAACGAGATTATGAATCTTCACGAACTAATCAACGACCTGATCGTCGACACCAAAGGCTCGGCCGACGCCAGCTTTTTGAATGTCGCCGTCGATTCGAGCGTGGCGGCGTTCGCGCCTGAACTGTTGCTTTGTGCGACGATCGTGTTGATGCTGCTGGTGCGAGTCTTCAAAGGCGGCGCCAGGATCGACGCGTTCTATATCGCGCTGGTCGGCACGCTGCTTTCGCTGGCGGCAGTCGCTCCCTGGCGGCATCTTACCGGCGTCATCGACGCGGCGGATCCGGGTGCGGTCACGCGGATGGAAATCTTTACCGGCATGCTGGTTTATGACACCTTCGGCGTGTTCATCCGGATGGTGCTGATCGGGTTCCTGGTCCTGTTTGTGATCTTCACGAAGCTCTCCGGCATCCCCGACAAAGAAGACGGCCCTGATATTTACTCGCTGGCCCTGGGCGCCACGCTGGGCATGTGCCTGATGGCGACCGCCAACCATCTGCTGATGGTGTTCATGGCTGTCGAAATGGCGAGCGTGCCTTCCTATGTGCTCGCCGGCATGCTCAAAGGCCGCCGTCGCGCCAGCGAAGCAGCCCTGAAGTATTCGATCTACGGAGCCGGTGCGGCAGGCGTTATGCTGTACGGCATCAGCTTGCTGTCCGGAATTCTCGATTCGGTCCATCTGCCGACGATGGCTGCCCAGTTGGCCCAGCGACTGCCCGATATGCCGGGACAGGAATTGATGGTGCTTGCCCTGGGCGGCCTGATGGTCGCGGTGGGACTGGCCTTCAAGTTGTCGGCCGTGCCGTTCCACTTCTGGGCTCCAGACGTTTTCGAAGGCGCCACTGCTGAGGTTGGCGGCTTTCTGAGCATCGCCTCCAAGGCGGCCGCATTGGCCTTGCTGGTCCGCGTCGCCCTGGGCTTCGGTTCGATTCCGCCGGAAGGACCTGTCCCCGGCGAACGCTCGCAGGCCATCGCCATGGCAGAAGCCGCCGCAGCTGAGGCCGCGACGACCGAAATTGAAAACCCGGATCGCGAAACAACGGCCGAGCCGAACGCGAACGAACAAACCCGCCTGACGGCGCCGGCCCACTTTGTCGCCCTGCAGGAGGAAGTTTCGCCCAGCGATGCTCCCGCACACAGCGATACTCCCGCCGATCACGACCATGAGCATGCGGACGATCACGACCATGCTGACCACGCGCACGGAAGCCACAGCGATTATGGTGCGGAAGCAGCGCTACCGACGCCGTCCTCGAAAGAACAGATTGCCGCTTTAGCTCCCGCCCGGAGTTTCATGGGCAAGCTGATCGCCTTTCTGGCCGTGTTGACCTGCACGTTTGGCAACCTGGCGGCGTACGGACAAACAAACATCAAACGGCTGATGGCCTATTCGACAATCGCCCATGCTGGCTACATGATGATGCCGATTCCCGCCCTCCTGGAACTGGTCGGCCGCGACACGCTTTCCGCCGAATCGGCGGTGGCTGCCATGTGCATTTATCTGGGCATCTACCTGTTCATGAACCTCGGCAGTTTTGCCGTCATCGCCTTCCTGCGAAATGAGATGGGCAGCGAAGAGATCGCCGACTACGCCGGCCTGATTCGTCGGGCTCCGGTAATTGTGGTCGCTTTTTCGATCCTGCTGTTCAGCCTGGTGGGTCTGCCGCCTTTGGCGGGTTTTATCGGCAAGTTCGCGGTGTTTGCGGTGCTTGTGGAAGGGTATCGGGTCTCGGCGGCAGCCGGCGCCCCGGCGACTTACCTGCTGGTGGTGCTGCTGGCCGGCGGCTTGAATTCGGCGATCAGCCTGTTTTATTACCTGCGAGTGGTTAAGACGATGACGATGGACCCGGAGCCGGAAAACCGGCGCCCCTTCCATTTCTCCAGCGTGTCTTTGCAGGGCATGTATGTCTGTGCGATGGCGGCGGCGATGGTCGTCCTGTTTATCTTCTGGAATGGTCTGAGCGAAGCGGCCAGTGCGGCCGCCCGCAACCTGTTGAGTTAGCCCCTTCGCCCTTGATGGTTCGATTCGCATGAACTCCATCGACACCGCCAGCGTGCTCAATCGTCTTGCCGTGATCCTCGGCCGCTCTTTGCCGATGTACTTGAACTATGCACGTCCTTACGCCCTGTTTGGCGACGACGAAGCTGGCGATACGCTGACGCAGATTGCCATCGACCAGCGACAAATGGTCGATCGCATCGGCGAAATGATTGTGGAAGCGGACGCACCCATTGTGCATGGCGAGTTTCCGATGGTCTTTACTGGTTTCCACGACCTCAGCTACAGCTATCTGATTGATCAGATGCTGCTGTACCAGAAACGCGATATCGCGGCGATTGTCGACTGCGTCGATCAACTCCGTATGGCTCCCATGGCCAAGGCCCTGGCCGAAGAAGCGCTGGGCATGTCAAAGGGCCATCTGGATACGCTGCAGGATCTGGCCGACTCGCGTTCCAGCGCGAAAGCCTGAGGCGATCGCCACCGCGCGAAGTTCGCCTGATCGGTCTCGCAGAATTCGCCTGACCCGTTGCCTGTCTGTCGCGTAAGAAGGGGCAACCATGCTGATTGATACCCACGCCCATCTTGATGATGCGCAGTTCGACGTCATCCGCTCCGAGGCAGTCGCCCGCGCCCAGGCGGCGGACGTTTCCCACATTCTATGCGTCGGTTGCACGCTCGACGCCAGCCGCAAATGCCTGGCTCTGGCGGAGCAGATCCCCGCCCTGGCCTGCGCCATTGGCATACAGCCTAACTATGTGGCCGAGGCGGCTCCCGGCGACTGGGACGCGATTGCGGCGCTGGCCCGTAGCGGCCATCCGGAGATTGTCGCCCTGGGCGAAACGGGGCTGGACCGCTACTGGGACCATGCTCCTTTTGACCTGCAGGAGGATTACTTCGACCGGCATCTGCGACTGTCGCAGCAGACGGGGCTGCCGTTCATTGTGCACATGCGGGACTGCGGCGACGACATTGTCGCCATGCTGGAAACGGCCCGCAGCCGCGGCCCGCTGGCCGGCGTGATGCACTCGTTTACCGGGGATCTGCCGCTGGCGGAGCGTTGCCTGGACCTGGGCCTTTACATCAGCTTTGCGGGGATGGTCACGTTCAAAAAGTCGGCCGAATTGCGGTCGGTGGCCGCCGCCATTCCCGACGACCGGATCCTGGTCGAAACGGACTCGCCGTATCTTTCGCCCCATCCGCATCGCAGCCAGCGTCCGAATGAACCGGCCCTGATGGCGCATACGGCCGCCTGCCTGGCGGAAGAGCGGGGCGTATCGCTGGCTGACTTTGCCGCTCTCACTACAGCGAACGCCCAGCGGCTTTTTTCTCGCTGGCGGATCGGTTAAAACCGATTAAACGACCCGTTCGCCTGCTCTTTCCTGGAGATATCCACCATGGTCAAAACGGCCAGTACGATGCTGCCGCTGGGCTCACCGGCCCCCGACTTTCGCCTGATCAACGTCGACAGCCAGGAGGTTTCGCTGGCGGATTTTTCAGGCGCCCCCGGGCTGCTGGTCATATTCATGTGCAACCATTGCCCGTTCGTGATCCACCTGGCTCCGGCTTTGGCGGAATTCGCCCAGGAGTATCAAAGCAAAGGCCTGGCGATCGTCGGCATTAACGCGAACGATGTCAGCAAGCATCCCGATGACTCGCCGGAGCAGATGGTGCATGAGGTCGAGAAACGGGGCTACACGTTCCCCTATCTGTTCGACGACACGCAAGAGGTCGCCAAGGCGTACCGCGCCGCATGCACGCCCGACTTCTTCCTGTTCGACAAGGATCACAAGCTCGTTTATCGCGGGCAATTCGACAGCAGCCGCCCCAGCCTGGACATTCCCGTCACCGGCTCCGACCTGCGTAAAGCGTGCGACGCCGTCCTGGCAGGCGAACCGGTTCCGGAGGAGCAGATGCCGGGCATCGGCTGCAATATCAAATGGAAAGCCGGGTCCGAGCCCGAATACTTCAACCCGCAGGGCGTAAAGTAAGGGCGGGAAGCAGAGAGACGGAGTCGGCTGGATCGAAACCGGCGGGCGGCAGCCAGAAGGCGAGTCTGCGTTAAACTGGCAGGCAAGAAAGACAAACGCCCGCACGATTGCGGGCGTTTTTTCTTTGGCGATGGGGCGAACGCTATTTAACGGGTCCTTCGACGCCGCCGGTGTATTTTTCCCCGCGGTGTTTGGGGTCGCCTTCTTCGAGCTCTTTCTCCCTGGCCAGATCCACAGCGTGATAGCCGCCGGTCGCCTGGAAGTAGATGAAGAGCAGCAGGTAGCCAACGGCCATCATGGCCGGGACCAGGGCCGTCCAGACGAGCGCCATTTGCCCGCCGAACAAACCCGCTTCCTGCACAAGCGGTTTATCGGTTTTTTCGAATTCTTTGGCGGACTGCCACCAGGCGTTCAGCGCCTGGAGTTCTTTGCTTTCCTCGCCCTCTTCGGCTCGTTTCAGGTCGACAGCCAGTTGCTGGCCGTTGTCGGAAACCACGCCGACTTTGGAGCCGTCCAGGCCGTGGATTTTGGGAAAGAACAGGAAGCCGCTTTCTTTGGCGTTCTGGTATCGCTCAAAGGTTGGCTCTGATTTGGCGGCCAGTTCCTTGGAAGCAAAGAAGTCCTGGTTGTAACCAATCCCGGGGCCGCCCAGCAGACCGGCTGAGAGCATGCCGATGCCGCCCATCACACCCATCGTCATGGCGCCGCCTTTGGGATACCGCTCGCCGACTACGCCCAGCATCGTCGGCCACAGGAACGTCTTGCCGACGCCGTAAATCGTCGCGGCCAAGATCAGCATCGGCATCAGCGTCGAGTTCCCCAGCAGCAACAGCCCGATGCAACCCAGAATGGAACTGATTAACAGCAGACCGATCGGGTTGATGTGCTCGACAATGGGACCGGCGAAGAACCGCAGCACGAACATAATGGACGAAGTGTAGATAAACAGCAGGATCGCATACTCGGCGGTTACGTTCTCGATGATATTGGTGATCCAGCTGTCGGTGCCCAGTTCGACATAGCCGACCATCGCATGCAGCACGAAGAGAAACAGCAGAATGGGGGCGGCAAATTCGGCCAGCATCTGGCCCACCGATACGCCCGCTGCGGTGGCTTCCGACTCGGGGAATTTTTCACGAACCACGACAAAACCGTAAAGGGCTGTCGGGATCAAAAACAGCAGCATGGGAATTTCCCACTGCAGGTGGGAAATCTTGGCGCCCACGCCGCAAAACAGGAACGCCAGAATACCGCCCAAAATCAGACCGCCGGGCCAGCCAGCGTGCAAAATGTTCAGATAATGCGTCTTTTTATGGGGAAACAGTGTCGCCGTAAGCGGGTTGATGACCGCCTCGCATAGCCCGTTGGCGATGGCGAACATGAACATGCCGATATAAAGGCACCAGTAAGTGGCGTCCTTTCCGGCAGCGACAAACACAGGCGTCGCCGCCAGGGTGATCAGGGCGGACAGCACATGCAGCACAAAGGCGATCAGCATCAGCGGTTTGTAGCCCACTTTATCAACGATAAAGCTGCTCAGAATAATAATCACGCCAAAGCCGACCAAGCCGCCGCCGGTGATCGTGCCCAGGTCGGTCTTGGTAAAGCCGTACTGGTTGGCCCAATCGTTGAGAATCGCGCCGCGAATGGCGAAGCCCATGCCCGCTGCGATGAGCGTGCAGAAGCTCGCCCAGAAAATTGCCTTGTTTTGACCGTTGCTCATGGGATCGCCTGGAGTGCCGAAGGGCGGGGGAAGTGCATGCAATGCTACTACGGAGGTTGGAAGGGCCCAGTATACAACCCACGAACCGCTTGTAAACGCTTTCCTGCCCCGTCCCTGGCAGGGATCCTGCCGCGGGGCCTTTCTTTGCGAAACCTGGGAATTCTCTCCCCAGACATATAGGTTTCCCTGACTGGCGCCGTTTACCGGATCGTCCTGCGGAGATCGGAGATTTGCGGGCTGTAATGCGTCGCCCGACGGACTGCTTCTGTCCGGTCCGATCAGGCGGATTGTGCGGGTCAGACGGAAGATTCTGATCCTGGCGGCGGATGGGGCCGGGCAGCCGGTTTCACCGGGCCATGAACCGCCGGGCGCGCAGGGCGTGACTTATGTTTCAGTAACACGGCGCGATGCGTCGCGGATGGTTGTTGCTCCCTCGCTCGATTTTGGATCCGTTCGCCCATGAATCCTTCGCTTCCGCATCTCGCCAAGTGCCGGCAAGTCCTGCAGTTGCTGAAAAAACATTACCTGTTATGGCTGGGACCCTTTGCACTGGCGACGGCGGCCGGGCTGTTCTATTCGCTCTTTCTGTATTCGCCCGTCTGGCAATCCACCCAATCGATGATTGTGCGCGACGAGGCAATGGGCGGCATCAGCCGCGTCGGCCGTTTTGAAGACACCGCCTCCATGAAGACGGCCCAGGAAACGATCCAGGACTACGTCGGCAAGCAGAGCCTGCTGGAAGCCGCATTGGTCGAAGCAGGACCCGAAGGCGGCTGGATGTCCAAGCCCTGGCCGGGACCCGGCGATGTGAAGTCGTTCAAGTCCGATGTGTCGATCGTGGCCCCCAACGGCACAGAGTTCGGCAAGACGGAAGTCCTGCACCTGCAGGTCAAAGCCGGCACGCGGGAACGCGCGATCGTGCTCAACAAGGCGGTCGGCGATCAGCTGGAGCTCGGCCTGAAGGAACTGCGGGCCGCCAAAGCGCATAGCCTGATTGAAGAGCTGGAGAAAACGCTGGCCCTGGCGCGAACCGAACTGAGCGAAGTGACGTCCCGCCTGGAAGTCGTCGAAAGCGGCGTCGGCAGCGACCTGGGCGAGCTCCGCATCCTCAACGATGTCGGCTCCGGCGAAAGCAACCTGCGGCAAACGCTGAACCAGATCAAGAACGAACTCCGCCAGGCGCAGGCCGCCCAGCGGGGAAAACAGGAGCAGGAACGCCTGCTGATTACGGCCAAGCAGAACTCCGACCTGCTGGTCGCCACCAGCAACCAGCTGCTCGATTCGCAGCCGGCCCTGCGACGCCTGAAAGACGGCCTGGTCGACGCCCAGCTGCGCAAGGCCGAACTGACCGGAAAAATGAACGCCGATCACCCGCTGGTCAGGGCGGCGGCCGCTGCCGAAAACGAAGTACGCCTTCGCCTGCACGATGAACTCGACGTGGCGCTCCGCGGCATGCAGTCCGACCTGCAGACATCCCGCGCCCAGGTCGCTTCACTGGAACGCCAGCTGGCAGAAGTGCAGGGCCGCCTCGACGCCCTGGCCAAACTCCGTGCTCGCTACGGAAACCTGGTAACCGAACTGAAACAGCGCACCGACATTGTGGAACGGGCCCAGCAGAACCTGGCAAACGCCCGAGCCAGCGAAGCGGGCGCTCGCACCAGCAGTCTGATCACCCGTCTGGACGAACCGGAAGTCGGCAATTCGCCGATCGGACCGGGCCGCACGCAGATCGTCGCCGGCGCCGGCCTGGGCGGCTTGCTGCTGGGCGTGGGGCTGGTGTTCCTGATGATTCCCATCAACCGCATGCAAGGTCGCCGCCGCACCGACGGCATGGCAGGCAGCCGACAAGTCGATCCGTCCCGCGTGGGACGCAGGGCCGAAGACCAGCAAGGACTGCGCGAGGGAGCGGCCCCCGCGAGCCCCGGCGGCCATCCCCAGCGGCGAGGCGAAGACCGGCAAGGCCAGCGCGCCAGCGACAGGCCCGGACGCCAGCGTGCAGGCGATGCAAATCGGCCCCAACGCGCGGCAGACGGTCCGCCGTCGCGTCGCGGCGAAGAATCGCCCTGGGCGACTCCTGGCGACCAGCCCGCAGCGGCTCCCAGCCCCAGCCGGGCCGCAGCCCCGCGTGATGCTTCCCAGGGCTCCCGCAGCGGCGATCGTCGGGGCGGCGACCGTCGCAGCTCCTCGCGCGACTAACGCGCCGGCTGTTTGCCCCGGGCGAACGACTGCGTCCGTCCCGGGGAGATCGAGCGTTCCCCGGGGAAACCGAGAGCGCCGCACCACCCGACAAACCCATGACGTCGCGCGGGATCAACGTCCCTCAGCGCGCCCTCTCGTTTCTGCTCGACACCCCTCGCGCCGCCAGACTGTGGAAAAAAGAAGGCGGGAACATTTTGGATTCCTGTCGTTCCCTTGGGTGGGAGCGGCAATTCGGTCCCGCTAGAATAAGGCCGTTAGGTTGCGGTCATTTTTCCCTGGGATCGACCGATGTTTGGGTGGGATCTTACTTTCTACCAGCCCGTCTGGCTGCTGTTGCTATTGCTGTTGCCGCTGTTGTGGTGGTTCAGCTTTCGCTCGCTGGCCGGATTGGGTCGCACGCGCCGTCTGCTGGCGCTCGGGCTGCGCACGCTGGTGCTGGTGCTGTTTGTGTTGGCGCTGGCGGAGATCCAGCTCAACCGGACCAGCGACAAAATGACGGTGATCTATGTTCTGGATCAGTCCCAGAGCATCCCGCCGGCCCGTCGACAGGCGATGATGGAATATGTGGCCGCCGAGGTGCAGGCCCATCGGTCCCGCTTTGAAGACCGCGCAGGCGTGATTGTGTTTGGCGCCGACGCCGTGATTGAGATACCGCCGTTTAACGACGACATCTACATGATCGATGTCGAAAGCACGATCAACCTGCGCACCGACGCCACCAATCTGGCGTCGGCGCTCAAGCTGGCCCAGGCTTCGTTCCCCAAAGATTCGTCCAAACGCGTCGTCATTGTCAGCGATGGCAATGAGAACCTGGGCGACGCCCGCAGGGCGGCCAGGGCGCTGGCGGAAGCGGGCATTGGCGTCGATGCGGCGCCCATCTTCCTGGATCGCAGGGCGGAGATCGCCGTTTCCAAAGTCGCCTTGCCGGCCGACATTCGCCAGGGACAAACCTTTGAGGCCCGCGTGGTCATCGACTGCTTTTCGGAGCCGACGCCAGACAACCCCAAGGGGTTGGCTCCCGGCAAGCTGCGATTGAATCGCTACATTGGCCGTGAAGGCTCCGAAGACGAGCTGATCGCCGAGATCCCCGTCGTGCTGGAGCCGGGGAAGAACGTCTTTAGTTTCAAACCGACGATCACTCGCCCGGCGCCGTACACCTATCGGGCCACCTTCACGCCCGACGATCCCACGCAGGACATCACGCCGCAGAACAACACGGCGACCGCCTTTACCCATGTGCAAGGGAAAGGCCGCGTGCTGCTGATCGAAGACCAGGACCACCAGGGCGAATTTGACTTCCTGGTGGATCGCTTGCGCGCCAACAATATCGAAGTCGACGTCCAGGCCAGCAACCAGCTATTCACCAGCCTGGCCGAGCTGCAGTTTTATGACTCCATCGTTCTGGCCGACACGCCGCGGAGCAGCGGCGACGACGCCGACACGGTGAGCAACTTCACCGACGAACAGATCGACATGCTGGTGCAAAACACCGAGCAGATGGGCTGCGGACTGGTGATGCTGGGCGGGCCCCGCAGCTTTGGCGCCGGCGGCTGGTCGAATACCCGTCTGGAAGAAGCTATGCCGGTCGACTTTCAGATCAAGAACGCCAAGGTCCAGGCCGTCGGCGCCCTCGCCCTGATGATGCACGCTTCGGAAATGGCCCAGGGGAACCATTGGCAAAAGGTGACCGCCCGCGAGGCGATCAAGGCGCTAGGGCCGATGGACTATTGCGGCCTGATCCACTGGTCGATGACGGGGGACGAATGGCTCTGGGGCGGCAAGGTCGGCCTGGTCCGCGTGGGAGCCCAGAAGCAGGTGATGCTCAAGCGACTGGATCAAATGTCGCCCGGCGACATGCCGCAGTTCGATCCGGCGATGCGGATGGCGCTGGCCGCCTTCAATCGCACCAACGCCTCCGTCAAACATATGATCATTATCAGCGACGGCGACCCTTCGCCGCCGGCCGCGGCCACGATCCAGCAGTATGTCAAATCGAACATCCAGGTCTCCACTGTAGCGGTCGGCACCCATGGCGCCGCCGGTAGTACGCCGCTGCAGCAGCTGGCCGCCGACACAGGCGGCAAGTACTACGTGGTGAAGAACCCCAAGGCGTTACCCCGAATTTATCAGCGGGAAGCCCGTCGGGTCGCTCGACCGTTGATCTTTGAGCCCGACGGCGGCGTGAGTCCGCAGGTGGTCTACCCGCATGAAATGCTGACCGGGATCGAAGGCCCGCTGCATCGCCTGCGCGGGTATATGATGACGACCGTCAAAGACAGCCCGCTGGTCGAAGTCTCCCTGCGAGCCGACAAACCGGATGAACCGGCCAACTCGACCCTGCTGGCCAGCTGGACTTTTGGCGTCGGCCGGACGGTTGCGTTTACCAGCGACGCGGGCAACGCCTGGGCCGACAGCTGGAAAGAGCAGCCGTACTACGACAAGCTCTTCAGCCAGATTATTCGCTGGTCAATGCGGCCTGTTAATGAGCAGGGAAAGTTCACCGTTTCCACCGACGCCCAGAACGGCAAGGTGCAGATCGTGGTCACGGCCCTCAACCCCGACGACGAGTTCCTTAACTTTCTCAATATCTCAGGCGGCGTTGTTACGCCCCAGCTGGAACAAAAACCCGTCACGCTGCGGCAAGAGGCTTCAGGCCGCTATGTGGGCGAGTTCGACGCCGACGAAGCGGGCAGCTACTTCCTCGCCCTTAACCCAGGCGGCGAGTACGGCCTGATCCGGGCCGGCGTGAATGTGCCCTATTCGTCGGAGTTCACCGACCGGAACACGAATATCGGACTGCTGACGGAGCTCGCGGATCAGAAGCCAACCGGCGGCGAGCCCGGCTCCCTGATCGAGGGCTCCGCGGCGCCCGATTCGGGCGGCCCGGCGACCGGACAGAACGCAGGCCTCGACACCATGCTGAAGGTCGACACGTTCCGCCGGACGCTGGCGCTGGCGATCAGCAGCCGCGGGGTCTGGCCGTTCATGCTGCTCATCGCGTCCGTCGCTTTTTTTGGCGATGTGTTGATTCGCCGGGTGATGATCGGTTTTGAATGGATTACGCCGCTGCTCACCTGGTTCCGCACGAACGTCCTGCGGCAGGAAGCGCCGGCTCCGCCCGACGAACGGATCGCCCGGCTCCGCAATCGGAAAGCGGCGATCGCCGAACAGCTGGATCAGAAACGGGCCGCCGCCCGGTTTGAACCCGACGCGGCCCAGCCGTTACCAGAACGGGACGTTCGCGACGCCCTGAACCAGCCCGGCATCGGCCCGGCGGATCGACCCCAACCGCCCGCCAGCGGTCCTGCAGTCACGCCGGGCGACCAGGAAGAGTCCTACACCGATCGCCTGAAAAAGGCGAAGAAAAAAGCGTTCGGCGATCGCAATCCGCCGCCGTCTTAAACGCCCCGCGAGCGCCCTTTCGTGGGCGCCGCCAGCAACCCTATCTCGAATCAGCCTGAAACAAGATCATTCACCGGGAGAAGCAGTGTGAGTATTGCGGAATCGATGCAGCAACAGGCCGATGAGTTTCGCGATCGGTATACGGCCGTCAAAAACGAGATCGGCCGCGTGATCGTCGGGCACGACGAGATCGTGCACGGCGTGCTCACCTGCCTGATGGTCGGCGGCCATTGCCTGCTCGAAGGCGTTCCCGGTCTGGGGAAAACCTTGCTGGTCCGCACGCTGGCGGAAACGCTCAACCTGCAGTTCAACCGTATCCAGTTCACTCCCGACCTGATGCCGTCCGATATCCTGGGCACCAACATGGTGATGGAAACGCCTGAGGGTCGGCGTGTTTTTGAATTCCAGAAGGGTCCCATCTTCACGCAGATCCTGCTGGCGGATGAGATCAACCGGGCCACTCCCAAAACGCAATCGGCCATGCTGGAGACCATGCAGGAAGGCACCATCACGGCGGGCGGGCAGAAGTTCACCCTCGACAAACCGTTCTTTGTCATGGCGACGCAGAACCCCCTGGAACAGGAAGGTACTTATCCGTTGCCGGAAGCCCAGCTGGACCGCTTCTTCTACAAGCTGGTCGTCGGCTATTCCAGCCGCCAGGAGTTGTCGACCATCATCGACCGCACCACGCGAGGCATTGTGATCGAACCGCAAAAGGTGATGGACGGCGCCGAAATCCTGAAGTGGCAGAAGCTGATTCGCGAAGTCATCATGGCTTCGCACGTGCAGGATTACATTGTGCGGCTCACCCTGGCGACCCATCCCGGCGGCCCGTTCGCACTGCCGCCGACCAACAAATATCTGCGCTGGGGCAGCAGCCCCCGCGGCGCCCAGACCCTGGCCCTGGCGGCGAAAGTCAGGGCCTTGCTGGAAGGCCGTTATAACGTCAGCTATGAAGACGTCCGCCGGGTGTTTCTGCCGGCCATGCGGCATCGGGTGATCCTCAATTTTGAGGCCCAGGCCGAAGGGATCGAGGCCGACCAGGTGTTGTTGGAGATCCTGGAAAAGCTGCCGGAAAAATCCGACGACGCCCCCGTCGCCGCCAGCATGGCCAGTTAGGAACGCGAGGCTGACGCCTTGAGGTTCTGGTTTCGATGTTTTGCGAAAAAGCAGGGTTTCCGGCAGTAACTTGCCACACGTTTTGCCGCCTCGTCCGTTCCCTGTTGCGACGTTTTTTTTCGGAAAGTTTGTGCATGTCTTCTGCGGTTTCTTTGCTGTCGCCAGCGCTGCTCGCCCAGCTGGAGCGAATGGAGCTCGTCAGCCGGAAGATTTTTCGCGGCCGCATGAAAGGGGAGCGTCGCAGCAAGCGTAAGGGGCAAAGCGTAGAGTTCGCCGATTTTCGCAATTACGTCCCTGGCGACGATCTGCGGTTCATCGACTGGAACCTGTACGCCCGACTGGATCGGCTGTTCCTTAAGCTGTTTCTCGAAGAAGAGGATCTGCACTTTTACGCCCTGATCGACGCCAGCAGCTCCATGGAGTTTGGCGATCCCACCAAGCTGATGTACGCCAAACAGTTGGCCGCCGCGCTCGGGTTTATTGGTCTCTGCCGGGCTGACCGGGTCAGGGTGGAAACCCTTGGCGCCTCGCCCCGCCGGTCGAACCCGGCCTTGCGCGGACGGCACAGCCTGCCGCGGCTGCTCAGCTATCTCGATGGTATCGAGCCGGGGGAGAATGTGTCGCTGGCGACCGGCGTGAAGAACTTCTGCCTGCGGAACAGCGGCAAAGGGATCGTCGTGCTGATCTCCGACCTGATGGACAAGGAAGGCTATGAGCACGCCCTCCGCTTCCTGATGGCGCAGCAGATGGACTGCTATGTGATCCATACCTTGTCGCCGGAAGAGATCGAACCCGACGTCAAAGGGGACCTGCGGCTGGTCGATTGCGAGGACCAGGACTTTGCCGAGATCACCGTCAGCCGGCCGCTGCTGGACCGTTACCAGCAAACGCTGGCCGCCTTTATCGGCGGCGCCCGCGACTACTGCACCCGTCGCGGCATGAGCTATCTGATGACCCGCACCGACACGCCGGTGGAACGCCTGGTCTCCAGCTATTTGCGACAGCGAGGGCTGGTGCGATGAATTTCTTTCTGACCACGCTGCCCTGGTGGGGCTGGTTGATCCTGGCCGCCGTGCCGCCGGCGATTGTGCTGCTTTACTTTCTGAAACTGAAACGGATCCCGATCGAGGTTCCCAGTACGTTCCTGTGGAAAAGAGCGATCGAGGACCTGCACGTCAACACGATCTGGCAACGGCTGCGGCGGAACATTCTGCTGTTCCTGCAGCTGCTGCTTCTGTTTCTGATCATCCTGGCCGTGCTGCGGCCCAGCCGGCAAGCGAACAACCTGGTCGGAAATCGCTTCATCTTGATGATCGACAACTCGGCCAGCATGTCGGCGACCGATGTCGGCCCCTCCCGGCTGGAGGAAGCCAAGAAGCAGGCCCGCGGCATCATCGACGAGATGCGTTCCGGCGACGCGGCCATGATTCTGAGTTTCTCCGACCAGTCGAATATCGTGCAGTCATACTCCGACAACCGGGCCGAACTTCGCAGCCGGCTCGACAGCATCCAGCCTTCGCAGCGCCGCACCCAGGTCGACGACGCTCTGCGTTATGCGGCCGGCCTGGCCAATCCGGGCCGTTCTTCGTACGCCAACCCGTCCGACAGCACGCAGCCATCACAAGACCAGGCCGTCGCCGAAGCCCAGCCGGCGACCGTCTATCTGTTTTCCGACGGCGGGTTCGCTGCGGTCCCCGACTTCTTCCTGGGGAACCTGGATCCGAAGTTCATCCCCATCGGCAAGCCCCAGCCGGATAACGTTGGCATCGTCTCGCTGGCGACCGAGCGGAACGCGGAGAAACCGGACCAGCTGCAGGCGTTCGTCCGCCTGGAGAACGTCAACCCGGAACCGGTCGAGGTGGAGATCGAAGTCTACCTGAACGACGAAAAATCCCCGCGGGACGTGGCCGCCCTCACGCTGCCTGGCGCCCAGTCGACGGTAGACAATGCGACCGCCGCCAGCGATGCGCCGGCCGAAGGCGCCGCCGCCGTCGTCCCGCCGCGTACGCCCGGTTCCGCCGGGGCCGACTTTGATCTCTCGGGCTACGGCCTGGAAAGTATCGAGCATGCCTGGCTGCGAGTGCGGATCAACCGGCAGGACGACTTCGCTCTGGATAACGTCGCTTATGTGGCGCTCAACGCGCCGCGTCCGGCGAATATCCTGCTGGTCAGTCCCGGCAATCCACTGCTGGAAACGGTGCTGACCACGCCGGCGTCCGCCAAAATTTCCACCTTGCGGATCGCAGAACCGGCCGTCCTGATGACTGAAAAATACCAGGAAGAGGCTCGCGGCGGGGCGTATGATCTGATTATCTACGATCGCTGTTCGCCGCAGGAATCACCTTCGGCCAGCACGCTTTATATTGGCGCCATTCCGCCGGGCGACGGCTGGAAAAAGGGAGAGAAGCAGGGCCCGCCGGCGCTGCTGGACTGGGACCGCTTGCATCCGTTGATGCAGCTGATCGAGCTGGGCAATGTGCTGTTTGTCGAAGGCTTCGAAGTGACGCCGCCGCCGGGCGGAAAGACGCTGATCGAATCGCAGTTTGGCGCCGTGTTCGCTATTGCGCCCCGCGACGGCTACGAGGACGCCGTGCTGGGGATGGAGATTCTCAGCACCAGCAAAGAAGGCGCCCAGGCGTACAACACCAACTGGTACCAGCGGCTGAGCTTCCCCATTTTCTTTCAGAACCTGATCCGCCACCAGGGCGGCGGCCGCACGGCGATCGCGTCTGACCTGGTCCGCCCAGGCGATCTGGTCCGGCTGCAGACCGCCTTGCCGCAGCAATACCTGATGGTGACGCCGCCCGGCGGAAGCCCGGCCAAAGTCGAGCCGCAGGGGAAAACGCTGTTCCCGTTCTCGCGGACGGATCGTCTGGGCATTTACGAAGTGCGCGACGAAAACTCCCCGCAGTTGTCGCAGCTGATCGCGGTGAACCTGTTCGACGGTCGCGAAAGCAACCTGCAGCCGCGGACGACGCTGCAGTTTGGCGCGACCGACGTACGGGCCGAAGCCGTCTGGGAAACGCAGCAGGTCGACTACTGGAAATGGATTGTGCTGCTTGGTCTCGTCGTACTGCTGGCCGAATGGTGGATCTTTAACCAGCGCGTCTATCTGTAAAATCTCTGCGTCAAGACGCGCGTCAGCTCAACGCCTTTAGCTGATCGCGCGGAGCAGGCCGGCCATCAGCAGAACGACCAGGCCCATCATGCCGGTCGCCAGGAAAGTCGTCTTCCGCGAGGCGTCTCCCATGGCGACGGCCGACAAGTGATGCATCAGCCCCAGCGCCGCAAACACGGCGGCGCCAAACAGGGCCGCCAGCAGCGGCTCCCCGCCCGTCAAGCGATCCTGCACGCGTCCGGGAAACTGGAACAGCACCCAGACCCCGACGGGCAACTGCAGCAGGGTCGGGATCAAAGCCCAGCGTCCGCCCCAGGCGACCAGTCGGTCGCCTGCTTCCTTGTCGGCCGGATCCATTTCGTTCCCAGCGGGATTGACGTCTTTCGCGTCTGGCGTCTTCCGGAAGGCCAGTTTCAGCATCACGACCAGGCCGACCATCGCGAAGGAAGCCAGGGCAAAGTGCACGGCCAGCGACCAGACCCCAGGCGTCAGCATGGCCGCCCGAAACTCGGCCGAAGTCAGCGGCAGTTCCGGCGCCCCGCTCGCCGCCAGCTGCCGCACTACGGCGAACAGCGGCGGGAAATGATAAAGCAGATTCGAAGAAGCCAGCACCGCCAGCACGCTCCGGAACACACAACTGCCAACGCCGGCCGGTTGCCGCGACCACCGCGCAGAGGCGTACTGTGCGACCATCAACACCAAAGAGAACACGATCTCCCACGCGCCAAAAAAGATCCGGCTCCGCACCGCCAGCAATGCTTTGTGAAACGCGTCATCCCATACCAGCGCCCCCAGGGCCAGTCCCGCTAGCGCTCCGCCCAGCAGGCAGAGAGCGGCGGTTCCCGCCAGCCAGCGACCTGTTTGCGCGGCCGCCAGATCGCCGCGACGGCCGCGCCAGTCCAGCCAGGCGGCTCCCAAAGGTCCCGCCGAAGCGACGTTCATACAGATCAAATGGATCGCGAAAACCAGACTCGCGAGCGCGTCGAACACAGGCGGCTCCTCAATTTCCCGGCGGCGTGAATCGTTCCCAGGCGATTATAGTTGTCCCGCCCGCCCTGCGGACCCCATGAGGGAAATCTCTCAAAATCTATCAAACGGCCCAAAGTGGTCTGGACTTCCCCAGGCGAAATAACCGATATATTTGTTAAGGAAATGGCGCTGCGGGCTGGATGCTGCGCAGGCCGAAGTTTCGCCGCCTGTCGGCTTTGCCGACAGACGAAACTGATTTTGGGCGTGAAAATCGTCCAGAAAGACGAGGTGCGACATGGAGCGAAGGATCGCCCTGGCGGCCATGCTATCTCTGGCGGTGGGATTCTCTAATTCGCGAGCAAAGGCGGAAAACGCCGATTCTCCTCCGCTCCCGGTCCTGCTTCACTGGGGACGCTACGAAGTGCAACTGGGCCGCTTGCGGCTGGCAAGCACGCGTTTCAACCAGACCAAAGTGCTCAGCGTGGTTTCCGAAGATCGCTCCCGCCGGGAGACGTACTCGGTCAATGTCAACCACGCCCGGATGTCGTCACACTACGAAAGCCAGACTCCCCAGCGTTTGCTCAAAGTGGCTTTCGAAGCAAACGGAACCGTCTCAATCCTGGTCGAGCCCTCCGGCGTCGAGCAACCAGGCTTTACGACGGCGGTCGCCATGGAGTTTACCCAGCAGCCCAGCGGCGCCATTGAAATGCATGTGGGAGAAGGCGCCGACCGGCGCAGCTACCAGGCGCCCTGCTTCTGGCGCATGATGCTGGCGGAACCGACCGTATGCCGGCAACATTTAACGCCGGTGCTGGAAGGAATGCGTCCCGACTGGGGTTTGAACGAAACGGCCTCAGGCATCGAAGCGGAACTGATCCGCGTCGCCCCCAATCCGTCCGGCATCAATCGAGAACGGGTCCGGCAACTGGTGGGACGCCTCTCGCACGAATCTTTTGGCCTGCGTCAGGAAGCCCAGAACGAACTGGTGGGCTACGGCCAGGGCGTGCTGCCGTGGCTCGACGAGATCAATCCCGATCTGCTGGACCGGGAGCAACTGCATCGCGTGGCGTCGATCCGAAAAGCCTTTGCGTGCTCGATTGGGGACTCGCCCGCCCGGGCCGTGGCGCTGCTGGAGAACGACAAGCAGACGTGGATCGTCTTGCTGTCGCATGACGACCTGGACTGCCGCCGTCTGGCTGCAGGCCGCCTGTCGCGAATGTGGGGACGTCCCTTTACCTTCGATCCGACCGCCAGCCCAGACGAACGAATCGCCCAGATCGAAACGATCTCTCGCACCATGCTGCGTTAGAAGCGTCATGAGGCAGCCTCGGGCCAGCGACGCCTGGTAGAGGACCTGCTGCCGGGTTAAACCTGCGCCGTGGCGTTCCAGGGCTTGTTCTCGAGCCCTCTTCCCGAGTCGTGCTCTGGTCGCCGCGCGACCAGAGCGGTCTCGTTTGCCGCATCGTGTGAACGGTTGCAAACCGCAGAATCGGTTCGACAGGCTGCCCATGGCCGACCTGCCTGGGCGGAACCCCCTTCTTTCCCTGACTTCTTCAGGCATTCCCGGATTTCGTTTCCGGTGGCACGCGGCTTGCTATCTATTCCTGCAGCGTGTTCGCAGGAAATCGAACGCACCAATTAACTCACGAAGGAGATCGCATAATGGTTAGCCAAGAAACTCTGCTGGGACGCTGGTCCGAAATCAAAGGCAAACTGCAGGAACGCTGGGGCGAACTGACGAACGATCCGGGTCTGCAGTTCGAAGGCGACGTCAATCGCCTGGTCGGACATATCCATGTGAAAACGGGCGAAACCCGCGAACAGATCGAATCCTATCTCGACGAACTCGTAAACCAGGGAAGCGACATGGCCAGCCGCGCCTACAACCGCGTATCGGAAGCAGCCGTCACCGCCAGCAAACGCTCGCAGGAAGCGGCCGACGCCGTGAATCAGGCCGTCCATGATGGCTACCAGCAGACCGAAGCGGTCGTGCGGAAGCACCCGATGGAAGCGCTCGCCGTCTGCTTTGGCGTTGGCCTGATTACCGGCGTGGTAGTCGGTCTGGCGACGCTCGGATCGGGCCGCCGATAAGCGGGCGGCTACGGAGTTAGCAGCCTTTCTTTCGAACCCACTCTCGACCTGAGGACGTAACGCGTGAGCGACAAAATAGCGGCTACTGAAATCCAGGAAGAAATGCGCCGCGTGCGTTCAGAGCTTCGTGAAGATGTACGCGAGGTCGTCGGCGGGGCGAAAGTCATGAGCGACTGGCGCCATTACGTGCGGAATTATCCCTGGCTGTGCGTTGGCGCCGCCGTGGGGCTGGGTTATCTGGCCACGCCCAATCGCACCGAGATCATCCAACCCGACGCCAAAACTTTGGCCCAACTTGCTAAACGCCACAGACTGGTCGTGGAGCAGGATCCGACTCCCCATCAAAAACAGTCGCTGGCGCAAAATATTTTTGGCTTCGTCGCCAACATGGCGGTGCGCGGAGCCATGGGATACGCCGGCCAGCAACTGGGAAAACTGCTCGAGCCCCCGGCTAACTCTGATGTAGAAAGACAGCTTCCATGATCAACAGAATTTTAGGGCTGCTCCCGGATTCCTCGCCGGACGGACTGCAACCGTCCAAAGAAGAGTCGGGACCAGCTGAACTGGCTCAACGTCAACTGGACAAACTGCGCACCGGCATGGAACGTTACATCGGGGAATACCCCGGCGTCACCATCGGCGCAGCTGTCGCTTTGGGAGTATTTATCGGATGGCTCGTCAAAAGGAGATGAATGGCGCCGGAAACGGACAGAACGTCGCCAGCTTCACCCGAGGCGCCGGCGAACTGGCCCATGATGTGATTGAACTGGGAGAGCTCCAGGTCAATCTGTTGCGGGCGGATGTCTCCGAAGCCCTTGAAAGATCGACCCTGCCGGCGATTGTCGTCGCCATTGGTCTGGTCGCCGCAGCCAGCTGTGCGCCAGCGATCGTGTTGAGTGTCGGTTTCGCCCTGGCGGAGTTCACTCCGCTGTCGGTGGCAGGCGGTTTGGCGATCGCTTCCGTGAGCGTGTTCGTGCTGTCGATGGCAGCCGCCGGTTTGGCAGCCTGGCGCATGAAGAGTAGCTTTGCCGTCTTTCATCGTTCGATGGATGAGTTCAGCCGGAATGTCCGCTGGATCAAAGCGGTCCTGCGACACGGTGGAGCCGCTTCGCCAACACGGCTATCCCGTTAGTCGTCCTTTGTAAGTGCGCCGTGATCGGGCCGACTCAGGCTTGCTCTGGCGGCGTCCAGTCGTAAGCAATGGCGTAGTTTTCACGCCGTCCTTTTTTTCATATTCGGAGAATGAACCATGTCGACACAAGAACGAAATTCGGCCGGCGCCAGCATTGCCCCGCGTCCGCGACCGACCTCCGTCGAGGAGATGAACCCGGCCGCTGATCTGATGGAATACTGCCAGATTTACGCCCGCGAAAAACCCGAAGTCGTGGCGTTCGCCTGCTTCGGCATCGGCTTCATCCTGGGCTGGAAACTCAAGCCCTGGTAGTCGACGCGAAGCGTTCGTTCGAACCGATCAGAGCGAAATTCGATTGGCCCGTTGCTCAAGGAGTGAACCCTGCCCGCCCGCAGGCCCTGGTGCAATGGGCCTTTCTGCTGCGCCCTGAATCAACACGCCAGCGACACGTTCAACAGCCACAACAACTCGCAGGCAACGGCCCCCGTTGACCTTCGCGGGACGCGGGGCTGCGCGTTCAGCGCACGACCAGATGCGCTCGCTGCGAGGCGGCGAACACCCGGGCGATCGTGCCGGAGTTAAACTCCAGAAAGTCGGCTTCCACTCCGTCGGAAAAAATCACGCCGCCTGTCGGCAATTGTGAGCCGATCACCAGCTCTTCGCTTTCCGGCAGCAGGCCGGCTACCAGCCCCGCCTGGGACTGCTTGCTGAGAAACGGCTCCCGCACCACCCACGCCAGGCGACGATCCTCCCAAGCCAATGCAGGCCGCGGGATCGGCTCCCTGCCCTGGGTGCGGAGCACGCCATCGACCATGTTATAAACCGAGGACAGCCAGCCCGTAGAGCCAGCTCCGGTCGATACCAGCACGCCGCTGGACGATTGTTCTTCAAAGCGGCCGTCGGCCTCCAGCGTATAACGGGCCGAGGCGTGGCTGCGGCAACCGATGAACAGGTCGTTAAAGGCCAGCAGCTTCTGGCCGTCGTTCAGTTCCGCCTGGGCCAGTGTCACCTGGCGAGTCCGGGCTTGTCCGCGCACCACCTGCTGGACGATCCGTCGGGCTTCGTGGATCGCAAACGGCAGCAACACTCCGTCGATCCGCTGAGGGTCCGGATTCACGCCGATGATCGGCAGGTCGCCGACATACTTGGCTGCGTTCGCCACCAGCCCGTCCTGTCCGACGACAACCACCGCAATGCACCGGCCAAAGTCAAATGTCGCGAGCAACGTACGATCAATGTTCACGACCGGGTATCCCAGCTCCAGGTCGCGCTGCAGGACGGACAGGTTCGACTGGTAAGCGGCGTCCTCTTCCAGGTATTCATCATGATCGGCGAACGCATCGACCGCGGCAAGCGATTCGGCGCTGGTGGCGTTGGCGCTAGTCGTTTTGGCCTGGGCGCGGCGGCGACTGCGTTCATGTTCGACCGCCTGTTTCATGCGAAAGGCCGCATTGCTGGCGGTCGCCCAGCGCGCCTTGAGCCCCTGCAGCCGCGTCTCCCGGGTGACGACGGCGATGATCGAGTGCGATTGCAAGTCAGGTTACTCCTCGCTGGGGTCGCGGGTCTGCAGCAGGGACTGCAGCAGGTCGGGCGAAATGTTCAGTTGCCCGATCTTTCCCGAACTGTTCGCCAGGTCCAGAAAGCCCATCGCGATCAGGCTGCGGGCGTCGAACCCCTTGGGCGAGGCCGCCATCAACGTGCGCCAGTCAGTTTCCCGCAGCGGTTCCAGCGTGGCCCGTAATGCGGCGCCCTGTGCTTCTGCTTCTTTCCGCTGGTTCTCAACCTTGCGATCGACCAGAGCGGACCGTTCTTGCTCCAGGGCGATATCGGCCTGCAGCTTTGTCTCTTTCACTTGCCGCCGTTTCAGCTCGACGGCGATTTCCGTCTGCAGTTCGTTCTCGCGGATTTTCCGCTCCAGTTCCACGGCCGTGTTGCGGCGGGCGTAAATCGCTTCGTCGGCCTGCTGCAGCAACTTTTCCCGGGCGTCGGCCTGCAGGGCTTTGGACATCTCGGGAGTGCCTTTGATGGAAAGCACTGAGAACCCCAGCACCTCGACGCCCAGCATGGCGACGGATTCCATCGATCGGAAACCAGCCTCCACATGCTTGACCAGATCATCGCTGCCCAGCAGTAGATCACGCAGCCTCGCCTTCCCCGTATACTCCCGGGCCAGAATCTGGGCCGCCTGGATCAGCCGGTCATTGAGCTTGCCAGGGTCGTCGCTCTGATGGCGCCCTTGGGCGTCAAGACTGTAGTCCAGCAAAGCAGAAAGCCGAGCCGGATTGGTGATCCGGTAGGTCAGCTGCCCCTGGATCGTCGCTTCCTGGAAATCGGCCGTGACTTCGTTGAAAACATAGGGCGCGTCGGTGCTGCCGAACGGCAGCGAAACAATGACCGAAGTCGGCGCAAAATAAAGAAACGCCAGCCCCGCCCCTTCCCGCACGACGCTGCCTTTGCGGAACTGCATGATATACGTGGTCGGCGGCGCTTTGAGATACCTGATACCAAACATGGTGCTTATCCCCCTCAAGATTTTCCCACAACTCGACCCGCGACGTCTCGTCCACCGGCCTGTGTCACCGCGACAAGCTTCCAGCAGGACAGGCCCACGGCGAACCAGGTTCACCCTTCGCATTATGCACAAGGACCGCAGTCCTGGCATCGGGAAAACCGGTGAAAACGCCCTTCGTTGCCAGCAGGGCAGCAATGCAGGGCTCCAGCCAATAGAAAGGCGGAGAATTTCTGTCCTGTAGGACTTCCAGCAGCTACGCATGCAAGTCCAGAACCGGCTACAATAGGTGGTGCGGGGTTTCCAGGGTCGATCGTTAGGGAAGGAAGAGCCAATGCACCGTTGGACAAAAATCCAGATTCTCGGCGTGCTGGGTTGTCTGGCAAGCCTGTCTTGGGGCAGCCTGCAGGCCAGCGGCCAAGAGGGACCGCCGCGACTGGTGCTCAATCCACAAGGGCCGCTGGGGATCGTCAACGGCATGGCCTTTGCGCCCGGCTCGAATCGCCTTTATGAAGGGGGCGACGACAAAGCGGTCCGGGAATGGAGCGTTCGCGACCAGGACGGACGCCTGTCCCTGGCGATGCAGCGAACGTACCGCTGGGGCATTGCCCGCGGCCAACGCGGGGTCGTCCATACGCTCGCCATCAGCGGCAACGGCCGATACCTCGCCTTTAGCGGGCTGAGCGCCATGTCATCCAATGGGGACATTGCCCTGTACGATCTGCGTACGGGCGAGTACATGCGGGCCCTGCGCGGGCATCGCCAGCCGTTAGAGGATCTCTCCTTTTCTCCTGACAGCAAGCAGCTTGTGTCTTCAAGTATTGATGGAGAACTGCGGGTCTGGCAATTGTCGGACTTCACGGACGTCGTACTAAGAGAGAAGAGCAACCAAACGCTCTACCATAGCCCGGCCCTGTTTTTGTCCAACGACCTGGTCGCCGCCGTCTGCTGGGACTCGCCGCAGCAGATCAGCATTTTCGATACTTCGCGGCCCAAGGCGCGGCCGTATACCTTGCCGCATCGCCATGCAGGCGCTGTGCAGGTGCTGGCGCGCGACGTCAGCGGGCATTGGGCGTCGGCGGACTCCAAAGCGGAAGTGTACGTCTGGAACGGATGGAAGCAGAGCCGGGTGCGCGCCCAGGAACGCCCCGCCCTGTCGCTGGCTTTTTCGCCCGGCGGCGTGCTGTTTATGACGACCGAATCCGGCCCGCAGAGCAAGTTTTCGGTGATGGAAATGTGGGACTGGCGGAGCGGAAAGCTGCTCGATGATCGCACGATATCGCACGACCTGCACTCGGCCGCGTGCGCCGCCAGCACAACGGGAGATTACGCCGCCGCCTACGGCAGCGACCAGTCCGAGATTCTGCTGTTCCGGCTGCGCGACGCAAAAGGGAACCGAATCAACAAACCGCTCAGCAGCATGGCGCCCACCCGACGCACAGGCGGCGGGAACAAAATCTGGAAGGTCGCCTTTAGCACCGACCGCGATTACCAGCTGGGCATAGGAGTAAAGTACAACGCGGCCACGCCGCAATTCAATCGCTACGGCGAAATCACCCAGTACTTTGACTTCAAACGCCAACAGATGAACGCGGCGCGGCGGGACCAAAAATGGCTTGATCCCGAAACCAGCCGGGACGGCTGGAAACTCAGCGTAGACCGCACGCGGCTGGTGTTGACGCTGTCGCAGGACGGCGTCACTCGAGGCACAATCCAGATGCGCCCTGACGCAGCCCAACAAGGATTCATCGAATCCTATGCCTGGGTGAACGACGCCGCGGGCCGGACCTTTGCGCTGGCGGTCGGCACGCCCGAGCCGAACAGTGGGATCTATGTTTACAGCCTGCCCACGCCGCGACAGCCGGCCAAAGTGCTGCGTTATTTCCGCGATCATACCGACCGTGTTACCTCGCTGAGCGTGTCTCCCGATGGCAAGTACCTGGCGTCGGGATCGACCGATCAAATGATCAAATTGTGGAGCCTGGAAGGACTGGCGCCGGGCCATAACGCGGCCGGCTTGAGCCCTACCCTGGGAGTCCGCTTTGCACTGGATAACGGCAAAGCGACGGTGGTCGCGATCTCGAAAGCCGGCATTGCTTACGCCCGAGGATTACGAGAAGGCGACACGATCGAATCGTTCCGGTTCCTGGAAAACGGCAAGGTGACCACGGCGACTAAAGCCGACGACATCCTGGCGGCGCTGCAGCGCAGGGCCGACATTTACTGGGAGGACATGGTCCTGGTTTATCGCAGCAAAGGGCAGCGCGACCTGAAACAGCTGCTGCTGAAACCGGCCTGGGAGCCGATCCTGAACCTGTTTGCCGATCGACGCGGCGAATGGGCCTGCTGGACGCCGCAAGGCTACTATTACCAGGCCAGCGTCAGCGGCGACGAATTGTTCGGCTGGCAGTTCAACGAATCCGGCGACCAGGGACCACGGTTCTTCCAGGCGGCCCAGTTCCGTAAACAGCTGGAACAGCCCCAGTTGATCCAGCGACTGCTCGCGGCCGGCAATGTGATCGACGCCCTGGCCAACAGCGGGGTGGCGGACCCCGGCAAGGCGGCCGAGTACGTGCTGTCGCTTTCCACCGAAGCTCCCCAGGTCACGCTGGTCAGCCCGCGTCCCAATACAAAGTTTGGTCGCAGCGAAGAGATCCTGATCGAAGCCGAAGTCAAAGTGATCGACCCGCGCGACGCGGACCGCTTTGTCGCTGCCTGCCGCATCAATGGCGCTCCGCTGGGAGCGCCCGCCGTGGCGCGGCGGGGAGTAACCTCGATCTATCAATGGAAAGCAGTCGCTTCCAGTTCGCTCAATCGAATCCGCGTCAGCGTGGAAGAACGCGGCTTGCACACGTCGGGGTTCTTCCAGGATGTCGATGTGTTTGTGCAGGCCGAGCCGATTCCCGTCCAGCCGAAGCTCCATATCGTAACGCTGGCCGCCAACGATTATCCGGGCAAGCTGGCCCTGACATATCCTCTGGCCGATGCCGCCGCCGTCGTCAAAGCGCTCGCACTCGAAGGCGGCGAACTGTACCAGCCAGGCGAAGTGATGGCCCTGGTCAACGACGAGATCACGCCGGATTCCGTGACCGACCTGATCAGCGAACTGCAGAACAACCTGAAGAACGTCGCCGCCGAAGACGTCCTGGTCGTCTTCATCGCTGGCCATGGTGTTTCCGACACCGACGATTACTTTTTTATCCCTCCCTTCAGCACAGGCGAGGATCTGGGTTCGATCCGCCTTCAGGAAAAAGGCATCTCCTGGCAGTTGCTGCGGAAGATCATGTCAATCCGCTGCCGCAAACTGTTCCTGCTGGACACCTGCTTTTCCGGCAACATCATCCGAAACGAACGCGACCCTGCCTACCAGTGGAAAGCCGCCGTCCGGCCACTGCGGCGGGACGAAGCCGTGGTGATTACCGCGACCTCGCCAGGCCAGTTCTCCTACGAACCCAGCCCGGCCAAAGCCGATGAAATGGGAATCCATAACGGCCTGTTTACCCATTCCATTGTGATGGGTCTGGCAGGACATGCGGACGGGGAATCCTCCAATCGCGAAGGCAGAAACGATCGGATCGAGGTCGATGAACTGGTCCATTTTGTCCGCAAAGAAACGAATCGTCTGTCGCCGCTGCAGCAGCCGACCAGCACGCCGGTTGACGATCTGGGCTTTGTCCCTTTGACCGAATTCCAGCGCCGTCCTGGCGAGTAGAGCCTAAGCAACCGACAAACAGGTTTCCCGCCTGGTGCAGGGGGAACGTTCACCGGCGGGGCGCTCCGTCTTGCGTGGGGCCTGGAGGCCGACCCTATCTGGTTTTTCCTGGTGCGGCTACATTGTCGAGGAGGAAACCAAATTCCCCGCTGCGCATCTGGTCTGCGCAAGCCAGACGCCTGGATAAATGCTGTTGGTCGACAACGCCGAAGTCTCGCTCCTTGGGCCCCAGGCGTGGCTGCCGCTGCTGGCGGCGGCCATGTTCTCGCTGGGCGCTATGTTCCTGAAACGGTCCAATTCCTGGCCTGTCGGCGTGTGGCGGACGACGTTTTTGCTGAATATGTCGATCGCTTTTGTGTTCATCCCCAGCGTGCTGCTGGGCGGTGAACTTCCCCCCTGGACTCAGCTCTGGCAACCGCTGTGGATCGCCGTGCTGTTTGTCGTGGGGCAGATCGCCACGATCTGGGCGCTAACGCGGGGGGATGTTTCCGTGGCTGCCCCGGTGCTGGGATTGAAAATCATCCTGGTCGCCGTGCTGGCCTGGGCGTTGACCCGGTCAGTTCTGCCGCCCGATCTGTGGGCGGCCGCCGCGCTGGCGACGCTAGGAGTCATCCTGCTGAACCAGGGCGGCAGCGGCAAACGTGACCATGTGTTGCTGTCGGTGGTTTGTGCGCTGATCTCTGCGGGAGCGTTCGCCCTGTTTGATATTTGCGTGCAGGAATGGCGCGGCGACTGGGGGCTGGGCCGCTTGCTGCCGCTGGTGTTTTTATTCAGCTCGGTGCTTTCGCTGGGGATGATCCCGCTTTTTGAAGCCCCTTTGCGGGAGATTCCTCGGCCGGCTCGCCGCTGGCTGGCGGCGGGTTGCGGACTACTGGCCGTGCAGTCGCTGGGAATCGTGTTTGCGGTGGCGCTGTTTGGCAAAGCTCCCATCGCCAATGTGTTTTACAGCACGCGCGGCCTGTGGGGCGTGCTGCTGGCCTGGCAACTGGGGCCATGGATCGGCGTTGTCGAGATCGGCCGGGGCGGTTCGGCGATCTGGTTTCGCTTGACGGGCGCTCTGTTGCTGCTAATCTCGGTAACGCTGTTAATCCTGTAACCAATTAACCCGGCAAGACCGCGGCCACTGCCGCAAGCGGAAGAGCAAGCGTGGGCTATTCCCTGTTCATGTTGCTGGCGATGGCCGTGTTCCTGCTGGTCCGCTGGCAGACGCCCGTCCCGCGAGAGCTGGCGCGGCTCCCGTTCTGGGAACGGGCCCTGCTGCTGCTGGCGGGATTTCTCGGCGGGATGATCGGAGCGAAGGTTCCCTTCATCGTCGGCGAAGGCGTCGCCGGCCTGTCCAGCGGAGAATGGCTGGCTGACGGGAAAACAATCACCACGGGCCTGCTGGGCGCTTACCTGGCGGTCGAAGCAGCCAAGATCGCCCTGGGGCTGCGTTTAAAAACGGGCGATCGGTTTGCGCCGGCGATCGCCGCAGCGCTGGCCGTTGGTCGCTGGGGATGCTTCGTCAACGGCTGCTGTTACGGCGCGCGGACGACTGGCTTCTGGGGCGTCGACCTGATTGGCGATGGGCCGCGTTACCCCACGCAAGTCTACGAGTCGGTCTTTCATGCGGCCATGTTCGCCCTGCTGCTGTGGCTGCAGGCCGGCGACCGACTGCGGACCCATCGCCTGCAGTTTTATTTTATCGCCTATGGCCTGTTCCGGCTGGCGTCGGAAAGCCTGCGGCCGGAGCCGATCGTGTGGGCCGGTATGACTTTCTATCAACTCGTTTCCCTGTTGATGATCGTATTGATGGCGGCCCAATGGGGCTGGGAGGAATCCAGCAAACCGATCCCCTCGGCAGACCTCCCCATGGAACTGGACGAACCGAACCATCAAGGCGCCGCAAAGCCCCATGCTGCGGCCCGTAAGTAGCCGCATGAAATAGAGTTGGACAACCGCGGATCGTCGCCCATAATGGCCGCAGGCGTCCGGCGCTGGGACCGGCGTCTTCCTGTTCTCATCTCGACGGAAAGTCGGTTGTTCTGATGCAAAACTCTGATGCGTTACTGGCCCGCGGTCTGGCATGGTCCTGGCTGCTGGCGATTAGTCTGACCCTGGCAGCTCCTGTCGCCGCCCAGGCGGCCGACGGCGAAACGCGGCCGAATGTGCTGTTCCTGATAGCCGACGATTTGAACTGCGACCTGGGCTGCTATGGCCATCCGCTGGTCAAGTCGCCCCAGATCGACGCCCTGGCCCGGACCGCGGTGCGCTTTGAACAGGCGTATTGCCAGTACCCGTTGTGCGGGCCCAGTCGCGCCTCGTTCATGACGGGCCTGTATCCCGACCAGACGCGGATTCACCAGAATGCCATTCTGATTCGCGATCGCATGCCCGACGTGCAAACGATGTCGCAGATGTTTCGCCAGGCCGGTTATACGGCGGCACGGGTCGGAAAAATCTATCACTACAACGTGCCAAACTCCATCGGATCCGACGGCCATGATGATCCCGATTCATGGGACGTGAAGGTCAATCCGATCGGCCGCGATAAAATCGAAGAGTCAAAAATCTTCTCGCTCCGACCCGGCAGCTTTGGCGGGACGCTCAGCTGGCTCTCCGCCGACGGCGACGACGACGACCAGACCGACGGCAAAGGAGCCCTGGCCGCCATCGAACTGCTTACTGAATTCGCCCAGAACAAAACGCCGTTCTTTCTGGCCGTCGGATTCTACCGACCGCACACGCCGTACGTGGCGCCCCACGCTTACTTTGACTTGTACCCGCCGCACCAGATTCAAGTACCGAAGGTCCCAGAAGGCTATCTGGAAACCCTCCCTGAACCGGCCCAGCAGGCGCTGTTGCGAAAGAAAGACCAGGTCAACCTGGACCCCAAACTGGCCGTCCAGGCAATCCAGGCCTACTACGCTTCGATTAGCCTGATGGACGCCCAGGTCGGCCGCGTGCTGAAGTCGCTCGACGATCTGGGGCTGGCCGACAACACGGTGGTCCTGTTCACCTCGGACCATGGCTATCACATGGGCGAACACGGCTACTACCAGAAGACCACGCTGTTTGAGAACGCCGCGCATGTGCCGCTGCTGATCCGCGCTCCTGGCATGAAACAGGCGGGCGGCCACACGGCGTCGTTCGCGGAGATGGTCGACTTCTACCCGACTCTGGCCGAACTATGCGGCCTCACTCCGCCCGGCAATCTGTCCGGCGTAAGCCTGGCGCCTGTGCTTGACGATTTGGCCGCTACTCCCAGGGCAGCCGCCCTCACGCAGTACGGTTCGGGATACAGTCTCCGCACGCCCCGCTATCGCTATACGGAATGGGGCGTCGGCGGTGATAAAGGGAACGAACTGTACGATCGGAAAACCGACCCGGCCGAGATGCACAACCTGGCAGGCGATCCCGACCAGGCCGACCGCATCAAAGAGCTTTCCTTCCAGCTCGGCAAGCGGATCGAGCAGGCACAGAAGACGCCGACCGGCCTGCGTCAGATCGGCAAACCGTAGCAACTGCCGGCTTCGTTTCCCGCTACTGGCAGAGCTTCAATAGCTGCTCCAGCGCGGTCTGTTCGGAACTGCCGTCCAGGCCGGGTGGAGTCGCCTTCAGGTACTGGATCAGTTCGGCCGCTCCGGCCTTGTCGCCCAGGCGGTACATGGCCAAAGCCGTGTTGTACTTGGCTCGCCACCAGCGGTCGGTGCGAGGACGACTGCCTTGCCCGACGCGACGCCACTGCAGCAGGGCCTGTTCCCAGCTGGCCCGATCCGCGCCCGCCAGCAGGAAAGCGGCGTACTCCTCCTGCAGGCCGCCGTCGCGGGGATTGGCCGCGATTAACCGGGTGTAAGCCTGGGCGGCCTGATCGCGATTGCCGCCAGCCGCCAGGGCCTGGGCCTGCACCAGATCCAGCATGCTTTGCGATGCGGCCGAAAGTTTAGCCCGCTGCGGAGCCAGCAGGGCGGCCGCCTTGAGCTGCAGCCCGGCGATCCGTTCTTTCCCTTGCGGCCCGGCAGCTTCCGCCGCCGCGCTCAGGCCCGAGACCATTTCCAGTAACTCTTGCGGCGAGGCGTCGGCCAGTTCGCGGAGCATCTTTTCGGCTTCAGCCAGGCGGCTCGGCTGGGCGGCCAGCGCTGCGACCAGCAACGCCGTGGCGGACGTTCGCCAGGCTGGATCCGCGTCGCCGCCTGCCGCCAGGGCTCCCTCCAGAATCGACGACGCCCGGGCCTGCCCGCCGGCGCTATGCTGCAGGCGAATCCGCGCCGCTGCGATCGCGGCCTCCCTGAGGGCCGGCGTCCAGGTTGTCGGCAAGCGTTGTTGTTCGTCCAGCAGCAGGCTCTCAAACTGCAAAGCGGTATTCTCGGCCTGCTGGTCATACGGCTGACCGGCAGCCTTGAGTTCCGCCAGATACGTTTTGGCGCAGCGGGACGCCGCCTCTAGCGCGGACGCATAATCGCTGGCTTGCGGGGAGACTTCCAGATAGATGCGCATCGCCTCGGACCACGAATGCTGATGCTCGCGAATCCGCCCCAGCCACATGCGCGCCTTGTCAGCCGTGGGCTTTTCCGGCCAGCGCGTCAGATGCTCTTCCAGCAGGTCGAGGTACGCCGGCAGCGACGCCGGATCGGCAGCGACCACCTGCGCCGCGGAATGCGCCGCCAGCAGATGGGCATCGGGCGCTTGCGGCTGCTCGGGAGTCGCCAAAGCCGCCGCCCGCAGGCGCAACGCGGCGTCAGCGTAGTGCTTCTGCTTCTGTTCAATCAGACCGGCCCGGTACAACAGCAGGAACGCCTGTTCGTCGGAGCCGGCCGCCAAAGCCTGGCGCCCGGCCTGGTCGTAAGCAGTGATCGCTTCGGCGAACGCTCCCTCCAGATACAAACGATCGGCCTGGCGAACGAGAATATCCAGATCGCCCCCGCCCCCGGCGCCGGCCGTATTGACGAGCAGACGGTCGGCCCGTCTTCGCCAGTAAGGTCCATGCGCCCGTTCGATCTGCTCGACCATCGCTTTCGCTTTGGCCAGCCAGCCGGGCGTCTGGTCGCTGTTCTCTTCCTGAGCCTTTTTCCACAGGGCCAGGTACGTTTCCAGATGGGCGAAGTCGAGTTCCGCTGAAAGACGGCCGCCCACGTTCCGCCCGCGAGAAATCTCCGCATACGCCAGTTCCGGCTTCTGCCGGTCGAGCTGCAGCCGGGCCGCCTCCGCCCGGGCCCGGAGCAGGAGCTCCACCCCAGGACTCGACGACTGCAGCGTCGTCAGCAGGCGCTGGGCCCCGTCGAGATCGCCCAGCAACCGCAGGCAGACGACCTGGTCCAGTTGGACGTTCCCGTACAGAGGATCGGCTTCGCCGATGCGGGTGAGCACGTCGGTCAGCATGCCGCTGGCCTGCTGCAGCGAGTTGACCTGGTTGGCCGTTCCTTCTTCGTAACACAAGGCCAGGTTCCGGTGCGCCCGGGCCAGCTGATAACGGAGGTTGTTCTGCAGGGCAAACAGCTCGCTGTCGGAAAGCCCTTCGCGGCTGCCAGCCCGACGTGGAATCTCGCGGGTGAGCTCCTTGTCGATCGACTCCAGCGCATTCACTGCCAGCAGGATCTGCTCCAGGGCGGGCTCTTTGTCTGTCCCTGCCGCAGATCGGGTCTCCAGCTCCTGCCGGAGCAGTTCGCCGCGGGCCAGGGTGGTCAGCGCATCCTGCACCAGCACCAGGAACCGCTCAGCGTCGGCCGGATGCCGGGCGGCAAAGTCCTGCGCCGCGGCGTGGGCCTTTTGCCAGATCGGCTCCCGCAATTCGCGCGGGGAATTGATCGCGTGGGCCGCATAAGTGCGGAGAAGGGCCAGCGTCAGATCGCATTCGGCATCGATCGCATTGCCGGCCGCCTGCAGACGCTGCAGGCAGAACGATTCGGCCAGGGAGAACAGCCGTCGCTCGCGCAGACCGTCGAGGTACTGGTCGTCATACCGATCGGCCAGGGCCGGGGCGGACGTCCCGATCATGATCGTCAGAACGAGCGTCCAGGCAAGTCGACTGGTGAAGGTCACATCACGCCGGCCGCTTAACAGGAAATTCAAAATCGGTTCGCTCTCCGTGCCAGTGGCTTCTTCGCAGCGCGCAGCCAAAGGACCGCATGCCGGGGTTCCTGCCTTTAATTCTAAAGGGAACGCAGGCCAACCGCCAACCGCGGACAGGACGGAAGATTCCGCTCAGTGCGAATTTAACGATTTCCAGCGCGGACCAGCAGCGATTTCGCAATTCGGCAGGGGACATAACCTGCCAACGGGTAATTACATGCCATGCTTGAACAAGGGCTTTGGCAACGGCCCGCCGGTCCCTCACGGAAAGCATTGCGTGGGACGGTGCGGCCACTCGGAACCGGGGATGCAGCATGCGATTGATTCAATACCGTAACGCGGCCGAATTTTCCGCGGCCGCTGACAAGTGGGACGACCTGTGGACCCGCAGCGCCTGCGCCGTGCCGGCGGTGCGTTCGGCCATCATCTCCGACTGGCTGCTGCAGTTTTCGCAACCGGGCAAGTTCAAGGCCTTTGCCGTCGAAGATAGCGAGGGCCGGCTGCTGGCCGCCTTGCCGCTGGCCGCCCGGAAACTGGGCGGCGTGGTCGAAGTGGCCGGTTTGACGAGCAACCCCTGGGCTCCCTGCGGCGACCTGCTGCTGGACGAAACAACCGACACAGACGCGGTGCTGGATCTGCTGGCTCCCTGCATCCACCAGGCGCCGGGAGCGCTGGGATGGTTCGACGGGGTCGCCATCGATACGCCCCGCTGGGTTGGTTTCCAGAACGCGCTGCGCCGGGCCGGCATGTCGTTTGATGTGCGTGAGAGCTGCCTGGTCGGCGTCGTTCCTGTCACCGGAAACTGGGACGCTTACCGAAAAACCTGGTCCAAGAACTTCCGCCAGGTGGTGGGCCGACGGGTACGGCGTTTTCGCGAAGACGAGAACCGCACCTTCCGCATCCAGCACAGTTTCTCGCCCGCCGAGGTGCGTCCCTTGCTGGAACGCGGTTTCGAGGTCGAAGATCGTTGCTGGAAAGGAGAAGCCGGCAGTTCGATCGTCCGCTCTCCCGGCATGGCCGCCTACCTGATTCGCCAGTCGGAACAGCTGGCGGCCTGGGGGCAGTTAACGCTTGCCTTTCTGGAAGAAAAGGGGCGGCCGTTTGCCTTCGAGCTGGGCTGGACCGCCAAAGGGGTGCATCACCCCTTCAAGGTCGCCTACGACGAAGAGTTCAAAAGCTGCGGCCCCGGCCAGTTGCTGCTGCACGAAGTGATTGAGCATTTCTTCCACGACGACCAGGTCCACGCGATCGACTTTACGGGGCCCCTGCAGTCCTACACCGATCGCTGGCGGCCGGAGCCGTATCGGCTCGGCCGGATCGTCGTTTCACCGCGCCAGCTGCTCGGCAAAACGATGTACTTCGGTTACAAGCATGTCTGGGGCAGCTACCGCAAGTTCAAAAACCGGAACCAGGTCACCGTGAGTGAAGCCTCGTCGCTGTAGGGCGGCTGAGTCACGACGCTGGCGATCGTCGTTTTGCGAAAAAACAGACACCGGACAGTCGACTTTCTTTCTGCGGGAAGTGACAAATCCTGTCACTTCTGCTGGCTGAGAAACTCGACCAGGTCGCGAATCTCGTGTAGTTCCAGCAACGTGCGGACGTCGGGCATGAGCGAGCGGCCCTGGATGCGTTCGTCGATTTCTTCGACGGGGATACGCACCTGCTCGCCTTGCGGCGTTTCCAGCACGATTGCTTCCGGCGTTTCTTCCCGCAGGAAACCGCCGATCACTTTGCCGCGATCGGTAATGACCGTCGCCGAGCCAAACCCTTTGGCGATCTTTGCATTTGGCTCGACGATCGACTCCAGCAGATGCTCCCGCGTCGCCCGTTTGGCCAGTTCGCTCAGATCGGGCCCGGCCGTTCCGCCGTCGCCGTGGACTTTGTGGCATCGCATGCACTGGGCCTTGCGATGCGCCCGGAACAACTGCTCGCCGCGTTCCGCGTCGCCGCCGTAGAGGGCCGCCCGCCAGGCCGCCAGCGGGTTCGACAGGGCGGCTTTTTCGGTCTGCTCTCGATAACGGGAGAGCAGCTTCGCCAGCTCCGCCGACTCCTTTCTCTCTCCGGCCGCCGTGACCAGATCTAGCTCCAACCCGTCCAGTTCGGGACGACGCTCCGTCTGCGGCGCGACAAACTGGCTGAGCAGTTCGGTCAGCACCGCGTCGGCCGCAGGCTGTTTGAGACCGGCCAGCACGGCCACATCGGACTGCAGCTCCAGCGTTGCCGCCGCCGGATTCGACAGGGCCGCCTGGATCTCTTTGAGGGCCGCCTTCGGATCGCCCTGGGCCAGTTGCCGCCGGCCGGCCGCCCGCAATCGTGGTTCGTCTGCATGCAGGAAGCAGTCGATCGTCTCTCCGGTGTGTTTCGATTTCCGCTGGGCGAGCAAACCGAGGCATTCCAGACGGGTCGCCGCGGGACGCTTGTCGTCGGCCGCCCAGGCCGCGATCATCGCATCGTCGACGTCGATTTCGTACTGCGTCAACAGCCCGATCGCGGTCGCCATGACGTCGCCCTGGGCGCCGGCCAGCAGCTTCTCGGCCCCGCCATCCTGCAGTCGCCTTTTCAAGCCGTCGATCTCGTGCGGAGCCAGCGGCCGCCAGTTACCGTTCACACGATCCCGCTTTGCACCGGTCGACCAGGCCGCCAGGCAGGCGAGCGCTTCCTGCTGCATGGCCGGCGCCAGGTGCGAACCGACAGCCAGACCCAGCAGCGTCTGGGCCCTGCCCAGGCGAAAGTTCGCATGGATCACCCGCCGCACCAGCGCCTCGGGCGCAGGAGCCCGGAGCAAGCGTTCGGCGGTGTCCGCCAGGGCGGGCTCGGCCGCAACGCGTTCCAGGCCGTTAATGGCCCGGGCGGCTTCCGTTACGATGTCCAGATCTTCATCCTGCAGAAACGGAGCCAGGTCCACTTCGGGACGTCGCCGGGCGACCAGCACCGCCGCCAGCCGCACCGCCGCGTGGGACGAGCCAGACAATCGCAGCAGGGCCGCGTCATCCGACAATGCGTACAACGCCATCACGCCTGCATGGCGCAAGTACGGGTCGGCGTTATGGTTTTCCTCCAGCATCCGCACGACCGCTTTAATAGCTTCCGGCGCACCTTGTATCTGTTTCGAATCCGTCGCCCCTGCCGTCGGACCGAGCCGGCCTATCGCCAGGGCGGCCTGGAAGCGCACGCGGAGCAAATCGTCGCTCAGGCTGGCCGTGAAGATCGGCAGCGAATCGACGTCGCGCAGATCGCCCAGCGCTTTGATCGCCTGCTCACGCGTGTCGGCGTCGGCGTGGCCCGTCAGTTCCCGCAACGCAACAATCGCCTGGGGGTCCCGGCGGCCGATCTGCCACAAGGCCCAGACCGCATGGCGACGCGTGCGGGCCGGGTTGTCGGCGGCGGTCGCCAGCGCCCGCAGCGATTCGACCATCCCCTCCCGGCCGGCCGCTTCGTACTGGGAACGTAAACGCATGCGCATGTCGGAGTGATCAAACAGGGCGAAAAGTTCCTCCGCGGTCAGCCCGGTAAAGCCCTCGGCAAATCGCTGCCGGACCTGGCGGGCCTCGTCGCTGGCGACAAAGGCTTTGTCAAAGAGGGTGTAAATCCGTCCGCCCAGACTCTTCCCGGTCCAGTCCAGATTGACGAAGTCCAGCACGTACATTTTCCCGTCGTAGCCAAAGTCGACGTCGGTCGCCCGCACCGGTTTCAGGAAAGAATGGTCGTCGGTAATACGAAAACTGGCGCCGTGCGGCTTCACGGCGAACGACTCAATCCCGCCGTCTCCGGTGTAATTGCAAAGGAAGAAGTGGCCGTCGTATCGGCGGTCCAGGCCGACGCCTGGATAGTACACAAAGCCGGAAGGACCCGAGCCCAGCGAGCCGACCGGCGGCAGGATCCAGGCCGGCTGGCCGACCGCGTTCACGTGCCACATTTTCTCGGCATGCCAGGGGCCGGTCAGGTACGGATCCTCGATCGTTTGATACGCCATGTTCCAGCCGCTGTCGCCGCCGTCGACCACATAGACCAATCGCGACAGGTCGCCCTTGTCGCAATTATTGTCGGCCGCGAACAGGTTACCGAACTCATCAAACGCCAGTTCCTGCGGGTTGCGCAAACCGACATGCACCAGCTCCAGGTTCGAACCGTCGGGATCGCAACGGAACACGCCGCCGCGACGCGGACCGACAAGATGCTTCCCTTCTTTCGTGGTGAGGTTAAACCCGCGATCGCCAACGGAGAAGTAAAGCCGTCCGTCCGGCCCCCAGACCAGGCCGTGCAGATCGTGGCCGAGAAAGGCGCAGTTGACGCCAAAGCCTCGCTGCAGCGACTCTTTCACGTCGGCTTTGCCGTCGCCGTTGGTGTCGCGCAATTTCCACAAATGCGGGATGCAGGTGAGATACACATCGCCGTCCCGGGCGATCACCCCGGCGGCCAGCCCGTCGAGCGGTTCGTTGAACGGCCCGGCGAAAATGCGTGAGAAATCAGCGCGTCCGTCCTGATCGCGATCCTCCACAATTCGCACCTGATCGGCCACGCGCGAGAACCATTCCATGCCGCCGTCGAACTCGTGCGCATGCTTTTTATACATCGCCAGCCGGTCCTCCACCGTCTGCAGCTGCAGGTCGTCTTCCAGGAAGAACGCCCGGGTGCGGTTCTCTTCCGTGCCGCGATTGAAACGATACTCTTCGGCCACATAGACGCGGCCCTGTTCATCCAGGCAGAACGCAACCGGTCCCGCCAGTTGCGGCTCGGCAGCGAACAGCTCCATCTCCAGGCCGTCTGGCTTCTGCAGTGCGGCCATGCTTTTGAGCGCGTCGGCTGTACCGTCGGGCAGGATTTCCTGGGCGTCAATCGGCGACACCAGCAACAACAGAACCAGCAACAGGCAGTGGGGCAAACGAGCCGCCAGGGCGCGAACCGCGAGCGTTGGCACGAGAGTGCATCGGTTACGAAGCATCGTAAATCTCAAAGAGAGCAGGGTGGGCGAGGGATGAGCGACGGATCAGGAAACTGCGGCAGCGAGGATCTGTCGAAAGAAAATCCGCAACAGGTCGATCCGCTGGGGGAACGAGATCATTATAACCACGTTCGAACCCCGTTTTCAAAGGTTCTCGCCGCGCCACGATGACGACGCGTCCCTCACGAAACTGCGCTGGGCCCGGGGCGTTTGCCGCTTGTCAAACCGGCGGCTGCAGGGCCAGTCGATCGAGGGCGAAAAAAGGAACAGGCCGGTCGCCGCCGTCGAGCGACCAGCAGGCGATGGTTTCCCCCAGCACCGGCGCAAATTTGTAACCGTGCCCCGACAGGCCCGCCACAAAAGAAACCTGGTCGTGCGCCGGGTGTCGATCCAGGATGAAGTGCTCGTCGGGCGTCAACGTATACATGCAAACGTTGTGGCCGATGTTGCGGAACACCCCCTGGGGCAAATGAGCATGCAGGAACGCATCGACGCGGGCGAAGTCCGCCGGCTCCGGGCTGGGGTCCAGGTGCGTGGGATCGGTCGCCAGATCACCGCCGCCGCTATGCTCGGCCACCTTGATGCCGCGGCCATCGATCGCCGGCAGGCCATAAAAATAGCCGTGCGGCTTTTCATAAAAGAAGACCGGACAGCCAGCATCGGCCCGATAGGCGCGGTTATCGTCGGCGTACCAGTAGAAGTGTTTACGAACCACCCGCAGCGGAATCCGCAGGTCGGCCAGCAAGGGTCCCGTCCACGCTCCCGCCGTCAGGATCAGCCGCGGCGCACGATATTCGCCCTGCAACGTCGTCACGATCGCCTGGCCATGCTCGACGCGCCAGCCGAGTGCGGGCTCTTCAAAGTGCAGCTCTGCGCCGGCGGCCTCAGCCGCCTGGAGATGCGCCTTGACGCATTCTTCGACTAGCAGGTATCCGGCAGCCGGTTCCAGCACGGCTTCTTCGGTCGCGTCGACCTGGAACTGCGGAAAACGGACGATCGTCTGCCGGGCGCGATCGACCGCCAGATCATCGACGGCGACGCCGTACCGCTGAGCGCTTTCCCGCACGCCGGGAAGCACGACGCCCTGGGGCGGGCCGATCTCCAGCAGACCGACGGGGAAGAAGAGCTGGCGACCAACCTGTTCCTGCAGGCGGCGCCACAGTTCATAGGTGCGCTGGAGCAGCGGCGTATAGTCGCTGTGCTCGAAGTAAGCCTGGCGAATGATGCGCGTCTGGCCGTGGGAGCTGCCGCGCTGATGGGCGGGCGTAAACTGCTCCAGCACCAGGGTCCTGGCGCCGCGACTGGCCAGGTGAAAGGCGGCGGCGGATCCGACTCCGCCTGCCCCGAGAACAATCGCGTCGTATGCCGGCATGATCGAGTGGGTCGCTATTCAGCAGCTATTCAGCGTTTTCTAACGCGTATTCAACGCGTATTCAACGCGTATTCAACGATGGTGAAACTGATTGCACTTTGGCCGAACTTGGCGGCGTGCTTGTCTTCCATCGTTAATTTTAACGTATAGCGACCGTGCCCAATACCGGCGGGCAGATGGAACTGGAACGGGATGAAAAAGTCCCGCCGGCGGTTGGCGCACTTTTCTCGATCAACCGCAAACTGATGATCGGCGACCCGCCGTCCGGCGGCGTCGTAGATTTGATAGCCGCCCTGCAGGGCTGTTTCAAAGCCCGCTCCATGCTGCTCCTGCTTCGCCGAGAAGTTATCGACCTCGACATAGAGCAGCACTTCCTGGTCGGGTCGAAACTCATACTGCTCAAATCGCTGGTACTGGCCGTAGCTGTCGACCCGGGTGCAGAAGGCCAGGTTACGGACCTCAAGGCTGCTGGTTTCGGACAGGTGATCGACCGACGACCGCAGATGCCGCAGTGCATTTAATGCGCGGTGATCGGGCACCGGCGACGCGTTCGGGTTCAGCAAAGCATCGATGCCGTAAAGCTGTTCGGCCCAGAACTGCTGCTCGACCGGATCGAGTTTGGCGATCGGCTGGAAGGCCGCGTCCCGCTCGCCGGCCAGTAACTGCAGCATGCGCAGCTGCACTTCCAGCCGGTCGTGGGTCACCTTGTCCAGGGTCGGATCGGCGGCCTGGCGGGTGAGCTGCGCCACCGAAGCGTGCAGGTGGGCTCGCCAGTCGTCAGGCGAAAAGGTGTTGTTCTGCAGGGGACGCGCCGCGGCGCTGGCATGCATGGTCCCGGGGGCCGCCGGATTGCCGGCGGCGTTACCGGTTGTGGGATACTGATGGGCCGCCTGCAGGCCTGCCGGATCGCCGGACGCCGTACTGGGGTAGGCGGGCGTCGCCAGCGATGTCGTCGGGTAGTTGGGCAAAGGAGCCTGGCTGGCGCCCGGTTCCGCGTGCAGGCTGGCCGTCAGACTGGTCTGCGCAATATGGCTATAGCTGGCCTCATCTGCCGGCAACTGGCTGGGGATCGAAGTCGCTCCCGCCGGGACAGACGAACCGTTTTCGGGCAGCACCGGCGGCAAAGCTTGTATCGACGCCAGGTCCTGCTGGTCGGAGGCGCCGGGCGACGGGCTGGACGGAACTTGGGCCGCCGGCTTGGATTCGCTGGCGGGTTCTTTGCGGGCCGTTGTCTTCGGCTTCTCCGGTTCGGCTTCACTGGTACTGGGCTGCTGAGCTTTGGCCGCCGGCTTTTCTTCTTTTGATTCCTTGGCGGCTGGTTGATCCTTCGCGTCGGCCGTTTTTTTCTCAGCTGGCGGTTTAGTCTTGGATTCGGAAATGTCGATCGGCGATGTAGGATTCGGGTCGACCGGGTCATTCGTCGGTGCGGCCGTTTTGAGATCGCGTTTGGCTTTCTCCTGCACCGCGGCAAACAGGTACTCCAGCTGCGGCCGGTGAGCTTCGTCAGCGGAAGCAATAATCTTTTCCCACTTGGCGTACTGTTCCGAGCTTAACCCCTCGCCAGGCAGGGGCGCGGTCGTCGACGCTTGTTGCACCTGCGGTTTCGCCTCGGCCTTGGCGGCAGGCGGTTCCAGGGACGCATCGCGATAGCCGCGGCCCAGCGGATCCTGGCCCGAAGATGCCGGCTTGACCGAATCCCTCATTTGCATGGGAGACAGGCAACCGCCTGACACGCAGAGCAGTAGCAGCAGCCAGCCGAAATTCGACAGCGTCAGTCGCATAAAATGCCTCGTCCGATGCTGAGCAGAAAAGAGAAGAGTCAGGATAAGGACGCCGGAAAAGTCTTCCCCCGACGCAATAGGACGCGGGATCGTAGACAAACGGCCCAACTCCCGCAAGGCAAATTCGCCGGAGCCCGGCGGACGAGCGCCAGGCGGCCGCAAAACGAATGCACGGCAGCCAAGCGGAAGCGGTTGTCAAGTTTTGGTGAAGGCCCGGATTTGGCCCGAGATTTTCTGGCCTGCAGATAAGAGAATCGGTACAATAATCAAAATCGCGATTCCAAGTTCAGCCGTTGGCGTTGTCTTTCGAGCCGACCGGCGCTTTAATCATCGCTCGAAGCAACCCCGGCCCCAAACCGTGTGGGGGTTCTATGGAGGACGCGCGCTCAAGCAATCCGCTAAATTCCAGCGTGCTGGTCGTTAACCGTTCGTATCTTGCGGTGCATGTGGTAACGGTTCGCCGGGCGTTTGGGTTGGTGTATCGCCAAATCGCCGACATTATTGATGTTTCCGACGGAGTCTACGCCTCGTACGACTTCGACATGTGGCGTGAAATCAGCGAGTTCCGCTCAGCTGAACCGTCGGTTTGTGAAAATGACGAATGGATTCATTCCGTCAATTTTGTGATTCAGGCGCCGCGGGTCATTCGCCTGGTTCGGTTTGACCGGGCCCCACGACAGACCTTGCGTTTCAACCGCCGCAACCTGCTGGCGCGCGACAACCATTGCTGCCAGTATTGTGGCGAAAGCCTGCCACATCATCGGCTGAGCCTTGACCACGTGCTGCCCCGCAGTCGCGGCGGGAAAACCACCTGGGAGAATATTGTTTGCTCGTGCCTGGACTGCAACACCCGCAAAGGGGACCGCACTCCGCACGAAGCTCGCATGACGCTCAGCCGCCCGCCGATTCGTCCCAAGCAGAGTCCCCTGCTGATGATGAAACTCGGCAACCCCAAGTACGACGTGTGGAAGTCGTTCATTCCCACCGGCGCCTGGTCGGTCGATGTGAAGTAAAGGTTGCCCCGCGCAACACGCCAGGCACGTGGTAAAGCCGGATCTTTTTTTGCAGATCCGTCCTGTGGCAATCCCCGCGCGTTGCCCAGCCTGCTATCAAGGCCCGAGGAAACGCTCGCGATTGCCGCCTGGCGTGCTTCCCAGGTCACCGGCCTTACTCGCCGGCGCCCTCAGACCGCTCGCGCCAGCGGTTGAGCTTCTCTTTGACCCCCGGGATCAGCCGCGCGGCGTTCTCGTGGTAGATCTGCTGCAGCACCTGATCGGGCAGGCCAACGCCGTAGATATTCCAGAATCCTTGCGGCGGAAAGTCCTTCTCGGAATAGGGGAACTCTTCGTCGTAGGTTTCCAGGAACCGCCAGTACAGAGAGATCCGCTTTTCGGGCCAGGGGCCGTCGGTGGAAAACAGCACCCGATCGGCATGGTCGATCAGAAACTTGCGAGCCGTGTACGGCTGCCTTCCCAGTTCGCCAATCCGTGAAGCGAAGTCCACGTAAAGGTTGGGGTATTCCTTCAGCCAGGCCGCCACGGTTTTCAGGTCTTCCGCGTTGTTCGCCACGTGGGCGCCGATGAATTTCGTGGACGGATGCCGCTGGATGACCCGGTTCCGCGCCGCCAGGAGTTCCTCCCGACTGGGGAAGGCGTCGCCATAGAAGCTCCATTCGGGGTGGCGATGCAGTTCCTCCCAGCGTTCGTTCTTTTCGTCGATCGGGTCAAAAAAGGCGGCCGGGTCGGCGACATGGATTAATACGGGAAAGTCAAGTTCGCCGCAGGCTTTCCAGATGGGATCGAACCGCGGGTCATCGATCTTAAGCAGCGAGCCGTCGGCGTTCTTGTACTCCAGGCCAAACCCTTTGAAGATCTTCAGGCCGCTGGCCCCGCGTTTTTTGGCGTCGGCGAGAGCCGCTGCCATCCGCTCGCCAAAGCCCGGACGATTGCAGGCCCAGGTCGATGGCTTCTCCTTTTCGCCCGACCCTTGCCAGTCGATGTTGGCGAAAATAACGAACCTGTCGGGGTATTTCGTCCACAGGTACTTTTTGTGCTCTTCCAGCTCTTCGCCCAGCTGGCCGTCGAGGCTCACACAGATCGCAATCTGGTGACGATCCATCAGGTCGACAAACTCTTCCAGTTGTTCCTGCGAGTGCCGGAACCGATGGCGGAAATGGGTATGGATATCGACCACCGGAAACTTCGCCTGGCGAAGGTGATGGGCGTCGACTTTCAGCTTGGATTCGGGACGAAAATTTGACAGCGTCAGATCGCGGCCGTCGCGTCCATCCAGCGGTTCTGCCTCAGCGGACGGCGCGGCAGGGACGATCTCCTCTGCGTGAGCCAGGGGGCGCCAGAATGAAGCCAGCAGCGCGCAACCAATAAAAATTCGGAAGTAGTGCATTCGTTTTCTCCTTTGTGCAACATTATAAGACAGACCAAGGAGCGCAGGGATGGGACCGGCAAAGTCTACGGGGCCCTGCCGCCCTGGCACGACTCTCGCGAACCGAATGCGACCAGGAGCAACCATGAACCAGGCGGAGGAAACAGGCGGTCGGCAGATCGTGCCCGGATTTTTTCTTTCGGCATCCGGCCAGGCGACCATCGAACCGGCCCTGCACGGCGTGCTGTTCGACCTGGCGTTGGCCCTGGAAGAAGCGACCGACCTGCCGGTGGATGTGCAGCATACGGCGGCGGCGATCATCATGGCGAGCAACCAGGGAGAGATTGATTTCGCGAGTCCCCTGCGATCCGACGACCCGGATGTGAACCTGGCGCTGGCGCGCCATGTTCGGCGTCTGTTCGCCAGGTACGGCCCCGGGCTGGGCTCCGACGACTAGCGCGCCACGGTAATCCCGGCACGGAAGGCGCCAGCGAGGCCTATATAAAAACACCACCCCTTTTGGCGTCTGAGGGCTACTCTTTCAAGCATTTGCACAGCGGGACTGCACGTTCTTCAGGCGCCATGGGGTCTGCGTCAGAAATTCACATGGCGAAAAACCTCTCGCTTTAACCGTTAAAATGACAATAACTTAGGGCTTCTGAAGATTTCCGTCGGCTGCTTCGGCACGCCGATTGCTTCGGTTGGGGGTCGATCGTTTCCTTGAAACACTTTTAGCAACCCAATCTGTACGATCACTTTGCAGGGCTGGCGGCCTCAAAGCATTCGTAAGAAGCAAGAGGAGGCATGCCGTGAGGCACGGCTATCTTATCGACATGGACGGCGTTGTGTATCGTGGATCGGAGCTCATCCAGGGCGCCGATTACTTTGTCGAACGACTTCGACGACACGACATTCCGTTTATGTTTCTGACCAACAACAGCCAGCGCACCCGGCTTGATGTCGTCGCCAAGCTGGCCCGCATGGGTATCGAGGTCGAAAAGGAGCACGTCTTTACGTGCGCCATGGCGACTGCCCGATTCCTGGCCCAGCAAACGCCGCACGGAACGGCGTATGTCATCGGCGAAGGCGGGCTGCTGAACGCGCTGCACGAGAACGGCCTGGCGGTCGTTGACCATGATCCCGATTATGTGGTCGTCGGCGAGGGCCGCACCTTTAATCTGGAAATGGTCGAAGCGGCTGTCCGCATGATCCTGAACGGAGCGAAGCTCATCGCCACCAATCTGGATCCCAATTGCCCCACGCAAAATGGCTTGCGGCCTGGCTGCGGGGCGATGGTCGCCATGCTGGAAACGGCCACGGGGGTGAAGGCCTTTAGCGTCGGCAAACCCAGCGCCGTGATGATGCGGGCAGCGCGCAAGGAACTCGGCCTGACAACCGACGAAACTACCATGATCGGCGACACCATGGACACCGACATTCTGGGCGGCGTTCAGCTTGGTTTCAAAACCGTGCTGGTGCTCAGCGGCGGCACCCGGGTCGCCGACCTGTCGAGCTACGCTTACCGTCCGGAGATCGTCGTCGAATCGCTCGGCCAGCTGGCGGAGATGTTTGACGAAAACGGCTGGCGTCCGCTGGGCTGCCCTGCACCCAGGGCCGCCGCGGTTCCGGCGCCCGCCGCCGCTTCGAATGGAGCCGCCATGTCCGCCGTGGCCATGCTCCGCCGGTAAGAACAATCGCCACGACCACCCAGTCGCTCCGTCGCAGGGTCTTTGTTCTGAGGACCGCCTACTTCTCCCCAGGCGCCGTCAGGCACAGGACCCACGACGGAGATTTTCCCGTGGGATACTGGGCGATACGGGTCATGGCCCCCGTTTTCGAATCCAGGGCGTAAGCCCCCAGCTGGTTGTCGCCCTGGCCGGCCACATAAGCGTAGCGGCCCGTGTCATCGAGTGCGAACGAACGCGGAATGTGTTCGCACGGGTAGTGACCCACTTCTGTCAGTCGCCCCGTTTTCTGATCGACCGCAAAGGCGACAATCGTATCGATCGCCTGGCGATCCTGGAGCTTTCCGGAATCGCGGTTGGAAAGGTACAAAAACCGGGCGTCGGGCGTCAAATGCAAATCGGCGGTGGTGATTTCGCCGGTGAACCCCTGGGGCTGGGTCAGCAGCGTCTGCAGCAATTCCAGCTGGCCGGCTTTCGCATCCCATTGCCACACCCCCACGCCAGGCGGCAGACGTTCGTTAGTGGTGTAAACCAGCGGACGGGTTGGATGAAAAATCAAGTGTCGCGGCTGCTGCGCCATGGAATCCTGTTGCGGCCCGGCGGCGAACGGCGGGTCGTTGGCAACCACGTGGCCGTTCGTCGGATCGAACTTTTGCACGAAGACCTTGTTGGGCGACGTCGCCGGAACCAGCAGCCAGCGATTGTCGGGCGCGAACACCGCCGAGTGCGCACAGCGTTCCAGGTCAAACTGCTGCACCGTCTCGCCGCGGTAGACGCCTTGGTCATCGAGCTTCCAGATACTCGCTTTCCCGGGCCCGTAATGGCTGCCTGCCAGGAATCGCCCGGCGGCGTCCGACATCAGGTAACCCGGCCGCTGCTCCACGGCCGCCTGATGCACCCGTTCCAGTTTGCCGGTCGGCAGCACGCGAAAGGTCGCAATGGCGCCAACGGTTCCATTGCCTGTTTCAGCGGGCTGCGACGCAGTCGCATAAAGCAGACGTTTGTCGGGCGACAGTCCCAGCGGCCCGGCGCCCAGCAGCTTGACCTCCTGCAGGACGGTGAGTTCTCCCGTATCCGCTGCGATCCGGTACACCGTGATCGCGCCGCCGGAAGAAAGGTAGACCTGTTGGTCGGCGGCGGACAGGCAAGTCGCCATGCCGACAAGCAGGCAGCAGAAAAGCAGCAAACGGGAGCCGTATCGACAAGCAATCATCGTTCAATCTCACGAAATTACGGAACGTCCGACCGATCTGGCCGCAGAATCCAGAAAACGCCAGCGTAAACCAGGCGCCGCGCCCCGTCGACAAGAACGCCCCTCTTTCTGCTACAATTCGCGTTTGTCTCGCATGCTTCTCTTGGCTGTCAGGATCGCGCTCCGCCGCTGGCCTGACGGGCTTCCTGTTTCTGTGGAGTCGTGACCGTGCTCGAATCGCATTTGCAACAAATCACCTGTTGCATGGGACAACCTGTCGCCGGTAACCCGACTCAATACATGATGGAAAAAGCGTTCCAGGCCGCTGGGCTGGAGTGGCGATACCTGACACTGGAAGTGCCGCCGGAAAAGCTGGCCGATGCAGTCGCCGGTATGAAAGCGATGGGATTTTGCGGAGGCAATTTCACCATTCCCCATAAGGTGGCGGTCCTGGAACTGCTTGACGATCTGTCTCCCGCCGCCGCCAAAATGGGAGCCGTCAACTGCGTTTACCAGAAAGACGGCAAACTGATCGGCGAGAACACCGACGGCAAAGGCTTCCTGGAATCGCTCCGCAGCCTGACCGACCCGGCCGATAAGCATGTGGTGATCCTCGGCGCCGGCGGAGCCGCCCGGGCCATTGCGGTCGAAGTGGGACTGGCGAAACCGGCCAGCCTGACGATCGTCAACCGCACCGCAGGCCGGGGACAGGAACTGGTCGACCTGCTCCGCGAGAAAGTCGGCGCGCCGGCGGAACTGGTCGTGCTGGACGGCGACTATGAACTGCCGGAAACGACCGACGTTTTCATAAACGCCACTTCGATTGGACTGGGCGACGACGAAGCGCGTACGCCGATTGTGGTCGACAGCCTGCGCCCTGGCATGGTCGTGGCGGATGTGATTTTCAACCCGCCGCAAACCGTACTTCTCCGCGACGCGGCGGCCCGCGGTTGCCGCACGCTCGATGGACTGGGCATGCTGGTGAACCAGGCGGTGATTGGCTTCCGCATCTGGACCGGCGTGGAGCCGTCGCCCGCCGTCATGCGGGAAGCGCTGGAAGAGTACCTGGAAATCTAATCGCAACCCCGGGACGAACGGCGGCGACCTGCCGGCCGTTCCCAGGGGGCGATGGCAACGAGGAGCAAGCGATGTCGCTGGCCGCCGAGAAACCGATCGAGTCGCGCACCAGCGCGGCCCTTTTTACACTGGCGGCGTTGCTGGTGATTGGTGCGTCGGCCGCCTTGTCCGGCTGGTTTCCGCTGACCTTTTCCATCGTGGCGGTGATCCTGTTCGCCGGTCCGCACAATTGGATGGAACTGCGATACTTTTTGGGGCGGCTGCCGGCGCGCTGGGGCTCCCGGCGATGGTTCTACACGATCGGACTCGGCGGCACGCTGCTGCTGAGTGCGATGTTTATTCTGATCTCCGTCCCCTGGCAGTGGCAAACGTCTACCTGGACGATTGTCATGTCGAGCTGGAACACGCTGTTTCTGCTTTGGGTGGCGCTACTGATCTGGCTCCGCGGACAAGAGAAGCCCGGCGACGATCGCTTCTGGGTCTGGCCGGTGGCCTGCCTGCTGATCGCCGGCGCCTGGGCAATGCCGATGTGGTGGGACATTGTGCTGGTATATCTGCATCCAGTGATCGCCCTCTGCTTCCTGCAACGCGAGATTCGTCGTCGGCATCCGGGATGGCTGCCGTGCTATTATGCGGCCGGAGCTTTTGCGGTCGGGATGCTGGGGCTGCTCTGGTGGCGACTGGGCGACAGCCCTTCCCTCCCCGGCAACGACGCCATGACCCAGCGGATCGCCTGGGTGGCCGGTTCAGGCGTATTTGAAACGGTATCCACCCGTTTCCTGGTGGCGGCCCATACGTACATGGAGATGCTGCACTACGCGGCCTGGGTGGTGGCGATCCCGCTGCTGGCGAGGAACGCCCGATCCTGGAAAACGGATGACGCCCCGCTGGCGAAGAAGTCGCCCGGCTGGCGCCGGGTGGTGCGTCTGCTGGTGTTTGGCGGAGCGGCCGTGGTGGTGGTGTTGTGGGCCTGTTTTGCCGTCGACCCGGTTCTTACCCGGAACGTTTACTTCACCTTTGCGATCGCCCATGTGCTGGCCGAGTTCACCTTTTTGATTGGCACGGTGTAGCGCGGATGGAACCGTTCGATCCCGCCGACCTGTGGCGTTTCTTGCTGCCCGGTTATCTGATCACGGTGGCGATTGAAACGCCTGTGCTGGTGCTGGGCCTGTCCCGAACGCACCGCCTGCCGACGCGACTGGCTGCCGGCTTCTGGCTGACGGCCTGCACCTATCCGGTGGTGGTGCTGGTGTTGCCGCTGCTGTTTCCCGCCAGCTGGAGGCTCGCATTCCTGGCGACAGCGGAAACCTTCGCCCCGGTGGCCGAGTGCTGGATGTTCCACCTGGCGTGCCACGCCGGACGCGACGTCCCCCGGTCCGATCGAATCCGCGACTACGTCGCTATTACGCTGGCGAACCTGCTCTCCTTTGGCCTGGGAGAACTCTTCTACGCCCTGGGCGGCAGCATCGTATGACGCCCTGGCAGGCTTCTCGGGAAAAGGTTCCCCGCAGAGAAACAGGAGAAAAGAAGCAGAGGAGATGGCTGGTGGAGACGGCGTTCCTTCTGGCAGGAGACCGCGGTGAATCCCGCTTTGGATTTTCTCGTTGCGGCTTACTCTTTCGCGGAGACCATTTGCTCGGCGATCCAGGACTCCAGTTCGTCGAAATCGACGGGCGGCAAAACCGAAAGATCGGGCCGCAGCTTCATCGCTTCTTTGATATAGATGTGCTGGATCTGATCCTGCGGCGTGGTCGTATTCCAGTGAACCAGCACGCGGACGCACTTTCGCAGCGAGCCGGGAACTTCGATCTCGTGCGTGCAGAGCAGCGGCACATCGAGCCAGCCTAACTGCCGGGCGGCCAGGGCGGGGAACTCCGCATTGAGGTCGCTGGTCGTGCTGAAAACGGCGCTGGCCACATCGGCAGGGTCCATCTGGTTACAGCGGATCATCAGCGCCAGCATTTGCCGGGCTCCGTGGAGGATTTCCTCGCGAGTATTCGCTTCGACGGTAGTGGCGCCCCGCACGCCCCGGCACTGCATCGCTGGCATGATTTTCCCTTGTTCCCCTTGCAAAGTTAGTCTTCCAGGCCCAGGTATTCGGAGGGCACTTCCTGCATCATTTCTTCGGTGCTGGTGACGCCCTGGGCGACGCGCAGCAGGGCCGCCCTGCGGAACTCAATCATACCGTTTTTGATGGCGGCCTGTTCAATTTCGCGACTGGGTCGGGCGTCAGAAACCAGCCGGCGAATCTCGCGGTTGAACACCAGCACTTCGTACAGGCCCATGCGGGAACCGTATCCGCGGCCATAGCATTTCTCGCAGCCGGCGGGGCCATAAATGGCCTTGCCTTCGTCGGCGTCGAGCAGATGCTGGATTTCGGCGAAGGTCTCCGGCGCCATGCTGATATCATAGGCGACGCGGCAGGCGGGGCAGAGCACCCTGATCAGTCGCTGGGCAATCACACCCAGCAGGCAGCTGGCCAGAAAGTAGGGATTTGAATTGAGGGCCAGCATGCTTTGCACGGCGCCGGCGGCGACCGGGGCGTGCAGCGTGGCCAGCACCAGGTGCCCGCTGTTGGCGGCCCGCACGGCCGTAATGGCCGTTTCTTCGTCGCGGATCTCGCCGATCATGATGATGTCGGGCGATTGCCGCAGCAGGCTGGGCAGGATATCGGAAAAGTTCAGACCCACGCGCAAGTTGACGCCCGTCTGGCAGACGCCCGACATGGCGTACTCCACCGGGTCTTCAATCGTGTTGATCTTTTTGGTGCCGTCGTTGAGATGCTGCAGACAGGCGTACTGCGTGGTGGTTTTGCCAGTGCCGGTCGGCCCCGTGACCAGGATCAGGCCGCTGGTGCTCTGCAGCATGGAGCGGACTTGTCCCAGGTCGCCGCGGGTCATGCCCAGATCGTCGAGCGAGCGCAGGTTGCTGCTGCGATCCAGGATGCGGCAGGTCATGTCTTCGCCGAAGAGCGTCGGCACGGTGTTGATACGGAGGTCGATCCGCAGATCGCCTTCGGAAAAAAGCAGTCGGCCGTCGCACGGTCGTCGCCTTTCGGCGATATCCATGCCGGCGTTGGCTTTCATTACGCTCAGGATATGGCGACCCTGATCAGCGGACAGCACGGCAATGCGCGAGATCGTGCCGAGGCTGCGGACTTTCACGCTGGTACAGAGCTCTTCCGAAAGGAAATAAAGGTCGCTGGAGTTCATCGAGACCGCCTGGCGCACGATCGATTCGATCGCTTCCTGGATCGGCATATCAGCCAGGTCGGTGGCGGTGAAATCGATGGGCGCTTCTTCAGGGCGATGGTCGTTCATTCGCTGCGTTCGCTCAATTTTCGGAGAGTTTTTGTTCGGCCAGGGCTTCTGATTCGGCCACATCCAGAACCAGCTGCATACGCAGCACGCGCAACACATTCATGACCGACGGCGTCAACGTATGCAGCACCAGGCGGCCGCCTTTTTCGCGAAATCGTCGATGGGTGGACAGCAGCCAGCTGATGCCGCTGGAGTCGATAAATTCCGAGCTTTCCATATTCAGCAACACATTCTTGGACCAGGCGTCTTGTCCCAGCGTGTCCGGAAACAGTTCCGCCACGGTGGAGACCTCTTTCTGCGTGATCCGGCCATGCATCACCGCACGCACGATGTTGTCTTTTTCCGAGGTGATGGTCAGTTTCATGCCTGTCTCCGCAATGCGAGGTGTTGCCCTGCCTCAGGGCGAAATCGTGGCGCCGGCGTTAGTCTTCTAATCCCAGATGTTCCGGGGGCAGATCGCGAACGATTTCCTCGGCGCTGGTGTCGCCCATAGCGACGCAAAGCAGAGCCGAGCGGCGGAATTCCAGCATCGAGGCGGCGATGGCCGCTTTCTCGATTTCTTCCTTCGGTCGGGCGGTCGCAATGAGCTTACGAATTTGCTGATTGAGCGTCATCAACTCGAATAATCCTGTGAGCGATGAGTATCCCAGTCCATGGCATTTGTCGCAACCCGAAGGGCCGTAAATCGCGTTGCCTTCGCCGGTTTTTAATAGTTCCCGCACCGGGGCGAAGGTTTCCGGCGCCTCGGTGACGTCGTACGCCACTTTGCAGTGATCGCACAACTTTCGCACCAGACGCTGCGCCACAATTCCCAGCAGGCAGCTCGAAAGAAAAAACGGATTGGAGCCCAGCGCGAACATGCTCTGCACAGCGGCCGCAGCCACCGGGGCATGCAGCGTCGCCAGCACCAGGTGCCCGCTGTTGGCGGCCCGGATCGCCGTGGCGGCCGTCTCCTGGTCGCGAATCTCTCCCACCATGATCACATCAGGCGATTGCCGCAGAACGTTCCGCAACAGCTCGGGAAAATCCAGCCCCAGTTTCGCCTGGGTCTGCGCCTGGCGGACGCCTTTAAGGGCGTATTCCACCGGGTCTTCGAGCGTACTGATTTTCCGCGTGCCGTCGTTCAAGTGCTCCAGACAGGCGTACAGCGTGGTCGTTTTTCCCGTGCCAGTCGGCCCCGTCACCAGAATCAAACCACTGGGCGACGCCAGCATGGAGTGCAGCTTGCCGATATCGTTCGGCAGCATGCCCAGTTCATTGATCGAGCGAATGCCGACGTTCCGATCCCACACCCGGAGGGTCATATCTTCGCCGAACAGGGTCGCAATCGTATTGATCCGCATGTCAAGCCGCATGTCGTCGAAGTGGCGAATCCAGCGGCCATCCATCGGTCGCCGGTGCTCCGAGATATTCATCCCCGCCATCACTTTGACATACGTTATCAGTTGCCGGCCCTGCTCCGGCGAAACCACCGCCAGGCGTCTGACTGTGCCCAGTTGGCGCACGGCGATTTCCGTCGACGTTTCATCGGTATGCAGAAAAAGATCGCTCGCCTTGATGTTGGCGGAATGCGAAATCAGCAAGTCCATGGCCGCTTCCGCGTCCATCAGGGGCAAATCGCTGGCCGGAAACTGGAAAGGATCATCCGAATTCATAGAGCAGGCATCATGGGTTGTCGTCGAGAAAGGACAAGAGAGAAGAGTCGCTCCCGGCAGGAGCGTCCGGCGAAAGAAAAGCACCGAAACTCGCAGGCGGGCCCGTCCGCACTTTCCTGCCGCAGGGGAGTCGATCCGGGATAGCAGCAGGCTGGACAGGCAAGGGCAGAGCGTTTAGCCAGAGCTTTCGCCTGCTTCGGTCAGTACGATCGCCTGTTTTTCGTCGTCCGCCAGTCGCAGGACGCGCTGCAGATTCAGCACGCGGAGCACATTCCGGGCGGTCGGTGAAAGGGAATGCAAAACCAGGCTGCCGCCGGAACTGCGGAACTGTTTCTGGCAGGTCAGCAGCCAGCCCACCCCGCTGGAATCCAGCGTATCCACCGCCCTCATGTTCATAATGACGGTTTTTTTATAGGCGTCATGTCCAAGCACATCGGACAGCGGCTCATCGAGCGGGGACAACTGATGAAAATCGAGAGACCCCGATACATCCAGACGAACCACGTGATCGATATTCTCTTGCTGAGTCAGTTTCATACCAGGCGCCTTGAGATAGATCACATTACCCCCACAATCTAATCGTCCGATACCCGGCCGACAAGCGAGAGCCGCCGATTCATCTCCGAATTCCCCCGATCTGGGCCAGGGGGAGGAACCTGTTGCTCCCGGGCGGCGCAGGTCAAACCATGGGATCAGCCCCCGTCTCGACCGGGTTTTCCCCGACGGAGACAGGACCTTCCGCAGCACTCCAGCGGTACCAGAGCGCCAGGAAAGCCGGCAGCAGAATGGGCCGCACCACGAACGTATCGATCATCACCCCCAGCGACAATGCAAACCCCAGTTGCACAATGCCCGGAACCGCCGCCGCTCCTTGTTCCGCCGACAGCCCCAGCCAGTAGGCCCAGGCGCCGCTGGTCATGGAGACAAACGCTCCGGCCATGATCACGCCGCAGCTGGTGATGATCCCCCCCGTTTGCTGCACGGCTCGTCGCAGCGCTTCGGCCGGTGGATGCCGCAGCCGCTCTTCAAAAACGCGGGTGGTCAAATAAACATTATAGTCTTCGCCGATCGCGACCAGAATCACAAACAGAAACAGCGGCACCCGCCAGTCCATCCCCTGGTATTCAGGTCCGTACGCCCAGCGAAAAAACAGGTCCGACGCGCCGATCGTCACCAGGTAACTGAACAGCACCGAAGCAATCATATACAGGCAGATCACCGGACTGCGCAGCACCACCAGCAGCACCCCGCCCACGGCGATCACCACCAGCCATTCAATGCGGTAGTTGTCGCTCTGGGTCACCTGCCGCAAGTCGCGGATTCCGGCCGTCACCCCCGCAAAGGCGTATCGGGAGTCCTTCCAGTACTTGTCAGGCTCCCCTTCCAGATGCACCAGCTGGGCGTCAATCGCAGACAGAGTACGAGCCGCCTCGATAGAAAACGGATCATCCTGAAGCACGATTTCCAGGCGGGCGATGTCGCTCTGCAGGGACGTCACCTGCGGCGTAAAGAACTGGCTCGCCAGGCGATGTTTCCGGGCGGCCACCCGCCGCAAAGAGCGGGGACTGATCCCAAAGTGTCGCGGCGTTTTCGAAGAGGCGTCACCTAGCGGATCCGCAATGCTGCGCACCGAAGCGACGCCAGGCAGCAGCAGCGAATGGGCCAGCACGCCGATATGCTCGCGACCGTTGTCGCTGTCGAAGGCGCCATTCTGCTTGCGGATCAGCAACGTGAGCGGCCCGCTCTCGCCCACAGCGAAGTGACCCTTCAGAACGGCCGAACCTTGCCGGCTGGGCAGCGACGGCGGCAAACCTGCCGGAAAGTCGTAGGTCACGTGGTTCCCTTGCCAGGCCCCCAGCACCGCCAATGGCATCATCAGGGCGACGCTGCCGAACAGGATCACCCCCGGCCGCGCTACGATGTGATCCGCGGCAAACCGCCAGAAACGATTCGCCGACTCCCGCGGCGGCTGCAGGCCAAAGGGCCAGAAGGTGTACTGGCCAAACGCCCGTAAAAGCGCCGGAGTAAACGTCAGGCTGGCCGCCAGGGCGACCGTAAGACAAAGTCCAATCACAGGGCCGCTGTACTTGAACTTGCCGAAATCCGCAAAGAACATCATCGCCAGACCCAGAATCGTGGTCAAAGCGCTCGCCAGCAAAGCATTCCCCACGCCGCCGGTGGCGCGGGCGATCGCCTTCGCCTGGTCGCCGTCGCGCAGCAACTCTTCGCGGTAGCGGGCAATCAGGAACAGACAGTAATCGGTGCCGGCGCCAAACAGGATCACTACGATAAACACCTTCGAGGTGGTGAAAACCTTCAGCGACCACCAGCCAAAACCGGGCGTTCCTTCCAGTTGCGTGAGCAGCGTGACCAGGCTGATCGAAACCACCAGCGAAACGGCGATCGTCGCCAGGGGAGCGATCACCAGCACCGGCGCCCGATACACAACCACCAGGATCAGCACGACCAGCAGGACGGTGCAAATCTCGGTGTTCTGGATGCTCGCCCGCGTGCTGCGCAGCATGTCGCCGCCGATCGCCGCCGATCCGGAATACTCTATCTGCAAACCGGGCGCAACACGGCGAGCCGCATCCTGCCGCAGCGGCGCAATAAAGCTATCGATCCGCTCCACCAGCGCGATGTTGTCCGTCGCCATGAACTCGTTTTCCAGCTGCATTACCACCAGCATGGCGCAGCCGTCAGGACTAACGAGCTTGTCGTGCAGCAGGCGATCACTGGGCGTCCAGACATCCAGCAGCGGCCATTGCCCGGCTCCCAAGGGGGCAGGCTGTTCGCTCAGGTCGGTCGCCGCCAGGGGCGTACTGCTGGCGAGCAGCGCGGCGTCACTCGTAAGCAGCTGGGACGCTTCCGCCTGCCATTCCCGAGCCGCTTCTTCTTCCCCTTTAGCCCGTTTGACGAGGGCCAGATTGTGGTACGGTTCCGCCAGTCGACTGGTAGGCGGAGCGAGCGGGAGCGACTCGGCGGCCCGTTCGGCTTCTCGACGCCGGCGATACTCGACCAGTTCCCCGTTCATGGAAATCGCCGACTGCAGGGCGTCTTCCGCCCTGTCCAGCAGCGCCGCCGCCCTGGCCTGGCGATCCCGCACGGCTCCTTCGACCCGGCCGACCTCGCGCACCTTTTCGGCTTCCTGCAGGGTAGCCTGGCTTTGCTCATACAGCGAAGCGCCCAGCAGATTCATCAGCTGGCGGGAAATATCCAGTGCGACTGCTTCGTCGTCCGCATCAAGTCGCTGCTTCTCGCGGGCGACCACAATCGCCAGGCTGCTCTTGGCTCGCTGGTAAGGGAAGGCTTCTTCCAGCCAGGCTTCACCGCGTACGCTCGGAAAATCCGCCGGCATGTAAGCAAAGTCGCCGTCGAACGTCACCGAGTCCCAGGGCGGGGCCGTACAGCGCAGCAGAACCGCCAGAGCAATCCAGAACAGGATTACTCCCAACCAATGCTTCGCAACAAAGGCTCCAAGTCGTTCGAACATCAAAGAGTTCGTATCCAGGCGATACCGCACACCGGATTCCCACAGGAAACCGGTGAGCAAAGGGTGAAGGCGTTTTCCTCGGTCGAATGCCTGTTCGAACCGAGAATGAGCTTCACAAGAATGAGCGAAAAGCGATTTTCAACGAAACGCTTAAGCACCAATGGAGAGAAAGAGGGGACGTGGAGAAAACAGGCAATCGGGGAGCGTTATTGCCATTTAATCGGTAGTATACTTGTTTGGCAGGCCATGTCTAGCATTTTCGGCCGGCCCGTTTTTTTGGTTATTCGGGGTGATTTCGCCTTTCGGTCAGGCGAATGGCAATCCATTCGACTGCGGAGTTTCCGATCGCAGGGGCCGACCGCCGCCCGACTTTCGAGTCTACCCCTCGACGCGCCACAGCCGCGTCTTGCCGCCAGCGTTGGCGAAGCAGGTCAAGTCGTCGGAAAGTGCGCATGCGCCCGGAAAGCCTTGAGGTGATTCGACCCCGATGCGACCGAGGAAGCTCAAAACGACTTTGCCCGACTTCAGGTCCCACACACGCACTTCGCCCTCCGAAGTGCCATGCATTGTCTCGCCGATGGTGGCGAGTCGTTTACCGTCTGCGGAAAACTGTACCTTCTCGACGAGATGCTGTGGCGATTCCATGAGCGACTTGCCGGCTTTCCCTGTCGGGACCGCGAGCAAGGTAACGACGCCATGGGGCTCGACGACGGCCAGCGTCTTGCCATCGGGTGAATACGCGAGCGATTTGGCTTTGCAACCACGGGGAATGACTTTGCTCGGCTTGCCGGCGGGGAATGGCCAAAAGACCAAACGGTCGTCAAAGGCTCCCGCCAGCGTCTTGCCATCGGGGGCGAAGGCGATCTCGCAGCCCCACGTGTCGACCGGAATCTCCTTTGTCACTTTGCCAGCGACGGGATCGACAATGGCGATATGCGATTCTTCGTCCTCATGATCGACAACGACACACGCAACGTGTTTGCCGCTGGGCGAGAACCGTGCCGGGCCGATAAAGACTTCCCCTTTGCCAGGTACGAGTGGCACACGCTGGAGCACGATTCCTTCGACCACGTTCCAGATCAACATCTCCCCGCCGGCGTCACGCCGATTGACTTTGGCCGTGCCTGCCGAGGCCAACTGTTTCCCGTCCGGCGAGAAGCAGAGGGCGTCGACGCCGCCAGTGTGGTCATTCCTGTGATGCAATCGCTTGCCTGCAGCCACATCGTAAATATGTAATTTGCGATCCCCGGCGGCAGCAGCCAGATATTCGGCGCCCGGCGAGAACTCCAGCGCTGTGCAACAATGACCGCCCCGCGGCATCTCGGCCAGGAGTGAGACAGGAAGTTCCGATCCCGTTCTTGTTGGCGCAGCTTTCTTTTTGGCCACGGCAGAACTCCTTGAACAGGGAAACATTACCGAGCGGCGTGAATGTCGAAACTGGCGTGCCCAATTCTAATATCATCAGAAGCGAATGCCAAACCGCAACCCGATCGAAGTTCTGCGGCGTCTCCAACGGTATTCGCTTGTCGCCCGCTGGCCAGTTCACTTGTCAGCCGACACGGTGACGCCCGGTCAGGCGCAATTGCTTGACGCCAGCGTCGAACGCAAAGCCAAAGGGTCACGACCCCGTGTTACTTGCCCACGCGGCTATTCGTGCGGCCCGCTGCTCTCTTCGAGCAGGAGACTGATGCGTCGCCCCGTAACGCTCAGCGGATATTCCGTCAGCCTGCCTGGACGAATCCATTCCAGATCGGGTCCGGCCGGCGGCGGCGACACGCAGTCTGCATGATAGCAGTGCAAGGTGATTCGGAACCGAGTGACGGCGTGTTTGATGGTCGTAAACAGATTTCCCAGATGTATCCGTGCGCCCGTCTGTTGGGCCACGGCCGAGAGAATCTCGCCAGGCCAGTTGGCCGCATCGTTCGAAACGGGCGTGCGCGGAAAGTCCCACAACCCGGCCCAGCGCTCCCCGGCCGACCGACGACGCAACAGCACCCGCTGCCCATGGGTGACGACGATCGCGGCTTCCGTGACATCTTCATATTGCACCTTTTTCTTCGGCGCCGGAATCTGGTCCTGCAGCCGGGCGGCAAAGGTGGGGCAGAGCGTGGCGACGGGACAGGCCTCGCAGTCAGGGCCGCGGGGCCGGCAGACTTCGGCCCCCAGTTCCATCAACGCCTGGTTAAAGGCGCCCGTGTTCTTCCGCGGCAGGATCTCGGCGGCGAAAGCCCAGAGCTGCTTCTGTGCGGCCGAAGTCGACGGCGTTTCGCGGAGCAGCATCAGGCGACTGAACAGCCGCACCGTGTTCGCTTCGAGAATCGGCGCCCTTTCGTCGAAAGCGATGGAGCTGATCGCCCCGGCCGTGTAACGCCCAATCCCGGGCAGCGCCAGAATCTGATCGAAATCGCGGGGAAACTCCCCCCCGTGTACGGCGACAATCTGCTGGGCCGCTGCGTGCAGCTGCCGGGCCCTCCGATAATAACCAAGCCCTTCCCAGTACCGCAGCACTTCGCTCTCTGGGGCCGCCGCCAGCTCTAGGGCGGTGGGAAACCGTTCCAGGAAACGGGTGAAATAGTCGCAAACGGATACCACCTGCGTTTGCTGCAGCATGATCTCGCTGATCCAGATGCTGTACGGATCACGCGACTTGCGCCAGGGCAGATCCCGCGCGTTGTCGGCGAACCAGACGAGCAGCCGGCGCCGTAGCTGCTGCTTGCGGGAAGCATCACCCCAGTCGGGCGGCAAAGGAGTGCCGCGGTTGGTTTTCCCCATGACGGGAGACTAGGCCTTTTCCGATCGGGCGGCGGGCGCAGGAACCTGGTCCCACGGATTGACCCAGTCGCCCCAGGAGTCCAGGTACTGGGTAAAGATCGGGCGTTCCTCGGCGTGGCTTTCCAGCCAGGCCTTCGTTTTGTGCACCTGCTCCTGTTCTTTCTCCAGCGTGATCTGGCCAATCATCACGGCCGAACGGAGCAGCACAAAATAAGTGTCCAGCACATCGCAGCGGCAATAATCGTTGATTTCCGCGTACTCGCCCGCGTTAAACTTGTCCTGGACGTCTTTCCCCTGGATCTGCATTTTCCCCGGTTTGCCAAGAATGTTTGCCGCCAGATTCAGCCCGCCGGTGAACCGACTGGCGCCGAAATTCGTCATTACATCGTGCAGGTCCAGATGGGCCGATACGTTATATCGATTGCGGGGCTGCTCAAAGCTGCGGCTTTGCATGTCAAACCAGCCGGGCACGCTGACGCCATAACGAAAGGCCGACAACTCCAGCACCGGCAGATCAAACGACCGGCCGTTGAAACTGACCAGCGTGGGGCGACGGTACTTTTCCCAGCCGCGCCAAAAGTGCTCCGTCATCACGTGCGACTGGTACGCCGGTTCGTCCAGCGCCACCAGATCCAGCAGCGTGAAGTCGGCCGCCACCTTGGCGACCACGATCGAAACGGGCACCTGGAACGTATAAGGGATGAAGTCGCTGTCGTACTTCTCCATGAGTTCCGCGCGATACCGTTCGATCGCCGCCAGCGGATCCAGCCCCAAGTCGCTGTAACGCAGCTTGGAAATCAAGTCGCCGTCGGCCGCCGTTTCGATATCAAACACGAGGTATCGCACCGTCGCGTCGCTCACAGCGTCTCCTTGTCGAGGATCTCTTGTTGACGAAAACTTGTTGACGAAAACCTGATCACCATCACTTGCCGGCCCGATCATGCCGGCCCAGCCAACGACCGCGCGCAGGCAGCCTGGCCGGACAAGCTGCACGCTAACAGCGTAGCAGGCAACAGGCTGTGCTTTCAATTGCCTGGCGTCACATCCTGTCGCAGCAGGAGAAAAAACCTGCGGCGAGGTCCGTTTATCCCGGCCCTCCCTCCCGCAAAAGTCAGATTACCCGGTCTGCAAAAGGTTACCCGAAAGGACGTTCGCCGCCCGCCCAACCCGACCGCCCCCTCCGGCGAATCTGGCCGCTTGCTTCCCCCCTGGCGACGATTTAAGATACCGTGCGATCCACTGAACATAATTCCATCAAAAGAGGTTCCGCGAACCTCCCAGGGCAACCCATGTTTAAGTTTATTCACGCCGCCGACATCCACCTGGATAGCTCCCTCAGCAAGCTGGAAAAGTACGAAGGCGCGCCGGTCGATACCATCCGCTCCGCCGCCCGCAGGGCGTTTGAGAACCTCGTTGATCTGGCCATCCGCGAGAAAGTCGCCTTTCTGTTGATCGCCGGCGACCTGTACGACGGCAACTGGAAGGACTATAACTCCGGCCTGTTTCTGGTGACGCAGATCACGCGATTGCACCAGGCCGGCATCTCGACCTATATCATCTCCGGCAACCACGACGCCGAAAACAAAATCTCCTTTAACCTGCCGCTGCAGAAGAACCCCGACGGCACCGCCGTCATGCTGTCGCACTCCCAGGCGGAAACAGTCCGCATGGAAAAATACAGCGTCGCCCTGCACGGTCGCGGTTTCCAGGACGCTGTCGTGTCTGAGAACGTGGCGCTCGATTACCCGGCCGCCGTCGCCGGCTGGTTCAATATCGGCATGCTGCATACGTCGCTCGAAGGGGCCAGCGGCGACCATGCCCGTTACGCCCCCTGCACCGTCAGCGATCTCCAGTCCCGCGGCTACCAGTACTGGGCGCTGGGACATATCCACACCCGTCGCAACTGGCACCGCGACGGCGATCCGCCCGTGGTCTTCCCCGGAAATATCCAGGGACGCCACATTCGCGAAACAGGCGCCAAAGGCTGCCAGCTGGTTTCGGTCGACGACCAGCAGCAGGTCACGATGCAGTTCGTGCCGCTGGATGTCTTTCGCTGGCACGCGTTAGAAATCGATCTGACCGACGCCGCCGACGGGGAAGAAGTCGAATCCCGCACCCAGGACGCCCTGCGGGAACTGGCGGCCGAACACGACTTGCCGCTGGGCGTGCGTATCACCCTGCAGGGCGACTGCCCCGCACATCGGGAGATGGCGAGCGACCCGCTGGCCTGGACGAACCGCATCCGTTCGCTCGGCGTGACCGTCGACGCCAGTCGCATCTGGGTGGAACGGGTCCGCATCAAAACCAGCTCGCCCGTGCTCCGCGACGCCATCCCCAGCGACGGCCCGATCGCTGACCTGGTCGCTTACATCGCCGAGTTGCGTACGGACGAAACGGCCCTCAAGGAGCTGGGCTCCTGCTTCAGCGATCTGCAGGCCAAACTGCCAGCCGACATCACCTCCGGCGACGACGGCCTCGACTTCCGCCAGCCGACCGCCCTGCGCGATCTGCTGGATCAGATCGAGCCGCTGCTCCTGGATCGACTCACGCAAAAGGAGGCGTCATGAAAATCCAACGCCTGGACCTGACAGCCTATGGTCACTTCGACGACCTGTCCCTCGATCTGTCCGCCGGCTCGCAAGGCCTGCATGTGGTGTTCGGCCCGAACGAAGCCGGCAAGAGCACGTCGCTCCGCGCTTTGACCTGCTTCCTGTACGGCTTTGAGTCCAAGATCAGCGACGACTTTCGTCACGACTCCAAAAAGCTGCGAGTTGGCGGGCTGCTCCAGGCAGCCGACGGCCAGACGCTGGAAGCGATCCGCCGCCGCGGCAACAAGAACACGCTCCGCGCTCCCGATGACTCCACGATTCTCGACGAGCAGTCGCTTCGCACCATGCTGCAGGGCGTCGACCGGGACGAATTCAGCCACCGGTTCGGCATCGGTTACGAAGAGCTCACCCAGGGCGGCAAGCTGATCTCCGAAGGCGGCGGGGAACTCGGCAAGATTCTCTTCGCCGCGGCCGCCGGGCTGGGCGACCTGGGACGCATTCAAAAAGAGCTGCAGAAAGGCGCCGAAGACCACTTCAAGCCGGCCGGCCGGAATCCCCCGGTCAACGCTGCACTGAAAGAACTCAGCGACGCCAAAGAGAAAGTCCGCGAGCATCAGCAATCGTACGAAAAATGGAAACGCCTGGAGGACGCACTCAAGCAGGCGCGCGAACAGACTCGCCGTCTCAACGAACAGCACGACGCCAAGTCCAGCGAAGCCACGCGTTGCCAGCGAATCGAGAAAGCACTCCCCATCATCGGCCAGCGTCGCCTGGTGCTGGAGCAGCTCAAACCACTGGCCCAGGCGCCGCGGCTGCGCGAGGGTTTTGCCGAACAGCACGCCCAGGCGCTCATCGAGCAACGGCACGCGGCAGCCGCCATCGAACAGGCCGTAAAAAAGCTGGACGATCTTCAGTCGCAGTACGAAGCCTGTTTCGTCGAAGATACAATCCTTCATTCCGAAGCGGCGATCGCCAACGCCCAGAAAAGGCGCGCCGTCATCCGGGAGGCGGAAGAAGACAAGGTCGAACTGCAGCGTCGCCAGAAACTCCTGCAGGACCAGGCCGCTGAAATCCTGCGGCAATGGGGCCGCAGCCCGGACGAGCTCCAGCAAAAGGAAACGCTACGGCTCAGCAAGGCCGAGCTGATCCGCATCCGGGAACTGGGCGCCGAGAAGGAAGTCCTTCGCATCAACGCCGAGTCCACCCGGCAGCGATGCGAAGAACTGCAGCAAAGCATCAGCGACCTGGAGCCCCGACTGGAATCCGCCTCGGCCCCGATCGACGTCACGGCCCTCAAGCAGGCCAAACGCCGGGTGGAAAAGCATGGCCAGCTGGAGTCGCAACTGGCCAGCGCCGAAAAAGCAGCCAGGGCGGCCGCCGCCCAGGCGGCGTCGGCGCTGCGCAAACTGGGAATGTGGGAGGGCACGCTCGAAGCGGCCGCCCTGCTCACGCCGCCTTCGCTGGAAACGGTCGATCGCTTTGAGAAAGAGTGGACCGCCTGCGCCCACGCCCTGGAAAAACTGCAAAGCGACCTGGCCGATGTCGACAAGGAAATCGTCTCTCTCCAGGCGAACCTCGCCGACCCCTCGCAGAACGACGCCCCCACCGAAGACGACCTGCAGGTCGCCCGTCGTCTGCGCGATCATGGCTGGTCCCTGATCCGGGCGAGCCGGCTGCAGCAGCCCGTCGATGCGGACGAAGTCGCCGCCTTCCAGGCGCAGTTCAGCCCGGCCGCCTCGCTCGAGCAGGCTTTCGAAACCGCCGTCCTGGCGGCCGATGAAACGGCCGACCGCTTGCGGCGGGAAGCGAACCAGGTCGCCGCAAAAATGCACCAGGTAGAGCAACTCAAACAGAAGAACTCCCGGCGGGAATCGCTCGCAGCCAAACTCGATGCGGCCCGTCAACGCCAGGCCGACCTGGAGAAAGATTGGCGGGAAGCCTGGCAGCCGACAGGCGTCGCGCCGCTGACTCCGACGGAAATGCGAGCCTGGCTGGCCAGACGCCACACGGTCGAGACCTGCAGCGACGACCTGGAGCGCTCGCACCAGGCAGTCGCCGACCTGCGCACGCTGCTCGACCACTGCCGGGAAGAACTTCTCGACGCGTTGACGCAGGGCGGCTTCACCGCGAAGCAGGCCCGACTGGAAGACCTGCTGGAAGCGGCCCAGCAGACAATCGACTCCGCCGAAGAAAGCGCCCGCCAGCGAAAGGCATGGCAAACCCGGCTGGAGGCCGAGCAAGCCCAGGTGCAGCCCGCGGCCACAGCCCAGTCGACCGCCGCCCAGGCGTGGGCCGACTGGCAAACCGCCTGGTCCGAGGCCATGCAGCGGATCAAACTGCCGGCCGAAGCCAGCACCCAGCAGGCAAACACGGTTCTCGATCTGCACAGCGAATTTTTCGCCACCATCAAAGAAGCCGACGATCTGCAGTTGCGTATCAAAGCGATTGAATCCAACACCACGCAATTCGCCGAATCGATCGCCCAGCTCGTCTCCCAGGCGGCCCCCGACCTGGCGGGCGCCGAAGCGGATGCGGCCGCCCTGCAGCTTGGCAAGCGACTGGAAAAAGCGCGACTGGCCCACCAACGCCGGCTGGACCTGTCGAACAGCCAGCGTGATCAGGAAGAAACCCTGGAAGAAGCCCGATCCGCGGCGCGCCGCCAACAGGAAACGCTTGCCGCCCTCTGCCAGGAAGCCGGCTGCACGGCGCCTGAAGATCTTCCGCAAATCGAAAGCCAGGCCTCGCAGCGCCAAAGACTGGAAGCCGACCTGGCCAAACTGAACGAGCGGCTGGCCGATCATGCCGCCGGAGCCGACCTGGAAGCGTTCACGGCCGAAGCGCTGCGTGAAGACCCCGATCAGCTGCCGGGCCGCATCCGCGATCTGCTGACCGCCATGAAACAGATCGACGTCCAACGGGATGAAGCCAACCAGGAGATCGGCAAGAAGGACACCGAACTCAGAACCATGAGCGGCGGCGACGCGGCCGCCGCGGCGGAAGAGAACGTCCATCTGGCGGCGGCTCAAGTTCGCAGCGAAGCCGAAACCTACGCCCGGCTGCGATTCGCCTCCGTCATCCTGCAGGCCGCCATTGAACGGTATCGCCAGCAGAACCAGGACCCAATTCTTTCACGAGCCAGCACGGCCTTTGCCGAGCTGACGCTCGGCGCCTTTGAAGAACTGCGAACCGACCTGACAGAGTCGTCGCAGATTGTGCTGCTGGGCGTTCGCGCCAGCGACAAGGAGAACGTTCCAATTGAAGGGATGAGCGACGGCGCCCGCGACCAGTTGTACCTGGCGCTGCGGATCGCCAGCCTGGAGCATTACCTGGACCAGCACCCGCCGCTGCCGTTTATCGTCGACGATATCCTGCTGACGTTTGATAACCAGCGGGCCAAAGCGGCCCTGCGTCTGCTAGGCAAGTTGTCCGCCCGCACGCAGATCATCTTTTTTACCCATCACCAGCATCTGGTCGACCTCGCCCAGAGCGAGCTATCCAGCGACGTGCTGTTCGTGCATCAGCTCGACCGGAACGGCGCCGTGAAACCTCAATCGACCCTGTTTTGAGTCGACGGGAAAGGCCAGTCCGACAGCCGATCGTCGCCAGAGGCCATTGCTAAGCCGCGCGGCGAATTTCGGGATAGGCGAAGCCCGTTTCCGGGTGGTTCCAGCGACGCAGGGCGACGGCGGCCAGATGGCCTCCGAAAGCGACTGACAGCTTCAGGGCGGTCTGGAAACGATCGGTGCGACCCGCCAGCGGCAGGCAGTCCATATCGCATTCCGGGTCGGGATTGTGCAAGTTGATCGTCGGCGGGGCGAAACCATCACGCATCGCCATCAGCGTGACGCCCAGTTCCACCACGCCAGCCGCGGTAACCAGATGCCCGATCATCGACTTGGTCGAGCTCACCAGCACGTCGTCGGCGGCCGAGCCCAGGGCTCGCCTGATGCCGCGAATCTCGGTGCGGTCGTTTTGTTCCGTGCCCGTGCCGTGGGCGTTGATGTAGCCCAGTTCGCTCGGGTCCAACTCCGATTTCTCCAGCGTATCGCCAATCAGACGGGTCAAGGCCGCGCTGTCCAGATCCAGGCCTGTCACATGGTGGGCTTCGCAGAGCACGCTGCCCCCCAGCACTTCCGCATAGATCCGGGCGCCCCGAGCCCGAGCCATGCTGGCGCGTTCCAGGAAAAGCATGCCGGCGCCTTCGCCCATGACGAAACCTTTACGCGAGGCGTCAAACGGGCGGCAGGCCCGTTCCGGTTCGTCGTCTTCGGCCAGGGCCCGCATTTTGCGGAAGCCCGAGGCCATGATCGCACTGATCGCTTCGCCGCCGCCGACCAGGGCCGCGTCGCACTGGCCGCCGCGGATCGATCGGGCGGCCGACAAGATCGAGATTAAACTGCTGGCGCAGGCCGTCGAATGACAGATCCGCGGACCCCGAAAGTTATATCGCTGGGCAATCAGGGAACAGCCAACATTGGGCATGAACTGCTCGTGCCAGGGATCCGCATACGGCGTCTGGAAACCGGGCTGGTGCTGCTCATTGAACCAGCTGGTATCGCCCAGGATGCCGGCCACGGCACAACCGACACGATCGCCGTCGAGAGCGGAGGGGAAAACCTGCGCATCGCGCAGGGCCTCATCGGCGGCCCGCTCCATCATACGGACTGCTTTAAGCTTGCCCGACCCGTCGTCGGGCAAGTCGACTTCGGCCCCAATCAACAGGTCGTCGGGCATGTCGGCCAGTCCACGAATCCTTCGAACGCCCGAAACGCCCGCTTGAATGGCCTGCCAGACACTCTCCCGATTGTCCCCGACCGAAGTGATCAGGCCGACGCCTGAAATCACCACGGGATCATAGAAGGTAAGTATCGACACCGAAGGGGAACTCCGTTTTTCAGGCCGGCGAACCGGGGCGAAAACTGCTGAAACTCGCTGCTGCGTCAGGTCGTTACCATGAGGCACGACTTTTCGAGAGCTAATCCTTACAGGATTCCCCAAAACAGGACTATGCGAGTTTCTGCAGGAATTTGCCGCTGGCGCCCCCGCCAGCAGCAGCGAGCCAGGCTGCAAACCCACAGTCGCAGCCTCTTTTCCCTGCAATCGAAGCTCTCCGCTATTCGGGCCAACCGCGGGCAGGAAGGCGGCCGAATCTGGGCCAACTTCCTGTTCTCAAGCAGGAGCGTCCCGACATGACTGCTATGCCGCCATCGCGTGGCTGCAGGCAGGCGGTGCGACAGCAATCGTATGCTGCCGCCCGGCGGGATAGCACGTCGTCCCGTCAGCCCGGCCATTCTATGGGCGACGTCCCTGATAGACCGGGTGCTGCGGATCACCGCCGGATTCCAGCCAGGCCAGCAGGTCAAGAATCTGCTCCGCGGTGAGCGTATCGAGCAGACGTTCCGGCATCCACGACAACGGCGAAACTTCGAAGGTTTCAATCTCGGACTTGAGAATCTCGACCACCTTATCAGGAGCTTGCGGATCCAGGGCCAGACGCAGCTCGGGCGCCCTGTAGTCGCCGCCGGGGGCGACGCGACCCACATACGATTTGCCGTCGGTCGTGACCACGCGCACGGTCTGGTAATTCTCGGCGATGGCGGCCGAAGGCTTGAGGATCGACTCCAGCATATCCCGCCGGGTGAAACGACGAGCGACCGAAGTCAAATCGGGCCCGATCGGATGCCCTGTCAGCCCCATTCGATGACAACGGATACACGAGGCCGCGGCGAACATCGCCTTCCCCTGCTCAAAGTTCCGCGGGCCGTTCGCCTCTGCCAGCAACGGCTGCAGCAGTTCGCTTGTCCAGCGTTTTACGACCTCGCGGGGAGCGGCCGGAGCCGGTTCCTCGGCCGCCTGGGGCAAGAGCAGGTCGCCGAGTGCGTCGCGTTCGCTATCGTTCAGGGCGGCGACGGCGTCCTCACGAATCTTTTTCTGGAAGTTCGGCATCCCTTCGCCGCCGACAAAGAAATCCATCTGGCGCAGCGCCTCGAAGTAATCGCGACGGCTGGTGGGCGTCCAGCCCTGAGACGCGTTGCGCAAGACAAACAGATAGTGCATTTGTTCCGCCTGATCGTTTGTCCGGGCCAGCAGCTGCAGGGTCCTGGCGACCAGCTCCTCCGACTGCAGTTCAGCCAGCAACATGCTGAGCCGCTGGTTCAAACGGGGATTGCGGGCCGGGTACAACGGCTCCAGCCGCTGGCGAATCGAGCGGCGCAAAACCGGATCGTGCGTGGCGACCAGCACCGGCTTCGGCGGTTCCTCGCCTGGCCTATCGTCGCTTGCCAGACAGAGCTGGTAAGCATACAACGCGGCCTCCTGCTGGCTGACGGAAAGCGATGACAGGTCGATCAGGTTCAACCGCTGCAGCACGAGTGCTTGCACGATCGGATCGCCGCTGCGAGCCAGCGCCAGGCAGCAGGCCAGGGCGGACGTCGGCTCCTGCTCCTCCAAGGCTTGCGCTTGCCACAGCTCCAGCGGCTGGCGTTCCAGCGCAATCCGCGCGGCGTAACGACGGCTGGGATCGGCGCTCGCCAGGTGCGGCCAGAGCAGTTCGATCGACCGGGCCGACGGCGTCGGCAGTCGCTCCAGCTCTTCCCGCAGGCCGCGTGAGAAACGGCCGAACTTCGCCACCGCCTGCTGTTGCACGGTCGGCGGATCCGCGGGCTGCGGCTTGCCAATATAACGCACGCGGTAAACGCCGGATTGCGTCTTTCGTCCGCCTGTCGCGATGTACATGGCGCCATCAGGGCCAAAGTCCAGGTTGGTCACGTTGAGCGGACGTCCCTGCAGGAAAGTCGCCGGCCGGGCCGCGTAGCTGGCTCCCTGGGGTTGCATGTGCACGGCCACGATCCGGCCGTACGCCCAGTCCAGCGCGTACATTGCCTGCTGGTACTCCGGCGGGAAGCTGCTTTTGTCGCCGAACTGCACCCCCGTCGGCGAACCTTTCCCGACATCGAGCGTGGGCGGCCCGTTGTCGGGATGGTTGGGATAATAAGGCGGCCAGGTTCCCGTCACGCCGCGCCAGCCATAATCTCCGCCAACGACCAGATGATTGACGCGGGTCGGCCGATACCAGGGCGATCCCATGTCGAATTCGGCGTCGGCGTCGTAGGTGAACATCTGCCCGTCCCGGTTAAAGGCGATGCCAAACGGATTTCGCAAACCGGCCGTCACCAGCTCCCACTTTTTCCCTTCCCGATCCGTACGATAGACGTAACCTTCGCGCGTGGTTTCCCCACGGCTGTGCTCGCGAAAAGGGGACAGATAATCGACGAAGTCGCGGGGCAGCTCGACCGAGTCGCCGTGGATGGCGTAAATCATGTTATCAGGGCCCAGCGCCAGATCATTCCGGCCATGGCCCGTATTGCCGGCGGTGAAGTGCTGCAGTCGCACCTCGTCGAACTGGTCGTCGCCATTCGTATCCCGCAGCCGATACAAGGCCTTGGAGCCATTGGCGTTGACATACAAATCGCCAAACGCAAAGAGCAGACCGCGACATTCCATGAGCTTGTCGTTGATCGTTTCCACTTTGACGACGCGGCCCTTCTTATTGAGCGTCATCCGCAACAGACCTTGGTCTTCCCGAGCAACAATCAGCCGTCCCTGGGGATCGAAGGTCAGCCCCACCCAGGAGCCTTCCTCGGCGGTCGCCGCTTTGACAAGCTCCACGCGAAAGCCGTCGCGGGTCAAAAAAGAAGCGGGATCCGCTTGCGGCGATTCGCCCAGGGCGCGTTTCCATTGCGTGTAATCCTCGATCGCGGAGACTTCGACATCGGGGCCGCCCCAGATCAAAGGATCAATCACGCCCAGATCCGCCGCCGGTCGCCAGTCCGATGCGGCAGAGGTACGATAGAGGCACTCTGCGTCGGATCGGATCATCGTCACAACGCCGTCGCTGTCCACCAGCGTCAAGGTAAAGAAAAAGGCGCTCGGCCCTTCGACGGGATTCGCCTTTAGCAACAGGGAATTCTGGCCCGAGTGCAAAAGCGGGGCGACATCCACTTCGTACGGATCGGCGTACGGTTCCGCGTCGGGCAACCGTTCGCCGTTGAGCGATAACTGCAGCTCCGCATAAGCGGCCGCCGTGCGCAGGGTTGCCGTTTTGATCCGTTTTTCGACCGGGAACTCCCGCCGGAAAGCAATCGTCCCCGGCGTGTGGCTGGCGACATCCGACCAGATCCAATGCGGAGGCTGCGATTCGGCGGCCAGGGTCGCGGAGCCCAGAGACAACATCAACCCAAGGAACAGAATCGCCGTACGCATCATGCCAACTTCCAGAGAATTAAGAGAAAACCCGCCAGGTGAAGCTATCTTAAGCCTCCTGCCGCAGGTCTCAAGCATAGCAAGCAGAAGTCGTGCGGCGCCAAGACGTGCCTGGATCCCGCGGAAGCTGCCCGAGAAATGCGTTTCCCGCCGCGCACAAAAAAAGCCCGGTTCCGTCGCTAACGACGAAACCGGGCCTTGGTGTGATCTCACTCGCTCGCCTTGGCGATGCAACATCCCTGTTTCCATGCCGACCATCATGGCGGCTGGCCGTGCTCCCGCCGTACAAGGACGGGTCGCATCATGCTCGTGACGGCCTTTAAGCAGTAATCCTGACTGCGTGCTTCTCTGGCTTTAAAATGGATCGGCAAGTCGCTCCGACCTCCCGAACGTCCCCTGATCGCAAGTAAGAACGACCATCCATAGCCGTCATTTTGACTCCCCAATCATTGAAGAGTGCGACAGAGTTTGCTGGGAATTCTCTGTGAGCTGCCTTACTGTTTGATCCACTTCACGTGTGAGACGGGTTAGTGTAGCGATCCGTCGGCACAGGGGAATACGTATTCCGGCTTGATCCAAAAGATAGTCGAAAAATCTGCCCAACCACCAAACTAAAGAGGTAAAGCAAATAGCCCGTAATGGCTATACCCATAGCTCTTAAGGGCTATTTAGCACCTGCCACATAGAGCTAGTGTTAAATGCATTGCAAAAATCAAATCGCTTGCGAGCAATTTCGACGAATTCCCAGTTTTCGCCGGAACAAACCCTTGGAATTCGCGGCTAACCTATGATGCAAAAGGGAGTTACGCCGTCGCGTGAGCAGCCGCAATCCCGTCGGGTCGCCCCTTCCTCTGGTTACGGCTATCGGGCCGAGACCCACCAAAATGGGCCGGAGACTCCTGCATTCGCCCCGTGCGGAAAATTGCATGCAATCGCCAAACACAGCAGACAGGTTGCTCGAGTGAAGACCGTTTTAACCCACAAAAACAGGCGTCTGACGGCGTCGTCGTCGTCGCTTTATGCTGGCTGCAGTGGCAGCTATCCATGCGGCCAACCGCACCCCGCGATAGCAGTGCAAGCATTTCCGGCGGCGGAGACTGCTCAGGGAAAACGATGTCGGAACAATCGACGTGGTATCGGGAAACCTGCAGCAATCGACTTTGGTCTTTTGGCATTTTTCCTGGCCCGGTATAAGGTCCGCTCTCCGTGGCGATGTTGAAAGGACGCTTTGTCCCCTGATGTCGAAACGATCCCTTCACTTGCGCACGGCGCAAAGAAGCACAGCAGGAGAGCAGGTTATGAAAATTGCGATGGTCGGCACGGGGTATGTTGGACTGGTAACAGGGGCGTGCTTTGCCAACAGCGGTAACGACGTGACTTGCGTTGACATCGACAAAGCCAAAATTGAAAAGCTGACGCGCGGCGAAGTGCCGATCTTTGAACCCGGCCTGGCCGAGATGGTGCTGCAGAATGTGGAAATGGACCGGCTTCATTTCACGACCGACCTCGCCGTCGCGGTCGCCAACGCCGAGATTGTCTACCTGGCCGTCGGCACGCCCCAGGCAAGCGACGGTTCGGCCGACCTGGGCGCCTTGTGGAGCGTGGTGGCGGGCCTGGCGAGGCATCTGCCGCCCACGGCGATCACCGTGGTCAAAAGCACGGTTCCTGTCGGCACCAACGCCAAGGTCTATGAACGCCTCCGCGAGTTGACCGATCGCGATTGCGAAGTTGCCAGCAATCCCGAGTTTCTCAAAGAAGGCGCCGCGATCGACGATTTCACGGAACCGGATCGGGTTGTGGTCGGCGTCCGCAGTCGTCGCGCCTCCGAAGTGCTGGAAGAATTATATCGCCCCTTCCTGCAGCCCGATCGACCGTTTCTGGCCATGTCGCCCGAGAGCGCCGAGCTGACCAAATATGTGGCGAACGCGCTGCTCTCCACCAAGATCAGCTTCATCAATGAAATGGCCAACCTGTGCGAACGGATGGAAGGCGACATTAACGAAGTCCGCCGCGGCATCGGCTACGACCAGCGCATTGGCTTCGCCTTTTTGGCGCCTGGCGTCGGCTACGGCGGCAGCTGCTTTCCCAAAGACGTCCGCGCCCTCGCCTGCATGGCCGAAGAACATGGCCTCAAGGGCCAGATCCTGCGGGCGGTCGACGAGGTCAACAGCCTGCAGAAGCATGTGCTGACCGACAAGATCGAGCAGCATTTCGGCGATGATCTGCTAGGCCGCACTCTGGCCGTCTGGGGTCTGGCATTCAAGCCGCAGACCGACGACATCCGCGAAGCGCCTGCGCTGGTGATGATTGACCGCCTGCTGGAACGGGGCGTCAACCTGCGGGTCTTTGATCCGGAAGCAAACGCCAATATCCGAGCCCTGTACGGCGACAAACTGCAGTACGCCTCGACTGCTCTGGAGGCGCTCAACGACGCCGATGGTCTGGCCATCAATACCGAGTGGTCCGAGTTCCGCCAGGTCGAGTTCGAAACCGTTAAAGCCCGCCTGAAGAGTCCGCTGATCTTCGATGGACGGAACCTTTACGAGCCGGATCAAATGCGGCGTCATGGCTTCGTCTACTATTCGATCGGCCGACTGCCCGTTGGAGTACGCGGCAAACGCGCCCCAGCCGATTGCGCCTCGGTGACTCAAAACGGCTAGAGAGACATCGGCCAGCCAGACATCGAACGCCGGCGTGACGACTCGCCTTTGTCGACGCAATAAACAAAGCCGTCGCGACAAAGCGACGGCCTTGTGGTCCTCCCGGTGAGGAGAAAGTTTTGTCGTGGGCCGTGTTACGGCTTCACGCTTTTCCACAGGGTGTCGTCCCAGACTTCAGCATCGCTGGCGACCGGTTTGGCCGTGCTGACACGAGTCGTTTGCACGCGGGAAACATTGCTCGGCATCGACATGGCGGGCGAAAGTTCCAGCGTCGCCGGGATCACCTGGATGTCCTGCGTCGCTTGCGAAAATCCAGCCTGCGTATAGGCGGCCGTACGGCGGATCGGGGCCGAAGCCGTTCGATCACGCGGATCCAGCAGCGACGGGGCGTTGGGCTCCACGCCATGGGCGTCGAGATCCGGCACCGGGCGAATCCGCGGGGCGCTCGGCGTCTGCCGTTGCGGAATGGTCGCCGAAGCTCGCTGCGGCGAAGCCATGTTCCGCGACGCAGAACCGTTCTGCACGTTCGGAATCTGCTGGATGCCCTGGGCTTCGTCCGGCGTCAGCCGCGGAGCCTGGTCGGCCGGAACCGACGGCGTGGTGCTGGCCGGGCCAGGAGCCGCCTGGTAGGACGGCGCGGCGTAAGTCGGCGTACTGATCGTCGGCGTTCCGTACGAAGGCGTCGTGTAGGAAGGCAACACGTTCGACACGCCGTTCTGGTAGCTGGCGCCCTGGCCGCAGGTGGAACAACCGCTGCCGATTGCACCGCCGGAGCTGATCACCGCTCCGCCGCCGTAGCTGCCGGAGTCATACGTCGAAGGAGAGAACGTCGTGCCAATCAGGTTGGAATTGCCGCCAGCGCAAGAGCTGCATCCGCCGCCCCCGCAAGAGCTGCAGCCGCTGCTGTACGCAGCCCCATAGCTGGGAGCACACGTGTTGCATGTGCCGCAAGATCCGCAAGCGGGAGCCCCATAGTACGCCGTTACCGGCATGCGTCGCAGGGCATAGCGATTAGTCGTACAGGCGCCGCAACCGTTGTAGGCGGTGACCGGAGTCGAGGCCCAGCCAAAACGATACCGCGTCTGGGTCGCTCCGCCGAACAGACCGCAACCAAACGAAGGCGCATAGTTGGTCGTGCAGGCATTGCATGCCGGAGCACACGGGGAACAGGGCGGAGCGCACGGCGGAGGACAGGCAGGCGCATAGCAAGCCGTCCGCGGGCCAAACAGCCAGTCGCACAGGAAGCCTGCCTGGGCCGGCTTCGCGGATGTCGCGATCGCCGCCATGACGCAGGTAAAAAGTAACACTCGGAGAATAGTCATCGGCATTGCCTCGGTGGATTGGCGAAATTTTTGATGGCCGCCGTTCGCGGCCCGACAAAATGGCTCGTTCCGGAATCCATGCCCACAGAACGAGAGGCTCCTGAATCCTAGGACACGCTGGCTGGTGCGGAAAGGAAAATGATGCAGAAAAGGCTCAAGTTTCGTTCAGCCAGCTACAGAAAGACCGAACAAGAAGACTTGTCAAAAGACGAAAGCCTCAACCCTTGCGGTAACTTGCCGGATTAGCGAAAAGAAACCGTCGTTACAGACTGTTTTTTTGGCGCAACTCGTACAAGTCGTACAATTCGAAAAGTGTCTCGCGCACATTGCCCTCATGGCGCTGGTAGCTTGCTGCGACATCGTCGGGAGTCACCGCCCCGCGCGAAGCAGGATCTCCCAGCAGTCGCGCCGCCAGCTGCTGCGTCAGCTCCAGCGATGGTCGCATGACGTAGACTTCAGGCAATCGCACATCCGCGTGCGCGGTCGCCAGCAGGCCCGCTCCCTGGCGACGCAGCGAACGACGCAGCCGCCTGCGGCTCCACCATCCCAGCTGCTCGTAGCCGTCTATCACTACGCAGGTCGTCGGCTTCCAGTTTGCCATTTCCGCCTGATCGCATGGAAATCGTCTTTGGCCGTCATGCAGCGTGAATCGCTGCACCTCGCGCCCACGCGCCTGCAGCAGCGGCGTCAGCGATTCCAGCAGGGTCGACTTGCCGCTGCCATGCGGGCCCACAATCTGCCCCTGCCAGCCGCAATGTTCCAGCCGTTCGACGATGCCGGTCAATACGTCCGCTGAAGCCAGAAAAGGGATGGCTCCAGGCCGCGTAAAGCGGGTGGCGAACGGATTCGACGACGACATGAACGACCTTCTGGAAACAGTTTCCCGTACAGATGCGTACCACCAGCAGGCCGGCGACGCCTTGGCTATTTATCATAGCGGCAACCCCAATCGCCTGGCGCCTGCTGCTGGGACACTCCCGGCCAGATTTCTGGACTCTGGCGGGACCAGGCGCCGGCTCTACAACTCCCGCCGTCCCCCCTGGCAGGAACAACCCAGAGGCCGCAACCGTTAGAAACAGGCCGCCGCGACCCTTGCATTTGACCTGATCGGAAACGATAACTTCTAACTGGTTTTGCACGAGTCGACGCGGCGGGAAGTTCGCCCGACCACGCGGTCGTTGTACGATTCAACTTGAACCCCAGGAATCCCTCACGATGAAAAGTATATTAATGGGCACGGCGCTAGTAGCCGCTGTCGTGGTTGCCTTTGGCTGCGAAGCGAACGCGGTCGACGTCAAACCGGAAATTGTCGAGAAAATCGAAGCGGCGTTGCCCGCCGAAGCGCCGGCCAAGCCGAAACAGCCGCGCAAGGTGCTGATTTTCAGCAAGACCAACGGTTTCCGCCATGGTTCGATCGCCACCGGCGTCAAAGCGCTCACCATGCTGGGCGAAAAAACGGGCGCTTATACCGCCACCCATACCGAAGACGACGCCGCCTTTGAGCCCGATTCGCTGATGCAGTACGACGCGGTGATTATGCTCAACACCACCGGCGAATTGTTCCGCCCGAAAAATCTGCCGGAAGACAAAAAGGAAAGGGAAGCCGCACTCGCCCGGGAAGAACGGCTGAAAAAGAGCCTGGTCGATTTCGTCAAAAGCGGCAAAGGTCTCGCCGGCACGCATTCCGCGACTGACACTTACAAGAACTGGAAAGAATACAACGACATGATGGGCGGCGCCTTCGTCAGCCACCCGTGGCACATGCCGGTGCCGATCCGCGTGCTGGACGCCAAGCATCCGCTGAACCAGGTGTTTGGCGGCGAAGGCTTCACCATCACCGATGAGATCTACCAGTTCCGCAACGATACGGCCCTCCCGGCCGACCGCCGCATGCTGCTCAGCCTGGCCCCCGATTTTGACGGCCTGACCAAAGGCAGTCGCGAAGACGGCTTCTACCCCGTCAGCTGGATCAGCACCTACGGCGACGGCCGCACCTTTTATTGCTCGCTCGGGCATCGGGACGAAATCTACTACAACCCGGCGATTCTCAAACATTACCTGGCTGGCTTTCAGTACGCGCTAGGCGACCTGAGCGCCGACGCCGATCCGATCGACGTCCCGGCCAATACCGCCGTGCCGGCCAAAAACTAAAACCTGCTGGCGGCGGAGTCTGGCTCTGCCCGCCCTCTCGCAATATTCACCCCCTGGTTATGAAAGACCCCCCGATGAAAATGAACTGGAAATCGTTCCTGTTGAATTCGACCGCCGTGGCGAGCCTGCTGGCTTGCGGCCTGGCGATCCCCGCCCAGGCGGCGGATGGCTTGTGGACGAGCGCCGACGACAAATCCTTGCCGGCCGACTTTGCCGTGCAGGGTGAGTACGTCGGGGAAGTCGCTGGCGGAGGCAAGCTGGGAGCCCAGGTAATCGCCCTGGGCGACGGCGCCTTTCAGGCAGTGCTGTTTGAAGGCGGCCTGCCCGGAGCAGGCTGGGACGGCAAGCACCGCAGCCTGCTCGACGGCCAGCTGAAAGACGGCAAAGCGACCTTCGCCCCGGCGACCGGCGACAAAAAGTACCTCGCCGGTCCGCCGGCCCAGTTCTCCGCCACTTCGGACTTTCCGCCCGCCGGCCAGAAAGCGTACACCGCCGCCGTCACCGGCGATAAACTGACCGGCCAGAGCGAAGCCGGCGCCAGCTTCACCCTGGCTCGCACGGAACGGAAGAGCCCTACATTCGGCATGAAACCGCCCCAGGGAGCCGAAGTGCTGTTCGGCGGCGAGAATGCCGACGCCTGGACCGGCGGTCGCGTCGATGAAGAAACGGGCCTGCTCAACACCGACGGCAAAGACATTCTGAGCAAAAAGAAATTCAACAACTACACCATGCACATCGAGTTCATGCTGCCGTTCAAACCGGCCGCCCGTGGACAAGGCCGCGGCAACAGCGGTTTCTACCAGGTCGACCATTACGAAGTGCAGATCCTGGATTCGTTTGGCCTGGAAGGGAAGAACAACGAATGCGGCGGCATCTACACTAAAGCCAGCCCCAGCGTCAACATGTGCCTGCCCCCGCTCACCTGGCAGACCTACGACGTTGAATTCACCAACGCCGTCGCCGACGCCAGCGGAACCAAGACCAAAAACGCCATGGTCACCGTGAAGCACAACGGCGTCGTGATCCACCAGCAGACGGTCATCGACGGCAAAACGGGCGGCTCCCGCTCCGCTCCCGAAGGCACGCCCGGCCCCATCAAACTGCAGGGCCACGGCAACCCGCTGCAGTTCCGTAATATCTGGGTCGTGGAAAACTAAGGAACGCAAAGGCGCTAACTTTCGTTTTTCGATTTTTCGATTCATCGTTTTGCGAAATCGCCGGCGCAGAAAGTCGACTGTCCGGCGATTTCCGTCTGTCATTCGTCAACCGGCTCAAACCGTCCCGATTCCGCTCCCCCGGCGCCGGAACTTTCCGGCGCCAGGGCTTTCCTGCCTGGGCGTATTTCTCATCCCCGTCCTTCGCTGTTGATTCGAGGGCGGAGAAACGGCCCTTTCTTTTCGCCCGGTTTTGCGGCCAGGCGGCGTCTTTCTCCCGAAAAACGGGCATTCTGGCCCAAATGCCGCTGCAGGCACTGCTATCGCCTGCACCCCTGGCAAGGCTTCGCCGCATTTGACGATTGACGCGCAGAGGCGACCCTCCTATAAAACGCCTCCCTGTTTTTCGTTCCTGCTTTTTGACTTGGACCCGCGATGGTCGGACAAGGAAGTCCGAACAAAGCCCTGACCCCCGACTGGCTCCGCGAATTCGTGCGACTGGCGGTGCGTTTCTGCGCACTGGCGTCGGCGTTTGTGCTGCTTTCCGGGACGTTGGCGGCCGAGACGATCGATCTGCGGCTGCGCATTGCGTGGGGCGGCGGGACGAATCGCCAATGGCGTGGAGAGATCCGCCTGAGCGAAGGCCGTTTGTCGGCCGTCTCTCCCCTGGGCATGGAAGCGGACGAACCAGGCTCCATGCAGATCGAAGCCGGCGTCGTCAGAATCCAGCAGCGCAGCCCGCGTATTTACGACGGACTTGACCTGCAGATTGATGCCGATAGGGCGGCCCAGCTGACCCTGGAGCTCACGCCCGTTGATAACCCGCAACAGGTGCAGCGCACCACGCTGACGCTGGAACAACTGATCGAGAACACCCACAGCGAGGCGGTCGACGACCAGGGAAACCGCCTGCTCATTCGTCGCACGCCGGGCGACCGCTTGCGGCTGAGCTTTCATCGGGACTCCCTGGTATTTGACCCGGGAGAAACATTCGGCCTGTCGGCCGTTCCCCATTTGATCCAAGCGCCAGCCGGCGCTTCGCTGCAGTGCGTCATGCGATTGACGGCCGACAAGGACGGCACGGAAGCCTGGTCCGAGGTCTTCAATGTGCAGTCCAACGACCTGGGTCAAGCGCCGGCGATTGGTCCCGCGGCAATCGCCATTCCGGAGACCGAGGGCGTCTATACGCTGGACGTCGAGATCGGCCCGCAGCCCAGCCGGCTGCCGACCTTCCTGCGCAAACCGGCGCCGCTGGCGCAGCGGAAGCTGCAGCTGGTGGTGATATCGCCCAAGCCGCGCAGCGTCGATCCCACGGCCTTCACTCCTCAGTTTGAAATCAACCCCGCCCAGACAGGCTGGTGGGATCGCTTTCTCAAGATTTCCCCCTGGACCCTGCTGCCCGGCTTTGGCCAGGGACCGCTGGGGAACGGAGCGACTTCCACCGCCACGTTTGGCGAACTGAAATTGACCGCCCTTGAACCCCAGGGATGGCAGGCGTATCCCCTGCCGGTCAGCCGCACCGGCAAGCCGCATATCCTGGTCGTCGAGGCGCCGGCGGACCGTGTACAAAACCTGGGGATCAGCATCGTCGAACCCAACGCCGTGGGGGTGGTCGGCCCGATCGGGCTGGATTCCGGCGTCTTTACGCCGCCGTCGCCGTTAAACGGCTCTGACATGGTGACCCATCGGATTGTGTTCTGGCCGCGGACCTCTCAGCCGCTCGTCCTGCTGACGAACCGTGGCGAGGGCGCTGCCTGGTTCGGTAAACTGCGACTGCTGTCTGGCGGCGATTCGTTACCCCTGTCGCCTGCGGCCGAAGCTTCCAACCAGCGGCTGCTTTCCGCCTATTACGAAAAACCGCTGTTCCCCGAAGCCATGTCGGTGACGGAGTCGATCGACCCGTGGACCAATCGCCCTCTGGATGACTGGAACGGCTTCTACGAAGGCGCCATCCGGCTCGTCCAGCACCTGAAGTACGCGGGCTATAACTCCGCCGTGATCCCGGTCGTTTGCGAAGGCAGCTCGCTGTATCCCAGTCGCCTGCTGCAGCCGACCCCCAAATATGACTCGGGCGTCTTTTATGTCACCGCCCAGGATCCGATCCGTAAAGACGTGCTGGAAATGCTGCTGCGGATCTTTGATCGCGAGGGCCTGCTGCTGGTGCCCTCGGTGCAGTTTGCCTCGCCTTTGCCGGAACTGGAGATTCTCCGCCGCCGGGAAGCGATGGGCGGGATGGAACTGATCGGCGTCGAAGGACGACCCTACCTGGCGGTGCACGGCGCCAAGGAGGGCCTGGCGCCGTATTACAACCCGCTGGATCCCCGCGTACAGAAAGCGATGGTGGAGGTCATTGACGAGCTGGCCGAGCGCTGCGCCAAGCACCCGTCATTTGCCGGCCTGTCGCTATCCATTGGTCCCAACTCCTACGCCCAGCTGCCTGGCAAGGAATGGGGCTACGACGACGAAACAGTGGCCCGGTTTGAAAACACCCTGGGCGTCGTCGTTCCGGGAGAAGGGGAAAAGCGTTTTCTCACCCGAGCGAATCACCTGCTGGGACCCAAACGAGAAATCTGGTTGCGCTGGCGGGCGGGACAGATCGCCGCACTGCATGAAAGGTTTGCCCGCAGCCTGACCGCACGCCAGCCGACCGCTCGGTTGCTGCTGACCGGCGGCGAGCTGCTATCCTCCCGTGCGATTGTCGACGAGCTGCATCCGCAATTGCCGGAAACGTCGACCATTGCCGACGCCATGTTGAACGTAGGAATCGCCGCGGAGCTGTATTCGGAAAAAGAGCTGGCGACCCTGGTGCGGCCGCAGAATCTCTCGGCTGAATCGTCGCTGCTGGCTTCGGCCGTCGATCTGCAGTTGCGGAACGACGCGGACGTGGATCGTTACTTTGCTTCTTCGGGACATTCGGCGACGATCTTCTTCCATCAACGCCAGCCGCTGCAGTTGCCCTCGTTCGACGCAGTCAGCCCGTTTGGCGCCGATCGCACCCATACCTGGCTGCTAACGCATGCCGCGCCTGCTGGCAAGTTCAACCGCCAGCGGTTTGTCCATGCACTGGCGGCGGCCGATTGCCGGACGATGCTCGACGGCGGATGGATGCCGCTGCAGGGTCAAGAGGCCGCCACGGCGGAGATCTTCCATCTGTATCGCAAACTGCCGGATCGCCCTTTTGAAACGGTCGTCTCCAAGACGCACCGGTCGCAGTCCGTGGTCGTGCGGTATCTGCACGACGGGGGCCAGACCTATCTGTACCTGGTCAATGATTCACCCTGGCCGGCGACGGTGGAAATCCACCTGAACGCCCCGATCGGCTGCGAACTGCTGCCGCTGACGCCGCGCCAGCTGCCGCCGCTGGAAGGCTCCGGCGAATCGCTCGTGTGGCGAGTGTCGCTGGACCCGTACGATCTGGCCGGCACCCGGCTGGACCTGCCGAATGTCAAGATTCTCGACTACACCTTCCGCTCCGCCGACAACGAGCCGATCGCCGCCGAACTGATGCGCCAGGTGGATGGGCTCAAATCTCGCATCAGCGGGCTGGCGAATTCGGAACCGATGAAAAACCTGGTCAATCCGGGCTTCGAAGACGCGCCGGTCGATGAAGCGCCGCCGGGCTGGGTTTTTCCCACCACCCCAGGCGTCACCTTCCAGACCGATTCCCAGGAACATCATCAGGGGAAGCATTCCTTGCGGATCTCCAGCAACGGACCGGTCGCCTGGATGCGCAGCTCCCCGCTTCCCGCCCCCACCACCGGCCGGCTGTCGGCCTGGGTCTGGCTGCGGATCAGCGATCCGAACGTACAGCCGCCGCTTCGGCTGGCGATCGAGGGTCGCCTGAACGGGAAGGTTTATTACCGGTTTGCTTCAGTGGGAGCGGGCGAGCGCTCGCCTGCCTTGTCAAACGATTGGCAGCCGTACGTGTTCCATATTGATGACCTTCCCAGTGAAAACCTTAGCGATCTGCGGATCGGCTTCGATTTGATGGGACCGGGCGAAGTCTGGATTGACGACATTCAACTGTTCGATCTGTGGTTTTATGAAAACGAACGGGACGAACTCGCCAAGAATATCGCAGTCGCCGACTTCCATCTCAGCAGGGGGAATATCGCCGACTGCCAGCGCATCCTCGAAGGCTACTGGCCGCAGTTCCTGACAAAGTTTGTCCCGCTGCGTCCCGCCATGACCGCGTCCCGGCCTGTCAAGGAAACGGAAAAAACGCCGGTCGGTCGCCCCCCCGGATCTACGCCGCCGGAAGAGACTCCGCAGGATCCACCCGCCGAAGCCCCGACCTTCTTCAATCGCATGAAGTCGTATCTGCCGTCGCGACTACGACCGTTCTAGCGCTCGGTCACCGCGAGTTTTCAGGGCAGGGGACTGGGCTACTACGTCCAACCCCGGCATTTTCGTGGCGACATTGATCCCGCGACCGTCACCGGTCCACGGCAGCGCCCGGCCAGGAGGGAGCAGGTGAGGGTTTCCCCGTTCCCTCGCTCTGCCGGCAAGCGTGCGGGAACGTCTCCAGGTAATCGCACTGTCCGGCCAGGCGGCGATTGGGAACGGCGCCATCCCTTGACGACTGCTCACCGGTGTCGACTGGGCACGTGGAAATTTGCGAATACGTTCCCATCAGCGCAGACCCTAGGGTATTTCCCCCCCACACTCGGAGCTTTTGCGGATACCCGCGAGGAGCGTTCAAAACCCTGCTGGCTGCTCCAAGAGTCGTCTGGAAGAAACACCTAGACGTCGGTTCCCAAACTGGCCGCCCGCGTGGTCTTCCGGCCCACTTTCCACGCCTGTCTGCGTCGCTGGGGAATTGGATCTTGCTCGACGACTGCCTCCATTCTGCTTCGCTGCGCGGGCCAAATTCTGGCCAAACGGGAACGTCGGATGCGGCCGCCAACGACGGTGCTTCGGTCGCAAAAACTCTTGATTTCCTTGGCGAAAGCGTCGGCGCCCCAAGTGGCCAATTGTAATTTACGATACAAAATTTCGTTCTATCCAGGATTCTTAACCAACCCCCAAAAGAGTTACTGACAGCTAGTTTAACGATCACTATCACCCCATATATAACTAGTGCAATCCCCCATGCTTTCCGTGGTTGCACACAGCCCTCCGACATACCATATTCCAGGAGGGGGGTGCACTTCTGGAGGGAAAACCACAGCAGGTCTGCTCAAGAAAAGGTGCAGAACACCACCCTAAATGCGGAAAACCGTGCATTGTAAAATAAAGCCTCGGCGATTAGCCTAATACTCATCCAGGCATTAGCCTAGTCTTTAGCCCCATGCCTGCCGAAGTACATCTTAGAGAATATCAAAGATTTGCTATGCAATGGCTTTGCTATTCGCCAAACCAGGCGGATAACATCTTACGGCAATTATGAATTTCTCGTGAATAAAGAATCGCGACTGCGGAATTCCGCACAACAGAATATGCGGAGCTCCGGTATTGCTATGGCAGTAACCTAAGGCGGTCAACACTCTGGGTTTTGTTCCTCGGAAAAAGCGGATTCCATTCAAGGGGTATTTTTTCAGTGGCAGGCAAACACGCGGAGATTGCTAAACGGCGCACCAAACTGTTTGTAAAGTTAGGGAGGTGGGTATGTTAGTCAGTATGATAGAAGAGATACGGGCCAGATCGTACAAAACGAACGTGAATCAAACCCCGGTTGAGGCCTTAGTTGCTTTTTGTCGCAGCGTGCTGGGACTGTCGGTCAAAACTGTCCACAGGGCGGAAGAGATTCCCTCCGAGGAAGACACGAGTTCCCCAACACTTTCCGTGTTGGATATCGGTCTGGCGGACACCGCATTCGATGTCGCAGAAGTGCTCCGTCGCGGCGACGGCAGCGCTTCCAGAATCGTATTCATGGGCGACAACATTACGGATGTCTGCCTGGATCAGGCCCTCAAACTCGAGGCCGTTGGCATCCTTTCGATCACTGAGTCCTTGGATAACCTGGCTGCAGATCTCCAGCGCATTCTGCTGGGCGAAACGCGATTCTCGCCCGTCATTGCCCAACGACTGGCCTTCGATGCGTCCAGCCTGAAGTACCGCCTTAAAACACAGACGCTGGTCTCGTCCTTGACCGCGCGACAGTTAGAAGTCCTGCGATTTCTGGCCCGAGGCGATAGTGTCAAGGAGGTAGGCCGCAAGCTCTACCTGTCCCATAAAACGATCGACAACTACAAGTACCGCATCATGAAAACGATCGGCGTCAACGATCGTGTTCGCCTCACACGGTTCGCTATTCGCGAAGGACTGATCCAGCCCTGACGGCGCGGCAACGCCCGTCTGGGCGCCGCGCTTGTTCGCTTCAGCCATGTCGCCGCAGGCATGGTTTTCCGCCGCCACGGCTTAACCGTTGTTCGGCAGCCATTGCTCATCGGTCAGGTTCGCCCGATGCACGCCAATTTCGCCGGCCCGCTCGCCAGGCGTCGTCATCAGCAGGCTGATGTCGGGATGGGCGTCGCAGTACCTTTTGGCAAACTCCGGCCCCTGCACATAGAACGCCGTCGCCAGGGCGTCAGCGATCGCTGCAGAAGGAGCCAGCACCGTGGTCGAGTGCACGCCTTCTGCCGGGTGTCCGGTTCGCGGGTCAAGGATGTGCCCGTACTTCTTCCCTTTGTGGTAAAAGTGCTGGCTGCCCGCCCCCGAAGTCGCCAGCGCCTGGTTGTGCAAGCGCAACTCGCCTAGCCTTTGCTCTGGCCGCATCGGGTGAATCACCCCCACCGTCCAGCCTTGTCCCGCGACGCCTCCGCGATCGCCCCAGGCAATCAGGCTGCTGTTTCCGCCATGGAACAGGAAGTCGTTCACTTCCCCCATCCGCAATCGCTGGGCCGCTTCATCCAGCGCGTACCCTTTGCCGATTCCGCCCAGGTTGATCTCGACCCCTTCGCGTCGAAAACGAACCGCATGCAAGGCGTCGTCAAACTCCAGCAGTTCGCCGCCAACCTGCTGACGCACGGCCTCGATCTCCTCATTTCCCGGCAAGCGGCCTTCCCGACGATAGAATCCCCAGAGCTTCGTCAGCGGCCCCGCCGTCATGTCGAAGGCGCCTTCGGTTTCCTGGAACAGCCGATCGGCCGTGCGGAGCAGCGCGTACAAGCCCCATTCCAGGGCGACCGACGCCGTAGTCGCCCGACGATTCAACTGGCTGACTTCGCTATGGCCGCGGTAGACCGTTAGCTGGTCTTCGAGCTCATCGACCAGATCGAGTGCGTCCATCGCCCGATCGGGGCCGTCGGCGTACTGCCGGGCATTCAGGTAAACCGTAAAGTCGCAGGCCATTGCCCGCCGGGTGAAGTGCAGCAGCAAGTCGCTCTGGGCCGATTTCCCGCCTGGCGCGCCTTGTCCGATCGGCGTCGCGGGACCATGGGTCAGATCGGCGAGCGCTTCGACGGCGGCTTCGCCGCGCAGGAATTCACGCCGCGTCGTTTTCCGTTTGTCCGACATGATTGCTCCCAGTAAAAAGGACCGTGCTGACAGGGGCTGCTTCCTCCCATTATACCGCCCCCTGCCGAAAGCCGTCGGTCGCGCCCGCGATCCTTCCCCTGCGAAAACAACCCGCATACGTCGCAAGCCGTAGAATTCCCCAAGAAAACACCAGGAAAACATCTCCCAGCGGGGGGAAGCAGCCATAGAAAGTTGACGCGCATCATTCGCCGAACTAGCTTTCAAAGGAAGCGTTTTCAACTTTACCGAACCTACCAGGATGCGGATTATGCTTAAGAAATTTACGTTCGCGTTGGCGGCGACGGTCTGCGGACTGTCGTATGTCGCCGCGCAAGATCTCGAATCCCTGCCGCCCACCCCGCCGGCTGCGTTACAGGATGCCGAACCGGAAATGGCGGCGCCCACTCCGCCCACTGCGACGATCGAGGATTCCGGCGATAGCCGTTACTCGGCCGGCGGTTACTCCGAGAGCTTCCAGAATCAGGGCGGCTCGAGCTATTCCGGCTCCTCGGGCTCGTACAGCAGCGGCAACTCGGGCTCGTACAGCAGCGGCAACTGCGCCTCGTGCCAGGCAGCCCACGGCGGCGCTTCGGGCTCCGCCAGCGGCGGCTCCAGCGGTTACGCCAGCGGCGGCTCCAGCGGTTACGCCAGCGGCGGCTCCAGCGGATACGCCAGCGGCGGCTCCAGTGGATACGCCAGCGGCGGCGCTTCGTCGACCTGGTATGACCCGTATTACTATGGCTACTACGGCAACTTCTATCCGAACTATGGCAACTTCCCGCAGCGTGGTCTGCCGCGCGGATACAATTACTTCCGCCGCTGGCAGAACCTGGAATCGCCCGGTTCGATGACGTCGCTGCCGTACCCGTACTTCTACCAGGCGCACTTTGCGGCGCATCCGGAACAGTACTTCTATCCGTACAACTACTATCCGGTGTATTACTACTACCCTGAGCCGTCCAGCTACTATTACTACCAGTACCCGACCGCGCCGGTCATCGTGACGCAGCCTTACGCGCCGCTGACAAAGAACGAAGTCGAAGCCGACCTGGAAGTCGCCCCGACCGATCAGAAATTCACCGCGCTGCAGGTCGCCCGCGCCGCATCGCGTCAGGCTCACAAAGCCGGCTACCGCTTTGTTTCGACCGACGGTTTCGAACCGGAACTGCCCCAGGCGGCCGCCGAGGAAGCATCCGCCCAGCTGATGTTTGCAAACGGCTTCCACGCCTACTGGCGGCAGGATTATGAAGGCGCCCTGAAAGAACTGAAACAGGCGATCGCCGCCAATCGGAACGACGCCCGTGCCTGGTACTACCAGGGTCTGAGCGAACTGGCCCTGGGCGACGAGAACGCCGCCGTGAATTCCTTCGGCCAGGCCGTGCAGCTGCATGTCGACCACCCGGAACAGGCGACCGCCATCAACCGCGTGCTCGAACGCGTCCAGGGCGACATTCGCCTGGAACTGCATCGGGCCCGGCAGCAGGCCGTCCTCAAACGGACCGCCCAACCCGATCTGGAAGGCTAAGCCCCCGCGGCCCCTTCCCGGCAGAAAACCAACGACGGCGGCGCCCCACCAGGCGACCGCCGTTTTTTAATGCGCGCGCTTCCATCTGCCGAGAGACCGTTTTCTCGCCGCGACAGAGGAAACGGGCTTCTCCCGCGGTTAGAATGACAACGCGTTCCGCCCTGCGGTTCGCAAGCCTGCATCGCTTCTTGCTTTCCCTCGGCGGAGGATTCCCGCCCGCAGTGCAACGCCGCACCTGTTTTTTCTATTCCGTTTGTTGAGTGAGCTGTTGTCATGCAACTGGAGAATGTTCGATCGTTGGCCGCCCTGCTGCTGGCCGGCTGCTGCCTGATTCCTTCCTGGGCCATGGCGGACGAAGCCATTCCCGCCAACCCGGAACTCCGCTGGTGGAAAGGAAACCTGCATACCCATTCGCTCTGGAGCGACGGCAACGACTTCCCGGAAATGATCTGCGAGTGGTATCGCACCCACGATTACAATTTCCTGGCCCTGTCCGACCACAATACATTCAGTGAAGGGCAGCGTTGGAAAGATGTCGCCTCGCTCGCCCGTCGCGGCGGCGGCTCCGACATTCTCGGCAAGTACCAGGCCCGCTTTGGCGGCGGCTGGGTCGAGACCCGCGGCGAACCGGGCGATCCCGAATACCAGGTGCGTCTGAAACCGCTCGAAGAATACCGAGCCCTGCTCGAAAACCGCGGACGCTTTATCCTGATCCAGGGAGAAGAGATCAGCGACAAGGCCGCCGGCAAGCCGGTCCACATGAACGCGACCAACCTGCAGCAACTGGTCCTGCCGCTGGGCGGGGAAACGGTCCGCGACGCCATTCGCAATAACCTTCGCGCCGTCGAAGATGAAGCCCAGCGATCCGGCCGCGAGGTGCTGCTGCACCTGAACCATCCGAATTTCGGCTTCGCCATCACGGCCGAGGACCTCGCCGCTGTCGTGGAAGAACGCTTCTTCGAAGTCTATAACGGCCATCCCGGCGTAAACCAACTGGGCGACGCCGATCACCCGCCCGTCGAGCGGCTGTGGGACATCGCCAACACGCTTCGCCTGGGACAGCTCAACGCTCCGCCCCTGTACGGCGTCGCCACCGACGACAGCCACAATTACCACGACACCACCGGCAGCACGCCGGGCCGCGGCTGGGTCATGGTCCGTTCCCGCTATCTCACGCCGGAACACTTGATCCTGGCAATCAAGGCGGCCGACTTCTACGCCAGCAGCGGCGTGACCCTGAGCGATATCCAGTACGACGCCGACGCCCGTAAACTGAGCCTGGCCATCGAACCCGAAGAAGGCGTCGTCTATACCACGCAGTTCATCGGCACGCCCAAAGCCTATGACGACGCGTCGGAACCGCGCAAGGACAAAAAAGGGGAGACGCTGAACGTCACCCGCAAGTATTCCGACGATATCGGCAAGGTCCTGTCCGAAGTCACCGGCCTGCAGCCGTCGTATCAACTGACAGGCGACGAGCTCTACGTGAGGGCGATTGTCACCTCCAGCAAGCCGCATCCCAATCCGTCGTACGCAGGCCAAACAACACAAGCCTGGTCGCAACCCGTCGGCTGGACGGTCAAGCAGTAACGACCAGCAGAGAGAGAAGAAAAAACGGAAGACGAGTTCACCGCGATCTCTGCGGTGAATCTTCTTCGGAACGGCGTCAGAGCGCAGTTACAGCCGTTCCAGGTCCTGGCTGCGGGGCAGGTCGTTCAGGCTGTCGAGACCGAACAGCTCCAGAAAGCGATCGGTCGTGTAGTACAGCTTTTTACGCGGTTTGTCCTCAGTGCGTTCCAGCCGCAACAGACCGCGACGGACGAGCTGGTTCAAAATGCCGCCGGACGGTTTGTTCCGCGACTTCTCCAGTTGCTCTTTCGTCAAAGGCTGGCCATAGGCGACCAGCGACAGCACATCGATCGTGGCCTGGGAAAGTTTGGCGTCTTTCACGCGGCCATAGAACTGCTCGCGCACGCCTGAGAATTCCGAGCGGAGCACCAGCCGATAGCCGCTTTCAATGGAGGCGATCTGGTACGGAGCGCCTTCTTCGGTGTAATACTGGTTAAGCTCCAGCACCAGCTCGTCGATCTCTTCCGCCCGCACGCCCCGCATCAGCGAAGCGATCTCTTTGCTGGACAGCGATTCGTTCTCCGGGTGACCGACAAACAGGATCGCCTCCAGGATGCTCCGCGGGGTGACCTCGCACGCATCGTCGGGCGGCTCTTCCTCTTCCTGTTCAGCGTCGACGTCGGCCGGCTCTTCCAGCTCATCTTCCGCCTTGGGCTCTTCGTACGGCTCCTCGCCCGCTCCGATCAGCTGGGCGTAAGCCTGGCTGAGATCTTCCAGCGATAGCCCCTGGTCGTCGGGAGGAGGCGTCTGCATAACGGCGTGCCCCAAGGGAAAAACGAGTGACAGAACCTGGCGCCCGATCCGCCAGGGCGGGCTCGGGCAGGAGACGAACCGAGGGGAATAGCGTCGATTAACGGCGTTTGTTGACTTCGCCCTGCATGAACTTCAGGGCGTCTTCCGACAGCTGCAGCTCGCTGTCGAACATACGGCGCCAGATTTTCGTCGCCGCCGCCAGTTCCGGCAGCGCCAGGCCGAACGCTTCGACGACCATCCAGCCGTCGTAGCCGACCTCGTGCAGGGTATCAAAATTCTCGGCCCAGCGCACATTACCGGCGCCGGGCGTGCTGCGGTCGTTTTCTGAAATATGCACATGCGTCAGCACGTCGACGCAGCTGCGGATCGCCCCGGCAATGCTTTTCTCTTCAATGTTGGCGTGGAACGTGTCGTACATCATCCGGCAATTCGGATGATCCACCTCGCGGACGAACTTCGCCGAGTCGGCGTGCGTGTTCAGCAGGTACGTTTCAAAGCGGTTCAGCGCCTCGACGGCCAGCATCACGTTCGTCTGGCCGGCATGCTCGGCCACCTGACGCATGCTGTCGACGCCCCACTTCCATTCGTCCGCCGTCGGACCGGCCCCGCTGAAATGCCCCAGCGCCGAATGGTAAGGACCGACCAGCGTCTGGGCGCCTACCGCAGCACAGCAGTCCAGCACCTTCTTGGTTCCGGCCACGCCGGCGGCCCGCACGGCCGGATCGGGTGAGATCGGGTTGTCCTCGACATTCCGCACGGTGACGGCTGTCCGTTCCAGACCCAGGTCATCGAGCCGTTTGCCCCAGGCGGCGTAGTCCAGCTCGGTGTTGAAAATCGGCAGCTCCACGCCGTCGTAGCCCATTTTTTTCAGGCTTTCAAGCACCGGGATCAGATCGTCGTTCAGCTCACCGGTCCAGAGCAGCAGGTTCATGCCGTATTTCATCAGGGGTCTCCAAGGGCCGAATTTGTGGTAAATGTGGGGGTAATAAGAAACGTTCGTACCAGGCGGCAGTCGTCCGGCCATGCAAACGGAACGGAGGCGACCGGTGCGGGCCAATCGCGCTGACAGACTCGTCACCGCGCCGTGCTTTCGCTTTCTGCTCCAAAACCTATCCCGCAGGATGGCAGGGAGGCGAGAGCAGTTCTTCCCGACGGTCGGCCACCTGGTTTCGCATGTCGGCGAAACAGCGGGTCAACGTGTCGGGCAAGGCCGGCAAGGCCACCCGTCGCATCACCTGGTTCAACCGCATCAGCAGTTTGCCATCGTCGGCGTAATCGTACAAGAACCGCTCCTGGCAAAACCGTTCCAGAAACCAGGCGAAGGTCGCTTCTTCCACCGGCCGTGTCGCCATCCGATTCAACGCCGCCGCGACCACCGCGCCGTCGAGCGACTCCATCGCTTTGTAGTACGCCTCCAACTGGTCCGGCTGTTCAGTAATGAGCAGATCGTCAAGCAGGATCTCGACCAGGATATGCCCCAGAAAGCTCGGACGAAAGCCGCCATCAGGAGGCAGCGCGTCCCGAATGGCGACGGTGAACGCAAGATTCAACTCCGCAAACGCCCGCGTTTGATGGAACCAGTCGTCATCGGCATGATGCTGCATGACGCCTTGCGCCACCTCGGCCACCGCTGGATCCGCATCGCCCACACACGGCGCCGCCAGCCGGGAACGGGCCCGCACTTTGCGATCCACCACATTCAACCAGTCCGGCGCCGCAACGCCTGCCAGAAAATAAGGACGCGACAAATGTTCGCGTCCGTGAGCAAAATAGTTCATATCGCCGTGATCAATCTCCCGGGCCGTTTCCGTGTGCGCCAGTGCAGTATAATCTTTCCGAACGGCCCGCGGGGCGGCCCGCTCGATTCCTGCTGATGACCCGTCGATTCCGCCATGCCGAACTCCGCTCCGTCCCGCTCGCGCCGCGATCCTACGCCCGGCAGTCTCCTCACCGCCCTGCGCGGCGACGCCTCTTTGCCCTCCCTCCAGGCGGCGTTGATCCAGGCCAAACTGTCCCCGCCAGGACAGCCCCCGACGCAGTTAATCGCCGACTCCTGGCTGGCCCAGGCGATCAAACAGGCTGACCGCCAGGAGACAGAACGGGCCGCCGGGGAACTGGCGCAGCTGGGGCCGCTGACGCTCAAACAGGTCGAAGGCGGTTTTGAATCGCTGCTAGCGAACGACGCCAAAAAGAAACGCGGCGCCGTCTACACGCCCGACTACATTATCGACGCGCTCCTGCAGGGGGCGAGCGAGCATTGCCAGGCGACCACGGCTCCGGTCATCTGCGATCCGGCCTGCGGCTCCGGCGGCTTTCTGCTCAGGGCGGCCAGGCTACTGGCGACGCGACACAACCTTTCGCCGCGACAGGTGCTGGAACAGCTGATCGTCGGCTTTGACAAAGATCCCCAGGCGGCGACCCAGGCCCGCTGTCTGCTGGAACTGTATCTCCACGAGCAGGCAGACATCGGCCGCGCGCCTGACTGCGTCTTTGAGCGAGACACGCTGCTAACTCCGCCAGACAAACTCTGGCAGGCGGCCGGCAAGGCGTCAGGGTTTGACATCGTCGCGACCAATCCGCCGTACATCAAACTGCAGAACCTGCCGCCGGAGGAAAGGCAGGCCCTGGAACAGAGTTACGGCCAGTTCCTGCGAGGCTCATACAGCACCGGCATGCTCTTTATACTGGCGGCCACGCGACTGCTGGCGCCGGGCGGGGCGGCCGCCCTGATTGTGCAGAACAACCTGTTCACCTCGCTGGCCGGCGAACCGCTGCGGCGGGAACTGCTGCGCGACCACAGCGTGCGGAGGATCGTCGATTTTGGCGATGCCCGGATCTTCCCCGAAGCCAGCGCCTACACCTGCCTGCTCTTCCTGGGCGGAGAGAAGCAGCCGTCCCTCGAGTACGTCCGCATCGAACAGCCGACCGCCAAAGCGATCCAGGACGCCCCGCTCTCCCTGATACCGACCGACCAGCTGCGAGCCCGGAAATGGCGGCTCGCTCCGGCTCCGCACTTTGAGAACCTGCAGCGGCTGGAATCGGCCGGGCCGCCTTTGGGGACGGTCGCCCGGATCCAGGTCGGTTTCGCCACGCTGAAAGACGCTGTCTTCCTGGCCCGCGACTCAGGCGATTCGTGCGAGTCGCTGGACGGCGCCCCGATCGAACGGGAGGCGACCCGTCCCGCGATCAAAGTCGCCGACCTGACCAGCGACGACGACCTGGCGGCCAACACGCTCCGGGTGATCTTCCCATATGAACTGCGTGAAGGGCGGCACCAACTGCTGGCAGAGAACCAGATGCAACGCCGTTTTCCTGCTGCGCTCGCGCATCTGGCACGACATCGGCCGGAGCTGGAGCAGCGCGATCATGGCCGATCGAAGGCCGAGGCGTGGTATGCGTGGGGACGTACGCAGGGGCGAATTGCGACGGGCCCCAAGCTGCTGACCAAGACGTTCGACTCCCGGCCGCGGTTCCTGCTGGACCGCTCCGACGCATTGTTCTGCAACGGCTATTCCGTAACGCCGCGGCCCGATTCGCCCTGGAGCATAGAGGCGTTGTCGCGACTGCTCAACACGCGTCTGCTGGCGTACTATCTGAAACTAACCAGCTTTCAAATTCGCGGCGGGTTTCTCTGTTTCCAGAAGAACTTTCTGGAAGGCTTCGCCGCGCCGCCCCTGTCGGCCGCCCAGCTGCAATCCTTTCCCACCCTGTCTAACGCCGCCGCCGAACGCCTCCTCTGCCGGGCTTACGGCGTGAACCGGGCCGATCTTGACGAAGTCTGGCCTGCGGGGAAACAGGCGTTTTCGTAGGACAGCGTGGATCCTGAAAGCGTTGCCGGCGACTTCATTGCTCTTGGCGCCCGACGGTCATTTCGCTACAAGACGGCCCTCGCAGCTTTTCTCGTTGCTCGCTGGGCGACGTCGTGCGCGGTCCTCATTTTTTGCGATGTGTCGTTATGCGTCTTCTCCTGACTGGTATTGCGGGATGGCTGCTGGCCCTGGCCAGCATCGCCGGCGCGGCCGAGCCGCCGACGCCTGAGTTTCCCTTCACGGCCTACGTCGAATTTGAAGACGTCTACGTCCGCAGCGGACCGGGCGACACGCATTACCCGACCCAGCGACTGCCGCTGGGGACCAAGGTCGATGTCTACAAAGTCGAGGGGGACGGCTGGTACGCGATCCGTCCGCCTGAAGGCAGCTTCTGCTGGATTCCGGAGTCGCAACTGCGGAAACAGCCGGACTCGACGGTCGCCGAAGTGACGGCCGACAACGCCGTCGCCTGGATCGGCTCGCAGATTCGCGCGGTCGACGAGCATCGCTTCCAGGTGCGACTCAAACGGGGCGAAGCGGTAGAGATTCTCGGCTCCAAAGAAGTCGCCACCGGAGGCGGCCGCCAGGAGTGGTGCAAGATCGCCCCGCCGGCCGGTGACTTCCGCTGGATTTATCGCCAGTTCCTCACCCGCACTCCGGTCGCCGTGAACCAGACCCCCAAGGCTCCGCCGACAATCCCGGCCGAACAACCGCCGTCGCAGTTTGTCGCCCGCACCGACGCCAAACCGATCGAGCGGCTCGAGACGAACGACGCCGCCGGACCGTCCTCCCCGGCCGATGGATTCAGCCAGCGTCCGATCGGAACGGGCGTACGCCTGGCGAGCGCGGAGGAAGAAGCAGCCGCGTCAGCCGCCGCCCCGACGACGACCGCCGCAGCTCCGCGCGTGTCCGTGAGCCCGATCGACGTCGCGCCGACAGACAACGCCACCGATCCGTTCTCCCAGCAGTTGAACGCCTGCGACCTGGAGCTGTCGCTCCTGGTGGCGCAGCCGATTGAATCCTGGCGGTTAAACCCGCTGCATGAAAAAGTGACCGGTCTGGTCGAGAACGGCGCCACGGTAGTGGAACGCGGCCGAGCCCGGTTGCTGCTGGAAAAGGTCGACCAGTTCCGCAACCTTTACTCCCGGCAGCTGCAGATTTACCAGAAAGCCCCCGGCCTGATCACGGTGGCGGGCGCTACGCCCCTGGCGGCTCCTGGCACGATCGCTCCGGCCAGCGCCACGACTCCGCTGGCGCAAGGACCGGCTCCCCAGGCGATGATTTCTCCCTTTGCGGTCTACGACTCGCAGGGCTGGCTGATGCCGATCGTCGCCCAGCGCGACGGCACGCCGACTTACGCCCTGGTCGACGATACGGGCCGCATTGTCAGTTACGTGACGGCCGCTCCGGGGCTGAACATCCATCGCTATCTCAAGCAGCAGATCGGCGTCTACGGCCAGCGGAACTTCCTGCCCGAACTGGGCTCGCACGTGATGGTGCAGCGTGTGATCGTTCTCAGTCGTTAAAAAAAGCGGTCAGATATCTGGGCGTCGTTTTGAGCAAGAACAGACGCCGGACAGTCGACTTTCAGTCCGTGAAAGATCGCGTTCTTTTGCGGAGCAAAAGACGTCTTTCTGCGCCGCCCGGCCTTCTCCCTCGTTACTCCTGGATGCCGGCCAGCTCGCACGTGATGGTGCAGCGTGTGATCGTTCTCAGTCGCTAAAACAAGCGGTCAGATGATTGTGCGTCGTTTTGAGCAAGAACAGACGCCCGACAGTCGACTTTCACTCCGTGAAAGATCGCGTTCTTTTGCGGAGCAAAAGACGTCTTTCTGCGCCGCCCGGCCTTCTCCCTCGTTACTCCTGGATGCCGGCCAGCTCGCACAGGTTGGCCGCCAGCACAGGTTGCGGGCAGCTCCAGACCAGGAAGAATAACGCCTCGCGACACCAGCGGCCGGCCGGGTGGCCGATCAGATAGCCGGCGCCTTTGGCGGCGGTCAACGCGGCTTGCGATGCTCGCAACGAAAGACTGTTCGCCCGGGTGCGCAGCTCTTCGCTACTGCAGGCAGGTTCGCCCGCCGCGGCGGCCAGAAGATCGCTTTCCAGGGCGGCCTGGTCCCGTCGCAGCGCCACGGCAGCCGGACTCAGTTCGTCCCGCTTCTCCGTTTCCCCTTCGAGAAAACGGATCGCCGCCGACGCCAGGCCGACCGCCAACGTCGAAGTCTGCAGGCCGCCCGTATTGGCTCCCTGCCCCTGCGACATAACATCCTCCACCGGTCCCGCCATCAGCAAAGCATGCGGCAGCAGCACGTTGTCGCACTGGATCGGCCCGGTCTGACTGGCCGACAGGCCCACTAGCTTGGCCGCAGGCGGCGTGCTCACGCCCGGCATATCGGTCGGCAGGGCGGCCAGCAGCTGGCGTCCATCGGGCAGCGTGGCCCCGATCACAACCACGTCAGCCTGCGTGGAGCCGGTCACCCAGGGGCTGTAACCGGACAGCAGGAAGCCGTCCGCTTGCTCCTCGGCGGCCAGCACCGGTTTTTTGAGATGGCGCCGGCTGGTCGTCAGATGCGAGATGCCGACGGTCGAGATCTTCTCCCCGCTCAGCAGCGGCGGCAGCCACTCCTGCTGCAGCCCGACGTTGTCACAGCCGGCCAGACGACGACAGGCGCCCATCCGCTGGGTGATAATGAACGTCGTCGTCAGGCAGCCGGCCGCCAGCTGCAGGTATCCGCGAATAATGTCGGCTTCCGACCAGTCCTGCCCGCCGTGAACCTGCGGCAGGAACCACTCGAACACGCCCGCCTGGGCGCACAGGTCCAGCTGCTCGGCCGGCCACGCATTGGCCGCTTCCAGTTGCGGGGCCAGCTCATTCAGACGCTCACCCAGCCGGGCCAGTTCCGGGTCGTCGGGCGATTCGATTTTGGCGATAGGGCTCATGACTGCACCTGGTGGGGAAGCGGCTGGCCCGACAATCCGGCCAGCAGGTTAGCGACCGACATTTCCGCCATACGCTGCCTGGTCTGGACGGTCGCACTGCCCAGATGCGGCGCGATGGTAACATTATCCAGCTCCAGCAGACGATGCCCCCGCGGCAACGGCTCGGGATCGGTCACGTCCAGCGCGGCGCCAAAAATCTGTCGCTCGGCCAGAGCGTTAGTCAAAGCGTCCGTATCAACCACGGCGCCGCGGGCGATGTTCACCAGCAAGGCGGTCGGCTTCATCAGGGCCAGTTCGGCGGCGCCGATGTAACCGGTCGTTTCGGCCGTCAAAGGGGTGCACAGCATGACGTAATCGGCTGTCGCCAGCAGCTCTTCTTTCGACAAATAACGGGCCGGCAGCGAGGCTTCCAGATCCTCGCGACGACGGCGATTGTGGTAAACGACCTGCATGTCAAAAGCCAGCGCCCGGCGGGCCACTTGCTGGCCGATGCGGCCCATCCCGAAAATGCCGATCACAGCGCCATGGGCTTCCTGCCCCAGCATGTAGCCGGGATCGTAATGCGTGAAGCCGTCGCTGCGGGAGTAACGATCGCCTTCGGCCAGACGCCGGGCTCCCGCCAACAGCAGCGTAAAGCCCATGTCGGCCGTAGCGCCATCAAGCACGCCCGGCGTATTGCCGACCGGCACGCCGCGGGCCGCCGCATCGGCGAGATGGATGTGATCCACGCCCACGCCGTAGTTGCTGACAACCTTGACGCCCGGCAGACGATCCAGCACCGGGCCGTCGACCGTCAGATGGCCGTAGCTGTAGATGCCGTCGATGGGTCGCTCGCTGCCGGTCGCGGTCAGCTCCCAGGGGAGCAGTTCCACACGGCCGTCCAGCAGTTCCAGAATAGCGGGCGCCAGCGGCCCGTCCGCGATAACCAGGGGGAGTGAGTTTTGCATAGATCCAGATTACCAGCCCCGCCGCGGTTCGTCACCGCCGGCAAGCGTTCCTCATGGGACAGGTTTGTAACCTGTCGTTTATAAACAGGTTGAAAACCTGTTCTACGAAGAGGAAAGAACGCTGCCATCAGAGCCCTGTTAAAAGTTCACTCTTTCGCCATCGTTGATCAGGAGCATCCGACGCAGCGTATCCCGACCGGTGTCGGAATGCAGGAAATGGACCGAAGCGTCGAACATCACGACGTTCCCGCCGCCCGGATGCGGCTCGCGCCGATCGAAGGACAGCAGCAAGTCTTCCAGCGCCAGCGGCGTGGGGTCGAGCCAGTTTCGTCCCGTGTCCGCCTCGATGACGGCGATCGACAGGGACGTGCCGTCGGTGATCTCCTCGATCCGCAGTCCCTCGTTCGCCTTCCAGCCTGTGCCGGGGCCGACGACCACCTGGTAGCGGCTGATCTTCTTATCGCTCGGATCGGACGGACAGTGAAATTCCGCGGGGCACTTCGCCATCAACCGGCGGTTATGCGGGCCGTCCCAAGGTTCGTCGAAATCGTACTCCGCGTAGAGGGCCGACTGTTCCATGTACGGCAGGATTAAAACGCGCCAGGAGTGCATCGGCTGGCCGTTTTCGTCCGTGATATACGCCGGTGGAAAGGATCGGTGCTCGTCGTAGTACCCGAGCAGGGCGATACCAATCCGTTTGAGATTGTTGTTGCACTCAGAGCGCCGACGGGGTTCGTTGTGGCAATCCATCCCCGCAAATAGCAGCATCACCATGCCCAGCGCAACGAGCACCAGGAGAACAGTCGACATGCAGCCAGTACTTTTGCCAGGAGTCGGGACCGCGTCAGGAGCCTGGGCGACTACGGGAGTATCGCCGATATCCGGAGTCCGGCCGATGTCAGCCAGCCGCCCCGGCGACGCCAGATCCGCCCTGTCGCCGGGGAGCTTGATCGTGACGCCACACTGCACGCAGGGACCGCTGGAGCCGGCGTACGCTTCGCTCGCCGACGTGCGATGCCCGCAGTGGGGACAGGTGAATTTAATCGGCATGAGGAACTCGCAAGCGGGATGCAGGTCGTACGGCAACGGGCTAGAACTCCTGCCGGTCAACGACTACGCCGTCGTTGATCCGGAGCAACCGACGCAGCGTTTCTGGCTTAAGGTCGGAGAAAATTATGTGGACCGAACCGTCGAAGAACACGGCCTGTCCGCCCCCGGGATGCGTCTCAAATCGGCTGGCCGACTGGCCTCGCGTCTGTTCGAGTGGCGGCAATACGTCGTCCAGGGTCAAGGGAGTGGGGTCGAGCCAGTTTCTCCCCGTTTGCACCTCCAGGACGGCGATCGTTTGGCTCGTGCCGTCGGTGATCTCCTCGATCCGCACTCCCTCGTTCGCCTTCCAGCCTGTGCCGGGGCCGACGACCACCTGGTAGCGGCTGATCTTCTTATCGCTCGGATCGGACGGACAGTGAAATTCCGCGGGGCACTGTTCTCCGACTTGGTAGTTGTTCGAGCTGTCCCATGATTCGTTGAAATCGTACCGCGCGTACAGTTCATGCTGTCCCAGGTACGGCAGAAGGAGGACGCGCCAGGAGTGCATCGGCTTCCCGTTTTCGTCCGTGATGTACGCTGGTGGAAAGGACCCATGCACTTCCTGGTACGCGGCCAGGGCGTAGCCGATTTTTGAGAGCTGATGCCTGCACTCGGCTTTTCGAACATGGGAGCACGCCGCCAGGAACGCCGGCAACAAGAGCGCCGCCAGGGCTCCGCAGACCCCCAGCCCCGCGAGCACCCAGCGCGCCCGCGACTTGCCGCCGGAAGTCTGGACGAGCGGCCCCCCGACGACAGGATCGCGACGCGACGACGACCGATCGCCCGGGGCGCCGGAGAGCATGACCGTTTCTCCGCAGTTGGCGCAGAGACAGCTGGAGCCGGCGTACTCGTCGCTTTCCGACGTACGATGCTGGCATTTCGGGCAGGTGAATTCAATCGCCATCTTCGCCTCAGGTGCTGGGAGCAGGTCGAGCAAAAACGCGTACGGGCTAATAGTCCCAGTCGATCTCTTCGCCGTCGTTAATCAGAATCATCCGACGCAGCATTTCTGGAGGCATGTCGGAGTACAGAAAACGTGTCGAGCCATCGAAATACACGGCATTCCTGCCGTTGCCATGCGGCTGGCGCGGGTCGGCCGCCTGGCCTGGCTCCTGTTCGACCGGTGGCAATGCGTCGGCGAGCGCCAGCGGCGTGGGATCGAGCCAGTGTCGTTGGTGTTGCGGGGCTTCGATCACGGCAATCGAGTTGCGCGTGCCATCGGCGATCTCCTGGACCGTCAGTCCCTCGTTCGCCTTCCAGGCTGTTCCCGGACCGACAACCACGTGGTAGCTGGTCATGTTCTTGTCGCCATGCTGGGACGGACACCGAAAGACGGGCAGACCTTCCGGGATCAGCTCCGACATTACCCGGCGGTTGTTCGGGCCATCCCACGGTTCGTCGAAATCATACTTCGCGTGCACAGCCGACAGTTCCATGTACGGCAGAATGAGCACCCGCCAGGAGTGCATCGGCTTGCCGTTCTCGTCGGTGATGTACGCCGGCGGAAAAGCCTGATACGCATCGTAGTACCCGTGCAAACCGAGACCAATCTGTTTGAGGTTGTTGCTGCACCGGCTTCGCGCGGACGGTCCGCCCCTGCGACACGAAGGCGGCGAAAGCAGCGCCGCCAGGCCGATCGCACCGATCGCCAGGAATACTATCCAAAAGCAGCCGATACGTTTGCCAGGAGCGACAGGAGACCGCCCCGGCGAGGCCAGCTCCGCCCGGACACCGGGGAGCGTCACCAACTCTCCGCAGTTGGCGCACGGACCGCTGGATCCGGCGTACGCTTCCGTCGCCGACGTATGATGGCCGCAGTGGGGGCAGGTGAATTCAATCGCCATTTGTCTCTTTCCGGCAGGGGCGGAGCGGCTGTCAGGGCGAACCGTTCAGTAAGCCCAGCTGACGTCATTGCCATCGTCGATCTGGAACATGTGACGGAGCACTTTCGGGTCGAGACCGTTATTGAGAAAACGGACGTAGCCGTCGAAAAACACGGCCATTCTGCCGCCCGGATGCAGCAGGTCCGGATGGCCGTCCTCACCGGCGGTTCTTTCGGCGGCGGCCAGGAATTCGTCCAGCCTCATCGGTGTCGGGTCGAGCCAGTGGATTCCCGGTCGTCGGCCCTCAATGACCGCGATCGTCTGGGGCGTTCCGTCGGTGATTTCCTCCAGGCGCGTTCCCTCATTCGCCTTCCAGCCGGCGCCGGGCCCGACAACCACATGGTAGCTGGCGGCGTTCTTGTCGCCAAAGTCAGAGGGGCAGCGAAAAGCGTTCGGACATTCCGTCAGGAGCTGGCGGTTATTCGGGCCGTCCCATGGTTCGTCAAAATGGTACGCGTTGTACAGTTGCTGTTCTTCCAGGTACGGTAGAATTAGCACCCGCCAGGAATGCATCGGCCGCCCGTTCTCGTCGGTGATATACGCCGGCGGAAATGCCCCGTTCTGATCGTGGTAACTTTGCAGCGCGAGCCCAATCTGTTTCAGGTGATTGGTACAGGCGGAACGCCGGGCAGGAGTGCGGGTGGGCTCTATGGTCGGCAACAGCAGCGCCACCAGGCCACCGCAGCAAACCATGGCGATCACCACCACCATCGCCCAGGTGGCGAATGTCGGTTCCTTGCCGCGGGAACCTTCGAGATCCTTGGCGGCGGGAATCTTGCCCGGCGACGCCAGCTCCGCTTTGACGCCGGGCAGCTTGACGATGGCTCCGCAGCTGGCGCACGGACCACTGGAGCCGGCGTACGCTTCACTCGCCGACGTTTGATAGCCGCAGTGGGGACAGGTGAAAGCGATCGCCATGTTCGTCTCCCAGGCAGGGGGCCGTCTGCAACATGAGGGGGTTAGTGCTCATCGCTGCCCGTCGCGCCATCGTTGATCAGCAACAGGCGACGCAGCTCGTCAGCTTCGATATCGTCGGGAAGGAAATGGACCCGGCCGTCAAAGTTCACCGCATGCCTGCCGCCGGGATGGGGAGCTGGGGGACTTGCCGCCCAGAAGGACTTTTTCCGGGGCGGCGGCAAGACTTCCTCCAGCGTCAACGGCGTCGGGTCGAGCCAGTTGGTTCCTGGTCCGTCGGTTTCGATGACCATAATGGTGTTCAACAATTCGTCGGTAAACTCCGGAAATTTCATCCGCTCGTTCGCCTTCCAGCCTGTGCCGGGCGCGACAACCACCTGGTACCGGGTGAAATTCCTGTCGCCTTCGTGGGGCGGGCAGCGAAAGACGTCAGGACATCGGTCCATGAGCTTGCGGTTATTCGGGCCGTCCCACGGTTCGTTGAAATCGTACTGCCTGTAGAGGGCCTCCTGGTCCAGATGCGGCAGTAGCAGCACCCTCCAGGAATGCATCGGCTGGCCGTTCTCATCGGTGATATATGCCCGCGGAAAACCCTCTTTCATCACATAGAATTTTAGCAGGGCGCTGCTAATGGCGTGCAGATTATTAACACACTCGCGACGATCGGTCACCCGACGCGGAGGTGACATGGACGGCGTCGTCAGCCCGCCCAGCAGGACGCAGACAAATGCGAAAGCCACCAGCACGACGATGCTCGCCTGGAAAGGCGACATACCGCCAGCACGGTCGACATCGGGATTGACCGGAAGCTTGCCCGGCGACGCCAGTTCCGCCTGCACGCCGGGGAGTTTGACGATGGCTCCGCAGCTGGCGCACGGACCACTGGAGCCGGCGTACGCTTCACTCGCCGACCTTTGATAGCCGCAGTGGGGACAGGTGAAAGCGATCGCCATGTTCGTCTCCCAGGCAGGGGGCCGTTCGTCGCGTGAGCGTTCTAGAAGAGATCCCTGGGGATCTCTTCGCCGTCGTTGATCAGCAGCAGGCGGCCCAGTTTCTCCGCATCGAGATCGGCGGGGAGAAAATGCGTCGAACCGTCAAAGAACACCGCCTGCCGGCCGTTGAGATGCGGGAATCGCGGGCCTGATGTCCAGTCTGTCTGTTCCTGAGGCGGCGACAAGGCCTCGTCCAGCGTAAGCGGCGCGGGGTCGAGCCAGTTCCTCCCCGGCCGCAGTGTTTCGAGGACCGCGACCGAGTTGCTTGTGCCGTCGGCAATGTCCCTGATGGTGATCGACGCGTTCGCCTTCCAGCCCGTCCCGGGACCGACGACCACCCGGTACCGGGTGGAATTCTTGTCGCCCTCGTCGGAAGGGCAGTGAAAGATCGGCGGACACTGCTCCATCAGCTGACGGTTTTTCGGCCCATCCCAAGGTTCGTCGAAATTGTACTCTTTGTAAAGTTCGCCGTATTCCATGTACGGCAGAATCAGCACCCGCCAGGAATGCATGGGCCGGCCGTTTTCGTCGGTGATAAACGCCGGCGGGAAAACCCGGTACTGATCGTGGTATCCGTGCAGGGCAAGGCCGATCTGCTTCAGGTTATTGGAACAGTGGCTGCGCCGGGACGCTTCGCGCGGCGTGGAGATCGCCGGAAACAACAGGTAGCCGCACGCCGCCACGACCACCGCCAGCACCACCACACTGAGGACGTTCAAGCCCTTGCCGCGGGAGCGGACGACACCGGAATGGACGAGATACTTGCCCGGGGACGCCAGTTCCGCTTTGGCGCCGGGGAGCTTAACGATGGCGCCGCAGTGGGCGCAAGGACCGCTGGAGCCGGCGTACGCTTCACTCGCCGCCGTTCGATGGCCGCAGTGGGGACAGGTGAATGGAATCGCCATAGGGGTCTCCCAGCCGGTAGAAGCGACGGGCCGGACGAACGTCCTAGAACCCGCCGTTGATCACCTCGCCGTCGTTGATCAGAAGCAACTGCCGCAACACTTTCGGGTCGATACTCTCGGATAAAAAACGGGTCGAGGCGTCAAAGAACATGATTTGCCGGCCGCCCGGATGCGGATGCCGCGGGTCGGCTTCCCGGCCGGGCGTTTTCTCGGCGGCGGGCAGGACTTCGTCCAGCGTCAACGCCGTTGGGTCGAGCCAGTTCCTCCCCGGGCCATCGGCTTCGAAAACTGCGATCGAGCGCGAGGTTCCGTCGGTAATATCCTGGATCTTTGTTCCTGCGTTCGCCTTCCAGCCCGTGCCCGGACCGACCACGACCTGGTACAGGGTGGAACTCGGGTCGCCTGGGTCCGACGGGCAGCGAAACACGCTGGGACACCGCTCCATCAGCTGACGGTTATTCGGGCCATCCCACGGTTCGTCGAAATCGTACTGGTTGTGCAAGCCCGCCTGTTCCATGTAAGGCAGAATCAACACTCGCCAGGAGTGCATCGGCTTGCCGTTTTCGTCAGTGATAAACGCCGGCGGAAAAGACCTGTGCGCCTCATGATACATGTGCAGGGCGATACCGATCTGTTTCAGATTATTGTCGCACTGGGCGCGTCGGGCCGATTCACGCGCTGTTTCCACCGCGGGCAGCAGCAGCGCCACGCCGCCGCAACAAACCAGGCCGCCCGCCGCCAGCACCCCCAGTACAATAAAGAGCGTCGACATGCCGCCGGAACGCTTGGCGGGAGCCGGCTTTGAAGTGCTTGCGGACTCCGCAAAACGGGACTTTTCGCCAGGCAGCGTCACCATCGCTCCACAGTTCGCGCACGGACCGCTGGAGCCGGCGTACTCTTCGCTGGCCGAAGTTTGATGACCGCAGTGAGGACAAGTGAAATCAATCGCCATGCGAATCTCGCAGATTAGAGGGAAGGCGAGGAGGACCGGTGAAGAGGGAAACTCGTTCTTCTAAAAATCCATATCAACCGGTTCACCGTCCTTGGTCTCAAGCAACTGGCGGAGCGTCGCGGGAGAGAGGTCAACAGGCAAATCGTGGACGGAACCGTCGAAGAACACGGTATGTCTGACTCCGCCATGCGGGTCGTCCTGGTCGACGGTCGGGCCCGGCATTTTTTCCGCGGGCGGCAGCACGTCTTCCAGCTTCAAAGCAGCGGGGTCCAGCCAGTTCCGCTCTTTCCCATGGACTTCGATGACGGATATCGTTCGGCTTAGCCCGTCGGGAATCTCCTGCATTGACGGGCCTTTGTTCGCTTGCCAGCCCGTTCCCGGGCCGACGACGACCTGGTAGCTGCTGGCGTTCTGGTCGCCCTGGTCGGCAGGGCAACGAAAGACTTCAGGGCAATGTTCCATAAGTCGGCGGTTGTTCGGCCCATCCCAGGGCTCGTCAAAATCGTACTGTGCGTACAAGGGCGACTTGTCGAGATGCGGCAGCAGCAGCACCCGCCAGGAGTGCATTGGCTGGCCGTTTTCGTCCGTGTAGAAAGCCGGCGGGAATTCGTCGTGCTGGTCGTAGTAACTGGCCAGAGCGAGACCAATCTGCTTGAGCTGGTTTCTGCAGGCGGTGCTTTCAACCGACTCGACCCCCGCTTCCCGCGCCGCTTCGATCGCCGGTTCCAGCATGCGGGGCAAAAACACCGCGCCCACGCCGCAGCAGCAAAAGCAGCCGACCAGCCCCAGGACAGCAATCAGCAGGCAGCTCGCCAGTTTGCCCCCCGAACGCCGGCCAGGAGGCTGGCCGGGCGCCGGTCCACCCGACGCATACGTCGACCTGGCGGCGGGCAGCGTGACCGTTCCCCCGCAGTTCTCGCAGGGGCGAGTCTGACCGGCGCGATCATCGCTCGCGCTCCCCCGATGGCCGCAGTAGCTACAGGTAAATTCCATGGCCAAAGGTCTCGCAGGCTGAAAGCGGTTGAACCGGAAGTACAAGCCTCCTAGAAGTCCGAGGTGATCACTTCGCCATCGTTGATCTGGAGCAAACGGCGGAGCGTTTCGCGATCCACATTGGCAGGCAAAAAATGGGTCGAGCCGTCGAAGTACACCACGTTCATGCCGCCCGAATGCGGTTTGCCCAGCGGGATGTCTGCGATTTTCAGCGGCGTGGGATCGAGCCAGTTCTGCCCCGGCTGGCGAACCTCGACAACGGCGATGGTTTGGGAGATACCGTCGGTGATGCTCTGCACGCGGACGCCGTCATTCGCCTTCCAGCCCGTTTTCTCGTCAACGACGACCTGGTAGCTCGAGGCGTTGGGATCGCCGTCGTCCGCCAGACAGCGGAAAACTTCAGGGCACTTGTCCATGAGCTTGCTGTTGTTGGGGCCGTCCCACGGCTCATCAAAATCGTACTGCTCATACAAGGCCGACTCTTCCAGATACGGCAGGATCAACACACGCCAGGAATGCATCGGCTTGCCGTTCTCGTCGGTGGTGAACGCCGGAGGATAGGTCCGGTTCTGGTCACTGTAACCCATGAGGCCCAGGCTGATCATTTTCATGTGCCCACTGCACGCGGTCTTCTGGGCCGCACCCCGCGCCGCGATCACCGCCGGAGCCAACAGCAACGTCATGCCGCCGCAACAGAGAAAGCCCACCACCGCCAGCACGGCCAGCACAACGAACAGCACCGACTTGCCGCCCGAACTCTTGCGAGGAGCAGGGCCCGGCGAAGCGCCTGCGGCCGAAGCCCCAGGTATCGTGACCGTTTCATGACAGTTGGTGCAGGGTCCGGTAGAACCGGCAAACTTTTCGTTGACCGACGTATGATGCCCGCAATGCGGACAGGTAAAGTCAATCGCCATGGTTTTCTTTCAAGGAACAAGGTTTGGCAAAATCAGGATGCCGGGCGAACCAGACAGGATGGGCGGATGTAGCCGCCCTCCATTGATCATTCTAACGTGAACGCCGGCAGTTTGACGATTTCTCCGCCCTTCTGCGTCGATTGATGGGCGCAGATGCCGACGCAGGTCCAGTTGGCGCTTTGCACCGCATTGGGCCAGGGATCGCGATCTTCGATCAGGGCCGACAGCATCTCGTGCACCATGTGCGGGTGCGAGCCGCCGTGGCCGCCGCCCTGGATGAACGACCGGTGCTCGGCGTCTTCGATCGTTTGCGTGAACTTCTGGATCGGCTCCGGCAACAGATGGGCGTAGTCGGGCACTTCGATCCGCAGCGGGATTTCCGCCTCGGGCAGTTTGGCCGTATGCAGCACGTGGGGATCGCCTTCGATCAGCGACCATTCGAAACTCTTTTTGGTCCCGTACACATCGAAGCTCTCGCGATACTGGCGGGCCGTGTCGAACAGAAACCGCCAGATGTGCGCGGCGATATCGGTGTCTTTGATTTTGATATGGCACGACTCTACCGCATACGCGTTGCCCGACTTGGCGGCCAGACGGGCATCGATCGAGCCGGAGCCAAAGCAGGACACATGCTCGGCCCGGCCGTTCACCAGTCCCAGCACGGGGCTGACCACATGCGTGGCGTAGTGCATCGGGATCATGCTCTCCCAGTAGTCGGGCCAGCCTTCCATATCCTGCGGATGCGAGGCGGCCATGTACTGGATTTTGCCCAGCTCGCCCTGTTCGTACATTTCTTTGATGAACAGGAACTCGCGGCTGTAGACGACTGTTTCCGCCATCATGTATTTGAGGCCCGTCTCTTGGACAAGGCGGCAGATCTCTTCGCACTCTTCGATGGTGGTCGCCATCGGCACGGTGCACATCACATGCTTGCCCGCCTGGAGGGCCTGTATCGCCATTTTCCCATGGTCGGGGATGGGCGAATTGATATGGACGAAGTCAATCTGCGGGTCGGCCAGCACCTGGTCGTACTGGGTATAACGATGGTCGATCCCCAGCAGGTCGCCGCAGCGGTTCAGCTCGGCCTCGTTCCGCCGGCAGATCGCGTGCACATGGGCGTTGGGGTGCGACTGATAAATGGGAATAAACTCGGCCCCAAAACCCAGGCCGACCATTGCAACGTTGAAAAGTTTTTCACTCATGACAATTCCTTGGGGCGAAGCGCCAGGCAGCGTCGCCACCAACCGGCGAATACTGCAAGTTCGCAGCTTAACGAGTTGCCCCGCATTCTCAACCGGCGCGCAAGAATCCCTTTTTGGGGAGCAGGTTTTCAACCTGCTTTTTACCCTGCGATTCAAAGACGGAAGGTGAGAGCGATGGCAAGTTGGAAACCTGCCCTACCCTGATCCGGAAGCTGCGGACAACTGATCTTTCACGGCGACAAAATCCGAATCACGGGCCGCCGACCACCTGGAAGTCGGCGGAAGAACCGCTTGTCTTTTCGACCACCGCCCGCAGCGCGTCGGCCGCACGCTCGCGGGTGTCGACGCGAAGCGTGATCCGGTGCTTGCCGGTCGGCAGTTCAAAGGACTGCCCGGCCGCGATCCGGTCGCCATCGATCCAGGCGACCACGCCCTCGGGCGAATCCAGCGACAACTGCACCGGCCCGGCGACGGCCGCTTCGACCTCGCCGTACAGATACAACACCGGCTGATCAGCCGGGGCCAGCGGTCCCAGCGGCAAAGCGCCGGCCGTCATCGCATAGGCCGGCTCCCAGGCGTTATCTGCCGCGGCCAGCACCTGCTGGGCGAAGATCTCGTCGTGGGGAACGTCGGCGACCAGTGCGGGTGGAACTTCCCGCAGCACGCGCCACCGCTGGATGGTCGGCTCTTTCCGCACGGCGTACGGTCCCGGCTTGCCCAGCTGGGAAATGAACGCGGCCAGATCGAGGAATTCGGCGTGCGTGAGAAAGTTGGGCAACCCCTGCGGCATCAGCGACTTGCCTTCGGCCTCTTCGTCGATATCTTCTTCGGGGATGGTCGTCTCTACGCCGGTGGCGTCGCGCAGGATGAGCCGCTTGTCATCCCGATCGACGACCACGCCCTGGTAAACCTTGCCGCGGAGCGTGAACACCTTGCGGGTCAGGTAAGCCTCTTTAATATCCTGGCTGGGAAACATGATCGAGGTAATCACGTACTCAACCGGCGAACTGCCGCCAACGGCGCTCAGGTCGGGGCCTACTTTTCCGCCGGCTCCGCTGAGAGCGTGGCACTTGAAACAGCTGAGGTCGTTCCGCCGGAAGATCGCCTCGCCGCGGGCCGGATCGCCGGCCGTTTGCACTTCATGGGCCAGCGCCAGCAGCTCGTCGCGGTCCAGCGGCTTGAGCGTTTCCGTGATGCCGGCTTGCGTATTCAGCACGGTCGCCAGTTCCTCGTCGTTCCGGCCGACAGAAAACAGGTAACGCAGCATCAGCCGGGCCAGGTCGCGCGACAGCTCCGTCCCCTGCAGCGCTTTGGCCAGTTCCTGGCTGCCGTTCTGCTGGTCCAGGAAACCCTGCATCAGCAAGCCGGGCGGCTCCTGGAAGTCGGCGGTCGCCAGCAAGCCGGCGGCTGCCTTGGCGGCCAGCGGCAGGTCGACGCCCGCCAGTCCCGCGATGCCCAGCTCCCGGTTCGCCAGCGGCTGGTCGTCAGCGGCGAGTTTCATGAAAGTCTCTTTCGCTTTTTCGCCGCCCAACGAACTTAACGCCGCGAGCGCCGCCGACTGAACGGGTCCATTCGCGGGACTGGAGAGGACCGTTTGCTGCAGCGGTTCGGCCATGGCTTCCAGTTTCCACAACCCAATCAGGCGAAAGACGGCCAGACGGATCTCCAGGTTTTCGGACTGGAGCAGCGGCCCGATATCGGTCAGGTCGCCGGTTGGCTGCTTCTTGTTATTAGCGGCGGCGACGGCCAGGCCGGCCAGGCTTTTCAAGCGGAGTTCGTCCCGGTTCTCCGCGTTAAAACCGGCCGGATCGACCGTATGATCCAGCAGCCAGCGCAGATCTTCCGGCGATCCAAATTTAGCGATCAGCTCCAGGTATTTCCCTTGCGCGGTTGGCGAGGCTTTCTCAAAGAAGCGAATATAGATGGAACCGCTCTGGGCGGCGGCCGGCGACACCGTCACAGCGGCCAGGCCGCCTGCGAGGAACGTCAACAAGGCGAAGCGAAGAAGGAGTTTTGTCACCGGGGCACCTGGGTCATCGTCAAAGAAGATCGTCACATTCGCGAGAGCACAGGACGGCCGTCCTGCGCGCCGCATCGCAGTGGATATCGCAACCACACAAACTAAACATCTTATACCGAAGTCGGCTGGACGCAAACGCCTGGCCTGTGCGGCCGGAACCCCTCCTTGCGGGACCACTGCGACCCCGCCAAGGCTTTCCTGCTGCGGGGGTCGCCTATGATTCCCCCGTCCTGCAGGATACGATCGAGATGGAAGAAAGGAGTGGTCCAATGCAGCCCCACGACTACTACATGCAGAAAGCGATTCAAGCCGCGCGGAACAATAAGGTCCATCCCTTTGGCGCGGTCATTGTCGACCGACGGGACGGCCAGATTGTGGCGGACGGTTTCAACCGCAGTTCCCTCAATCCGACCTGGCATGGCGAGATCGACGCCATCAACCGCTGCGCCACCGAGCATCGCCCCGGCGACTGGTCCCCGTTGTCGCTTTACACCACGGCGGAACCTTGCCCCATGTGCCAGTCCGCCATTTTATGGTCGGGCATCGGCGAGGTCTATTTCGGCGTCGACATTGCCCGGCTGCAGGAACTCGGATGGCGCCAGATCGAGATTCCCGCCGCCGAAGTCGTCGCACGGTTTCCCCAGGGCGCCTGCCTGGTGGAAGGGGGAATCCTGCGTGAAGAATGCGACGCCTTGTTCCGCGATGCGGCCTTCCCCTGATCGTGCCGCTGCGCCCTTTCGAAAATCCTGCAGGGGCCGGAAAGCGGCGAAAACGGCGTTTCGCAGTGGAAACGTTGAACGAAAGTGCCGTTCAGGGGGTTTTCGCCTCCCCCTGATTCCCCGAATTCGCGATCTCAAAGCGGCGTCAATGGTTGCACTCGCGCCCAGGCCGATTACACTCGGCTCCATTCGGTGCGCCTCTGGCTTTCTCCATCCCCGCCCTCGCCTTTGCGGATCCGTCTCTTATGGCCAAACGCAAATCCTCCCTTGCGGAAATTGATAAAAAACTGGATCGGCTGGATCGGGATCTGGTCAAGTTGCTCTCAGAGCGCACGGCCCTGGCCTCCGACCGCGCCGAAGCGCGCCAGACAGCGGGACAATCGTCGTATGATCCGGACCATGAACAGGCCGTGATCGAAAAGATTTTGAAAGCCAATAAAGGCCCGCTGGCCGAGCCCTACCTGCGCGGCATGGTTCGCGAGATGCTAAGCGGCTCTCGTCAGCTGGCGAAGCCGCTGAACATTGTCTATCTGGGACCACAGTTCAGCTACAGCCATCTGGCCGCCATCGAGCGATTCGGCGCCAATGTCGAAATGCAGGGACTGGCGACCATTGCCGCCGTGTTTGAGGCCATCAATCGCCGCCAGGCCGACTATGGCATTGTGCCGATCGAAAACTCGACCGATGGAAGAGTGGTCGATACGCTGGGCATGTTCGCCCGACTGCCGGTGCAGATCTGCGGCGAAGTGCAGCTGCGGATCCACCACTATCTGCTCGGAATGTGTTCACACGACGAAGTGCGCGAAGTTTACAGCAAGCCCCAGGCGCTGTCCCAGTGCCGCAACTGGATCTCCAAGCACCTGCCTGGCGCCAAGGTGGTCGAAGTCACCAGCACGGCCGCGGCGGCCCGCCTGGCGGCAGAACGTCCCGGCATTGCCGCCGTTGCCAGTCGGCAAGCGGGCGTCAATTATGGACTCAGGGCAATCGCCGAAAAGATCGAAGACAACCCTTATAACCTCACCCGGTTCGCCGTCATTGGCAGCGAACCCGGCAAGCGGACCGGCAACGACAAAACGGCCGCCATGTTTCAGATTCCTCATGAACCTGGCGCCCTGGCCGACGCCATGGCGATCTTCAAACGCGGCGGACTCAATCTGACCTGGATTGAATCCTTCCCCGTCCACGGGCCCGACGCCGAATACCTGTTCTTTGTCGAGATGGAAGGCCACCGCACAGACGCCGAGGTGACCAAAGCCCTGGCCGCACTGGAAAAGAAGGCCGAACGTCTGGAAGTCCTGGGTTCCTACCAGAAAGCCACTCCCGTCGACTAGGCGACGCTTCCCTTCGCGACGCTTCCCTGCCATCGCCATCAGTACAGCAGGCGCGCGAGAATGCGGGCTGTTGGGCAAAGCGCATAGGGAATCAAGTCGCACAGGGAGCAAAGTCACCTGGGGCGGCACTCCCTCACCGCACGGCCGGCCGTTCTCCGCCGACCTGCCTTGCGAGTTCGTTCTCCCGGCAGTTCGCGAAGGCGGTCTGCTACTTCTTTTCCTGCTCGCCAGCGGGGCGACGAACGCGCTTGTGGATATCTGTTTCCAGCACGCCGAACAGTTGTTCGTGTCGGGCGACCGACAGTTGCAACGCCGCCAGCATCCGCTTGGCTGTCCAGTAGTTCACAATGATCCGCTGGTCGATCTTGACCGGTTTGGTCTGCTCCATGCCCGGAGCTTCGGCGTTCAGGCCGAAATCGATCAGCAGCTCTTCAAAAGCGCCAGTGACCCGGCAGAAATTCGCGTACGCAGTGATCGCCTGCGAGTCGTCGATTTCAATCCGCCGGCGGGCCGCTTGCGGTTCGGCCGCCGCGCCTTCGGCGGCGGGCTTGTCGGGACTACTGCTCATGTTTAGCATCCTTTCCATGGAGAACTTAGGAGAAGTCACCCGGCAGGGCATTCTGCGGCTTATTATGGAGCAACCGCGACACCAAGTCGATACGGACTTTCCCCTTTCGCCTTCAACACTCCGCCAGGCCTGACGGCTGACATTCCACCCCAAGAGACCGCATGTCGCAACGCTTCTTTTCTGAAACGCCGGTCGCCGGTCCCGCCATTGAACTCGGCCCGCTGGAAGCCCAGCACCTGACCCGCGTCATGCGGGCGAAAGTCGGCGATCCGCTGATCGTGTTCGATAACTCCGGAGCCGAATTCGCCGCCGAGGTCGCCAGCATCCGCCGGTCCGCCGTCGAGGTCCGCATTCTGGAACGCCGCGAGATCGACCGCGAGTCCCCCTGCCGCATCACCATCGCCGCCGCGCTGCCCAAAGGGGATCGCCAAAAGACGATGGTCGAAAAACTCGTCGAGCTGGGCGTTTCCACCCTGGTTCCCCTGGAAACGACCCGTCAGGTCGCTCGCCTGAGCGACAACGTGCTGGACCGATTGCGGAGAACGGTCATCGAAGCCAGCAAACAGTGCGGGCGGAACCGGCTCATGGAGATTACGGAGGGAGCAACGCTGCCCGACTGGGTCCAGGCGGCCGATCCGCAGGCGGCGCGCTGGCTGGCGCATCCCGGCGGCCAACCGCTGTACTCCCTGGCGACGGCTGCGTCGCCGGCGGCTGGGGTATGCTGCGCGATCGGTCCCGAAGGCGGCTTTACCGACGAAGAAGTCGCCCTGGCGGAAGCAGCGGGCTGGCGTTGGATCAGTCTGGGACCGCGGATCCTGCGCGTGGAAACGGCCGCCATGGCGCTGGCGGCCGTACTGGGCGCCGCCGCACAAGTCGACGCCGGAAACGGGCCGTGAACTACGGCCCTGCTTTGCCATCGGGGGCGAATCAGCTCCCGTTGATCATTTCCATGATCTGGCCCTGCGGATTCAGCCGAATGCTGGTGCTGCCGCCGGCATACGTATAGGCCTCGCCATCTTCAGCCTGGTGAATGAACTGCACCAGCACGCGATAGCCGTACCGCAACCGCTCCACCTGGTAGTCAGCCGGACGCACCTTGCTCGACTCTTTCTCCAGGTATTGCTGCACCACCGTCGTCGCCCACTGGGTTTCTTCCGGCGTGATCGCCGGCAGCGCAACCTGCTGCTGCGGCATCTGCGGCGGAGCCAGCGTAGCCTGGGCGCCGCCGTTGTCGCGATCGAACGAACGTCCGCTGCGCTGTCCGTACGGAGAACCTTCCTGGCTGCCGAACTGCGAGCGATCCTGGCTGCTGAACTGGGTACGTTCCTGGCCGCTGAAATGCGTACGTTCCTGGCTGCTGAACTGGGTGCGATCCTGTCCGCTGAAATGCGTACGTTCCTGGCCGCCTGCTGGCGAGCGATCGTGGCCGCTGTATCGGGAGCGACCGCTGCCGTTAAACTGGGCGAAACCGCCTCGGGCCCATCGTCCTCGGCCTTCAAACTTTTTCAGCAGCGGAGAATGGGACGAGGTATCGACCTCGGGCAGTCGCTGCGGTTCCTTGCCGCCGATCGGCAGCGCTTCGGTCTGGAGCGAAACCACCCCTTTTTCCGGGCGAGCGTGATCATGGTCATGATCGTGGGAATGGGTATGGCCGTCCTTCAGCTTGCCGCAATGGCAATGCAGCGTATCACGACGCACCGTTTCGATCGTCGCCAACTGGGGATCTTCTTCCGAAATGAACTCATTAACCTGGGCGATTTCCTCGACGGTCGGCGGCGGCGGATCCAGCCGCACCACGGTCTGCACATCGACCGGCTGTTCGACCATCTGGCCGTTGGCGTTCACCTGGTTTTCGACGACCGTTTCCGTCTGCACTTTCCAGCGCGGGCCAAAATGGTAGACCGCATAATACAGGACTTTGGCCGTGTTTTCATCGACGCCGCCGCTGCGGCAGGCTTCGTAAAACATGCGATGCACGTCTTCCCAGGTCTGGGTCATTTCTTCGCAGCCCACATCGTGAACCACGGAGGCGTTCCGATATTTGCCTTCGAAAGGACCGCCGATCACCGTCCAGAAAGCGGCCGGGATGGAAGCGCCATTCACGACCGATCCGGCAGGCGCCAGCCAGCGACGTTCCTTGGAATCCACAAAGGCAAACGCCTCGCGGAGCGTCATGTTACGTCCGTCGGCGTCCCAGGAAGCGATCACGTCGCCTTCGAAACGCCCCATCGCTTCCAGACTGGCCGCCGTCTGCTGAACGTCCGAAGGCTGGCAACCGCTTGCCGCCAGCACACAAAGACCCAGGAGTACAAGACGCATCCCCATTGTCGCCATCCTTCCATGAATGCGCAATTCGGCCGCGACAAACGAACGTCGCCGCCCTATACATCCTACATACCCGTTCTGCCGTCCCAACGGCAAGACCAACCTGACCGGGTTTACGGCCTGCCGGCCCTATTCCACGCCGAAGCGATGCACGGTCGTCTGGTGATAGGTTTCCCCCGGCTTGAGCAGCGTCGTGGGAAAGGTGGGCTGGTTGGGCGTGTCGGGGTAATGCTGGGTTTCCAGGCAAAAACCTTCGTACTGCTGATGGCCATGGGCCGCTTCGGAGCCGTTGAGGAAATTGCCGGAGTAGAACTGGATGCCGGGCTGCGTGGTGGAGACTTCCATCGTGCGGCCGCTGGACGGGTCCTTCACCTTGGCGGCGACCGCCATGCCGGGCTGGGAACGCTGGATCACGTAGCAATGGTCGTAACCAATCGGATCGGCTTCGATCTGCTGGATCCGCTCGCCCACGCGATGGAACTCGCGAAAATCAAGCGGCGTGCCGGCCACGTCGGCCAGCTTGCCGGTGGGGATCAGGTTATCGTCGACCGGCACATACTGGTCGGCGTTGACCTGCAGCTGGTGGTCGAGAATCTTCCCGGCTCCGGCGCCCGCCAGGTTCCAGTAGTTGTGGTTGGTCAGATTGAGATGCGTCGGCTTGTCGGTCGTCGCCGTGTAGTCGATGCGCAGTTCGTTGTTCTGGGTGAGCGTGTAAACGACCGTCACGTCGAGGTTGCCCGGATAGCCTTCTTCGCCATCCTTGCTGAGGCGGGTGAATTTTACGCCGACGGCGTCGGCGGTCTCGACCGGCTCTGACTTCCACACCACGCGATCAAACGCGACCAGGCCGCCATGCAGGTGGTTCACCCCGTTGTTGATGGCCAGCGAATACTCCTGGCCATTGATGGTGAATTTCCCTTTGGCGATGCGGTTCCCGTACCGGCCGATCGTGCTGCCGTAATGGGGATGCTTCATTTCATAGCCGGCCAGCGAGTCATGGCCGAGCGTAATATTCTTCAGCTTGCCGTCCCGATCCGGCGTCTGCATCGAAACCACGATCGCCCCATAGTCGATCATTTTCAGCACCAGCCCATTCTCATTGGTGCAGGTATACAGGGTGATCGGGCTGCCATCGGCCGTCTTTCCGTACGACGAACTCTCAACGCTCATTTTTGCTTTCTTCTCCCAGGCCTGGCCCGAAACGGCCAGCGCTAAAACGGAAAAAACCCACGCCACGACAAATACTGAAACACGACGATTCATCGATTACTCTCCACGCACCAGGATAATGGTTGGGCGCCATTATGGACGGACCAACCACTCCCGTCCAGGATCAACGCCCGCCGAAACGCCGGAAGGATTCGGGTTCGTCGTTTTGAGCAGGAACTGACGCCGGACAGTCGACTCTCACTCCGTGAAAGATCGCGTTCTTTTGCGGAGCAAAAGACGTCTTTCTGCGCAAACGATTTCGCAAAACGAAAACCCGAATCGACAGTAGTTACCTTCGGTTCCCTACTTGCTGAGCAGATAGCTGAGCAGGTCGTAGAGATCCTTTTCCGGCAAAGCTTCCGCCATGTTGGCCGGCATGAGCGACAACGGCGAATTGCGAATCTGATCGATGTCGTCCCGCGGAATGCGAATCTCTTGCCCGCGCTGGTCAGCCAGCACCAAGACCTCCCCTTCTTCGCGCTGCTTGAGACCGCTGATCACCTTGCCGTCGCTGGTTAGCACATTCACCGTGCGAAATGCCGCATCGACGTTCCGATTCGGGTCGAGCACATCCTCCAGCAGACGAGCAACGCCCCGCTTGCCGGCGCCATCCAGTTGCGGGCCAATCGCCGGGCCGGTGGGACCAAAACGGTGGCAGGCGCCGCAATGCTTTTTGAAGGCCTGCTCGCCTCGTTCCACCGAAACAGGCTGGTCCGCAAAGGCGGCCGCCCGCTCGGTAATCAATTCGGCCAGTCGTGACTCCACCGAAGGCAAGTCCCGCGTCAGCATGGCGGCCTGCGTTTTCATCTCGGCGGTCGCTTGCCCTGCAAAACGCTCGCCGACGGTCTGGTCCTGCAGCAACCGGGCAGACGCTTTGCCCAGTGCGATCGCCCCCAGCAGTTGCTCCGCGCCGGCCCGAGTCTGGCATAGTGCGAGGGCAATCTCCCGCTGCAGCGGAGCGGCCGAATGCGGAGCGGCGTCGACCAGCATGGAACGGGCCGCTTCGGCATCGACAGCCCCCAGCGCCTGGGCCGCCGTGCGTCGGATATCGAGCCCCGCCGTCGCATCGGCAAGCAGCGACTGCAGGGCGGCGAGCCCCTCGGGACGAGCGTCCAGGGCAATTAGCGCCTGGGCGGCCGCCACGCGCAGTTCCCCGGTCTGTTTCGCATCGCCGGCCAGCATCCCTAATTTCGGCGCCAGCTCGGACGCCCCGAATCGGCCCACCAGGGCCAGGGCCGCCGGTCCCTGCTTCGCGTCATACGATCCGGCTTGAATCTCGGCCAGCAACGGGACCGACAATTGTTCGCACCAGGCTTTCAGCGGGACGCTCGCTTCGGGCTGCAGGCCCCGCTGCTCCAGACCCGCCGCCATCGAAGCTATCAGGTTCGCCTGGGGCAGCGTTTTGCCGGCGAATTTTTCCTGGCAAACCGTAATCCACCGTCGCAGCTGATCGTCGTCGCCCAGGCGGGCGATCCAGGGGGCCGCACTTTGAAGGACTCCCGGCGACAACTGATCGGCTGGCGTGGCCGCCAGCCAGCCGAGCGCGGGCGCACTCTCGGAAACGGCCGCCATCTGCTGCAGCTTCTGCAGTGACTCGCCAGCGTAACGCACTCCGGGCAACGCTTTCACAAAGCGGGCGTCGCGCAGGTGATGTCGCAGCGCAATCCGCACTGTATGCACCAGGTGCGTGTCGCCTTCGATCGCGTCGGACCAGCACTGCAGCAACAAGGCGATGTTTTCCAGCGCCGGGTGCAAGCCTAGCGCGTCAACCGCGGTGCGAACCACAAACGGATCATCGTCGTACAGGCCCTGCCGGACGATCCTGGTTTCCAGTTCCTGCCAGGTTTCCCGCTCGGCCAGCATGCGCATCACGTGGACCCGCACCATCCGGTCAGGGTCGGCAGCCAACTGGCGCAGGGCCGAATCATTCAACTTGCCCAGGCGTTCCAGGATCCACAGGCTATGCACGCGCTGTTCCGCCGACTCGCTACGGAGGAGCGGCAGAGCGATGTCGCCAGCCTGATCGGGAAAGGCGTCCAGCAGATAGTTGGTCGCCGCGACGCGCACCTGCAGGTTCGGATCGGCCAGTCGCTCGCCCAGTTGCTCCGGCGTGAGACGGGTCAGGTCGACGCTCGTCGGCGACGGGGCGTCGCCGTTCGTGCCGCGATAGACGATCCGCCAGACGCGGCCATGGGTGCGGTCCCGTTTGGGGTGCGGCAGCGGAACCTCGTAATGGCCGATGACGGCGTTGTAAAAGTCGGCCACATACAGGGCGCCGTCGGGACCGACGATCGCATCGACCGGCCGGAACCAAGGATCGTCGCACTGGATAAAGTCGGGCTGCGAATCGATCAGATAAGTCGAACCAACCCGTTTGAGTTGGTCCCGATGCACCCGGCCGGTCACCGGATTGCAGATAAAAATGCTGTCGCGATACCCGGCTGGAAAGTGATCGGCCGAGTAGTAGGCCGGCCCGCAGATGCCGGTCGAACCATGATTATGGTCGATCATCGTCGGACCAAATCCCAGGGCGTCGGGCTTGTTGCCGAAGTGCGGATACAGGGCCCCGCGAATGAGCAGATAAACGGGCAGCGTGTGGCAGTCGCTGTCGAACAGGTTCCCCAGCGGATCAAAGGTCAGTCCAAACGGATTGACCTGGCCAAACGTGAATTGTTGAAAGCGGGATCCGTCGGCGCGGAAGCGATACGTATTGCCGGACCGCATCGACGTGACGTGCCCGCTGCCGTCGCGAATGGTCGAGCTGTTGGTGAAACCGTGGCAGCCATAGATCCAGCCGTCGATCCAGCGGGTGTAGGCGTTCGACATGCCGTGCGTATCACGGTTGCCAAAGCCCGCATAGAGCGTCTCTTTCTGGTCGGCCTGGCCGTCGCCGTTGGTGTCGCGCACGTGGAAGATACTGGGAATACTGTAGACGATCGCTTCGCTGCCGTCGCCCAGCGGCGTCTGGCCGATGGGGATGTTGAGGCCGGAAGCAAAGTGCGTGATCCGCTCCGCCTTGCCATTAGCCGCGAGCGACTCCACGATGGTCAACCGGTCGCGGGGCGCATTGCCGTCGCCGCCGGCGAAGCGTTCGGGGCGGGGCTCGACCCCTTCACCGGCCGCCGGATACGGGTATTCGATCGAGTGCGTCACCCAGAGCCGGCCGCGGGCGTCGAAGTTCAAGTTCATCGGCTGGCCGATTTCCGGCTCGCTCAGCACGCATTGAATTTCAAAGCCGGGCGGCAGGTGAAACTTGGGTTGCTGCTCCTCCGCCGGGATGGCGTCGGTCGGAGCCACATTCTGCGCCTGCAGCGAAACGCCGCCAAGCGCCGCCAGGAACGCCGCGGCAAGAGACAATCGAAACATGGCGACACAGATCCGCAAAGAGAAGAAGAAAGAGACGTCGGGACAGCCGGAAACACGACTCCGGCCGCGGGTTGCGCGAATGACCTGAAGGCCCGGTTTACTCGGCCGTATCTTCCGCGGGAGGAGCGGCGTCCGGCGACGGAGCGTCGCCGGTCGATGGTTCCATCGCGCTTTCGCCCGTACTGGCGAGGAGCTCGCCTGAGGCGGCAGTCGACGCCTTCGGCTTGCCGCCAAGCGTTTCAAAGGCGGCGGCGATCTGCATGTCCTGATAAGGGAAGACGGCCTTGAGGTCGATCAGCAGCTGGTCCTTGTGGACGCGGCCGAACAGGGAAGGCAGTCCGTTTCGCAGCGAAGCGGCAAGCTGATCAACCGACATCGACTGCGGCCGCACGGCGATGGCCCAGCTGGGAATCTGCTGGGTCGGCAGGCTGCCGCCGCCCAGGCAGGCGCTGGTTTCGACCGCCACGGCGCTGGCGACGCCGGAAGTTGCTGCGATTTGCGGAGCGAGGCGTTCGGCTCGATGCTTGAGATTTTCCAAAGGGGTATCCAGCAGCATCAACAGCGGCACGCGCTGCGCCGTTTTCCCGGCGTCGCGATACATTTCCAGCGTCGCCCCCAGCGCGGCGAGCGTCGTTTTATCGACCCGGATCGCTCGCATCAGGGGGTGCCGCACTAGTTTGTCGACCCATTCCTTGCGTCCCACGATCACGCCGCACTGCGGACCGCCCAGCAGTTTGTCGCCGCTGAACAGCACCAGGTCGGCGCCCTGGCTGATGCTATCGCGGGCGATCGGCTCATCGTGCAGGCCATAGCGGGACAAGTCGATCAGAGCGCCGGAACCGATATCGTCAATCACGGGGATGCGGCGGGAACGTCCCAATGAGACCAGCTCTTCCAGCGTCGGCTGCGAGGCAAACCCGACGACGACGTAGTTGCTGGGATGCACCCGCAGCAGGGCGGCCGTTTCCTGACAGAGGGCGTTGCGATAATCATCGATCCGCGTTTTGTTGGTCGCTCCGACTTCGCGAAGCTGGGCTCCGGCGGTCGTCATCACTTCGGGCAGGCGGTAGCTCCCGCCGATTTCGATCAGTTGCCCTCGGGAGACGATCACTTCACGACCGTGAGCCAGTGCGGTCAAAGTCAGCATGGTGGCGGCCGCGTTGTTGTTGACCACGGCGGCTGCTTCGGCGCCGGTCAGTTCGCACAGCAGGCTTTCAACCGCGCCGATGCGCTGCGAGCGTTCGCCGGTGACGGCGTCGACTTCGAGGGTGGCGTAACCTCGCGCGATTTCGCCCATCGCCGCGATCGCTTCTTCCGCCAGCGGCGCGCGGCCGAGTCCCGTATGCAGTAGCACTCCGGTGCCGTTGACTACGGGCCGCAACTTGGGCGTTTCTTCCCGTGAGATCCATTCGGCGATCCGCTCCGCCAGCTCGCCCGGGGTGGGCGGTTTGAAGTCGACCGCGGCGGTGCGGATATCCTGTCGCAGGTTGTCGAGGAACGATCGCACGCCCGACACCACTACGCTGCGACTGACCGTGTCGAGCATATCGCGGAGGGCGGGACGGTCCATCAAATCGTTTACCGAAGGCAGATTACGCAGAGGATTTTGCATGACAGCTCTCAAAGGCGGTGCAATGGCAGGGAGACGCCCCGGCCGGTCAGATCCGCAGGCTCCCTCAATTCAACTTTAGTCTGCCGGCAAACGGACTGGCAACCCGCTCCCGCCGGAACGCGCCACCATTCTGATTCCCGGCGGCAGGAAGCTCAAGCCAGGCAAGCAGGGAAGGATCGCCGCCGCCCAATAAAAAAGGGACGTCCAGCCAACCAGCTGCGTCCCCAAGGCGCCTGCTTCCTTCTTTGTAGTGGACAGGTCTACTACAAGCTTGCCTCTGTCAGGTTGCCTTACTCGGCTTTTTTGGCCGAACGGCGGCGGACCTGCAGGTTGAGCACTTCGACTCCCAGGGCGAAAACCATGGCGAAGTAAATGTAGCCTTTGTCGATATGGGCGCCGGAGCCTTCGGCCAGCAGCATCACTCCGATCAGGATCAGGAAGCTCAGGGCGAGCATCTTCAGCGTGGGATTCTGCTTGATAAAGCGGGAGACCGTTTCCGCAAAGATCATCATCACCACGACGGCCAGAATCACCGCCGTAATCATCACCCACAGCCCGCCAAAGAACATGTCGTACAAACTGGCGTGGTCGCCCACGTCGACCATGCCGACCGCCGTAATGACGGAATCCAGCGAAAACACAATGTCCAGCAAGGCGATCTGCACCAGCACGGAGGCAAAGCTGGGATGCTTTTTGGCATCCGACTCATGGGAGTCGTCGTCCGCCATCCGCTCATGGATTTCCAGCGTGCTTTTGACCAGCAGGAACAATCCGCCGCCCAGCAAAATCAGGTCGCGGATGGAAATGCCGTTGATCTCCTGGTGATCTTCTGTCTGCAGCCAGTCCGTCAGGACGCCCAGGTCCGACAGATGGAAAATCGGCTCATCGGCGCCCATGATCCAGGTCAGCGAGCAGAGCAGCAGCAGTCGCGTGCCCAGCGCCAGCAGCAGGCCGAGTTGCCGCGCCTTGGGCTGCTGTTCTTCCGGCAGCCGTCCGCTCAGGATCGCAATGAAGACGATATTATCGATCCCCAGCACGATCTCCATCGCAGTGAGCGCAACCAGTGCAATGAGATGTTCGGCAAGCATAGCGGTGTCGCAAATGAAGGAAGAATCGGCGACGCACCTGGCGCGGTGCGTCTTGCGGCGGCGGTCAGCAACCGTCACATTAAATAGGAAAAGGGGCCGTGACGATACCGGGAGCTCCCTGTGAAATCAATTCGAGTTTCTCCAGGCGGCAGTCGCAACAATCCGACACCTCGCCCTGGGGACGATCGGTTGTACGTCGTGACTCGCAACAAGATAACGTCTACTCTTCTCTGCAGTGTAAAACCTATGATGAAAACGTTCTGGATTGGCATTTGCGCCCTGGGATTCCTTTTGCCTGCCGCAGCAGCCAGTGCGGCTGACATGCGGCCGAATATTCTCTTTCTGTTGGCCGACGACCAGGCTCCCTGGGCCCTGGGCGCCGCCGGGCATCGGCACGCCAAAACGCCCAGCATGGATCGCCTGGCCCGCGAGGGCGCGTATCTGGTGAATGCGTTTACCACCACGCCCGTGTGCAGTCCCTCCCGCGCCAGCCTGATGACCAGCCGTTATGGCACAGAACTGGGCATTACCGACTGGATCCGCCCTGGCCCCGAAGACAACCTGGGCCTGGATCCCAAAACCGTGACCTGGCCCGAAGTACTCCAGGCCGCTGGCTATAAAACGGGGCTCGTCGGCAAGTGGCATCTGGGCGACAAACCACAGTTTCACCCGCAAAAAACAGGCTTCGACTACTTTATGGGCTTTCTCGGCGGCGGAAATTCGCCGGTGAACCCGAAGCTGGAAAAAGATGGAGAGACCCGCAAGTTTGAAGGCTTGACCCCCGACATTCTGACTGACCACGCGATCGAGTTTATCCGCACCAACAAAGCCGATCCGTTCTTGCTGTGCGTCCATTACCGCGCCCCGCACGCTCGCTGGCTGCCCGTCGCCGACGCCGACTGGGAGCCGTTTGAAGAGCTGAATCCCACCATCCCCAACCCTGACTACCCCAAACTCGATGTCGAACGGGTCAAGAAAATGACTCGCGAATATCTGGCCAGCGTCGCCAGCGTGGATCGCAACGTGGGCCGCATTCTGCAGACCCTCGACGAAGAGAAACTGGCCGACAAAACGGTGGTGATCTATACCAGCGACCACGGCTACAACATGGGGCATAACGGCATCTGGCACAAAGGAAACGGCCACTGGGTCCTGACCGAGCCGCCGGCCGCCGAGCCCAACATTCCCAAGGGACAGCGGCCCAATATGTATGACAATTCCATCCGCGTGCCGACGCTGGTCCGCTGGCCAGGGGTGGTGAAGCCTGGTCTGGTGGTGGAATCCACCGTCGGCAACCTGGACTGGTATCCGACGCTGGTCGCCATCGCCGGGGCCCAGCTGCCGCCTGGGGAAAAAATCCGTGGCCGCGATATCGGCTCCGTGCTGCGCGGCTCTCCTCCTGCCGACTGGGAGAACGACTCTTACGCCGAGTACAGCACCCATCACCAAAGCCACACCCACATGCGGATGTACCGCACGGCCCAGTGGAAGCTGATCCGCGACTTCCTGAATCCCGATCGGGACGAACTCTACGACCTGGTCGACGACCCGGCCGAGCAGAAAAACCTGATCCATTCCGACCTGCCCGAAGTCACCCAGGCAATCAGCGAACTCGACGCCAAAATTCGGCAAAAGATGGATCAGATCGGCGACAAGACGAAGCGTCCCGAGTAACCCCCCGTCCTGGAAAGCAAACCGCTATCGCCGGGCGATCCACATCCGATCGCGGGGCGGGCGGCCCTGCTGTCCCCCCGTGTTACCAAGGAACCCCTGCCATGAGGCTCTCTCGCTCCAGGCTGCTGCAGTTGGCGGCGCTGGCCTGTTTTCTCTTCCCCCAGGTCGGCTGCAGCGGAGGCGGCGAAGCGACCAAGGGCCCAGGCGATTCGTCGACTGCCGGCAAATCGCCCGCCGTCGATTCCGGCGTTCCCGCGACGCCCGACGCGGACGAAGCGAAGTTCTGGGAGGAGGCCGACCCCGGCGACCCGGAATGGGGAACGCTGCGGCTGCGCTTCGTGCTCGACGGTCCGGCGCCCAAATTGCCTTCGCTCAACATGCAATCGGTCGACGCCGCTTACTGCTCGACCGTCCCGCCGCCCAATGAAAAGCTGATCGTCAATCCGGACAACGGCGGCGTCAAGAATGTGGTGGTCTGGCTGTACAACCGGGACGGCGACCCCATCCAGGCTCATCCTGATTACGCCGCCCAGGCGACGGGCGACGTGTTTCTGGAAAACAAGAACTGCCGCTTCGAACCCCATATCCGCACCCTGCAGACGGGGCAAAGGCTGGTCGTCCGCAATCTTGATAAAGTCGGACACAACACCAAGGTCGATCTGGGCGACTCCGGCAACCCTTCCTTCAATCGCATTGTGCCGGTCGATGGACAGTTTGAAGAAGTGGGCTTTACCGAAGCAATGCGCGCCCCGTACCCCGTCCTCTGCACCATGCATGGCTGGATGAACGCTCATCTGCTGATTCAAACGCACCCTTATATGGCCGTCAGCGACGCCGACGGCCGCGTCGAAATCAAAAACCTGCCGCCCGGCGACTGGACCTTCCAGGTCTGGCATGAATCGCCCGGCTATGTCACCGAAGGCCTGCTCAACGGCCAGTTTGTCGAATGGAAACGGGGCCGCTTTACGGAAACCGTGAAACCGGGCGTGCAGAACAAAGGGAAAATGTCCATTTCCCGCGGCCTGTTTGAAGGGCTGTAAGCGAACCAGCCCCCGGGTTCTCCCACCAGGCAGTTCCATAAAGAAAGCCGGAATGGTGTTCACCATTCCGGCTTTTTGAATTTCTCTCGATCAATGTCCCGCGTTGCGGGCCGGAACTGCAGGCGGCAGGTTCCGGCCTTTTCTGGTGAACGCCGCGTGCAGAAACAGTCGTTCTTCGCAGGCGTTCTTAAAGGTTGGCCGGTTCGGGCGTCGGCTGCACTTCGACTTCGGCCTGCAGTTCGCCACGATTCCAGGCAAGCTTGTCGGTTTCCGCCTCTTCGACCTGCTGGACGCTGGTTTTGGCCAGAGAGTCGGACTTTTTCTTGTAGTCGACCACGTCCCAGGCGATACCCAGGCACTGCATCGTGCGGATCGCCCAGAAGGTGACGTCGATTTCCCACCAGCGATGACCGTGGTTGGCCATACGCGGATAGGCGTGATGGTTGTTGTGCCAGCCTTCGCCGTAGGTGACCAGGGCGACCCACCAGTTGTTCTTGCTGTCGTCGGTCGTTTTGTAGTTGACGTAACCCCACACATGGCTGGCCGAGTTCACGAACCAGGTCGAGTGCATCACGCCGACCAGGCGCAGGAACACGCCCCAGGTCAACAGGGACATGCCAAAGTAGAAGCCGCCAATGGCGTAGCCGATTCCCAGCATGGCCAGGCCAAAGGCGATCTGCATCGGCAGGAACATGCGGCCGATAAACATCAGCACCGGGTCTTTGAGCAAATCGGGAGCCCAGCGGCGATGATGGGTCGCCAGCTGCTCCGGCGTGTAAGCACGGGCCAGCCACAGAATGTGGCTCCAGGCCAGACCTTCACGCGGCGAATGGGGATCGCCTTCCTGGTCGCTATGGGCATGGTGCTTCCGGTGGTCGGCGACCCAGTTCAGGATCGAGCCTTCCCCCGCCAGGCCGCCAATGCTGGCAATCGCCCACTGCACAGGACGGAACGTGCGAAAGCTGCCGTGGGTGAACAAGCGATGGTAACCCAGGCAGATGCCAATGCCGCCAGTGATCCAGTGCATCACCAGGGCGACAACCACTGCCTGCCAGGTGAAAAAGAACGGAGCCGCCAGGGCGCCCATGTGCAAAATGACGACCCAGCCCATCACGTACCAGTCGATTCCCTGCGGATAACGTTCCGCCTGGGGCTGCTGGACCGGTTCTTTCTGAGAGAGGGACGTATGCTGGGGTTCGTGCGTCCGCGAAGAGGCGGTCGCGTGGGCTTGCCGCATGGCGGGCTTGCCGTTTTCGGCCACGTTGATTGCAGAATCGGTATTCATGACAAGTCCTTCGCTTGGTGTTTCGTCAGGGGTTTGCCTGGGGTGATGGGCATTGCAAGTGGATCGCAATGCTAGCTGACGTACAAAGGTTGTGAATGGGGGTAAAGGGTTGCCGAATGGTTGACGGACCGCAAGGGAGAAGCCGGTCAACTGCATGGGGCTGACAGATGGTCAGCGATTCTTGAACAACGGAATTGTAAACGGCATCGACGCAAGCGAGGTTACAGGCTTGCGCCTCTTGTGTAATAGTTATGTAATTTGTCGCAGACCGTTCCCGTACCTCGGGTTAAGGCGCCCCGCACAAGGATGGAATGGGCCGGGTTTTGGCCTCAAACTGCATGCAAAAAAACGGTTGGCGCGGTTCCGGCGTCGGGGCCATGCGGGTGATACAATAGGCTGCCGCGCCTTGTACGTCGAGGCGACATGCATTGACCACTGCTACAAAACTGAACGAAAGGACCCTGTTAATGAAGTGCTTTCTCATCGCCGCCCTGCTGCTGGCGACCCCCCTCCTGGCGCAGGCCGAAGAAGGCTTTGAATCCCTGTTCGATGGCAAAACGTTAAACGGCTGGGAAGGAAAAGAAGCGTTCTGGTCCGTCCAGGACGGCGTCATCACCGGCCAGACCACCGCCGAAAACCCGACCAAAGGAAACACTTTTCTCATTTATCGCAAGGCCGAACCCGGCGATTTCGAGCTGCGCGTTAAATTCCGCATCGAAGGCGGCAACTCCGGCGTGCAGTATCGCAGCCGGGACCTGGGCAACTCGGTCGTCGGCGGCTACCAGGCCGACTTCGACGACGCCATGAACTGGGTCGGCGTGCTGTATGAAGAAAAGGGCCGCGGCGTGCTGGCCAAACGCGGGGAGAAAGTCGTCGTCGATGAAAACGGCGGCCGCAAAACCGTGGAACGCACCGCCACCGAAGAAGAAATCGTCAACGCCCTGAAAAAAGGGGACTGGAACGAATACGTGATCATCGCCAAGGGGAACCACCTGGTTCAAAAACTCAACGGCGTCACCACGGTCGATCTGGTTGATCACCAGGAAGACAAACGGAAGCTCGACGGCATCCTGGCCCTGCAGCTGCACGCCGGTCCGCCGATGCGGGTCCAGTTCAAGGACATCCAGCTGAAGAAGCTTGACTAGCATCGCGGCTTCCTGCCGCAGGCCAGGAACCCGCCTGATTCTCTCCCGCGGGACGGCCCTGAAGCAAAAAAAACCGGCTGCGAAAATTCGCAGCCGGCTGAGTGAGGCGGCCGAAGCCAACCGAGTTGTTTGTGGCGCCTGTTGAGGGCGCCGTGTCTCTTACGATCGTCGACTTACTGGAAGTTGCGGTCGATCAGGAAGGAGCCATTGTTCGCCACCGGGAACAGGGGCTGGTTGTAGCCGTTGGTTTTGTTGCAGTAGCCGCACGGGTACCAGACCAGCGAAAAGCCGACATTCCAGCTTTCGTTGACGGCGTTAGGCTGCTGGGTCAGTAGACCAACCTGATCGTTTTCTCCCGCCGCCAGGTAATTGAAACCGGTTCGCACGGCCCAGCAATCGTTTACCGGAATCTGCAGGTCGGCGCCAAAAAGGCCATTGCCGTTTTCCGAAAAGCCGCCGTAGATCTCGGCGATTCCACCCCGCTGCAGACGCTGACGGAAGAAGAACCGATAGGTGTCGATCACCGTGGTGTCAAAGCTGGTGGCGTTGCCGAAAGCCACGCCCGGCTGGTCCGTCGAATCCGACACGCCCGCCGTGTAGCGGAAGCCAAACTCCTGGCCGCACGGATAGACCCAGCTGATTTCTGAACGCAACTGCGACACATCCGCCTGGGTGTACCATTCGTCGTTCAGGTAATCCATCGCCACGCCGAACTGCAGACCCCAGTCCACCCGGCGATAAAGACCCAGCGTGACAAACTGCTGGTTGCGGCTTTCCGGACTGATCGCACTTTCTTCAAAGTTGTTCTGCGTCGCCATAAAACCGGCCTGCACAGAAAGCTCTCCGCACAGCAGGCAGGGCACCTGACGCGACCAGTTGAAACCTTCGTGGAAACCAAAGCTCCCCTGGCCGCCGCCATTGGGCGTTCCCGAGAAACTCTGCACGCCGGTGAAGAACTCAAAGTTGCACCAGTTGATGCTGCGACAGCGAGGATCCCACAGATGCAGGCCGCGGAAGTTCTCCCGGCAACCGCCGCCGCACTGGCCGTCGGCGCATCCGCCGCAACCACCGCCGCCGCCAAACAGCCAGCCGCCGATTCCACAGGTGCTGCAGCTGCTGCAGCCACCGCCGCCGCACGAATCACAGCCGCCAGGGCCATAACCGCCGGGGCCATAACCGCCCTGCTCGACGTATCCGCCGTGCTCCACATAGCCGCCATGCTCGGCCCAGTTGCCGTCGCCCACTTCGCCCGGATAGGGGCCCGAACTATACACGCCAGGCTCGCCCTGCATGACCGCCTGGGGCACTCCGCCCTGAGACATCACACTATGCTCGACCATCCCCTGGTGGGTAGACGACATCATCGTCGGCCCGGAGCCCGGTCGGCTGGCCGTCCGCAAATGGGCCGGCGTGTACCCAGCCTGCACCGCCCGAGGACCCGGCGCCGGAGCGCCTGCGGCACGGGAGGCCGACTCGTATTCGCTGGTTGGAGACAATTTCATCGTCTGCTGGGCGGATGCCTGCGGAACGACAATCGCGGCTGCGATTAGGGTCGCCCAACTGGCCGCTCGGCTCATGGGGGGTAACTTGATCATGCGAATTCCTCAACTCGGTTTTGCAAACAACCAAAGGTCCGCTCACTCAACGAGACCTCGGATAGAACAGTTATCGGAATCGCTACAATCGGAACTTTCGTCAAATTTAAAATAATCGGAAAACCCATCGCAAATTACGCAGACTTCCATTCTGCCAGGTACAAACTGCCCCGCTTGCCGCCAGGCGGAACGACCTGACCTGGCGACGCCAGCAGCTATCGTCGCAGGCGGGGCAACCGGATCGGCCTGCGTAAGCTGCAGAAACCCGTCGGCTCGGCGGTGGATTGGGTCCGTCTGCACCTTTGCCAGCTAGACGCGTGCGGCAATTTGGGGGAAGATTGAGAGAAATCCTCCCACCCTTGCCCGCGGCTTCGCGGGGCCGACCGCTGCGGTTTCGCGCTGTCTTATGAGCCAATTCATCGCCGGAATTTCGATTACCTGTTTTGCCGCCAGCTATCTGGTAGTGCTAGGACTGGAAGTGTCGCGGCTGTTCGTGCGCGCTTCGATTCGGCTGGCCGTCATTATGACGTTCGCCGCCGCCGGCCTGCTGGCCCACTCGATCTATCTGGGACGCAGGGCCGTCGAAGGCGACGGGGCTCCCCTGTCGAGCTGGTACGATTGGTGCCTGATGGCGGCCTGGATCGTGGTTGCGGCGTATCTGTGGATTCTTTTCCGGCGGCCAGAGGCTTCGTTCGGCCTGTTCATGATGCCGCTGGTGATGATCCTGATCTTTGTGGCCTACCTGTTCCGCGATGTCGAGTCGTTCGACGCCGACAGGGCCCTGTTTGGCTGGCGTGCCGTCCATGGACTGGCGCTGCTGTCAGGAACGGCCGTGGTGACGCTCGGCTTTGCCGCCGGCGTGATGTTCCTGGTGCAGTCCTATCGACTGAAACATAAGTTGCCGCCCAGCGAGCGACTCACGCTGCCCAGCCTGGAACGACTGCAGTGGGCCAGTGAATACGCACTGGTGCTCTCCTCTGTCTTCCTGTTGCTGGGCCTGGTCAGCGGTATTGTGATGAACCTGATCCGCTCCGGCGACAATTCGATCGCCTGGACCGATCCGGTAATCTGGTCGTCGGGCGTGCTCCTGCTTTGGCTGGTAGCAGCGTCGCTATTTAATGTGGTGTATCGCCCGGCCCGTCGCGGCAGGAAGGTCGCCTACCTGGTGGTCGCCAGCTTTCTCTTCCTGGGATTAGAACTGGGAGTCGTCCTCTGGACCCAGCACGCGGTCGCGCCGCAAACATCGGATCGGGGCGGCTCGGTTCCTGCCGTTTTGCCGATTCCCCTGGTCGCCCAGGCGACGACCGGAGGCCGCCGATGAAACTCCAGGTCATTGGCTGCAGCCACCACAATTCACGGGTCGAAGTACGCGAGCGGATCTCGTTCAGCCCCGCGCAAATCCGCGATGCGCTGGCCCAGCTGCGCGTCCGCTTCCCCAAAAGCGAAGCCGTCCTGCTGTCGACGTGCAACCGCGTAGAACTGTACACCGCGGCTGAAGATCCGCTGGGCTGTCCTTCGCACCAGGACATCGTTGATTTTATCGCCGAGTACCATGGCGTCACCGCGATGGAGATCTTCGACGACCTGTTCGAACGCACCGGTGAAGACGCCGTGCGGCATCTGTTCACGGTCGCCGCCAGCCTCGACAGCATGGTCATTGGCGAGGCGCAGATCCTGTCGCAGGTCAAACAGGCCTACGATACAGCCACCGGCGACGACGCCACCGGCCCGCTGACCCACTCCGCATTCCAGGCGGCGATCCGCGTCGCCAAACGCGTCAACACCGAGACCGCCCTGAGTCGCAAACGGGTGAGCATCCCCAGTGTCGCCGTCGCCGATTACGCCAAAGGCGTGTTCGAACGCTTCGACGACAAAAAGGTGCTGGTCTATGGCGCCGGGGAAATGGGAGAAGAAACGCTGACCTACCTGGTCGCCGAAGGCGCCCGGGATATTACGATCGTCAATCGCAGCCTGGAACGGGCCGAACTGCTGGCGGCCAAGTTCGGCGGCAAGTCGGCGCCGTGGGAACAGCGTTTACCGCTGCTGATCGAGGCCGATCTGGTCATCAGCACGACCGGCGCCACCGAGCCCATTATCACCCTGGCCGATTACCATTCCATCGAGGCGAAACGATTCCAGCGCACGCTGCTGATGCTGGACCTGGCCGTGCCGCGGGACCTGGAGCCGGCGATCGGCGACTGCGTCGGCGTGTATCTGTATTCGATCGACGACCTGGCCGCCGTCTGCAACAAGAACCGGAAGTCGCGGGAAAAAGAGTGGCCCAAAGCCGAGCGGATCATCGAAAGCGAAACGGCCCGCTTCATGGCCGACCTCAACCACCGCATCACCGCCCCTACGATCCGCCGTCTGAAAACCCAGGCGGAAGAGATCAAGAATCAGGAGCTGGCCCGACTGCTCAACAAGCTGGCCGCCTCCGACCCCAAGGTGCACGAAGAGGTGAAACGCGCGTTCGACCGCCTGGTGAACAAACTGCTGCACCCGCCGCTGGAAGCCCTGCGCGATGAAGCCCAGCAAGGCGCGCCGCACGGGCTGATCGACGCGATGAAACGCCTCTTCGGCTTGGCGGATGATCGACGCTAGTGCTGCGTCAATCTTCAATCTTAGAGTGAGCGATTTCGGCCGTGCTGCGGTGCTGCCAAAAAAAACCGGGGGCTAGCGCCCAATGGCACTGTTTTTACCAAATCCGTTGCCTGGGGTGGTTTTTGGCATGAATTTTGCGCCGCATGTTTTGGCATGAAATTTGCGCCCCTTCCTGACCTCTTACTCATTGATAAGGAGTCTTGCGATGGCGGCCAAACAGAAACGTAAGCAGAAAGCACAGAAATCTGAGCAGGCGCGGGCGGCGGAGTTTGACGCCGTGTTTGCCCAGTTGGAAGAGATCGTGGATCTCCGCCAGGCCGATGAGTTGCAGCCCTCCCACGCCCAAACGATTTACACGTCTGGCGTCGTCCTGTGGCTGTTGGTCTGGCAGCGATTACGCGGCGGTTGCTCGATGGCCGAGGCGGTCAAGGCCTTGATCGAGCAGTGCCCGGACATCGTGCCCGACAATAAACGCATCGAAGAAGCGACCCTCTCTTCCAGCACCGCGGCGTACTCCCGGGGCCGGAGCCGTTTGTCGCTGGAGACCGTCATGTGGCTCTGCAACGCCGTCTGGCGGTCGCTGGTCGACAACGCTCCGCCCACCTTCGGCGGGCGACGCGTGTTCGCGCTGGACGGCACGACGATCTCGCTGGGACCGGAATGGGAACTGTACGACGTCTTCCCGCCCGCTTCCAATCAGTACGGAGAGTCGGCCTGGCCGATGGCCTATCTGGTCGTGGCTCATGAGGTCGAAAGTGGAGCGGCGTTGCCCCCGGAAATCGGTGCGATGTACGGCGACCAGGCGGTCTCGGAAACCAGCCTGATCCACGATCATTTACAACGCATCCCGGCCGATTCGGTGATTCTGGTCGACACAGCTTACGGCATTACGCGTGTCGCCTACGAGTTCCACACGGCCAATCAACGCTTCGTGGTGCGGATGAAGAAGGACCGCTTTCGCCGGCTGCAAAAGGACGCCGAGTTGATCGAACAAGGCGAGGACTGGAAAACGTATCGAGGACAATGGACGCCCAGTCGCCGCGAGCTGCGCGACAATCCTCAATTGCCGGAGGACTTCTCGCTGCCGATTCGGCTGCACGTGTTCGAAAGCGTCCACGGCGAAACAATCCATCTGGCGACCGACCTGACCGACGAATTGGACGTCATCGCCGATTTGTATAGTCAGCGGTGGCGTGTGGAAACAGATCTCTCACAGATCAAGGTGACGCTCGACATCGAGAACATCCTCGCCAAGAGTCCTGAGATGTTCCGCAAAGAACTGATGGCGTCGATCGTGGCCTATAACCTGACGATCCAGTTCCGCAAACAGGCGGCGGAACAGGCCAACGTACCGCCGCGGCGGCTCAGCTTCACCGGCGTGTGGGACGTGTTCCGCATCTTCCTGCTCCAAAAAACATTCCCCGACGCCGGCGCCTGGCGCACGGCTTACGCACGAGCGCTCAAGTACGCTGCGCGAGAGAAATTGCCGAACCGCCCCGGCCGGAGCTACTCCCGCGAAAGCTACAAACGCCGCTCCAAATCCTCGCATTTTAAAAAAAGATCTCCACCCTGGAACCAACCCGAAAACGAGCCAAAGTGAGTGCCATTGGGCTAGCGCCCGGCGGCTGATTGAGAGAAACCTGATTTTATGGTTTGACGCACCACTAGGGATCGCCAGGGATCAAGGGAAAAACGACCCCGTTGATCCCAGCCAGGAGCGTCAGCCAGCATGTAGCCGAAGTTGCCAGACTTGGAAGCGAGTCTTCTGGCAAACGCGGCCAAACTCTGGCGAGTTCAGCTACAGGCGACCGAAGGGTTCTTCATCCCTCCTGCGCCTGATCTCCTGGATCTCGGCGGTGAACTTCGGCTTCACCTTTGCAACGCGAAGATCCTTTCGAACCGACGCCGCGTTTCGGTTTTGTGCCGGTCAACCGCCGCCAGTAACTGTTCGGGCGAAGGATAGCCCAACAGAAAGGCCAGCTTCTTCTGGTCGGCGGGGGACTCCGGCAGATCGTGCCGGGCGGTCGTGTTCATCAGCCGCAGGTGCGCTTCCAGATTCCGCAAGAAACGATACGCTTCCGCCAGGGCGGCGCCATCCAGCGGATCCAGATAGCCGGCCTCGCTCAAGGCGGCAATGGCGCTGAGCGTGCCAGGCAGCACCACGCCAGGCGTTTCGGCCGCATGCCGCAGCTGCAGCATCTGTACGGCAAACTCAATGTCAATCGTTCCGCCGGCGCCGCGTTTGATGTTCCAGTGGCTGGCCGTTTCCTCCAACCGCTGCCGCATTTGATAAATCTCGCCGGCGTATTCTTTTTGCCAGGGCCGGGCCGTCAGAATCTCGCGAACCACCTCCAGCACGCGCTGCTGGCTGGCAGCCGAACCGTAAAGCGTCCGGGCCTTGCACAGCGCCTGACGCTCCCACAACGCGCCAGTGCCCGAGTCGAAGTACCGCTGAAACTCGGGAAGAGACAGGGCGAGGGCCCCGCTCTTGCCGGTCGGCCGTAGTCGGGCGTCGATCTCGTATAGTCGCCCAAACGGACCCAGCTGGGAGACCACCTTGATGATCCGCTGAGCCAGCTGGCTGAAAAAATGCTGGTTGGTGGTGCTGCGGTCGGGACGCCGGTGCTCGGTTTTCCCTTCTGCTTCGTAGAGAAAAACCACATCCAGGTCGCTATGGTAGTTGGGCTCGCGGCCGCCCAGCTTCCCCAGGGCCAGCAGGATCATTTCACAGCGTTCGCCGGCCCGCTCGCCGGCGCCGATGGTCGGATGGCCGTGTTTTTCGACCAGCTTGTTGTACTCGCTCTGGGCAATCTGTTTGAGGCAGACTTCCGCCAGGTCCGACAGCGCGCGGTGCGTATCGCGAATATCTTCCTTCCCCAGAATATCGCGCACACCGACGCGGAGATGCTCGGCGTTCTTGAAGCTATGCAGGATCGGCTCCAGGTCTTCGGCGCCGCGGCACAGCTCGCTGAGCGTCCGGTCCAGCCAGTCATACCCGGGAAGTTTGTCCATCACCAGCGAGTCCATCAGCTCGTCGATCATGCCGGGGCTGCTAGTCAGAATGCCGGCCAGGTAAGGGGCCGCCGCGCACAACCGCACATACAGCATCAGGGTCGGCGGGTTAAAACTGAACAGCTCCCAAAGGACGCCTTTGCCGCCCAGGGAGTCGCTGACATTGCTGAGGTTGGTGAGCGTAGAATCCGGATCCGGCGTTTTGGCGATCGCTTCCAGCAGGTGCGGCGCAATGGCGGCCAGAAACATGCGGCAGCGGCGCGTCGACAGGAAGGGGATTTTCTCCGTCGCCAGCGCCATCAGGTTTTGATAGGCCGAAGTCACATTTTGAAAGCCATAGCGGCCCAGCACCTGGGCGATATCGGCCTGGCTGGGATCCGGGTCCAGGATCAGGTCGACTTCAGGCGCCGCCGGCTGTTCGTCGCTAAAGGCGTCGTGCAGCAGGTGATCGAGGATTTGCCGGTTAAGCGTGGTCTTGCTTTCCAGGTCAGCCTGGAACGCTTCCAAGGGGGATCGATGCGGCCCCTGCTTGTAACCGATTCGAATCGCCAGCTTCCGCATTTCTTCCGGATCGTCCGGCAGGTCGTGCGTCTGCAGGTCAAACATCATCTGCAGGCGATGTTCGACCTTCCGCAAAAAGGCGTAATTCTCTTCCAGGATCAGCCGTTCCTGGTGGGTCAGGCAGCCGCACGCCTCCAGCGCCACGATCGCCGCCAGCGTATTGCCGGTCCGCGTGTCGGGCAGGTCGGCTCCGTTGAGCAGCTGCAGGAACTGAATAACGAACTCGATATCCCGAATGCCGCCGTGGCCCGTTTTAATGTTGCGATGGTCGTCCCCTTCGCGACTGGCCCGCTGCTCGATCCGGCGTTTGACCGCTTTGACGCCGGTAATATCGGCCCGGCTGAGATACCGTCGATAGATCCACGGCTCCAGCTGTCGCAGCAGTTCCTCGCCCAGGTCGATATCGCCGGCGATCGGGCGAGCCTTCATAAAAGCCTGCCGCTCCCAGGTGCGGCCGTAATTATCGTAGTATCGCAGGGCGCTATCGCGCGAGATCACAATCGGCCCCTGCCCACCGTCGGGCCGCAGCCGCAAGTCGACCCTGTAGGTGACGCCCAGGTCGGTCGAGGTCGTCAACAGTTTGACGAAATTCTTGGCCAGACGATCGAAGAATTCGCGGTTCTCCACCGCCTTGGGGCCCTCGGTCTGACCATCTTCGTCGTACACCAGGACCAGATCGATGTCGCTGGAGTAATTCAGCTCCTGCCCGCCCAGCTTGCCCAGCGCCAGCACCACAAACCGGGCCGGCTGCCCGTCCGCCCGCCGTGGAACGCCCCGCTTGAGCTCTAGCGCCTTGCGGGCAAAACGCAGGGCCGCTTCGCAGATGGCGTCGGCCAGGAAAGAAATCTGCCGGGTGACCGTGGAAATGTGCTGTCCCCGGATCAGGTCGCCATAGGCGATGCGGAGCGTTTCCCGCTGTTTGTACCGGCGAAGATCGGCCATCACTAGCGCTTCGTCGGACAGGGCGTCGACTTCAGTGCACAATTCGTTGACCAGCACCTCGCGGGAAATCGGCTGGCCTTCGGTAATGCGCAGCAGGTCGTAACTTTCTGGATCGCGCACCATGATATCCGTCAGGTACGCACTGGCGGAAAAAATCTGCAGCAGGATCGGCAGCGCGTCGGGATCTCGCTCCAGCAACGAGGCCAGACCGAGCGGACTGCGCGAAGCGGAGAAGAATCGCTCAAAGCTGTTCAGCGCCCGATCCGGATCGCTCACCGAGGGCAGATGCTCTTCCAGTTGCTGGGCCAGCACCACCATCAGTTCCAGCGGCACGCCCGACTCGGCGATGCTCATCAGGTTGGCGTGGCCCCGCTGTGCATCGCGTACGTTGAGCTGCGCGAGCCAGGGTTTGGCGTCGAGCGGATTGTCCAGGCAGTCAACAAGTTGATCTAGATTCATAAAGAGCAGGCATTCCAAAGCACTCAGGAGACGCAGGTCTCGCGGCGTGGTCGCTTCTTGTGCGGCGAATCAATCGGTGACTTCGGTCAACTTTCCTTCGATCAGTCGCAATCGGCGTTTTAAATGGGCGGCAAGTTCCTCGCTATGAGTGACGACCACCAACAAAGTTCCCTCTTGCTGCTGCAAATCGAGCAGCAACTCGCCTATGGATTGGGCATTCGCTCGATCCAGGCTACCGGTCGGCTCATCGGCCAACAGGAGTTTCGGCTTCAGCAGCAGGGCCCTGGCGACAGCCGCTCGCTGGCGTTCGCCGCCGGAAAGCTCGGCAGGGCGGTGACTTCGGCGCTCTGACAGGCCGACCCGATCGACCAGATCATGGGCCCGTTCCAGCAGTTCGGCCCCCACACGGCCGTCGGCCATCGCCGGCACCACCACGTTTTCCACTACCGATAACTGGGGGAGCAAATGGTGTTCCTGAAAGATGAATCCAATGTTGTGATTCCGGAATCGGGCGAGATCTTTTTCCGCCAGAGTGAACGGATCTTCGTCATCGAGCAGCACCTTGCCAGCACTGGGCTCATCGAGAGTTCCCAGAATGTGCAGCAGCGTGCTCTTGCCGGAACCGCTGGGTCCCAGCACGGCCAGATTGTCGACCAGCGACGGGTCGTCTCCCTGGGAATCACCAGCGGCGAGGCAGAAATTCACGCTGTCCAGAATCGACAGGTCGCCATCCCGCGACGGGAACGTCTTGCTCAGGTCGGTTACTACGAGCTTCGGCATAATTCGACAGGTCTACGAGGGGATAGCCCCGCCAGCGGCCGCTCTCGGGCCGGGCGAAGCGTCTTGCCATAAGAATAGCTTGCATCGTAAACCCAAAACGGCCTGTTCGCCAGTTGGAGCCGTCTCCGACAAACGACCTTGGGCCCGAACGACATTTTCCGTACATTACCCACCCCGGGACCCCCAGGCTGTGGCTAACCACGGCGCCCCCATGGAAGCCGCCCGCTGCCGTCCCACGCTCCATGCCAGACAAGTACTCGCGTTAGACAAAGGGTTTGACATGCAGAAACCAATCCCTCGAACGATTCTTCTTGCATTCCTGGGCGTCCTCCTGGCAACGGGCGCGCTGGCTTTCTCCTCTGCTGTAGTCGGTCAGGAATTTCCGGGCCCCGTGGCGAACCAGCCGCGCACCGCCTCGCTGCCGCAACTGCTGCCCGCAAAATCCGTCCCACCTGCTCCCATTCCTGAAGTGGGGGAATTCACGCCTGAGGAACTGGTTAACATTCGGGTCTATGAAACAACCAACCGCGGCGTGGTGAACATCACCACCAAAGGGGCCCCGATTGAGACGTTTTTCGGCGTGACGGAGCCGGCCGAAGGCGCTGGGTCCGGTTCGGTGATTGATACGGCCGGTCACATTTTGACGAACTACCACGTCATCGCCGGAGCCAGCCAGATCAGCGTCACCCTGTTCGACGGCAACAACTACGACGCCGCCCTGGTCGGCCAGGATCCGCACAACGATACGGCCGTGCTGCTCATCAAGGCGCCGCCTGAGGTGCTCAAGCCGCTTCGCTTTGGCGATTCGTCCCGGTTGCGCGTGGGGCAAAAGATTTACGCGATTGGCAACCCGTTTGGTCTGGAAAGGACGATGACGGTCGGTATTATCTCCAGCCTGAACCGGTCGCTGCCTTCGACCGGGGGCCGCACCATGAAGTCGATCATTCAGATCGACGCCGCCCTGAACCGCGGCAACTCGGGCGGCCCGCTGATTAACAGCCGCGGCGAACTGGTCGGTATGAATACCGCCATCGCCAGCCGCGTCGGCGAGAACTCTGGCGTGGGCTTTGCGATTCCCGTCAACACCATCGGTCGCGTGGTCCCGCAATTGCTGGCCAACGGACGAGTCGTGCGAGCCTACACCGGTATTTCCCAGGTGTACCAGACCGACCAGGGACTGGTCGTGGCGGTGCTGGCCCCCGAGGGACCGGCCGAGAAAGCAGGGCTCCGCGGCTTCCGCCTGGTGAAGACGCAAAAGCGTCGCGGCCCCTTTCTGTTTGAAGAACGCACCATCGACCGGAACTGGGCCGATCGCATCATTGGCGCCGACGGCCGCGCCGTCACCGAAGCCGACGACCTGATGGCGATGATCGACAACAAACGACCCGGCCAGATCATCACCCTCCGCGTCGTGCGCGAAGGACGCGAACTCGACGTCCCGATCCAACTCGGCGAAAGCGACTAACGTCCCGCCGCCATTCGATTCCAGAATCCGCCCTGGTGGACCTGGAATCAGGGCGGTTACGCCTGCGCACCGGCGAGGGCGTCCTGGATCGCTTCGGGCGCCTGGTAATGGCGATTGATCAGGTCGTTCTGCAGCCAGAGTAGTTTGTTGAACGCACGCACCGTTCGCACTTCGGTCTCGCGTTCCAACCCCAGCGACAGGATCGTGGCGGTAAGCGCGTCGGCGACAAAGCCCATCAGGGCGTTCATCTGCACCAGCGGCACATTCAGTTCCTTGCTGCCAAAATCGGGCGTATGGATTTTTCCGACCGTGTCGAGGTACAGCACCATTTTTCCGTCGTATTTTCGCGTGACCAGAGCGGTCAAATAACGGGCCAGATGCTGCTTGCGGAACTCAATCATGGCGTGGTCCAGGCTTAGCGCATCGGCACTCTCAGGCAGTTCGCCTTCGTAGCCTGACTGGCGAGCGACAAAATGCCGCTTCGTTGCGTCATACGAAAACAGCTTGTCGTACACCGCGTCGACCAGGCCGGGAACGGCCGGCGCCAGATGGGCGGCCGCGTCGTGTATCGTCTGCTCGTCCTGGGCGGAAAACCCCATGAACTCGGTCAGATACGCAAACCGATAGCCAAGGTCCGATTCCAGGCGGGGTTCGTCAATACGCTTCATGGGAGTACTCCTGCTCAAAAGGCGGGTAGGCTGTGCGACGGACAAAAGCTAAAATGGACATGCAAATCCGATTTACCCCCAAGTGTACCGCGGCAATTCTGGACGTCAAGGTCTACTTTAGCGAGGAGACAGTCGATTGATTTCCCAAACGGTCGAATATGCCCTGCGAGCGGTCGTATTCCTGGCCGACCAGGCGCCCAGGGCGCGCACCAACAGCCAGATCGCCAAAGCGACCAAGGTGCCGGCGGCTTACCTTTCCAAGGTGCTCCAGGGGCTGCGCAGGGCCGGCATTGTGCAGTCAACCCGCGGCATCGGCGGCGGCAGTTCGCTCGCCGTGGCGCCGGACGCCTTGACGCTGCTGCAGGTGGTCAACGCGGTCGAACCGCTGCAGCGGATCCGCAAGTGCCCGCTCGCGCTGGCCGCGCACGGGGTCCATTTGTGCCCGCTGCATCAACGGCTGGATAACGCACTGGCTTCCTTTGAAGAAGCCTTTGCCCAGACTACGCTGGCTGAATTGCTGGCCGAGCCGACTTCGAGCATTCCCCTGTGCGATTTTCCCCGTGGAAAGAAACCGGGCGCTTCCCAACGGGCCACCTGACCACTCGCATCCGTCCAGAAATCCGGCTGCCAGGCAGGCGGTTCCGGAACAATTCCCTGTGCCAGGAATCGAGGCTCCCGCGGCGTGGCCCGCATTCCGCCTGCGGGTCAAACGGAGGCAAGGCGCCCACTTGACTTGCCTACGCAGAGGGTCATATTCGTAGCATAAACGCAAGCAGTATTCCGATTTGCGCAGTCTTCACATTTATTTCCATCACAGGGGAGCCATTGCCATGGGTCGCGCCAAAATTACTATCGTCGGAGCCGGAAACGTAGGCGCTACGACCGCCCATTGGTGTGCCGCTGCCGAACTGGGCGACATTGTGCTGCTCGACATTCCGGCGACCAAGAACATGCCGGCCGGCAAAGCGCTCGACCTGATGCAGGCTTCGCCGATTGTCGGTTTTGACTCCAACATTGTCGGCTCGACCGACTACGCCGATACGGCCAACAGCGATGTGGTGGTGATCACTGCCGGCATCCCCCGGAAACCGGGCATGAGCCGCGACGATCTGCTGGCCACCAACGCCAAGATTGTCGCCTCGGTCAGCGAGCAGATCAAATCCACCAGCCCCAACGCCGTGGTGATCGTCGTCAGCAACCCGCTGGACGCCATGGTTCAGCAGTGCCTGGTTTCCACCGGCTTTCCCAAAGCCCGCGTGCTCGGCCAGGCCGGCGTGCTGGACACGGCCCGTTACCGCACCTTCCTGGCGATGGAACTGGGCGTCAGCGTCGAAGACGTCTCCGCCCTGCTGATGGGCGGCCATGGCGATACGATGGTCCCGATGCCTTCGTGCACCACGATCGGCGGCATCCCCGTCCGTCGCCTGCTGTCCGAAGACAAACTGGAAGCGATCGTCGACCGCACCCGCAAAGGCGGAGCCGAAATTGTCGGCCTGCTGGAAACGGGCAGCGCCTATTACGCCCCCGCCGCCGCCACCACGCAGATGGTCGAAGCGATCGTAAAAGACAAAAAGCGTCTGCTCCCGGCCGCTGCGTACTGCGATAAAGAATACGGCGTTGGCGGTTTCTACGTCGGCGTGCCGGTGATCCTGGGCGCAGGCGGCGTCGAAAAGATCATCGAGCTGGAACTCGACGCACAAGAGCAAGCCGATTTCCAGAAGAGCGTCGACGCTGTCAAAGGTCTGGTCGAAACCATGACCAAACTGATGGCCGGTTAGTCGCAATTTCCCCATGACAACGCGTTCCCGCCTGGCGGGAACGCGTGCAGGAGTCGAACGCCATGCACCTGTCGGGCTGGTTGTTGATGGCAGTCGGCGTCTTCTCGATGTGCGGCGCGTACTTCGACTGGGATTGGTTCATGGACTCGCGCACCGCGCGGTTCTTCTCCGGCATGCTGGGCAGAACCGGCGCCCGGGTCGTCTATCTGCTGCTGGGATTGCTGGTGATCGCCATCGGGGCGGCGGTCGCCCTGGGCTACGTGAAGGATTCGTTCGAGTAGCGGGCGGGCGACTTTCTGGTCACGCCGCAGCAGGCCAGGACGGCGGGCCACAACCGCTGCGCCAGCTTTCCCCTGACAACATGCCAGGGCGGCCCCTACTCAAACGGCGGACGGAACCGATACAATCGGGTTCCCAGTGCGTGCGGTCGCCTTGGCCGCAGCTCGAACCTGCATGCTGGCTGGAACAAGCGTGGAACACTCCGAGCATTTGCTGCTGTACTATCTGGCCGGCGTCGCCCTGTTAGGCGTCTCGGCCCAATGGCTGGCCTGGCGATTGCGGCTGCCTTCGATTCTGCTGCTGTTGTCGTTCGGGGTGGTGCTGGGAATTTTTCTGCCGCCCGACGCCGTGTTTCAGCGGCTGTCGCCCCACCAGGAGATTGACTCCGACCTGTTCCTGTTCCCGATTGTTTCCCTGTCGGTGGCGATCATCATGCTCGAAGGCGGCCTGACGCTGCGTTTGAGCGAGCTGAAACAGTCCGGCGGGGTCGTCCTGCGCCTTTGCACGCTGGGAGCGATCGTCTCCTGGGTGCTCACCGCCATCGCCGCCTGGTGGGTGCTGGGTTTTGACGCCCGCCTGGCAACGCTGATCGGGGCGATCCTGGTGGTGACGGGACCGACCGTCATCGCCCCCCTGCTGCGACATATCCAGCCGAAACGCCGGATTGGTTCGATCGTCAAATGGGAAGGGATCGTGATCGACCCGGTCGGCGCCGTGCTGGCCGTGCTGGTCTTTGAGGCGATCTCCAGCGAAAGCGGAGCCTCGGCTCCGATCATCGCCTGGGCGCTGACCAAAACGATCCTGGTCGGCGGTTCGGCCGGCCTGGCGCTGGGGGTGCTGATCGAATGGGCCTTTAGCCGCTACTGGATCCCTGACTTTCTGCAGGGGGCCTTTGTCCTGTCGGCTGCTTTGGCTTCCTTCGCCTGGTCGAACCATCTGCAGAACGAATCGGGTCTGGTCACGGTCACCGTGCTGGGAATTTATCTGGCCAACCAGAAAACCGTATCGCTCAAGCATGTGGCCGAATTCAAAGAGCACCTGGTGGTGCTGCTGATCGCCTGCCTGTTTATTGTGCTGGGCTCCCGAGTGGAGTTGGCCCAGGTCTGGCAGCTGGGCTGGCCGGGGGCCGTGTTTGTGGCCGCCATGATCCTGATCGTGCGGCCCGCCTCGGTGGCGTTGTCGACGATCGGTTGCGATCTTAACTGGCGGGAGAAAGTGTTCCTTTCGTTCCTGGCGCCGCGAGGAATTGTGGCGGCGGCCGTCGCTTCGATCTTCGCCATCAAGGCGGCCAAACACTTCACCTCGATCGACATGGTGGAGCAGTCGGAAGAAATGGCCGCGGTCGCCTTCCTGGTCATTTTTGGCACGGTTCTGGTCTACGGACTGTTTTCCGGCGTGGTGGCCCGCCTGCTGGGACTGGCCGATCCCAATCCGCAAGGCGTACTGATCGCCGGGGCAGGGACCGCCGCCCGGACGATCGCCAAAGCCCTCCACGACAACGGCGTGCTGGTCCTTGTTGTCGACACCAACTTCCGCCACGTGGCGGCCGCCCGCATGGAAGGCATGCGAGCCGAATGCGCCAGTATTTTGTCAGAGCATGTAGCCGAAGAGCTGGAACTGGGCGGCATCGGCCGGCTGATGGCGCTCACCCCGAACGATACGGTCAATGTCCTGGCGGTGCGCGTCTTCACCCACCACTTCGGACGCCAGAACGTCTATCAGTTGCCGCCGGCCGAAGGCGGAGCCGGCGCCCGGGAAGCGGTCGGCCGTCAGCTGCAGGGACGTCGGCTGTTCGACAAGAACATGTCCTATGAAAAGCTGTCGCAGTTGCTGGGCCCTGGCGGGGCCTGCCTGATCAAACGCACTAAACTGACCGAAGAGTTCACGCTGAGCGATTACCGCGTGCAGTACAACGACGCTCCCGTCCTGATGTTCGTCATCAGCGAAGGCGGAACCGTGCGGATTATCACCGCCGACAACGAAACTCCTCCCCAGGCGGGCGACACCATCCTGGCCATTGTTCCCCAGCAAACGCCCGTCCATTATGAAGAGGACGAAGAAGAGGGGGCTGCAGAGAAAGAAGCATCCTCCGGCAAGGAAAAGCCGCCCGCCGAAAATCCAAACAACAACCAGCCCGACCAGGACAAACCGGCAGGCGAGAAACCGGCCCGGTAACGATTCCGTCCTGCGACCCCAGGCGAAGCGCGCCGTTCTCTCTCTGCCGCGCGCCGGCCCTCGCGTAACGCCGGGAGAAAGTCTCCGCCCCGATGCATGCCGATGTCAATCGAAACGCCGCGGTTAGCCTCAACGCCGCCTGGCTGGTGCGACTGCGCTGGCTGGCCGCAGCCGGTCAACTGGCGACGGTGCTGCTGGCGCTGGGCGCCTATCAGATCCAGTTGCCGCTGGCTCCCTTGTTGGGCGTAGTCGGCTTCACAGCCATCACCAACCTGGCGCTCGCCTGGTGGCTGCGTCACCGACAGGGAGTGGTCGCGGGACCGGAAACGCCGCACCCTGCGTTGCTGGCCGCCGTCATGGCCGTCGACCTGGCGTCGCTGACCATGCTGCTGTACTTTACCGGCGGCGTGACCAATCCGTTCGCCGTGTTCTTTCTGGTCAATCTGGCCCTGGCAGCCGTGGTGCTGCCGCGCCCTTGGGCGTGGTCGCTGACAGCAGGCGCGGTGATCTGTTTCGCCATGATCCTGGTCGTGCATCGCCCGGTTCCCGAGCTGGAACAGCGTTCCAACGGCCAGCACATGTCGCTCTGGGAACAGGGAATGCTGGCGGCGTTTTTTGGTTGCGCGACCGTAACGACCTATTTCATCACCCGTCTGACCAAAGAGCTGCGTCGCCGCGAAAACGAACTACGCATCGCCGAGCAACAGCGCGCCCGGAGCGAACGGCTGGAAGCGCTGGCGACCCTGGCCGCCGGCGCCGGACACGAGCTGGCCTCTCCCCTGTCGACGATCGCCGTGGTCGCCAAAGAACTCTCCCGCCACCTGGTCGACGCCGACGCTCCGGCCTCGGTGCGCGAAGATGTGGAGTTGATCCGCAGCGAGCTGGATCACTGCCGCAACATCCTGCATCGCATGGCTGGCAACGCGGGCCAGATGATGGGCGAGGAAGTCTCCCATTTGACCATTGGCGAGTTCCTCGACGACGTCCTCTCGGGGCTTCGCCGCCCTGGACTGATCGATCTGCAGGTGTCGGACGAAGATCGCCTTCGCCCGATCCAGCTGCCCCTGCAGAGCATGGCCCAGTCGCTCCGCGGCGTGCTGCAGAATGCGCTCGACGCTTCCGCTCCCGAGGCCACGGTGCAACTGCGCGTGGTCCCCGAAGGGGAAGACTGGCTGTTCGAGACCCGCGACCAGGGAAGCGGCATGACGCCCGAAACACTGGCCCGCGCAGGCGAGCCGTTCTTCACCACCAAAGACACCGGCCAGGGTATGGGCATGGGACTGTTCCTGGCCCGCAGCGTGGTGGAACGACTGGGCGGATCGCTGGAGATCGAATCCACCCCCGGCAACGGCGCGGTCGTGTCGATCCATCTACCAGCGTTTTAAGAAGGCGGTTTCCCGCGCGGAGCAGAGGCGGGAGGCAGAGGCCCGCGTTCGTCCCGCTGGGCTCAGCCAAAAGTAACAGCCGATCCCAGACCTCGGAAGGCAGCGCCCCTGACAATGGTCCTCACGATTACCGCGGGGGCAGATAGGTCGGCGTGCTGGAGCCCAACTGGGCGGTCAGGCTCATCGGCTTGCCCTCGCGAACAATGCTGAGCTTGACCCGTTCGCCCACCCGACGGCTGGCCAGAGCGAAGGTGAGTTCGAAGAAATCGGCGATCGGCTCGCCATCGACGGCCGTGATCTGATCGCCAATTTTGACGCCTGCCGCTTCGGCTCCATGGCCGGACGCCAGCACGCCCACCTGGAAGGGACTGCGGACCGGTTCGCTCAAATCGGCCGACACGCCCAGCACGGCCGGACCAAACGCACTCACTTCCAGCTGAGGATGGTCTGTTTTGATTTTCTTAAGCGCCGTCAGCGGGCACTGGCAGTTGGTCAACATCAGCCGGACCAGGCCCGGCGCCGCAGCCAGCTGCTGCAGCTCGTCCTGTCCCAGCTTGCGGTTCTGCACCTGGATCTCGGTCAGCAGCGCCATCTGCGACAGCAACTTCAGGTCGACAGGCCGTCCACGCCAGGCAGCCGTCAGATACATCATGTGGGGCGGTTCGTGCGCGGTGAATTCAAACGCCGAACTGCCTGCAATCGGTTCGCTGGGATCCTGGACCTGGATCAACGCCAGGATTTCGTCCGTCGCCTCACGGAAATGGGCGTCGTTATCCGCTTCCTCGATCGTAGTGCGTTCCACCGCCGTTTCTTCAATGACCGTGTCGTCTGCGCGTACAGGCGATTCAATTTCCAAGGGTTCCGTCGAAGGCGTCAGGAGCGTGGCCGTCAACGGCTTCGGCTCAGGCAGCGTCATCGCCGCCCCTGCCGGACGGCCGCTGAGTCCCATGCTTCCGGGAGCCGTCTCTTCGACTTCGACCGCTAACGGAGAATCGTCGGGATCAAGCACGGGCCGGGCCGTGGCGACTTTGGCGGAAAAAATCTTGAGATCCTTGCTCCCACCAAACTCCGAAAAAGCAGTCGCCGGGGGAGACGGATAGTCGACAGGCTCCGTCACGTCGGAGGTATAAGACAGCAACTCGCGGGGGACCGTTTCGTCGTACGTTCCTGCCAGACCGGCCGCTTCCGCTGCACTCTGGCCCTGCTCAAACCGGGCGCCCTGGGCCGCCAGCTGGCGGCTGCCATCGAGATGCCGTTGCACTACCAGGCGATACTGCAGCTGCCTGATCGTCGCGGTCACTTCCGGGTCGCCACCGGCGCCATACGCTTCCAGCACGGCCAAAGCGTCGTCGGCGGCCTCCTGTTCGCCATGCAGGGCGATCGTTTCCAGGATGGTAATCGCCCGCCACGTGGCTTCGGGATTGTCGCTCTGCAGGGCGTACTTCAAAGGCTGCACCGCTTTGTCGCCGAGGGCAATGAGGGCCGCCTGAGCCTGCTTTCGCTCACGATAATGGGCCGAACCCAGCTGCTGAACTTGCCGGGCAATCTGGTCGACCGGAATCGCTTCCGCACGCGCCCCATGCGGCGCCAGGCAAAAAGCCAGCGCCAGGCAAATCTTCAACGCATGATCCATCGCCAAACTCCTCCAAACCTGTCCGAGGGGTAACTTCCCCCAATCATACGCCGAGATAATGCCGGATGTCGAGGGTTGGAACGGTTCCGCCGATCCTGCCAGGCGGCCGCCCGCCCCTCGGAGCAACCCGCCGAACCACGCCGCTCAGCGCCCGCCGGAAACGGACCTTTTTGCGGTTTACTCAATAAAACATGGGAAGAGACGCGATTCTCGCCTGCACTCTGGTACGCAGATACGGACGCGTTGGTTCTCGCAGAAGGCGTTTCCGGCTCCCCGTGTGGGGATGTCGGCAGTTGGGGCAACCGCTGTCGATCGTGCCGAACGTCGCGGTCGCCCGGTTGATGCAGCATGCCCTCCGCCGGGCGAAGGTGCGGTTATACTGATCAGGTTGCTTTTGATCCCGCCAAGGTTCTCGCCAGTGAATTTGTCCGAATCGTCTGAACATGATGAACAACTGGCGCGGTTGCTCGGAGAGCTGACCGACGCCGCCCAGCGCGGCGAGACCGTCGATCTGGCGGAGGTCTGCGCCGAGCATCCGACGTTTGCCGAGGAGCTCCGACTTCTCTGGGGCGCGGTGATGTTCGCCGACGCCGCCGGTAGTGATCGCAGCGCGGGCTTCTCCTCCGCCGCCTCCATTGATCGCTGGCAAGGATTGAAAACGCCCTGCCTGATCGACGACTACGAACTGCTGGAGGAGATCGGCCGGGGCGGCATGGGCGTGGTGTATCGGGCCCGCCAGGAAAGCCTGAACCGCGAAGTCGCCGTGAAAATGATCCTGCGGGGCGAACTGGCTTCAACGGCCGATCTGGAACGGTTTTATACCGAGGCCCAGGCGGCGGCCCGGCTGGATCACCATGGGATCGTCCCCGTTTACGAAGTGGGCGAACTGGGCGGCCATTCCTACTTCAGCATGAAGTACATCGAAGGCAGTACGCTCCTGCAGCTACTGGCGACCGGGCCGTTGCCGCCGCGCGAAGCGGCTCGCCTGATCGCCGCCGTGGCGAAAGCCATTCACTTCGCCCATCAGCAAGGAGTCTTGCACCGCGACCTGAAGCCTTCGAATATCCTCCTCGACGAACACGGTCAGCCGCACGTGACCGACTTTGGACTGGCCAAACAGGCGACCGACCAGGGCAACCTGACCCGCACCGGCGCGGTGCTGGGTACGCCTTCGTACATGTCGCCCGAACAAGCCAACGGCGTTCGCGACCTGGGCCCGGCGACCGATGTCTACAGCCTGGGCGCCATGCTCTACCACGCACTGGCAGGGCGGCCTCCCTTCCAGGCGGCGACTCCGCTGGACACCATTTTGCTGCTTCGCGAACAGGAGCCGGTTCCCCCGCGGGTGCTGAATCCCCAGGCGAATCGCGATCTGGAAATGATCGCGCTGCGTTGCCTGCAGAAGCCGTCGGACTTGCGTTATCGGTCGGCCGACGATCTGGCCCGCGATCTGGAAGCGTTCCTCAACGATGAACCGATCGCCGCCCGGAGCGGGCGGTTCAGTCACGTGATTGCCCGCATGTTCCGGGAGACACACCACGCGGTCGTCCTGGAGAACTGGGGCCTGCTGTGGATGTGGCACAGCCTGGCGATTTTTGTCGCCTGCCTGCTGACGAATGTCGTGTTCTGGATCGACATGCAGTATTCGCTGCAGGGCGTGCGGTACTACTACTTCGCCCTGTGGACGGCGGGCTTTGGAGCCTGGGCGGCCGTGTTCTGGGCGCTGCGGCGGCGGATGGGACCGGTGCTGTTTGTCGAGCGGCAGATTGCGCATGTCTGGGCGGCCAGCATCATTTGTATCGCCATGCTGTTTCCGTTGGAGGCCTGGCTGAGCCTGGAGCCGCTGAAGCTGTCGCCCATTCTGGGGCTGATCAACGGCATGGTGTTTTTCGTCAAGGCCGGCATCCTCAGCGGGGCGTTTTACCTGCAGTCGCTCGCCCTGTTTCTGACGGCGGTCGCCATGGCTCTGGCGCCAGAGGTCGCCCATCTGATCTTTGGCGCCGTGAGCGCCGCCTGCTTCTTTTTTCCCGGGCTCAAATATTATCGGCAGCGCATGAAGTCGCAGTCGGTGCGTTAAGCGATTCTTCTGCGCCCCTGCTCGCGGCGAAGTCTTTCATCGCCCAACAGTCAGTAAACTCTTCGCATCCATCGCATCTTCACAGCATTCCTGTATTGACTTTGCGGATCAGGGAAGCTGCTGCGTTTTTGGGCGTTGTTTCCGATAAGGCAGGAGGCTCGGGTGGAATCGAAAGTTATGAATGTTCTTATCGCAGCGGTTCGATAGCTAATCCCGGCGGCGCCTGTCTTCTGCGATACCGCCACAGCAACTTCTAGATTCCAGGGATGGAGTTCGTCGATGAGAAATGTCCACACACTACTGGCCGCCATGTTGGTTTGCGGTCTGACGGCTGCCAGCGGCTACGCTCAATCGGCGCCGCGGAGCCTGTTCCACCAGGTTGGTTTCTTCCGCGGAGGCGGCTGTGCCGTCGCTCCCACGTGCGGTTGCCAGCCGACCTGCGGTTGTGAACCCACCTGTAGCGCCACACCCACCTGCGGTTGTGAGCCGACTTGCGGTGCGCAGCCGAGCTGCGGCAAAAAGAAATGCGGCCTGTTCCGAAGTCTGTTTAGCGGCCATAAATCGTGCGGCCACGGCTGCAGCGACTGCGATTCGTCCGGCTGCTGCGGCGCCCCGCCCAGTTGCGGTTGTGAACCGACCTGTGGTTGCGAGCCGACTTGCGGTTGTGAACCGACTTGCGGTTGTGAACCGACTTGCGGTTGTGAACCGACCTGTGGTTGTGAACCGACCTGCGGTTGCGAACCGACTTGTGGTTGCGAACCGACCTGTGGTTGCGGCCACGCTGGCGGCTGCAAAGGGAAGCGGAAGAGCCTGTTTGACCTGTTCCTCGGCTGTAAAGGCAAAAATCACGGCTGTGACTCTGGCTGCTGCGATTCGGGTTGTTGCGACTCCGGATGCAGCGCCGGACAGACCATTTCGTTTGGCCCGCCGCGTCACTTCCATCCGAGCGAAGGTTGCCGCTGTGGCCCGTCGGGAAATTACGGCAGCGAGATTCCGCACTATTCGCCGTCGGCCCCGGCAACCTCGCTAGGCGCTCCGCCGATTCCGCACGAGGAATCGGCCCCGGTCCCGCCGACATCGCCGCCGTCGCCGCGTCCGACCGACCCGTTTGAAGACGACGCTCCCGGCCCGGTGGGCACCCCCACCAGCACGCCGATTGGCGCTGGTTTCCTGGTTGCTCCGATCTCGCATACCACAACGGTGTCGGAAGAAGCCAGCTTTGCCTCGCCCCGCAGCCTGCTGTCGACCGAATCCTCCAGCCGCCGTAGCCATGGCGCCCCGGCGAAACTCAACCCGAGCGACACCCGTAACGCCCTGCCGACCAGCAGCAGCGTCTGGAAGTCTCGCACCAGCGGTCGTCCGACCGTGCTCGACTTCGCGGAATAATTTCCCGGAAACGCACCGACTTGCCAGAGCCAGGACAGGGCTCCGAGCCGGTCTCCCTGCGCGAACTTTCTGAAAGTCGCAAACCTCTCCTCAGGCGGCGACGGAAAGGGCGAATGCCCCGACCGACGCCGCCTGTTTTGATGCGCCAACCCTCGACCGGGTCCAGGCTCCGTCAGGGACCGGAATGGGGAACGCCCGATTGCAGCGGCCGTACGACGATTTATCATTGGGGAATGAAAAACTCGACCTTTGAAAACCGCCGGCAATTGGAAACACTCGACTCCCAGTCGCTGGTCGACCATCAACTGGATCGTTTGAATCAACTGCTGGCCGCGATTCTGCCCCACAATCGGTTCTACGCCGAAAAGTTTTCCGACCTGGCGTTGCCTTTAACGTCGCTGGACGAACTGGCCAACCTGCCCTTCACCTTCAAGGAAGAGCTGGTCGCCGGCAAGCACGAAGGCGATCTGGCCGCCAACCTGACCTGGCCGCTGGAACGTTACTCCCGTTTCCATCGTACTTCCGGTACGCACGGGCGACCGATGGTCGTGCTGGATACGCCCGACGACTGGGAGTGGTGGCTGCATAACTGGCAGTTCGTGCTGGACGCCGCCGAATTGACGCCAGCCGACCGCGTGCTGATGGCGTTTTCTTTTGGGCCGTTCATCGGTTTCTGGAGCGCGTTCGATGCGGTTGCTGCGCGCGGCTGCTTGACGGTTCCCACCGGCGGAATGAGTTCGGTCGCCCGGCTGGATCTCCTCCGCAACCTGCACGCGACGGCCCTGTTCTGCACTCCCAGCTATGCGCTGCACCTGGCGGAAACGGCGAGAGAACAGCATATCGATCCGGCATCGCTGGGCGTGAAAAAGATCGTCGTCGCCGGCGAACCGGGCGGATCCGTGCCAGCCCGCCGGGAACGGATTGAAACGGCCTGGAATGCGAAGCTGATCGATCACGCCGGCGCCAGCGAGATCGGCGCCTGGGGATACAGCGATCCGCAACGGCAAGGGCTCTACATCAATGAAAGCGAGTTCCTCGCCGAATTCCGTTCCCTGGCCAGCGGCGATCTGGCCGGAGAAGGCGAACTTTCCGAACTGGTGCTGACCACCCTCGGCCGGCTGGGCAGCCCCGTGATCCGCTATCGCACCGGCGATCTGGTTCGGCCCACCTGGAACGGCTCGGGCGACTGCAACTTCGTCCTGCTCGAAGGCGGCGTGCTGGGCCGCGTCGACGACATGCTGGTGGTGCGAGGGGTGAATATCTTTCCCGCCTCGATCGAGCAGATCCTGCTCAGCTTTCCCGAAGTCGTCGAATACCGGCTGACCGCCTTTACGGAACACGAAATGGATTGTCTGCGTGTCGAAGTCGAAGATCGCCTGCAGCAACCGCAACGCGTGGCCCAGGAGCTTCAGCTGCGTCTCGGCCTGCGGATCGAGGTGGCCGACGCCCCGCTGGGCTCGTTGCCGCGTTTTGAAGGCAAAGGCCGCCGCTTTATTGATCAGCGGTCCAAACTTTAACGCCCGGCCCGGCTCTCTGCACGGAGCCAACTGCCGAGTCTTACGCCCTCGCGCGAAGCACGTCGTCGCGCGGAGCTACTTACTTTTCCAAAGGCAGTCATGCAGGACGAACACTCCCCCGCGGAACGGCCTCGCGACCTTGATACGCCCCGCCAGGTGACGCCGGAGTCCGCCGCATCGGCTCCGCTTCGCGACAGGCCGCGGCAGCTCGAAACGCCTTCGCGGAACGGCTGTCGCCTGTTGATGCTGGGGATGGTGGCGTTCGCAGCCGCCTCTCCTTGCCTGCTTTGCTGCGGCGGATGGTACTACCTGCAGAGGCAGGCCAGGAAGGCCCTGAAGGTGGAACTGACCCGCATCCGCGACCAGGAGGGACCGTTCGAAATCAGCGAAATACTCAAGCCGAGGTCATGGCACCAAGACAAACCGGAAGCTGCCAAATACTGGCTCCAGGCCTTCGAGGCGCTGGACGATCCCCAGTTTATCGCCGATTTCGACGCGATCGAGGAACTGCTTTCCGGGGTTAGCCCCGCTCCGGCGCCAGGTAAGGCGTGGCCCAAAAAACAGGTTGCGGACAGACTGGTGACAAAGCACGCCCGTGCGCTCACGTTGCTGCGCCAGGCACGCGAGCAAGGCGTGGGCGTTTTCCCGATCAGTTTCTCTGTCGACAAGAGGCCGGAGTTTGCCGGTCTGTCAGCGGCCCGCCGAGCCATTTCCCTGCTCAGGCTGAAAGCGTACTGCGCCGCGCATAACGGCGACACGTCTGGCGCCGCCGCTGCCCTGATGGACACACTGGGTCTGGCCCGTCTGCTGCAAAGGCAACCAACGATCCGTCCCCAGATCGCTGGTTTTGCCTGTATCGAAAGTGCCTGGTCCTCCCTGCAGGACCTGATGCCAGGAAACAACTGGAACCAGCAAGATCTAATCGCCGTTCAGTCGGCTTTTGTGCAAGGGCGCACCCATTCCTCCCTGAGCGCCGCCCTGCTGGGGGAACGGGCCTTGGCGATCGCCATTTTTCGGTATGGCGACAACATCGCTCTGGAGCAGTTAGCAGAGGGACCGGAAGACATCCTCCAGGCCGAAGAAATCCAGCAGCCGGAGGACCTGCTCTACGCTCTGCAAAACTATCGAAAACTGATCCAAGCGATGCAAAAGCCCTTCGCGAAAACGATCCCCATCTTCCAGACGATTGAAGACGAAATGGAGCAGGAGTCCCGTGGTCTGGGGTCCGTTCGGTACCCCGTAACCAACGCCATTTTCCCCAACGCCGCCGCCGTGCTGATTGCCTGCGCCAGCACCCACGCCCGTCACATCACCGCATACGAAGGGATTGCCCTCGAACGATTTCGCCAGGTAACGGGAGTTTTTCCTCAGGAGCTGAGACAACTGGAGGGCCAATCCGCTAATGTGCGTCCCCTCGACCCGTTCGATTCCCAGCCATTGAGGTACCTTGCTCCGGCGAACCGTACGGATCCTGCGACGGTGTACAGTGTGGGCCAGAACCTTGTCGACGACAACGGCGATCCAGCAGAGGACGCCGACGGCATTCCGCTGGACCTGGTCTTCCGCGTTACCTCGTCGCCCCGGCAAATTGGCGTTCCGCCTCTTAAAAAATAACCTCCTCTGATCGTGCCTGCACGATTGCGGTCAACGAACCTTACGCTGGCCCGCGCGACGCTTGTCGCTGCCCGGGTCCCCTTTCATTTCCAAGGATAGTCATGCAGGACGAACACTCGACGCCGGAACCGCCGCGCGACAGCAAAACTTCCGACGCCGCCTCAACCAATCCGCCTGGCGACAAGCCGCGCCCGGCGGAAACGCCTTCGCGTCAAGGCTGCCTCCGCTGGGGACTGGTCATTCTGGCGTTCTTGATGACGGCCCCGTGCCTTTGCTGTTGCGGCGGCTGGCTCTATTGGAATCGGCAGGCCCAGCAGGCAGCAGAGGCCGAACTGGCGCTGATTCGCGAAGCGGGCGAACCGGTCGAAATCGCCGACCTGAAAAGTATTACGAGCCGAACAGGCGGCGAATCCGACGCAGCCGATCTGTGGCGCCAGGCTTTCGAGGAACTCGATGCGCCTGCGTTCGTCGCCGATTCGGAGGCAATTCCCCAGTTGTTCTCGAACGGAACTTATCTACCCACTCCACATGCCTACTGGCCTGACGAGGACGCTGCCGCCCAGTTCCTGGGCGACCACGCGGATCTGCTCGAACTGCTGCACCAGGCGTCCCAGCAGGGGACGGGCGAGTTCGACATCAGCTACACCAAGGGCGGCCTGATGGAGTTCAAATATCTGTCGTCCGCCCAAAGGGCGTTCCGCTTGCTCAAACTGAAAGCGTACTACGACGCCCACACTGGCGACACGGCCGGGGCCGCAGGCGCCCTCCGCGACACGCTGAGTATGGCCGCCCTGCTCCAGCAGCAGCCTTCGTTCATCCCCCAGCTTGTCGCCGCGGCTTGCATTGGCAGTGTCTGGTCCTCTCTGCAGGACCTGATGCCGGGCAACGAATGGGGTGAACAGGATCTGCTCGCCACCCAGGAGGCCCTCCGCGGGCTGGATCCCAAGGCCGGCCTGAAAACGGCCCTGCTGGGCGAACGGGTCCTGGCGATCTACTCCTTTTCCTTTGTCGAAGATATCTCGCAAGAGAATCCCGAGGACGGTCGCATCGAAGTCAAACGTCACGAAGATCTGGCGTACACGCTAAAAAACTTCCGCGAGCTGGTGGCCGCAACGGACCTCCCCTGGCCCGCGCTGCTCGCGAGCGGCAAGACGCTGGAAAGCCAGATGAAACAGGAAACCAGCGGACTAGGGGGCGTCCGGTATGTGGTAACGGCCACCGTTTTTCCGCCGGTTTCCGTGGTGCTGGTTGCTGGAGCCAGAACGGAAGCTTTTCTCGCCACGGCCAGAGCGGGAATCGCACTGGAACGCTTCCGCCAGCAGACAGGCGCCTTTCCGCAAACCCTGGCGGAGCTGGCTCCTGACTGGCTGCCGACGGTCCCGCTCGACCCGTTCGATGGACAGTCCCTGCGGTACCATCCTCCCGCCAATGAGACGGACTACGCCACCGTGTTCAGCGTAGGAGAAAATATCAAGGACGACGGAGCCAATCCGTCCGACGACGCCGACGGCATTCCCCTCGATCTCGTCTTCCGCGTTTCCACCCCGCCCAAGAATCGGAGCGTTCCACCGGCGAAGGAATAAAGAACGTTCGTGGCGGGGGATTTGCCGCCATTCACAAGATCGACGGTTACAGCCCCCGGCGAGCGGTTCCTGTGGTAAAAAGGGAAACCGCTTCTGCCTGGCAGGATCAGGGGCCGGTCGATCGCGCTTCCGCTGCGTCGCCGGAAACGCAAACGCCGCAATGCCTGACCGAACGTTTCGATCGGGCGGGCGACACGGCTACTCTTTGGCGTCGGCTTACTTCTTTTCCTTGACGCTCTCTTTGGCTTCTTCTTTAAGCTTGGGCTGGGCGTCCTTTTTGACGTCGTCCTTCGCTTTGCCCTGGGGCTTTTTCTCTTTCTTGACTTCCTCCTTGACTTCCTCCTTGACTTCAACCTTCTCCTGCACGAAGTCTTTCTCCTGCAGTTCCAGGCGGACGCCGCCTTGCATGGTGGTGACCCAGATGCGACCCGGTTCGACCTCGGACAGGTAGGGGTAGCTTAACCAGGCTTTCGGCTTGCGGGCGACCACGACCGGTTCGGTCCAGGTATGGCCTTCGTCGTCAGAGAAGGCGATCGACAGTTCCCCGCGGTGCCAGCTGGCCGGACGCTGGGAGTGCAGCTTGTCGCTGCGGACGAAGTTGGTTTCTCCCTCCGGATACGTCTGGTTCCAGGCCAGCATCAGCCGGCCGCTGGCCAGCCGCACCACCATGGCCGGCGCCGAACTGGCGTCAATCGCGGTGGGATGCATCGGCGACCAACGGACGCCGTCGTCGGAGAAGGTTTCCAGCAGATAGCCCAGGTTGGTTCGCAGCAGCATCCACAGGCGGCCGTCCTTGAGCTCGACCAGGGTGGCTTCGATCGAGCCGTCATGATGCCCGCGACCGCCCACATCGAGCGTTTCCCGTTCCTGCCAGGTGACGCCGTCGTCGTCAGACGTATAAACGACCGTAGCGTGCCGGGCTTCTTCCATCAGCAGGTTCTGCAGCGGTACAACCAACCGGCCGTTCTTCATCTGCACGATATCGCGAATGGCGCCGCAATAGCCAGTCAGAATCCGTTGCGGTTTCTCCCAGCTATGGCCGCCATCTAGACTGCGGACCACATACGCATCGCGACGCGTGCCGGGAACCGGAGCGTTCTTTTCTTTATCCCAGCCCCATTTGATCGTGTCCTTGTGGGCGTCGTCGAGATAGACCAGCACCAGCGCCCCGGAGGCGGTCTGCAGCATGGCCCGTTCGCCGCGGACGATCATTTTCTCGTCGCCCTGGGCGATCGGAAAGGTCTTCCAGGATTTCCCAAAATCGTCGGTTTCCAGAGCCCCGCCTTGCGATACGGCGACCAGCGCTCCGTCGGGTCGCTTGACGAACGGCCCATGAATATTCAGATGATCCAGCTCTTTAACGCCGGCTGCATATTCGATTCCGGACTCGCTCTTGGCTCCAGGCTGGAACGGCTGGGGCGGGGCGGGCTTCTTCGCCGGGTGCTCGATCGCCTGGGCGACCAGCGGCTGCATCAGGTCCGACATCAGGGCCTGGCCCGCTTCGTTGGGGTGCATGCCGTCGAGCAGCAGGTCGGCGGCGCCTTCCTTCTCGAACGCCAGATTCATATCGACCAGTCCGACGTTTTCCTCATGGGCGACCCGGCGAACGGTCGCTGCATACTGCGGCAGCAATACGTTGAAACCATGGTCATCGGTCGTATCGTACGGCGGTTTGCCGTAGCGTTCCCGCAGCTTGTCGGTCCAGGAAAGCGGATTCGGCGTGAGCAGGATCGGCGTTGCTCCCTGCTTTTTGCACATGCGGACGAAGTGGCGCAGGTTCGCCTCGTAGATGAACAGCGGCACGCGCGGCTCCGTCGCCGGCGGATCTTTCCAGACGTCGACCGCGGCGTCGTTGATGCCGAAACCGATGATCACGATATCGGGTTTGCGGCTGAGCACGTCGCGATGAAAACGCACGAGCCCGTCGCTAGTGGTGTTGCCGCCGACGCCGGCGTTGTGCACGTCGGCATGAAACGCTTCCGCCAGGTGATGGGCGTAGATTTTCAGCTCGCCCCGTGTGGCGGTGACGGAATCGCCAAAGACGACCACCTGGGCCGGTTCTTTGGCGACCGACATCGCCGCGGTTACAAACAGCAGGACCACAGCCAGCCGGAGTCCGTGTTGGAAACTGTGCATTCGAGAAGACCTTCGAGAAGGGAACCCGGGAGAGCAGACCAAGGCCCGGCAAAACTGCACGACCTTCGCTGCGAAGAACAACGAACCCAGGGCAAAAAACGGAATCGGTTTAAATGTTGCGGAATTCGCTGTAGGCGCTTTGCATCGCCTGCCCCAGCATGGCGCTGTCGTTGGAGTAAACGACAAGGCGAGCGCCCTGGCGAAGCGTGCGCACCACCTGGCGGCGTTCGCCGTACCAGCAACCGGCCGCCACATGGTGGCGATCGGCCGTATCAATAATGCGCTGCATCATGGCGATCAGATCGGGGTGGTCGTATTCACCCGGGATGCCCATACTGCAGGTCAGGTCGCCCGGACCCACAAAAGCGGCGTTCACGCCCGGGATGGAGCAGATTTCGTCCAGGTTTTCTACGGCCGGAACAGATTCTATCATGGGGATGAAAAGGGTGCTTTCGTTCTTCTTGGCGATATAGGCCTCCGACTGCTTGCTGGGCCATTTGCCGCCGGAAAGCACCGTGTTAAGACGAGCCCCTTTGAGCGGACGATAAACGGCTGCCGCAGCCAGTTCCTTCGCTTCCTGGACGTCTTCTACATACGGAACCACCACGCCGTCGAAGCTGTCGCAGACCTTGGACACATCCGACGGATCGCGGCTATGCGTCCGCACCAGGCAGGGAATGCCTTTCAGGGCCAGGGCGTAGCGGATCGGCAAGAATTCAGCCAGTTCCAGGGCGTTATGCTCCGCCGAAACGATCACAAAGTCGAGCGAGTTGGGCGGAATAAACTCCACCATCGCCGGACAGACCGAATGGGTAAAGAAGGTGCCGTAGACGGTGTCGCCTTTGGTCAGCTTCTCCTTTAGCGTTTTTGCATTCATGGCAGTCGCCTGGAAGAATCGAGAGAAGGTAGAAAAGGACGCGCCGGCGGCCCGCTGCTGGGCAACGCCCAGGCGATCCCGACCTGCCGCCTGGACCGCAGCGCTAAATTGCCGACGTGTGCTACTCGGCCGACGGGGGATTGGCCGGAGCAAGCACGGGCTTTGCCTCTGTCGGTTCTTCCGCTTTGGGCGTTTTCACTTTCGCCGGCTTGGGCTCGTTCTTTTTCGCCGGAGTCGGCTCCTTGGCGGGGGTCGGTTCCTTGGCTTTGGCGGGCGTCGGTTCATTGGCTTGGGCGGGCGTCAGCTTCACTCCGCCTGCGGTTTCCGGTTTCTTTTCCTTCGCGGCAGCCGGCTTATCTTCCTGCTTGTCGGTATTGGCAGGCTTGGGGTCTTTCTCTTTGGCCGGTTCAGGCTTCTCGTCGCTGACGGGCGTCTCTTTGGCTGCTGCCGTGTCGAGCTTCATGCCCAGGCGATAGGCCTGGTCGCTCTGGTAAAGGGCCAGTCGAGCCTGGAGGGAAGCGGCCAGGGTGGCGTCGTCCGCGGCGGCTTCCAGAGCTTTGGCGGCCGTGGCGGCAGCTTCTTCGTACTGGCCAGCGTTCGCCTGGGCTGCGGCCAGCGTGTCGAGATAACGGGCGTCCGTTTCGCCGTCGAGTTGGATCGCTTCGTTCGCCAGTCGCAGGGCGACCGCCGAATTACGGTAGCGATCGTCGGGACACACAGCGTAGATCCAGGCCAGACTCTGGCGGGCCCGGCCCAGTCGATTTTCATACTCGATTGCTTTCAGGTAGTCGCCGACTGCTTCACGATACTTGCCCAGGCTCAGGTACGCGTCGCCGCGGTTGAGGCGAGCCATGCCGCTGGTCGGCATTTTCCGCACAGCTGCGGCGTAATCAACCAGCGACTGGTCGAACTGCCCCAGTTGGAAACGGGCGTGCCCGCGGCTGGTCAAGGCGCCGGCGTCATCGGGCCGCAGTTTCAGGACTTTGTCGTAATCGGACAGGGCCGCTTCAAAATCACCCATCGCATATCGGATTTCGCCCCGATTGAACCAGGCGTTGGGATAGTCGGGCTGCAGCCGGATCGCTTCGTCGAAATCAGCGAGGGCCGACTCGTACTTGCCGCCCAGGGCATAGCTGACGCCCCGGTTGTGGTGCGGCTTCCAGACCTGGGGCGCCCATTTGACGGCCTGTTCAAAGTCGGACAACGCTTCGGCTTGCGCTTTGGCGGCGGCTTCGGTTTCCCCTTTGCCCTGGAGTTCCGCGGCCTGATCGGAATAGGCTTCGCCACGGCGATTGAAGCCCCAGCTAAGCAGCTGCTTGCGGTACGAGGCCGACTGGTCATCGAGATCGGTGTCGCTAATCTCCTCCAGACCCTCGACCATGCTGGTAAAGTCGGCGACCGTTTTTGCTTTTTTGGAATCTTCGTAAATCTGCAGGAGCTGCTTTTTCTCTTTGACCCCTGCATCCTCCTGGGCAACGGCTCCGCCGGCCCAGCAGATAACGGTCCAGGCGGCTACTAGAAAAATGGTCGCTCGGTACATCGGTTCGCCTCGATGAAGTTTTAAATGCGTCATTGAAAAAGGCGGCGCCGTCGCCGGGCCGCCTGGAGTTGTCGGAAGGTCGACTACCAGTTCAGTCCGAACTGATCGCCGCCCGACGTTTTGCCGCGTCCGCCTTTGAGGGGCGCGTTCCTTTTGGGGACGGCCATTTCCCGAGGAGCTTCGTCGACCTCTTCTTCCTCGGGTTTGGTCGACTCTTTCTGGGGCATTGGCGTGGCCGCTTTGAGAGAGAGCCCGATCCGTTGGGCCTCGCGATCGACCGAAGTGACTTTGACTTCGACCTCTTCCCCTTCCTTGACCACGTTCCGCACCTGGAAGACCCGGTGATGGGCCAGCTCAGAAATGTGAATCAGCCCTTCGACGCCCGGCTCGAGTTTGACAAAGGCGCCAAACTGAGCGGTTCGAGAAACCACGCCGGTGACCGAAGCGCCGACGGAGTATTTTTCTTCCACGGTGTCCCAGGGGTTTTCCAGAGTATCGCGATACGACAGACCAATCTTGCCCGTATCGGGATCGATCTTTTCGATTTTGACTTTGACCTTCTGGCCTTCGGTGAAAATCTGGTTGGGGTGTTCGATACGGTCCCAGCTCATTTTGCTGATATGGATCAGCCCTTCGATGCCGCCCATGTCGACAAAGGCGCCGAAGTCTTTGAGGCTGCGGATGACGCCGTCGTGCATCTGGCCGACTTCGATCTGCTCCATTTTCTCCTGGCGTTCGGCTTCCCGTTCGCGTTCGAGATAAGCGCGATGGCTGAGCACCAGGTTGCGGCGGCTTTCGTTTGCTTCCGTCACCACGCAGGGCAGCTTCTGGTCGATGTAGTCGTCGAACACTTCCACCCGGTGCAGGGCGACCTGGCTGGCGGGGATGAAGCCGCGAATGTTGTTGACCATGCACTCCAGACCGCCGGTATTGATGCCGGTGATCCGGGCGTCGATCACGCCGCCTTCGTTGATGTCGGACCAGTCGGCGACGGAAACAGACCCGCCGGGAACGGTGACCTCGTACAGCCCTTCGTCGGCGTTAAAACGCACCACGGTGACTTCGAGTTTGTCGCCGATTTCCGGCGGCGTTTTGAACTGCGCCAGCGAGGCGAAACCTTCGTTCCGGCCGCCCAGCGAGAAAAACGCGTCGTCACGATGCATGCGGACGATCGTGCCTTCGCATTTGGTTTCCGGCGCCAGTTCTTCGCTTTCGGTGCTGTCGCCCGTCATCTGGCCGGCCATCATTTGATCAAACGATTTATCGCCAAACGCCGCGGCGACTTCGTCGTCGAGGCTTTTGGGAATCTCGCTCAGATTGACCGGCTTGGGCTGCGGGGGAGCGGAAGGACGCTTGGGAGCATCAATCGGCGTGGCCGAAGCCCGGGGCGCCACATCGGGAGCACCACCGCGTTGCGAGCCGATCTGCGGCGACGTTTTCTCCGCATCCGCCGGCGCAGCACTGGGAGCGCCTTCATCCGGGGGCGGGGAAGCGGGAGCGGACTCTGTCGGCGCGGCGGCAGGAGGATTGGATGAGGCTTCCGGCTGGGGAAGAGAAGCAGGGTTAGATTCGTTCTCGGCCGGAGTTTGAGGATCAGTCATCAGTTTTCTTGGCTACCATCACATGCTTATGACAGCGGCGGCTCCACCGCAGAGCTAGCCGCCAAGTCGGGGATATAGAGGGAAATTTACCAATGATTCCTCCCTGTGACCAGCCAATCCTCCTTTTTCCTTTAGGAAATGCTCCCAAAGCCCGAAACAGCCCCAACCGCGATCCATCCGCTCAGTCCCCCTTTGCCAAAGGAACGCCCGCCGCCGTCTGGATGCACTTCGCCAGGAACAGGTGCGACTGGGGCCGATAAGCGCCTCGTTTCCAGACAAACACAAAGCGGGCCGGCCCAAACCAATGACGTAGCGACTTCATAAACAACCCGTCGGCCAGATAACCGTGCGGATTGGCCACCACCACCGCGACGCCCAGGCCAGCCCTTACGCAGGCCAGCGAGACCGCCGCCGTGCTGGTTTCGGCCGCCACCTGCATCTGGTCGAGCAACTGCTCCTGGTAAAGTTTTGCCTCCAGTCGTTGCCGCGAGTAATCCTCGGGCCGGCTTAGCACCAACGGATGGCTGACCAGATCCCGCAACGTGAGCCGGGTCCGCCTGGCAAGCGGATGGTCCCGCGGAGTCGCCAGGTAATAATCCATTTCATACGCCAACTCATGGACGACGGTCGCCGGCGGCGGCTGCGCCGGACCGGGGTCGAAGGTCAAACCCAGATCAGCGGCCCCCAGCTCGATCGCATGATCCAGGTCCTCTTCCTTGGGATGCGTCAACGACAATCGCACCTGGGGATAAGCGTGTCGGAAAGCGACCGACGCCGTGGCCGCCTCTTCCTGCATCATGCGGACGCCGCTGACCAGTCGCACCTGCTGCGGCGCCAGTCCCGCTTCCTCCTGCAGCACCCGTTGTGCGGAATCCAGCCCGTGCAGCAGCGGTTGGATCAGTTCCAGGGCGCGCTGGCCGGTCAGCGTTGGCTTCACCCCGCTGCCCTGGCGCTGGAATAATTTGAGTCCCAGTTGCCGCTCCAGCGCCTGGATCTGCTCCCAGACAGCCGGACTGGATAGATGCAAATTTCGGGCGGCCGGAGCAAAGCCCTCCTCGCGACAGACCTCGCAAAAACTGCGCAGCTGTGCGAGCGTCATCTCTTTGTAGGCATTTCGTTTGGCCATCCGGCCGCCTTTCGCATGCGCCTGTCTGGCAAGGGTGGACCCTGCCTGGATTGTCGTTAGATAAAACTGAACAGCCGTTAGACAAGATTCGATTCTAACGAACGCACGGTCGGTGTGCATTACAGCGAAGACACGCAGCGCATTGTCACCCCTTTGGCGTTATATGACAGTAAGGAGCCGGTCCTGCTAACGGTAGATGCGAACGGCCAAATGCGAACCAACCGTCGCCAGGCGACCAGGCGGGCGTGCTTTACTTATAGGACGGTTACAACGGTCGGCTGCTGCAGTCCTTGTCGTCGCCAGCCTCCGGCGACTAGCGGTGCGTCAAGTTTCCATTTCAGGTTTGGCCATTTTCGCGCGAGCCGCTGTGCCTTTTAGTTAACCGTGGCTATCGCCAAAACGGCTAATGGGAAGAACCCGAACTCTTTGCTTTGACGCAGCACTCGTGGGGCGTCAAACCATAAAATCAGGTTTCTCTCAATCAGCCGCCGGGCGCTAGCCCAATGGCACTGTTTTTACCAAATCCGTTGCCTGGGGTGGTTTTTGGCATGAATTTTGCGCCGCATGTTTTGGCATGAAATTTGCGCCCCTTCCTGACCTCTTACTCATTGATAAGGAGTCTTGCGATGGCGGCCAAACAGAAACGTAAGCAGAAAGCACAGAAATCTGAGCAGGCGCGGGCGGCGGAGTTTGACGCCGTGTTTGCCCAGTTGGAAGAGATCGTGGATCTCCGCCAGGCCGATGAGTTGCAGCCCTCCCACGCCCAAACGATTTACACGTCTGGCGTCGTCCTGTGGCTGTTGGTCTGGCAGCGATTACGCGGCGGTTGCTCGATGGCCGAGGCGGTCAAGGCCTTGATCGAGCAGTGCCCGGACATCGTGCCCGACAATAAACGCATCGAAGAAGCGACCCTCTCTTCCAGCACCGCGGCGTACTCCCGGGGCCGGAGCCGTTTGTCGCTGGAGACCGTCATGTGGCTCTGCAACGCCGTCTGGCGGTCGCTGGTCGACAACGCTCCGCCCACCTTCGGCGGGCGACGCGTGTTCGCGCTGGACGGCACGACGATCTCGCTGAGACCGGAATGGGAACTGTACGACGTCTTCCCGCCCGCTTCCAATCAGTACGGAGAGTCGGCCTGGCCGATGGCCTATCTGGTCGTGGCTCATGAGGTCGAAAGTGGAGCGGCGTTGCCCCCGGAAATCGGTGCGATGTACGGCGACCAGGCGGTCTCGGAAACCAGCCTGATCCACGATCATTTACAACGCATCCCGGCCGATTCGGTGATTCTGGTCGACACAGCTTACGGCATTACGCGTGTCGCCTACGAGTTCCACACGGCCAATCAACGCTTCGTGGTGCGGATGAAGAAGGACCGCTTTCGCCGGCTGCAAAAGGACGCCGAGTTGATCGAACAAGGCGAGGACTGGAAAACGTATCGAGGACAATGGACGCCCAGTCGCCGCGAGCTGCGCGACAATCCTCAATTGCCGGAGGACTTCTCGCTGCCGATTCGGCTGCACGTGTTCGAAAGCGTCCACGGCGAAACAATCCATCTGGCGACCGACCTGACCGACGAATTGGACGTCATCGCCGATTTGTATAGTCAGCGGTGGCGTGTGGAAACAGATCTCTCACAGATCAAGGTGACGCTCGACATCGAGAACATCCTCGCCAAGAGTCCTGAGATGTTCCGCAAAGAACTGATGGCGTCGATCGTGGCCTATAACCTGACGATCCAGTTCCGCAAACAGGCGGCGGAACAGGCCAACGTACCGCCGCGGCGGCTCAGCTTCACCGGCGTGTGGGACGTGTTCCGCATCTTCCTGCTCCAAAAAACATTCCCCGACGCCGGCGCCTGGCGCACGGCTTACGCACGAGCGCTCAAGTACGCAGCGCGAGAGAAATTGCCGAACCGCCCCGGCCGGAGCTACTCCCGCGAAAGCTACAAACGCCGCTCCAAATCCTCGCATTTTAAAAAAAGATCTCCACCCTGGAACCAACCCGAAAACGAGCCAAAGTGAGTGCCATTGGGCGCTAGCCCACGGTTTTCTTGGCAGCACAGCAGCACGGCCGAAATCGCTCACTCTAAGATTGAAGATTGACGCAGCACTACCCTAAGACTTTAGTGCCGGAAGTGGCGACGGCCGGTGAAGATCATGGGGATGTTGAACTTGTTGCAGGCGACGATCACTTCTTCGTCGTTCCGTGAGCCGCCGGGCTGGATGATGGCGACCACGCCAGCGGCGGCGGCCCGTTCGATGGAATCGGGGAACGGGAAGAACGCGTCAGACGCCAGCACGGAGCCATGAGCTTTGTCGCCTGCCTTGTTGATGGCGATCTCCACCGAATCGACGCGGCTCATTTGCCCGGCGCCAACGCCGCACAGGGCCCGCTGCTTGCAGAGAACAATCGCGTTCGACTTCACCGTGCGGCAAATGCGCCAGGCGAACTTCAGCTCGTCCAGCAGAATGTCCGAGGGCTTGGAGCGAGTGACGACGCTCCAGTCAACCGACAGATCAGGGTCGACATCGGCATCCTGCACCAGCATGCCGCCGTCGATATAGCGATAATGGCGCGGCGCCGGCGGCTCTTCGATCCGTCCCACCTGCATCAGGCGGACGTTCGCTTTCCATTTGGGCCGCGTGGTCAAAATGCCCACGGCCGCAGCGGCGAAATCGGGGGCGACGATTGCTTCGATAAACAGGCCCGGCTCTGACAGGATCTCGGCCGTTTCCACATCGACGGTGCGGTTGAAGCCCAGGACGGAACCAAACGCGCTTAGCGGGTCGCCAGCCAGGGCGTTGGTGCAAGCTTCGCCGATGGTAGCCGCCACGGCCCCGCCGCATGGGTTGTTGTGCTTGATCACCGCACAAGCCGGTTCCGAGAAGGACCGGGCAATACCCAGGGCGGCGTCCAGGTCCAGCAGGTTATTGTAGGACAGTTCTTTCCCGTTCAGCTGCCGGGCTGTGACCAGACTGGCGCCCCGCGCCCCCACTTCGCGATAGACGGCCGCCCGCTGGTGCGGGTTCTCGCCGTAGCGCAGCTCCGTTTTCTGCCGCATGAGCAGGTTGAGCGTGGTGGGGAAGTGGCTGGGACGCAGCTCGCCGGAGAAATAATCGGCGATCACCCGGTCGTAAGCGGCCGTATGGGCGAACGCTTCCGTCATCAGCCGGCGCCGCAGTTCCAGCGAGGTGCAGCCGTCGCTTTCCAGCTCTTCGAGAATGGACGAATACTGCTCGGGGCGGGTGGCGATGGTGACAAAGTCAAAGTTTTTCGCCGCAGCGCGGACCAGGCTGGGACCGCCGATATCAATCTGTTCGACCGCCTGGGGGAGGGTCGTTTCGGGCCGGCTGATGGCCGCTTCGAACGGGTACAGGTTGACGACAACCAGCTCAAACGGCGAAATGCCGTGTTCTTCGATTGCCTCCATGTCATCTTCGCGGTCGCGCCGGCAGAGGATGCCGCCGAAGATTTTGGGATGTAGCGTTTTCAGCCGCCCGTCCATCATCTCGGGGAACTGGGTGTACTCGCTGACATCATGCACTTCGATGCCGCCCGATTCCAGGTGACGTCGGGTGCCGCCGGTGCTGTAGATTTCTACGCCGGCGTCGGTCAAACCCCGCGCGAAATCGAGCAGACCGAGTTTATCGCTGACGCTGATCAGAGCGCGTTGGATCGGGGGGGACGTCATGAGGTCGATGTTTTCGAATGAAGGAAACACGGCGTGGAAAACAGGGCCAGGCCCCATGGTTTACGTGCTGGGCCGGAGACCGTCAAGGCGCCCCGCCCCCGTAAAGAATGGTTCGGCCAATTATAGCAGCCTGCGGCCCCTTTAGAGGAGCAGGCGCTCAATAAACCGCGGCCAGACCTGGTGGCGAGCGAGGAAAAACCGGGCGATTTCCTCCTTGAAACGATCCGCGTTTTCTTTCATTTGGCGGTAGCTGGCCGGCGCCTGGCCCAGGTCCCCTGGCCCTTGCGGCAAGGCGGCCGCCCATTCCGTTTGTAGCGTTTCGTTCTCTAGCGCCGCCAGAAACCGATCGTAACAGGTCGCCAACGTAAAAAACTGCTCCCTTTCGTCGAAGGCCTCGTACATACGGGCCAGTCGCTCCAGCGGCGGATCGGCCAGCCGGTCGAGCAGCCAGCCGCGTTGCCCTCGCGGCAGTTGGCCCGTCTTCCCTAAAAGGGCCAGCATGGCGGCGCACATCAGCAGGCGACTGTGCCTTAATTTGATATCGCGGGGCAGCCAGCCGCCGCCGGCGGGGGAAAAGTCCCATTGCCGGGAGACGCAGTAGCTGCGCCAGTAACGGACGACGTCGTTCAGAAGCGCCGTCCACCGTTTGCCGGATTCCTCCTGGACAAAGCCGTGCGACCACCATTCCAAAATGGCGTCAAGCGTCGCCCCGTACGCCGCATCCCCAACAGCCGGTTGCGAATCCAGCAGCAGCTGAATCCGCTTCCCGTACAGCGGCAGCGACTCATCGATCTGGCCCCGCGCCGCCGGCACGACCAGCTCGGCCAGACTGACCGGCGTGGCGAACACCCCCTGCGGTTTGGAGGCGATCAGCGGGGTGGAGCCCACCGCCCGGTTCACGCAGGCCATGGCCTGTTCACGATCGCTGACGGAAGCATCGTTCTGCACCAGGACAATCGTGTCGCAGTCGGAACCGGGCCGCGCTTCCCAGCGTCCCAAAGATCCCGATGCGGCGACTGCGACGACCGCCGAGTCCGCACATTCGTGCTCCAGCGCCTGACGAAACGTCTGCAGCACCTGCAGCGACCATGCCCTGCCCCGGGCGATCGCCGGCAACTGGCGCCAGTCAGCAAGGTCGGACGTCACGGTAGATTCCTGGGACAGTGATCGAACGAATGGGAAGACGCGGCTTTGATCGCGTTGCAAGAAAGCGGCCTTTAGCGGCCATACAGGGTCGATGCGTCGGGCGGCCAGGGATCGGTCTCGCCTGGCGACTCAAGCGTGGCCGGGTCCTGGTTCTCGCCGCCGGGCATTTGATCCGGCAGTGGACAACCGACGACGCGGAGGAAGTTGGCCAACAGGTCGACGCCCTGGTCGGTCAGGATTGATTCAGGATGGAACTGCACGCCGAAGACTGGCGCCGTGCGGTGTTCGAGCCCCATAATCACGCCGTCGGTCGTCTCGGCCGTGATCGTAAAGCAGTCGGGCAGCGTGGCCCGATCCACGATCAGCGAATGGTACCGGCAGACGGTCAGCGGCGATGGCAGACCGCGGAACAGCGGGCTGTCGGTATGGTTGATCGGGCTGGTGCGGCCATGCATGGGCTGGGTGGCCCTGACGATGCGGCCTCCGAGTGCTTGCGCGATGGTTTGATGCCCCAGGCAAACGCCAAGCAGGGGGATGCGGTCCCAGAACTCCGTGACGATCTCCAGGGCGGAGCCGGCCTGGTCGGGCGTGCAAGGGCCAGGCGACAGGACGATCGCTTGCGGCTGCCAGTCGCGAATCTGCTCCATGCCGACGGCGTCGTTACGGAGGACGCGTGTCTCCTGCCCCAGCCGATTCAGGTAACGGGCGAGGTTATGCACAAAACTGTCGTAGTTGTCGATCAGCAGGATCATGGCTGCATTCCGTCCAGCGCGTGCAGCATGCCGGCCGCCTTGTGCCAGGTTTCTTCGTATTCGTTCTGCGGAGTGGACTGGGCGACCACGCCGCCGCCGACTGGGATCTGCAGCCAGCCCTGGCTGGCGGTCATGGTGCGGATGAGGATGCTCAGATCCAGCCAGCCGTCAAAGCCCAGGTAACCGAGAGAACCGCAGTAGGGCCCCCGCGCGGTCGGTTCCAGCTCGGCGATGATCTCCATCGCCCGCACCTTGGGGGCGCCGGTGATAGAACCGCCGGGAAAAGCTTGCGCCGCCAGGTCGAGTGCGTCGTACGGCTCCTGCAGTTCGCCCTGGACCGCGCTCACCAGGTGGTGCACATAGCGGTACGCCTCCAGGCGGCAGAGCTGCGTCACCTGCACGCTGTCGGGTCGACAGACGCGGCTCAGGTCGTTCCGCAACAGGTCGACGATCATTACGTTTTCGGCCAGGTCTTTCTCGCTGGCGGCCAGATCATCGCCGGCGAACAGGTCGGCCACGGCGCCGGGCAAGCGTTGCCGCGTCCCTTTAATCGGCCGGGCTTCCGCTTGTCGGTCAAACACCCGCAGGTACCGTTCCGGCGAGGCGCTCAAAATCTGACCGGTTCCAAAATCAAAGTAGCCGCCAAACGTGCCCGGATTACACTGCCGCAGCCGGGCGTACAACGTGAGCGGATCCTCGCGCAGCGGATAGAGCAGGCGATGCGACAGGTTCACCTGGAAGATGTCGCCTGCATGGATGTACTCGACCGCCCTGGCCACGGCCGCAAGATAGGCGTCGGCGGAGAAATTGCTCGTCAGTTCCGGCAAGGGACCCACGGGGAACTGGGGCGCCAGGCGTTCCGCCGGCAGCGACGGCAGGCTGCGTCGCACGGGTTTCTCAGCCGGACTTTCCAGCCGCTCAAGCACTTCCGCCAGTCGCATTTCGGCCCGGCGCTTCTGCCGGTCCGGGTCCGTTTCGGGAAAGCCATGCGAGATAATCCAGCCCTCTTCTGTCTGGTGGTCGAAGGCTATGACCAGATCGTACAGCCCGACCACCATCGCTGGTGTCTGGAATTCGTCGTGCCGGGTCGGCAAAATTTTCTCGATCCCGCGGTTCAGGTCGTAGCCGAACAGCCCTGCGGCCCCACCCTGGAAAGGCGGCAAGCCCGGCAGATGCCTGGCCGCGTACAGCCCGAGGAATTGCCGCAGCTGCAGGAAAGCGTTTTTCGGACTTTCACAGGTTAGCACTTCAAAGGGATCAGCGGCGATGAACGAGTAACGCCCCAGTTCGCCGGCCTGCAATGCGCTGTCCAGGAACAGGCAGTACGGCAGGCTCGCCATTTTCTCGAAAACTTCGTGCGCCAGCGTGCGCGGGGGCAGCCGCAGCGTCAGAGGTTCTCGCGCAGGGATCGTATCGGTCATGGGGCCAATTTTAGAGGCGGGCGGCCATTTCGAATAGACGCGAGTGCAGCGCTTTAACCGCTGTCCCGGCGTTGATCGGGCAGGCCGACGGCCTGACGGAATTCGCTGAACAGCCGGGCGAAGTCGGCGGCCTGGTAATGGGCGTTGAGCCCGCTGGGATTCGGCAGGACCCACACCATGGCGCCGCCGCACTTTTCCTCCTGCTGGCCGATCTTGGCGTGGGGCCGGCCAAAGCCGGTGCGGTAGGCGGTGACTCCGACAAATGCGGCCGTCTGGACCCGGCGGCGTTTTATTTTTCGCTTGAGCTTATCGGCGCCCTGTCGGATTTCTTCGGCAGATAGCTCGTCCGCCCTGGCCGTGGCCCGGGCGACCAGGTTGGTCACTCCGCACCCGGCCAGCAGCAATTTGCGGTCTTCGTGCGGCTGGAATAGCCGGTCTGTCAAACCGGCGGCGAACAGGGCCGGCCAGAAACGATTGCCGGGCCTGCCAAAATGGTGGCCGACCGCTGCCGAGTACAAGCTGGGGTTAATCCCAATGAATAGCACCCGCAAGTCGTTGGCAATTACATCGGGTAGGATGGAGTTTTTCGCCGCCTGGATCTGCTCGGGCGTGGGACGACCGGACTGACTCGGCGACAAACGGCGCGCCGATTGCTTCTTCATCGAATGAAAACTCCCGGGGCGAAAAAGCCTGCCATATTTTCGAGGACTGCAGCGAGGTTTCTCATGGCGATTGATCCAGTGTGTGGAATGACGGTCGACGAAGCAACTGGCCTGCAGGGCGAGCGCGACGGCCAGACGTACTACTTCTGCTGCGATCATTGCCGCAAAAAGTTTCTCCAGTCCGGCGCCCCCGCTGAAGACTCCCTGGTGCAGATCGGCGGCGGCAAGTCGGGCGACTGCTGCAGCGGGCACGAAACTTGCGGACCGCATCAGCAATCTTCCCACCCGTCGGCGCCAGGCAAGGACTATTATTGCCCCATGTGCGAAGGCGTGGAGAGCGATTCGCCGGGCGAATGTCCCAAGTGCGGCATGGCGCTGGAACGCTCGCCCGGAGCCAAGAAACGCTCGAAGACCATTTACACCTGCCCCATGCATCCCGAAATCCGGCAGGACGGCCCCGGCGACTGCCCCCAATGCGGCATGGCCCTGGAACCGGAAACGGTCTCTGTGGCGGACGACGACGAACCCGACGGCGAACTGCAGAGCATGACGCGCCGGCTGATCGTGGCCGCCGTGCTGACGTTTCCGCTGATGGTGCTGGCGATGGGTCCGATGCTGGGCCTGCCGGTGGAGGATCTCCTTCCACACCAGGTCAATCAGTGGCTGCAGTTCGCTCTGGCGACGCCGGTTGTCCTTTGGGCCGGCTGGCCGTTTCTGGTGCGGGCTGTCCGTTCTTTCAAGACGCTCCATTTTAATATGTTCACGCTGATCGGGCTCGGCGTGGGGGCCGCGTATCTCTACAGTCTGGCGGCCGTGCTCATCCCGGGCGCCATTCCCGCCGCCTTCCATGAGCACGGCAGGGCGCCCGTTTACTTCGAAGCGGCCGCCATGATCACCCTGCTGGTGCTGCTCGGCCAGGTGCTGGAGTTGCGAGCCCGCCGCCAGACCAGCAGCGCCATTAGCGAGCTGCTCTCGCTCGCGCCCCCGACCGCCCGGCGGGTCGATGAAGAAGGCGAAGAGCACGAGGTGCCCGTCGAACAGGTTCACCCGGGCGATCGCTTGCGGGTGCGGCCGGGCGACAAGATTCCCGTTGACGGCGAGGTAACGGAAGGGAGCAGTGCGGTTGATGAATCGCTGTTGACGGGCGAGAGCGTGCCGGTGGATAAGTCGCCCGGCGACGCGGTGATTGGCGGCTCGCTCAACCAGTCGGGCTCTTTTTTGATGACGGCGAAAAAGGTCGGCGAGGACAGCATCCTGGCGCAGATCGTCGGGCTGGTCAGTTCGGCCCAGCGGAGCCGCGCCCCGATCCAGCGGCTGGCCGACAAGGCGGCGGCCTGGTTCACGCCGGCCGTCATGCTGGCGTCGGTGCTGGCGTTTGTCGCCTGGGCTGTGTTCCAGCCGGCCCAGCCTGCGTTGGCGTTCGCCCTGCTGGCGGCCGTTTCCGTCCTGATCGTGGCCTGTCCTTGCGCCCTTGGTCTGGCGGCCCCGATGGCCGTGATGGTCGGCGTCGGCCGCGGGGCCAAGGAAGGCATTCTGATCAAGGATGCGGAGACACTGGAGCGACTGTCAGGCATTGACACCCTGGTCGTCGACAAGACGGGCACCCTCACGCAAGGGAGACCGTCGCTGACAGAGATCGTCACCGCACCTGACTGGGACGAAGACCGCGTGCTGGCCTGGGCTGCTGCGGTTGAGAAAACGAGCGAGCATCCGCTGGCCCGCGCCGTGATCGGCGGAGCGAAAGACCGCTCTTTGAAACTGCCTGAGGCCAGCGACTTTGACTCCACGCCCGGCGGGGGCGTCAAGGCAAAGATTGAAGGCCGCAGTGTGCAGGTCGGCAAGCGCTCCCATCTGGAAGACCTGGGCGTCGAGCAATTCGGCGAACTGGAAGAAAACGCCATCCGCCTGCGCGAACAGGGTCGCACGGTCCTCTACGTGGGCGTCGACCAACAGGCGGTCGGGCTGCTGGCCGTGTCGGATCCTCTAAAAAAAACCACGCCCGAGGCGGTGAAAACGCTGCACGACATGGGACTGCGGATCCTGATGCTCACCGGCGACAACGAACAGGTCGCCCGGCAGACGGCGGAAGAGCTGGGGATCGACGAATACGCAGCGAACGTGCGGCCGGAAGAAAAGCACGACCGCGTCCAGGCATTGAAGAAAGAAGGCCGCAAGGTGGCGATGGCCGGCGACGGCGTCAACGACGCGCCTGCCCTGGCGGCGGCCGATGTGGGCATCGCGATCGGCGACGGCTCCGGCGCGGCGATCGAAGCGGCCGGCGTGACACTGGTCAAAGGCGACCTGCTCGGCGTCGCCAAAGCGATCGTGCTGAGCCGCAAGGTGATGACAAACATCCGTCAGAACCTGTTTTTCGCCTTCATCTACAACGCTCTCGGAGTACCGATCGCCGCCGGAGTGCTGTACCCCTTTTTCCACATGATGCTGCCGCCCATGTTTGCGGCCGCGGCCATGAGTTTGAGCTCCGTCTCTGTCATTGGCAACGCTTTGCGATTGCGTGGCGCTTCGCTCCGGTAGGGAAGGGAGAGGCGATCGAGAAGACGGATTCGCCGCAGGGGACACGGAGGAACACAGAGAAAAAAGGAGGCAAGGATGCGAGTGTGTTTTCCCGGCGACGAAGGACCGTGCCAGGTAGAGATGCTCGTCGTTTTTGGTTCCAATCGCCTCTTTCTCACGGTGAATCGCCGTGCTCTCGGTGGTGAGCTAGTTCGGCGTGGGTTTATCGCAACAGGCCTGCGCGTTCTACGGCGGTCATCGCTTTGTAGGAACAAAAGTCGGGCTTTCGGCGGGAAGTAGTTGGCTCGAGCGTGCGATCAGGCTAGCATCTACCATCATGGCGGGCCCTTTCCCTGGGGGAGCTTCCCGGCGGAGCGCGACGACGAGACGATCTGCTGATGAGGTCCCTTCCTGGTTTGACGCCGCCGGTCGGTTTCTGTCGGCTTCGATTTCGTCCACAATTCTGCAGCGTGGAATGAGTGTTTGCATGCGATTTCACCCTACTCCTGTCGCGGTTGCCGGCTTGCTGATGGCCTGTCTGGCGATGACGGAGGAGACGCCTTCGGCCGCCGCGGCGCCGGTGGATTACGGCCGCGACATCCAGCCGATCCTGGCCGACCGTTGTTACAAGTGCCACGGTCCCGATGCGGCCCAGCGCAAAGCCGACCTGCGCCTTGACCTGGCGGAAAGCGTGATCGCCAGCGACAAGTCGCCCGGCGTCGTCAAACCCGGAGACGCCGCGGGCAGTGAGCTGATCGCCCGGATTCTGAGCCATGATCCCGACGAGGTAATGCCGCCGCCCGATTCGAATGTGTCGCTGAGTACGGCCGAGATCGACCTGCTCCGGCGCTGGGTGGAAGAAGGCGCCGCCTGGCGGGAACACTGGGCATTCAGGGCGCCGCAGCGTCCGGCGTTGCCGTCGGTCCGCGAGCCGCAGTGGCCGCTTACGGCCGTCGATCGGTTCGTTCTGGCTCGTATGGAGCAGCACGGTCTGGCGCCGTCCCCGCAGGCCGATCGTCGCGTGCTGTTACGTCGTGTGTCGCTCGATTTGACCGGGCTGCCGCCGACGCCGACGGAGATGGCGGCGTTCCTGGCGGACAAGTCGCCCGACGCGTATGGGCAAGCGGTCGACCGGCTGCTGGCTTCACCCCGCTACGGCGAGCGGATGGCGTTGCCCTGGCTGGATGCGGCCCGTTACGCCGACACCAGCGGCTACCAGACCGACGGCCCCCGTAACATGTGGCGCTGGCGGGACTGGGTGATTGAAGCGCTCAACGCCAACATGCCGTTTGACCAGTTCACGCTCGAGCAGATCGCCGGCGATCTGCTGCCCGGCGCCACGCTGCAGCAGAAGATCGCCACCGGGTTCAACCGGAATCATCGGGCGAACTCCGAAGGCGGCCTGATCCCGGAAGAGTTCGAGGTCGAGTACGTCGTCGATCGCGTCGACACCACGGCGACGGTCTGGCTGGGATTGACGCTCGGCTGTGCTCGCTGTCACGACCACAAATACGACCCGCTCAGCCAGGCGGAGTTTTATCAGCTCTACGCCTTCTTCAATAACCTGCCCGAGCATGGCCGCGCCCGGAAGGAAGGGAACTCGCCGCCCTACCTGCCGGCCCCCACGCGGGAGCAGCAAGTGCAGCTGGCCGCCCTGTCCCAGCAGGCGGGCGACCTGGCCCGGGCATTGAACGCCCAGCAGCCGCAACTGGCCGCGGCCCAGGTGGTCTGGGAGAAGTCAGCCGCCGCAGCCGCGCCGGACTGGAACTTCGACGAAGGGTTGACGGCCCATTTCCCGCTCGATGGCGACGACGAACCGCCGGCCCCCGGCGCGCTCGTCCTGCAGGGCGGAACCGTGGCCGATGCTACGGCCGGAAACGCGGCCGCCGGAGCCCAATGGCTGCCGGGTCGGCGGGATGGTTGCGTGCAGCTGCAGGGCCGGCAATGGCTGGATGCGGGGAACGTCGGGCAGTTCGGCTACTTTGACAAGTTCACGCTGGCCGCCTGGGTGCATGGGTCGGGCGGGACGATCGTCTCCCGGATGACGGACGAACCGCAGGGGGACGGCTACTGCGTGGCCCTGGAAGACGGGAAGATCAAGGTGTATCTGGTCAAACGCTGGCTGGATGATTCGCTTCGCGTTGAGACGGCCGAAGCGGTCGTGGCGCCGGACCAGTGGCGGCATGTGGCCGTTACGTACGATGGCTCCCGTCGGGCGGGCGGTATCCAGGTGTTCGTCGATGGCGAGCCGCAAAAGATGCAGATCGAGCTGGACGACATCAACCAGTCGTTCGGCTCCGGCGAGCCGTTCCGCATCGGCGCCGGGGGCGGACCGGACTCGCGCTTCCAGGGAAAGATCGACGACGTTCGCGTGTTCGACCGGCAATTGTCCGACGCGAGCATTGGCCTGTTGGCGACGGCGACGCCGATCTCGCAGATCGCCAGCACGCCGGTCTCCCAGCGTACGCCTGGTGAGACAGCCAAGCTCAAGGCGTACTTCTTGCGGCATGCGGCCCCGCCGGCCTTGCGGGAGTTACATCGTCAGAGGGCGAACGTTCTGCGGCAGCGCACGCTGCTGAGCGAAGAACTGCCCGATGTGATGGTGATGCAGGAACTGCCGCAGCGTCGTCCCGCGTACATTCTGGAACGCGGCCAGTATGACAAGCCGGGCCGCGAGGTCGAACGCGGCGTGCCGGCGGCGCTGCATCCGTTCCCGCAGGGCGCTCCCGATGATCGTCTGGGCCTGGCCCAGTGGCTGGTCGATCCGGCCAATCCGCTGACCGCCCGGGTGGCTGTGAACCGGGCCTGGCAATTGTTCTTTGGCGCCGGACTGGTGCAAACGACGGAGGACTTCGGCACGCAAGGGGAACGGCCCAGTCACCCGGAACTGCTGGACTGGCTGTCGGTGGAGTTCGTGGAAAGCGGCTGGGACCTCAAGCGTCTGCATCGGCTGATCGTCATGAGCGCCGTGTACCGGCAGTCGTCGCACGGCTCGGTCGATCTGACCGAGCGCGACCCGGAAAATCGCTGGCTGTCCCGGGGGCCACGCTTCCGGTTGACGGCGCATGCGGTTCGCGACCAGGCGCTCTTTGCGGCCGGGTTGCTGGTGGAGCAGTCCGGCGGTCCTTCCGTCAAACCGTATCAGCCGCCAGGCTTGTGGGAAGAGGTCGCCAGCCAGACCTACGACCAGGATGAAGGCGCCGCGCTCTATCGCCGGAGCCTTTACACGTACTGGAAACGGACGGTCGCCGCCCCGCTGCTGATGACGTTCGACGCGGCCAACCGGGAGACATGCATCGTGCGGCCGGCCCGCACCAATACGCCTTTGCAGGCGCTCGCGCTGCTGAACGATACGGCGTTTGTCGAAGCGGCCCGGAAGCTGGCTGAACGCGTGCTGCTGCAGCCGGGCGACGACGACCAGCATCTGACGCAGCTGTATGAGTACGCCGTGTGCCGTCCTCCGCTGCCGCGGGAACGGGCCGTGCTTTTACGGGGTCTGGCGTCCCACCGGGAGCGATTTGCGGAACGACCGGCTGCGGCGAAGGAGTTCCTGCAGGTCGGCGAATCGCTGACATCGGCCGAACTGGTCCCGGTCGAAGTGGCCGCGTGGGCCGCCCTGGCGAATACGATCTTCAATCTCGACGAAGTGATCACGAAAGAATAGCCATGCCTGCTGCCTCCTCTGGCGATACGAGATCTAATGCTGCATCCGCCGCGACTGCCGCGCTTCCGCTTGACGATTTGACCCGGCGCCGTTTCCTGGGCGGATCGTCGCTGGGGCTGGGAGCGATTGCCTTGGCGGGGCTCGGCGCGGGCGACGCGCGGGCTGCTTTGCCCGGCGACGGCCTGGCGGGCTTGCCGCATTTTCCGCCCAAGGCGAAACGGGTGATCTACCTGTTCCAGTCCGGCGCGCCGTCGCAGATGGATCTGTTCGATCCCAAGCCGCACTTGAAGGACAAGCGGGGCCAGGAACTGCCGGCGTCGGTCCGGCAGGGGCAGCGTTTGACGACGATGACCTCGCGGCAGGCGAGCTTTCCGGTGGCGCCGTCGAAGTTCCGCTTCCGGCAGCATGGGCAATCCGGCGCCTGGTTGAGCGAGCTGTTGCCGCATACGGCGAAAATTGCCGATCAGCTGTGCATTGTCAAATCGATGCATACGGAGGCGATCAACCATGACCCGGCGATCACCTTTTTTCAAACCGGATCGCAGCTGGCGGGACGGCCCAGCATGGGCTCCTGGCTGGCGTACGGTCTGGGCAGCGAGACACGCGACTTGCCGGCCTTTGTGGTGATGGTCTCCAAGGGAACCGGCCGCAGCGGGCAGCCGTTGTATGATCGCTTGTGGGGCAGCGGGTTTCTGGAATCCCGTTTCCAGGGCGTCAAGTTTCGATCGGAAGGGGACCCGGTGCTGTTTCTGTCCAACCCGGCCGGTCTGACCGAGGCCGGCCGCCGACAGACGCTCGACGATCTGGCCGCCTTGAACGAAATGCATCTGGCCCAGACACACGATCCGGAAATCTCGGCGCGGATCGCCCAGTATGAACTGGCCAGCCGGATGCAGACCTCGACGCCGGAGCTGATGGATACTTCCGACGAACCGCAGCATACGTTTGACCTGTACGGTCCCGATGCGAAAAAGCCAGGGACATTTGCTTCCAACTGCCTGCTGGCCCGACGGCTGGTCGAGCGGGGCGTGCGGTTTGTGCAGCTGTTCCATCGCGGCTGGGATCAGCATACGCAATTGCCGACGCAGCTGCCGCTGCAGTGCCAGGACACCGACCAGGCTGCCGCGGCGCTGGTGCAGGATCTGGGCCGGCGGGGACTGCTGGAAGATACGCTGGTGGTGTGGGGCGGGGAGTTTGGCCGCACCGTGTATTGCCAGGGGGAACTGACGGCCGAGAACTATGGGCGGGATCATCATCCCCGCTGCTTTAGTATCTGGATGGCGGGCGCCGGCGTGAAATCTGGTTTGACCTACGGCGCCACCGACGATTTTTCTTATAATGTCGCCGAAAACCCCGTTCATGTGCACGACCTGCACGCCACCCTGCTGCATTGCCTGGGTATTGACCACGAGCGTTTAACGTTCCAGTACCAAGGGCGTCACCATCGTTTGACCGATGTGCATGGCAAGGTCGTCAACGATCTGTTGTCGTAATCGCCCTGGAGCGGGGTCCGGCGCCACTGTCAAGGATTTCTACGATTATGTTCAAGGATCTGAACCTGCCGCCAGACATCAAAGATATGCTGGAAAAGTATGTCGTGGATTACGGCCTGAAGGCGGCCGGGGCGCTGCTGCTGCTGTTCCTGGCCTGGATCGGAGCCCAGTTTCTGAGTCGGCTGGTCAGTTCCGGCCTGGCCAAGGCCCGGGTCGATGAAACGCTGCGGAAGTTCTTCACCCGGCTGACGTACTGGCTGGTGATCCTGATGGCGGCCGTCAGCGTGCTGTCAATGTTTGGCGTGGAAACGACCAGCATGGCCGCGGTGATTGGCGCCGGCGGCCTGGCGGTTGGCCTGGCGTTCCAGGGGTCGCTTTCCAACTTTGCGGCCGGGGTGATGCTGCTGGTGTTTCGTCCCTACAAGGTCGGGGACGTCGTTACGATCAGTGGGCAGACAGGCAAGGTGGACGAGATTGAGCTGTTCACCACCACGCTGGACACGTTTGATAACCGCCGTTTCATTGTGCCCAACGGTTCCATTTTTGGCTCCACGATTGAGAACGTTTCGCACCATCCGACCCGTCGTGTCGATGTGAATGTGGGGGTTGCCTACAGTGCCGGCATCGACCAGACCCGCGAGGTCCTGGAACGGGCCGCGATCAGCGTGGAAGGGGTGTTTATCGATCCGGCTCCGGCCGTGCTGCTGCTGGACTTGGGAGCTTCTTCGGTCGACTGGTCCGTTCGCGTGTGGTGCGACGCGGCCGTGCTGGGCCAGGTGAAGCAGGACCTGATCCGCGCCGTGAAGAACAGCCTCGATGAGGCCGACATTGACATTCCGTTCCCGCAAATGCAACTGCATTTGTCTCCCAACGCTCCGCCGGCGCCGCCCCGAACCGAGCCAAAAGACCCTGCGGCGGGCTAACTTTTTCATCTGATCTTTTCCCCGGGTTTGCTAGTTTACGATGAATACCGAACCGATTACCGCCTTGAGTCTGCAACGTTCTGTGATTTCGGTGCCGCCTTTGGCCCGCGCCGCGGATGAATCCTTGTGCCGTGAAGAGAACGCAAAGATCGTGCGGCATCTGGAGGCAGGCGGCGTGTCGACGCTGCTGTATGGCGGCAATGCCATTCTTTACCACCTGGCGCCCAGCGAGTACCCGGCCCTGCTGGCGATGCTGGCCGAGATTGCCGGTCCCGATTCGCTGGTGATCCCGTCGGTGGGAGCCGCCTTTGGGATGATGATGGACCAGGCCGCCATGCTGCAGGAGCATGACTTTCCCACGGCCATGATTCTGCCCCAGCCGGGCGTCGCGACTTCCGCCGGCGTGGCGACCGGCGTGCGGCGGTTTGTCGATCGGTATGGCAAACCGGCCGTGCTGTATATCAAGTTTGACGGCTACATTGACCCGGCGGATGTACAACGGCTGGTCGACGACGGGCTGGTCTCTTTCATCAAGTACGCCACGGTCCGCGCCGAAACAGCGAACGACGACTACCTGCGGCAACTGGTGGAGCGGGTCGACCCGCAGCGGATTGTCAGCGGCATCGGCGAGCAGCCGGCCATCACGCATCTGCGCGACTTCGGCCTGGCGGGCTTTACGTCGGGCTGTGTCTGCGTGGCGCCGCGTCTTTCGATGAACATGCTGCAGGCGATCCAGGCCGGTAACTTTGAGGAGGCCGAGCGGATCCGCCAGATCTTCTCGCCGCTGGAAAATTTACGCAATTCGATCCAGCCGATCCGCGTGCTGCACGCCGCTGTGGAACTGGCCGGCATCGCCGTAACCGGGCCCGTAACGCCGCTGCTCAGCGCCGTCGACGAAGCCGATCACCCAGCCATTCGCGAAGCAGCAAAGCAACTGCTGGAACAAGACGCCGCCGTAAAGGCCTGACGTCGTTATGGTGGACCACTGCATCCTGGCCAAAGACTTTTAGAGCGGCCGGAAGGGGCCGGTTCGTCGCCTTTCACTCGTAACGAGAAGCTATCAGCTGACGGAAGTCGACGGTTGGTCGTCTTTTGCTCCGCAAAAGAACGCGATCTTTCACGGAGAGGCTGTGAATTTATTCCGAAATTCAGGGGATGTTAACTTAGGATGCTTCAAAAACGAGCCATTTTCATCTCAGAGGCGAGGTTTGAGATCAAAACAGGGTCGTTTTTGAGTGCCATTTGCTAGCAGAACCCCTCCTCTGGTTAATAAATTCACAGCCTCGGAGTGAAAGTCGACTGTCCGGCGTCTGCACTTGCTTGAGACGACGAACCAGAATCCGGCGGTTATTTATTTCACGGTCCGAGCGAAAGACGACTTTCTACGACTGTTTTCGCGTGAAAGGACACTCGCCTGTACGGGGGTGAGTTTGTTGCTTACGAGATGATCTGCTGGATCGGCTCGGCTCCTTCGACGCCGACGAGCTTTTGCTCCAGGCCGTCGTAGAAGTAGCTGAGCTGGTTCGGGTTGAAGCCCAGCTGATGCAGCACGGTGGCGTGCAGGTTTTTCACGTGCATGCGGTCTTCGACGGCGCGGCTGCCGAGTTCGTCGGTGCTGCCCACGCTGACGCCGCCTTTGATTCCGCCGCCGGCCATCCACATGGTGAAGCCGTAGCTGTTATGGTCCCGGCCGGTCCCTTTGGCGTATTCGGCAGTGGGCTGGCGACCGAATTCGCCGCCCCACACAATCAGCGTGCTGTCGAGCAGGCCGCGCTGTTTCAGGTCGGTCAGCAGGCCGGCGATTGGCTGGTCGGTTTCGGACGCATGCAGGTCGTGGTTGATCTTCAGGTCGCCATGGGCGTCCCAGTTGGCGTCGTTGTGGTTGCCGCCGGAATAGATCTGCACGAACCGCACGCCCCGTTCGACCAGCCGTCGGGCCAGCAGGCACTGGCGTCCAAAGGTGGCCGACGGCTTCTGGTTCATGCCGTACAGCTCCTGGGTGGCTGCCGTTTCCTGGTCGATGTTGGTCGCTTCCGGCGCGGCGGTTTGCATGCGGAAGGCCAGCTCGTAGTTGGCGATGCGGGCCGCCAGATCGGTGTTCTCCGCCCGGGCCGCCTGGTGTTCGCGGTTATACTGGGCCAGGGTGTCGAGCAGCTTTCGCTGGGCGCCGGGCGTCATCTGCGAGGGGGGAGCCAGGTTGAGGATGGGCGTGCCTTGCGACCGCATGATGGTCGCCTGGTAACTGGCCGGCATGTATCCGCAGCTCCAGTTCTTGGCGCCGGAGATCGGGCCGCCGCGGGGATCCAGCATGACGACAAAGCCCGGCAGGTTCTGGTTCTCGCTGCCCAGCCCGTAGGTTACCCAGGAGCCCAGGCAAGGGCTGCCGCTGAGGATGCTGCCGCTGTTCATCATCAGCATGGCCGAGCCATGGATGGGGGAATCGGCCGTCATGGAATGCAAAAAGGCGATGTCGTCGACCTTCTTCGCCAGGTTGGGGAACAGGTCGGAAACCCATTTGCCGCACTCGCCGTACTGCTGGAAGTCCCAGCGGGGCTCCACGATGCGTCCCTGGTTTTTATGGCCGCCGCGGCCGAACGTTTGCACCTCAACCGTCTTGCCGTCGGTCCCTTTCATGCCGGGCTTGTAGTCGAACGTGTCGATATGACTCGGCCCGCCGTACATGTACAGGAAAATGACCGATTTGGCCTGGGGCGGAAAGTGCGGCTGTTTGGGCGACAGCGGATTGGTCCAGGCCGTTTGTCCGTCGGCGGCGACCGCCTGGTTCTGCAGGAAGCCGTCCTCGGTCAGCATGGAGGCCAGCGCGGCCCCGCCAAAACCGGCGCCGGTCTGCCACAGGAATTCGCGTCGCGTGCGGCCGCAGAAGTTGGGGGATGTCATGGATCAGCTCCGCCGGGGAGTGGGGACAGGCAAGGGACAAAAGACAACCGGCGTCAGGCCGGCCGCCCGCGAGACTCGACAGCCGTTAATCGAGGTAAAGGAACTCATTCAGATTATACGCCAGCAGACAGAAATGCCGTAGCGCTTCCTGCGGGGACAGGCCATCCTGCTGCAGCGACTCCAGGTACTTCACCCCGCGGGCAACCTCATGCGGTTCCGGTTTCCGCTGGGTGACGCGCTGCAGGCACAGGGCGATCTGGCGGGACGGGTCGTCGCCGGCTGATTCTTCCAGATCCCGGGCAAACACTTCGGCCTGGCGATGGGCGAACTCGCTGTTGAGCAGCGCCAGCGCCTGGGTCGGCTGGGTCGTGACGAAACGGACCGGACAGGTGGAGTCAACGTCGGCAAAGTCAAAGTCGGCCATAATCGGTTCGACCAGCGATCGCTTGATGAAAATGTACACGGCCCGTCGGGCCCGTTCTTCCGGCGAGGAGTTTCCCCAGCCGCTGCCGGGGCGGGACTGGCCCGCCAGCACTTCGGCCGGGATCAGTGGGTAAATGCTGGGGCCGCCCATTTTCAGGTTCAGGCTGCCATTGGCCGACAGCATGGAGTCCCGCAGTTCTTCGGCCGTGAGCCGGCGCGAATCGAAGCGGCCGAACAGGTTGTTGGCCGGGTCCCGTTCCAGGCCGACGGCGGAGCCATGCACGCCCATCCGATAGGTGCTGGAGAGCATGATCTTTTTGTGCAGTGATTTGAGCTTCCAGTCGCCCGCCACCAGTTCCGTCGCCAGCCAGTCAAGCAGTTGCGGGTGAGTCGGTCGGTCGCCGATGTGGCCGAAGTTGTTCGACGAACGGACAATGCCGCGGCCAAAATGGTGCTGCCAGATCCGGTTCGCCATCACCCGGGCGGTCAGCGGGTTCTGCTCGCTGGCGATCCAATCGGCCAGGGCGGTGCGGCGGCCGCTGGAACGACCGGAAGCGGGCGGCGTGATGTGCGGTTCAGGCGGCGAGAGGATGCTGGGGAAGCCCGGCTCGGCTTTCGCCCCTTCGACCTCGGCGTTGCCGCGGACCAGGATGAACGTCTCCGGCGGCGTGGAACCGCCTTCTTTGACCACCAGCGCCTGGGCGATGGCGGCGGGACGGTTCGCTTCAATCTCCTGCCGGCGCTTCAGCGCGGCTGCGTAGTCGTCGACCAGTTGGCGGGACAGCCCCTTGCCGATGTACTTGCGGGCCAGATCCAGACGGACTTCGACGGCCCGGAAGTCTTCCTTTTCCGGCGGGGTCAACAGTTCGTGCAGTTTCCGTTCGACATCGCCGATCTTTCGCTGGACGCCCTGTAATTCACCGTTCAGCCGTTTGGCTTGTTCGGCGGCCTGCTCCTGCTCGGCATTGACGGCGATCGGACCGACGGAAGCGTCGAGCACGGAAGGATGGCTGCGCTCGCCATACCGTTTGACGCCGCGGAAGAACGCCAGGAAGCGATAGTAGTCCGCCTGCGGGATCGGGTCGATTTTATGATCGTGACAACGGGCGCAATTGACGGTGAGGCCGAGAAACACTTGCGAGGTGGTCAGCACAATGTCGTCCAGGTCGTCGTAGAACGCCTGTTTCTGGCTGACCGGTTCGTCGTCCCAGATGCCCAGGCGATAGTAGCCCGTGGCGACGATCGACTCGGGCGTTTTCGGCTCCATCTCGTCGCCGGCCAGCTGCTCTTTGAGGAACTGGGTATAAGGCTTGTCGTCGTTGAAGCTCTGGATGACGTAATCTCGGAATCGCCAGGCATGCGGCTTGTCGCCGTCCCGTTCGTAGCTGTTCGTCTCTGCGTACCGCACCAGATCCAGCCAATGCCGGCCCCAGCGCTCGCCGTAATGGGGCGAGTCGAGCAGCCGATCGATCACCGTGGCGAAGGCCTCGGGCGAGTCGTCGGCCAGGAAGGCTTGCACCTCGGCCTGGGTGGGCGGCAGACCAGTCAGGTCGTAGGTCGCCCTGCGGATGAGGCTGCGTTTGTCGGCGGGGGCAGCCGGGGGAATGCCGGCTTGCTCCAGTCGGGCCAGGATGAAGTGATCCAGCGGGCTGGACGGCCAGGCGGCGTTCTCTACCTGGGGAACGGCGGGCCGGGAAGGCGGCTGGAACGCCCAGTACTGTTTAGCCTGTTCGGTGACTTCGGTTTGATGGTTCGGCTCGGCGGGCTGCGGCCGCGGGGATTCCGCGTCGGCGGGATACGGCAGGTCCTGCTTGACCCACTGGGTCAGGACGGCGATCTGTGCGTCGGAGAGTTTTTTCTTGGGCGGCATTTCATAGGTGCGATAGTTGATCGCCTCCAGCAGCAGGCTGCTGTCGGGTTTCTGCAGATCGACGGCCGGGCCGGTTTCGCCGCCGGTGAGCAACCCCTGGCGACTGCCCAGGTACAGGCCGCCTTTGAGGTCGGACTCGGGACCGTGACAGGCGTTGCAGTGCTGCGTCAGGATCGGCTGGACCTGTTCGCGGAAAAAATCGGCCGAGGGGGTCGCTTTGTTTGCCGTGGGCTGGGCGGGTTCTTCGGCGGCGGCGGTCGCAGGCCCGAGCAGGCAGAAGCAGCCAACCAGCAGGCAGGCAAGGAATGCGAGGAAAATTACCTGGTGATTTCGGTTTTGTCGCTGTGCGAAATCGCAGACGCAGAAAGTCGACTTTCGCTCCGCGAAAGTACGCGTTCTTTCACGGAGTGAAAGACGACTGTCCGGCGCTGTCCGGCGCTGTCCGACAGTTACTGGTCGCATGTTCCTGGGACGGATCGGGGACGTATTCACAGGGACCTCGGCAGAGGAAGTTCAGGATTGCCTGGAAAGCATGCCATGCACGCCCGGGGCGAGCGTATCGGCGAGGTGTTCGATAATGCCGGCGACGGCGCCTTGCTGCTTGTTGCCACGGGCTTTGACAATCCGACAGGCGGTGACGGCCGGCTGCAGGGCCGTCTGCTGGGCCGCGTGGCGCAGTTCATTCAGCAGGTCGTCGTGCAGGTCGAACAGTCGCCCGTTGACAAACAGGGTGGACGGATTGAGCAGGTTGATGATCGTCGCCAGAGCGAAAGCGAGCGCCGGCAGCAGGCGGCGCCATTCGTCTTCCAGCGACAGCTGGCCTTGCTGGACCCTATCGATGATTTCTTCGATGCTCAATTTGCGATCCAGCCGCTGGGAGACCTGCCAGGCGACGGCCGAATTGCTGGCGACCGTTTCCAGGCAACCGCGTTTGCCGCAGCCGCACAGGCGTCCCGCTGGTTCGTAGGGGATGTGTCCAATCTCGCCGGCGAGCCCGCTGCTGCCGGTGAGAATCTGGCCGCCCGTCACCAGGCCCAGCCCGAGACCGACGCCCATATCGAGCATGGCGAAGTCTTCGAGGCTGCCGGTGTCGCCGCAGTGGCGTTCGGCAATGCAGAGAGCGTGCGTCTCCTGGAGCAGGACGCACTCGACGCCCAACTGCTCGCTTAAATCTTGCGCCGGGGACCTGCCGTTGGTGATCGGCACGTTGGGCGAGAGCAGTCCCTGTTGCCGGCGATAGTCGATCAGGCCAGGCAGACTGATTCCCAGTCCCAGCGTTTTGATTGGCTCCTGGTCCATCAGGCGGCGGGCCTGGCGGACGACGCGGGAGAGCAGGCCGCGGTACGTTTTTGGCGTCGGGAAGCGGCAGGCCGTGTCGCTGCGCAGTTCGCCGTCGAGCCCGGCGGCGGTCAGATGGCACTCTTCAGCGTCGATCACCAGACCCAGCACCTGCGAAGACTGCGTCGCCAGGCGAAGGCGTTTGGCGGGCCGGCCGATCGCATTATCCTTGCACTCGAACTCCTCCACAAAGCGACTGGCCAGCAGCGAAGCGACCGCTTTGGAAACAGTCGGGGCCGTGACGCCCAGCTGCCGGGTGACATCGGCGCGTGAGCACGGGCCGTGCTGCTGCAGCACGCGAATGACCGAGCGCTGATTCATATTGCTCAGCAGTTTCGGTTCTGGCGGCGCCAGCGACATGCGAGGCTCTCCCATTACAATTCCAACAACTGCTTAACGAACCGACTGCAGACTAACCCACGCGGGCGACTTTGTAAACAATCTTTACAAAACACCGTTTGCTTAGTTTGCGTCCAAGGCGCCGTGTCACGGTCCTGGCGGCGACCCATGTGGTGCGGTCAGGCGTCCTGTTTCAGAACCTGGTCCAGCAGCGGCCAGGCCAGCCGGCCGCTCCAGCGGTGCTTGCCGGGAAAGCGATCGACGTGCAACTGCTCGCCGGCGCCAAGGGCCGCGTAGGCGCTGCGTATCCGCGTGAGGCCCTGGGCGGCCCATTCCTGGTCGATCAGGCCGTCCTGGTCGCCGATCTCCCAGATACAGGGACGCGGGGCGATGAGTGAACCGATCTCGGGCACGTCCCCGTACTGCAGCAGGCCGGGAATGACCTGGGCGCCGCAACTATAGCGGACCTGGACCCGCTCCTGCATCAGGTTCAGGGCGCCTGAGACCACGGCGACACGGATCCGCGGATCCAGGGCGGCGGTGAGCATCGTCATGCGGCCGCCGTAGGATAGTCCCACACAGCCGAGCTTTTCGGCGTCGACCCGTTCCTGCCGGGCGAGCAGTTCCAGCGCCCACAGGCTGTCGCGGAGGTTTTCGGCGATGAGCACTTTCCCCAGCAGTTGCATGCGGACGAAGGTAATCGCACAGGGATCGTCCGAGCCGTAACTCTCGCGATCCACTCTGCGTCCAAACGGCTGGAAACAGGGGACGACGGTCGCAAAGCCGCGCCGCACCAATTGCCGGCCATAATCGTAGTTGGCGGATTCGATCGATTTGGCGACGCCCGGCCGGTTATCGCAACCGGCTACCGTGTCGTATCCGTAAGGGCCGTGCCCATGCAGGGCCAGCACGCCGGGAAGACGGGTTTTCACCGGTTGATGCGGCAACAGCAGATACACGGGCAAGGAAGCATGGCCGGGAGCCTTGAGGACGAGTTCCTGGCGGACATGGTCTTCCAGCTTGACGACCCGTTCGACGACGGTCGTCCACTGGTCGGGCGGCTGGTACGGGCCCAGGCATTGCCGCAGTCGGGCGGCGAACTGCTGCTGCCATTGGCGGCAGTCGTCCGCAGTACGGCCTGTGAATTTCATTGCCAGGGGAGCGGCGGCGGCGTCCTGCTGGAGTTGCTGATGAGCGGTCGGCGTCTCCTCGGCCAGCAGGTTGCCGGTTGCGGCGGCGACCAGGACGGCGGTTGATTGCTGCAGGAGGTTCCGCCGGGTCAGGCGGTCAGATATCGTCATGCTGTTTCCCAGTGCGGAGAAAGCCAATAGGGCCGGGGCCGCCTGTTAGTTTGCGGCCGCCCTGGCTGGGAATCAAGCAGAAACCGCGGAACGGCAAGCAGGGCAGTCGCTTCGGCCGGCCGGAAGGATGCGCCGAAAGGGAGGGCGGTAGGTAACCCGTTAGCTGCCGCGACGCTTCATGGTTTCCTGAATATAGGTGCGGTCCACGTCGCTGAGCTTTGTCGGCGAGATAGAAATGATGGCGCCGTCGGGCTTTTTCAGCGAGGCCTTCCCGTTGCTGAAATCAACGAATGCGGCTTCAATCCTGAAGGAGCCAGAGGCGTCGGACCAGGTGCGGAACTCGGCGTCGGTGAGAGGGGTGGTCGGCTGTCCGTCGATTTCGCCAGGCGGTTGGCGAGTCTGCGCCTGGGCGAGGGCGGCGGCCAGTGCTTCGTCGACATCTTTCCAGCCTTTGCTGACGGCGTTCCGTCGAGCTCCAGCGAGGAGCGTCTTGCTGCGGGTGGTGGCGATTTGGCCCATGAGTTTGGCGGCTTCGCGCGCCGTAGTGCGATCGTTATCGGCCAGGTACGGCACGACGGCGGCTTCGGCGGCAGGGCCGAGGGTCTCCAACGCTTCGATGGCGTAACGGCGCGTGAAGAACTTCGGAATGCCGGTCGCAATCGGCTCCGCGGCGCGGGGATCGCCCAGCTGAGCCAGGACGTTGGCGATGTCGCGAAATTCAAAACTTTTTTCCAGGTCAAGCAGCGCGACCAGGGCGTCGGTGTTTTCGGGGCCCCCCCATTTCCTGATGGCCGCCAGAGCCTGGCTGCGCAAATCCTTCTCAGTCAACAAAGAGTTGAGTTGCGTGGCGATTTGTGCTCGATAAGCCTCAGCGATGGGAGCGTCTTTCAGGTATTCCAGCGCATTGCGTCGTTCGTTGTTGCTGCCTTTGGCGAGATCGGTCACGATTTGCGCCAGGATGAGGTCGTCCGCATTCTCCAGCTGGCGGAGGATTTCCCGGGCGTTGTTCCGCGCAGTAGAGTCCTCCGCATTGAAGTAGGGCGCCACCGCGGGGGCGGCCGTCGGGCCGAGCGCAATCAGCGCGGACTTTACGTTCGACGACAGGCCGAAATCCTTGAGCAGCGGGGCGATCTCCGGCGCAATGGTAGGGTCCTTGATCGCGGCGAGTGTGGCGAGCGCCTCACGGCGAAGGTGGGTGGGGTTCTGCGAGCTTTTCGCCACGTCGGCGATGGCGGGCAACTGGGCAGCGGTCGCCCATTTGGCCAGCAGGTCCAACGACTTGCTCGCTTTGTCCCGGTCAGACAATGCCTGAACCAGCGACTTGTTGACGGACGCTTGCTGGCTGGCGTCGAACTCCTGCTGTTTCAGCCAGGCAAAGGCGGCGTCGGACTTGGAGCGTGTGCCGGAAGAAATATCGCTGAGCACCGCCGGGATCGTCATTTCGGCGGGAGGCGCCGGCGTATTCTGGGCGGAGCTATGGCCGCTGCCCTGATTGTTGCCGGAAGGCTGGGAGTTGTTGCTGTTGGTGGAGGAATTCGGGTTGCGAGGACCGGAACGCTCGATTTTGGGTTCACGCGGCTGGACGACCTCCACTCGGCCGTTGCCGCGGGCGACTGGGGCGGCGTTCCCGCCTTCCATCATAAAATGCATGGCTCCCGACAGCAGGCAGCCGAAACTAGCCACGCTGACGCCGATTAGCGGAACGAGCGCGTGGCCCGCCACGGCGGCGGGAGCCCAACGCATGCCGCTGGTCTCTTCCATCACATGGCCGATGTGCTGGACCGCATAGGCGAAGTTCTCGGGCACTGGCTCCAAGGTCAGAACGTCGCCTTTGATTTCCACCGCCCGAGGGGTTTTGAGGTCCAGCCAGAATGCGGTCGTGTTTAAACCGAGCACGGTCAGGATCATGAGCGGGATGCCGAGCAGCACCAGGACGCCCAGGACTTGGGAAAGCGCCATTAGCAGCAAACCCATGATCAGGCAGAAGCCGCCCAGGGCGATCGCCGCCAGCATCGCCATGCGGGCCTTGAACGGCAGCCACAGTCGGCTTTTGTGGGCTTCACAAAAGGGGGCCGGGAAGCGGGAGTAACCCGATGTCCAGACGCTGTAGTTCGATGGCAGGAACTTGATCATCAGAACCCAGGTCGGCCGGTACTTGAACTCTTCCAGGTTCCTGCTGGTGGCGGGAGCTCCACAGCATAAACAGATATCGGGAAGATGACCGGCCTCCACTGCATGGCGGTTGAGAACAACTCTGGCCATTGGTTCGCCCCTGGCTGGTTCCAGTGTGATGTCGACGTATCCACCCATTTAAGGGTTGGATGAATTCAATTTTAGCTAAAACTCTAAACCGAAACTAACAGATTTTCTGGGTACTTCCAACAGGGGGAGCGGGTCCAGGAAACAGACCTGGCGAAGCACCCCGAATCGGCCCGGCGGAAAGGCCTTCACTCGGCCGCTCCGTCTTTGGCAGGCGGCGTAAACGGATAGACCAGCCCGGCGGTCAGGGCGGCAGGCGGTCGGGGGAAAAAGAGACTCGCCAGGGCGCCGACCAGAAGCGTCGGCATGCAAGTGACGGCGCCAAACCACCAGGGAGAAATGCCGCACCAAAAGGAGACCGCCAGGCAAACGACGCCGGCCAGGAAGCCGATAAAAGCGCCCGGGCCGTTGGCCCGCGGGTTGAACATGCCCAGCGCAAAAAGTCCCAGCAACGGCCCAAACAGGGCGCCGGCGATTCGGATGATAATGTCAAACACATTGTTCCCCAGCAGCGGAACCAGCAGCGCCGACACAATCGCCAGCAGGCCAAAGCCTGCGCAGATCCAGCGCGTCTTCCGGAGCGCCAGTTTCTCTTCCCCCAGCCAGTCGCACACCAGCAGCGTCGTCAGGCTGTTCGCGCTGCTGTCGATGCTGCTCATCACGGCGGCGAACAATCCCGACAGCAGCAGGCCCATCAGGCCGGGCGCCGCCAGTTCGTGCTGGATGAAGTACGGCGCCAGCTGGTCCGGCTTGATTGCTACTTCTTCCCCATTGACGGCAAACTCGTGATGCTGCGGAAAGCCGCTGCCTGCGACGGCCTCGAGCGGCAGGGCGTGGTGGTAATACGCAAAGATCACGCTGCCGACCAGAAAGAACAGGAGGCAGACCGCGGCAATCATGAACCCGTTCACCACCAGCGACGCTCGGGCGGCGCCGACCGAGGGCATCGACACATAACGCTGCACGGCGTTCTGCGAGGTCGCCTGGGAGGCCACATAGGCGAACACTCCATAGGAGCAGGCTGCGTAAAAGTTGCGGCTGTTGTACAGGTCGAATTTCATATCGAACATGTTGAAACGCTCGTGGGCGTTGCCGACCGTCCAGACCGTCGACCAGCCGCCCGGGATGCGGGCGACCGCCAGCCACACGACCAGCAGCATGCCGACGGAGAGGACCAACGCCTGGGTGACGTCCGTCCAGATGACCGCCTTGAAGCCGCCGATGGTGGTGTAAACCGTGGTGAACAGGCCGACGCCGATCAGCACGCCGAACATCTGCCAGTCGCTCAGCTGCAGCACCACCTGCAGAATCAGGCAGGTGGCGTACAGCATGCTGCCCATCCAGCCCAGCGCGTACAGGCTGGCCAGCAGACTGCCGACCAGTCGCAGACGCCGGTCGAAGCGCAGTTCCAGGTACTCGTAAGCGCTCGTTAATCGCAACCGCTGGTACAGCGGGATCAGCAGCCAGCCGACCAAAGGGGCGCCGACCAGCGGGATGAACAGAATGGCCAGGAACAGGTGGTAGTCTTCAAACGCGGCCTTCTGCGGCAGGCCGACAAACGAGAGCGCGCTAAAGGTCGTGGCGAACAACGAAACGCCGACCGCGAACCAGTTCATTTTTCGCGAGCCGACGAAGTAATCCTCGTTGGTTTCCTGCTTGCCGCTGCACCACCAGCCGAGCGCCAGGACGAACAGCAAATACACGATGCAGATTGCAAAGTCGATGCTGGTCATCGGGCGCCGCCGCTGTCCGGCGCGGGGGCGAAGGGGAAGTCGGCCGGCGATCCGCCCCGTTTCCAGCGGCTGAAATCCTGCACGAAGTCCACCATCTGCTCGGCAACCGCCTGCAGCAGGATCCGGCCCTTCTCTGGCGTGCCCAGCTCCGGGCGGCCCAGGGCGCCGACGCCGGTCAGGTGTTCAAAGGGGATCGCCACATGGACTTTGTTCGGTCCGTCGCCGTTGGGATGAAAATAGCGGGACTCCACCTCCAGGCAATGGCCCTGAGCCTGGTCCATGTCGACCAGTTCCGGGCGCAAGTGCTGCACCATCGCCGTTTCATACTCACAGGCATGCGTCAAACGCGCCGTTTCCATTTCTGGGCGGCGGAGCGCTTCTTCGGCCACGGCCCAGTAGCCGCCGCTGGCCAGCCAGTAATCGTACCGGTCCCGTCGATCCAGCGCCAGGCGATTCAAGGCCTCGCGGCAGGGGACATCGTTGCCGCCGTGGGACAGCAGCAGGTAGATGCGGCGAAAACCGGCCGTCAGCAGGCAGTCGCACAGGTGATAGACCATGTCGATATAAACGGAAGACGGCACGCTGATGGCGCCGGGAAACTGCAGATGATGATGGCTGGCTCCCAGCCATTGCATCGGCAACAGCAGCACCGTGTCGGGCAGGGCCGCTTCGATCCTTTCGCCGATCTCGCCGCCGATCAGGCTGTCGGTCATGATCGGCAAATGGGCGCCATGTTGTTCAATACTGCCCAGCGGCACGACCACGACCTTTTCGTCCTTTTGCATCTGCTCGATGTCGGGCCGTTTGAGTTCCCAGTACTTCATAAAGTCGCCACGCGTAAGGGTCAAAAAGGGGAAGCGGATTCAGGCCGATGCGGTTCCGCCTCCTCGGTTTCCATTGGTGTGGGTGAGTATACCAGGGTTGACGCGGCCTGACCGCCGTCCGGCCGCACAGGTCGCTGGCGTGGCTGCAAAACAGGTTTGGGTCGGGACAGCAATGCGTGTCGTGCGGCCGGCAGAATCGCCATTTCAGAAAGTCAAGGAAGTTGGTTTAGGTAAAATGAAGATTCCGGGCGGACTTTCCGATGGTTACCAGCAGACCGAGAGACGGTTTCACTGCTAGCATTTCGCCCCCTTTGCCTGATTTGCCCGTAGTGTCGCGAAACGGATTTCCACCCGCAAACAAGGCGACCGACACCATGTCGAACTCCCATCCCCCGGAATCAGAGAACCCCCGAGCCGATCAACCGTTCGACACCAGCAAGGCGGCGGAGCGTTTACAGGAGCTGCAGGGCCAGCAACCCGATACAACCCAGGAAATGCTGGAGCTGCGTCGTTGCCATGAGGCACTGGCCGCAGATCTGCGCAGGGAGATCGAGCGCATGCAGGCCGATCTGCTGGCGACGCAGCGGACCGAGGAGCAAGTGATCAGCGCCCTGCATTCGGCCCAGGGGGCGCGGGACCGGGTGCGTGAAAAGACGGCCGCCGCCGCCCGGACGCACGAGCGATTGTTAGAGCTTGAGCAGAGGTACGATAGTGTTCAGCGCCATATCGTGGAGGCCCGGGGGGAGCTCCAGCAGATGCAGCAACTGACTGACCGACTCCAAACGGCGGAAGCAAAGCTGCAGGCTGCGGAAGCGAAGTGTATCGCCCAGGTTGGCGAAACCGAACGCGTCGAAAAGGCGTATCGAGCGGCCATCCAGAACTTCACCCGCGAAGCCGAGCAACTGCACGGAAAAAGGCGCAACCACGAAGCGGTCGTCGATCTTCTCCAGGGCGCCTTGACCAGCGAGCAGACGCATCGGGCTGCAGCCCAGCACGACCTGCAGCTGGTCATGGCCCAGCGGGACGAGGCTCTGCGAAGCGTGGAGCAGGAGCAAGCTCGCTACGCAGCGGCCGGGAAATCGCACCACGAGACAGGCGTCAGAATGCAGGCCGAGGCCGACGAACTCCGCAGTCTGCTGGTCGAGGCCGGGGAAGAAGTAAGCCGTCTGCAAGGCGCCGAATCCGATCGGCAGGCGCTGGCGGAACGCCTGCAGGGAGTCGTCAGTCAGCGCGACCGCCTGCAGGCCGAGCTGCAGTCCATGCATGGCATGTTTGAGCGGACCGTCGAGGACTACTCGGCCGTGCAGCGCCAGATGAGCGACGAGAACCATGCCCTGCGGGCCCTGGTCGACGATCTTCGCTTTCAGAACGATACCATTCTGACGCAGGCCGAGCAGCTGCAGAAATCGCTCCTGACAGTCAAAGAAGAGCAATCGCAGACCCGCACTCGCAGCGAGACGCTGGAGCAGGAAACCGTCAAACTGCGGCGGCTCCAGGCCGATACGCAGCAGGCCCTGGAGGCGCGGGAGCATCAGCATAAAAAGCAGACAGAGCAGCTGCAGCAACGGCTGCAGGAAGAAAAGAAATCGCTCCAGTCGCTGGTGCAGAGTTTGCGATCCCAGAACGAAACCCTGCAGGCCGACAACGAACGCATTCAGCAGAACGTGATCTCCGCGACGGCCGAACGGGAGCGGACGGATTCCCGCACCGAAGAAATGGAAACCGAGATTCGCCAGCTTCAGGATCAACTGGACGCCGCCCGCCAGAATTATGGCGGACGCGAACAGCAGTTAAAGAAGGATAACGCCCGGGTGCAAAAAGCGGTCGACGAGTTACTGGCCAAATCGCAATCCGACGAAGCCGAACGCGTATCCTGGAACGCGGAACGCCAGCTTCACGCGGAAACAGCGGCGGTGCGCGATCGCTACCGGAGCCAGGTGGAGGAACAGCAGGCACGGATCATCAGTATGGAACAGCAGGCCCAGGCCAACGAAGAAGCCTATTGGCGTCAGCGGGAAGAAATGCACGCCGAGGCCGACACCCTGCGAAACGAAGTCCAGCAAATGATCCGTCGCCAGTCCGCCACCGAAGAAGAACTTCGCCTGGCCCGCAAGAGCAATGACGAGTTCCATATCGAACAGGAAAGGGGACAAAAGGTGCTCCGCCGTCGAATGGAAACGCTGCTCGAAGAGGCGAAGAAAGTCTGCACCCGGGCGCGGAGAATCCAGGACGAAGCCCAGGCGGAAGCGCTCGCCTTGCGGAAAGAGAATGAGAAATTACGACTGCAGCTCCAGCCTGTGGCCGCCCCTGCGGTGATCGTTCCGCCGCCCGCCGCCAATCGGACCGAGCAGCGACGACTGGCCGCGGTGGAAAGTGACAGCCGCGACGCGGGCAATGCTCCCAAACCGCTGGGGATGTTTTCACCCGTTCGCCAGCGGCCGCTGATCGACGAGAACCTGCCGGCCTGGCCGCAATAAAACGAGCGATTTCTCCGCCTCCGCACGAACACAGCAAAAACCCCTCGCTTCCCCGGCGAGGGGTTTTTTGTTTCCTGCTTTCGCCCGTCCGCCCGGGGCGTACGTCCCGCCGGTAACTGCTGTGCCAGGTTACGACGTTGTTTGTGTTTCGGCCGCGTCGTATAATCTGAATAACTATGGGAGTTTACGCCGCCCGCCTGGGCTCGCTGAAGCGTGCCTGCGGGGCTTGCCGTTGGGGCTTGTTCCCGGGGTGGTTCTGGCTTCCTTTCGCTATTAAACACCTTGCCGCCTTTTCCCGTATTTTGGGAACGTATCCAGGTCGGCAGCAGCAGGAGAGCCGTAGATGGCGCGTCGCGAAATGATCTGGTTAGCGCTCGTGGTTTGGGCGAACTCGATGCTGGTGTTGCCGTTCTCGCAAGGGGCCCTGGCGGCTCCGCCCGTCGCTGCGAAGGAGGTCGAGGACAGCCCCCCGGAACCGGAGAAGTCCCCGCAGGAAGAAGACGCGGAAGTTTACGAACTAATGCGGTTGTTCGCGGACACGCTCGACCAGGTCGACCGGAACTATGTCAAAGACATCAGCCGCCGGGAATTGATGGAAGCGGCCATTGAAGGGATGCTGACCAAACTCGACCAGTATTCAGCCTACATTCCGCCCGAGCAGATCGACCGTTTTAAAAGCGGCGTGGAAAGCGAATTCGGCGGCATCGGCATCCGCGTTTCTGTCGAAGGCGGCATTCTCAAGGTGATCAGCCCCATTCTCGGATCGCCTGCCTACAAAGCGGGCGTGCTGGCGGGCGACACGATCGTGGAAATCGAAGGGGAGTCCACCCGGGGCATTACGATCGACGAAGCGATCGCCAAACTCAAAGGGAAGGTCGACACCTCGGTCAAGGTTTCCGTGCTGCATGAAGGGGAAGAAAAGCCGATTCCCGTGGAGCTGACCCGGAAAACAGTTCGCGTGGCGACCGTGCTGGGCGACACACGAAACGACGACGACTCCTGGAACTATATGTTCGACGAGGATCAGAAAATCGGCTATGTGCGGATCAACACCTTTGGCCGTCATACGACCGAGGAACTGAAAGAGACGCTGGACCTGCTCAACGCGGCCGGGATCAAGGCGCTGGTTCTGGATCTGCGGTTCAACCCGGGCGGATTGCTCTCCTGTGCGATCGAAGTTAGCGATCTGTTTGTCGAAGAAGGGAAGATCGTCAGCACGGCCGGCCGTAACGCACCGGCCCGCCGCTGGGACGCCCACACCCGGGGCACCTATGCTGACTTTCCGATGGTGATCCTGGTCAACCGCTATAGCGCTAGCGCCAGTGAAATTGTTTCCGCCTGCCTGCAGGACCACGAACGTGCCGTCGTCATCGGGGAACGCACCTGGGGCAAAGGCAGCGTGCAGAACATTATCACGCTGGAAGACGGCCGCAGCGCGCTGAAGCTCACCACCGCCAGTTACCAGCGACCTTCGGGCAAGAATATCCACCGCTTCGAAGGCGCCACCGACGAAGACGCCTGGGGGGTGATCCCGAACGAGGGCTTCCTCATCAAGCTCAGCACCGAAGAACTGCGGGAGTACAACGAATTCCGCCGCCAGCGCGATATCGTGGGCCGCAAGCCGGAAGAAGGCGAAGCGTTCGAAGACCGGCAGTTGCTGGCCGCCCTGAGCTATCTCCGCGGCCGCCTGAGCGGCGAAAATGAAAAAGAGGACGACCAGAAGGCCGACGGAAAAACCAAAAAAGCCCCGGAAAAACAAGCCGCCGCCGGCAATTAGCCGTCTTTCCCCGTACGGGACCTGGCCACAGGTCCCTCTTGATTTTCACGTCGTGGATCTCGCCACAGGTCCACGTCCTTCCGTGCCGGCACACCGAGCTGGCCTCGGCCCTGCCACAATCAACTCGGCTTCTGATCGTGATGAGCGATTTGCATTAGCATCGCCCAGGAAAGAGGGACTTGTGGCCAGGTCCACTACGGGGGATGCGGCCCCCGATTGACGCGATACTTGATTGACGCAATAAGAAACGGCCGCAAATCGAGGATTTGCGGCCGTTTCTTTTTTCTTGATCTGGCAGGCGGGTCTTGCCGTCGCTTCTCGTTTGAACACATTTCAGATCAAACGGAAGGCAGGGCGACTACACCCCTTCAATCTTGGTGATTTTGACGTTCGTGTACATCTGGCGGTGACCCGTGCGGCGACGATACGTCTTGCGGCGACGGAACTTCTGGATGTAAATCTTGTCGGCCTGGACGACGCCCAGAACCTCGGCGGTGACAACCGCGCCTTCGATGACGGGCAGACCGAGGGTGGTTCCGGAGTCGTTGGTGACGGCGAGCACGCGCTCAAACCGGCAAACTTCTCCTTTGGCGATGTCGCGATAATCGACTGCCAGTTGTTGCCCTTCTTCCACACGATACTGTCGGCCGCCGTCGGCAATAATTGCGTACATGGTGGTTCTACTTGCTTCCGTTTAAAAGTGCTTAAAGGCGTGGCGCCTGAGGATCGCTAAAACGCACCAAATTAAGAGAAACCGCAGCAGTCGTCAAGGGCGCCAGTCGGGTTGTTTTTTTCGGCAAGCTCCCACGACGGCAGAACTTAGGTCGGCAAAGGGCGGCTGGCGCCTGCAGGCAATCTTCGAATCGCGCAGTTCCCCGTCTTCCCGGGGGTGCGTCCGCTAGTTCTTGGGAAGGTCAAAGTGACGGGAATGCATGGGGTTGGGTGGGGAAAAAACTGGGGATCCGGCAGAAAAAACCAGGGTTCCAGGCTGCGTTACGTTGACCGCGGTCGTGGACGTTACAATACTGACCTTTCCCTTCGCTCCTTCTCTTATCTGTCATCTTGCGGCTGGAGTTTTCTTATGAAGTCGAACCTCGCTGTTCGAACGTCGGACTTTTCTACCTACAGAAAAGCGTTCGCTTTTTTCGCCCTGTCTCTTGCGGCATTCTTTTCCCTAGGGAATTCCCTGGGTATGGCGGCCGATCGTCCCCTGAATGTGGTGATGTTCCTGGTCGACGACCTGGGCTGGACGGACCTGGGCTGCTTTGGCAGTTCGTTCTATGAAACGCCCAATGTCGACCGCCTGTCGGCATCGGGGATGCGTTTTACCGATGCCTACGCCGCCTGTCCGGTTTGTTCGCCAACGCGAGCCAGCATCATGACAGGCAAATACCCGAACCGCGTGGGCATTACCGACTACATCAATCCCGCCGGCAACAACCAGCCCGAGAAGTGGAATCGCAAGACAAAGCTGCTCCCGGCGCCCTACCAGGATCGACTGGCCCTCAACGAAACGACGCTGGCTGAAGTCTTCCATGATTCCGGGTATGCGACCTTTTTTGCCGGCAAGTGGCACCTGGGACCGGCCGGCTTCTGGCCCGAGGATCAGGGCTTTGATATCAATCGCGGCGGTATCGACCGAGGCGGCCCCTATGGCGGCAAGCGATATTTTTCTCCCTACGACAATCCCCGTCTGACGGATGGTCCCGACGGCGAGCACCTGCCGGATCGACTGGCCCGGGAAACGGTCAAGTTCATCGAAGACAACCAGGACCGTCCGTTTCTGGCGTACCTGTCGTTCTACTCCGTGCACACGCCGTTAATTTCCCGGCCGGACCTGGAGAAGAAGTACGAAGAGAAACGCAGCCAGCTCAAGACCGACTCCCCGATCTGGGGCGAAGAAGGCGCTCGCAAGGTTCGACTGGTGCAGGAACATGCGGTCTACGCGGGCATGGTCGAAGGGATGGACCTGGCCGTTGGGACCGTGCTGGACGCACTCGATCGCTTGAAACTGGCGGACGATACGATCGTGTTCTTTATGTCGGACAACGGCGGCCTGTCGACCTCGGAAGGCCACCCCACCAGCAACCTGCCGCTGCGGGCCGGCAAAGGTTGGCTGTACGAAGGCGGCATCCGCGAACCGATGATCGTCCGCTGGCCCGGCGTGACCAAGCCCGGATCGGTTTGTCGGTCCGCGGTCGTCAGCACCGACTTTTTCCCAACCATGCTGGAAGCCGCCGGCTTGCCGCTGCGGAAAGATTTACATGTCGATGGGATCAGTTTTGTTGACTTGCTCCATGGGAAAGAACGGGTCCGCCCGCCCATGTACTGGCACTATCCTCATTATGGCAACCAGGGCGGGGCGCCAGGCGGCGCGATTCGCAAAGGCGACTGGAAGCTGATCCAATGGTACGAAGGTGATCGGCTGGAACTCTTCAATCTGGCCAAAGATCCCAGCGAACAGCAAAACGTGGCTGAGGAAAACCCCGAGGTCGCCATGATGCTGAAGAAAGATCTGGGGCAATGGCTCGTTGAAACGGGCGCCGTGATGCCGAGTCCGAATCCGGGAAAAGGATCCTCGCGGTAGGGCTTTCTTTAGGGGAACGCTCGGACCACGGCCAGAAGCGGCGACGCCTGGACGATTCGCGTTGCGAGCGGCTCCCCTGCCGTTACTTTTTTGATTGTTCCTGCAGTTCGCTATGCTGCCCGTCTGGCGAATGCAAGGACGACAGATTGCGCGTGTGCTGTTGTGAAACGCCTGCTTCTGATTGAAGATGACGAAGTCGACCGGGAAACGATCTGCCGCCTGGTCGACGGCCGCTACGAACTGGTGGAGACAGCGACCGGAGCTGAAGGTCTGGCCGCGCTGGAGGGACCTCGCTTCGATTGCGTGCTGGTCGATTTCCGGCTGCCCGACTATGAAGGACTCGACCTGCTGCCGGCGCTGGCGGAGCGCGAGCTGGCCGCCATCATGTTGACTGGGCACGGGAACGAAGCGATCGCGGTCGAAGCGATGAAACGCGGCGTTCAGGACTACCTGGTCAAAGGGCAGCTCACCTGGGAAATGCTCGAAAGGGCGATCGACAACGCAATTGAAAAGGTCGCGCTCACCAGCACCATCCGTCGCCAGCAGAAGCAGCTGCAGCTCCACGCCGAACAGCTCGAACGCCGAAACGAAGAACTGCAGCAGTTTGCTTATTCGGTGTCGCACGATCTGCAGGAGCCGCTGCGTTCCATCGGCGGCTTTGCCTCGCTGTTGACCAGCGACTACCAGCAAAGCCTGGATGATCGCGGCCGGGACTTCCTGCAGATTATCAACCATTGCGCCGGCCAGCTGCAGCAGATGATCGACGACCTGCTGGAATACTCCCGGATTCAAACCGAAGCGAAACGCTTCCGGCCGATCGACGTCAACGGCGTGCTGGTCGACGTCAAGAACAACCTGTTCAAAAGGATCAGCGAGAACAAAGCCGTCATCACCAGCGACCCCCTGCCCACACTGGAGGCGGACCCGTCGCAAATGCGGCAGCTCTTCCAGAACCTGATCGGCAATGCAATCAAGTTTCGCCGGGAAGAACGCCCCCAGGTGCATGTCTCGGCGGAGCCGTGGGAAAACGGCTGGTTGTTCAGCGTGAGCGACAACGGCATCGGCATCGAGCCCCGGTTTCTGGCCCGGGTGTTCGAAGTCTTCCGCCGTCTGCACACCCGGGCGGAGTTTGACGGCACAGGCATCGGCCTGTCGGTTTGCCGCCGCGTGGTCGAACGGCACCAAGGAAAAATCTGGGTCGAATCCACGCCAGGCAAAGGCAGCGTGTTCTATTTTACCTTGCCGAACGACCAGTCGCTGGAAGAGCTAGTCGCGGATTAGCCGCTGGGAGATTAGTCGTAGTATGCCCCGGGCGACCGTTTCTTTGTCGCCGGCAATCGCTTCCAGCAGTTCGCCGCCGCGGACGAGCACTTCGACCGCGTTATCCAGCGAGTTCATCGCCTGCGGGCCGTTGAGCACGACCATTTCGCAGTTTTTCTTCTCCAGCTTGGTCAGCGCGCGGAAACGCTGGTCTTCCGTTTCCAGGGCGAACGCTACGGTCCACTGGTGCGGTTTTTTCTCTGCCCCCAGGGTGGCCAGCACATCGGGCGTTTCCACCAGCTGCAGGACCAGCGGTCCGCCCGTTTTGGCGATTTTTTGGTTCTCTACCGCCAGGGGGCGATAGTCGCACGGCGCCGCCGCCCCGATCAGCCCATCGCAGTCGACAAACAGCCGCCGGCTGACCTCGAGCATTTCTTCCGTCGAGATGACAGGAACCACTTCCGCCTCGGCCGGGTAATCGACTTCGACCGGCCCGCTGACGACGACTACCTGGTGCCCCAGTTCCAGCGCCGCGCTGACCAGCGCGCGGCCCATTCGGCCGCTGGAGGCGTTCGTCAGATAACGCACCGGGTCCAGATACTGCCGGGTGGGGCCCGAGGTGATCAGAATGCGAGCCATAGCGTCTTTCTTGAAAAGCAGGGCGATTCGCCGCCGGTCCCCTCGTTTCGAGCGAACGCCGTCTTGCGAGGAAGCAGCGTTCGGTCATTGGAAAGACTCCAGCCATACTTGGCAACCCGCCGGGGTCGCGGAGCCTTGGGGCGCTGCTGCGGATGCTCCCGTCCGCCTGCGGCAACTTCCCGGGAAGGCTGCATGAAGTTTGCGCAAGGACGCCAAGAACCCGCCGGTCGCAAATCCCCAACCGCAGCGCGATCCGCTACAATGTCGGAAAAATGATCCTGTGCAGCGGGACCGGATCTTGCGGGCTCGCCAATGCGGTTCGGTCGCGTCCCATTCTGGAGTTGATTGCTATGTTGAGAACTTTCCTGGCGGCCGCCGGCGTGCTGGCGGCTGTTTGTGCGGCGCCTTTGCTCGGCGCCGAGATCGAAGTGGCGCCCCTGGTGAAAACGATCCAAGGCGTAGGTCCCAAAGGGGAAGGGAACGTGGCCGCCGGCAAAGCCTGGCGAACGCTGTCCCAGGCCGATGTGAGCCAGTTGCCTGAGATTCTCGCCGGATTTGACGACGCCGGTCCGCTGGCCGTTAATTACCTGCGTGCGGCCGTCGATACGATTGCCGAGTCGGCCCACAAAAAAGGGGAGCAACTTCCCCTGGCCGCCCTGAATGCGTTTCTGGCGGATCGCAACCACGCACCTCGCGCCAGGCGGGCCGCGTTTGAATGGATCGTACGCGTGAATCCGGCGGCGGAAGCCGAGCTGATCCCGTCGATGCTTGACGATCCCAGCCTGGAGCTGCGGCGGGAAGCGGTCGCCCATAAACTGGAAGAAGCGAAAGCCCTGGCCGACGCCAAAAACGAAGAGGCAGCGACGGCCGCCTATCGCGCGGCGATGACCGCCGCCCGCGACCTTGACCAGATCAAGCTGGCGGACAAGGCGCTGGAGGACCGCGGCATCGAGGTCGACCTGCCCGCCCACTTTGGTTTCATCCAGCGCTGGCAGCTGATTGGGCCCTTCGACAACACCGACAAAGCCGGCTTCGCCGTCGCTTACCCGCCGGAGAATGAATTCCTGGCCGACGCCGAATACGCCGGCAAGGCGGGCAACGTCAGCTGGAAGTCCCATACCGAAGTCGACGATTACGGTCTGGTCGATCTGAATAAAGTTGTCGGCAAGCACATGGGCGCCATTGTTTACGCCCGGGCCGAGTTTATCGCCGACGAAGCTCGTCCGGTCGACGTGCGACTGGGCTGCATCAACGCCAACAAAGTCTGGCTCAACGGCGAGCTGCTCACCGCCAACGAGGTGTACCACGCCAACCGCAGCGTGGATCAGTACGTCGGCGAAGGCCGGCTGAAAAAGGGGAAGAACGTCATTCTGGTGAAGATTTGCCAGAACGAACAAACGGAGAACTGGGCCCAGGACTGGCAGTTCCAGTTGCGAGTGTGCGACAAGTTCGGCACGGCCGTGCTGTCGCAGGATCGTCCTTTAAAACGTACGGCGGCCCTCGATCGCCTGCTTCGCTAGACTTCCCCCGTGTTCGTTCGGGCGGGACGTCCTGCTTGACCGCAGCGAGTCCTCTTCCGGTTGCCGACATACGCCGATTATTGGAACCCTTCCGATGAGAAAAATCAGTCTTTGTGCTTCCTTGCTGTTTGTCGTTGCGGTCTGCAGCGGCGCTGACTGGCTGCAGTTTCGCGGTACGCAAAGCGTGGCCGAGAAAGAGAATCCGCCAGCCAGCTGGACGACCGACGAAAATGTCGCCTGGAAGGTCGATCTGCCGGGACGCGGTCCGTCGGGTCCGATCCTGGTTAAAGGGAACGTGATCGTCACCTGCTCAGGCGGCGTGAACCAGGATCGCCTGTATGTGATCTCCTGCTCGGCGGAAACGGGCGAAGAGAACTGGCGCCGCGAGTTCTGGGCGACGGGACGAACCAACACGCATCCCAGCAGCGCCGTAGCCGCCAATACGCCCGCCAGCGACGGCGAGCGGATTTACGCCTTTTTTTCCTCCAATGATCTGGTCTGCCTCGACCTGGAAGGGAACCTGTTGTGGTATCGGGGGCTGACCTTCGACTATCCCAAGTCGGGTAACGATGTCGGCATGTCGTCGTCGCCGGCGGTGGTCGACGGCGTGGTGATTGTGCAGATCGAAAGCCAGGGCGATTCGTTCGCCGCCGGCATTGATGCCCTGACCGGAGAAACCCTGTGGCGCAAAGAACGAGGCCGCACGGCCAATTGGACGTCGCCCGTGGTGATTCCGGCCCGCGGCCAGCGCCCTGCGACCGTGCTGATGCAGTCGCCGTCGGGGCTGACGATTGTCGATCCGCGTTCTGGCGACGTCAAATGGGAATACGAGATTGAGTGCAGCGGAATTCCTTCCGTGGCGACCGATGGCGAATGGCTGTACGTGCCGGCCGACGGCATCACGGCGTTCAAGCTGGCGGAAGACTCCACTTCGCCGGAACTGGTGTGGAATTCGGGCCGGCTGAATCCGAGCGCCGCCAGTCCCGTGCTGTACCAGGAGAAGCTCTACGTTCTCAATCGCGCCGGCGTGATCACCTGTGCGGATGTAAAGGACGAAGGCGAGCAGCTCTGGCAGCTGCGACTCAAAGGCTCCTTCTGGGCGACGCCCGTCATTGCCGGCGGCCGCATGTATTGCCTGGGCTCCGACGGCGATTGCCAGGTGGTGCAGCTGGGTGAAAAAGGAGAGGTGCTCTCGACGAACCCCATCGAAGAGAAGATCCAGGGATCGCCCGCCGTCGGCGAGGACGCCTTGTACTTCCGCACCGACGCCCACCTGTGGAAGATCGCCAGCCCATGAGCGACAACATGAGCGACCGCGAGTTGATCGAACCGACCGGACCGCTGGTGGCGACGGTCCGGCCGCCGGGTTCCAAAAGCATCACCAACCGGGCGCTGGTTTGCGCGGCGCTCGCAGAAGGCCGGTCCACCCTGCGCGGCGCCCTCGACAGCGAAGACACCCAGGTGATGCTGGAATCGCTACGGCGGCTGGGCGTATCGGTGCGGCACGACCCGGCGACGGCGGTGATCGAAGTCGAAGGCTGCGGCGGGCAAATCCCGGCCAGGCAGGCCGAGCTGTTTGTCGCCAACAGCGGCACCACGATCCGGTTTTTGACGGCGCTTGTCACGCTGGGACACGGGACGTTTCGCCTGGATGGTGTGGAGCGGATGCGCGAGCGTCCGATCGGCGATCTGGTCGACACGCTGGTCCAACTGGGCGCCCGGATCGAATGCGAAGCGGGAACCGGCTGTCCACCGGTCCTGGTGCAGGCCGACGGCCTGCCGGGCGGTAGCGCCACGGTGGCGGGAAATATCTCCAGCCAGTACCTCAGCGGCATGATGATGACGGCGCCCTGCGCCGCGGCCGATGTGGAGCTGAACGTGTCGGGCGAGCTTGTCTCCCAGCCGTACGTGCGGATGACGTCCGCTGTGATGGCGTCCTTTGGCGTCCAGCTGACCGACGAGGCCGGCCGCCGTTTCCTGATTCCAGCTCCCCAGCGCTACCAGGGCCGGGACTACGCGATCGAGCCTGATGCGTCCGCCGCCAGTTACTTCTGGGCCGCGGCCGCCATCACCCAGGGCCGGATCACGGTCACCGGCCTCAGTCTTCAGGCCCTGCAGGGCGATGTGGCTTTTTGCCAGGTGCTGGAACAGATGGGCTGCCTGGTCGAGTACGAAGCGGACCAGATCACGGTGGAAGGCCGCCCGCTGCACGGCGTGGATGTCGACATGAACGCCATCAGCGATACGGTGCAAACGCTGACTGCCGTGGCCCTGTACGCGGAGGGCCCCACGGTGATTCGCAATGTGGCTCATAACCGCCACAAGGAAACGGACCGGATTGGCGATCTGGCCTGCGAGCTGCGCAAGCTGGGCGCCCTGGTCGAAGAGACCGAGGACGGCCTGCGCATTACTCCCCAGCCGCTGCGGGGAGCCTCGATTGAAACGTACCACGATCACCGGATGGCGATGAGCATGGCCCTGGTCGGCCTGCGTACGCCCGGCGTCGAAATTACCAATCCCGGCTGCGTCGGCAAAACGTACCCGCAGTTTTTCGACGATCTCCGCGCGTTGACGGCGTCCGCCCCGAAGTAAACAACGGCTGCGAGCTACTCTGCGTCGGAAGTTGGCGGCAGGATAGCGACGATGCGCAGGGGACCGCCGGAGCCGCCTTCGATTTTCATCGGCAAGGCGACAACGCTAAAGCCGTCAGTCGGCAGCGAGTCGCTCAGGTCGACGTTTTCAAACACAGGGATGTCGTGCTGGAACAGCGTGATGTGGCTTTGGAAATGGGTCGACTGCCCGAAATCTATGCTGGCGGTGTCGATACCGACTGCCTTGACGGCCCGGTGTTCGCCCAGCCATTTAGCGGCGTCCGGGTGCAGGCCGGGAAAATGCAGCAGGGCGACGGCGTCCGGTCCCAGCTGGCGGGTGCCCAGGTATTTTTCCCTGTCTGGCCAGTGTTTCGCGTAGCCCGTCCGCAGCAGCACAATGACATCGACCAGATGCTGGTCGTGCTGCACTTCCCAGTTGTGCAGGTCGTCGACGGTGATCTGGTAGTCGGGGTCGCCCGCACATTCAGCCGACAGGTCAACCACGACCGCTTCGCCCAGCAGGCGTTCCAGCGGGATCTTGTCGGCCGTTGTGCCTGCCTGGCGGAAGTGGATGGGTGCGTCGAGATGGGTGCCTCCGTGCTCGGCCGCCTGGAAACTGTTGGCGGCGTAGTAGTAGCCTTTTTCTGTAATGCCGTCGGAGTCTTTCGTCATGCGAAAGCCGGCAGCCGTCGGCCAGTAAATGGTCGACGCATTAAAGGCATGCGTCAGGTCGATCAGCTGGGCTCCCTGCCAGACAGCCGCCAGCGGATCGTTGGTGGACAGAACTTCACCCCGGGCTAGTTCGGCCGGCTTCTTGTCGGCCGGCTCCTTGTCGGGCGCGTCGGCGTCCACTTCCCCCGTCGACCTGTTCTGCGGCGGAGCTGGCTTGCCGTTACTGCAGCCCAGTGGCAGGCAGCAGCAGCCGACCAGCAGAACAGTGCGATACCAGCCTGTGCGATAGAAGCGCATCTTCGACAATGGAATCCCTCCCCGCGAAACGCGCCGGCAAGCGGGCCGGCGCGTGAGTATCGTGGCAATATCAGCAGGCGACTACTTCGACGCCGGCAGCTTTTTGATGGACAGATTGCGGAAAGAAACCGGATCGTTGTGACCGGCGAAACCAAAATGACCTTCGGTCAGATCTTTGCCAGGGTGCGGCGAATTGGCCATGAATTCCGTCACCTTGCTGAGGTCGGTGTCGAGAATCACATAGCCGTTCAGTTCGACTTTAATCGTCGAGCCCTGAACGGTGACTTCCTGGAAGTTCCATTCGCCAACGGGACGCAGGTAGCCGCGTTTGGCGGCCGCCATACCATAGGCGGAAGCGTGATACTGACGCGGATCCAGCTTTGCATACCGGGGATGCTCCGAGTCGATCACCTGCAGTTCGCACATGCCCGAGTATGCCGGATTGCCGGTTCCCGGGTAACGAATGGCCAGCCCGTTGTTGCCGCCTTCGGGCAGTTGGAATTCCAACCGGGCGACAAAGTCGCCGTAGGTCGCGGTGGTGAAGAGCACGCCGCCTTTCCCCTTTTTGCAGCGAATGGCTCCGTCGACGACTTCGTAGTTGTCGGCAGCGCCTTCCCAGCCTTCGAGGTCTTTCCCGTTGAAGATCGACTTGAAGCCTTTGTCCTTGTACTCGGCGAGCATTTCGTTCGCTTCTTCGGCGGGGATTTCGCGCAGGAAGATGTTCTTCCAGCGAATCTCGCCGCCATGCGTCTGCAGCTGGATCGGGCCCGAGGCGAACAGCGGGCTGGAGCGATCCCAGAAGTTGTGCATATGGGCGTGGTCGACGACCAGTTTCCCATTGAGCCAGACCGTGGTCACGGAGCCGACCTGGATCACATGGAAGCGGTTCCATTCGCCAAACGGTTTGTCGGCCAGTTCCAGGGCGTCTTTGCCGGCCGATCCCGGGGCGTTGTTCCATAAGCTTCCGGAGCCTTTATCGGCGCCCAGTTTCCACTTTCCGCCGGCCTCGGTGGTGTCCCAGATCTGTACCTGCGGAGTCGCTCGCAGGTAAATGCCGCTGTCGGCTTTGGCGACCGTTTTGTAGTCGATCCACAGTTCGATATCGCCGTAACTGGCGTCGGTGGTGAGATAGGCTCCATGGCCGTCGTTGACCAGGTCGCCGTCCTGCACGGACCAGTGCTCTTTCGCATCCGCCAGATCCGCGGCGTGCTTGGCGGCGCGAGCTTCCTCGTCCATGGCGGTCAGCTTGCGGGGATCAAAATGCCCCATGCCGTGCCAGCCCGACAGATCTTTGCCATTGAAGATCGCTTGAAAGCCTTCGGGCGGCTGGTTGTTTTCCTGGGCGATTGCCGGGAGGGCGGCGGCGACAAGGATCAACGGGGTCAGCAAGGCGAGTGGAAGTCGGACCATGGAGGGCTCCAGGATTGGCTGGTAGTCAGGACCGCGAACCCAGGACGAGTTCGCGAAGAATACGAACCGCTTATGTTAACTTGGCGTCCCTTCACAGGCCACCAAGGGGAGCGAATTTCGCAAGACGCCCGGCCGCGACGTTGCTTCCCCCCAAGGCGGCGCGGTAGATTCCTGGAACGCAGCGTACGCACTCCTTCCTGATTCGCTTTCCCTTTTTAGCCCGTTTGTCGACCATGCAGATTCAAGTTGTCGTGACCGGACGCAGTTACCACCTGGCCGAAGGCCTGCCCGATATGCTCTCCTTGCCCGATGGCGCCGACCTCGACGCCGCGCTGGCGGCCCTGGCGAAAGACCTGCCCGAAGGAGAATCGTTTCCCGCGAGTTGCCTGGTCGCCGTTTCCGGCGAGCATGTCGGCACCATCGGCCGCCACCCGGCCCGTAATTTGCGAGATGGCGATGAACTGGTGCTCTTTGCCCCCGTCGCTGGCGGTTAACGCAGGCCGACCAAACGCCGTAGCCGAGCTTGCCGGAGTCTGGCGGCCGTTGCAAATGACTCCCTCCAAAGTCAGGCGACTGCGGCTACCTGGAGGGCCGCGACGGGGACAGCCATTACTCGGGCTTGGAGGCGGTCAGCAGGAAGGTCGGATTCAGCGATTCGAAGCGCATCCGTTCCAGCTGTTCGACGCCGCGGGCGATGTTGATCATCAGCACATTGACTTCGCATTCCAGCTTGCGCAGGACCGCGCGAACGGCCGCCACATTGTCGATGCTGCCCACATTGGCGACCAGCCTGCCGCCGGGAAGCAGGGCCTGGAAGGCGTCCTCGACGATCTGGTCGATCGTGCGACCGGTGCCGCCCACAAAGATCGCGTTGGGGGCCGGCAGATCTTTCCAGGCCTCCGGCGCCTTGCCCAGGACAGGAGTCAGATTCTTGACGCCGAACCGTTCCGCGTTTTCCGCGATCAATTGGTAATCCTCGACATCCATCTCAATCGCATACACGCGTCCCGCGGCGGCCACCTGGGCCGCTTCGACCGCGACCGATCCGCTGCCGGCTCCAATGTCCCAGACGGTGCTGCTGGGGCCAATGTCAAGTTCCGCCAGGGCGATGACGCGCACTTCCGATGGGGTCAGCAGGCCGCGTTTCGGTTGCGACTGCAGGAACATTTCGTCGGGATTGCCGAACAGCCTTCGCCCTCGCATTTCCGGCGGGCGATCCGGGGCGCCTGGCTTCCGCGTCAGGATCATCACGTTCAGCGGCGAGAACTGCTGCTGCGCGATTTCGCTCAGTTCCGCATGCGTGACCCGTTCGTCGGGAGAGCCCAGATTCTCGCAGACATACACAGTGAAGTAGTCGATCCGCCGTTCGAGCAGTGCTTTGGCGACATCGGCAGGAGAGGCGGTGCTGCTGGTGAACAGGCCGACGCGTTCCGCCGTGCGGACCTTTTCCACCACCTGTGACAGAGCCTGCGACGACAGATCGGTCAGGTAAGCTTCGTCCCAGCTTTCCTTCACCCGGGCAAACGCCAACTGCATGCTGCTCACATGGGGCGCCACTTCAAAGCGGTCCTTGCCCAGGCGGTCGCACAGGTAACGGGCGGTGCCGTAGAACATGGGATCGCCTGAGGCCAGGATCACCAGTTGCTGGTCGCTGCGTTCCTGCAGGGTCTGAGTGAGTTGCTCCAGGTCGCCGCGGATTTCCATCCGCTCCTTCCCCAGATCGCTGATGCTGGCCAGCGCGGGTTCGCTGCCAATGACCAGGTCGGCTTGCTCCAGCAGACGACGATTGGCCGCGGTCAGGCCGGCTAAACCGTCGTCGCCGATACCAATAATGTGAACTTTATTCGGCTCAGCCAAAACAGAACCTATACCAAACGCGAGGAGGAATTACGGGCAGCGTTGCAATGAGAAATGTAACGGGCTGGACCGTTTTTGCAAGCAAGCCGTGCCCGACGTTCGCGAAAAGCGAGGCTCCGAAAGCGCCCTCCGGGTGTGATTCGGTCGGAAGGAAGACAGGCCAGCGTTACGCCTGGCTTGAGGTGTCTGCTGTTTTCGCCAGGGCGTAGAATTCCAGGCCGATTTCGCTGGCTTCGGTCTGGGCGGCGTTAAGACGAATCTCAATCCGGGCTCCGAATGTCTGGATTTCGGCGCACTTCACCGTTGCAGCCGGGCCGGAAATGGGCGTCGCCGTGAAGTCGGGGGCAACCGCTAGCGGCGGACAGAACGCGATGTGCAGCGTTTGCGATCGCTCGCCTGGGGCGAACTCGGCCCGCAGCGCGCCGTAGATCGCTTCGCCGCCTTCTTCGGCCCGGGCGCGGGTGAAATGCTGCGAGACGCCCGGCGGAAGCAGGTCTTCGTCTTCTGCTTCGTCCAGATCGCAGTCGGTCGGGCTCAGCGTGCCGATTACATACAGCGGCGGCTGGACTCCGTTTTCGATTTCGCTCATCAGCCACGATCGGCCCATGTCGCTGCCCATGACCGGCTGGACGGACAAGTGGGCGGGCCGGCCGGAGCGGTTCAGCAGTAAACAGATCTGCAGCCAGCAGGCCGCTTCCGCCGGCAAGGCGATCGCCCAGTAGGCCAGTTGATCAACAGCGTGATGTGCAGCCAGTGAGAAGCCATAGCCCACCAGAAGCATGGCGGCGCCAGGCAACAGCAAGAGCAGCCACGGCGGGCCCGTCTGGTCGCGTTCCCACTGCCGTACCGTGCGGACGCGCAGCACCAGGCTGCTGACGGCGACAGCGGCCCCCATCAGCAGCGGGAAGGGCCAGGCTGCGGCGGTGGAAGCGTCGGGGCCTGTCAGATGGGCAAAAACGCATACCGCCGTTGCGGCCAGTCCAGCGGCCCCCGCGTTAAGTGAAGTGTTGCGCTGAGAGCGCGCGGAATCCATCGCTGCAGTCGTGGCGTCCATGCCTGGCTCCTGGGGAAATCGCCGAACCGACAGGCGAAGTTTGCCGGTCGGTTGATCCTTGGCGAAAAATCTTTTTCATCGCACGACCGCTCGGGAGGAAGCGGCCTGACGACTGCCTGGCTTAGCTAGCTCGCTGGTTCAGCTAGCTCGCTTAGCGGGTGGCGTCGGCAGTGGCGCCAACGGCTTCGGCCAGTTCTTTCGCGCGGTCGGTATTCTCCCACGTGAATTCGGGCTCGCTCCGGCCGAAGTGGCCGCCGGCTGCCGTCTTGCGGAAGATCGGGCGGCGCAGATCGAGGGCTTCGATAATGCCGGCCGGGCTGAGGCGGAAGAACTCTTTGACCACTTCGCAGATGCGGCTGTCTTCGACTTCGCCCGTGCCCTGCGTATCGACGTACACGCTGACCGGATCGGTCACGCCAATGGCGTAGGCCAGCTGCACTTCGCAGCGACGGGCCAGGCCGGAGGCGACGATCGTTTTCGCCACGTGACGGGCCATGTAAGCGGCGCTGCGATCGACTTTGGTCGGATCCTTGCCGCTAAAGGCGCCGCCGCCATGACGGCCCCAGCCGCCGTAGGTGTCGACGATAATTTTGCGGCCGGTCAGGCCGCAGTCGCCGTGCGGACCGCCCAGCACAAAACGGCCGGTCGGGTTCACATGGAAGGTGATGTCGTTGTCGGCCATGCCGGCGGGCAGGATCGGCTTGACGATCTGGTTGCGGACGAAGTCCTGGATCTCTTCGTTGCTGACGGCTTCGTTATGCTGGGTCGAAACGACGACCGTGTCGATCCGGACTGCCTTGTCGCCGTCGTATTCGACCGTGACCTGGCTTTTGTTGTCGGGACGCAGCCAGTCGACTTCCTTGCTGAAGCGGGCTTCCGTCAGGCGGTTGATGATGCGGTGCGCGAGCGCGATCGGCAGCGGCATCAGTTCCGGCGTGTCGTCGCAGGCATAACCGAACATCAGCCCCTGGTCGCCGGCGCCGATATCTTTCCCTTTGGTTTTGTCGTCGTTCACGCCCTGGGCGATGTCCGGGCTCTGTCGATCCAACGCGACCTGCACGGAGCAGCCGTCGGCGTTGATGCCCAGGGTGTCGGAAGTGTAGCCGACTTCGCGAATCACATTGCGGACGACGTCGGAATAATTGACGTTCGCTTCGGTGGTGATTTCGCCAGCGATCAGCGCCAGACCGGTCGTGACCATCGTTTCGCAAGCAACGCGGCTAAAAGGGTCCTGTGCGAAGAGGGCGTCGAGCACCCCGTCAGAGATCTGATCGGCCAGCTTGTCGGGATGCCCCATACTGACCGATTCGCTCGTGAATAAATACTTTCCGGACGCCACAGTTCACTCCTTAATAGCGGGAAAATCTGCCTTGCTGGCTCCCCTTTCGGAATGCGTTCCAGCGCACCCAACATACCGGGGAAATGCCGCGGGGCAAAGCCTCTGAGGGCGGTGGTTCCAGAGAGTAGTATTCTGGCCAGTCGCCGTTAGAATCGATCTTGACGGAATAAAACGAAAATTCCGTGCGGGCATTATACGCGTACTTTGGTCATTCTCTCAACCGCAGGTTCACCCGGAACATTCATGCCTTCGCACCCCCTGGCAGAGCGGCTGAAGACGGCGAAACGGGTCGTCGCTTTCACCGGAGCCGGCATCAGCACCGAAAGCGGCATCCCCGACTTTCGCTCTCCCGGCGGAATCTGGGCGACGTCCCAGCCCGTTTATTACGACCAGTTTCTGGCCAGTGCGACGGCCCGGCATGAATACTGGCGACAAAAGTCGATCGCCCACCGCGATTTCGCCTCCAGCCAGCCGAACATCGGGCATCGCCTGTTGGCTGCGTGGGAAAAATCCGGCCGGCTGCAGGCCGTCATTACGCAGAATATCGACGGTCTCCACCAGCAGGCCGGCAGCAAGATGGTCTGGGAACTGCACGGCACGGCCCGTCAGATTGGCTGCCTGGGCTGTGCCGCCCGGTTTGACGCCGATCCTCTCGTCGAGCAGTTCCTGCGCGAGGAAACGCCGCCGGTCTGCCCCCATTGCGGCGGTTTACTGAAGCATGCGACGATCTCGTTCGGCCAGCAACTCGACACCCAGGTGGTTAACGCGGCCGTCAAGCTGAGCCAGCAGGCCGACCTGTTCCTGGCGATCGGCTCCTCGCTGGTCGTCGAACCGGCCGCCACCTTGCCGCTGCTGGCAAAGCAGCACGGCGCCGCGCTGGTGATCCTCAACCGCGACCCCACGCCGCACGACCACCTGGCCGACCTGGTGCTGCACCAGGGGATCGGCGAAACGCTGGAGCAGGTTGAAGCGGTGCTGCGCGACCTGCATTAACGCCCTTCCATCGCTGCCTGCGGTCGCTGTCTGCCGGGAGCTACCCGTTTGAAAAGTTCTGCCATGAAACATGAGAATCGCCTGCTGGCAGTGATCGCCCTGGGTTCCACCTTGTCGCTGTGCCTGATGTGCGTCTCCACTTGTCAATTCCATCGACGCCCCGCGACGCAGGACGACATGAAGCTTCAGTTTCTGCGATCGCGTCCGTTGCGGCAGCTGCTCATCGGCCGCCCAGCGGAGGAGGCCAAGGCAATCCTGGGCCCGCCGGACGCGGAGGAGGACGGGACGCTTGACTATCATGTGAACTTGCCCTGGAGCTTCTTGCCGTTGATCGGTCGCGCTGACCACCTGCGGATCAGGACGAACGCGGAAGGCGCCATCACCGAATGCCGGGACCTGGATTAAGGTCTTAATCGCGTCCCCGATGCCGTTGTTCTGCTGCGAGCTTCCCATGCCCAAACCGGAGTTTACGAATCTGCAGATTGATTTCTGGCGTCACCAAGGGAAGCTGGGTGTCACGCTGTCTTCACTATGTCTGTTTCAGGGATTGCCGCCGACAGGAACGCCGATTCTGGCCGCGCTGCAGGAACTGGCGAGCGAACCCCCGCCGGTGCAGCGACTGCTGACGTTTGTTCCGTGTGACCGACCGCGCCCGCTGACGAGTCTGCGACTGCAGCTCGTGCCGCCTCGGGAGGAGCTGCAGGTGCTGAGCATTCGCTACGAGGGACAGGCGGCGACGATCGAAATGACCGCCGTGGGACGCGGGCTGGCCGAAGAGGCCGTTGCCGCCTGGATGAGCGGCGCCGAAGATTTCTGCGTGTCGCCCCGTCACGCGCGATTAAAAAAGAAGGCGTTTGGCTTGCTCGATCGGCAGTCGAGCGAGCTCTGGTTCTGGGGGCCTGACTACTACGCCCCGTGACGCCCGGCGAAAAATTGAATTTGGCGGGACGACGAAGAGACGCAGCTTCCGGCCGCCTTTAACGCGGCTGGATTGCCAGGTACGCCTTTCGCATCGCTTCGATCTTGGCGGGCTCTTTGGAGACGCCGCTCCAGTGGAAGATCATCAGGCCGGTGGCCGGCTGGCGGGAACCATAGTCGATCGCCGCGGCGACCTGGTCGACGGCGACCGTTTCCCCCCAGTCGGCCAGCTGCACGATCGGCCAGATCTGCTGCTTCTCGCCCGGTTCCCCACGCAACTTCAGCCGCTTGCCCAGGGCGGCCGTTTGCCGGGCAATCCAGGCCGGGTCCTGCACATGCCCGAAGCGAGCGTGGTAAGGCATGATGCTGAACACGTCCAGATACGGCGCCTGGGCCGGCAGGTCGATCGCCAGTTTACGCCGCAGGGCGCCGTCGTATTCGTCGGGCGACCAGGGGCAATGGAACGTTCCCAGCAAGGCGGACGGACGTTCTTCGTCCAGAATCTTCCGATACTCGCGGACCCAGTCGGTAAACATCGCACAGCGGAAATCGGTCCACGCTTCCCGATGTTCGCCCAGCAAAAGTTTGGCGGCCGCTGCCGTGTTGTCGGGCAAGGCGATGCCTGTCTGCTCGCGGAACAGGCGCAACGCTGCCGGGGAAAAGTCGGTGTCGGGCATCAACGGTTCGTCCCTTTCCCAGCTGGCATGGGAGTGGTGGTAGTCGAGCCAGATCCCGTCAATTTTGAACTCCCGCAGCACGCGTCGGAATTCGTCCCGCCGATCCTGTTGATAGCCCGCATGGAACGGGCTGACCCCTTGCCAGCCATGCGGCGCCGGGGAGGGCTTGCCGTCGGGTCCAATCGGCGCGGCGTCGGGATGTTTTTCCAGATAGCCGGTCGCATGCATCGAGTTGAACTCGGCGAACACTTTCAGACCCAGATCATGATAACGGGCAATCTGGTCGGCCTTCAGGCTGCCGGATCCAACCCAGACCGCATTCACGCCGTAGTCGGCAGGCGTTTTGCCCGCATCAAGGAACTGATCCGGAAAGCCGCCATAAATCCCGCGGATCTTCACCCAGGGCCGCGGCTGCAGATCCACGCCCGCCGTCGACTCCGCAGCGGACACCACGGGACTGACGCCGATCGCGGCGCCTGCGGCGAGAGCGGTCGCCGTTTTGAGGGCCGTGCGACGATCGCAAGCGGAGGACTCGGAAGCGTTCTCGGAAGCAGGAATGTCGTGGTCGTTCATCGCGAAGCCTGGCCAGGAAGATACGGGCAGAGTCCGCCATTGTAACGACGCCGATCAGGCGGGACCACAAGATTGCCGGGTGGCACGGGCAACGTTTGCATGGCCGCGATTCGAGTGGTTCAGCACACGGGCGGCTCCAAAATGGGGATTCTCCCCAATTGGGGCCAAATTGGGGCCATCCATATTTTAGCTGAGCTGTCAGAGGGAATCCCCTTGCCGTTGGCAATTGCTCGCACTGATAAAGACTCGACGGGGTAGTGCCAGAGCCTGGCGAGCATACCGCTGGGGAACTGGCGCCGACTTTCGGTCGTGGTCTTGCTGGCGAAAACGGCGGTGCAACGCTCCCTTGGCGGATGACTGCCTCGGCAGAGCTCTTGCCATCAGTTGTCATGCGAAGAGATCAGCGCAGGCGGAGGCACGGCCCAATCGATTTCGCCATGACTTGCATGAGCAAATACACCGTTAACCCGCAAAACACTCGCGACTGCTCTGCATCCCCGCCAGCCAGCGTTTGCCGCGGCGGGCGGCTTCGGCGGCGAGAGTGGCGGGCGCTCCGGCGGCGCGGTGGAAGAGCTTGCGGAAGTTCTGCACCGTGTCCACCCAGAGGTCGGACGAGATCTGCAGCCGCTCCATGATCGGCGCCAGATCAGAAGGAATCGCCCCTCGCTTGCCGCGGCGGATCTGCCGACCAGTCCAGTCGAGAAGTTTCAGGTACGCCGTGAGATCCAGCGACAGATAGCCGCGGTGCGACGCCCGGCGTGCGGGAGGTTCGCTCGAGCGTTCGCTTTGCTCGTCCAGTTCGATCGGGCTGAGCCAGTCGTCTGTTGAGCTGCTCGAATGTCGACTTCTGTCACTCGCCTTGCTGGCTTCGATCCGCTCGTAGCCGGAGGTGTGGCGGCTCGTTTCCGGCGTGGCGGCGATGCCGGCTCGTACGGGGTTGAGGTCGACGTAGACGCTGCAGGCGAGCAACGCCGCTTCATCGAGAAGCGGCTGGCATTTGTAGCGGCCTTCCCAGAAACGGCCGGTGCACTGGTCCTCCCTGTTGGCTCGGCGGGCGATCGGCTCGGCCAGGCATCGCATGAACCAGGAAAGGCTCGACAACCGCTGCCGCCGTTCGGCCAGCACCTTGGAGTCGCACAGCAGCATGCCGAGTTCCGCTTCGGTCGGTTCGGCCGGCGAGCCGTCTTGCTCGCGACGCAGCGGAAACAGATTCCACCAACGCAGGGCGATGTCGTTGTCGGACCACTCCGCCGCCACATCAGGCCGGGTTCGCAGGATGACATGCAGATGGTTACTCATCACGGCAAAGCCGAGCACCTCCACGCCGAACTCGCCGGCCAGAAACTCCATCCGTCGCTGAATCCACGCCCGGCGATGGTCAAAATCCTGGCCCGACACCGGATCCTGCCCACACAAAAACGCCCGTCGCACACAGCGATTGACGCAATGAAACACGCCGACCGCCGATTCATCAATCACTTCACGTCGCGGAGTACGGGCCATGAGGGGACGCCTCGGAACTAATGGGGAAGGGAATGTGGAAAGATTGGAATTTAGCGAATTCGCGTCGGGCTGTCAACAATTAATGGGTGGCCCCATTCTCCCCATTCTCCCATTCTCCGCCCCTTCTCCGCCATTCTCCGCCCCATTCTCCCATCATGGCGACCAAAGCCCTGCACAGCGGTCGACGCGTGCTGTTCGACGAAGAGACGCGCACGATCCGGTTTGGATAACTTCGGCGGCGACTTCGCCCATTGCTAGATTTTTTCGAGTTGGCACAACTGCAGAAACTCGAGCGGGTCCATGTCGGCCTGCAATTGGCGGACCGAGCCATCGTGCATGAGCACGAAATACTTGCCGCCTTCGGGTTCACCCAGGCCCGCTTTGGGATTCTCGGGATCGAGGACGAAATCGGCCGGCTTGGTCCAAGGTACCGCTTTGTCCGCGCCGACATAGATCGCGCAAATGGTCTCGCTCGGGTTGCTGATACCGCGTTGCTTAGGCTCGCGATCTCCGTCGTAGAGCGTGCCCGGGCCGGTCACCAGCAACATCCGCGTCATGCCTGGCGGTAAGCCTTTTGCCTGATAAAAGTCCGCGTTGTGCTGGAGTGCTTGCCGATTCGTTTCGCTATCCCAGGGCTGTTTGAGGTTCAGCATGGCAGCGCCTTTGCCCGCCCCCACTGCGTAGAGTTCAACCGGTGCAAGTCGCCAACTGATCAGCGGATTCCCCGTCTCACTTCGATAGTTTTCCGGCAAGTTGCCCCGCGAGCTTGCGTCGGTACAGAGCGCGATCGCAATGCCAAGAGTCTGTAGCGAATTGGTGATGTTCTTCTCGTCCTTCGCAGTCAAACGAGCGGCGGGAATCGCGGGCGGCGCGGCTACGACGGCCGGGGTGGGGCTTGATGCCGGAACTGGAGTCGATGCCGGAACTGGAGTCGATGCTGGTGCTGGAGTCGATGCTGGTGCTGGAGTCGATGCTGGAACTGGAGTCGATGCTGGAACTGGAGTCGATGCTGGAACTGGAGTCGATGCTGGAACTGGAGTCGATGTTGGAACTGGAGTCGATACTGGAACTGGAGTCGATACTGGAACTGGAGTCGATGTCACTCGGGCCTCACATCCGGTGAAGGCAACGATCAGTAAGAGGACGGCTAACGACCGGCACACATTTAGGCTCACCATGATGGCCCCCTAAGAGAGACAAATTCAGCCCAGGCCCCTGAGAACGCTTGCGTTCGATAGGACAAAACGAGAGTAGTGTAGCAGACTCTTCCAGGTGACCGAGGGAAATCATGGAATCTTCACAATTCACGTTTTGTGCTTGAATCGTCGTCGTGTTCGCTTGCCTACGAGGAACAGACACTGCTGTGGCAGCTTGCTCGCAAAAGCTCGCCGCAGCCGCATCAGATAAGTAATCTAGGCGGGAGGGGTGCAATTCCTGTGAACAAGCAGCGATGCGCCGGCTTCGTGCGCATGTCTTGGTGCGGTCCGTCGCGTGTCAATGAGCAAGAGACCCGCCTTTTGCCAAGCTGACTCAACAAATGCCTTTCTTTGAGGAATGAGGAATGACGGCGGAGGGTTGCGGCGTTGGGAACGCCGCCACCCCCAACCCTCCGAAATCCATAGGATGGTCGTCGTTTTGGATCTGATGACTATCCCACAAGTGATGGATGTCATTTACGTCCTGCGAGTCGTTTTCGCCCTCTGATGATCGTCGAATTTTCACTGCCCCGTCTCAGCCCAGGACCGGCATCAGTCCCATTCACTCGTCACTGCCAATCTCACGATGACGCTCCGAGACATCAAACGGTAAATAGAAACCAAGGTGACATTACAGACGACCGGATACCGTCACTTCGGCAACCGTACCGCACAGCTACTGAGCAACTTCTTACGACCAACAACTGGCTCGGGAGAACACAGGCTATCAAAGGCTGGCTGCTGCGATGGTCGCCGAACATCATCGCTATCCTGGGTACGACTTTAATTGGTGGCAGAAAGGGGGCCATCCATGTCTCGACCTTCTGGCAGAAAGGGGGCCATCCATATCTCGACGTTCGAAGTGGAATTGTAAGCCAGTTTGCGTAGGCGTGCCACGGTAAACCGTTGCGCTCCTTCTCCGGGACGCAATAAAAAAACCGCCGCGGTTTCCCGCGGCGGTGTGAGGAGGGCATGAATCCCTGTCCGGGATTAACGATCCTTGAAGTCGAGCATCCACCAGCCGTCATCCCATTCCAGGGTGACTTTACGCCATCCCAGCGGGACTTGCGGGTAGGGATAGAACGGGCCGATGTAAGGCCATGCGGTGGGCGAGTACTGCTTGGGCACGGTCACGGCGCCGTAGTTCGGATGCGGGGCATACGAAGGCCAGGCGTAGTTCGGCAGTTGCGGGTGGTCGTACTGCGGCGACTGTCCGCCGCCGGCGCCGGTCGGCATGTAGTGCATGCCGGGGGCCGGAACCTGGCCGTTGGGGCCGAACGGAGCCGGACCGCCGGGGCCGCCGGCCTGCATGGCCGAAGCCAGCTGGATCGGGTTGCCGCCACCTTGCGGCGGGCGGGCCGACACGTACTGGGGCTGACCCGGGTGCTGCGGGCCCTGCTGCTGATAGGCCGCCATCTGCGACATATAAGCGTAGTAGGCCGCCTGCTGCTGCTGAACCGCCATCAGGTACTGGATCTGCTGCGGGGTCAGCTGACGGACGTAGTTTTCGTGGTCGGCCGGAAACTGGCCGGGAGCGGCCGGCTGCTGCGGCGTCGGCGTCGGGTGCGACACCTGGCGAACGCTGTTCGCGGCGGTGGCCCGGGGGTCGACTTTCACCTCGGGAACCAGCACGGCGTTCTCAACCAGCTGCTCCGGCGAATTGCCGCGGGGCGATTCGTTGAACTGCACGGTCTGGATCGGCTGGCTGACGCGGGGCGCCTGGGGCTGACGCAGCGGGGCGGCCGGGCTCATGGGAGCCGCAACCGGGGTCGCGGCGGGTTTGTTCACCACGGCGCCAAGCGGCGTCGGCGAGCGAACAGGCGTACGGTTCATCGCCACGGTCGGCTGCGAGCCTTGCGGCTGCGAAACCACTTGCGACGACAGTTCCGGTCCGGCGACGGCCGAATCGTGGTAAACCGGCGTCGCAGGCGCCGGGGGAGCCGCCGCGGGAACGGGGCTCGCCAGCGGCTTTGCGGGCTGGCTGGCAACGACGGGCTGCGTGGTGGGCTGCACCTTCAGGTCGTCGACAACTTTGTTGACTCCCTGCACGCGACGGGCAATTTCCAGCACCACTTGCTGCTGGTCGCCGCTTGCGACGCGACCCGAAACCATGACGGTTCCCTGGTCGACTTCGACATCGACGCCAAAGTCACGCAGGTGACCGGCGTTCTTTTCTTCAGCAAGACGCTCTATGATGGTGCTCGCGATTTTTTGATCGTCGGCGAGCACCAATACAGGCGTCAGCGCGGCGACGGCGAGCACCATCGCTCGTACTAACAACAGACGCATGGATCCCTCCTCGGTTTTCCCTGGTGTGCTTGCAAACGGGCACTGCGCCGGACATACGGGAATGGCGCAAATCGCCCTGCAGGACGCAGGATGAAGTTCTCGAGCATGGTCGCTCGACTGACCGCACAAGGTGATGAGACCTCGCGGCCCTGAACGTACAAATTCGATTGGAAGGAGAAACCGAACGTCGCACGGTCGTTCCCGCGCATCTTGTCCGGCAAGTGATCCTTCCGAAGTATAATGTCGGCGCACTGCAACCCCAGATGTCACTTTTTTTCCGATTTTGACGGCTGCAACGGTTTAACTACCATCAGCTGGCAGCTAGCAGTTCGTGCGAATGCGTCCCGGGGTGGCGACGCAACTGTCGACAGAATAAAGACTTGTGTCGCTAATGCAGGGGGGCGGCCCTGCGTGAGACGCACAAGCCGGCGCGGCGGCTCGCGAGCAGATTGATCTTGCACGGCCCGGGCGAAGTTGCTCCGGCTGGGTGGTTTCCGGTCCGGCAGGGCGCCGAAAAGCAAAGCGACCGGATCCCAGAAGGGACCCGGTCGCGAGTTGCGGTTAGGCGGCGCCGAGCAGTTTGAGTTAAAGAGAAACGGTTACGGCGCCTGGGTCGGGTAGCCGTCGTTCCTCTGGGCAAGTCGCTTATAGACGAGCGTGTTGATCTGGCTGGAAATGAATTGGTTGCTGCCGTCGCACATGACGAACTGCGCCCCGCCGGGATGGTTGCTGCTGAAACCGCCGCGGTAGTCGCGATTCGGCCCATACCAGGCGAAAGCCAGGTTATGCGGAGCCAGCGCCCCGCCGGTCGTGTCGATATTCGTACCGCTGCTGGCGTCGCGGTTGCCCGCTCCGGCCCAGAAGGTGTCGCCGCCGGAGTATTCCGCTTCCACCGGGACCGTCGCCGTTGTCAGTATGTATTTGTTCTGCCGTTCGCCGATCAGGAACGTGGAGGACGTGCCGTCGGTGATATGTTCCACGCTGTTGCCGCTGTCTTTGTACATCACGCCGCCGGCAACCGTCGAAAGCGAGTCGAAGGGGCTAGTCGTCGCGGTGGGGGCGACCAGGGAGGGTCCCCAGTTCCCGACATAGCTGGCCCGACCGGCCTGGTAGGTTCCCGTCAGATAGGCGCGATCTTTCGCTTTGGTGTCCGAAGGGCAGGTAAACGGTTTCAGGTTGAGCCAGGCTTTTTCGGTTCCTGACCAGTAAACGCCGACGATGTTCGGATAACTTACCGTCAGGTAGGTCTGCAGGTTCCGGTACAAGGCGGTCTCTTCCACAAAGGGCAGGCAGTGCACGGCCCAGCCCGGCGACGAGGTAATCGAAGTGGGAATCGTGTAGCGGCAGGAAAAGCCTGGCGGAAAACCTTTCTGGTTGTCCAGGTAACCGTGGAGCGCGATCCCGATCTGCTTCATGCGACTCTTGCAGTCGGCCCGACGCGCGGCTTCGCGGGCCATTTGAACGGCCGGCAATAATAGCGCGACTAGCACGCCAATGATGGCAATGACAACTAACAACTCGACCAGCGTAAAGGCCTGACGACGACTCTGTGACATAACAATGTTCCTGGAATAAAGCGGAAAAATTCAAAACCTCAAATGGCAAGAGGGCCGTCGTAAAGCACGACGTAGTCCAGGGAAGGGTGGGGGGCGAGGCAGGGGACAACATTCGCCAGGGAGCAGAAAATTTCCACCCGCTGGGAACAGCGTCAGGGCGAGGGAGCGCAGGGATTTTTTCGATCCAGACATTCCGCTGGAAAGAAAACTGGAGGCCCCATCGCAAGGTTTACAGGGTCAATGCCGCCATACCAACGCCGCAGGGCGCAGAAAGGAAGTAGTGACCGGTCCGCCTTAAAAAAACAAGAGGAACAGATATCCTCAGGTGGGATACTGCAAGGTTAGAGGTTGTCTGAGAACGGATCGTTTTCGATGTGCAAGATTCGTCGAGGACGGGTATCCGGCGGGGGAAACGGGAGGGATAAAATCGGCCCCTGGGGGTGCGGGCGGAATTATCCTTCAGACATCCTTAAGGCTAGTCAATCAACCAGATTTGTGCAAGCGGAGGCCCGCAAGAATTTGCAGACTTTCTGTCGCTGCCGTGATCTAACCGGCATAAAACCCTTCGCCAGTGCTGTGACAGGAACTCGTCACAGGGGGGGCGGCCTTCGCGCCGGCAAGAAGCGTCGCCGCCACGCGCCGGCGAACACATCGGGAAGCAGGCTGGAAGGAATGACGCGCGTTCATTTCGCACATCGCGTATCGACCAGCGCGCCGGGCGCTCCTGCTTACTGCAAAGGGAAGCGGGTGCGGCCGCGGTTGCGCCAGCCTTCGCCGGGCGGCGGGATGCGCCCATAGCTAAAGGGATACGCCAGAGCGGCCCCGGCCAGGAAGCCGCCGATGTGGGCCCCGTACGCCACGCCGCCGGATCCGCCCAGGAAGCCCATGCTGCTGACAACCTGCAGCACAAACCACATGCCCACCGCGACAAAGCCAGGCACCTGCGTGACAAAGCGGAACAGCAGCACGGTGACCCGTCGCTGCGGATGCAGCACCAGGTACGCCCCCATGACGCCGGAAATGGCGCCCGATGCTCCCAGACTGGGAACCATGGAGTCAGGCGGACTCATGTTCATGGCAATATGAGCCGCCGTCGCCAGCAGGCCGCTGAGCAGATAAAAGCACAGGTAACGCACCGGGCCCATGTCGTGCTCGATGTTGTCGCCAAAAATCCAGAGGAACCACATGTTTCCCGCCAGATGGGCGATCCCCCCATGCATGAACATCGCCGTGAGGATCGTCAGGTAGACCCATACAGGCGTCTCACGCAGTCCTGGTTGCGTGGCGACCCGCGGCCCTTCCGGCGTATTGACTCGTACTTGCTCGTCGGCGGTGACAATGTCCTTGCCGCTGAGGATCTCCGCCGGCACCGTCGAAAACGCGTAGGTGAAGTCGGAGTTGTTTCCCATCCCCTGGGCGAGCACAAAGACAAGCACGTTGATCACGATCAGCGCCACGTTCACAAAGGGGAACGTGGTGCGATCTGAATTGTCGTCGCCGATCGGAAATATCATCGTTCCAAGTCTCGCAGGTTCGAACGCCGCTTGCCGTTGCGGCAACGGTCGCTCGCGTCACGGTGGGAACAGTCTAGCGGTCCGCGTCGTCGACTAACAGGCGGAGTTTACCCGGCCGCCGTCGCGGCCGCCGTGTGCGTAGGCGTCACTCCGTGCTGAGGATCAGATACATCGCATCCGCCGGCAGTTCGATGGCGACGCCTTGCTCGGTCTTCTGCAGTGGGACCGCGCCGCCGTCGGTTCCATTCAAACGAACCAGGCGGGCCGATGTCAGCAGCGGATTGCGGACGGAAATCGTGGCCGACGTATTGGCGATGCGCCACGGCGGCTTGCCGGCGTTGACGATCTCTTCGCCCTGGATCTTCTGCTTCTGGAAATCGAACTCGACCGGACGCGTTTTCCAGTCGGTCAGCCGGGCGGTCGTGCCGACCTGCACCAGGATGTTGCGCGACGTGTTCAGCGGCAGCTGGTCCAGCGAAACCACGCTGATCGCCGCATAGTCGTTCTGGGACTGGATCGCCAGATCGGCCAGTTTGAACTTGCCGCCGGCCGCCTGCAGGAATCCGGCGACGCCCTGGGCTTGCGGCGCATTCATTACGCAAACGCCGTCGACATAGTTCCAGTGTAACTGCCCCGTGTTGCTGTGGATGGTGTTCCGGTCGGCGTCGAGGAAGCGGCCGAAGTCGGTCAGGAGCGGGGCGGCCGGTTTGCCGCCCGGTGCGGCTGGGCCCAGTTGCATCTGCACGGGACCGACCAGAAAGGCGGCGCGGCTGATGCGGCCATCGGGGCGAACGGCCTGGCGGCACTCTTCGGTTTCGCGGCTGACGCCGTAGATTTCGCTATCGTCGATTTGCGGCGTCTCACGTTGAAAGAGCGATTCGAGCGTGCGGACTTCGCGCACGACGGGTTCGCCTTCTTTCAGATAGCCCTGGCGGTACACGAGCGCGGCGGCCGGGAACATGCCCATCAGCATCGGCGTGGAGCAGCTCCATTTGTCCAGCGCGTGCGAATCGCCGACCTTCCAGAACAACCGCCGGGGATCGGTCAGCCAGTCGACATCGCCGGCGGAGAACCAGAAGACCGCATCGACGCCGCCCAGCGACTGGTAGGCGGCCGTCAGGAAGGGGCCTTCCGCCTGGTAGGCGTTAGGGTGCTTCCAGCTGGTTTCCGTCACGATGAAAGGATGGCCGACCTGCGACTTGAAGTTGACGGTCAGCTCCAGCGGCTTGTGCAGGCACGATTCGTTCACCAGCTGATGGCCCGGGTCGATGCGATAGCCGTGGTTGTCGCCGATGTGCTGGTAGTCGCTGCCGTAGTATTCATTCTCGGCATCGATGTCGAGCGCGGCGTAGGTCCAGCGTTCCAGCTCTTTTAATCTCAAATCGTTGGCCGTCCGCCAGTTGGTGGCGTTCAGCAGCTGGCGACAGCCCAGATCTTGCCGCAGGTACTGCCCCATTTGGGCGTAGAAATTTCGCTGGAATTCTCCCAGGAACTGGGTCTGGTCCTGCATCCGCAAGGCGGCGGGGCCTTTCCAGTCCTGGGTCAGATTCCAGATGGGGGCCAGCATGACGAGCCCCGCGTTGAGGTCGTCGCCCGGTTCCCGTTTGCCGTCCCAGGCGGCGACGGCTTTCTCCAGCGATCCGTATTTTTTGAGCAGCCAGGCGTTGAACGCGCGGTTGAGCTGTTGCTGCTGGGGCTCCGGGAAGTGCTGGGCCGTCCAGAAGAGCAGGCTGTCTTCGTTATGGATCTGCAGGATGGCGACCGTGGGATCTTCTTTCAGGGCAAGGCCCGTATGCGGATTGACGGTCGTGTACAGTGCTTTCGTCCAGGCCCGATAGCCGGCCTGCAGTTGCGGGTCGATGAAGAGGGCGCCCCAGGGGCGCTGCTTTTTGTCGTAGCCAGGCAGCTTCCAGCTGGCGGGCGTTTCATGGTGGCCATAGTAAGGCGAGATGGTCAGATAAATGCCCTGCTTCTTGGCTGCTTTAACAAAGCGGAAGATGCCGTCGATCTCATCCTGGTTGACATCGGTAATGGCCGATCCTTCCTGGGTGGCGGCGACAGTGGCGTGCAGCCGCACCATGTTGACGCCCATGCGAGCCAGGAAGCGGCAGTGGCGATCGATCCGCTCTTGCCAGGCGGCTTCCTGCTGGGCGGCGGGCGCGGGATCCTGGCGATTGCCGCGCGGTTTGCGGTAGACATCGGAGCCAACGGCCCAGAAGCGAATCGGCTGGCCGTCGCCCCGTACAAAGGAGTCGCCCGAATCCGACAGCCGGACGAAGCCCGTCTCGCCCGATTCCGCCTCGTTCAGCGAACGTAAATCCAGCAGCCGCGGGCCAGGGGCTTTCTCAGCAGGCGGCAGGAAGTCCCAGGCGGGCTCTTCCGCCTGGGCGACGGCAGCGCTTGCGATCAGCAAAACGAGCGTCCAGCGGGTGACGTGGGGCATCATCGGTATCTCCTCGATGCGAGGGCCAGGGGAATCGGGCAGGCGGTCATAATACGCCAGCGCCACTAGACTTTCCATGAGTGAAACCGGACCCTGGCGACCGGCTGTCCTGTCTCCGATGGGGGCGATCTCCCCAAAGGCGGTGCTTGCAAAAGCCCTGAAGGCGTTGGATAATTTCCCTCACGGTTGTGGTTGTCGATTACCAGGCGGGGCGACGACGGGTCGGTTCGGTATTCTGTTTTTCGCACTCAGCCAGCTTGTAACCGCGATGGTCGCGTGCGAGGATCGCCGTGCGGCGCAGCACCTGACACTTGCACCCGCTGTTGGTTCGCCCGGTTGCTGGGGTTGATGATGACGCGCACTGTTCAAAACCTTGTCATCGGTCTACTGCTGCTCGTTTTGAGCCAGGCGCCCCTCCCTTACTGTCACTCGCACGCGTCCTTGTCGCCGCAGCAACTGCAGCTGCACCAGTTTGGCCACCATCGGCAGGCCGACGCGACCGAACTTCCCAGCGGTTGGCATTGCCACTGGTTGCCCTGGGAAACGCAGTGGGATAAGCAGTGGGAGAAGCGGTCTCGCGTAGAGCCCGCCATCGCCAGCCTGATCGTGCGGCCGCGGTGGACGGTCGACTCCGATAGTGCAAACGTCCCACTGCCGATAGCGCATGTCGATCGTCCCCTGGCGGATTGTCCTTTATCATGGATCGAGAGCCGTAACGCCGAGCGCGTCAGTCGGCAGCTGTTCCGGCTTTACCAGACACTCCTGATTTGATGCGGAAGGCGAGACCTGTGCCTGGCGGGATTTCCGGCAGGCTCACTTTTCGAAATTTCTGTATCTGAAGGAGATCTTTGATGAAAACGCAATTGATTTTTGCCGCTTTGTTGCTGGGTTCGCTGGCCGTTTACGCTTTGTCACAAGCCGTTCCCGTGTCGTCCCGCGCACATGCCGCGGAGCCCAAAGCCGACGCCGCCGTCCCTCAGGCAGTGGAGGGCGACATGCATGAGTTCATGGAGTACGTTTTCCAGCCGACCTACAAAAGGCTGAAACAGTCGATGGCGGCCGCCCCCGCCGACAACACCGGCTGGAAGGGAATCAAGTCGGATTCGCTAATCCTGGCCGAAGGCGGCAACCTGCTGCTGTTCCGCGGTCCGGCGGAAACCCCGGCCGCCTGGGCCGAGACCAGCACGGCGGTTCGCGATCTAGGCGGCAAGCTCTATCAGGCCGCCAAAAAGAAAGACTTCGAATCGGCCAGCCAGCACTACCGGGCGATGTTGACGCAGTGCAATCGCTGTCATACGGAGTTTGCCAACGGAGAGCATCAGCTCACCCCCTGAACCGTTCTCCTTGAATCAAGACGGTAACCACCAGCTCCGCTTCCTGCAGACGCCTGGCCGCCCTGGCTGCCCGGCGTCTGTTATTTTTCGCACCTTGCCCTGGCGTCCAGGGCGACTTTCGGCCGGTTTCAGGGAGTGATCCTTCCGGACGGCGGCGTTTGCCTATGAACAGCACCGGCTCCTCCGCCAAACCACTGTATCGTCGGGCGATGCGGGCTGCGCTGCTGGGGCTGGTGGTTAACTTGTCGCTGGGGATCGTCAAGCTGATTGGCGGCATTGTCGGCGCCTCGTTTGCCATGATTTCCGATGCGGTCAACTCGCTGGCCGATTCTTTGACGTCGGTGGTGGTGGCGCTGGGGCTGTACTTCGCGCAGCAGCCGCCTGATGAAGAACATCCCTATGGGCATACCCGAGCGGAGGCGGTCGCGGCGTCGAACGTGGCGCTGGTGATTATCCTGTCGGCCCTGTACGTGGCCTACGAAGCGATGCGGCGTTTTGCCGATGTGCATGAGTCGCCGCCTGTGTGGACGCTTTGGATCGCCGGCGCCAATGTGATCATCAAGGAGAGCCTTTATCGGTATAAAGCCCGGGTGGGCCGGCAGACCGGATCGGCCAGCATTGTGGCCAACGCCTGGGACCATCGCAGTGATGCGTTCTGTTCGCTGGCGGTGCTGATTGGGCTGTCGATCGTACGCTGGGCGGGACCCGCATTCTTGTGGGCCGACGACGCGGCCGCCCTGGTGGTTGCCGGCGCTGTGCTCTGGTCCGGATGCATGCTTTACCGGAGCAGCAGCAGCGAACTGCTCGATCCGCAGGCTGACGATCAGATGGTGGGCCGAATCCGGGAGACGGCCGGCGCCGTGACGGGGGTGCGTGCGGTCGAAAAGCTCTGGGTGCGCAAGACGGGCATCGAATACCTGGCCGACATCCACATTCAAGTCGACGCCCAGCTGACGGTCGACGAAGGCCATCGCATTGGCCACCAGGTGAAAGACGTGCTAGTCGACCGGTACGCCAGTCTGCGCGATGTGCTGGTGCATCTGGAGCCGTTCCCGCACTCGCATGAAGCGTAGCGGGGAAGTGGGTCGTCGTTACTTGACGATGCGCGGTCTTACGTGGCGCACAATTCGGGGCGGCTGTGCCATTCGTGTTCGATGCCGCGCATCAGCAGGGCGTTGTCGAATACGGCGGAGCCTGGCGGGAACTTCTCCGCGTTCTGGAAGAAGCTCGATTCGACATGGCTGATCGCCAGTGGGATCACCTGCCAGTCTCGCGTGCGCAGCTCCAGACCTTCGTAGGAGCCCGCGCTGGCGGTGGCCGAGTAGCCGAGCGATCCCTGCTGGAAGAATCGCGAGACTTCGTCCAGCGAGGCAAACAGGGAGCCCGGCGGCAAGCGGTCGGCCACTTCTCCCTGGACGACCACATTCGCTTCGCCGTCGTCGCTTTGCATGGTTAGCCCGTAGGCTGCTGCGCTTTCTTCAATCGCAAACCGGGCGTGGTGGTGCAGCCCGGGGAAGAGGCGGCCGCCGACCAGCACGTTCCAGCGCGACGAAGTATCCCGGCGGGGAATATAGACCCCATGCCGGGGGCCGTCGTCATCGTCCCATTCGACCGCGATCCGGTGGGCGGCGTTCTCGGAAGAGACGCCCAGCAACCGCGGGACGAACCAGGGACGCAGATGCCGCAGGCGGATCAAACAGATGCCGGCGATCCCGTACCCGCGCACCTGCTGGGGGCGAAAGGGCCGCGGCAACAATTCCTGCAGCACGTCGACCGCCACGCGATAATTCACGAGAATGCGGCGATCGATCACCCCGTGTACTACTGGAATTTTCATGCCGCCGGCCTCCTGGGAATCTTCCTGGCAAAGCCCCGCGATCCTCGCTTGCGGTTCCGCCACATCGTCAGCAGGGAAGGGCCCTGCTTTGTTTATTCTAACCGGAGCCGGAAAAGAATGTGTCGCCCAGCCCATAGCCGAAATCCCCCGAGTTTGGAGGGAGTACTCTGCGAGCGGCGGCCAAACTCGGGCGAGTTCACCTGCGAGCTACCGAACCGCCTTGATCCGGGGCGGTTGCAGAAAGGCGAAACCCTGGCGCGGCCGGCGACTGCATGCTATCATCGGCGGTTGATTTGCCCCCTTTGATTTCCCCCCTGGAGTGCTCCTGCTGATGCCAAGTTCTTGCCGAACCGTTCTGACTGTTGCTTTCCTGTGTCTGGTCTGGCTGGCCTCAGGGATGCAGGATGCCCTGGCGGCCGCGCCGGCGGCCGCTGACGACAAAACGTACGATGTGGTCATCTATGGGGGAACTTCCGCTGGCATCGCCGCTGCTGTCCAGGTGAAGCGTCAGGGAGGGACCGTCGTGGTGCTGGAGCCGACCCGCAGGATTGGCGGTTTAACGACCGGGGGCCTGGGGCAAACGGACATCGGCAACAAAGCCGCCATCGGCGGTATCGCCCGCGAGTTCTACCAGCGGGTGAAGAAGCACTATGACCAGCCGCAGAACTGGAAGTGGCAAAAGCCGGAAGAATACCGCGACGGCGGCCAGACCCGCTCCAGCGCCGGCGAAGACGCCATGTGGACCTTTGAGCCCTCCGCCGCCCTGGCGATCATGCAGGACCTGGTCCGCGAAAATGACATTCCCGTGATCTATGAGCAGCGACTGGATCGCACGCCCATCAAAGGGAATGGCGCCCGGGTGGAGGGCGTGCTGCTGGAGCAGCAGCGGATCGTGGCCCTGCGCACGGTCGACGGCCACACCTACCACGGCAAGATGTTTATCGATGCCAGCTACGAAGGCGATCTGCTGGCCGGCGCCGGCGTTTCTTATACGGTCGGTCGCGAAGGGAACGCCGCCTACGAGGAAACCCTGAACGGCGTGCAAACGGCCCACGCCCGCTTCCATCAGCTGGTTCCGGGCGTCGATCCTTACGTGGTCGCCGGCGATGCGTCCAGCGGCCTGCTGCCGGGGATCGATCCGGAAGGACCGGGCGAAGAAGGTTCCGGCGATGCTCGCGTGCAGGCGTTCTGTTTCCGCATGTGCCTGACGGATCATGAACCCAATCGGATCCCGTTCGCCAAACCGGCGTCGTACGATCCGCAGCGGTACGAACTGCTGCTCCGCAACTTCGAAGCGGGCGAAAAAGGAATGCCCTGGATCAACTCCCGCATGCCGAACCGGAAAACCGACACCAACAACCGGGCCGGTTTCTCAACGGACTTCATCGGGCAGAACTACGACTATCCCGAAGCCAGCTACGCCGAGCGGGAAGAGATCGTCGCCCGCCATCGCGAGTACCAGCAAGGGCTGATGTGGACGCTGGCCAACTCCCCCCGCATGCCGGACAATATCCGGAAGGAGTTCGCCCGCTGGGGGACCTGCCGCGATGAGTTCGCCCGGGAAGACGGCTGGCAGCAGCAGCTTTACATTCGCGAGGCCCGTCGGATGATTGGCGAAGAAGTCATGACGCAGCACCACTGCCAGGGGAAAAAGGTCGCCGATGACGCGATCGGCCTGGCGGCGTATACGATGGACTCGCATCATGTGCAGCGTTATCTCAACGCCCAAGGGCAGGTGCAGAACGAAGGCGACGTGGAAGTGGGCGGGTTTCCGCCGTACGGCATCGCTTACGGCTCGCTCACGCCGCAGCAGTCCCAGTGCGAGAACCTGCTGGTTCCGGTCTGCCTGAGCGCGAGCCACATCGCCTTTGGCTCGATCCGCATGGAGCCCGTTTTCATGGTGCTGGGGCAAACGGTCGCCACGGCCGCGCTGCAGGCGATCGCCAGCGAAAAATCGGTCCAGGCGATCGACACCGGGAAACTCCAGAAGCAGCTGCTGGCGGATGGCCAGATCCTTGCCTGGCCTGCCAGAAAGCAGGAGGGAAAGTAAGCCGGCGTGCTCCCATCGGGGCGGATGAAACCCCTCTGCTGCCCCGCTGCACCAGCATTTTCGATTTCTGATAAAATGCCGAGAGTTCCCGGCAGAGTCTCCGGGAACGGCAGGACGCGATCCTTGATCGGGCAGCGTCAACGCGTTCCGAGGGATCGAATGCATCGCCGACGACCGGTTGGGTTAGCCGACGCATTTCCGCCAGGGGAACGAGCGTCCTTTCACCTTCCATGAGTTAACAAGGGATTGAAGCATGAAACGCATTTTATGGGTTGCCTGTTTGTTGTTGCCGTTGGCCCTGGGCTGTGCCGAGAAGCTGGATCAGAAAACGTCAGCCGACGGCAAGAAAGCGGCGCCAGGCGCCGATACTAGCGCCGCGTCCGGTACGTCTGCCGCTAGCACAACCGACGCGAAGGGCGACGGCGTCGCATTGACGCCCGCCAATACGAAGATTGAATTCGTGGGTACGCATATCGTCGAAGTGAAGCCCGATCCGGACGCCCGGCAGGGCGAATTCAAAGTGTTTACGGGCAACGCCTCGCTGGCGGACGGCAAGCTGACCGCCCTGTCCGTGGAGATCGACACCGAATCGATCGACGCCAACAACGAAAAACTGACCGGTCATCTGAAAAGCCCCGATTTCTTCGATGTCCGCGAGCACCCCAAGGCGACCTTCAAGTCGACCAAAATCGAATCGACCGGCGAAGGAACCTATACGGTGACGGGCGATCTGACCCTGCTGAAGGAAACGAAATCGATCACGTTCCCGGTGACGGTCAAATCGGCCGATCCGCTGGAACTCACCGGCGAATTCATCATCGACCGGACCGACTTCGGCATGAATTTCGGTCTCGACAAAGTGGAAAAGCCCGTCGCGATGACCGTTACCGTCGGCGACAAGTAGCATGCCGTTTACCGTCAATGATCTTTTCTTCGGCGTGCTGCTGCCGGCCCTGCTCGTCCTGGTGATTCTGTTCGCCATGTCGCGGGTGAAGGCGCTCGCCGCCGTTGAAGGCCTGCTGGCGCCGTTGGCGCTAGCGATTGGTTTCGAAGCAGGCTATTGGATGCTTGGTCTGGGCCCCGCTTCGCCCACCTCGCATTGGCACTGGCTGGCGTATGTTGTCGGTCTGGGCGTTCTTGCCGGCGCGTTGGCGCAGGCGTTCGGAGGGAAGCTGCCGCTGACGGTCGGCCTGTTTCTTCCCTGTACGCTTGCCTGCGGCTGGTGGCTGATTCCCACCTGGGACAGCCTGGAGCCGTCGCGCGAGGTGCATCTGGCGGTGTGGACCGTGGCGACGACCGCGCTGGTCGCCGGCGGGCATCCCATCTTTATGCGGGAGCAGAAGGCGGATCGGCTGGCCGCGGTGATTGTGGTCTTTTTGCTGGTAACTGCCGCTTCGATTTTGCTCGTACTGGCCGATAGCCTGCGGTTTGCCCAGATGGCGATGGCGTTATCCGGCGCCATCGCTGGCCTCGTCGTCGCCGTGGCTGCCGACGCCAGCCGGAAGCCATTGCTGGGGATCCTGCCCTTCACCGTGATTGCCTTGTGCGGTCTGCTGTTGATCGGCCAGGTCAATTCGTTCAGCGGCGTCCCGCTGGCTTCCTATCTGTTGATTCCTGCCGCCATGTTCGGCATGGGGATCGCCCGGATTCCCGCCATTGCGAAGCGGGGTCTGCGGTGGTCGTTCTGCGTATCGATCGCTGTCCCGGCGATGCTTTCCGTACTTGCCCTGGGCCTGGCGGTTTGGGCTGTCTTTGGCGAAGAGACGTATTAAACGGCTTTCCTCGTCTTTTGGCAGGACTGACTGTTTTCGGTCACTCGACGCTCAATTCCGGCTTCCAGAGTGACCGCGCGACGATCAGTCACCGCATCAGCGTAGTGTCAGGTACTGTCACTGATGGCGCCGTTGGCGTGGTCGGAGTTCGATCGGTCGGGTTGTCGCCGCGGCAAGCAGACTGCGCGGAAGCCGACTTTTTCATCCATGCAAATAGATGCTTCGATCGGTTCGGGGCGGATATGAGGCATTTGAGACAATCCCTGGAACCTTTAGCGTTTCTGCGGCGGACGGAATAGATTTTGCGACATTTCCGTTTCCAGCCGGCCTTCAACGTGAAGACCGGAATCTTATGAGACGGAACGCAAAAGGATGTTAACGATGAAAGTTCAAATTCTGGCCGCTGTCGCAACGATGCTGCTGGTAACCCCCGGCTTTGTGCATGCCGACGACGCCCCGCAGTCAAATCCTCGCACTCGCGACGCAGTCCGCCCGGCAGGCGCCACCGATCGCGCCGGTGATCGCGCCGGTGATCGCGCCAGTGATCGCTCGGATCAGCTGGAGCAGTTCCTGGTCGCCCACCTGCGACAAATGAACCAGCAGGAGATCGACCTGTCGCAGCGCGCCGCCAAAACAACGACCAACGCCGAAGTGCGAGCGTTCGCCGAAGAGATCGCCCGCGAGCACGAAACTTTGAACAAGCAGCTGTCCGCCTGGCAGGGCGTGGAACCGACCATTGGCCAGCATGGCGATCGCACCGGCGCCCATCCGGCCGCAACGGATCAGCCGCGGGTGACCGACGGCGCGGATCGCGTGCGCACCGCCGACCAGCCCCGCCTGACGGACAGTGCGGATCGTCCCCGTGCGACTGAAGGCGCCGTTCGTCCCCGTACCACCGAAGGAGCCGTTCGTCCCCGTAGCGGCGACACCGCTGACCGCACCGGCGCCGCCAACCGTGGCGACCGCATGCATGCTCATCAGGGCAACAACTTCGCCCGCTATGCTTCGATCATGACACAGGCCTCGCGAAATCACCAGCAGATGACGCTGGAGATGTTTGAAGGCTACAAGGGGCAGGATTACGACATGGCCTTCCTGGGTCACTGCATGGGCTCGCACATGTGGATGGTATCGGAGCTGAAAGCCTTGAACGGCGTCGGCTCGCCCGAGTTCCAGCAAGTGGTGCAGCGATCGGAAGAGGTCGCCAGCAAGCATCTGCAACAGGCCAAGAACCTGACCCGGAAGTTCGAAGACGATCGCCGCAACGGCTCCAATGTCAATCAGCAGGGCGGAACCGATGCTCCCCGCAGCACCGGCGCCATCGCCCCGTCGCGCACCCCCGGCACGGATCGGTAGTTCGATCGCAGGGAAACGCATCCTCGCCCTGGTGAATCCGCAGGAGCAGGTTGGAAGAAACACTTAGAACAAGACTAGAACAAGACGCACGAGAAAGGGCCGGCGAATCGCCGGCCCTTTGTGCGTTATCGGTTGCTTAGGAACGAAGTCCCTGGTGCTGCGTCAATCTTCAATCTTAGAGTGATCGATTTCGGCCGTGCTGCTGTGCTGCCAGAAAAACCGTGGGCTAGCGCCCGGCGGCTGATTGAGAGAAACCTGATTTTATGGTTTGACGCACCACTAGTAAGGGAACTTGTAGTCCGGGTGATCGGTGGCGAAATCCCGATCGGTCAGGCCGACGTTCACTTTCAAATTCATGTAGGTGTATTCCTCTTCGAGCTGCGGTTTCCCACCGGGCGTCGGCCAGGAGTACGCGGCGTATCGAACGGGCACCTGAAGCTGGTCGTCGATGAAGATCTGGGCGATATGGAAATCGAAATAGTCCCGGCGATGCGGGTGGGTCACCTGGAGCAGCGTGCAGGTGCGATCGTTAATCTTCGCGCCTTTATAGAACTGCACGTCGCACTCGCCGCGCTGGCGATCGCGTTCCCCTTTTTCGATCAGCTTGACGATCAGGTTCTCGATCCCCGCTTCCGAGATGGGATAGCGATTGCCCATCATGGCCAGGTAGCCGGTCGGATCCAGTTTGACGGTGATCAGGTTTCGCAAACCGGGCGCTTCATGACCGAGTAGTTTGCCTTCGTTCTGGCCTTCGACCCAGATCACTTCGCGGCCGGCGCCGGCGCTGGGGCGGATGAATTTCAGATAGATCGACAACGGCTGAACGACGCGGCCGCCTTCGACCTTCCGGTTCCGCACCTTGATGAACATGAACTCCTGTTCCGAGAGTTCGCCATTGAGCCGCTCTCGTTTGACCAGGGTCGCCGTATAGTCGGTAATGTTCGTATGGATGTTGGACAACCCGCGACGTGCATAGTCCAGCGCGGGGTCCAGCACATGCGGCGGAGCCTGTGGTTCCGATCGATTAGCGCCGACACGATAGATCGGTTCTTCCAGGCCGTCACGCGATTCCTGGGCCTGCAGGGCCCCGACCGAACATGTCAGACTGAAAACGACCGCTAAAAAAGTTCGAGTCATCTTCACTCTCCCCTCCCTGTTGAAAAGCTCCGCAAAAGCAAGCCAGCTCTGGGGTGCGGCTCGCTTCATCCTGCGGGGGATTTACATCTCCGCCTGGTCAGGACCACAATGGCGAGCCCTACCCCCGGCGCCACGCACTGTGATGCATCTCATTTTCTATCTATCGCCTTTGTGGTTCGTTCAGGTGAATCTGATCGACCCCTGCAGGACGAAAATTGATGAAAAAACGGCGATCGGGGGCCGCGATTGTAGTTAAGAAGCCATTTCAGCGGGAGACGAATGTGCCCGAAAACGAAATTATTATCCAATCGATTTTATCGCAGCCGTTTGCCGAAAACGCCTATGTTTTCCATCTTAAGGGGCGGTCGGATTGCCTGATCCTGGATCCAGGCTTCGAGCCGGATCCCATCCTGGAGTACGTGGCCCAGCAGCGGCTCACCCCGGCGGCCATTTTGAATACGCACGGCCATGTCGACCATATCGCTGGCAACGAGGCGATGAAAAGATGCTGGCCCGAGACGCCGCTTTTGATCGGTTTTGGCGACGCCGAGAAGCTGACAAACGCCAGACTGAACCTGTCCGGCGATTTTGGCGCGGGGCTGGTGAGTCCGCCGGCGGATCAGCTGTTACACCACGGCGAGCAGCTGCAGCTGGCAGGATTCCAGCTGGAAGTGCGCGACGCGCCCGGCCATTCCAGCGGGCATATTGTGTTCATCTGGCAGGGCGCCTCGCCCGCCAGAGTGTTCGGCGGCGACGTGTTGTTCCGCGAGAGTGTCGGCCGCACCGACTTTTTCGATGGCGATTTCAACCAGCTGGCGACCGCCATTCATACCCAGCTCTTCCCCTTGCCCGACGACACGATCGTCTATCCCGGGCACGGCCCCGAGACCACGATCGGTTACGAAAAAGCCAACAACCCGTATGTCGGCGAACCCTCCGGCTTCAGCCTGTAGAACGGGCTCCTGCCCGTTTCGTTTGACGTTCGCCGCTCCGGGAGCCATCGCACTAGCGCCTGGCCGGTGCTGGGAAGGCGAAGTTCTTGCCGGCTCGTCCGTTAATCCTGGACGGGCAGGAACGCCCGGTCCTGCGGGGGAGTTTTGAGTCGGCGTTCCTGCCTGGTGTGAATTTCGACCTGGTGCTGCGTCAATCTTCAATCTTGGAGTGATCGATTTCGGCCGTTCTGCTGTGCTGCCAAAAAAACCGTGGGCTAGCGCCCGGCGGCTGATTTAGAGAAACCTGATTTTATGGTTTGACACACCACTAGTTCCTCGACGACCGCGGCGCCGTGTCGCTGCTGGGCAGGAAGAAATCGTCGAACTCCGGGGCGCATTCGGCGGCTCCTTCCATGTCGTACTCGTCGGACAGGAGCGTGCCGATGTACGCCTGGAGCGTGCGGTTCTCTTCCGGCGTGGAGTAGTGCGTGGCCACTTCGCTGGCGAAGTTGAGCAAATCGTAGATGCGGCACTTGGCCGGCAGCACCCGTTGCCGCTTGGCGCTCAGCGCGTCGAGATTCGCCAGCCCGTAAAGCTGGTTGAGGTTGCCGGTCAAACGGTTGAATTCCTGCAGCACGGGCGACGTGACTTGCCGCTTCTTCTCTTCCAGCTTGAGCAGCGTTTTGTACAACTGCACGCACTCATGGACCGAGGCCCACGACACCTGGGCGCTCTCAAACCGCTGCCGCAGCGCGGCGTAGCCGTCGCCGTTGTCGTAGCTTTCCAGAGCGCGGGAAATGCAGTGACGCAGGTCTTTCCCCAGGCTGATATCGGAGCGGAACGCCTGGCTGTAGCCGATCGCTCCGTTGCTGCAGATCAGCCGCAGGAAAGACAGATAAATCTTCGGGTGGCTGAAACCGTCGACCGGCGTTTCCATCACAAAGCGATGCTGGAACTTGTCGCCGCCGATTTCAAACGTGCGATCGCCGCCGCGGGGACGATGGGTGCTGGTGACCACGCCCTGGTCGTACTGGATCTCGGATGCGTCGTACGCTTTGACCAGATCCACGATCTCGCCGTAGCCGATGACGGGCCGTTGCACGCTGGTGACGGCCAGCAGCCGGGCGCCTTCGTCGTCGCGCTCGACACAGTAGCGGAAAGAGCTGTCGCTGGACCGCAGGGCGATCCGCTCGAAAACTTCTTTCGGTTCGAAGTAGCGGAACACATTGTCCGACATGCCAAAGCGGTTGAAGAACGAACGCCAGAACCGGGGCGTGGGCTGCATCTCTTCGCCGCGGACTTCGATCGCCGATACCTCGACCTTGCTGGCAGTAGTTTTCCGCGTGCCGATCACGTGCAGGTCGCGGACGGAAGCCTGGCTGTAATGAAAAGAGCGCTGCATGAGAAAGTTCCTTTGCGAAAGTGCGAATGAGTTTTCAGAGATCTAAGAAAGCAAAGCAGTGCAGAACCGAAGGACGGACGCGCCCTCCAGCAGGGTTTAATCCAGCGACGTGCGATCCCGTCGCCAGGGCAGCGGCCGGGAACGATGGGCAGCCACGATCTTCGGCAGGTTCACCTGGGCGTTGGCGATCATCCGCCGGGCGTTGTAGCTGATCTCCGCAATCCGGGCGTTCAGCCGCAGCGTGCGCCAGGTGTCGTCCAGCCACACGTACTGCTCGTCGGCCATCGCCGTTTTGATCATGGGGTGCGTGGTCTTCTTGCACTGCACCACCTGTTTGACCGGCAGGTCGGCATGCTGGCGGAATACGCGTCCCGCCATTTGAATGGTGCAACTCTTGCCGGAAGGACGACAGAAAACCGTCTGCAGGGCCGGGCAGTCGAAGCCTTCGGTGAGGATCGACATGTTGATCAGCACGTTCGTTTTGCCCGCCAGGAAGTCGCCCAGTTGACGTTCGCGGTTGGAGCTGGCCGTGACCACGTCGGCCTGGACCCCGGCGGCCGCAAGTTCGGCCGCGCACTCCCGGCACTGGTCGAGACGATGGAAGAACAGCAGCGACTTGCCCCAGCGCTGGGGATCGCGGAGATACGTTTGCGCGACGGAGGACGGCGTGTACTCGGGAATGGTGTAATGGTGATAGCGGCTGAGGTAGCCGTCCTGGATCAGCTGATGGATGCCGATATCGGTAATCACCTGGTCGAAGCAGAGCTTGATCCGGTCGCCGCGGAACGGCGTGGCGGTCAGGCCGAGGACCTTCTTCGGCTTGATCATCGAGTGCAGGTTGGCCATGCTCATCGCGGCGTCGTGCTGGGCTTCATCGACCACCAGCATGTCGACCGCTGGCGGTGTTTTGTCGAACATCGAGATCGGCGTCATCTCCACGTCAAAGCCGCGTCGGGCGTTCTCTTCCATCGCTTGCGACAACAGGTTCCGCCGCATGGCGACCCAGCCGATCGAGTAGCCAAACTCCTGCTGCAGGCGTCGGGCGACGGTCAACCCCATCACCGTTTTGCCGCTGCCGGTCGGGCTTTCAATCATCACGCTGGCGGCCGGAGGAGCCAGCTCGCCGGCTCGATTGCGATGCTCCCCGCGGAACATGCGCACCGCGTTGGAAGCGATCCGCAGCTGGTAAGGGCGGGCATCGACCGACACGCCGTCGAGCAAGCCAGGCAGCGGGCCCGGGCCGGACTCGGAATGGTCGGCCGAGTCGGGACCCAGATTGGTTTCCCACATTCCTGAGGCAGCCATCACTATTTCCTTCCGTGATTCCATGAAGTTGGATGTCAGTTGTGTTACGGAGATCATCGGGGAGGCGCAGGACACCAGCGGTCAACGCCCCGGAAAAAAAGAAAAGTTTTCCCCGTCGCCCCCGTCGGTTTTCCAGGAAGACACCCGCCAGACGCTACAGGTTCAAAGGCAGTCGCCAGAGAAGTAATGGCGCTGAGACCGCATGCGGGCGAGGAATTGCCGCTCCGACGGCAGGACGGAAAGCGCGCGAGTAACCGCAAGACAGAGCGTCCGACACCCGAAGAAAGGCGGATCGGCAGGCAGAAACTCCAGGAAAACGCTTCACCCTGGCAGGCGAAAAATCCTGGGAAAGCGAGAACAATCAGTGTTCTCTTGGCGAAAAGAGGGTGCTAGCATGGGAGTTGCTAGCAAGATGCAGGCATCAAGGTGATTGCCTGGGATGTCGCTCAAAGGCGTGTTGCGCTTCCGCCTGGTGTGGCGGAAGAGGGCGATGCGCCGGATGGCGACGGCCCAGATAACGCCCGGCTGAAGGCCGCAGCTGCTTCCTCCCCCTGGAACCTCTGCGTAGAAAAAAGCCGCCCAACGAGAATAAAGGCATCCATGCCCAACGTCACGGTCCATGTTTCGCTATTCAGAAGCCTGCTCTTAGCCAGCAGCTTCTGAGAATTCTCGTGGGGCGGCTTCCTTCAGTCGCAGTGCGCCCAGCGGGCGCGGGTTCTATTCCCTGTACTTTCCCTGGAGCTGCCAGGGCGGTGCGTTACGCGTTTGGCCGTAAGCGATCGTTCTGTACGGGAACCATACACTGGTCGTCTGGCTGGTGATGAATCGATTGATAAATCAACAGCAGGGCCCATGGTTTGCCTGGAACGAGAAACGGAAAACGAGGCCGTGGATGGGACGTTTCGAGGATGAGAGGGGCGCCTGCTGGCCGAATCGTTTTGAGCTTCCCTTGGCATATTTATGCACATGGTTAGATTCGGTTGCGAGCGATGATCTGTCCGATTTGTTTCGAAAGTTTAACACGTTCGCATTCTAAATCAACCCAATCGCCAAAAGGTTTTTTTCAACCTGATTCGATCCCCTGGCGCCCTCTTCGTCGATGCCTTTTCAGGACGCAGGGCGGCCCTTTTTCTCAAACCCTCGGCATTGGTGTCAACTCCTGACACCCTCGCTTTCTTCTTCGGCGCGGCGACCAAACCGCAGGCCGGTGGAGCGCAGCAACAGCATCGCCGCCAGCAGCGCGATTGCCTGGACGAAGGTCTGCATTAACGCGAATTGGATCTGCCCGTGATAAACGCCCCAGTTCATGCACAGGCCGATGACGAACACCGCGGGGATCAGCAGCACGGTTCCTGGTTGGGGGCGCCAGCCAATTCCGACAATGGCCACCAGGCCCAGCGTTGCAGAGCCGACAACAAACATCGCAATGGTCGTCAGCCATTCCACTCGCACAAAAAACCAATTCACGGTCGCCGACCCGATAGCCAGGGCCGTCATCAGCGACATCAAATTCCACACGCTAAATCGCCAGCGGGACGCAGGGCGCGCCGGCTGTTTGTCGTGATAAAAATCGAAACCGCGAACACGCAGACCAAGACCCAGTAATGCGACCTGGCAGGCAATCACGAGCTGCACCGAAAAGAACTCGCGCCTTGACACCATGGTCAACTCGCCCATCGCCCCCCCGCCCAAAGCCGCGAGCGCCAGCAGACCGCCGACGCGCAGGACAAGGTTCGCCCGACCCCATGCCAGCCAGGCGCCGCCCAGGCTGATGTTTGCCAGTGTCAGGCCCAGGCAAATGCTGACCTGCCAGTGGGCTCCGCGGATTTCCCAGCGGATGCACGTCGCCACCAGGGCCGCCAGCACGCAATGCGTCGCCAGCATCCAGTTCGCCATCAGCACCTGCTGCGGCGTCAAACGAAAGCCGTCCAGCGGAGGAGGTGCGGTCCCTTCAGGAATCGACTCGTCGGTTACGACCTCTTCGCCCTCAAAGTCTTCCTCCGGCGGCGGTGAATCCAAGGGCATGGCGGATGATGAGTGGCTGGAGGTCAGTGGCGCTTAACAAGCGACTTCGTTACAATGGCCAGTTTAGCCGCCATTCGACCCCAAAGGGATCACCATGAGCAATCGCCGTATTCTCGTCACAGGCGCCAGTCGCGGGCTGGGCCGCGCTATGACCGATGCGTTCGTCGCCCTGGGCCATACGGTGGTGGGCTGTTCCCGCGACGAGACGGCGGTCGCGGAACTGCGAAAGCGTTATGGCGAGCCGCATCGCTTTTCCGTGGTCGACGTGGCGGACGAACAGCAGGTCGCCGCCTGGGCGAAAGAGGTGTTGGACGCAGGCGGTCCGCCGGACCTGCTGCTGAACAATGCGGCCGTGATCAACGCGAACGCCCCGTTGTGGGAAGTGACGCCTGCCGAATTCTCGCGCGTGATCGATATCAATATCAAAGGGGTGTTTCACGTGCTCCACCACTTTACCCCGGCGATGATTGCCCGCGGCGAAGGGGTGATCGTGAACTTCAGCTCCGGCTGGGGACGTTCCGTGTCGCCCGAAGTGGCCACCTACTGTGCGACCAAATGGGCCATCGAAGGGCTCACGCAAGCGTTGGCTCTGGAGCTACCCGCCGGCATGGCGGCCGTGCCGCTGAACCCAGGCGTGATCCACACGGGGATGCTCTCCAGCTGCTGGGGAGAAGATGCCGCCGCCTACCCGGGACCGCAGGACTGGGCCCGGCGGGCCGTCCCGTTTTTGCTGCAGATCCAGGCGCGCGATAACGGCCGTTCGCTGACCGTGCCCGCGTAACGCAGGTTCCGTGGGGACCAGAGTCCCCACGGGCGACGATCTTCGTTACCCGGTTGCCGTTACCAGTTGCGGGGAGTGACCCGGCCTTGCACGCGGGAGGGCAGGCCCTGGATGCGGAGGAAGCCTTCGGCGTCGGTCTGGTCGTAGGAGCCGCCGCCTTCCATGGTGGCGATGCCTTCGTCGTACAGGCTGTTGGGGCTGGTGCGGCTGTCGACCATCATGTTGCCTTTGTACAGGCTCAAGCGGACTTCGCCATCGACGTTCTTCTGGGCTTCGCGAATAAAGGCCAGCAAGGCGTCGAACTTGGGGGCGTACCAGAAGCCGTAGTAGACCATTTCGGCCACTTCGGGCGACAGGCGATCACGCAGATGGACGAGGTCGCGGTCCAGCGTGAGCTGTTCCAGCAGGCGATGCGCTTCGTACAGGATCGTCATGCCGGGGGCTTCGTACACGCCGCGGCTTTTCATGCCGACGAAGCGGTTCTCGACCATGTCGATCCGCCCGATGCCGTTCCGGCCGCCGATGTCGTTGAGCGTTTTCACGATCTCAATCGCGGAGCCCGTTTTGCCATTGACCGAGACCGGCAGGCCGGCCTTGAAGGCGACCGTGACTTTTTCGACCTGGTCGGGAGCCTGCTGCGGCGACACGCCCATGCCGAACTCGACCGTTTCCACGCCGTTGACGGTGAGTTCTTCGAGCTTGCCGGCCTCGTAGCTGATGTGCAGGCAGTTTTCGTCGCTGCTGTACGGCTTGCTGGTCGAGGCTTTGACCGGGATGTCTTTCTGTTCGCAATACTCGATCATCGCGGTGCGGCCCGGGAATGTGTGCCGGAACGATCCGATCCGCCAGGGGGCGATGACCTTCACGCTGGGGTCCAGGGCTTCCGCGGCCAGCTGGAAGCGGCACTGGTCGTTCCCCTTGCCGGTGGCGCCGTGGGCGTAGGCGTCCGCGCCCACGTCACGGGCGACCTGCAGGCAGACCTTGGAAATCAAGGGACGCGCAATCGACGTGCCCAGCAGGTACACGCCTTCGTAGCGGGCTTGCCATTGCAGCACGGGAAAGGCGAAATCGCGGCACAGTTCATCTTGCACGTCGATGATCTGCGCGCTGGCGGCGCCGATCTTTTCGGCTTTATGCAGAATGGCTTCGCGATCCTCGCAGGGTTGCCCCAGGTCAACGTACACGCAGTGAACGTCGTATCCCTGATCCATGAGCCAACCCAAAATCACCGAAGTGTCGAGTCCGCCCGAGTAGGCCAACACGCAACTAGGCATCGCATTAGATCCTTGTAGTAGAGTCATCGGAGAAAGCAGCATTTTCCGCAGAGTTGGCCAGATTGGCAAGGTGTCGCACCCATCCCTTTGCGTTCCCCGCCGGCGCTCCCCTTGGAATTTGCCGCCAGGGCGCCACAATCAATGGTAAGCCGAAACCCGCGCGACCTTTTCTCGTCTGTCCGCTATGCCTTCGATTCGCCAGTTGCCCCCGAGTGTCATCAATAAGATCGCTGCAGGCGAGGTGATTGAGCGGCCCGCCAGCGTGGTAAAGGAATTGCTGGAAAATTCGGTCGACGCAGGCGCCACGCGAATCGATCTGACGGTCGCCCAGGGCGGCACGGAACTGATCCGTATCGCCGACAACGGCTGCGGCGTCATTCCCGAAGAGCTCAAACTGGCCGTCGCCAGCCATGCGACCAGCAAAATCCGCGACGCCGACGATCTTTTTCATGTCGCTACGCTCGGTTTTCGGGGTGAAGCGCTCGCTTCGATCGCAGAAATCAGCCAGTTCGTCATGCGGAGCCGCACCCACGACCGTAACGAAGGCTTCGAGCTGGAAGTCAACGCGGGGCAGATCGGTGAGCCCGTCCCTTGCGGTTGTCCGCCAGGCACCACGGTCGAAGTTCGCAACCTGTTCTGCAATACGCCCGTGCGGAGGAAGTTCTTGCGGACCACGCAGACGGAAATGAGCCACATTACCGAGGCGTTTACCCGCATCGCCCTGCCGCAACCGCACATCCACTTTACGTTGCGGCATAACCAGCGCACGTTATACGACCTGCCGCCTGTGCCCAGCTGGCGGGATCGTCTGGTCAGTTTTTTTGGCGACGAGATCGACGCAGCCCTGATCCCGATTGAAAGCCGCGACGTAGGCGTACAGTTATCCGGCTATGCGGCCGATCCGCATCTCAGCCGTGGTAACACGCGGATGCAGTACTTTTTTCTCAATGGCAGGCACATTCGCGATAAAGCGTTGACGCATGCCCTGGGCGAAGCGTACCGGGGCCTGTTGATGGTGGGCCGCAGTCCGCTGGCCTTTCTGCAGTTTCAGATGTCGCCGGAACTGGTCGACGTCAACGTGCATCCGTCCAAGCTGGAGGTTCGCTTCCAGGAAGGCGGGCGGATTTACAGCCAGCTGCTGGGCGCCCTGCGCAAGCAGTTTCTGGCGACCGATATGACGGCCCGCGCGCGGGTGGCCGGTCAGGGTTCGCCCGACTTTGTTCCTTTTGGCCAGAACCCTGGCGATGCGACCCATGGCCATGATTCGGCCGCCGCCGAGGCGCAGCGCCGGGAGCTGGTGGACTGGGCCAAAGGGCAGTTGCCGGCCGCCGACGGTGCGGGATCGCAACAGTCAGAGATGGATCTGCAGTATGGCGATTCGGGCCTGCAGTTGACGCCGCTAACAGGCGAATGGCGCCGACCGGTCGATCCGGCCGCCGGGGCTCCAGCGCAGGGGACGGGCGCAGGCGAACCGTCCAGCGGGGCGGAGCCGGCAGCCGGGAGCAACGGCATACCGTCCTTTCCGCCGGCCTGGCGTGCGAGCGCCCTGCAGATCCATAACCGGTATCTGGTGGTGGAGAACAACGAGGGGGTGGTGGTGATCGACCAGCACGCTCTGCACGAACGGATTCTCTATGAGCAGCTGCGCCGGCGGATCCTGAGCGGCTCTCTGGAAACGCAACGTCTGCTGGTTCCGGAGCCGGTTTCTTTAACATCGGACGAAGCGGCGGCTGTCATCGAAGCACAAGACGCGCTGCGTCAGGTCGGACTGGAAGTCGAGCCGTTTGGCGGCGACACCGTGCTGGTGTCGGGCTATCCGGCCATGCTGTCCCGCTTGCGCCCGGCGGAAATGCTGCGACAAGTGATCGATGAGCTGATGTCGGGCGCCCGCAAACCCGACCCGCGGACGCTGGTGAACGATCTGTTGAACATGATGGCCTGCAAGGCGGCCGTCAAAGCGGGCGATCGCCTGACTCCGGAAGAGATCGAGGCTTTGCTGGAACAGCGCGACCTTTGCCAGGACGCGCATCACTGTCCGCATGGCCGGCCCACGTCGCTGGTCTTTACGCGTGAGCAGCTCGATCGCATGTTCAAGCGCACCTGACCAATTGCGACCGCTCGGTGCTCTTTCCCCCCCAGGCGATGCAACTCGCAGCGTTGGGTTGTTTAAGTCCCCCTCAAATTGCTGGCTTTAGGGGTCATAAGGGCTGCGCGTGCTGTCAAGGAAAACCTCGATTCCCGCTCACGCCCGTTCCGAAGACAGCAGACAGGAACTTGGATTCCCGATTGAAACTTGAGAAGGATTTCCCGATGGCCTGTCAGTGTCACGTTTGCCTGTCAGAGAGAGTATTCCCGAGTCGGAGCCAGAACGCGCAGACGGCGATCTGGCTGCGACCGTTCCTTACCTGGTTGCGCTGCCACGATTGCGGCAATTGCTCCATGGCGCGGGGACCGCTGCTGTTGGGATTTTACTCCTCGCGATCGGACCAGATTGCGGCATCAACGCCGGCGGCGAAGAAACTGCGGCTTTCCCACCAGCCAGCGCCGCGGTCCACCCGACCAGGCGAAGTCAGGCGTCGCGCACCGGTGGCAGGGGAAGCGATTTCCACGCAGCCAGAGCGACCGCGGCGAGCCGGCTAAACCGCCTGTCGCAGATTTCCGTGGCGTCACGATCCACGACACGTGCACAATCGACAGGGAGCTGCTAGTTTGAAATGGGGGAGGGGCCGCCAGGGGTAACTTCCGGCTGAAGTTTCATCGGGATTCACATGCTGCCATCTGATCGTTCTGCCGCTCCGCAGCCCGCGCCGCCAGACGCGGAGGGTTCCGCCGGCGCCTCCTGGTGGAGGCGGAAGCTGGGGGAATGGTTTGGCATTGATCTGCGTTCGCTGGCCATTTTCCGAATCGCCCTGGGGCTGATCGTCTGCTTTGATCTTTGTGATCGGCTACGCGATTTTGAGGCGATGTACGCGGAGACGGGCATCATGCCCCTGCAGCTGGCCCGCGACTGGTGGCCGAGTCCTGCGCAATGGTCGATTTTTTTTCTCAGCAGTTCGGACACCTTTACGCTTGGCGTGTTTCTGGCCGGCATCGTGCTGTCCCTGCTGATGATCGTCGGCTGCTGCACGCGACTGGGGACGGTTGGCTGCTGGGTGGTGATGGTTTCTTCCTCGTACCGGTTCCCGCTGGTGGATATGGGCGGGGAAGCGCTGGTGCGATACCTGCTGTTCTGGTCGATGTTTTTGCCGCTGGGACGCTGCTGGTCGTTTGACGCCTGGCGCCGGCCGACGATTGATCCGCGACCCGTCGCAAACGTGCTGACGTTCTGCCTGATGATGCAGGTGTGCATCATGTATTTCACGGCTGCTTACTGGAAGGGCCGCACGAAGGCCTGGCGCCAGGGGATGGGCCTGATCCACGCGCTCTGGATGGATGTTTTTACGCGCCCGCTGGGGGACTGGATTCTGGCGCATCCGCGGGTGGCGAAGGTGCTGAACTATGCCGCCTTGGCGCAGGAAGGTTGCGGCGTGCTGTTTGCGTTTTCACCCTTCTATACGAAGCCTTTGCGGCTGCTCACGGCGATTGCGTTCTTCGCATTCCATATCAGTATTGAGCTGACGATGTCGGTCAGCTGGTTCTCTTATGCCAGTCTTGTCGCCTGGGTGGTGTTCCTGCCGGATATTACCTACGAAAATCGCTTCTGGAGGCTGCCCGTTGCGCCGGAGCGGAAGCCAGTGGTCGTCGTGCCAAGGACCCGCTGGGGGCTGGCGGGTATGACGGCCTTGTCCGTGTTTTATCTGTTCAGCCTGGCGACGACCGTGATTCTCATCCTGGCCCTGTTCCTGCCGCAAGTCGACAAGAACATGCCGCAAATTGTCCGCGTGCAGGGCGATCTGTGCGCATTGCCGCAAGGCTGGATGATGTTCTCCGCTCCGCCGAAGCTGAATATCTGGTTTGCCGCTGAAGCCCGGTTGCGCAACGGCGAGGTGCTGGATCTTTTGTCAGGGAAGCCGTTCACCAATCAAAAGCCTGCGGACTTATGCACCTACTACGAGAATTTTCGCTGGCGGCAGATCTTTATCCTGTTGCCGGATCGGAAAGCCAGGTACCCGGAACAGGTCGCGCGGGTGCTGGCGCAGAGGTGGAACGACCGGCATGCAGAAGAAGAGCAGGTTGTTTCGCTGAAGTTCTATCATATGCAGGAGTCGTCGGATCCCAGCAAAAAAGGGGATTTCGACCGCAAGCTTCTGGCCACGCTGCAGCTGGAAAAACGGCCGGACAACGAGATCATCAACCTGCAGGAACTGCTGGGCGAAGGATTTTAGCCCAGGCTGTCTCCATTACATAGCGACTTCGAACAGCGACAGTCTGTCAGCAGGCTTCGCTGCAATCGTGGCCGGTCCTGCGATGCACGATGCGACGCAATAGAAAAAGCGAAGCTGCGCCCTGCGCAGCTTCGCTCTGGTGGATTTGGAATCGTCCCGCCAAAGGTTGAGGGGAGGATTCGTCTTTGGGACCGACTAGTTGACCGTGGTGGTTGTGGTCCCCGTCGTTGTGGTGGTGCCGGTCGTCGTCGTGGTGCCCGTGCTGGTCGTGGTGCCAGTCGTGGTGCCGGTGGTGCCGCCGGCTCCGCCCTGGAAGGTAAACGTCGAGACGCTACCGATCGAGGAGAAGAACGGTACGGCCGTGATTCGCACGTAACGGCGATCCGCCGAGACAACACCCGTCGCCGTCATATTGGCGCCGGACGGCAGCGTGGTGATCTGCGGGCGATAACCGCGGTCGGTGCGTCCCCGCGACCGGCGCCGCGCGGCGCGTTCGGTGGGACTGATGGTGCGGCCATCGCTGGCGGCCGTGCTCTGCGCCGAAGCGTAGTCGCGAACCGCTTGCGAATCGTCAACAATCGACAACTGCTGGGTGAGCACAGCGCGGCTGATCTCTTCCTGGTTTTTGGCGATCGCCTGGACCTGCTGATCCAGCAGCGGTTCCGTCCGGCGGCCTTCCAGCAGCTGGAACGAAATGAGCGCGTCTTTATCGGCCAAAGGGATCTGGCGTTTGATGCGGATCTCATTCGGGCCGCGATAGTCGGTGATCACTTCGACGGTGACGTGGCCGGTGGTGACCTGTCCCCAGACCCGTCGCAGCAGCACGCGGTACTCGCCAGGAAAGCCCTGGGCGCAAACGTACTCTTCCGAAAAACCATCCACCGATTCGTCTTCTTTACGGGAGAAGGTATCGCCCACCAGCACGCCGCCCGAGACCGAGCGGGGATTGCGCAGCGAGGTCACCGTACCCGAAGGTTCTTCCACCATGACATCGACATCGGCGTCGCCTGTCCAGGTTACTTTGACGTAACAATCGCGGTTTAACGCTTTTTTGATTTCGGCGTTGTAGGCTTTTGCTTCGGCGATGCGGCCTTCACTCTGCAGTTCCTGCAGGGTGGCTTCGGCCGTACGCAAGGCGGTCGACCAGACATCTCGCTGATCTTTGGTCCAGGCCTGGCTCAGAATTCCGAGCGTGGCCCAGCGAACACCGTCGACATCCTGCATGCGTCGGGCCGCATTGAGACCTTGGATATAAGGCTCCGGACGATTCGGGAAAATGGCCGAAACTTCGCGGAAGAGCTTGAGGGCGCGGGAATCCAGACCGTTGTGCGCCATGTACAAGGCGGCGAACATCAGGTCGTCGGGATTGTCGCTGAAGTCGACTGCCGACATCAGCACCCGTTCAATCTCGTCGTCGGAGACTTCTTCGTCCCCCAGTTTCTGCTTGGCCTGCAGGCCGAGCGCCATGGCTTCGTACATCCACGGTTGCGGATATCCTTGCTGCAGGGCGCCCTGGATGATGCCGACCACGCCGTCGTAATCTTCGGCCGCCATCAGCGACCGCACGGTTTCGCGAACGGCTGCGTGATCGTGTTCAGGCTGTTCGGCGAAAAAACGGGACCAGGCTTCGGTCGTCGATTCGTCCGGACCCACGGTGACCTTCAAGGATTTGACCGAGCGGGGTTTGGCCGCAGCGGGTCGTTCGATGACAGGCTTCTGCGGAGCAGCCGGCGTGGTTGCCGATTCGCTGGAACCGCCCAGGCGAAGTTCGTCGTCGACAGCAAAGAAGCCGCCGCCGCCCATGCCGCCCATGCCGCCCATGCCGCCGCCGAATCCACCACCGCCCATGCCGCCCATACCCATGCCGCCCCCCATGCCGCCCATGCCGCCGCCGAAGCCGCCCTGGCCGCCGAGGCCGCCGCCGAGCTGAAAGGGATTGGCGCCGGCCTGCTGAATCGGCAGAACCAGGTCGCCCACCGGATACACTTTGGTAACCAGGTTGCCTTCCGCTTCGTCGGGGGTGGTGATCATGAGAACTTCGTCCTGAATCATGTAGGTCAGTTCGAGTTCTTTGAGCAGCAGTCGCAACGCCGAGCGAAGCGAAATGCCTTTGAGGTTACGGGTGATGGGGGTATCGCTACCGATGCCGACGCCATCGAGCGCCCGGGTGTCGATTTCGATCTGGATCCCATGCAGGTCCTCCAGGTAGTCGACCACGTCGGACAGGGAGGTTTCAATAAACTCCAGCTGGGTGTCGTCGTCGAGGGCCTGGAAAATTTTCTCTTCCGCTCCGCCACGGGTGGCGAGGTCGATCGAGGCGTACTTGCGACGACGCAGGGTCAGCTCTTCCCAGACTTCCGCATCGGGGTAAACGATCGGCGGTTCGTCAGGGAACGGAACGTGGGCCTGTTCGACGTTGTACAAAGCGTCGACAAATTTCTTGTGACGAACTTCGCGGAGTTTTGCGTTTTTGAGGACGTTACCGGTAAAACGGGCCCAGTAAGCGGCGCCTTCGGGAACGGGATGATAGGGATCCAGTTCTCGGACTTCATAGGCGATGTTGACTTCGGCCTCTTCGTAACGGCCTTCCAGCATGAGCGAATTGAACCGGGCCATCAGCTGGCTGATTTTTTCCGACTTGCGGGTGGCTTCTTCCACCAGACGTTGACGCTCAATCGCGGCCGCACGGGCGGCTTCGGACAGAGCGCGACGGCTTTCGACTTCGATCTCTCGGCGAGCCGATTCACGGATCGCGGATTCAATTTTGCTACGCAGCTGGGCCCGCACGGAGGCTTCCAGGTCCGGAGTGTTCTCCACGCTTTCCAGCAGGACTTTCAGGTCGTTCTTCGCGCCCTGGGGATCAACGCCGAGCACTTTGCGGGCGTTTTCCAGGCCCAGACCGACTTCGGCTTCGATCCGTTCGCGGATCAGAGCGCGGTTGTCGATTTCCGTACCCAGGAACGTGCCGGATCCGCCGACAAAATCATCGAAGAAATCGCTACCGCCGCCGGCTCCGCCAGCTTGCATGTTGACCAGTCGCAGATCGGGCGAGCTGGTCGGCGCATCGGCTCCACGGCCGGCCGCATTTCGCAAAGCCATGGCCTGGGGATTGCCCGGGTCGCGCTGCAGGGCGGCTGCCGCCATGTTCGATGCGCCGGCGGAGTCGCCGCTGGCCAGCGCCTGGGCGCCGATTTGCGACAATCGCTGGGCGCTGGCCGTCATTTGACGACCCGCTTCACGGAGACCGGCCGCACCGACGGTCGGCAAGGTGATCCCCTGATCATCGCGAACCAGATCGACTAACTGCGGCAGGTACGAGACTTCGTCATTGGAGGGCATCATCGGCGCCTTCCAGGTGATGGGCGAACCATCGAGTTCGGCCGACACGACCAGATCGCTGGAAGCGCCCGCCTTGAGGCGTCCAATCAGGATGGTGTCGCGATCGGATCGCAAGGGCGGCATTTTTGCGGGAAAGGCCTCGGCGACTTCGGCCGGTAATTCGACCTGTGTCGGATACAGGACGGCGCCCGTGATGGTTTCGGCCATCAGGGAAGCGGCCCACTCGGGCGATTCGGCTTTGTTGGTGTCGACGATCAGGTTGCCGCCGGTCTGGTTGGCGATGGCGGCCAGGAGGGCGCTGTCGCGACCCGGTCCGATGGCGTAACTGCTTAAGGCAACACGGTTTTCGACCATGGTGTCAACCAGCCGGCCAAATTCGCCCGGGTTGAGGATTTTGGCTTTGCTCATGCCATCGCCGATGTAAATCGCCTGGCGGGGCGTCAGGCCGCCCCCGTTGCGATCGGCGGCGGCCAGCATCACTGCGGCCATATCGGTCGAACCCAGCGGAGCACGCCGCTGCAGTTTGGCGATGGCGGCCTGCATTTCAGGGCCGGTGGGGCTCACGAAGCCGGGGGTCAGATCGACTGCTTTCAAGTCGACTGCCGCCAGTTTGATCCGCGTGTCGCCGTTCACCGATTTCAAAAAGGCGCGCAAGGCGGCAAGGGCGTCGTCGCGATACAATCCCGTTTGACTCGCCGACGTATCAAACAGTACGACGACCTCAGCACGCGCCGCGGGGATCATATCTCCCGGCGTGAGACTGAGTGCGAAGTACTTGTCGCCATCAGGTTTGTCGTAAATCGCCATGCGAGCAGCCTCGGGGCTCGCGGCAAACGACATGGTGGCGACGGCCAGTGTGATGGCGGGGCATAGCCCAAGCCAAAACTGACTGCGTTTGGACATAATCAACACTCCAAGCACAGAAGAAAATGTGAATGGGTCGTCCTGTTCCGGAGACGTACCCAGCCTTGCCTAAAATTGATAAGGGGCGCAATACCTCGCGCCGCTAATGTTTAGTGTATTCGGCGATCCTGCTTTCCGCCACAGAAAAACTCGAAAAACGCAACGATCGACGGCAGTCAGAAACGGATGTACGCCCAACTCTACATCGCCCCTGTCGACCAGGCGCGGAGCGGGGGACGACTTTCGCAGATTGAGACTTCTTTCCGGCGACAGTCCGTCAAGAAATGCAAAAAGCCTCCCCCATTGGTATGGGGAAGGCTTCGGATTTGCGGAGCTCAGCGGTTGGAATCCTGGTCTGGCCCCCCCAGGCCAGGACGTCCCCTGATGATCGAACTCAAATGATTCAGAATCATGGTCTCTGGTGTTGGATCGTCTAGCGTTGGATCGTGCCCTGGTCGCCCGAGGCAACCACGAGGGCGGATTCGATCGCGTCGTTAATCCAAACCAGCGAGGTCTGCGAGCTCAGCACGGAGCCGGCTTCGCAGGCACAAGCAATCATCCGCTGCGTCACGGGGAAGGACGATTCGTACACGGGGGCGGGCGGCTCGGCGTTGAACAGGTCGTCGAGCAGTTCGCGGGTGGCTTTGTCGTTCTTCAGCTCTTCTTCGATGGCGTCTTCGATCACAGCCTCTTCGACAATCGTCGTGGCGGCTTCTTCGACGGCCGGGGCTTCTTCCTGCGATTCCGTCGTTTCCGGCGAGTAATCGTAGTCGTACTGGTCGGCGTAGTCGTAGTTGTAGTAATCATAGCTGTCGTAGTCGTAGTTGTAGTCGTCTTCGAGGCTGCTGGCAGCTTCGACTTCGGTCGCAACTTCTTCGGCAGCAACTTCTTCGACCGATTCCGGAATCACCGCGGCGGCGACTTCGTCCGTGGCCGATTCGCTGGCGGCGTCGTAGCCATCGTACTCGTAGTCATAGTCGTACTCGTAGGCGCCGTAGTCGTAATCTTCGTACGACGGCTCTTCCGAGACGATCTCTTCGGTCGTAACTTCCTCGGTCGCAACTTCTTCGGTCGCAACTTCTTCGCTGACCACTTCTTCGCTGACCACTTCTTCGCTGACCACTTCTTCGGCGGCGGCGACTTCTTCCACGGCGACTTCTTCACTGATCACTTCTTCGACGGCCGGCTGCGTCTCTTCGCTGCTGGTCTCGTAATCGTATTCGTAGTCGTAGCCGTATTCATAATCGTAGTCATAGTCGTAGTCGACGATGGCGTCGGCCGGTTTCGCTTCCACGACTTCGGTTTCAACCGCTTCGGTTTCGACAACTTCGGTTTCGACAACTTCCGTCTCAACCGCTTCGGTTTCGACGGCCGCGGCGGGCTGGTATTCGTCGAGGTAGGTGTCGTAGTCGTACTCGTAGTCGTAGCTGTAATCGTACTCGTAGGCGGCTTCGACTTCGGCGGCCGCTTCTTCGACGACTTCGGTCTCCACGACTTCGGTTTCGGTCGCGACGATTTCGGTCTCAACCGCTTCGGCTTCCACGACTTCCGTCTTGGCGGCTTCGAAGTTGTAGTCTTCGTAGTCGTAGCCGTAGGTTTCGTAGTTGTAATCGTAGTCGTACTCTTCGGTAACGACATCGACCGGGGTTTCGGCCACTTCGACGGCCGCTTCTTCCTGGACGATTTCTTCCGTTTCGGAAGCAATCGGTTCGTCGAGCAGGTATTCGTCGACAAAGGCGTCCAGGGCGTCGACTTCGACGGCCTCATCGGCCAGGTCGATTACGGCCGGCTCGCTGACAGCGGCGTCGACCAGCTTCGCGGCCGGCGGGTCGGCCAGCACTTCGGCGTCGCCGATGATGTTCGAGTCATCGACCAGCTTCCAGATGGCCACTTTCGGCTCGCTCGGAACGGCCTGGAGCTCGTAGTCTTTTTCGTAACACTGATTGATCGGGCAGATGCCGTATTGTTCCTTGCCATAGGGACAGATGCTTTCGTAACCAAACTTGGTAACGCCGGTCTGGCTCTTGGCGGTCCCCACGACCAAAAGCGAAGCGGCCAACGATCCAAGCAATACAGTAAGAGCGATACACGCGCGATTCATTTGAGACGTCCTCCAGACGATTTTTTTATAACGGGATTCCAACCACCGCCGCACAACTGATTCCGCAATAGCGAGAGGTAACACAACTCCCACAGGAATCTGTATCGGTGGATGAAACTGGAGTCATTAGGCAATTGGCGATTGATAGGAAAGAGAAAGCGATAAGTGTGGACTTCGACCAACCAGATAAGACGGGTAAAGATGCGTGAACGTCGGGTTAGCGCCAGTCGCAACGATCAGGAAAAAAACGGTTCTGTAGCGATCGCGCGCCGAACGCTATCAGTGCTGCTTCGCTAGCAGTGTCGAAAGTTGTCACAGCATTGACGACAACCCTGCAGGACGACTCCTGCAGCGGCTCCCTGCGGGATTGGCCGCGGCGGATTCTTGCTCGTCGGCGGCGCTGCGCAACAGCTCGCCAAGGCGCTCTTCCGGCGAAGTGCGAAGGCGGCTGGAGGACGCGGTCGTTTTCAAGGGCGAGGGGAAGGAGTCCAGGAAACATCAAAAAAAATGGGGAAAAACTAACCGCCATGGACGGAACGCTAGCGGCGGTGCATACTGGGCGATCCTCGTTCTGCGACCGCCTTATGAATTTTCAAGACCTGCATCCCTGGCTTGCCGTCATCGTGGTGATGGTTGCGTTCGTGCTGATTCAAGTGCGTCGCAATATGCCCGTCGACTTTGTCTTTCTGCTGGGGTTGATGATCGTTACGCTGGCGGGAATCATCACTCCGCGGGAAGCGTTCGCCGGCTTCTCCAACCCGGCCGTGCTGACGCTGGCGTCGCTGCTGATCGTCGCTGCTTCGCTGCGTCAGTCGGGCGTTCTTGACGCAGTGGGACACGCGCTTCTGGGGCGCGAAAGCACCGAACGCGGGGCCTTTTTGCGTCTTGCCGTATCACTAGTTTTTAGTAGCGCGTTTTTGCTCAATACGGCGCTCGTTGCGATGATGGCTCCGGTGGTCGTCGACTGGTGCCGGCGGCGGAATGTTTCCCCCTCCCGACTGATGATGCCGGTCAGCTATTTCGCCATTCTGGGGGGTGTTTGTACGCTGATCGGCACCAGCACCACCCTGGTGGTGAACGCCAAACTTCGTAGCGAGTACGAGGATCGCCTGGTCCAGGTCGAGGAATTGCGTGAAAGCCAGCCCCAGGATCAGGAAAAAATCGCCGCCATGGCCGTTTTTGCGGAAGAAGTCCGCCCTATGAAGCTCTTTGAGCTGGGAAAAGTCGGTCTTCCGTGCGCCATTGCCGGATCGGTCTTTCTGATCCTGTTCGGTCCGCGACTGTTGCCCAACCGCACCGACATGCTGGAACGCCTGGGCGAGCAGCGGAGAGAATATCTGGTCGAAATGCTGGTTTCCCCCGAGTGCCGCCTGATTGGACAGACGGTGGAACTGGCCGGGCTGCGGCAACTGCCTGGCCTGTTTCTGATTGAAATCGACCGGGACGGCGAGGTGATTACGCCGGTGGCGCCGCATCATGTGATCCACGCGGGGGACCGCCTGGTGTTTACCGGCGTGGTCAGCACGATCGTGGATCTGGAGAAAATCCCGGGCCTAATTCCTGCTGCAGACATCAGTTACGACATGAGTCCGGTCGAACGCCGGAAACGCCATCTGTGTGAAGTGGTGCTGTCGCGCACGTCGCCGTTGATTGGCACGACGGTTCGCGACGCCAAGTTCCGCCAGCTTTATAACGCCGCCATTGTGGCGGTTCACCGCAATGGGCTGCGTCTGACGAACAAGATTGGCAACATCAGCCTGGAGCCGGGCGACACGCTCCTGCTGCAGACGCATGATGAGTTTCCAGCCGCTTATCGGAACCATCGCGACTTTTACCTGGTCAGCAGTGTGGAAGGATCCAAGCCGTTGCGGCGGGAGAAAGCCTGGCTGGCCGCGACGCTGTCGATTGGCCTGGTGCTGTGGCTGGCGGTCGCCAGTCTGTGGGACTTTCCGCCGGCGTTCGAGGGACTGACTTCGTCGGCTGTGGCCGGTTTCTGCGTGGTGGTGCTGTTGATTCTGACGGGCTGCCTGCGGCTTTCCGAGGCGCGGAACTCGATTGACCTGCAGATTTTCACCACCATTGCCGCAGCGCTGGGGCTGGGGCTGGCTTTAACCAAGAGCGGGGCAGCGGACCAGATTGCCCGTTTGCTGGTCGACGGCGTGTCGACGGTGGTGACCGATGAGCAGTGGCGACCGTTCCTGCTGCTGGCGGTGATGTACCTGATTACGGCGGTGTTTACCGAGATGATCACCAACAACGCGGTGGCGGCGATGTTCTTTTCGCTGGCGGTCGCACTGGCGGAAGAGGGCGGGTACAGCCCGCGTCCGTTTATCATGGCGGTCACACTGGCGGCGTCGCTGTCGTTTGTTACGCCGATTGGTTACCAGACCAACCTGATGGTCATGGGCCCCGGCGGCTATCGGCCGGTTGATTATCTGCGCTGCGGCTTGCCGCTATCCCTGGTCGTCGCGACAACGGCCCTGCCGTTGATCAGCACCGTCTGGCCGTTTTAGGCAGCCGTCTGCAAAGCGGCTGTTTTCAGGCGAATCAGGCGGCGCGATGGATTTTGAGGCTGATCGCTTCTTCCTCGGCCAGTCGCAGTTGGCGCCGCTCTTCTTCCTGGCGACGACGAACATTCCTGGGCAGCGGCGCCGGATGCAGCGACCGGGGGGGACGCTGCCCAATGCGACGGTCGCCGTTGACGGCCCAGGTTTCGGCCTCGTCGGACAGGAAATTCATCATCCGTTCGACGCGAAGGCGATAATGCTCGATGCCGGCACGATCCAGGTCGGGCGGCATCTGCATGGCAGGCGAGCCGATGATGCGCCCGCGTGAAAAAGGTCGGGCAATGGCGAAGCGGTCCCAGGTCTTCGTCCGCCAGGGCCGGTCATAGCCGATGCCCATGCAAACCAGCGGGATCTGCAGTCGCGACGACAGAAAAATCGGGCCTGCGGACATTTTCCGTCGGGGGCCGCGGGGACCGTCGGGCGTGATCGCCAGGTTCATATTCTTCGCTTTTTCCTGGAGCTCCCGAATCGCCGTGGCGCCGCCGCGACTGGTGGATCCACGCACCACGTCGAAGCCAGCATGGTAGGCCACGCGGGCCAGCACATCGGCGTCGCGGTGCCGGCTCATCAGCAGGGCCGCATTACAGTTGCGCCAGAGCCCAATCGGAAACGTGATGTATTCGTGCCAGAGCAGATAGATGTTCGGCCCCTGGAACTCCGGCTGCGTCGGATCGCGCGTAATATCGTACTGGGCGAGCTGGATGTCGATTGACGACTGCCACAACTGAGTAATGGCCGCCCCGAGAAAGCCCCCGAGGCGCGCGGTAAATGTCGAGCTTTGATCGCTCATTGGAATCCATCCCCTGGTTCACGCTGGCCTGGTTCGCTTGTTCCCCTGGTTGTCTTCCGCCATCTTCGGAAGACAGGGCGGAAAAAAGGGTCCCAGGCAAGGCGAACGCAGTTGCGGATTTTGTTAAACGGGCCAGTCGCCGGAGAAAACCTCGACCGCTGGTCCTGTCATATATACATGATTGTCTGTTTCGTTCCAGAACAGTTCGAGATCCCCGCCCAGCAGATGCACCGTCAGGCGTCGTTCGGTGCGCCCGGTCAGCACGCCCGCCACGCACACGGCGCTGGCGCCCGTGCCGCAGGCCAGGGTTTCTCCGGAACCGCGTTCCCAGGTGCGCTGCCGCACCTCGGTGGGCGAAAGGACTTCGATAAATTCGACATTGGTCCGCGCCGGGAACCAGGGGCCCGTTTCGATCTGCGGTCCCACTCCCAGCACCAGGTTATCATCGGCACAATCGGTATAGATTACGCAATGCGGATTACCCATCGAGACGCAGGTTGCCAGAAATTCCTGTCCGGCAACCGTCAAGGGGGAATTCACGACCGGATCGCCCGGCAAGGTGGTCGGGATTTTTTCCGCGGCCAGGATCGGCTCGCCCATATCCACCTGCACCCGTTCGACTTTCCCGTTGGCCGCCTCGACCTTGACGGACAGGACGCCCGCCTTGGTTTCCAGCCGCAGCTGATCCCGGCGGGAGATGCCGTGGTCGTACACGAACTTGGCGACACAGCGCAGTCCGTTGCCGCACATTTCCGCTTCGGAACCGTCGGCATTGAACATCTGCATCCTCGCGTCGGCCTGCTCGCTAGGGCGAATCAGAATCAGGCCGTCGCCGCCCACGCCAAAATGGCGGTCCGCAATGCTCCGCGCGAGCGCGGCAGGATCGGACGGAACGGGTTCTTGAAAGCAGTCGACATAGACATAGTCATTGCCGGCGCCTTGCATCTTGGTGAAACGCATAAAATCCAGGTCGAAAATCGGGGTGCGATCGAAACGGGGCCCGAAAGCCCGGCTGCAGATAGATAGTTTAGAATCAGAGCCTGCCGGCCACAATGGCGAGGCGGAGCCCGGCCGGCCTTGCGCCATTAGAAATGTCCCCTGGGAACGGGGGGATGGCGGAGTTCTACGGCGCAGGAGGCGTTTCCTGCGCGGTTTTCAAAGACGGATGCCGCAAATGGAAGCCGGTCGCCTTTTGATAGGCGTGCGCCAAAGCCAGGAGATCGCTTTCGCCGTAAAGCTGCCCGGTGAAGACGATGCTCTGCGGCAAAACGGCGTCTCCCTGGCCAATAAAGCCGTTCGGCAGCACGGCGCTGGGATGCCCGGTCAGATTGGTGATCGCCAGGTCATCGCCATCGAGATCAATATAGGCGTCGACCCCTTTCATCAGCTCTTTCATTTGTTGCATCAGCAGGGTGCGAACGCGATTCGCCCGCAGGTATTCCACCGCCGGCACCATTTGCCCCTGCCGCAACACATTCGGCCACAGGCCGATATCTTCTGATTTTTGACGGGTCAGCGGGTCGAAGACGGTGGCCGCTTCGACATTCAGGATCAGCGACGACGCCCAGGCCGGATACGGTCCTGGCAGTTCGATCGGCTTCAGCTTGACGCCCAGGTCGCGCAGCACCTGCAGCTCGGGCCGGTCCTCCGGGGCGGTGTCGGAAGGCTGGTAGCCGACCGTCAGTGTGGAAACTTTCCGTTCCGGAGGCCAGGCGAAGGGCCGATCCACGACCGTGCCGTCCCGCCCATCGCGGCCGGCAATCGCAGCGAACACCAGGGCGCAATCCTCAATACTGCGGCAAATGGGCCCCAGTTTGTCCATGCTCCAGGAGAGCGACATGCACCCATACCGACTGACGCGGCCGAAAGTCGGACGCAGGCCGCTCGCCCCGCAGCGTTTCGATGGCGAGACGATACTGCCCAGCGTTTCGCTGCCCAGAGAAAATCCGACCAGCCCGGCGACTGTCGCCGAGGCGCTGCCAGCGGAGGAGCCGTTCGATCCCTGGTCAGGAAACCACGGGTTGCGTGTCATCCCGCCAAACCAGCGATCGCCCCAGGCGAGCGCTCCCATCGACAGTTTGGCCGCCAGCACGGCTCCCGCATCATCCAGCCGCTGGGCGACGGTCGCCTTGGTTTGCAGACGTTGCTCCTGGAACGGCGCCGCGCCCCAGGTCGTTTTGTAGCCCGGATAAGAGATCAGGTCTTTGGCGCCCCAGGGAATGCCGTGCAGCGGTCCGCGGTAGCGACCGGCGGCAATCTCTTTGTCGGCGGCGGCTGCCTGGCGGAGGGCCAGTTCCTCGGTCAGGGAGACGACGCAGTACAACACGGGATCAAATTTCTGCAGCCGCCGCAGGTAGAGTTTCGTCAGTTCGACCGAGGAGACCTTCTTCTCGCGGAGCAGCCCGGCCAGCTGGGAGACCGGCAGAAAGGCCAGTTCGTCCTCTTCCAGCGGCAGCTCGACCGGCGCCTGGCTAATGGTCTGCACTTTCCGGTCGAACGGTTCGCAATCGGGCGGATGCCCAGGTTCCGGATCAAAGAGCAGCGCCGGCGGGACGTCGTAGTCCAGTTCGATTTCCCTTAACACCTCGATATGGCCTTGCGCCCTTTCGATCCGGGCGACGAGGCTGTCGCGTTGCTCGGGCGACAGTTCCAGTCCGGCGATCCACTCGGCCTGTTCGATCATGGTCGCAGTGATCGGCCCGCGTTCGGCCGCCGACGCCACGGCCCTTTGAAAAACAACCGTCCCCAGCCCCGCGCTTGCAAGCAAAGCCAGCCACTGACGGCGATCCAGCGGCGGTTTCGATTCGGGAGCCTGCATGAGGAAACTTTCTAGCCACGAGGGAGTGCGGAAAACAAGGACGCCAGACGCACGAATCTACCAGCCAGACCGCCGCGGGAAAATGCGAGCCAGGGGAGACGCCTTTTCAACGGGATGAAGGACGGCCACGCGCAGCAAAGATCCGGCAGGCTCGCAAACGTCCGATTAACGACTGCGGCGGGTCGGCTTGCCCAGTCGCGGGTCGAGCGCGTCGCGCAATGCGTCGCCGAGGAGGTTGAAGCCCAGGATCGTCAGGCTGATGGCGATGCCGGGACCGATGGCGAACCAGGGATTGACGCGAAAGACGCCTTTCGCCTGGGTCAGCATGGCGCCCCATTCGGGATCGGTCGGTTCGCCGGCGACGCCCAGGAACGACAGGGCCGCCACTTCCAGAATGGCCGATCCCAGCCCCAGCGTCGCCAGCACCAGGATCGGACTCAGCAGGGAAGGCAGCACGTCGACCAGCAAAATACGGAGCGAGCCGGCGCCCAGTGCCCGGCTGGCCAGCACGTAATCAAGCTCTTTGACCGATAATACGGCGACCCGCACCTGGCGGGCAAACACGGGCGTGTTAATCAGTCCGACCGCTAAAATCACGGCCGCCCACCCGCGACTAAAGGCCGTCGCCGCCAGCAGGGCGATGAGAATACTGGGAAACGCCAGGGCCACATCAACCGACCGCATCAGCAGCGAATCGACCCAGCCGCCAAACCAGCCGGCCGCCGCGCCCAGGGGAGCTCCCAGCAGTACGGCGAAGGTAATGGAGATCAGGCCCGTCACCAGCGACAGTCGCGAGCCGACCATCACGCGGCTGAAAACATCCTTGCCGTCGCTGTCCGTTCCCAGCCAGTGCGCCGTCGACGGCCGGGCCAGGATCTGCCCGCTGCGTGCGTTGGCGTCTTGCGGCGTAATCCAGGGAGCAAAGACGGCCGTCAACAGGACTCCCATTACCAGCACCAGCCCGCACCACATGGCGGGCGAGCTTTGCAGGCGGCGCCAGGCGCGGGAGCTTGTGGCGGCGGCAATCGGAGGGAGAGCAGCGTCGGACGTCATGGGGGCAAAAGTTCCGGGGCCGAATCAGGTCAAGCGAATGCGGGGGTCGAGCCAGACATAGACCATGTCGACCAGCAGGTTCGTGGTGACGAACACGGCCGCGATCACCATGGCGCAGGCCTGCACCACCACGTAGTCTTTGTCGCCGCTGACCGCGTCGGTGACGTACTTGCCCAGTCCAGGCCAGTCGAAAATCGTTTCCGTCAGCACGGCTCCGGAAAGCAGCATGCCGATCTGGAAGGCGGCGATATTCACCACCGCCGGGGTGGCGTTGGGAAAGGCCTGCCGCCACACGACCCGCCAGGGTGGACAGCCTTTGGCTCGGGCCGTGCGGACGTAATCGGAATCCAGCACCTCAAGCATGCTGCTGCGGGTGATCCGCGCGATGACCGCGGTGGGAATGGTGCTCAGCGTTATGGCCGGCAGGCACAGATGGCGGATGCCTTCGCCAAAGAGCAGCATGCGTCCCTGGAGCAGCGTATCGAGCAGCACCAGTCCGGTGATCGGATCGTAGTCGAACACGTTGCTGGGCAGCCGGCCCGAGGTGGGCATCTGGGTGAAGATTTCTCGCAGCAGGATGCCCAGGAAGAAGACGGGAATGCTGACACCCAGCAAAGCGATCGTCATGCAGGCCAGGTCGGGCAGGCGATTCCGCCACACGGCGGCCGCAACTCCGGCGAGGACTCCCAGCGGAATGGCCAGCATCACGGCGGCCAGCGTCAGTTCCAGCGTGGCGGGGATCCGCGCCGCCAGTTCGCTGCTGACGCTTTCATTCGGCCGGGCGATCGAGCGGCCCAGATCGCCGGCAGTGAACAGCTTCCAGAAGTAGTCAAAAATCTGCACCGGCAACGGCTTGTCCCACCCGTACTCTTTTTCCAGCCGTTCCATGGCGGCCTGGTCCGGGTGCTGACCAAACCGGGCCAGCAGCGGGTTACCGGGGATCACGCGCAAGGCGATAAAGATCAGCACCATGGCGACCAGCATGGTGGCCGCCGCCTGGGCAATCCGGCGTAACAGGTAACCGGTCACTTGCCGACCTCAAGATGCGCCTTGCGGAGCCACACCTGGGCGGACGGATGCAGCTGGTAATCCCGCACGGAGTCCCGCAGGGCGATGCGCACGGCCGTGTTGACCAGCGGCAGGGCGGGGACGTCGTCGAAGATCATCTGCTGGGCCTGCAGGTACATTTCCCGGCGTTTATCCCGGTCCAGCTCGGACTGGGCGGCGATCAGCAGGTCGTGTAGTTCCTGGTTCCGGTAACGGCTGAGGTTGTTGCCGCTGGGGCCGATGTTGTCCTGGTCGAACAGCATGTACAGGAAGTTGTCCGGGTCGTTGTTGTCGCTGCTCCAGCCGGCCAGGGCCAGCTCATGCTTGCCGGCCATCAGGTAGTCGAAATGTTCGCTGACTGCCCGGGTGACGATTTCCACCTCGATGCCGATCGGCGCCAGGGCGTCCTTGATAAAAGAAGCGACCTCAAGCGGTTGCTGCATATAGGGTCTGGCGCCGCCCATGGTCGCCAGGGTCAGCTTGAGCGGCAGGGCGAAGCCGTCCGCGTCGGCCGCCTCCTGCATGAGCTTTTTCGCCCCCTCGATATCAAGCTTGCGGTCTTCGATCTGGTCGTTATGCCAGTAGGCCATCGACCGGGGCAGCATTGTGGCGGCGGTCTCGGAATAGCCGCCATAGGCGGTGCGGACCAGCTCGGCTTTGTCGATCGCCAGGGCGATCGCCTGCCGCACCTTCAGGTTGCTCAGACCGGGTTTTTCTATTTGCATGGACAGATAGCCGACATTGGTTCCCGGCTGGGACTGGGCGGCAATCTGGGGATTTTCGACCAGATTATCCAGCGTCGTCGGCGGCAGGTTATCGGCGATATGGATAATGCCGCGTTCAATCTGCTGCACCCGGGTGGCTGGTTCCGTAACGGGGAGAAATACCACACGCTCGGCGGCCGGGGCTCCGCGCCAGTGCTTGTCAAACGCCTGAAGTACGATCCGGCGTCCGCGCTCCCAGCGTTCCAGCTGGAAAGGACCCGTGCCGACCGGCTGGATAGCAAAGTCTTCGTTTTTGGCCAGCACCGACTTGGGGCTGACGATGCTGGCGGCGAACATGGCCAGGTTCCGCTGGAAAATGGCGCTGGGCTTCTTCAGGTGAAATACAACCTGGTCCGGCGCTGGCGCCTCGACGCTTTCGATAATTTCCGAATACGCGGTCCGGTAGGGACGGGCTTCGTTGTAAACGCCCGGGTGCTGTTCCTGGATCAGCCGATCAAAGCTGAATTTGACGGCGTCGGAATTGAACGGTTCGCCGTCGTGGAACAGTACGCCTTTGCGGAGCGAAAAGGTCCAGGTGAGGCCGTCATCGCTCATCTGGCCCAGGTCGGTCGCCAGCGAGGGGACCAGTTCCATCGAGTCGTCGGCGTATGTCAGCAGCGTGTCATACAGGTTGACCATCACCTTGACGGATTCGCCGTGGTCGGTGTTGATCGGATCGAGCGTGTCGGCGTCCGCGGAGCGGCCATACGTCAGCACGGCAGGTGAGGTGTTGCACTGGCAGCCCAGCACCGGGGCCAGCAGCAGCAGGAATATCCAGCCAGGAGAAATTCTCACGGAGAAACCAGTCCCTGTTCAAAGGCAAGGGAGAATTTGCAAATAACGATCCACGGGGCTCGCATTGTAAAGCAGGCTGCCATTCGATGCGACTGCACGATTCAACCGTGATAACCGGCATCCTTCCCGGCGAAAAAACGCCACGTTTCCTGCCCCCGTTATGTAGTCGTCCGTAGGCGAGGTTCGCCCCGGAAAAAACAAGGGGAAATCGGTTTTTCGGCAGGCCTGCCAGGCTCTGCCGGGGGACGGCGCCGCTGGGTCCCGATGGCGGTCACACTCCTTGATTCGCCCCTTCGCGGGCTGCTATGTTGTGACCTCATCCTGTCCTCTTCTCCCAGGTCCTTGAAGTCCGATCCCATCGAAGGTCGATTTCCCAATGCGCAATGTAATTTCTCTGGTACTAGGCGGCGGCAGAGGCACGCGACTTTCTCCGTTGACCAAGTACCGGGCCAAGCCGGCTGTACCTTTGGCGGGCAAGTATCGCCTGATCGATATTCCGCTTTCCAATTGTATCAACAGCGGCCTCAATCGAATTTATGTGCTGACACAGTTCCTGTCGGTCAGCTTGCACCGCCACATTCGTCAGGCGTATCGCTTTGACCAGTTTTCCGGCGGTTTCGTCGAGCTGCTGGCGGCCCAGCAAACAGAAGAGGCCGATGTTGACTGGTACCAGGGCACGGCGGATGCGGTGCGGAAGAACATCCGTTATCTGGAGCAGCCCGGCGTTGACTATGTGGTGATCCTGTCGGGCGATCAGCTCTACCGGATGGATTACCGCGAGATGATCGAAACGCACAAGAAGTCCGGCGCCGAAGTCACTATCGCCGGTATCCCCGTGACGCGCGAAGCGGCCTCCGCCCTGGGGGTGATGCGGGTGGACGATACGGGGCGGATCGCCGGTTTTCTGGAAAAACCGCAGACCGAAAAAGAAATCGAAATGGTCGCCATGGATCCGGCCTGGATCGACAAGCAGGGGATCGAAAGCCAGGGCCGCGACCTGATCGCCAGCATGGGCATCTACGTTTTCAACCGGGATTTCCTGGTCGAAGTGCTGAGCAAAACGGCGTATCGCGACTTTGGCAAGGAAGTGTTTCCGGCCGCCTTCCGCAGTCGCCATGTGCAGTTGCACCTGTTCGACGGCTACTGGGAAGATATTGGTACGATCCGCTCCTTCTTTGAAGCGAATCTGAGCCTGGCCCAGCCCGATCCGCCGTTCCAGCTGTTGTCGCCGACCGCCCCCATTTTCACCCGCGCCCGATACCTGCCGCCGACGCAGGTCAACGGAGCAACCGTGACGCACAGCCTGATCGCCGACGGTTGCCACATCGGCGCCGGCGCCGTGATCGAGAACAGCATCATCGGCCTGCGTTGCATGATTGGCGAAAACGCGGTGATCAGAAACTCGATCATCATGGGCGCCGACATGTACGAAGGGGAGATCGAACGAGAACAGCACGTCGCCCGCGGCGAGTCCGATGTGGGTATCGGTCCTGGCGCCGTGATTGAAGGGGCGATCGTCGACAAGAATGTCTGCATCGGCAAGAACGTGCGGATCGTCAACGATCACAAAATTAATGAGCGCCCCTTCGCCGATGGCTGGTCGATCAGCGACGGCATCCCCGTGATCGCCAAAGACGCCTCCCTGGGCGACGGCTGGGTGCTGAGCGAGCAATAAGGTCAAGAGAATCCTCGTGACCTGCCGTGCAAAACGGCAGGTCGGGGGAGGCTCGGGCGGCAGGCGATTGGGGATCGCTACTTTTTCCACGCACCCTTTAGTGTTCCGCCGGTTCGTGCTGTAAGGCGGACCGTCTCCTGCCGGTTGGCTGGTTTACTGCCAGGCGGTCTCGTAAAATAAACAGGGAGTGTAATTCTACGAACAGGGCGCCTGGCGCCGGTTCGGTTTCCTTTTTTCCGGCGATTCGGGGCGACGATGGCTGGGCCTGCTGCTTTCTTCCTTCCTTGGCGCTGGGCGATCTGCCCGGGATTGCTGCTGGCGATCCTGATCACCACGGCCCCAGGCTGCAGCTGCTTCCAGCGGCAGAAAACGCCGGCGGAAATGGCCGAGGAACAGCGGAAGAAAGAAGAGGAAGAGAAGAAGAAGCAGAAGGAGAAGCCCAAAAAGAACTTTGAAGTCGGACGGATGGAAATCCTGCCAGGCTCGGCCGCCTCGGGAGCCGTCACCAACCGGGTCAAGCCGGGCCACTGGGTCGCCACGCGCCAGGATATCCTGGCGAATAACTTTGAGTTCAACGCCGAACTGCACTCTTCCGTCGTCGACAAGCAGCAGCGGCCCGTCGATGTCGAACGCACGCCGTTCACCATGACCATGTCGCGGCCGGCCCCCTTGCCGAAAGGGCAGCTCAAGCAGTTTGAGAACATCTATTATGTGCCGCGGAACAGCAGCGATGAAGACCAGAAGATCACCCTGAAAAGCAGCCTTCACGCTCGCGGCGGGGGACGCGAAATTGCCGACGGTGCGGCGAGCGAACCCACAACGCGAATGAAAGACGACGAGTATTTCATGGTCGTCCTGGCCGACAATCCGAACGCTTATGCCGGCTTTTTACCGAGTTTGAAGTGCGTCGAAGAGCGGTTTGATGACTACTCCAACCGCGATCACCGGGCCTTTTCCGTCTCCCTGCCGCGCACCAAGGGACGTCCGGCCGTTCCTTCGCATCCGTTAGCCTGGACCAGCACGGCCTATCTGATCTGGGACAATACGCCGCCGGGCAACCTGCTGCGGGACCAGCAGCAGTCGCTGATTGACTGGCTGCACTGGGGCGGGCAACTGATCATCAGCGGGCCGCGTTCCGTCGACAGCCTCGCCGGCACGTTTCTGGATCCGTACCTGCCGGCCGACGCGGTCCAGTCGCAATCGCTGGAGCAGGAAGCGTTCGACGAGATCAACGATTACTGGTCCGCCCTGGAGCAGGAAGGCGGCAAACCCGATCTCATTACGATCGTTCCCGAGCGGCCGCCGCTGGGGGTCGAATTGAAGCTCCGCCCCGGAGCCGCGGTCGTACCGCATACGGGCGGGCTGATCGTGGAAAAACGGGTCGGCCGCGGTCGCATCGCCATGACCCGCTTTGCGCTGACCGATCGCCAGCTGACCACCTGGCAGAACTTTGACAACTTCTTCAACGGCGCCATTCTGCGTCGGCCGCGTCGGCAGTTCCAGCGCGATCCGGATTATGAGCTGGTCGCCGCGTATTGGGCCGATCCCCAGTACCGAGGGCTGGAGAGCGACGCCCGGCTGAACACGGGGCTGCGTTACTTCTCCCGCGATGTGGGCTATTATCTCGGATCGGTCGGCTCGTTCCGCAGTAACACGACGAACGCGGACCCCTCGGAAGCACGGACCGTGCAAACGCCTGGCGGCAGAGTGGCGGTGCGGGACGGCGACCAGGAATTCGAAGTGGAGGATTTGGATGCGATTCCCGGCTTGATGCCAGGAAAATTTCAGACCTCCAGGGCCCGGAACCGCTTTGGCGTCCAGCAGAATGGCGAAGGCCTGGTTGGCGAGCTTGCGATCGGGAGCCGTTCTGCAGCCCATCGCGAAGACCCACGACTGGCGGGCTTCATCACCACGGCCGAGTCGGGCGTCGCCGGCTGGAACGACTTCAGCGGGGCCGCCGACAGCGCGCGGTCCTCGCTCAAAGATGCGGCCGGCATTTCGATCCCCAGGGCCGATTTCGTCCTGAAAATGCTGGGCATTTACCTGCTGGTGCTGGCCCCGGTGAACTGGGCCTTTTTCCGGTTGATCGGCCGCGTGGAATGGGCCTGGGTGGCGGCGCCGGTGATCGCCATTGTCGGAGCAATCGTGGTGGTGCGTACGGCCCAGCTGGATATTGGGTTTGCCCGCAGCCGCACGGAGATCGCCATTCTGGAACTGCAGCCGTCGTACGGCCGGGCGCATTTGACGCGGTACTCGGCCCTGTATACTTCGCTGTCTTCATCGTATGACGCGTCCTATTCCGATCCGTCGGCCGTGGCGCAGCCGTTTGCGGTGAAGGCCAATTATCAGCGGAACGGCGAAACGGCGATCGAGGTCCAGCTGCGGCGGGAGCGGGAGATCACCCTCAGCGGCTTTCGCGTGCAGTCGAACACCACCGGGATGCTCCATTCCGAACAGATGTACGACGTCGAAGGCGGCGTAACGCTGGAGGGAGTCGAAGGCTCCTGGCTGCTCAAAAATAACACCGGCTTCAACCTGCAGGATGCGGCCGTGATTCGCCGGACGAAGGCAGGCTACGAAACGGCCTGGATCGGCGACCTGCTCCCCAAAAATTCCGCCGTAGCCCGTTTTGATCCCAGCGCCGACCCGGCTGCCGCGCAGTGGAGCGATTCCTGGATCACTTCGTCGCAAGAGACCGAGGCGAATCGCTCGATGACGCTGCTGGACAAGAATCGCGACAAGCACCTGACGCTGGCCGAACTGGCGTCCCGGCCCGATCTGGCGGCCGAACTGGAAGCGTGCGACACGGATCACGACGGGCGTCTGGGCATGAACGAGCTGATCGTTTGCTGCCGCAAGGCGCGCAGCGGCAAGGTTTCGCTCGGGCGGCTGTTTGAATTAGCGAGCCAGCGGCTGACGCTGCTCGAAGGAGAAGCCAGGCTGGTCGCCTGGTCCGATCAACCGCTGGAGGGCGTCGCCTTTACGCCGCATGCTTCCCAGGTGCAAAGCCGTACGTTTGTGCTGGCTCATCTGGCGTACGCCCCGCTGCCGGAACCGCTGTCCGATGTGAATACGTACAGCCGCGTGGCGGAGGATCCCGCGAAAAAAGACGCCAAGACAAAAGGTCTCGACACGCTGTTCAACACGCCTTGAGGCAGGGCCAGGTTCGCCAAACGAGGTTTGCCAGACGAGGTTCGCCGGGCGACGATCGGCTGGCGTCGCCAAGGATCAGCTGATGATCGACTTGTAATACTCGATCGAGCGCTGCAGGCCTTCGTGGAAGTCGACCTGGGGTTCGTAGCCCAGTTCACGTCGGGCGATGGTGATATCGGCCATGCTGTCGCGAATATCGCCGACCCGCGGCGGGTCATGCTGGGGCTGGATCTGCAGGCCTAGCATTTCATTGATGGCTGCGATCAGATCCAGCAGCGAAGTGGTGCGGCCGTTGGCGACGTTGATCGTCTGGCCTACCGCCCGCTTGGCTTCCATGGCGAGCATGTTGGCGTGCACCACGTTGGCGATGTAAGTGAAGTCTCGCGACTGCTGGCCGTCGCCGAAAATAGTCGGCCGGGTTCCGGCCAGCATCTTCGTAATGAACAGCGGAATCACGGCCGAGTAAGGGCTGTCGGGATCCTGTCGTGGTCCAAACACATTGAAGTACCGGGTCGTGATCGTCTCCAGGCCGTACGTTTCGTGAAACACGCGGCAGTAGAACTCGCCCGCCAGCTTCGCCGCGCCGTAGGGGGTGAGCGGTCCCGGGAAATCGCTCTCCCGATTGGTGGCGGCGGGGAAGTCGCCATAGGCGCTGGAGGAGCCCGCGTAGATCACCCTCTGGACGCCGGCCTGCCGGGCTTCGTTAAGCACGTTGAGCGTTCCGGTCACGCAGGCGGCGTGCGTATCCAGCGGCGCTTCGACGCTCCGCGGCACCGAGGCCAGAGCGCCTTCGTGAAAGATAAAGTTCACGCCGACCACGGCGGCCTTGACGGCCTGGGCGTCGCTCAGATCGCCTTCGATGATCTCGATCCGATCGGCCACTTGCGCCAGGTTGCTGCGCGAGCCCGAGGAGAAATTGTCAAAGACTTTGACCTCGTGGCCGCGCTCCACCAGCGCATCTACAAGATGGGACCCGATGAAACCCGCACCGCCGGTGACCAGAACGACTGCCATATCCAACCCTTCAAGCGGAAGCAAAACCAACATGCTCTTTTAACATAGCATGCTTTTGGCTACCTCCGAACGGGGTGAGGAGGCAGACCCTTATTGGGGGCGTTCATCCAGGGCGATGGCGCCCAGCACACGCGCGCCGGCGGCCTGCATCCGGGAGACCTGGAGCGCCGTGGCGTTGGCGTTGGCGACTCCCAGTTCGACCACAAAATACGTCGCGTCGCATTGGCGTCCAATCGTGGGCAGCAAGGGATTCTCAAACCCGCCGCCATCGACCAGGGCAAACCGATAATGCTGCTGGGCTTGTCGCAACAGGGCGGTAAGTCGAGCTCCTGCCGATCCCAACCCGGTAATCGGACCACGTCCCGCAGGCAACAGGTGGAAGTGATCCATCGAAGTCGGCGCGATCGAATCCAGCCAGGCGTGCTCCCGGTTCAGGACCTCGACAGCGCCGGACATGTTCTTTTCTTCGAGCAGTTCACTGACGGCTTTTTCCAGGACGTTCCCGTCAATCAGCAGCACATCGCCCAGTTTCCGTTCCGCGAGAACGGCGCCCAGGTAAATGCAGGCTTCTGCCGATTTTTTGGGATCTCCGGCCGTCACGATTGCCAGCGAGGCGGCTGTGTTCTCCGGGAACTGGCCGACAATATTGTCAGCCAGTTCGCCATATTGCGGCCCCCAATAAGGATCGGCCAGACGTTCGGCCACCCGTTTTTCAAATTCGGTCGCATGCCGCGTTTTGAGCGGATGGGTGGTCTGCTGTGTCGGTTCTACCAGATCCTCCAGCGCAGGCAGCCCCGGCGAAGTCTGGTGCGGCGAGCCTTCGACTTTGGCTGGCTTCACCGTCGCGGACTCCAGCGACACGGCCGCGTCGCGGTTGGACGGTTTAACAGGATTGCCTGTTATTTCGGTTACAGGTGTCGGCGGATCGACTGCATTTGATTCGGCTTTCGGTTCCCGGGGAGCCGACATGGGCGGCAGCAACGATTCGGTCATCGGATTGCGCGGGCCAGGCGCAGTGGGTGGCGCCTCGGTCGGCTCGGAGCTCGCAAGCGCTTCGCTCAGTTTTTCGGATCGGTCTGCGTCCGTCGGAATTCCGTCGGATTTGTCGCTTGCCAGTTTGGCATCCGCCATCTCCTGGATGCGATCGCTGATTGATTTTGGCGCAGGGCGGCTTTTCGATAGTCGGTCAGAGGGCGGCGGACCATAGAATTTGGCGACGTCCGACAGGTCCGACGACGTGTGTTCTTCGATGACCGCTTCCTGCGTCACCCCAGGCGCGTCGGCCTGGGGCGAATCGGACGCCCTGCTTTCGCCAGAAACGGGGGATGCATGCACTTGCCCCGCAGGAACGTCGCCAGCAGGAGGGGCGTCGCTTGCTGGAGCGGCCGCCTTTGGTGGGAGGCCCGACGAACTGTCGCGCACGCGGTCTTCGAGTGCAGCCAATACCTCAGCGGTCGATCGCCGGGGCGAGCTGGAAACAGCCGGCGCGGTCATCGCCAGCGGATCCGAAGCGGGGAGCTGCGCCGGGGACGCGCCGGCCGATGGCTCACTGGTTTCGCGCGACTCGTGCCACGAGGTGGCGCGATACGGATCCGCAAGGGCGGCGGGAGACTGCTCTACCGGCGACGGTTCCTCCGGCGGCAGATCGGGGGCGTAAGGATTGCCGGAGGCGTAAGGGCTGGGCGAACGGCGATTGTCAGCCGCAGGCGTCGCATCGGAGCGCGGCGGCGCGACGGGCCAGGCGGGATTCGGATTGGCGGTCCGTTCCGGCTTTGCCTGGCTGGCAGGCGGTTCATACCGAGGGGGGCTGCGATGCTCGGAAGACGCCGGGGCCTTCTCGGAAAAATCAAGCGTTTGCGACAACGAAGGGCGATCCGCTGGCGGTTTCTCGCCGGAGAAATTGACCGTCTGCGATAAGGGATTTCGGCTGGCCGGTTGCTGCGATGCGGGGGCCGCTGGCTTCTCGGAAATAGCTTCGGAGGGGCGCTCGGATGGCCGCGGTTTCGCCGGGAAATCCATGGTCTGCGCGATGGGAGCTTCGGCGGCATCCGGTTTGGCGGTGGGCGAGGCAGGTTCCGGCGGACGTTTCTCTGACGGAGCGGTCGCTGACGGGGCTACGTTTTCGACGGCGTTTTCAACGGACGCCGGCGGCGTTTTGTCGCGGACGGAACGTTCTTTGTCCGGGGGAGCGAGCGACGCCAGGTACTCCATGGTGGCATCGATTTGGCCGTGAATCTCTTGGTGGGATGCGGCGCCCTGGGGCCGGTCGACTGGAGGGGAAGGTTCGTCCTTTTTGGGCGTGGCCGCGGATTCGGCGGCGTTCTTCTCGTTGAGATACGCCATGGTCGCCCTGAGACCCACCGGCCGCGAAGCGGGAGCATCGGGGACTGCGGGACGTTCTGACCGAGAAGCTTTCCCCGGATCGTTGGCGGCGGGGGCCGCCTTCTCCGGGGCCTTGGGGCCGGAGGGTGCTACGGAATCGACCGCTTCCGCAGTCGGCGTGGACTGCTGGTCTTGCAGGTTTTGCAGTGCGTTTCGCAGGCGTCCCATAACAACTTCCAACCGTAAGTTTCAGCGACCCGGGCTCAGGCTCCACAGACGACGAGTGCTGCGTCACAACAAAGAGGCAGGGCGGGCTGTAGTGGACTTCGCCAGAAGTCCATTTTCCTTTGCGATGCCGAACGGACCTGCAGCCAGGTCCGCTACCCTGAAATCAAGCGTTGACGCATAGACGCATGATTAGCTGCGACGCAGCCGAGCAAACAGTTGACGATACTCCTGGCGACGCGCCCGACCTTTGGCGGCCGGCGGTTTGATGGGGTGCGCCTGGTCTTCTTCGATGATGATCAGATCGCGATCATCGTGGCAAACCTCGGCGTCTTCGTGTTCGGCCGCCAGTTCGTGTTCGGCGACCAGAGCCTCATCATCGTCTTCCACCGCTTCACGCTGCTCGGCCGCCACTTCCTCGTCGGTTTCTTCGGCTACGACGGCATCCCCGTAAACAGGCAGGACCGGGTCATCGGCGCCAACCAGTCGCGGCAGAATGGCTTCGTTTTCGATCTCGTCCGCTGCTTCGTCGGATTCGTATTCCTCAGGCGATTCCGCGGCTGCAACGGCGGCCAGCTCTTCTGCCTCCTCTTCGGAATCGAAATGCTCTTCGGCGTCGCCCTGCGTTTCGGGCGCGATGGCCAGGTTCCGCACGACGGGAGCCAGCTCCTCAAGCGCCGCTTCAATTTCCAGCTGGGCTTCGATCAGCTCGCTTTCTTCCGGTTCTTCGCTGGCGACTTCGACCGGCGCGTGGCGGGGAGCAAAGCGATCAAACACCACTTCTTCGTCTTCGAAACTTTCCGCAAACGGATTCGGTGCGGGGTGAAACACCAGTTCCACTTCCGTATGCGACGAGGTCGCCGCCACGGCCGCTTTGCTGGCCGGCGTTTTGTGGGCAGACGCTTTCTGGGCGGGCGTTTTAGCCGCCGGGGTCTCCGCCACTTCGACTTCGATTTTCCGCTGCAGATCGTCGATCACGGCAATCGGATCGCTTTCTTCTGTCGCCAGCTCGAGCGAATCGTCGTCCGCCATCTCGGCTGCGGGGCTCATTTCGAGGTCGCTGTCTTCAGCGGCGAGCGTGCCGAATTCGACGACGTGCGTTTCGCCCGAGCGCTCAGCCGCATTCCAGGGCGTGGGCAACTGCTGCAGGTCGCTCCAGGCTTCTTCAATGCCTGCAGAGTCAATCCGACGACGTCCGCCGACCGCCGCCAGCGTCAGGGCGTGATCGCAGATCTGATTGACCAGACGCGGGATGCCGTCGGATGCGGTATAGATCGAATCCAGGGCGCCATCGCTGAAAATCCGCACGGCGTCGCCGCCGACGCAGGCGAGCTGGGACTTGACGTATTCGCTCGTCTCCTCACGGCCCAGCGACTGCAGATAACAGCGGGCGGCGATCCTTTGGTTGAACGATTCCAGCTTGGGGGCGGCAAAATGCTCTTCCAGCGCCGGCCCGCCGGCCAGGACCAGCCGCACTTGCGGTTCGCCATGGTGCACAATATTGGTCAGCATGCGGAGTTCTTCCAGCAACCGCAGCGGCAGCGAGTCGGCTTCGTCGACCAGCAACAGCAGCGGCTGTCCCGCGCTGTCGGTCGGTGTCAGATGGCTCAGCAGCGCGAGACGCAGTTCCCCTTCTTCGCGGTCGCGGTACGGCAGGCCCAGCTCAAACAGAATGCTCTGCAGCAGGGCACGACGGGTGCAAAGTCCCGCAGCGCCCAGCATGGCGACCTGGAACTGGCTCTGGTACTGGTGGGCCAGCACATGGCAGAGGAGCGTCTTGCCCGATCCCGCCGCGCCAATCAGCAGGCCCGGACCGGCCGCCCGTTCCAGCACCCGCGACAAGGCGGTGCGCGATTGTTCCGCCGAACCCAGGGCGACATAACTGCCGGGTCGGGGAGCGGTTGCAAACGGTCGTGCGTTCAGTGAAAAGATGGTCTCGTACATATTTCAAAATTCCTGACTGCGCTTCTCGGGGAACGACTTCTAGCGCCACGGCGGGGGCCACGATCGCGTCAATACGGCGGCGGAATTCACGCTCGCCCAACCGCCCGGCTGCAACCGAATAATCCGCATAATCGTTACAATCGACCAGGTCGCACCTTTTCTTCAGTATTTGCCCTCAAGAGACGCACGTCGGGACATTTTCTTGGGCGTTCCGCTCCCTCCGCGCCGCCGTCGGCCATTTCCTGGTCAGACCAGCGAGCCTGCGGGGTCTGGGGCGCAGGGCTGGCGGCGCCCGACGGGCTTAAAGGCGACCGGTGGAAATCCGTGTGAACACCTCGGTCATGGCGGAAAAAGGATCGCGGGCGAAGTGGGCTGTGAGTTCGCTGTCCAGCAACGCCAGAAAGAACATCGCACAGACCAGCAGCATCAACGTGACTTCGCTCGCCAGAATGACCGCCCTCAGCAGGCGACTCCAGCGGCCGTTTCGGCTGGACGATGCCGCGCTGCGGTTTCCTGTCAGGGCGCCGACCACCGGGATCGGTAGCATTTCTTCCATATCTTCGACGGACTGCAGGCACTGCTGCGACGCTTTGGAGCGGGTCATCAGCGACAGCCCTAGCCCCACGAATAACGAAATGCCGCTGAGCAGAACGATCTTGGGAGCCGACGGACTGCCGCCGACCAGGGAGGAGACCTGGGCCGATTCCACCACCATCGCGGGCGACGAAGCCAGTAGTTCCTCAACTGTTGAAACCTCCCGCGCGGCGCGTTCCGCTTTTCTGACCGCCTGTTGCGACGCGTCGAAGTCCTGTTTCAACAGGAAGAACTTCCGCGCGTCGGTCGTCAATCGACGCATCAGCAGGACGGTGGGCGAAGGACCGTCGCTGGCCGATTCCGGATCAAACCGATTCTCAACAGTCGGAGGCGCGTCGTCTTCGGGAAAAATCTCTTCCGGCGCCGGCGCCATGCGGTATTGCGAGTGCGGTCCCGACTCCGCTTCGGAAGGCTCCGGTTCCGCTTCGTCTGGCAGGCTCACTTCGGGCAATTGCGGCCCCCTCGTCTCCACGGGCTTGTTGCCTTCATCCACTGGCGGCATCCGGGTCAGGGGGCGGAAATGGGGATTGTCGATTTCCATTTCCCGGGGAGTGCCGTCGAGTTCCTGCATGACGGCCTTGATCCGTTCATCGACCTCGCGGACCTGGGCGTGACCTTCGCCAAACTGTTTTTGTCGGGCGCCGCGCAGATCGTAAAGCTTGTTCAGTTCCTTCTGCAGTTTCATCCAGTGGGGATTGACTTCAGCTTCGGAAGATTCCACGGGGGATATTTCCGCCGGCACTCCTGGACTGACCTGCCAGGCGACCGTGCGTACGGTTGTCTCGCCAGACGCCTGGGGACCGCTGGCATTGCTGGCGCCGAGCTGCCGGGGGCGCGTTCGCGCCTGGGAACTGCCTTCGGAGGCGGACAGCATCCGTCCAAAAAAGGTGTCGAGGAAATCCTCCAAATGCAGCAGGGACTGGCGCTGCGCCTCCAGGGCGTTATCCAGTTCGGCGGCCTGCTCGTGGTTCTGGCTCCACGACTTTTTGCGAAGGGCGATCTGCTGGCGACGGTCGACCAGTTCCTCGGCCATGGCGTCCGCCATTTCCAGGGCTTCGATTTGATGGTCGCTAAAATAGGTGATGCTGAACTCGGAGGTGACTCGCGGGCCCGTCACCAGGCCGACGGCCGCCTTGGCCTGTCGCAGATCGACCGATTGGGGATAGGGCGTCTTGGGGGCGTCGCTCGTGTTGCCCTGCGCCTTGAGCATGGCGGCGCGGGCCCGTTTCATGGACGCCCGCAGAAAGTCGTCATCCTGAAGTTCCTGGCGGACCCAGTCCGTATCAATCTTGTCGCCGCCCTCGATGCCCAGCTTCGTTTTTGCGATATACCCACGAATGGGGGTCTGCCAGAGCACCACGCCCAGCAGGTAGCACGTTAACGAAGTCACCATGAAGACGTACAAACGCCCAGGCGAACTACCCCTTCGAGAGGGGAGGTTTGGCGGCGAGTGGGACATGGCGGGGAACCAACAGGGCAGGGAAAATAGCTTCGGGCCTTGTGTTCCAATCGGACGCCGAATTTAACCATCTTGAACGTTGCCCGTCATCGACGGAATGCACCCACTTTTCCCATTGTGACAGTCGTATCTGTCGCAACAACTGTCCGAAAAATGCGGGCGAAGCCATTGGCGTATTTCCGCTTGCCCTATAATGGGCTGTCCGAAGAAATCTGGGCGTCCCTTCAAGGCGATCACCCCTCGAGAATCCTGAGACTAAATCGATCCGTTGAACGACTTCTTTCGTATCAAAATTTGTGGAGTGACAACCGTCGCCGACGCCCAGGCTATTTACGAAGCCGGGGCCGATGTGATCGGTTTGAACTTTTACCCGGGCAGTCCCCGCTGTGTGGATCTGGAAACCGCAGCGACCATCAGTCGCGAGTGCCCCGTTCCCATTGTGGGGGTTTTTGTTAATCACTCCGTGGCGGAGATCCAAGAAGTCGGCGCCGTGGTGCGGCTGGATTATGTGCAGCTGCACGGCGAAGAAGCTCCGCAGATGATCGGCCAGTTTCCTGGCAGTCGGGTGCTGCGGGCGCTGCGATGCAAGGCCGACGCCCAGGCGGCGATCGACTACCTTGCGGATTGCCGCGGGCAGCAATGCGAGCCATACGCTGCGCTGCTGGACGCCTTTGCACCCGATGAATACGGCGGAACGGGTCGGGTGCTTGACTGGAACATGGTTCGCCAGGAGCGGGCCGCGTTTCCGGTGCAGCGGTTGATCCTGGCCGGCGGCCTGAAACCCGAAAACGTTGGTGAGGCCATTCGCACAACTCGACCCGACGCAGTCGACACGGCCAGCGGAGTGGAAGAAAGCCCGGGACGCAAGTCCCTGCCGCGGGTGCGGGATTTTATCGCCGCTGCCCGGCAGGCCTGGTTTGAGATCGATCAGGCGCGGGAAAAAATATCGTCGACGGAAGAATACCCAAGGTGAGCCGGTTGCCGACTCCCCTGGGTTCCCCTTACATTATCTTCTGGGCGTGCCCAGAGACAAGCACAGTGCGACACGGTAGCCGCCGTTTCGCGGTAACCATATATATAGGTAAGGCTGCACCTCGGATGGTGGCGGCCGCGGGGCGACCCTTTTTTTATCTGCAGGAGATCGATCGTGGCGCAAGTCGAACAAAGCAAACTCCCCTACAAAGTCAAAGATCTGGACCTGGCGGAGTGGGGACGCAAAGAGATCATGCTGGCCGAGAATGAAATGCCCGGCCTGATGGCGCTGCGAGAAAAATTTGGCGAGTCCAAACCGCTGGCTGGCGCCCGCATTGCTGGCTGCTTGCACATGACGATCCAGACCGCCGTGCTGATCGAAACGCTCACAGCCCTGGGCGCCGACGTCACCTGGAGCAGCTGTAACAAGTTCTCCACACAGGATCACGCCGCCGCCGCAATCGCCGCCACCGGCGTGCCTGTCTACGCCTGGAAAGGCGAGACGGATGAAGAGTACGACTGGTGTGTGGAGCAGACGCTGATCTTCCCCGACGGCCAGCCGTTGAACCTGATTCTTGACGACGGCGGCGACCTGACCGCCCTTGTGCACAACAAATATCCCGAGCTGCTCGGCGACATTCGCGGTCTGTCGGAAGAGACCACGACGGGCATCAAAGAGCTCGTCAAAATGCTGAAGAAGGGCAAACTCAAAACGCCCGCCATCAACGTGAATGACTCGGTCACCAAGAGCAAGTTCGACAACCTCTATGGCTGTCGTGAGTCGCTCGCCGACGGCATCAAACGGGCGACCGATATCATGCTGGCCGGCAAGGTCGCGGTGGTGGCCGGTTATGGCGATGTCGGCAAAGGTTGCGCTCATAGCCTCAAGTCGTATGGCGCCCGCGTGATTGTGACCGAGATCGATCCGATCAACGCCCTCCAGGCGGCGATGGAAGGTTTCGAAGTCACCACCATGGCAGAGGCCTGCTCGCAGGGGAACGTCTTCGTCACCACGACCGGTTGCCGCGATATCATCCGCGGTTGCCACATGGAAAAAATGCCCGACGACGCAATCGTCTGCAACATTGGCCACTTCGACCTCGAAATCGACATGGCGTGGCTGGACGGCCAGAAGGACGTGTCGAAGGTCAACATCAAGCCGCTGCTGGATCGTTACACCTTCCCTGACGGGCATTCGATCCTGGTGCTGGCCGAAGGCCGCCTGGTCAACCTGGGCTGTGCGACGGGTCACCCGTCCTTTGTGATGTCGAGCTCGTTCACCAACCAGGTCCTGGCTCAGATCGAACTCTGGACCCACACCGACCAGTATGAGATCGGGGTGCACGTGCTGCCCAAGCATCTTGATGAAGAAGTCGCCCGCCTGCACCTGGGCAAGATCGGCGTCAAGCTGGAAACGCTGACCGAAGACCAGGCCGAGTACCTGGGCGTGCCGATCGAAGGCCCTTACAAGCCCGACTACTACCGCTACTAATGGCTGCTGCGGCAGTCGTTTGAGAAGCGAAGAAGTTACCGAGAGAGCGAGGGTTTCCCCCTCGCTCTTTTCGTAGCACGCGCCAGTCCTGGCAGGACGCGCCGCGACCGTCAGGCGGTTAGCGACGGCGTTTCCGGTTTCGCCCCCCTTGCCCGACTGCAGTCGACTCGCCATTATCCCCAGTATCAATTCCAGCGTGCCGGCGTTCGCCCCCAGGCGATCACGTGGAAGGGGGGAAGCGATCAGGACGGGCTGTCAAGAGACAACGTCCGGCATCGCCTCCCCGATTCCTACGGCAAGCGATCAGCCGTCCCAGGACAGGCGAAACCCCTTTCCCCCATTTCGACGAGGATGGAACATGCCTGAAATTCGAGCCTTTCGCGGACTGCGTTACGACCTGGGCCATGTTGGCGCCCTGAGCGACGTTATCGCCCCTCCCTACGATGTGATCGACGACGAGCTGCAGGACGAACTCTACAAGAAGCACCCGGCGAACGTCATTCGTCTGATTCTCAACCGCGACGAACCGGGCGACAGCGAAGATAACAACCGCTACACCCGGGCCGCCAAGTTCCTGCGGAACTGGCGAACCGAAGGGGTCCTCCAGATGGAGTCCGACCCGGCGATCTACGTTTATCATCAGGTGTTCAGCTACGGCGGCGAGGAATTCACCCGACGCGGTTTCATGGCCCGCACGGTGCTTCAGCCGTTTGGTGAAGGGAACATTTACCCGCACGAAGAGACCCACTCGGCCGCCAAGGCGGATCGTTTGAACCTCACCCGCGCCACCCGGGCGAACCTGAGCCAGATCTTCGGCATCTACCCTGACGCCGAGAACGAAGCCCAGAACCTGCTGGAAGCGTCGATCATGGGCGAAACGCCTTTGGAGGCGACCGACCACCTGGGCGTGCTGCATCGCTTGTGGCCCGTGACCGATATCAAGGTGATTTCCGAAGTCGCCGCCGTGATGCACCAGAAGCCGACCTACGTGGCGGACGGACACCACCGTTATGAAACGGCCTGCAACTACAAAAAGGAACTGGCCGATCGCGGCGAACTGACGCCTGAGTCGCCCGCCAACTGCGTGCTGATGATGTGTGTCAGCATGTACGACCCGGGCATGATCGTGCTGCCGACCCATCGCCTGTTCCGCGGCCTGCCGCCGATCACGTCGGAGGAGCTGATCGCCAAGCTTACGCCCTACTTTGACACCGAGATCGCTGGCGAAGGAATTGGCCAGGCCGAAGCGGTCTGGTCGAAGATTGAGAACCGGGACGAACAGGGGATGATGGGCTTCTACGCCGCCAAGGATGGCCGCTGGGTGCTCGCGACCATCAACGACAAGGGCCGCACCAAGATGGACGAAGTGGCCAGCGACCACACCTCCGACTGGCGAGAACTGGGCGTATCGCTGTTGCACCGTCTGGTGATTGAGAATCTTCTGGGCGCCAAGGATCTGCCCAAGTGCCATTACGTGCACCTGGTCGAAGAAGCCGTCGAAGGGCTGGAGAACGACTCCGCCGGCGAGTTCTCGCTGGCCTGTCTGGTCATGCCGGCGACAGTCGACCACATCCGCACCATCAGCGAACATGCCGAGCGGATGCCGGCCAAGAGCACCTATTTCTACCCCAAGCTGCTCAGCGGTCTGGTTATCAACCCGATCGACTAGGCAGCAGGCGTACTTCTCTGGCTGCGTTTCACGTGAAACGCAGCCAGCGACTTATGGGTGCGGATCGCGAGTCCCTGCCCTCTGTCGCGACCTGACTGCGTTGTTTCACGTGAAACAGCGCCGCACCGACCCCGCCGCCGTTTCACGTGAAACGGCCCGTTTGGTTTGGCTTCTGTGCCGTATCTGCACTCGCCAGAGTTTGGCCGCTTTGCTCCTAGCCCAGCACGCTATCTCCAAAGTCTGGCGACTTCGGATCCTCTCGGGCAGTCCGCTGCTGCCCTTCCCTGGCGAATTGCCTCCCGGTAGTCGATCGCCCTTTTTTGGCTGCTTTTGGCCCTTCACAGAAACGCCGGGAAGATTGCCATTGGGGTAACGTGCGGGTCGCGGCTACAATCTTTGGGTGAAGCAGGTTCGTTCGTCAGGGAGGATGGAACGTTGGCCAGGGTGTTGTGTGTCGCGAATCAGAAAGGCGGCGTGGGTAAAACCACGACGGCGGTGAACCTTGCCTGTGCTCTGGCAAAGGCTGGCAACCGCACCCTGCTGATCGATCTCGACCCGCAATGCAACGCCACGACCGGCCTGGGACTGAAACCTTCGCCGCGGCACGCCCTGCTGACTTCCACACCCTGGAAGGAAGCGTTGCAGCCAACCTATATGGCCGACCTGCAGGTGCTGCCTGGCAGCCGCAGCTTTGCCGATGTGGAAACGCTGGCGGCCGGCGGGGAAGCGAACCTGGAAGTGCTCCGGCGTTGCCTGGATCAGGGGACGCAGTCCTTTGACTATGTGTTGATCGATTGCCCGCCGTCGATGGGCGACCTGACGCAGACAGCGCTTGCCGCCTCGACCGAGGTGCTGATGCCAATCCAGTGCGAATACTTCGCCATGGAAGGCCTCACGCAGATGATCCACGTCATCCGCAAGATCATGCAACAAGGGGAAGGACGACTGCAGTTCGGCGGTATCCTGCTGACCATGTACGATCCCTCCCTTGAACTTACGCATGAAGTCGATGAAGAGGTTCGCGAGTTTTTTGGAGAAATTGTTTTCGACACCGTGATCCCCCGCGATGTCGCCGTGTCCGAGGCGCCAAGTTATGGGCAATCCGTCCTCGACTTTGCCCCCCGGGCCCGCGGCGCCAGGGCTTACGTAGAACTTTGCATGGAGGTGCTTGATCGTGACTAAGAAACGCAGGCTAGGACGTGGGCTGGAAGCGCTGCTTGGCTCCCCCATCGACGAAGCTCCCGAATACGACGACGACAGCGGCGATGACGTCGCCACGCTGGCTCCGCCCAAACCGGCGCCCCGTCCCGCCGCCGCCCCGAGCCCGGAAGCGGAGCCCGAGGCGCACGCCAATGGCGCGCTGCTGCTCATCGGCGTGCATGAGATCGCCGAGAACCCGTTCCAGCCTCGGCGGGAATTCAACGAGCCCGAGATCGCCTCGCTGGCCGAAAGCCTCCGCGAGCATGACATGCTGCAGCCCGTGCTGGTCCGCGCGGTAGGTGATGGCTATCAGCTGATCTCCGGCGAGCGACGCCTGAGGGCGGCCATCCTGGCGGGCTGGACGACCGTGCCGGCCCGGCTGCGCGAGGCGGACGATCGTCTGGTGGCGGAACTGGCCATCGTCGAGAACCTGCAGCGCAAAGACCTCAACCCGATCGAGAAGGCCATCTCGTTCCGCCAGTACCTGGAACAGCACCAGTGCTCACAGGAGGATCTGGCGAAGCGGCTGACCATCGATCGTTCCACGATCGCTAATCTGGTCCGCCTGTTGGAATTGCCCGAAGACGCCCAGCGGGCGCTCCGCGAAGGCCGCATCACGGCCGGCCACGCCAGGGCGCTGTTGCCTTTGGGGGATGAGCATGAACAGTTGAGCTTCTGCCATTCGATTGAACATGAAGGCTGGTCCGTCCGGGAGACCGAACGCCAGGTGCAGCAGAAAATTAGGGACGAGAGCCCGCTGCCGGATAACGGTTCGTCAGCCGTCAAAAAGAAAGGGGCGCCCGTCAGCCAGCAGGTCGCCTCGCTGGAGCAGGAGATCCGGATTGCCGTCGGTTCCAAAGTTGACATTCGCCAAACGGCGAAGGGCCGAGGCAAGATCATTCTGCACTTCACCAGTCATGAGGAGTTCGAGCGACTGCACGCCGTGCTGACCGACACCCAGGAACTGTCCCAGCGGGCCGGCTAAAGGGAGCCGGCCGCCCCGCCCTGCCGGCGGAATCTGGCAGGGCGACCGGAACCGGAGAGCGGTAGTAAAAGTCTGGCGACCCGCAGATACTCGGCGGCGCCAGCCTTGTCACCTGGCGGGTCGGCGGATAGGATAGGGAAACAATCGACGGGGTGTAGCGCAGCCTGGTAGCGCGTCTGCTTTGGGAGCAGAAAGTCGGGAGTTCGAATCTCTCCACCCCGACCTGAATGATCAACGGCCTTTCGCCCTCACACGGCGAAGGGCCGTTTTTTATTGCGTCCACAGCTGGCGATTGCGTGGTGTTGGTCGCGGCGGCTCATTTTCCCTTTCTGCGAAGCGGCAAGCTCTCGAAATAATAATTGACCTGACGATAGTTGATTGATAAACTAAATCGTCAAAGAAGCATCGTCGGGCGGGAGGTTTCGAAAATGGCTGGCAAACTGGAACAGGATCTGAAAAAGAAACGCGACTTCGAATCCGTGCAGCAGGCAGCCGTGATTGGGCTGTTGCGTACCAATGACCTGTTCCAGTATCGGTTCACACAGCTCTTCCGCGAGTACGGTCTCAACCAGCCGCAGTACAACGTGCTGCGAATCCTGCGTGGCGAAGGCGCCCCGCTCCCCTGCCTGGAAATCGCCAGTCGTTTGATTACCATCGCGCCGGCCATCACGAGCCTGATCGACAAGCTGGAAGCTCGAGAACTCGTCACAAGGGAACGCTGCAACCGCGATCGCCGGATCTGGTATGTCGATCTGACCGCCGCAGGCAGCCAGTTGCTCGCCAGCATGGACGAACGGGTGATGAGCCTGCACGAAAGTCTCTGTCGCGGTTTGTCCGCCGACGAATGCGGGCAGCTGGTCGCCCTCCTGGAGAAGGCGCGCAGCATTCAGCACGACGGCGTAGATTGAGGTGCTTCCCGTTTTTTTTAGGAAAATAGTTTATCTGTTAACCATTGATATATCGTTGAAAACTTGTGGGATCGAAATCGAACCTGGGAATTTTGAGGGATAGAGATCATGAACGATAACGAAACACTTTTTCGTCCGCTGCAGGCCGGAGCTCTGGAACTGCCGCACCGTATTGTGATGGCGCCGCTGACCCGCGCTCGGGCGACGGATCGCGTGCCCAACGCGATGATGGCCGAATACTATCGCCAGCGCGCCGGCGCCGCCCTGATTATCTCCGAGGCGACCGCCATCAGCGAACAAGGTTACGGCTGGCACGGAGCGCCGGGTATCTACTCCGACGAGCAAGTCGCAGGCTGGCGCCAGGTCACCGACGCCGTCCATGAAGAAGGCGGGCAGATCGTGCTGCAGCTTTGGCACATGGGCCGCATCTCCCATCCCGACTATCAGGGCGGCCGACTGCCGGTTGCGCCCAGTGCCATCGCCGCCATCGGCGATGCCCATACGCCGACGGGGAAGCAGCCGTTTGTCACGCCGCATGCCCTGACGCAGGCGGAAATCGCCCTGGTGGTTGAAGATTATGCGCTGGCGACCCAAAGGGCGCGGGCCGCCGGATTTGACGGGGTCGAGATTCACGGCGCCAATGCGTACTTGATCGACCAGTTTCTCCGTGACGCTTCGAACCAGCGGGACGACGAATACGGCGGCTCGGTGGAAAACCGGATGCGGTTCCTGCGCGAGGTGATCACGGCCGTCACCAACGCCTGGTCGGCCGACCGGACGGGCCTGCGGTTGAGCCCGACCATGAACGGCTATGGGATGAGCGACAGCGACCCGATCGGCCTGTTCACCCAGGTCGGTCGGATGCTGAACGACTTCAGTCTGGCCTATCTGCACACCGCCGAGTCGATTCGTCCCGGACGTATTTTCAACGACGAGACGCCGCGAGTCACGCCGTATCTGCGCGAAGCGTTCGACGGCGTATTCTTTACCAACGGCGGTTACGAGAAACAGACGGCCGCCGAAGCAATCCGACTGGGCCAGGCCGACGCGATCGCGTTCGGGCAACTGTTCATTGCCAACCCGGATCTGCCGGAACGCCTGCGGACCGACGCCCCGCTCAACGAACCCGAAGTCGCCACCTACTACGCCCCCGGCTCGCACGGGTATATCGACTATCCGCGTTTCGCCTGATCCTTGTCGCCCGGCTTCCGCCGCGTGTACCAGGTGAGGCCGGCCATAGGGCGAACGGAGTCTCGCAAAAGCCCTCCAAAAAGGGCCGAAGCACCGACCGTCACGGCCAGGGCGGTGGGCATCACCAGGTGAAAACTGACGACGCCCTGGATTTGTTCCAGCAGCTGGAAATTCACCAGCTGCTGCTGGATCTGTTCGGAATATCCCAGTCCCAGGCTGGTCGCCAGGCCGCAGGCCACGCCGGCGATCACCCCCCGCTGTCCGACGAAGGGCAGGAACATTCCGACCATAAACAGGCCGCCGAGCGGGCCGGTAAAGGCGTTAAAGGTCCGCGGCATTGCGGCCACGATGCCCCAGTCATCGGGCAGGAAGGTTAAGCCATAGGCGGCCGCCGTGATAAAGATGCCAGCGAGCAGCGTGATCGTCATCGCCAGTTTGACATGATGCTGATCCAGGGACGCCGCCTTCTTCCCTTTTTCCTGTTCGTGCAGACGCATCTCGACGCTGAGTACGGTCGCAATGGAGTTCACGCCGGAGTCGATCGACGACATGGCGGCTGCCAGCAAGGCGGCCAGAATCGCCCCTCCGCAACCGGCCGGCAGGGCTGCTACCGCGAAGGTCGGAAAGATGAGGTCAGGATTGAGGATTGTCGTTTTCCCATCGACTTCCGTCATCGGTTGCTGGCCCTGGTAGTAGAAGAGCATCGCCATGCCGACGACCAGCAGCATGACATTAATGCCCACGCCGAAGAGCGTCGCCGTCAAGAAACTTCGCCGGGCCGACTTGGGGTCGTGCGTGCTGAAATAACGCTGCACCGTCATCTGATTGGCCAGATGCGTGCAAATATGCCAGACCGTCATATTGAGGGCGACCGTGGCGACGGTCGCCCTGACGGTTGGATCAAAGGTGATGAGCGGCATCGGTTTGATGTTGTTGCGAAGCAGATGTTCCGACGTCGCCGCATACCAGTCAGGCAGCCAGGTTCCTGTCGACCAGGCGACATAGCTGATCGCCATGAATCCCCCGCCGATCAGGATGGCGACCTGCACCACATCGGTCCAGATCACGGCCCGCAATCCGCCGAGCATGGTGTACATGGTGGCGACAAACCCGATCGTGACAATCACCAGCCACAAGGGTACGCCGCTGACGATGGCGAGCGCCTTGGCCGAGGCCAGCACCACAAAGCCCATCCACAACACCGCCAGGCAGAGAAACATGCCGACGCCGACCCAGCGCGTCGCTTTGCCGAAACGGTCGCCCAGGTACTCATAGGCCGAGGTGTAACGGAAGCTCATCATGAAGGGCACGCAGAACAACCAGACGACGACCAGCTCCAGGGGAATCGCCAGCATTTTTCCGACCATGTTGGTCGCGCCCGATTCCCAGACCTCGCCCGGTTCCGCCAGATAGGTCAGGCTCGACAGCAGCGAGGCGATCACGCTCACGCCAACGGCAAACCAGGGCATGGAGCGGCCGGCCAGGAAATATTCGTCATCGGTTTTTCTTTGTCGCGACCAGGCCACGCCCAGGCCGAGCATGGCCGCCAGGTAGCCCAGAATGACCGCATAATCGAGAAAACCTAGATTTCCAAGCATTGCAGGTGCATCTCTCTTGCATTCGCCACGAACGCGGTTGCGAGGGGCGGGCCAGGCGGACGAAGGCCGGGCTGCTGCTCGCCGGTGGGAAACGAAGCCTGGCGAATGGAGATCGCCAGGTCAGGGAAAGCGGAGCGGCCGCAGGGCTGCGCTTTGCAGAAAAGATATCGCAGTTTTTCGCGCCGCGATACAGGCCGCCCGAGAGAACGGGAAGGAGAAAGTCTGCGGCAGCAGCGGGCGTTAAGGGGTGCGCCGCAGCCAGACGGTCAATTCGCCGTCGTTATCGGCGATCCGATTCCAGCTGTCGCCGCAGCGCAGGTACAGGTCGCCGCCGGTCGGCGTGGAGAAGGTTCCCAGGCAGCCGATCTCAAACGGTTCGCCCATCTGGAAGTCGCGGACGATCACGCCCAGCAGTCGGCCTTTGCCGCTGGAGTCGCCGTCGGCCGTTATCTCTTCGCCGTCGGCCAGAATCGTCCAGTTCCCCACAGCGGCTGCGTCGTAACTCACATTGGGGTCCAGCCGCACGCCGGAGGGCTGCCAGCCCGCCTGGGCTTTGACCTGCGTTTTGGTCCGGTTTGCTCCCAACGGGGTAAACTTCTTGTTCCACTGCCAGGCGCACAGATCAGCCCGGTAACCGTTGTCGAGGTTTTCGACGAAGCGGTCGTACTCAAAGGAGATCTCTTTGGCGACAGGGCCATAGACGCCCTCAAATGCGGCGCCGGGGGTGCTGTTCATCATGGCAATGCCGAGTGTCTTGAAACGTTCAGCATAGTTGGGATTCTGGGCCAGCATATGGCACAGGGCCCAGCGCCAGGCGTAGGCCTGCCAGGAATCGCCGGTGATCTGGCCGGCGGCGACAATTTCCAGCAACCCTTTAGGCGGGGCGTTTTTCAAGTAATCGATCACCACCGGGTCGATGTTGACGGCCAGGTTGCCCCGCTTCCAGTAGGCGCCCAGTTCGGCGACGCCTTCGGAATACCAGGTCGGCCCGGTCGAGCCGAAGGTGAGAAAGCAGTAAGCGTGGATCGCCTCGTGTTGCACGACCGTATGTTTGTCGCAGGAGTAAACGATCGAACGGCGGGTGCGGCCGAGCGAGCGGGACATGGTGACCCCTTCCCCGGCCTGGATCTTGGCGGCTCCGCCTGCATCGAGCGAGTTGGCCGGCCATTTCGTCAGATCCTGGACGACGTAGCATTCAATCAGGCCGCCGGGAGGGGCATTAAAGTAGCCCGACACCAGCGTGATCATGGTTTCCAGTTTGTCGAGCAGAATCTGCGATTCGCGATCGGAAAGATCCGTGTGCAGCAGGAAGTTTCGAGAGCGGACGTCGCGCGGGGCCGACGGTTCATCGGACAGGGCGCGGTACTTCGCCAGCAATTCATCTTCGGCGCTGGTCCGGGCGGCGGTCTGGCTGCCGGCGACGATTTCCAGCTCGCGAATGACAGAGTCGCCGGTGGAAAGCTTCATGGCGATCAGCTTCACGATCTTGTCGCCGCGGCTGGCTCGACGGTAGTCGTCGGAAGAAAACTTGACCGTGGCGTTGTCGGCCACCTTGAACGACAGCGGGCTGCGCGAGGTAAGGCTTGACTTGGGCGTGTTGATCAGCAGACGGCCGTTGATCAGCCGAGAGAAAGTGCCGGTCAGCGTGCAGTCGGAGAACTCCTTGGCCGTATCGGCCTGACGGACAACTTCCAGTCCGGCCGCGGCGGCGGCGTCGCTTTCGACCGATTCCAGTTCCTGGAGTTCGCCGTCGGTGGCGCCAAAGCGGTTGACCAGGCAGCGGAAGCGGAGCAGTTCATTCGGCTTGATATCGGCGACATCTTTCTGTCCGGTCAGGCTGACCTTGGCCGGCAGATTGATGATCACCGCGGCGCCGGCCAGCGATACGCCTTGTTCGTCCTTCTCTTGAATTTTGAAGGTATGCTCAGTTCCGTCGCTTTCGACCATGGCGATCACACCCGGCGACACGCTGCGGATCTCTCCCTGGAGACTGAGATTTTCCAGCACGCGAATCTGCGTCTGTGCAAAGACGGACGCGGGCCAGATTGCGACGCAGATCATGACCGCGAACCACAGCCAGGCTGTGGTCGATCGAAAAGTACCCAACATGTACTCGCCCTGGAACAAGGAAAAGAGAAGAAGGGCGGACGGAATCCACTCCTTTGAATATAGTCGCCTGCCGGAGGCGGGGCAACGGATTAGCCCATAGCGTCTCGCGTCGCCCTGGGGCGCGCCATACATGATGGATGCGCTCCTGTGTGAGCGGCAGCAGGGAAGACTGCCTTTCACGAGGATAGTTCCGGCCGTGAAAAGCAACGCGACGCCGGCCAGCGGCGTCGCGTAAAACGGTTCGATAAGAATACGGACCGTAGGCCTTACGGCAGCTCAAACGTTTTGATCGCCAGGGTGCCGTCGTTCTCGGTCATGACAACGGCCTGGTGGGCGCCCAGCCGATCCAGCTGGGTTACATCACCAAGGAAAGCGAGCGTATCGTACTTCTGGCCAGCGACTTCGCCTTTGACCTTTTCGCTGATTCCTTCGGAACGTTCGATGTTCTCGGTGCTGACCTTGATCACGCCACGGGCGCTGTTGGCCATGAGCAGCCAGCTCTTGCCGTCCTTTTCATAGACGATCATATCCAGGGGGCGGTTGTGGTTGCCCAGTTCGGCAACGGTCACCCCGCGGACTTTGTCTTCGCCCGGGGTCAATTCCGACACGGGGAACTTCACCAGGGGCGTGCAGGTGTAACCGGCCAGCAGGTTGGCTTCACCGTTAATGTTGAACGGCACAAACGTTTGCACGGGAGCCGAATCTTCGTAGCGTCCATGGGCTCCATGGTAGATTTCCACGCTCACGCCGCCGTCGGCTTTGGCGAAGGGGAACACCACTTCGCGAATGGTCGACGAGGCGGTGGCGTTCGACAGACCGGAAACCATGACTTTTCCTTCATGGTAGGCCAGGTCCGTGATGGCCGAATCGCGATTGTTCCGGCTACGGCCGCGGCTGGTGAAGACTTTGTCTTCCGGCGCGTTCGGTAGTTCGACCATCGAGCACTTCACGTTGGAGAGGTCGACCAGGCTCAACTCGCCGGAACGACTCACGCGTACGATCTGCGGCTTGTCGCCGGCCGTAACGGACAGGAAAAGTTCCTGGGTTTGCGGGTTCGCAGCCATGTCGCTCACCTGGGCGGCGGCGCCGCACGTTTTGACAAGCTGGGCTTCGAGATCCTGCAGGTTGTAGTTCACCAGCGCATTGGGCGCTTCGCCGCCGGTGGCGATGGCATGAATGACGGCGGCTTTCGAATCGCCGATAAAGAGCACGCCATCGGGTCCGAAGGCCAGCTGACCCGCTGATTTCAGATCGACCGAGCCCTGTTTCAATCCCCATTCAGCCGCCTGAACCGACGCTGCAGAAACCATCGCCATGACGGCCGTGAAAGCAATCGCCCACATAAATTTCATCGCTTGCTCCTTGTTACTAAACAACCTGTTACCAAACAAAGTCAGCAAAGGTAGGCGACGACTGCAAGGCGCCTCCGTCCCGATTCGAATCGCATTATCCGCAAATCCGGCGCAAAAGCAAACATCTGACCCCAATCAGACTAGGGGAATTGCCGCCGTGTGTTTCGGGCGTTCGCAGGACCGAACTCCGGGTGGCGGCTCCGCTTCGCTTTTTGGGAACGAGGGGAAAATAACTTCGGTTTTGTATAACACCGAGGACGTTGCGGAAAGCGAGCCTGCTTGAAACCACGTCGTGACCTGTGCCGAAAGAGCCAGTCTGGCCGACTTCATCAAGGACGATCCGCTGCCGACCGGCCCTTTGCGCCTTCGCGCCTTTGCGTGAGATCCTCTTCGTGACAGAACCGCCAATCCGTCCTTGAACGGCGAGAAGAAAAATTGAGCCGGTTGAAGAATTTCCCTCGCGTCAATGGGCGCTCACGCAAAGGCGCGAAGGCGCAAAGAAGGATGAAAAGTTGTGAGAATAAATTGGCCGCGACCCTGGGGGATGTCGCGTTTCAGACTCCGACCAGATGGGGGAAATAGCCGAAGGAACGAGGGGAAAATAACTTCGGTTTTTGTATAGGTTCTACTCCTGTGAGCCGAAGTTATTCTTCCCCAGTTCCTTGCGGCGGCGCAAGGCGACAATCGCCGTCGAGACCCCTTGGGAATCGGGGGAAAATAACTTCGGCGATTTTTCCCGTTTGGCCGGAATCGGAAACGCGACATCCACAAGGGTCGTGGCGAATTCCTTCTCACACCTCTTCCTCCTTCTTTGCGCTTTCGCGCCTTTGCGTGAGTTCCCCTTTTCCGCGATGCCGATTTTTCAACCCGCTCATTTTATCTTCCAGCCGTTGCAGGAGAGATTGGCGGTTTGATCACCAGGTGAAGCATACGTAAAAGTTGAACGTCATCGCTGTTATACAAAAACCGAAGAAGTTTTTTTCCCTCATTCCGAAGAACGGCCCGACGCTAGCGCGTTCGGCTCACAGGATCAGCCGGCTTGGGCTGCTCAGGTTTCGTGGTTCCTGTCGAGAAAAATACCGAAGTTATTTTTCCCGCGTTCCGAAGTTATTTTTCCCCAACTCCTTGACCAGACGTTTGTCTTTGTGGCAAAGCAGCGTCAGCCAGCGACGCGGCATAGATTGTCAGGGTATGCAGGCGGCTTTGCGAACGCTCGATCTGGCAGCCTGACTTTTTACGCCGTGGATTAAGACCGATTGAATCACCCTTGCTGGATTCCTTTGATGATGCGCACTCAAGTTAATTTCCGTTCCTTGCTACTCGCGATCATTGTCATTGTGACGGCGACACACGCGCGGGCGGCGGATCCGACGCTGGTTAGCCAGGAAACGGGACCGCTGGCGGAGGACTGGGACTATGCCCCGGCCATGCGGCGGACGGCGGCGACATTCCAGGGGCGGGAAGGGGTCGTGCTGCATGTGGGCGGGTCAATGACGATCGCCAACCCGTACGGAACCTGGGCTCGCAGCGGCAAGGGGAAAACGCCGGAGGATGCGGCAGTTCTCAAGTGGATGCATACGGAAGCACGCGACAAGACCGACGGCTGGTGGCTGTGCCGGACCGAGGTGGAGCACTATCGGGCTTACACCAGCGAAAGCGGTCTGAAGTCGGCCATGCTGCTGGCGGGCGGCAAACGCGGATTGCCCACGCTGGCCGCGATGCTTCAGGATTATCGTCCCCGGATCGTCACGCTGGAGTGCGGCATTTACGATGTCGAAGACGGCGTCTCGCTGGAAGTTTACCGCCGGAACATGGCCCAGGCGCTCGACCAGATTCTGGCCGCCGGCGCCATCCCGCTGCTGAATACGATTCCGCCGTTTCGCGCCCAGCGCGAGCGCACGGCCCAGTTCAATGTAGCGTTACGGTCGCTGGCCAAAGAACGCGGCCTGCCGGTGCTGGACCTGGAACGGGAGATTCTCACGCGGCGGCCGGAGGACTGGTTTGGGCCGCTGATGGATCGTATCCATCTGACCGCGAGCGACGGCGAAGTCGGCCCCGGTTCCGAGCCGACGCCAGAGAACGTGCGTCGCAGCGGCTACCTGCTCCGCGGCTGGCTGACGGTGCGCAAGATCGCCGAGATTAAACGGCGCGTCCTGGACGAAACACCGTGACAGATTCTGTCAGAGTGACAGGTTCTGGCGTCTGGTCGTATGTTGCCTTGCTGCGCCCTTTAGTACAGTCGCTGGTCGTACGATTCCTGGATGGCCGCGTCCAGTTCTGCGACGGAGCGATCGCCGCCGGTCTGGTCGACCAGCATCTGACCGAAGGAAGGCAGCTCTCCTTTTTGCACCCGATATTTGTCCTCCCACAGGCCGCTGCGAATAACGGCCTTGCCGCACTGCAGGCAGGCCTTTTGCACGGTGACCAGGATCCCGACCCGCGGCGTTTTCTCGTTGACGGAACAGGCTTCCAGTCGCGGGTCGTTGCAGATGATCTTCGCCGTGCCGCTGACGCGGAGCGTTTCAATAATGCCGGGAACCAGGAACAGCAAGGCGATTTCCGGGTGGGTGAGCAGGTTGGTGAGCATGTCCAGTTTGTTGTTGCCGGTGCGGTCGGGGATCAACAGCGTCTGTTTGTCGAGCACCAGGATCGAACCGGGCGGATCGCCCCGCGGGGATACGTCCAGCATGCCTTCTTCGCTACGGGTGGCGACGCTGACGAACGTGGCGCGGTTGATCATCGAAACGCAGTGCTGGTCGAGCTCTGACAGGAACTTGGCCAGCAGCGAAGCCGAGGGCTGGCGGTAATGCTCACGCAGTTGTTCGACGGTTTCAATGGTGGACGGCGTCGGATCATCGGACATCGGCATCGACTCAGAATAAACGGGGCAGGCGCGAAAATGAAGGCGCTCCTGCGATGATACAGAACGCGGCGGCTCTTTGCTATGCTTGTCGGGCAGGGACGCTTGTCGCCATGTTCTGCGACCTCGTTTCTGCCTGCTTTTGAATTGCATCCCCGTTCGTCTTCCTTGCTGACCAGGATTTGATCGATGCTGAGACATGCCGCTTGTTCGCTTGCCGGACTGCTGGGGCTATTCGCCGCCGTGCTGCTTTTCCCAGGCATGTCGGCCGGGCAAGGGCTGGAGTATGTGAAAGCCAACTACACCAAATTTGAGTACCGCATCCCCATGCGCGACGGCAAGCGGCTGTTTACGGCCGTCTATGTGCCGAAGGATTCCAGCCAGAAGTGGCCGCTGCTGCTCAGCCGTACGCCGTACAGCGTGAAGCCGTACGGGGCGGATCAGTACCGGGCCGACCTCGGGCCGTCGCCATTGTTTGGCAAGGAAGGGTACATTTTTGTGTACCAGGATGTACGCGGCCGCTGGATGTCCGAAGGCGAGTTTGTCAACATGCGACCGCAGTTGTCGCAGCCAGCCGATCCCCAGGCGATCGATGAAAGCACTGACGCCTTTGACACGATTGAGTGGCTCGTTCATCATCTGCCCAGCTGCAACGGGCGGGTCGGCATGTGGGGTATTTCTTACCCCGGTTTCTACACGGCGGCCGGAGTCATTAATGCACATCCGGCCCTGCTGGCCGCATCGCCCCAGGCCCCGATTAACGACTGGTTCCAGGGGGACGACTGGCATCACAACGGTGCGTTCTTCCTGCCGCACATGTTCAACTTTATGGCCAAGTTCGGCTACGAACGGCCGGAGCCGACGAAAAAGTTCGAGCACCCTTTTGATCATGATACACCGGACGGCTATGAGTTTTTCCGCCGGCTGGGACCGCTTTCCAACGCCAATGCCCGCTACTTCCATGAGAAGATTCCGTTCTGGAACGAAGCGATGCAGCACGGCAATTACGACGACTTCTGGCAGTCCCGCAATCTGCGTCCGCACTTGAAAGATATCCGTCCCGCGGTGATGACGGTTGGCGGCTGGTTCGACGCGGAGAATCTGTTTGGCGCCTTGCATACGTACAAATCGATTGAAGCCCACAGTCCCGCCAGCGCCGGCAATACGCTGGTGATGGGGCCGTGGCGGCATGGCCAGTGGGCTCGCGACGAGGGCTCTTCGCTGGGGCATGTACCGTTCAATGCGAAGACGGCCGAGTTCTACCGGGAGAAGATCGAGTTCCCGTTCTTCCAGTTTCACCTGAAACAGCAGGGCAAGCTGCCGCACCCGGAGGCCTGGGTGTTTGAAACGGGGACCAACCAGTGGAAGCAGTACACCGCCTGGCCGCCGGCCGAGTCACGCCTTCAGAACCTGTACTTCCAGGCGAACGAGGGGCTATCATTATCCCCGCCGAAGGAGGCGGAACCCGGGCCGGGCTTTGACACGTACGTGAGCGATCCGGCCAAACCGACGCCGTTCATCGACTGGACCGATATCGGCATGCCGGCGGAGTACATGCTGGCCGATCAGCGTTTCGCCTCCCGTCGAACCGATGTGCTGGTTTACCAGACGCCGGAGCTGGAGGCCGATCTGACCCTGGCCGGACCGATCGAAGTCGATCTGGTCGTTTCCACCACCGGCAGCGACAGCGACTGGGTCGTGAAGCTGATCGACGTCTATCCTGACGATTACCCCGACCCGGCCGAGAACCCGACCAGGGTCCGCATGGGCGGATTCCAGCAGCTGGTCCGTGGCGACGTCATGCGCGGAAAGTTCCGCAATAGCCTGAGCAAACCGGAGCCGTTTGAGCCAGGCCAGCCGACCCGGGTGCGGTTCACGCTGCCGGACACTTCCCACTGCTTCCGCAGCGGGCATCGGATCATGGTCCAGGTGCAAAGCAGCTGGTTCCCGCTGGTCGATCGGAATCCGCAGACCTTTGTCGATATTTACCAGGCCAAGGAAGCGGATTTCCAGACTGCCATCCAGCGCGTGTACCGTACGCCCGAGCAAGCTTCGCGGGTGCAGGTGCGGGTGCTGCCGTAGCGGTACAAATTTTCGACGCCGGGGCTGAAAAGACTTGGCTGCGCCCGGGCCGCCCGATAAGGTAAGGAACGCGAAAAGAATCGACGCGACGGTTTATCCGTTAGAGGCGATGCGGCTTCTTCTCGCCGGCCGAGCGACGCACCATTGGTGTGTCCGGCCGGTCGCGGAGGAAGTCGTCGTAAAAGGAATCGACGTCGCGAGTCGTCCCTGACATGGCTCGCCAGGAGCCGGCCGTCGCTTGCGGTCGGTTCCCTTCCCCCCGTTTTACAACCTGGAGTTTCCGCCCATGTCCTCCCAGTTCCAACGTCGTGATTTCCTCAAGGCGAGCGCTGCCTTGGCGGCCGTCAATCTGCTTCCTTCCCGCGTCCAGGCGGCGTCGGCCAATGGCGTGTTGCGCACCGCCCACATCGGCGTCGGCGGCATGGGCGGTTCCGATTTGAACTCGGTTTCGTCGCACAAGCAGGTCGAGGTGGCGGCGCTATGCGATGTCGATGCGGCCCGTTTGAAGGGGGCGTCGATGCGTCACCCGAATGCCAAAACGTTCGTGGACTATCGGGAAATGATCACGGCCCTGGGCGATCAGATCGACGCGGTGGTTGTCTCCACTCCCGATCACACGCACGCCCCGGCGGCCATGCGGGCGATGCTGGCTGGCAAGCCCGTTTACTGCCAGAAACCACTCACACACGAAGTGTTTGAAGCCCGTCAGCTGCGCAAGATTGCCGAGCAGAAGAAACTCGTCACGCAGATGGGCATCCAGGTGCACTCCAGCAATCCGTACCGCCGGGCAGTGCAGATGATCCAGTCCGGCGTGATCGGTAAGGTCAGTCAGGTGCATGCCTGGTCGGGGAAGAACTGGGGCTACGATGGCGCGCCGCCCATCAGTTCGTCCGAGGCGCCGCCGACGCTGGACTGGGATCTGTGGCTGGGCGTAACGTCGGATCGTCCTTACATGCCGGGCCACCATCCGGGATCGTGGCGGAAGCTGATCGACTTCGGCACCGGCACCCTGGGTGATATGGGCGTGCACATTTTTGACACGCCTTACGCCGCGCTGGAACTGACGGCGCCGAAGTGGGCCAAGACCACCTGCCGTCCGCCGACCGGCTATGGCCATCCGGAGCGGAACCTGGTGGAGTACGAATTCCCCGGCACGAAGCATACGACCGATTCCATGTCGTGGAAGTGGTACGACGGTTCGTTCGCCCCGCCCAAGAGCGACGAACTCGACCTGCCAGCCGACCTGAAACTGCCCAGCCAGGGCTCGCTGTTTGTGGGCGAAGGCGGCTACATGCTGCTGCCGCACGTCAGCGAACCGGTGCTCTTCCCGCAGAAAAAATTCGCCGACTATCAGCCGCCCGTCATCGACGGTCAGAACCATTACCATCAATGGGTCGACGCCTGTCTGGGCGAAGGGCAGACCAGCGCCAGCTTCAGCTACGCCGGACCCTTGACCGAAGCCCTGCTGCTGGGCGTGGTCGCTAATCGCTTCCCCGATACGAAGCTGGAATGGGACGCGGCAGCGCTCGAGGTCACCAACCTGCCCGAAGCGAACAAGCTCATCAAGCGCGAGTATCGCAAAGGGTTCGAAGTCGAGAACCTGTCGTAGTCAGATGTGGTAATGCAGGACCGACGGCCGTCGTGCAATTGGCGGTCGTCAGTCGGCGTTCATGTAGCGATCGGCAAAGGCGAACGCCTGGGCGTAGGCGGCGTTGATGGCGGCGGGGTCGCCGCCTTTGAGGCCGTGTTCGCCCCGGTCGATGGGGAGCAGTTCGTGCGGTGCGCCGTGGCGTTTCATGGCGGCGGCCATGAGTTGCGACTGTTCGAACGGCACGTCGGTGTCGGCTGTGCCGTGCATCAGCATCGTCGGCGGGTAGTCTTTGGTGACGTTCTTCAGCGGCATATACGGATAGAACTTCGCCGCTTCTTTCTTTGGGTCCCAGCCGCTGACCAGCTGGGGCCAGACGCCTTGCTGACGGCAGTATTGATAGAAGGCGCCGCCGTTGCCGGCCCGCTGTCGAGAGTCGGAGATCGGCGGGCCGGCGACCTGCTTCAGGGCTTCTTCGCGAGTGACTTCCTGCGTGCGATGCCGGGCGTGCGGGCTGGGCTGGCTGAACCAAGGCCCGATCAGATCGCCGTATCCCCAGAAGGAGAGCAGCACCGTCGGCGCCGGCGTAACCCGATAGCCGCTGGCGAGCGTCAGATAGCCGCCGGCCGAACCGCCAGCGACCGCGATTCGGGAAGGATCGGCGGAGAACAGGCCGGGACCCTCGCGGCGGATCCAGGCGAAGGCGTCTTCCAAATCTTCGATAATGCCCGGCAGTTGCGTTTCCGGCGCCAGGCGATAGTCGATCGAAACCAGCACATAGCCGGCCTCCGCCGCCCAGTCTTTCACGCGCTGGCTGACGCTTTCGCGAAAGCCGACAATCAGGGCTCCCCCGTGGATCCAGACCACCACGGGCCGCAGGCGATCATCGTCGGGCCGGTAGACATCGGCCTGGATCTCCAAGTCGCCCACCTTTTTATACGTATGCGTTTTCATAACGATCGGCGGCGCCGCAGCGCGCGACAGGCTGGCCAGCGGTCCCGCCAGGGCAAGCCCTGCGCCGGCGGCAAGGAAGGTGCGACGCGGAATCGTTCGAGCAGCTTTTCGGGACATGGGCCGGCTCTCTGTACAGGGTATTGCACGCCTATCGACAGCAAAAATAGATACCGCAGCATAATCGGGCGCGTCGTCGCAATCGACCGGGCGGCTGGCAGCGAAGCGTCGAAAAATCCGTCCCGCAATTTTTTTCCTGGCCGGAAGATGCGGGTTAAAACGACGCAGTCTGCAGGAGCTTCCCGATTGCGTCGTTCTGGAAATTGCACCGGGCTCTTAATCGGATACACTAACGTTTACAGATGCGATTTCCTCACCTTGGCCGTTGTGGTCGTCAGGGCCATTCCCTGCCGCCGTGCGAAAGTTGACTCATGGAACCGAGAAAGTTTCTCCTCAATCCTTCCCGCACGGCAAAACAGGGCGCCCAGATCAACATCAGCAAGGACGACGACGTTTATATTCAAATGACGACCACGCTGACGATCAGCCCGGCCGACATGGAATATTTAGGCGTCGCCCAGGGGGATTCGGTCCGCGTTCGAACAGAGCATGGCGAGGCGGAGTTTACGTGCGAGTCAGGCAAAGTGCCCGACGGAATCATCTTTGTGGTGTACGGCCCGCCCACCTGCAAGCTCATGGGGGGAGGAACCGATGGAACCGGCATGCCGACTTCCAAAGGTTGGGAAATTGAAATCGAACCGATCAGGAATAATCAGTAAGCTGCCTTCGACAACGGCTGCAGGTTCTCTGCAGCCCCGATGTGAACCCTTACCTGTGAGGAATTCCACCGTGGAAAACCAGAACGAGTCCGACCTGGATCTGGCGGGCGACAACAGCCCGCATTTCAAGATCCCCCAACCGGGCGACAACGGCCCGGCTTGGGAAGAAGTCGATCCGGGCCGTTATATGCCCCGCCGCGTACGCGGCAGTTGCGTGGGCCGCGCTCTGGGATGAGCTTTCGTCGTTCCGCCGTCCGGTTCGGACGGCTCCGCCGCGCCTGCTCCGCCTGCTGCAGATCGACCCGAATAAACGTCGTCGTCCCGGATGGCCGCTGCTGACCTTGGCCGCGGTTGTCGCCAGAAGTCGCGATTGCGTTCACACCAACGCTTTCCTCTTCACTTTGTCTTGAGAAACGCCGTCAATTGGCCCCGCGGTTCCTGCGCCGTCTGGGCCGACCGCATGAGGCCGCCCCCAGGGAGTCTGCATGAGTCTCAACATTGTAAATAACGCCACCTGCACGTTCTGCGGGTGCGTGTGCGACGATATCGAGTTGCACGCCAACGAAGAACGCATTGTCGAGGCCAAACGGGCCTGCGTGCTGGGCAAAGCCTGGTTCCTGAACCACACGGCCGAGCACTTGTATCCCGACGCCCTGATCGACGGGAAAGAAGCGACCGTCGAAGAGGCGATCCAGGCCGCAGCTGAATATCTCGATGCGGCCGATCTGCCGCTGGTCTACGGCATGAGCAACATCACCTGCGAAGCCCAGCGCGAAGCGGTCGCCCTGGGAGAAAGACTGGGAGGCGTGGTCGACAGCCACACCTCTTTGTGACATGGTCCCACCGAAATCGCCGCTCAGTTGGGCGGTAAAGTCACGTGTACGCTTGGTGAAGTAAAAAACCGGGCCGATTTTGTCATGTACTGGGGCGGCAACCCGGCCGAATGCCATCCGCGGCATTTCACCAAATACGCCCTGATGCCCAAGAGTCGCCATCTGCCGAACGGGCGGAAAGACCGCACCGTGGTGCTGGTCGACATTCGAGAAACGAAAAGCGTCAAGGCGGCCGACATTTTCCTGCAGGTGCGTCCCGGCAAGGACTTTGAAGTCCTTACGATTTTACGCGCCCTGATCAAAGAGCAGCGAGTCGACCTGGCGTTATTGGCCGAAACGGGCCTCACGCTGGAGCAGCTGCAGGATCTGGTCGCGCGGATGAAGGGCTGCAAATTTGGCGTCATGTTCTTCGGCATGGGGCTGTCCATGACCCGCGGCAAGCATATGAACTCGGCGGCGCTGCTGACGCTGGCCGCAGAGATGAACGCTTTTACCAAGTTTGTCGCCATGCCGATGCGGGGCCACGGCAACGTGACCGGCGCCGACGTCATCATGCGCTGGCAGACGGGCTATCCGTTCGGCATTAACTTCAACCGGGGATATCCCCGCTACAACCCGGGCGAATTTTCCACCGTGGATCTGCTCGTCCGCGGCGACTGCGATGCGGCCCTGATCCTGGGGGCCGATCCGGGCGCCACTATGCCGCAGCCGGCCATCGATCACCTCGCCCGCGTACCGACGATCGTGCTCGACCCCAAGGTAACGCATACCAGTCGCTTGTCGCGGGTGCACATCACCACGGCGGCCACCGGCATCAGCGCTCCGGGCACAGGCTATCGGATGGATGAAGTGCCGCTGCCGCTGCGTCCCGCACTGAAGTCGCCTTATCCGACCGATGAGGAAGTCATCCGCCGCATTCACGCCGCGGTCGCCGCCAAGCCGGACTGGATCCATGCCAACGGCCAATCGATTCCGCACCAGGTTTAACCTCCTCCCGCCGGCCCCTTGTCTGGTCGATCGCACTCGCTGCGATCTCCCGGCAGCGACGGGACTCGTCCTGATTTACTCCCCGCACCTGAGCAGTTCGAAGGGTTCGCATGCTACGGATTACCGGCGGCAAGGTTTACGATCCGGCTAACGGCATCAACGGCGAAGTCCGTGATATCTGCATCGTCGACGGCAAGGTGGTCGCCTCGATGGAGGGCGGCCGCGAACTCGATGCGGCCGGCATGATTGTGTTTCCTGGCGGGGTCGATGTGCATACGCACGTCGCTGGCGGCTCCATCAACTTCGCCCGGGCGATGACGCCGGAAGATCATCGCCGCACGACCGCGTTCATTCGCACCCAGTCCCGGCGGGCCGGTCTGGGGGGAATGGCCCCAACGACGTTCGCCACCGGCTATCTGTACGCCGGCATGGGCTGGACGACCGTCAACGAGGCGGCCGTGCCGATCCTGTCCGCCCGGCATACGCACGAAGAGCTGGCCGATGTGCCGATCGTCGACAAAAGCTGCCTGGTGCTGCTCGCCAACAATGAGATCCTTCTCGACCTGCTCGAAGAGGGCGAAATGGAACGGGCGAAGCACGTCGTCGCCTGGCAGATCTGGGCCGCCAAAGCTTACGGCGTAAAGGCCGTGAATCCCGGCGGCGTCGCCTCCTGGAAATGGGGCGATGACTCCAAGCAGCTGACCGATCCGATCTCCGGCTACAACACGCTCACGCCAGCAACGATCGTTTCCGGCCTGGCCCAGATTATCGACGAACTGGGCCTGCCGCATCCGCTGCACCTGCACTGCAACAACCTGGGCGCGCCGGGCAATATTTCGACCACGCTGGAAACGATGCGCAGCCTGGAAGGCCGGCGGGCCCACATGGCCCATCTGCAGTACCATGCGTACGGCGGCGACGACTGGTCGAATATCCGCTCGGAAACGAAGCAGCTGGCCGAGTACTTCAACGCGCATCCCAACTTCACCTGCGACGCCGGCGCCGTGCTCTTTGGCGATACGGTCACCATCACGGCCGACGGCCCCTGGCAGCATTTGCTCTACAAGCTGACGGGTCGCAAATGGGGGAACGTCGATGTCGAGAACGAAACGGGCTGCGGCATTGTTCCTTATACCTACCGTCCCAGCAATCTGGTCAATGCGGTGCAGTGGGCGGCTGGCCTGGAGCTGATGCTGCTGATCGAGGATCCCTGGCGGGTGTTCCTCACGACCGATCACCCCAATGGCGCCTGCTTCTGGCGTTATCCAGAGATCATCCAGCTGCTCATGTGCGCCGATTTCCGTCGGGAGTGCATCTCGCAAATTACCCCCAGCGCCCTCAAGAACATTTATCTGCCGGAACTGGATCGCGAGTACACGCTGTACGAAATCGCCACGGTGATGTCAGCCGGTCCCGCCCGGGCCCTCGGCCTGAAAGAGAAGGGCCAGCTGGGCGTGGGGGCCGATGCGGACCTGGTGATCTATAATGAAGATAAAGATATCGCTCGCATGTTCGGCCATCCTCGCTACGTGATCAAAGGGGGCGAAATTGTGATTGCCGAAGGCGATATTCTGGCCACGCCGCAAGGGCGGGAATCGATTCTGCGGCCGCAGTACGACGAAACGATCGAGGCGTTCATCAAACCGCGTTTCGAAGATGTGTACACGATGTCGTTTGAGAATTACCCGGTCGAACTGGATCGGATCGAGGAACCGCACCTTCGCGATTGCCTGGAGGTGGAATGAGCAAGATCACCCTGAAGCTGAAAGAGCCCCCGAAGATCCAGCTGGAAGCGGAATGTCTGTCGCCGGACGTGTTTGCGGAACTCTCGCATGAAGAAATCTGCGCGAGCCCCGTTTACCACGGCAAGCGTCGCCGCCGGCTGGATGACTACTTCACCATCACAGGAGAACGTAGCGACAACGTCCATATTTACGGCGATCTCCGCCGGGTCAAATGGATCGGCCGGGCCATGACCCGCGGCAGCCTGACGGTGTACGGCGGCGTCGGCATGCATCTGGGGGCCTACATGGGCGGCGGCCGGATCGAAGTCCATGGCGACGCCGGCGACTGGATCGGCGCGGAAATGACGCACGGCTTTATCCGCGTGCATGGAGACGCGGGCGGCCAGGTGGGGGCCGCCTATCGCGGCAGCATGGCCGGCATGCGGAACGGCGTGATCATGATCGGCGGTTCGGCCGGGCTGGAAGTCGGCATGCGGATGCGGCGCGGCTCCATCATCATTGGCGGACGTGTGCGCGACTTTGCCGGCCTGCAGATGAAAGGCGGCACGATCGTGCTGCTCAGCGGAGCGGAGATTCGCACCGGCGCCTGGATGATGCGGGGGACGATCATTTCCCTGCAGCCGCTCGCCCTGTTGCCGACGTTTTCTTACGCTTGCCGCTACAGCCCTGATATCGTCCGCGTGCTGGCTCGCGACCTGCAGCCGCACGGCGTCACGCTTCCTTACGCGGCCCACCACGGCGCGTATGATCTGTACCAGGGCGACTCGTCGGCGCCCGGCAAAGGAGAGATCCTCATCTGGCGTCCCGCTGACACGGCCTGACGCGATTGCTCCAGCTGGTAGAATACGACCATCACGATCGTTCTTTCCCTCAGTGGGAAGGGCGGACGTTGCTCCTGCGGGGCAACCAACTTCATGATGATTCACTAGCGGGATACTACCGATGACAAATTATCCTTTACGCTTCGAGCCCATCATCCGCCGGGCTATCTGGGGCGGACGACGGCTGGAAACGGTTCTCGACAAACGACTGGGCGATGGCGACGATTTTGCCGAAGCCTGGGAAGTGGTCGATCACGGCGACGATCAAAGCGTGGTGACGGCCGGCCCGCTCGCCGGCAAGACGTTGCATCAGCTGGTGACGGAACAGGGCCCTTCGCTGCTCGGCCGGCATTATCCGCAAACGCAGTTCCCGCTGCTTTTCAAGTTTCTCGACGCCCACAAGCATCTGTCGGTGCAGGTCCATCCCGACGACGCCGGCGGCGCGCTCCTTGATCCGCCCGACCTGGGGAAGACGGAAGCCTGGATCGTCATGCACGCCGAGCCTGACAGTCTGCTCTACGCTGGGCTGAAACGGGGCTTCGACCGTCCCGCCCTGGAGCGCGAGATGAGCCGCGGTACGACGGAGCTATGCCTGCATCGGTTTACCCCGGCGGTTGGCGATTGCCTCTTTATTCCGGCAGGCACGGTTCACGCCCTGGGAGCCGGCGTGATGGTGGCCGAGATCCAGCAGGCGAGCGACACCACTTTTCGTCTGTTCGACTGGAACCGCGTCGGCGCCGACGGCCAGCCGCGTGCGTTGCATATCGATCAGGGACTGGACGCGATCGACTACCAGGCCGGCCCCGTCGGACCGGTCACGCCGGAGGCTTTGCCTGACCGCAGCGGCGAGAACGTACAGGCCGAGCGGCTGGTGGCGTGCGATAAATTCGTGCTGGACCGCTACCGGTTCCAGGGCGACGCGTCCTTCGGCGGCGACGACCGCTGCCACATTCTGGCGGTGCTCGAAGGAGAAACCACCGTCGCCGGCGATCCTTCCGGCGAACCGTTCCGCCGCGGCCAGACGCTGCTCCTTCCCGCCGGCGCCGGAGCCGTACAGATCACCTCCGCCCAGTCCGCCCTGCTGCTGGATATGTACTTGCCGGACGCGTAAGGCGGACCGTCGTGCAATGCTCTCATCGTGACGCCAAAACCGACTGGCGTTGACGGTCGCATTGGCTCTTTCGGGCGACTAACATAGAGCACTGTTGCTCGTCCCTTCCTCCTTCAACAGGCCCTTCGATGAAACCTCGTCCTGCTGCTTCGCTTACTCGCCGGGAATTTGTGGGAGCTGGCCTGGCCGGCGCCGCGGTGCTGGCGGGACCTTCGATCCTGACCGCGAGCAAAACTGACTCGCAAGTGATTCTGGGAGAAGGCGACTACCGCTACCAGGTCCACCATGACTGGCCCGAACTGCCCAGCCCTTATACGTGGCAGACCACGCACAATGTGGCTGTCGACAAGTCGGGCAATCTGTACGTAATCCATGAAGGCAAAGCCGAGCTGAAAGATCATCCGTCGATCTTTGTCTTCGATCCCCAGGGGAAGTTTGTCCGGGCTTTCGGCAACGAGTTCCAGGGAGGCGGCCACGGCATTGAAGTTCGCGAAGAAGGGAACGAAGAGTTCCTTTATGTGTGCGCCTATCAACAAGTGAAGAGCTTCGCCAAACTGACGCTCAAGGGGGAAACCGTCTGGCGGCAGTTCGCTCCAATGGAGTCGGGCGTCTATGCCGAAGGGGAGAACACCAACCCGCAAAAAGTGTGGGGACGTGATCGCTTCCTGCCGACCAACTTCGCCTTTTTGTCCGACGGCGGTTTTCTGCTGGCCGACGGGTATGGCTCGTACTTCATCCATCGCTTCGACAAGGATGCAAAGTGGGTCTCCTGTTTCGGCGGTCCTGGCGACGGCAAAGGGAAGTTCAACACGCCGCACGGCGTCTGGATCGACCGCCGACCCGGCCGCGAGGAGCTGGTAGTCGTTTGCGATCGGGCGCACCACACCCTGCAGTACCTGACGCTTGACGGCGAACACCGGGAAACGCTCACCGGCTTCGGCTTGCCGGCGAATGTCGACACCTATGAGAACCTGCTGGTGGCGCCCGAGCTGCACGCCCGGGTGACGCTGCTGAACGAGAAGAACGAAGTCGTCGCCCAGCTGGGAGACGATGTGAAACGGGTCACGGGCGAAAAAGGGATCCGCAACGACCGCAGCCGCTGGCAGGACGGCCGTTTCGTCCACCCGCACGACGCCTGCTTCGGCCACAACGGCGACATCTTCATCGCCGAATGGGTCTCGACCGGCCGCATCACCAAACTCCGCCGCGTGTAAGCCGCTCCCAGCTGTCAGCCTGCCCCCGGCGTCACGTGGAAGCGACCGGGCGGTGCGCCTGGGAATCGCTTCCGGGCCAATCGTCAGGACCGTTCCGATCCGACGTTGGGCCGCATTCGGGGGTCGAAAACAGGCTGAAAAAACGTTTTCGCTCTCCGCCTTGCAGGCTACGGCCGATAGTTTAAAATCTTCACTTGTTCAAAGCGGCGGAGTAGCTCAGTTGGTTAGAGCAGCGGAATCATAATCCGCGTGTCGGGGGTTCGAATCCCTCCTCCGCTATTTTCGCGAACCGTTGCACTGGTTCGCACAGCGTCGCCTAAGTCCGCAATTTGCAACGGCTTAGGCGATTGGCGTTTCTTGCCGGGCGGCTGCCGGTCCTCGCACCCCGTCGCAGCTGATCGCCGTCTTTCGCTTGCCGCGCGCTGCGCCTGGCGCTGCGCTGCTTTGTGATCGTCCACTGTCGCATCGTCCGTTCCGGTCGCTCGTAGGTCCGCCGGCGGAGCGACAAGCATTTCTCGCATCCGTCCGACCGCGTCGGCCTCTTGCCCTGGGAACAGGTGCCCGTAGGTATCCATCGTCAAAACGATTGACTGATGCCGCATCACTTGCTGCACGACCTTGGGGTGGGCGCCGGTCATTGCCAGCCAAGCGCCGCAGGTATGCCGGAGGCAGTGAAAATCGGTGATTTCGCCTTCGTGGTTTTCATCGGCCAGAAAGTCGCTTTGCTCGCGCTGGGCGTATTCGTGGGGATCGTCGATCGCCTCGGCGATCCAATTCTTACGCGACTGGGCCAGATCGTCGCGCAGCATACGGGCAAGATTCGATTCGTGGGGCAAGTTGAACACCGGCGCCTTGGGCGTTTTAGTGGCGATGTGGGCCTTCAGGCTTGCCGCTAGCTCGGGCTGAATATACTGGCGAGCTTCCTTGCGATTCTTGGTGGAGCCCGCTTTGCAAAGCACATAGGGCGGTTCCGAATCGAAGTACAACCGCCCGCGGGTTAGGCTGCGCAATTCGTTCGATCGCAGGCCTGTTTGGATCGCCGTGCGGTAGAGCAGCGCTCGCTCGTCGCCCGACATGCCGTAGCATTCGGGGCCGGCCTCGGTCGCCGTTTCCAGCCGTCGCCATTCCTCGGGCAGCAGCATGCGCCGCTCGCGTCGCCGGTCGGATTTGGGGTTCGGCTTCTTTACCGATGCCAGCGGATCGCGGGGCAATTTGTGATGCTCGGTCAGCCACTTGGTAAACGCCTTCATCGCATTTAGGTGCGCTTGGATCGTTCGCGCCGATCTGCCTTCATCCCTAAGCTTGCCGGCGTATCGATTGACACCGTCGGCCGAAATATCTGCCGCCGTTTGGAAATTGGCGTGGTCCGCGATCCAGCGAATAAAACTGGTCGTGCTTGTGATGTGTTTATCGGTCCGGTTTGCTGCGCGGAGCTTGTTCTCGTGGTCGGTCAGATGCGATTCGATCGTCCGCTGCGATTCTTTGCTGATCGCATCTAAGGCCGGGTCGATCACGCCGTCGCGACGCAGGGCCGCATCCGCTTCATGCTTTCGGGCGATGCGTTCGGCGGTCGCCTTGTCGGTCGTGTGCGTACACTTGGTTTGCCGCTTGCCGGCCGCGTCGTTCCAGGACGCATACCAGAAGCCTTTGGCTCGCTTGCCGCCGCGTTTGAATACCGATGCCATGATTTACTGCCCTTCCTGTTTCGGTTTCGGTTGACGTTTCGAGACAATCTGAAGTTCAAGGTGCTCGAACAGCCGCTCCAGGTTCTCGAGGGTAAGACCGCGATGCCCGTTGTAGAACTTCGCCAGGGCGGATTCGTCGATACCCGTCGCCTGCGCGATTCTGTACCGCGTTTGCCCGGACTGGTCGATGGCTTGGCGGAACTGGTCGGCCAAGGTGGTTTGCTTTGGTTTCGCCATTATTTCATCCTACCGGGTGCTGGTCTTCAAGTCCAGTGTTTAAGGCTTAATTTGACGTCGTATCACTTCGGCTCGTTCGCGAAGTCGCAACGCGACAGCGGGCGGGTCGCAGCGCATGCACCGCCAGTTGCCAGCCAGGGATTGCCATCGTTCCAGTGTTCCACAATTCGGGCACGGGTCGGGCGGGTCAATCACTTCGATTAATTCACCCCAATCGTCACCTTCGGGTACGTCGGCCCACCGGGCATCGGCCGTCCGCAGAGAGTCCATCAAATCAGGCGGGAATCGTGGATCGCCATCCAGATGGTCCAATGCGGCTTGCCAGACGGCCCCAGCGTCGGACGAGTCGAACGCAAGTACGGGATCGCAATCACCACCTTCCTGGGCAATCGCGATTCGTTCTTCTCGGGTTTCCGCGTCCGCCTCGTTTACGTCGGCACATGGTTCGGATGCAAGGTCATCGACCGACGGTGAGGGGGCGAGGTCGTTTGTCGGGCTGTCGCCGAGTGGAGGGGCAGCCTTGTCAGGCGCGAAAATCAATTCCAGGTCCAACATTCTTCTACTCCAAACTCAAGTTCCGACATTCCAACAAGCCGAACACCTCTGTTTTCCCGTTTTTTCGGGGTATTTGTTGGAAAATAGATCATTTGCCGGCAAGCTTCCGAAACGACTTGAACCGCTAGCCGGAACACTGCCAACAAACAGGCCAACTACCGATAAAAAACCCTGTTCCACCGTGGTTTAGACCGTGTCGGATTGTCGGAAGTGACTTTATGGAAATACTTGCTCGACCGCTGGCAACGCGTGGCAGTCGCTGGCCGCATCGTCCGGCTTCTCGCCCGTCAGTCGCCACCGCGCCGGTTTGCTTCCTTTGTGGGGCTCCAGTTGCTCGACCAGTCCCGCGTCGGTCAGCTCACACAGCCAGCCCGTCACCGCTCGACCGCTCGCCGATTCCTTGTTCTTTGCGTCCGTCGTCGTGAAGTCGTCACTCGCCCAAGCCGTCAGCCGTTCAAAATATCGCTGCGCGGAATCCGACAGCCCGCCGCCCAACGTTCGCGCGAACGGCCGCGTTAAAAGGTGGCGCGCCAATTGATAGTCGTCTTCCGACGCGATCAGCCGGCCGCCGTCGATTTGCCGCTGGTGTTGATGCAGCAGTGCTGATGCTTGGATCATCGACATGAGCTGCGAGAATGCTCGCCGCACCTCGATACGTTCGCTGTCGAACAGGTCGCCGATGCGATCGGCATAAGGGATGATGACCGGCAACGGCTGCAACATTCGCTGAATGGCATGATGGCGATCCACGATCCGCTGGGAATCACCGCCGCGCACGCCGTCGACGTACCGCTTGGCCATCGTCGCCACGATGCGCCGCGTTTGCTCGGGCCGTTCATCGGTGTTCAACATAAGGCAACGGTTTGCATCCTCATCAAAGATCTTTTTAAGGGTCGTTGATTCGATGTAAGCGATGGGACCGTCTTGCTCGATAAGCTTCGTTTCCATCCGACCGTCGATTTTCATCGGGATCAACTTGGACAGCTTGCCCGCCGATAACATTTCGCGTAGCGCCCGAGTCGCTTCGGCGGCGTCGTCTTGCTCCATGCGCGAGCGCTCGCCTGCGACGATGAACCGATGCGACAAGCTGCCAGCCGGCATGTAGAACAACGCCTGCGGCGTTTGCTGCGTCGCCAGCAACACAGCTTCGGGAGGAAACAGAGAGGCCACGAGTTCGGGCACGTAGCTCTTGCCCGACGACGACAGCCCTTGCACAATCGCCGCCAGGGGCTTGTCGAGCAGTCGCGACACGCCGACAAGATAGACCGTCGCGACCAATTCGCGCTCGCCAGCCACGCCCATCGACGCCACATCGTCGATGATTCGCTTCGTCAGGTGCTTGTCTCTTAGCATGGCGTTGGCTTCGGCGAGGATTGACTTTGGCATCGCCGCCAACCGATCGTCCGCCGTCGAATCAGGTTCGCTATCGCTCGCTGTTCTGGCCTGGCTCGCCAAGTCAGCTCCAATTTTCAGCAAGTCGCCTTCGACTGCCGCGGCGTCGATGCCCTGTCGGCCGTCGCAAACCTGCGCCGCGAACTTCGCGCGGGCCGATTGCTTCGCGAGATTTACTGTATCAAACGCGATTGGCACGCCGTTCAAATGCGCCGTCAGAGTCGCCGTCCCGTTGCGCCCGCTCGGGGCGTAGTCAATTGTCAATCCGCTATCGTCGGGCATCGGGTCCTACCTTTCTCGTTTGGACCAACAACTGCCGCACGGGTGCGGCGTCGATCGCTGTCAGAACATCAGCCCGGGTCCCTCCGCGTTGCAACCACTCACGGGCGTCCTTGCCTATTCCCGGCTCGATGACGCGCACCGTAGTCGAGTAGGCGACCAGGACGGCCGCCAGGCTGTCTGCGCCGCGGCGTCCTGCGCCGTGGGGGTCTATGTCGGCGACGATCACCACTTCGCCGGCGGAGCGGCACCGCACAAGATCGACCAGCAGGCGAACGCCGCCCGTGCAGTTCGGACGCCCGACAGCCGCGAAACCCAATTCGACCATCGCCGCCGTGTCGGTCGGTCCCTCGCAGATGAGCAGCACACCGCCATCAGGGAGATCGCGTGGCAAGAACAGTCCCTCGTGTCCGCCGCGCACCGCGAACTTGCGGCCGCTGGCCAGCCGTAGCCGAATCCCCAGCACGACGCCGGTGACGTCTCTCATCGGCCAGGTCGTCGCCCCATGCTCGGCCGACCAGCCAACCCCCAGCCGCTGCAGAGACGCGACAGACAGTCCCAGGGAGTCCGCCAGGCGGCCCAGAGCGTCGAGGCCGATCGCCGTTTCGGACCGCTCGGCCAGCGCCGTCAAATCCGACTGCGCCGTCGGGGCCGGGGGCGCCACGCGCACCGTCCGCACTCGTTGGGGCCGCCAGGCGTCATCAACTTGCAGCCGATGCAGCCAGCCGACGTTTTCAAGTCCCTTGTCGGACTTGACTATTTTGTCGGATTCGTTGCGAGCACAGATCGCCTCCGTAGGATTGCCCGTCGGCCCGTTCACCAAACACCAGTCGGGTTTGTCGCAGATTGGACAGCGCTCCGCCCGCGTCACACGCCGCCAGGGAGTATCGCGTCTCATCGCTCACCCCCCTTCTTGTTCTCTTCGATCCACCGTTGAAGGACATCGACCGGATAGCGAACGCATCGCCCCAGTCGGACGTGCGGAATCTCGCCCGAAGCGGTCATCGCCCACAACTTGCGTGGGCTGATTGCCAGGGCGTCGGCCGCCTGTTGAGGCGTCAGCAAGAGCAGCGGTTTCGCGGGGGTGCTAGAGTTCATCGTGCCCCCCTTGTCGCGTTTCGGCAGCTTTGGCGGCTAGGGCCGTTTCAACTGCGGCGAGACTGAAAAGGTAGCGTTTGCCAGCGATCAGGCAGGGAAGGTTTCCAGCGTCAGCTTGGCTTCGCAACCACTGCTGGGTGACCCCCAGTCGCCGCGCAAGTCGAGAAAGTGACAACAATTCATCCATCGCAATTTCCTCAATTAGAGAACAGCTGGCCAAAGCAGCCAGCACGCGATGAATGTTAGAAAAAACGATGTGCGCTACCTGTGCGCTAAATGATGAGTTTGCTGCGCGCTAGACGTTTTATTCAGGTTTCGCGAGACGTCGCGTCCCTTTTGTACTGCCCCGCACGATCATCACTCCCCAAGCGGGGTGGTCTCGAAAAAGGGTATCAATGCGGGCAGGCGGGGCTTCGGGATCGACGGCGGAAAGCAGTGTTTCGTCGCCTACCTCGGGCGTACCGGTTTTCCAGTGTTCGTATAGCAGGCGCACGACCGGGGCTTGATTTGCGGTAAACGTGTAGGGCGTGCCGAACCATTGCAACGACCGAAAGTCGACTGAATGGGCGACAGTCTGGATCGGCTCGGCTTCATTCTCAGGAGGCTCCGCGTTGCCGGCTTCGATGATCAAGTCCGCCCAAATTTCCGCGCACGCTTGGATCAAGTCCACAACGATAGACGGCGGCATTCCTGCATACTGCTGAAGCAACTTGAATTGATTCCCCCACCACACCCCACGATCGTCTCCTGCCGCTTCGGCGAATTCTTTTGGAGCAATCTCCCTTCTACCGCGAAGATACTCTGCGCGGCGCCGCTCAAACCCGATAGCTTTTTCGATCGCGTCATCGATCGCCTTTTTTAGCTTTTCCAGGTTTTTTTCGTCGATGTCGTTCTGCTCAGAGTGCGACAGACCTGATCCATGCAGTTCCTTTAGCTGCCTTTTTTGATCATCAGCAAGTGAGCCGATGTTGGCAAAGATACTATTGAAGAGCATCTGACGCTGCGGAACGCCAAAGGGATCTGGCGCAGGGGAACCGCTCTCCGGCCGTAAAGAGTCCGACACGATCTCGCCTTTCTGTGGGATCGGGCCGGTCGAGCCGAACGGAGAGAAGGCAAGAACGCCCCGTCCGGCTCAGCCGCTTGCCGCGGTGGTTTGCAACCCGCCGTGGCTTCCCGATGGTTCAACTACAGTACCGCGCATGGTGCGCAGAGTGGTTCACTTCAGTTTCAGCATAGCGTAAAATTTTATTGGGATTGAAGTTAGGCCGCTCCAGGGCCGGGAGGAAAGTATCCCTGCGGCCGCTTGACCGGCGCTGTCGTATATACGAAAGCATCCATCATGACGCATCCCATCGACCGCAGATCCTGTCGCTGCTGCCACCGGGAGTTGTCGCTCGACCAGTTCCGCCGCCGGCGCCGCGATAGTAACGTCCGGCTTTCCGACTGCCGCAGTTGCCACAACCGGGCCGAACGGGTCCGTCGCGCTGCCGCCCGACAGGATCGCACCCACGCCCGCCTCAACGCCTTCTTTCGCCGCGCCCAGGGCGCCAGCCGGGAGCAAATCCAGCAAATCGTCGGCGCCATGCTCGAGCAGTTCGGCGGCCACCAGGGCCTTGCGGACGCCTGGGTCAACTACCATTCCCAGGCCCGCGGACTCGCCAAATTTCGCTGCTACGAAGTGCTGTTCCGCCTAATGCAGTTCCTCGACCAAAGCAGCCCCAAGGTCTGCGAGATGAGCGACGATGAACTTCTCCACGAACTCCAAAACTTTGAACGCCGTAAACAGGCGAGTCATTGATTCGCGTTGAACCGTCGTAACGCATCGACTACACTTTCGGGGGAGGCGAACGCCGCCAAATTCAGACTTTTAGAGCAGAGGGCAGACGCGATGAATCCACGGTTAATGCTGATTGCAGCCACTATTTGCGTCTCAACTTCCGTCGCCGCTGACGAAACGCCGTCGTTCTTTGAGCGAGTTGAGAGTTCAGTGGTCACGATCCAAGTGCCGGGACGCGGAACCGGAAGCGGCTTCTTCATCGACCGCGACGGGACCATCGCGACAAACTACCACGTCATTGAAGGCGCTGGTGAAGTGAACATCATCTTCCATGACAAGTCTTCTGTTCCTGCAATCGGGTTTCGAGCAATCTCCCAGGGCAAGGACCTCGCTCTGTTGGTGGTAGCAAAGAATCCCGAAGGTGTCGTGCCGCTGCCCCTTGCAGCCCGCCCGCCTGATAAGGGAGACAAGGTCTTCGCCTTTGGCGCGCCCCTGGGGCTGGAAGGTTCCGTAAGCGACGGTATTGTGAGCGCTACTCGCACTGGAAGCGAATTGCAAAGAATGCTCGCAGACGGTGATCGCGACCCGTATCGAAAAGAAATGGGATACGATCTGGATGCGGATTGGATCCAGACCTCAGCACCGGTTTCGTCAGGCAATAGCGGCGGGCCGCTTGTCAATGAAGCCGGCCAGGTTGTCGGCGTGAATACATTCAAACTCCTCCGGGGCGAGAATCTGAACTTTGCCGTGCTGGCTGCGCACGTGTCCTCGCTCGCGGTTGCAGCGCCGCGGGAGTCGCTGCCTTTCTCGAAATTGCCTCCCCCTCGGGAAACCAAGAAAGAAACGGAGGCCCCGTCCACGGATTCATACGAGGTGGAACGGCGAGAACGTGATGGCGATATTGCCGACGCTATGGCGGAGTTGGAAAGATGGCGAGTACACATCGCAAACTTCGAGGCCCAGGTTGAAGAAGAAGCATTGAGGCATCCGGGTCGCGCCGCCTACCTGTCGGCGAAAGCCGAGGCGGCTGTCTTTACGGCTCAGATCGCCAATTTGAATCAGGAGGGTTTGCGACAGCAAGGCCAACTTGCCGCCGCCAATCGCCAGATAGGCTTGACGATCGCTCAGCTCCGGCAGCAGTATGCGGCAGAAATCGCCCAGCTGGACAGTACGTATCAACGGCAGAGACAATTCGGTCAGGGAACAGATCAGCAAACGCTCCTCGACTCCTACCGAGCTGATCATCAAATCACGACCCTCCGCTATGAGTCACTCAGTAAGGAGGCGCTTCGCCGCCACGAACTTATGCGAACCCAGTTTGAGGGCCGCATCAACGAATTGGTCAACCAGAAGACATTCATTGCCGACAACAAGCTGGCCCCAATCCTGGTAAAGCAGCAGCCCTACTTGGATTTCCTCACTCAGGCAGAGTCCACACGCAATGGTTTGCTCGCGCAGTTGAAAACTTTGGAAAAGCAGCTTAAAAAAACAGAGAATCTCGCCCGTGGACTCGCGGCTCCGCGCGAGGAGGATACGATCGCTCGCCGAAAGCTGGTCCTGGCGAAAAACCTTTGGGCCGCTAAGTCTTCCGCTGCAAAGGAGCGATTCACCGAAGTAATTAATGAACACCCTGAGTCGTTCGCCGCAGAGCAGGCGAAGGCGTGGCTTGCCAACATCAACGGTTCAGACCTGCCTCCCGCCCTCCAACTGTCGTCGAGAGAATGGAACGCCCGCACCGGCGGTTACAAACTCGAAGCCCGACTAGCAGGGTACGTTCAGGACAAAGTGTCCCTCCAGAACGTCGACGGTACAGTAGTTGAAGTCCCTCTCGATAAACTAAGCGACGCTGATCGACAGTACGTCCACGAACTGTATGGCGAGTGATTCCGGGATCGCCCGAAGATCTTGAAAAATTCCCAGCGACGGATATACATCGAGAGGCTGGACGTCATGGGGAGGCACAGCTTGCCAACTCGCCGACAGCAGGCCCTGTTGTCGACAAATAGTGGACAGGTAAACCACCGACGTTTTACGCCACTCCTCGATAAAGGTACTGCTGGAAGCCGGCAAACACTTGCCCGATCTTTTCGGGACGGCCCAGGTCCGCCACGGCGTCGGCGATCGAGTTGTTGTATTTCAGCCGCAGGAGCGGAGTCAGCTTGTCCTGGTCCAGTTCCCCCACCCCTTCGCTGACGTAGTGGGCCAGCACGAAGTCCAGGAAGGCTTGCTGCTTCGCATCGAAGTGGGCGTTGATCTCGACCTTTGCCGTCGCGGCACGCTGCTCGCGGGTCAGCGTGGGGAGCGCGTAGGCGACATAGGCCAGCACGTCGAACAGGTCGCACTTGTCGGCGTCGATGATCCGCTGCATCTCTGCCATCTGTTCGGCGCCAAAGCCTTTCTCAGCCAGCCCTTCCAGAAGCCTGGACCGCGTGTCGGGCGCACTCCACAGGATGCGTAGCTCGGCCTCGTTCTGGAAGAAATTCGGCAATTCGCCGTACAGGGACTGCATGAATTCCGCAGCCGACATCGGCGTGCCGTCAGGATGCCAGTAGCTGGTCGACATCATGTGCTGGATCGCTCGTCCCTTGCCGTCGGCCAGCTGGACAGTCGCTTTCTTCTTGCACTCGCACTTGGCCTGCCCACATCGCTCACAAGGGCCTTTCTCGCAGACGCAGGGCCGCTCGCCGCAATCCTGGCAAGGCGCCGGCGCAGGCCGCTCACAGACGCAGGGACGCTGCCCACAGGCGCCGCATGCTTCGGGCTCCAGCGGTTCGCCGTCCCATTCCGGGTCGCTAAAGTGCTGGTGGGCCTCGACGAAATCGTAGATCGTGAAATAGTCTTTGCCGTCGTACAGTCGCGTTCCCCGCCCGATGATCTGCTTGAACTCAATCATGGAGTTGATCGGCCGCATCAGGACAATGTTGCGGATGTTCCGGGCGTCGACTCCCGTCGACAGCTTTTGCGACGTGGTGAGGATCGTGGGAATGGTTCTTTCGTTGTCTTGGAAGGCCTTCAAATGCTGTTCGCCCAGCGCCCCGTCGTCGGCCGTCACCCGCTGGCAGTAGTTCGGGTCGCCGCTGATGGTGATCTGGTTGATCAGGTCGCGCACCGCCAGCGCGTGGAGCTGCGTTGCGCAGAAGACGAGCGTTTTCTCGCGATGGTCGATCTGCTGCATGAAGATCTCCACCCGCTTCTGCTCGCGTTCTTTGATTTCGATGATCCGATTGAAGTCCTTTTCTTCGTAACGCTTGCCGGCTTCAATTTCCCCTTCGACGACCAGATCGTCCGAGGTGTAAACGTACTCGTCCAGCGTGGTGGAGATCTGCTTGACCTTGAACGGCGTCAAGAAGCCGTCGTTGATTCCGTCTTTGAGCGAGTAGATAAATACCGGCTCGCCGAAGTAACGGTAGGTGTCGACGTTATCCCGCCGTTTGGGCGTGGCCGTCAGACCGAGTTGCACGGCCGGGGCGAAGTACTCCAGGATTCCCCGCCAGTTGCTTTCGTCCTGGGCGCCGCCGCGGTGGCATTCGTCGATCACGATAAAGTCGAAAAAGTCGGGCGGATAGTCGCCAAAGTAGGGCGAAGGCTGACCGTCCTGCGGCGGCCCGCACATGAAGGTTTGAAAGATCGTAAAGAACAGACTGCCGTTGGTCGGAACGCGGCCCTTCTTTTTGATTTCTCCCGGTTCGATCCGCACCAGGGCGTCTTCGGGGAAGGCGGAGAAAGCATTAAATGCCTGGTCCGCCAGGATGTTCCGATCGGCCAGGAACAGGATGCGCGGCCGCCGGCTCGGCTCGCGGCCCGCTTTCCAGTCGGGCAGGTTCCAGCGGCTTTGAAACATCTTCCAGGCCAGCTGGAAGGCGATAAACGTCTTGCCGGTCCCGGTCGCCAGAGTCAGCAGGATGCGGTCTTGCCCGCCGGCGATCGCCTCCAGCACGCGATCGATCGCCAGATCCTGATAGTAACGGCCTTCGAAATAACCGCCGCGGTCCTCAAACGGCACGGCGGCGAAGCGGTCCCGCCAGGCATCGGCGACGGCGAACGTCCTGTTCCACAACTCTTCCGGCGTGGGGAAGCCGGGCAGCTCGCCTTCGGTCCCCTCCTGCAGATCCATGCCGTAGACGCCTTGGCCGTTGCTGGCGTAGGCAAAGCGAATCTCCAGCTTGTCGGCGTAGTTCTTCGCCTGGGCGACGCCCAGGGTCAGCGGTTCTTCCCAGGCCTTGGCCTCAACCACGGCCAGTTTCGTGTTGCGATAGATCAACACGTAGTCGACTTTGAGAACCTTCCCCCGTCGTCCAAAACCTTCCAGCCGGCCCGGCACAATGACGTATTCCCGTCGGATGCGGCTGCCTTCCACAACGCCCCAGCCGGCCGCAGCGAGCGCGGGGTCGATATGTTCGGCGCGGGTTTCGGATTCGTTCACGCTTCACCAATATTGCCGAGTTGCAGTTCCAGGGATTGTCGCACCAGGCCAATCACATAGGGCAGTTGGTCGAGCTTTGACAGTCCTATTTCGACATCCCCATTACCCCACCTGCCGATGCCTGTAATGTCTTTGCACAGTCCCTTAGGGTCGTTCACGTCCGCAAATCTCATATTGAGGGAAACCCGGAATCGTTTTACTTGCGGAACGATATCGACAAAATTAGTTTCCGCTTTGAATGCGACGTAGAGCTTCAGGAATTCCTCCGTCACACACGGATCGAGTGCAAGTACCGCTTTCCGAAAAGCCTCGTACACAGGTCGCATGGTGGGCGTGAGCAGGTGGGGATGGTCCTTAACGCTGTACTCGGTCGAAGAATCTTTTTGAGGCCGATAAGCGTCCAGGATATCGGGAGCGAGATCGGGGGCCGTCCAAACGCCAACTGCGAGGCTCGCCAATCTGGTCGCGCGGTTTTTGATTTCCGCCTCATTCCACGTCTCTAGCAAACTAAGTCCTTGGTTGACTTTAAGTGGGCTTTGTTTCAGCCCCTTCTCTGGCGATTGAGGCATGTCGCGTTTCTCGAGAAACGGACGGTCGCTGTAATCAGCGTTGTATGCGGTGAGCGTCAAGTTGCCGAGTGTATGAAGCCAGGTTTCCTGGACTCGTTGCCATTCCGTCCCCAGGGCTTCACGCCATTCCGATGAAAGATTCGCGTTCTGTGGCATGATGTGCTCAATCGTGTATTCATCAACCTGCACGCGCTCTTTGCGGCCGAAGTTTTCTAGGCGACGCAGCCAGTAGCTTCTACTGCGGAAATTGTAAAGGTCGCGAGTTTGGATGTCCCGCCGAAACTCTTCGTCCGACGGGAAACGGCGGTAAGACGGCAAGAGCAGGAAATTCGCCAGGATACTCTCGAAATACCGGTCCTTCTTGAGTGTCTTGGTGAACGTCGCAAACGACTTGTTCATCGAGTTCGTTGGGATATTGCAAATAGCCCGGCGGAAAACGTAAGACTCAATCAGCCGTACTGTCGCCAGGAAATCAACCTGAGACAAATCCCCTGCCATATAGTCGTGATAAAGCTCCAGCAGGAACGGAAAGGCCACATCGACCTTCAGTTCGCGCAGATCGTGAAATGCCGTTTTCAGCTGCAGGTCAGATTCCGCACCCAACGCCATCGCGCAGAAGTAACGACCGAAATCGCGGATATCCTTGACCAATGCCTCCACGCCAGCGCTGGCGATTTTGGGCGATCGGGCGTGTGATTTGAACGCCTCGTAGACTTCATCGAGGCGAGGAATCTCGCCCGACTTCACAGTCAGGTAATGCCGCATGAACGCATCAAAATGCGTGCCGTAGGCCTCCTGCCCAAAATCAACTTCCATTGGTCGCCAGAATTGCTCGTAAAGCCGCGATTGCAACTCCGGATCAAGCCCCATCAGGATGAAGTTGCGGATCAAATCCGCCTGACTCAATTCCTTGCCGGTCGAGTTCATGCTTTCAAAGATGAGCTGCGGATTGTCCTGGTCGCGGTTTAGTGCAATGTCGACCACGACCAGTTTTGCCAATCCCTTGCACACCGCTTGAAAGTCCCCATTACAGCCTGCCAGCAAGGACGCGAACAGCTCGTAGTTTTGCATAACCCGCAAGGAATGTTCTTTCGGTGTTTCCAGGCCAGCCACAATCGAAGTCAACGTGGATTTGTCGGATTGTGACAGCAGCAATTTGTACTTTCGGTCTCCCTTCTCCAAGGGATTAAGCAGGTAGTATCCGCGCAGCATCTCGGACGAGAACCCTTCGATGGGCTCGGAATCGCCGACTGCTTCGGCTAAGGCCGCGATCAGCAGCGTTGTCGTCGTCAGGCGTTGTTGGCCGTCAATCACGAGCAGAGGTGATTGATGCGTGACCTGCGAAATCCCCTGCTCAATGTAGACGATTGATCCGACGAAATGCACAGAGATGCCGTCATTATTACCTGTGCGAACTATGTCCTCCCAAAGCTGCTGGCACTCTTTCACGGTCCAGGAATAGGTGCGCTGGTAGATCGGAATGACAAACTGCGGCGACTTTTTCAGGAAGTCGAGCAGTCGGGCTTCTGTGGCTTTCATGGTGATGGTCCTGGGGCTTCTTCCGTAACGAGCGACTCTAAAGTTGTCCGCTGAAAGCTTGGAACAGCAGCGACTTTTTCAACTCGTCGAGCGCGGCGAGTTTGCGACGGTAGATGGATTCGAGGCGTTGTGACTTAGCTCGCAATTCATCGCATTCGAGTACAATTCGCTGCTGTTCGGCGATGTCGGGATGGGCAATGTGAAATGCTTTTGCCTCAGGGTAGTAAATCGTCTGATGGACCGCACCACTCGAATAGCGAAAGAATCCCTCGCGCCCTTCCGCCAGAAACACATATTTCAAAAAGTCCGGAACCAAACGGTTCGAACAGACCCAATTCACAAAATCTTGGCTTGTTGCCATTGGTTTACCCATTACCACCACATACCCAACTGAGGCGGTTCGTGATAGACAAACGGTGTTCTTCGGAAGCAGTCTTGCTGATGAATTAGCGAGCCCAAGGTCGTTGGTTTTTTGCTCCGTATCGACAATATGTCGGCCGTGGTTGACCTTCGCATCCTTGATTCCAATCCATGGAATCTGACCGTTCCAATACTCTGGATGCCGGCGGCTAGGGGTATGCCCTGACTCTAGTCGTGCAAGATCAGTCAAGGCAGTCCAATTCCAATTCCTGGAAGGCCGTGTCACTGGCATTCCTACCGCCAGTGCCAATTCAGGAGCAATGTGACGCGTTGTTGCATCGCGTCCACCAGTTCTCGTTACTCTCTTCTCATCCTTTGCGGCGTCAGTGGGTCTAAGTTTCGCGGATCGCTCGCCCGTAGGCAACTCGCCGTCGCCGCGTTGGGTGAAGACGGCGTTGAGGTGGCTTTCGAAGAGGGCACGGGCGTTTTGGAGGTTCTTTTCGGCGTTGGCTTTGGCGGTGGCGATGCCGGCAAACGCTTCGTCCAGGATGCCCACGATCCGCCGCTGTTCGGGAATGGGTGGAAAGGGGATTGATAGCGCGCCCAGTTTCGATGCGTTGAAACCGCCCTGCGCGCTGCCGGATGATCCTTCCTTGATCGCTCGCCAGTATTCGGCGGTCTGAAAAAATAACGACACGAACTCCGGCGAAAGATCCTTGTCGAGCAACCGAAGCCTAATCAAATACGATGCGAACACGGCTTCTTTGGGCGGATCGCTGACCAGGAAACTCTTGCCTGTAGTCGCGCCGGTCCGTGCAAAAACGATGTCGCCGGCTTTCAAGCGATACTTCGGCAAGTCGTCCTTCGCGATATTGCAGTATGGGACGTTTTTCCATTCGACATTGTCATTCTGAATATCGGTAATCCGAAGAAACCGGGGACCGATGGGATCAGCGGAAGCGCTTTCGGTGTAACCGTAATTGATGGCCGAAACCGCTTTTAGTTCTTTCGATTCCCACCCATTCTTCATAACAACCCCCGAATCGTCGCCAGCACTTTCGCACTCTCTTTATCCAACTCCGCAATCTCGTCCATGATCTCCTGCGGCGTGCGAAGCACGACTTCTTCGCCGCCGTCGGGGTTCTTCACGGACAGATCGAACGTTTTCGGGTCGAGGTCCTTCACGTCCACCGTCCATGACTTGTCGGAGGCGGCGAACTTCTTCTGCAGCTGGACGAACTCGGCCAGGTCGTCGTCGTTCAGCGGGTTGGTCTTGCCCATGTTGCGGCCGGGGTCGAGCTGGTAGTACCAGACCTTGCGGGTGGGGGCGCCTTTCTCGAAGAACAGCACCACGGTTTTGACGCCGGCTCCGATGAACGTGCCGCCCGGGCAGTCGAGGATGGTGTGCAGGCTGCAGTTTTCCAGCAGCAGTTTCCGCAGGCTGGTCGAGGCGTTGTCGGTGTTCGACAGGAACGTGTTTTTGATGACCACGGCGCCCCGCCCGCCCGCTTTGAGCATTTTGATAAAGTGCTGCAGGAACAGGAACGCCGTTTCGCCGGTGCGGATCGGGAAGTTCTGCTGCACCTCCTTACGTTCCTTGCCGCCAAAGGGCGGATTGGCCAGCACGATGTCGTAGCGGTCCTTCTCCTGGACGTCGGCCAGGTTCTCCGTAAGCGTGTTGGTGTGCAGGATGTTCGGCGCCTCGATGCCGTGCAGGATCATGTTCATGATGCCGATCACGTACGCCAGCGACTTTTTCTCCTTGCCGTAGAACGTGCGTTCCTGGAGCGTCGTCAAATCCTTGGTGGTCAGCTTTTTCTTCCGCTGCTTCTCGTCGGTGAGATAGTCAAACGACTCGCACAAGAAGCCGGCCGAACCGCACGCTCCGTCGTAAATTTGTTCGCCGAGCTGCGGCTGGACGACTTGCACCATGGCGCGAATGAGCGGCCGCGGGGTGTAGTACTCGCCGCCGTTCCGGCCGGCGTTGCCCATGTTTTTGATCTTGGCTTCGTACAGGTGCGACAGCTCGTGCTTCTCGGTCTGCGAGCGGAACCGCAGTTCGTCGATGTGGTCGATGATCTCGCGGAGGTTGTAGCCGCTGGTGATCTTGTTTTTGATCTCGCCGAAAATCTGCCCGATCTTGTACTCGATCGTATTCGGCCCGCTGGCCTTCTGCCGAAAACCCTCCAGGTAGGGGAAGAGCTTCAGGTTGACGAAGTCGCGCAGGTCGTCGCCCACCATCGCCGTGTTGTGGTCCAGCTTGCCGTCTTTCCCCTTGGGGGCGGCCCAGCTTTCCCAGCGATACGGTTTCTCCAGAATGAAGGCGTACCGCTTCCCTTCCAGCGAGGCTTCGTCGGCTTTGTCTTGCTCCAGCCCGTCGAGGTATTTCAGGAACAGCAGCCAGGACGTCTGCTCGGTGTAATCCAGCTCGGTCGTGCAGCCGGCCTCTTTCCACAGGACGTCGTCGATATTCTTAAAGGCTTGTTCAAACATGCCGCTTTCTACCAGTCCCCGGGAAATTGAAGGGGCCAGCCCACCATCGCCGCCCCAGCGGGGTAGTCTAGCCGCCGAATCGCCCCGGCGAAAGTTGACGCCTCAGTTACTACCCAGAACCGACCATCGCCAAGATGTCGGCCCTGATCGCCAGAGGGAGGGCCGGGGTTTCGCTCCGCGCCGAGTACGTTGAGATACGCTTCGTCTTGGCGACGGTATTTGAAATGCTCCAGGCAACGGTCGCCGGCCAGCAGGTTCTGCGAGATGCTGAGCACATTGCCACCCTCGTCACAAGGCCGATGCAGGTTGGACAGCGTGATCAAATCGTTGATCGCCTGCCACAAGTCCAGCTGCCGGGACGTCTGCACCACGGCGCCCAGCCCGCCTTTTTCTCACGACCCTTGGCTCAGAAAAGGGGAGCAGGTCAGCGGGTGCGATAGTCGCCGACTGACCGGACCAAATTCTGGGGGAATCCGCCGCGGTATTCTCTGCTTGCTTCTGCGAACGCTAACCATCTTCATCCGCCTCCTCAGTTTCAAGGTAGACGTAGGGGATCATTTGGTAGTTGCCGCCTTGAGACACAACGACGTGTTCGACATCAACCACCCGCATGCGTGACCCCTTTTGAGGCGTTACCATTTCTCCGATACGCGGGACTACGGGCGCGAGCACCGAATGTAACTTCGTGTGTGCGCCTTCCGTACAATCGACGAGCTCCATGTAGTGAATGGCGCCCGTCCAACTCTGCTCAGGCTCCTTCTCAAGATCAAGTTCAAAAAAACACGGAGCCCTGCCCGTGAACAATCTGCTTGATTCCATCTAGACCTCAAACAAGCGTAGCTTGAGGCGTATTTTTATAAGAAGGCTCGAAGCCCTCGGCGTTTTTGCGGTAATTTGGAGTTACCACACAACCGAACTACCGCACGCAAACGAGGGTTTCGAGTGAGCGCTAAACTACGACGTAAAGCTCGGCAACGCAAGCGCCGAATGCAACAACGAATCGATAAGGCGAACTGGAACGGACAGTCGCCCATGATCCAGCCAGACAACGTGCAATACGAAATCGCCGAGCGCGGACAAGCCATCGCCGCCGGAGGTTTGGGCGCGATCGTCCAACTGCTCAATCAGCTGGGGGTCCGGCAAGAGATCAACCGCTCGGTCTCCCTCCTCAAGCTCCACTTGCCCTACGATGAAGCCGACCACGTTTTCAATATCGCTTTGAATCTGCTCGCTGGCGGCAGTTGTCTCGAACACCTCGAAGACCGACGCTGCGATGAAGCTTATCTCAACGCCGTCGGGGCGCAGCGTATCCCGGACCCGACGACGGCGGGCGATTTTTGTCGGCGATTTTCGGAGTTGGATATCCTGCAGTTGCAAAGTGGCTTCAATCGCATCCGACAGAAGGTGTGGAAGCAACAGCCCGACGCGTTCTTGGATTGTGCGATCCTCGAAGCCGACGGCACGCAGGTGGAGACTTCCGGTGAAAAGAAGCAAGGCATCGGCATCAATTATAAAGGCCAGTGGGGCTACCATCCGCTGGTGGTCACCTTGGCCAACACGCGCGAACCGCTGTTTATCGCTAACCGCAGCGGCAATCGGCCGAGCCATGAACACGCCGCGTTTTACTTGGACCTGGCCGTGGAGCGTTGTCGCCAAGCCGGCTTTCGCAAGATCGTCTTGCGCGGCGATACCGACTTCGCGCTGACGGAGAATTTCGATCGCTGGGATGCGGAGGGAGTCGAGTTTGTGTTCGGGATCGACGCCATGCCGAAACTGGTCGATATCGCCGCAACTTTGCCGGAATCGGCGTGGAAATCGCTCGATCGCTCACGACGCGAGCCGACCCCGCCGGAGCGACAACGGGCCAGACGGCCGAACTCCAAAGAGCCGATCGTCGAACGCAACGGTTATCTCAACAAGAAGCTGGTTGCCGAGCGGATCGCCGAGTTCGACTATCAGCCTGGCAAGTGCGGCCAGACGTATCGCGTGGTGGTGCTGCACAAAGAGATTCATCAAACGCGCGGCCAACTGCGCCTGTTCGACCAGGAGGAGCCGGTCTACTTCTTCTACATCACCAACGCCGCGCAGTCGGACAAGCCGGCGCGTCAGGTGGTGCTCGACGCCAATGCTCGTTGCAATCAAGAGAACAACATCGCGCAGTTAAAACAGTGTTGCCTGGCCGCGCCGCTGGACAGCCTGCTCAGCAACTGGGCGTACATGACGATCGCCTCGCTCGCATGGAGCCTGAAGGCTTGGTCGGCGTTATTGATCCAGCCTTGCGGTCGCGCGGCGGCCCAACACAGGGCGACAAAAATGCAGTTGTTGGCGATGGACTTCACGACGTTCCGCGACCGCATCCTCATGATCCCCGCGCAGATCCTACGCACCAGTCGCCGTCTGGTGTACCGCTTGATGAGTTACCGTCCGAGCGTCGACGCGTTGCTGTTAATCCACGCCGCCGTGCATCGTCCGTTGCGATGCTAATCGCCAGCCCCTTGAAGTCAGTGTCTGGACGCACTGATACCGCCTTGAACGCCTCACCCCCAAGACATCCCCAGCGATGAGCACCCCACCTCCGAATCCCACCGCCAGCCAGGCTGGCCCGCCTCGCCCTGCGCGCCAGTCGCCCGTAAAATTCAAGCTAAAAAGGGCACGGCTGTCGCTTGTTTAAGGTCTAGAAATTGACTTTGTAAAAGACACAACCGCATCACTGCGCCGGCGTCAACTTCGCCAACACCCGCAGCGTGCAGCCTGCTCTTGATTGACGGACCGTCCGCGGATTGCTTTCCGTTCTCAACATCGTCGAGCATGTCTTCAACAAGGTCCTGCGTCTCTTCGCTGATGCCAAACGATTCCGACTCCTGCCTCAGGGCCGTTTCAAATCCGTGCATGAGACCGAAGACGCGGGCGGCGGATGTCGAATCGCCGCCTGCCCAGCGATGCAAGCGGAGTAGTTCAGCCAGAATGCGTGCGTGCTCTGAATCCATTTCATTTCTCCCAGGTTGATCAGGAACTGCCGCTTTCTTCGCGGTCATTATCCCAGAACAAGATGGGAAGTGGCAAGTAGGTTAGAGAAACCCGATTGCTTACCAACAGATATTGTTATAGGACGCGTCCGAACATTTCTGAAAAATCTATGGCTGGGATATACATAAGGGGCCTGTGGCCAGCGGGGGTCGCCCCCACCCCGGGCATGGCTGGGTTCACAAGTTGTTTGAATGAAACACTTTAGGTCGCGGCCTGTCTCTCGCAATTCGCATAGTTTTTTTCCGCAACAATCAAAATAACATTTTCTCAGGATTGTTTTATGTTGACTTAATGTGTTGATAGGTATTGGTTTGGGGGAGTTAGAAATATGCTGATTCGCAGCGAAAGCTGCGGTCAATTCCGATAGCCGCTCGCCTAGTCAATTTTCCACTGTAGAAATTTCATCAGTCCGCAACCGTAGTGGTCGCGGCAGAAGTTTTCTCAAGTGGAGTTTGATTATGTTCGGAACTATCTTGCGAGTGGAATGGTTCACCACGTACGCCACGTATCGGCGCCAGGTATTCACAATGGCGCAGCGCATGGTTGCGGTTGCAGCGGAGCAGCGCGGCGCCAGTGTCGACGTCGAATCGCTTGCCAATGAGGCGAGTTGGCAATTCTACGCCACCTTAGGCGATCGGCAGATTCTAGGGGTACGATACGCTTATGGCGTGCTGCGTCGCCAATGTCGACGTCTGGTTCGGGATGAACAGCGACGACAACGCAAGGAACGGCATTCGGTGGAATGCTTTATGGAAGGCGCCAGTCGCAAGGAATGTGTACTGGTTGCGCCGCCTAATGCACTACTTCGCGAAATTCAAGAGCGGTTGCAGTATCGACAAGCGCAAGCCCGCATGCTTTCCAGCTACTTGCGCATGATCGCTTACGGCGCCACCCAACGCCAGGCGGCGCGTATCGTCGGGGTGTCCGATCGGACCGCGCGACGATGGCAAGCCGATTGTCGCCTGGCGCTCTTGTCCCGATAGATTCCTTCCCCTCTTGTCTCACAAAGTTTTCGTTTCTCAATTGGAGTTTTTCCTATGTCGAATCAGAATCCTATCGTCGCTACCATTTGCGAGTTTTGCGAAGATGGCGACACTATCACCGCGAAACAACTGCTGGTGATGAACCGCGAAGAATTGAGCGATAGCGACCGCGCACTATGCCGTGAAGCGATCCGCGCCGTTGAGGGCGCCATTGAACCGGCGCCGATCGTTCCGCTCGCCAAACAATCGGTTCGCAGTAAGGCGAAAGCTCCTGCGGCTAAGAAGGCGAAAGCGAAACCCGCCAAGCGCGAAGGCGTTTACCTGGAACCGCACAAATTCGACGACGGAACGCTGGTTCTGAAATTGTGCGGCGCCGGAAAGCAGATTTTCAAGACACCCGAAAACTGGCGCAAGGTTGCGGCCGCATTGCAAACCGACGAATCGCTGTCGTTGATCGGTGCGAAGTAAGCAACCAGGTCGACAACTGAAAACCAACTTGACCGCAGGAGCAACCCTCCTGCGGTTTTTTCGTGCGCTGTTTCCAACCAGGGCCGACGATCTTTCAACCAGGAAAGCCAGGTCCAACCAAAACGGCGCCGCCCTGCCCTATTCGCGCAATCGCCCCTCTCAAATTGTCCGGTCCCTGCCCTGCCAGGCTATCTATCAACCGGACACCCCAGCAAACGACACAATACGCCACAAGCAAGCGGCTATCTTGAAATTGTGTCGCAACACCCATTGCAGCATAGCGTGCGATTCCAGGGGCATTCTCGCTGATTCTGGCCTATAGGGCCATTCCCTATAGTTCTCCTGTCTGAGTGTACGCGCGAACACTGTCAAGGAGAAAAAACGGTGGACATCTGTGTACTCGATATATCGCGACTAACCTATCCCGCCAGAAAGATAATTCGCGGCTGTGCGGCTCTCGTTTGCGATCGACAACCAGCTTGTTTGTCCGCTTTTCTGCGGCTCGGTCTTGATGTTGGACAGACGGCTTTGGTTTGCCTGGCTCGTTCTGGTTTCTTCTCAAGGAGTTTTGAAATGATCTCACGTTCCACACATCTCAGTAATGTCGTGGGGCAGCCGAATGTTCGGTTCCTCCAATCGTATTTGCGACTGCCGAATCGTCCTTCCCGATGCTTCCTACTCGAAGGCGAACCGGGCGTTGGCAAGAGTCATTCCGCCCAGTGCCTCGCCGCAGATCTCGGATGCGTTGACGACTTCACGGGGCTCTCAGTGATTCCCGCCAGTGAACTCACGATTGACGCTTGTCGGCAGTTGTTTGATGTGCACCTTCGGCACTCCCTGTTGTTTGGAGGCGACTGGAAAGTCGTGGTGATCGAAGAACTGGACGGGGTGGCAAGTAAGGCCGTCGAGCGATTCCTGAAAGTGGCTCTCGAACGTTTGCCTGATCGCTGCACGGTGATCGCCACCAGCAATTCCTGCTACGGCATCGACAAGGCGTTGTTGGAGCGGTTTCGCATCCTGTCTTACTCCTGCGGGGGTCCTTTCCAGGAGTCTTGCCAGGACCGACTGGCCGCCTTGTGGGTTGAGCGATTCGGCGATCGCGACATGCCGTCCGGCTGGCGATTCTGGGGAGTCCGCGACAAAGAGCGATTCTCCATGCGGGTTGCGTTGGCTCGGCTCGAGGAGCATGCGGAACTTTGTGCGATGGAATAAGCGACAGCCCGAACCGGCGTTCTGCGGAACGTCGCCTTGTTTTGTTTCTTTCCCCTCCCGGAGTGTACTGATGATCGAACAACTACTGTCCGCCAGACGTGCTGGGGCTCCCCTGATCGCTGTCGAATCGCCCGACTTATGGGCTTCGGTGCGGTCAATCTCGGCTCGCATCAATGGCTCGGCGCCGCAGATCGCCTGGGATATGCAGAACGGATTCACGCCGCTCAACAACGCTAGTCGTGCGATTGGCGGACTGCCAGACGCCAGCGAAGATCCTACCGGCGCTCTGGCCGCCATGAACCAGGTCGAAAACGGCGTGTTTTACATGCTCGATGCTGGCGACCTGGTTGGCGACCTGCTCTTTGCTCGGTCCCTGGCCAATCTGCGGGATACGGCCAAAGCAAGCGGCGTGACGGTCATTTTGCTGTCGGCGGGATTCAAACTGCCGACCGTCTTGAAGCGTGACGTTCTGGTGCTGAAAGAACCGCTGCCCGACGATGCTTCGATCCAGCAGACGGTCGAAGACTGCCTGGCCGCTTACAACGAATCGCTGGAGCAATCCGATTGCGAATTGCCGCCCCTGGTGGTCGATGACGTTGGGGCCGTGATTCGGGCCTGCAAAGGCTTGTCGGTCTTTGAGGCGGAACAGTCGGTGGCGATGAGTATCCGCAATGGGGCCCTGGACTTCGACGCCTTGTGGGCACGCAAGATCGCCACGGTCCAGCAGACTTCCGGATTGTCGGTTTACCACGGCGGCGACCGCTTCGATGGTCTGGGCGGCCTGGAAGCCGTCAAGGAATACATGCGGCTGCGAATGAACGGACGCCGCAAGCCGAACGTCGTGGTCTGGCTGGACGAAATCGAAAAGTCGGGACTGGCCAATACCGGCGACCTGTCGGGGGTCAACTCTGACCAGTTGGGCCAGGTGCTGACCTACATGGAAGATTACAAATCGTTCGGCGTGATGCTGCTGGGCGTTCCTGGCAGCGGCAAGTCGGCGATCTGCAAAGCGATGGCGGCCGAGTTTGACCGCCTGGTGATCCGGCTCGACATGGGCGCCATGAAGGGCGGCATCGTTGGCCAGTCGGAGCAGAACCTGCGGGACGCCTTGAAGGTGATTACCGCGGTCGGCGACGGCAACAGTTTGTGGCTGGCGACCAGCAATAGCGTCGACAAACTCGACGCGGCGCTCAAATCAAGGTTCACCGATACGTTCTTCTTCGACCTTAACGATGACGAACTGCCGGCCATCTGGGACGCCCAGAAACGGGCGTTTGGAATCGACGACGCCACGCCGGATGTTTCTGGATGGTCGGGCCGCAACGTGCAGCGATGCTGTGCCAACGCCTGGGACATGGGTTGCACGTTGGAAGACGCTTCCAGATTCGTGATCTCCGAGTCGGTTAGCGGGGCGATGGATCTGCAAGCCCTGCGAGAGCAGGCTGAGGGACGTTTCCTGTCCGCCAGTCGTGATGGCGTTTACACGGCCAATAAGACGAACGGTCGTAAGTTCCGCCTGAATTAGCCAGCAGTCGAAATACGCTCGTTGAAAGGCGAGCGTTCTTCGCTTGTTTGCGATGTCTATAGGGAGTTCTAGGGAGTTCTCTATTTTTCCCCGTATTTCATGCGTTATCCGCGATCTTCTCAACAAAATTCTGCGGGTTTTCCGGCAGTTGGGCTACTGGTTGGTTGAGCAGTGGTTTTCTGGTTCTTTCCCTTGGGAGTTTGCTCATGTCTGATGATTTTTCGCAACAGTTGATGGATGAGACGCTGGCGATTCGTTTGCGACGGTCGCAGTTCGGCGTGCGGCGTTCGATCAAGGGCGGGGTTCACCAGTCCATTTCCGATTCGGTGAGCGCCGACAAGAAGTTCATCTCCGCCAGCAAGAAGCTGCTGGACACCCGCAACCAGAAGTACCGTGCGGTGACGGCGATCATGTCCGCCGCGGCGTCGACCTGGAAGGACAGCACGATCCCCTACCCGGAAGACGGCATCCGTCTGATTCGCCGCGACGCCGTGCAAGCGTTTTCCGACCAGATGACCCGCTACCAGCAGCAACTCGACCAGGCGCTGGCCGCCCTGGACGAAGAGTACCAGACGCTGCGATGGGACGCCCGGGAAAGACTGGGCGACCTGTTCGATCCGAACGACTACCCCGGCAGCATCACTGGGGAATTCACGATCGACTGGGAGCCCGTGACGTTCGATACGGCCGAATATCTCAGGGAGCTGAGCCCGCGGTTGTACGAGGAACAATGCCGCCGCATCCAGTCCCGTTTCGATGAAGCAGTGCAGATGGCCGAGCAGGCGTTCATGGACGAGTTCCAGAAGCTGGTGGCGCATCTCACCGAACGACTGACGCCGGGCGACGACGGCAGGATCAAGCAGTTCAAGCCGTCGACGATCGAAAACCTGTCTGCGTTCTTCGATCGCTTCTCCGCCCTGTCGGTCAGAAGCAACAGGGATCTCGATGCGTTGGTGGCGACCGCCCAGGAGCTGGTTTCCGATTGCGGCGGCTATGACTCGCTGCATGACAGCGAAGGGCTGCGGAACGCGGTGCGGATTCAGATGGAACGAATCCAGGGGGGCATCGACGAGCTGATCGTCAATAAGCCTTCCCGTGCCTTCCGTTTCGACGACTAGAAACTTTCCAGGTACGGCCACTCTGCGGGGTGGTCGTCGCTGGGCAGTTTTACTTCTTTCCTTGGGAGATTCACCATGTCACACACGACCACAGTGGCTTGCGAGTTCAACGATGAGCAGGCGATCGTCGATGCTTGCAAGCGACTGGGCCTGCCGGCTCCGACGAAGGGTGTACACAAATTGTTCGACGAGAACACGGCTACCGGCTTGGGCGTGAAGCTCGAAGGCTGGGTATTCCCGGTCGTCATCGACACCGCCAAGGGGGAAGCCTACTACGACAACTACGGCGGCAGTTGGGGCAAACCCGTCCATTTCGACCGCTTCAAGCAAGCGTACGCCGTGGAGCGGGCCAAGCGCCAGGCCCGCAAGCAGGGGCTGCGAGTTCGCGAAAAGGTGCAGCAAGACGGTTCCATTCAACTCATCTGTCAGTAAGGACGCCATGAAACCCCAAGTTACGATCACCGTTTCGGAAACCGGCGAAGTCACCCTGGACGTGCAAGGCGCCAGGGGGAAGGTGTGCCAGGATCTGACCAGGCAGCTGGAGAAAGCCCTGGGCACGGTCGGCGACCACCAGAAGAAACCCGAGTTTTACCAGTCCGCACCCAGGCAGCAGGGGCAGCAATGAGACCACTTTGTACGATCGACGCTAACGGGAAAACGCGGTTCATCGACGGCGACCTGGAGCTGACCGGCGAGCGAAAGCGGGCCAGCCTCATCGAACCCGTCAACCCGCTGTTGCGACTGTTGTTCCGTGCGATTCGTTCGCAAGTTTGCGACAGCGGTAGCTGGTCGGAGTGGACTCGCTGCTGGCCTTGTCGCTGGCGGGTGAACTTGACGCCAGTCGGCGGCCCCATCTTTGGCAACTTCGGTCAGCGCCGCACGGCTTTGAAAGTCGAGCGGCGATGGCTGGAGCGGCATTGGCTGTAGAAGCTCCGTCGACGCCGATTCATTCCCCTGGAGTTTCCCAATGACAGAACCCTTCCTACTCACCCGACAGCCGGCCGAGAAGCCGGTTCCCATGCGGTTCGAAACCGTTCCCGCCAGACAGGCCAAACTGTTCTCAGGCATGGACTGCCTGCCAGGACAGCAGGAGTTACCCGGCATGGAGGATATCGACGCACCGCTTGAGAAGGAAGACTAACATGACCTTTCGTGAAGAAGCCGACGAACTGCTCCGCCAGAAAATGCGGAAATTGGGAGCAGGAGCGTTTGGTAATCCCCCCAAGGAAAAATCCATGACGCAACCTGAAGACAAGATCGCCATCGAAGACCTGCCCTGCTACAACTTTGAGGAGGTGGGAGTCGACCAGTTCGTCATCCTTCAACCCGATGGCGTGCGAATGGAGAGGGAGCCGCTGCCCTTCGACCAACTGCTAGTCGCACTGGAATACCTCAACGCCGGGTACGCTTGCGGCATCCAGACCGCGGTTGACGCCACCCGCAAGATTCACGACGCGGAGATCGACCGGCTGTTCCGGTTGGCGTAGTGATCCTGCCCGCGAACATGAGCCGACTGACTAGGGGAAGAGAAACCCTGAACGGCGCCCGCTACTCCACATGCGGGCGTCGATGTCAGTCGGCTTTTTTCGTTTCTTGCCAGCAACGGCATGGGCCGGCGGCGTCCTGACATTCAACCAACACTCAATGAACACTCAACAGCACTCCGGCGCTGGCCGACCTTGCCCGTCAAAAAGAAAGCGACGCCTCGCAAATTGCAGGGCGTCGCATCGTGTACTGTCGGGGGGTGTAGGGTGGCGGCGAATCCGACGTACAGCGTCTTTTTGATAAATTCATTTGTATTCATTTATGGTCGCTCATGACTGAACGGTTTGCTTTCGGGTTCACGGCCAAAGCAAAATTCCTCCAGCTGCGAATTCGCCCCTCCTCTCAGTCCGCCACCCGGATCATCGCTAAGATGCCAGCCCTGATCACCGGCGGCAAGGTCGGCCAGGCGTCGACGACCGCCAGTAGATCGCCTTCCAGGGGGCCGTTTCCGCGTCCATTTGCTGCGTCTGGCGCTGCGCAGCCCGGAGAATTCGCGTTTTCCCCCGTATTTTCGAGGGTAGCGGGCGGAATCATAATCCGCGTGTCGGGGGTTCGAATCCCTCCTCCGCTATTTACTAAGCCCTGTCACAGCAACACGTTGTGGCGGGGTTTTTTTAATGCGATTTCCGGCAGTGCCGTCTGAAACGATTCGCAACCAGAATTGCAACGGCGTCGTGTCAAAATGGACAAACTCGTGGGCGCAGGAAGACGTGATTGGGATCGTTGTGGCGGACGATTGGTGAGTCAGTGTTTTACCCACATGACCCGGCAGAATTGGGCGACAGGTGTGTGTCTGGTTCGACGTGTGTTGAGGATCGGGTTCGCGGACAGTTGGTTTCATTTAAGGACGTCGCTGGCGTACTGGGCGTGGACGTCGCCGAATTGAATGCGCTCCGCCCGACCGATGCAAAATGCAATAGGTTGCGGTGAACGTTGGTCGATTATGGGGCCGTCGTCGCCAGCGCCGACCACATCTGGCATGTAGAGGCCTCAATCGCGTACTCCGCATCCCATGTGGCCATCTAAAGCGGCGTAGCATACGGGCGGTTTGCATCTCGGCGGCGAATTGAACCAATCATTCCTCCAAGGCCGACTGGCGATCGTTCTTAGACTGTTCAACGGCTGAGCGGCGAGGATTGCCGCCGAGGGGGCGTTCCCTTCCGAGAAGTTGACGGCGACCTCCGACTTCTATTCTGCCGTTCCGCAATTCATTCTTCGATTTGCGTTTGCCAAAGCAGCACCACCCACTTCCGGAAATCTGTCTTGCTACCGCACGACAGCTGGCCCGATTTTGGCTGCTTTCTGGCGCGGGGCAGAATTGCTATGATAGTGCTTGGAGAATATCGGGCAGGGGCAACATTCCCCAGTATGTTTTCATAAGGCAGCCGCCGCTAATGAGTGACGCTTTCAATCCCTACCATAAATGGCTTGGAATTCCGCTACGGCATCAACCTGCCAACCATTATCGGTTGCTCGGAGTCGACCGCGATGAAACCGACGCCGATGTGATTTCCAACGCGGCCGATCAGCGGATGCTCCATCTGCGGAACTTTCAAACGGGAAAACGCTCGGCGGACTGTCAGAAGCTGCTCAATGAAGTGGCTGCGGCTCGCAATTGCATGCTCAACCCCGAAAAGAAGGCCGCCTACGACGCTCAACTGGCGCTTACGGAAAAAGCCAAGGCCGCCCATGCCAAACCGACAATAGAGCGAACGGCGCCTGCCGCCAAATCAGCGCCGCCGCGCGCCAAGACTGAGAAACCTCTGGCGGAGAAACCGCAGTCGCAACGGGAATCTCGCTTGACGACCGCAGCGCCGATCGCGACGGTTCCAACGCCTCAGCGGCGTCCCGCCCCGCGACCTGAGCTGGCCCAGGCGCCAGCGACAGGCTTGACCGCGGTCTCACCCGCGGAGTGGGGTCAAGCCGTCGGCGCCTGGGCGCAGGCGGAGCCGGCCCCAATTCATACCGGTTATCAGCCCGCACGGCGCTCCAGCGTGGGACGCGTCAAGCTCTGGCAATTGGCTGCAGTAGGCGGCGGACTGTTCGGTCTGCTGCTGTTGTGTGGCGTGGTGGTCTTGTTGCTGCAAACCGACAGCGGTTATGTCGAAGTGCGAATTGACGACCCAGAACTGCAAGTCGCGGTAAAGGGCACCGAGATCGTCATCGACGGCGCCGGCGAAGAGAGAATCCAGCTTTCGCCCGGCCCGCAGACACTGGTTGTCCGTCGCGGCGATTTTCAGTTTGAAACGGATTCGTTCGAGTTCAAAAAAGGGGAGCGAACGATCCTCAGCGTGCGGCGCAAGGGAGGAAAGATCGAAGTCGAGCGGGATGGTCAATTGCTCAGCAGCGCCAATTCGACGCCAAGCCCCAGCGTGATCGCCGCCCAGCCCCCCGCGGCGGAAGTTGCCGATCCGACGCCCTCGCCCGGCCCGGCGCCGGCAACTCCCACGCCGCCTGATCAAATCGCATCTGTGCAGCCCGACCCGCCAAATCCAAATCCAAATCCAACGCCGCCATCCAATCCAACGCTGCTATCCAATCCAACGCCGCTATCCAATCCAACGCCGCCATCCAATCCAACGCCGCCGCCCAGACAACTGCCGCTATCCAATCCAACTCCGCCATCCAATCCAACGCCGCCGCCCAGACAACTGCCGCCGCCAGCCCGACGGTTTGTGAAGCGGGAAATGGTTGTCGTCGGCTGCGATTATGATTGGCCCGACCAGGCGCCGGCGCCTGCTATCGTTCCCTTTGATGCGGCTCAAGCCGACGCCTTTCAGAAAGCCTGGGCGGACCATCTCGACGCGCCCACTCTCAAGACGATCCCGTTGCCTGGCGGAAAGGAACAGATCAACATGGTCTTGATTCCCGCTGGCGAATTTCAGACGGACCGTCATGGGGAGCCGGTTCCCGTCATCGTGACCCAGCCGTTCTGGCTGGCGGAAACGGAACTCACGATCGGACAGTGGACCGCGGTTCTAGGCTCGACTCCGCAAGAAATGGAAAACGAGGATCCGTCCGAGCCGGTGCGGAAAGTCTGGTACGACAAGTTCCAGGAATTCTGCGCGAAGTTGAATGAAATCGAGCGCGCGGCAGGACGCTTGCCGGACGGTTACCAATACGATGCACCCACCGAATCGCAATGGGAACTCGCCTGTCGCGCCGGCTCTGCAGAGAGATTCTATTTTGGCGAAAACGAGGCGCAGCTCGATGAACACGCCTGGCTTGAAGGCGAGGGCGGCAAAATCCACGCCGTCAAACTGAAGAAACCGAACCGCTGGGGATTGTATGACCTCTATGGCAACGTCGTTGAAACCTGCCAGGACTACATGACCAACAGGGCGAGCTATGGAATCGACCCTGTCTGCTTTGTTCCTCGTGATTATCGCGTAGGGCGCGGGGGGGAATTCTCGGTTGATGTTCGCCGACTTGGTAGTAGTGAACGAACATCGATTAGCTCCTATCTCTATGGCAAATTCGGTTATCGCTTGGCGCTGGTTCCTCCCACAAATGCTCCGCCGCTGATTGTCAAGAAACCCGACGGCGGCAAAACCTGGCCCAGCGACGCGCCGGCTCGGGCGACCAGTCCGTTTGATCAAGCCGAAGCAGCGAAACTGCAACAAGCCTGGGCGGCGTATTTGAATCTGCCCCTGGAGAAAACCATCACTCTATCCAGCGGTGAGAGTTGTGAGTTCGTGTTAATCCCGCCTGGCGACTTTATGATGGGTAGCAATGAAAAAAGCAAAGGTTTTTGGCTGGACGCTTTCCCGCAACATCAGGTCTGGCTAACGGAGCCGTTTTACCTTGCCAAACATGAAGTCACCCAAGAGTTTTGGACCGCAGTAATGGGAGAGGGAGATAAGCCGCTTCGGCCCGCGGGCCCCCGGATTCCCGCCTATATGATGTTTTTTGATGATGCGCAGGTCTTCATCGAACAACTCAACAAGACCTTCGACTCGCCGAAATTCACCTTCGCATTGCCTACGGAAGCACAATGGGAATTTGCCTGCCGCGCAGGAACCACCGAGATGTGGCATGCGCCGCGCGAGAAATTGACGGAGTACGCCTGGTTTTCGGATTTCCGGGCGAAACAACGTTCAGAAATCAACGAAGTGGGCAAGCTCAAGCCCAACGCTTTTGGGCTGCATGATATGCTCGGCAACGTTGGAGAAATGTGCGCCGACGGGTACCACGAGAATTTCTACCAACATTCCCCTGCCAACGATCCCTTGGCTCCGATAAGCAAAACGGTGGTCGCCCGCGGCGGCGCCAGCAATCACCAGCACGACATGACGTCGTCGGTCAATCGGAGCGAGCACAGCGGCGGCAGTTCCGGCGTCGGCGTGCGGTTGGCCCTGAAGATCAACGCCAACTAGCACTAGAAGAGGAGCGGCAAAAGCGGAACGGGAATCATAATCCGCGTGTCGGGGGTTCGAATCCCTCCTCCGCTATTTTCGCGAACCGTCGCATCGGTTCGCACAGCGTCGCCTAAGTCGGCAATTTGCAACGGCTTAGGCGATTGGCGTTTCTTGCCGGCCGTCTGCCGGTCCTCTCACTTGTCGTGGCGGTGGAATGCCCTCATGGCGTCGGACGGTTTGCTCTAATCTTTTGGTTCTGCTCGTTTTCGGGGGCCGTAGTGGGGGAGGTCTGTTCCGAATTCGCACGCCCCGAGGTCGGGGGCGGCGCCGGAGTGGTTGTCGGTCACGTTGGGAATTTGCTTTCCTGCGTCGATTGCGGGGGCGTCCTGTTTCAGCCGAAAGTCGCCGACGTTTCCGTCCAGGTTGGGATGCTCCACGCCCAGCGGTCGCTTGACGCCGACAAAGTCGTCGTAGGAAACGGTGACGGAATTGGTAACTCCGTGCTTCTTGAGATCGGCTAAAGTTTTGATTCGATTGTCCAGCCTGAATTGTCCCGGTTTGGTCGGATGGGTTGTCAGCCAGCTAACCGGACCGGCTGCGAGAAAGCCGTTGTGACTGATCGTCGAAACCTCGGGATCAAGCGGCCCTCCAGAGAACGTGGGGTCTTCCGGAGTCGCGGCCAGGAACAGGTTGTTGTGCAAGTGGCAGTTGCTCCAGTTTCGACTGGTCGACGCGGCGCCCAGGATCGTATTGTTCAGTGCGACGACGCCTGCCGGCTGCAGATTGAACTTCAGGGCGGTTCCGCGGACGATGTTATGCAGAACGTTCCGCACGAAGTAACACGGGCCGCCGAAGACTGGCTGGGCGCTTAATCCGACGTATTGATCGACGATGCGATTGTGGAAGAAGCGAATGTTATGCTGGCCGCCGTCCGCTTCGTTATCGTCATCCATCTGGCGGATATCGTTGTTGTAGAAATCCAGCGCCACCATCTTTTCAGGGAAGCCCGCTTCCAACGGGCGGCTCGACGGCTGGTGGACGCTGACCCCATCCTTGCTGCCGATGACCAGGTTGTAACAAACGTCGATCCCTTGTCCGCCCACCCATACTCCTTTGTACGGAAACTTGCGGGCGCCGTCTTCATTGGGGACCAGCCATTTGACTTCGGACGGACGACACACGTTGTCGGCAATGTACAAATCCCGATGCAGGGTTCCGGCGATAAGCACTCCGGCCCACCCCGTGTCAAGGAACTCGCAATGGCGCACCGTCAGGCCGATGGTCGGCGCCTTTTGCGTGCCCCAGACACCGGCGTAATAGCCCGTGAGCCGCAGTCCTTCGATCCAGTGGTACTGGCCGCCGGTGACATCGAAACCAGGCGGCCGACCGCCTTCCTGCTCGGGCGCACGCAGGGTGACGACCCCGTCGCCTGCATCCATGATGACGATCGGTCGTTCGCGGGTATTCTTTTTGTTCAGCGCCAAGGTGGGCGTCGCGTACTCGCCCGCGTGCAGCAGGATTCTGTCGCCAGGTTGAGCCTGGTCGTAGGCGGCGGCAAGGTTGTCGAAGACAGGTTGCTCCGGCTGGCCTTGGTAGTCGGCAGGGTAGACATGCAGGGGACGGCCTGCTGTGAACATGCGCGGTTCGGATTTCGTCGGAACGCGTACGATGCGTTCAAACGCGCCGCCATCGGGATCGCTGAGCTTCAGTTCGACTTCGTATGTCGCGCCGGGCTGCAGAAACAGCACGCTGCCAGCAAACATATTGGGGCAAACGTAATTCATCCCCTCGAACTTCAGCTCCCCGCGAACAAAGACATCGGGATTGACCAGCTCGCCCTTGATCCGCAACAGATCCATGCCGCTGCGCCACGCAGTCTCACCGGCTTGGCGGTATCGGACGCTGACCTGGGCGTTGCGGTTCGCGTCGCCTTGGATCATCCATTCAAATCCCAGCGAGTGCAGCGTTGCGGGCTCGACGTACATTGTTCCCGGGGTCACGGCGTTTTCATTGGCCGGAGTCTCCGTTTCCCAGGGAATGATCTTCCCAGACGCGTTGCACTCGACGCTGTCGGCATATGCAAAGGCGCCAGGGATTGTCAAAATGGCCGCCAGCATTACCAGAGAAAAAGTGCGGTTCATTTGCAGGTTCCGTCGTTGACGTCTCGTGGATGGGAATGGGGCACGTCGCCTCGCGTGCGGGCAAGTGATCACGGTGCAGGCAGGGAGCTTGAACTTGCCGACCACAGAATCCCGCCGAAGAGAAGAAAGGAAAACCTGGAAAGCTGCGATTTCCGGCTTGAGGTGGTCACGACTCTTGTTGTGATGTTTATAGTTTTCTGCTTCTGTACTTACAAGCGATTACTGCTTCTGCCCGCTGCGCTCATGCGTCGAACCGGGCGCGCGGCTGTTTTCCCGGATGGACGCGTCGAAAGCGGCGGTGGGATCGAGTAAACTGCGGTTGGTTTCCCCTTCGGTGAGGTAACGCCTTTGACTCCTGGTTTGAACCCTGCCGCGCCTTCGCGAAGCGGGGTGATTAATTCGGCCGCGTACAGTAACGGCATCCGCGTGGCGAATGTTCCGATCCCCGATCTGGGCGATGCGTGGCGTCATTCGGATCGCTTTATCTGGGTGGGGCTGTACGAGCCCAGCGAGCAGTTGTTGTCGTACATTCAGGAGGCGTTTGGTCTTCACGACCTGGCGATTGAAGACGCCCATCAGGCCCATCAGCGTCCCAAGCTGGAGGTCTACGACGACTCCCTGTTTATGGTGCTCTGCACAGCGAGGCTTTCCGACGGAGGCGAAGTCCGTATCGAGTTTGGCGAAACGCATGTGTTCCTGGGGCCGCGCTATGTGGTGACGGTGCGACATGGATCCATGAAGTCGCACGTGGGCTTGCGCGCCCGGTGTGAAGCGGTCCCCCAGCTGCTGGCCAAAGGGGAGGGCTTTGTGCTGCACGCGTTGATGGACTTTATTGTCGATCAGTATTTTCCCATCGTCGATGCGCTGCAGTCCGAGCTGGATGAACTGGAGGAGCAGATTTTCTGCGGCAAGTTCGTGCGGAGCGTGACGGCCCGACTCTATCACGTGCAGCGTGATTTGCTGTCGCTGAAGCAATGCGTTACGCCGTTGATGGATGTTTCGTCCCATCTGTCACGGAGCGAATCCCATTTGATTCCGCCCGATACGCGGCTCTATTTTCAGGACGTCCACGACCATGTCATCTGCATTGCCGGGCTGATTGACAACCTGCAGCAGCTTTCGCACATCGCGCTGGAAGCGAACCTGGCATTAATTTCTGTTTCCCAGAACGATGACACCAAACGACTGGCCGCCTGGGCGGCCATTCTGGCAGTGCCGACCCTGATCGCCGGTCTGTACGGCATGAATTTCAAGACGATGCCAGAGATCGAATGGGCGTACGGTTACCCCTTTGTGATGACCATCATGGTCGGCATCTGCACGTTGCTCTACCGCTGGTTCCGCAAGGTCGGCTGGCTCTAAAGCACGTCAGATGTACGAACGCCCCCTGCCACTCTCCGGCTTGCTGTCTGCGGCTGGGAGGGAACAGCAGAACGCGTAACTTCCTGGGAAATTCCTCACAGAACATCGACACCCTGGCGGTTTCTGGAGACCCGTCCGCAGGTGCGGTCCCCGTCCATTGCGTTGTTCTGTTAAACTGCCAATGAGAGCTCTCCCAGGCAGGAGAGCGAGGAGTTTTGGGTTGACCTTGCCGGGCATCTTCTATGAACAGTGGTTTTAATCCCTATCACAAATGGCTGGGCATCTCGCCCGAGCAGCAACCGCCTAATCATTATCAATTGCTGGGAATACCGCAGTTTGAGTCAGATGGAGATGTGATCTCCAATGGCGCGGATCAGCGGATGGCGCATTTACGCAGCTTCCAGAACGGCAAGCAGGCAGCTCATTGCCAGCGGCTGCTGAACGAGGTTTCGGCCGCCCGGGTTTGTCTGCTGCGCGACGACCAGAAAGCGGCCTACGACGCCCAGTTGCGTGCGAAAGAATCTGCCGCGGCGGCGAAACAGACGGCCCCACCGGCCGCGTTCCCGGTGGTGGTGCCGGTTGCTACGTCTCCGCCTGGCTCTCGCCCCGCGGCGCGATTGCAGCCGATGGCCCCGGATCCACTCGCGATAGCGGCGGACGCTACGCCGTCGCAACGTCGGCCTTCAGCCAAGGCATCGCGGCTTTCCCCGTTGCACATCGGGTTGGCGACGGGCGGGCTTCTCGGAGTCGTGTTGCTGGCGGCGATCCTGTTCTACGCCATGCCGTCGCCGGAAGCGACGATGACTTTTCAGCTGGCCATTCCGGATGTCGAAGTTGCGGTGAACGGGACGGATTTCGCGATCGCTCGCCGCGGGACGCAGGTCGACGGTCCGGCGAGCGCGGTGGAACTACCGGCGGGTGACTACTCGTTGACGGTGAAGCGGGGAGCCAAGGTGTTTGAAACCGAAAAGTTCGTCGTCGGCCCGGGCGACCGCGTGCTGGTCGCCATCGATTCCATCCCCGGCGGAATCCGCGTCCGGCAGAACGAAGCGTTGATCGGCACGTTCCCGATCGACAAGGCCACGCAGGTCGCGACGACGCAGCAGCCTCCCGTCACGACGCTGGCAGACAGCCGGCCGCCCGTCGCCCGGGTCAAGCCGCCAGAGCCCGTCCGTCCGCCCGAGTCGCCGATTACAGCGCCTGTAGCGCCGGTTCCTGTTCCGACGCCGTCGATTCCTCAACCGCCGCTGGTGGTGAAGGGGGCGTCGTACGAATCGGGAAAGGGTTGGCCGCCGGGTGCTCCGGCGCCGGCCGTCATTCCGTTTGACGCGGCCGGTGCGAAAGCTCGCCAGCAGGCCTGGGCCGACTATGCAGGCGTGCCGGTAGAGCGAATCTTTATGCTGCCCGGCGGGGAGCCTTTGAAGATGATTCTGATTCCGCCGGGCGAGTTCATGATGGGCGATCTGCCTGTCGAGCGGCAGTCCCAGGTGATTTTGTCCAGGCTGTTCTGGATTGCCGAAACAGAGGTGACGATCGCCCAGTGGGATGCGGTGGTGAAAACCCCGTCGCGAATGGCGTCCTACATGAGGGCGAAGTTGACTCCGCGTTGCCCACAGGTTGGCAGCAACCAGTTGGACATGCTGGAATACTGCCAGACGTTGACGCGTCTGGAACAGGACAGCTTGCCGAACGGTTATCGCTTCGATCTGCCGACCGAGGCGCAATGGGAGTTTGCCAGTCGGGCCGGCGCCGACACGAAGTTTTTCTTTGGAGAAGATGCAGCGCCTTTGAATGAATACGCCTGGCTCCGTGAGACGGCCGGCTCCGACGAGCGCCTTAGTGATGTCCAGGAGGTGGCTCAGAAAAAGCCGAATCCATTCGGTTTGTATGACATTTACGGGAACGCAGCGGAAGCCGTCCTGGACTGGGCCGATCACCCGTTGCCCAGGGGAGTGGATCCCCTGAACGATGAGGCGGCTCGCTACGGCGGCGCCCGCGGAGGCAGCGTCCGTGCGCATCCCCAGGAGTCTTGCTCCACGCATCGCGGCCGGTACGAAGAAAGAGTAGGCCATCAGGGCGTCGGTTTTCGTCCCGTACTGACCGTTCCCGCGGTCCAGTATCCGGCTCCCGTTTTGCATCCCGACGGAGGTCGCGACTGGCCGGCCGACGCGCCGGCTCTTGCCAGGGCGCCGTTCACGGAATCGCAAGCCCGCAACTACCAGGCCGCCTGGTCAAAATATCTGAAACAACCGGTCGAGCGAACGGTTGCGCTGCCCAATGGCGTCGAACTGAAGCTGACGCTGATTCCTCCTGGCGATTTCATGATGGGAGCCAGCCAGTTGGACGAGCACCATGGCAAACTGCTGGACGAGAGCCCGCAGCATCAGGTCTATCTGACGCAGCCGTTTTATCTGGCGACGTTCGAGACGACCCAGTCGCAGTGGGGCGCTCTTATGAGCGAGAATCCTTCCGCCACGCCAGGTCCGCAGCTGCCCGTTCACGGCGTTGACGATGCCCTGGTGCAGACTTTTCTGGAGAAGCTGAATCAGTCCTCGCCCCAGACCAGCATGGAATTTGTCTTGCCGACCGAAGCCCAGTGGGAGTTCGCCTGTCGGGCAGGTACGGCTGGGCCGTTCTTCTACTCGAGCCAGGACGACATTGGCGACTACGGCTGGACGATCGAAAGCAAACCGCGAGAGCTGCAGCTACCCCAGGCCCAACCGCCAGGCCAGAAGCGTCCCAATCCCTTCTCTCTGTACGACATGTACGGCAACGTCAGCGAGCTTTGCGCGGACGGGTACGCGCCAGACTACTACCAGCAATCGCCGGCCAACGATCCCGCCGGCCCGAGTCAGGGCAAAGTGAAAGTCGCCCGTGGCGGGCACGCCGCATCGAGCTACTACAACGCCCGATCCGCCGTGCGCGATCCCCAATCCGCCCGCAGTTCCCCCGGCGGCCTCGGCTTCCGCATCGCCCTGGTGATGGCTGGGGAGTAGAGCGGGTTTCGGAGGAAAGAATGCACGATACGCTTTTCATGGAACAATGGGTGTTTCCGTTCTATCTGAAGATACTCCACGGCAATTACGCCACTCAAGTCATCGTGGGCGACGAGCTTGAAAAGTTCCATTCCGACGTCCATCGTGCACTCGATGCAATCACCCCGACTATCACAGCAAGACTTATTCGCGGTCAGTGGCGGGAGGCCATTACGGGAAGCTGGTTCGCGGGCCTGAAAAAATACACGGAGTTTCAGCATCAAATTGGCGAACGACTATTGGCGTCCAGCGCCTGCTACGCGGGTCAATCGCACGCGCTTGCAATGGCGTCTTTTGCTGATGACACAAGCGTGGAGTATCTCACGCGATACCTCGACACCTATCTCAGGCGACCCGACTGTATCTACGACCAGAACTGGGTGATGGCTTCGTTGCTATGGATTGACCACGATAACTCCACAAACCATTCTGAACCATTCTTGGCTCCGGGCGGTCTTTGGGATCAATTCACCGCGGACAAAGTGACGCCTGACGACAATCAGGCCTGGACGATCGACTCGAACAGGAAACGCTTCTGGCGTACCATGGAATATTGTCGCAAGCATTTCATGGCGTTGTAAACGCAGCATGCACAGCCGACAGGCGGAAAACTCTCGCTGCAGAACCGGGCTTTGATGAACGAGTCGATAGAATTTCACGATTCCACGGTCAGCTGCGTCCGTGCTGTCGGAGGCGATCTGGTCGTTCGCTTCTCCAAGGCGTATGTCCATCGGTCGACCGGCGACCCCGGTGTGAGCCCTGGCGTCGGGGTCATCCGTTCCGCCGAGTTGGTCTTTTTTGAAGCGTCTTCGTTCGGCGATCTGGCTCGCGCCCATGGCGAGATTTCCGATGGCTACATTGCTTTTGAGGGGCAGCGATTCTCGTTGCTGGCCTTACCATTTGCCTCTTCGGCTGCAGTCACAGCGGAGTTAGTATTCCAATCCGGAGCGTCACTCACTGTTTCAGCAGCCTCGGCCCGATGTGAGGCGTCGGGCGCTGCGCGCTTTGTCGATTCATTTCCAGGCTAGTGGTGCGTCAAACTTCCATCTTAGAGTGATCGATTTCGGCCGTGCTGCTGTGCTGCCAAAAAAACCGGGGGCTAGCGCCCGGCGGCTGATTGAGAGAAACCTGATTTTAGGGTTTGACGCACCACTAGTCAGTGCGTTTACGTGGACCTTGCGGGAAGGTGTCGGCTAAAATCAAGCAATGCGGCTCGCCTGCCCGCCCGGCGTTAATGGGAAAGGATCGAGATGTCGGAAACGTCGCAGTACTGGCCGTTCGAACCGAGGATCGTTGAATTGCAGAAGACGAACCATGATCGAGAGAGTTCCTTCCATGGTTAGCCGGCTTCGTCTTTACTGTTTCCTGGCATTCACGTTCTCTGGCCTGTCCGCGTTTTTCGGCGTCTCGTACGGTGTTGTTTCTCCGTATACTGCCGCCGAAGGGTTGGAGCATGCGATTCGTGGCGCCCAGACGCCGGAAGAAGTGCAGTCGCGGATCGCCGACTATTATTCAGCAATGACCGTCAATCGGCTGGTGTTATTTGCTACGCCAGGTCTCGCCGCAATGATCGCGGCGGCGCTTGCCTTGTGGGAACTTGGCAAACTACCCTGGCTGGCAACAAGCGGTACGTCAGAAGATCGCCGCGACCCAGCGTCCTCGCCCTTGCCGTAGGGCAGCCTGCGGCCGCGTTACAAGCAGGAGGCGTGCGGTGTGTCGCCCCTTCGTCGGACTGCTCTGGTCGATTCTCACGATCCCCCGCTCGCACAACCGGCCAGCGTCGCTTCGAGCGCCTGTCGCAGTTTCGCTACATCGGCAAACCGTTCTGCTGGCGGCTTGGATAACGCTTGCTGGCAGGTTTGGACCAGCGCCGACGGCAGATCGCAGCGAAGGGCGGCGGGCGAACGGACCGGCGTGGCGGAGACGACGGCGGCCAGCACGTCGGGCAGGGTGCGGCCGGTCCAGGGAGGGCGGCCGGTTAACAGGGTGTAGAGCACTGCGCCCAGGCCGTAGACGTCTGTTTGTGGGCTGGTGGGTCCCCACCAGGCGGAGACTTGCTCCGGCGCCATGAACGGGGCCGTGCCGGCGATCCCGTCCTCGGTGCGGGTGTCGTCGGCCAGGGAACGGGCCAGGCCGAAGTCCGTTACGCGGATCCGCTCGCCGGGCGCCAGCAGGAGGTTGGCCGGCTTGAGATCGCAGTGGATCACGCCGTGGCGATGGGCCTCTTCGATCGCTTCACAGGCGGCGATCGTCCAGCGAACGGCCTGAGAAAGGGAGGGGCGTTCTCGCTCCAGGATCTTCGCCAGATCGGGGCCATCGATCCAGTCCATCGCGAGGAAGTAGCCGCCGGCCGGCGTGCGGCCGAGTCCGTGGACGCCGACGATGTGCGGATGCTGAAAACGAGCGACCGTGCGCGCCTCATTAAGAAAACGGCCGATGGCATGCGGATCGTTCAGGAACGCCTTCCGCAGATATTTGACGGCCACCCGCCGATCGAGACTTCGCTGCCGGGCCAGATAGACCTTGCCCATGCGACCGGCCCCGATCAACCGTTGCAGCAGGTAGTCGGCATAAGGGAGCGGGGCGCGAGGGTCGTACGTCCGGCCGCTTGCCGTGGCGATGATCGTCTCGATGCGTGGCGCGGCTTCGTCCTGTTCAGCCGCCAGTTCCTTGTCGAGTTGCGGCAGCAGCAGGGCGATCGCTTCCCGCTGTTCCCTAAATCTCGCCAGAAACTCAGCGTGTTGAGGCGCGTCTCCTGCGCGATGACGGGCCCGGTATTCTTCGCCGATCAGTTCCAGAGTTTGTTCCCGCCAGCGGCCCAGTTCGGGAAACCGATCAAGGTAGTCCTCCACCAAAAAACGGGCAGGCCGGCCGCTAGTCGGGGACGGTCGCCAGCGATATTCCAAATCCAGGCAAACCAGCTCGCAGAGCAGACGCAGTCGATCGCCGGGCGACAGCGAGGCCGGCACGAACTCCCCGATGCCAGGCGGCGACTCTCCCTGCCAGGCCTGCTCGAAGGACCGGACGGTCGCTTCGAATTCCTCCGGTTCCAGAGGGTCAGTCATCAAATTCGGCGTCCCTTCGCTGAGCCAGTCGTACGCGCAGCTGGGCCACAGTGCGCCGCACGGTGCGTTCCGATCGTCCGGTATCGGCCGCGATCGCCGCCAGCGTTTCGCCCTGCAGGCGAAGCTCGAGCACCCTTCGTCCCAGAGCGTCCAGGCCGCCCATCAGCGCTTCCAGTTCCTCGGCCAACGCCAGTGCTTCGGCGGGGCCTGGCTCCTGATCCACGGCCGGGGAGAACTCCTGCCGGAGGTCCAGGCGTTCTTCCCGTCCGATGGAACGCCTTTCTGCCGTGTGCCGGCGGACTTGCCGGTAGACCTTGTTCAGAGTGATGGAGGCCAGCAGCCGCCACAGATCGCCGCTGCGGCGGAGGGCGAACGTTCCCGACCGGGCGCCCAGGAAAAAGCTTCTCCAGGCCGAGAGGACCACATCTTCAGGATCGGTCCGGCTGGCGAGTTTGGGGGAAAGCCGACTACGAGCCAGCCGCGTCAAGCGTTCCAGGTAACGTTGGAAAATCGCCTCCGCCGCCAGTTGGTCCCCGGCCTGGTAACGGGTGAAGAGTTCCGCGGATGTGCCGTGTTGTTGGGGTTCCGGCGCCTGGGGGTTGTTCGTCATGACTGCCTTGTGCCGTTGCTGGCTGCTGCTGCGGGCGTCGGTGCTCGCCATGATTCTAACGGAATCTGCAGAAGTTTTTGAGAATCCTGGCCGGTTCCTGGTGCGGAATGGCATCCACGGAGGGCAAGCCGCCCTGTTTTCCCACGGAGTTTCCTGTTGAGGAGCTGAACTCATGACCTTTGTCGTTACCAAACCGTGCTTTGGCTGCCGTTACACCGACTGCGTTACCGTCTGTCCTTGTGAAAGTTTTCACGAGGGAGAGCAGATGCTGTTCATCGACCCGGATAGCTGCATCGAATGCGATGCGTGCGCGGCCGAGTGCCCCACGGAAGCGATCTACCATGAGGACAATGTACCGGCCCCGTGGCGGGAGTTCATCGCGCTCAATGCCCAGATGGTGGAGACCTGTCCGGTGATCCTGGAGAGGAAGACGCCGCTGGCCGATCTGCAGCCTCCGGGTTGATGGGGACGGCGGAACGCGGGCCGACCTGCGGATAGTCCCGTTGAACTGGTGGCGAACCGTCAGTAGCATGACCCGGCCAGGTGCGGCGGCGCCCGCGGCTGGCCCGCTTCGTGTCGTCTTTTCAAGGAGGAATGCCTGATGCAACTGGAACTGACCTTCGGTAATGATCTGATCCATCTGCCCAGCGTAAGGGCGTTCTTCAAGGCGACCATGCAGCAGTTCCCCTTGCCGCAGGAGACGATCGGCCAGCTGGAGAAGTACATCGATGCGGCAGTGGAAGAGGCCGTCTTGCATGCGTATCCGGCGACCTCTCCTGGGGCGATTAACCTTTCGATCCAGGAACAGCACGGCAGGCTGGAGATCCAGGTCCGCGATTACGGCATCCCCAAAGATGTCCAGCAAATGGAGCGGCGGCTGCAGGCGGCCCGACGGCCGTCGAAAGGTCGGGGGTCTTCGCTGGCCGATGTGGCCGATGAGGTGCACTGGCGGTCGTTCGGACCGGAAGGGAAGGCGCTGCAGGTGGTGAAGTGGCTGCATGAGACGCATATTGCCGATGTCGCGACTGCCGAGCAACTGGCCCCGACTCCCGAGGCCCCGCCGCTGGCGCGGGAGCAGACCTATACGATTCGACGGATGCGAGCCGACGAGGCGGAGCAGGTTTCGCAGCTGATGTACCGCACCTACGGCAACAGCTATTTCAATGAGGACGTATACTACCCTGATCGCGTCGCCGCGCAGAACGAACGCGGCGTGATCTTGTCGTTTGTCGCTGTCGGCGAGGACGGCGACGTGGCCGGTCACTATGCGCTGGAGCGGAACCAGACCGGGCCGGTGGCCGAAGGCGGGCAAGCGGTTGTCGATCCGACGCACCGCGGACGCGGCCTGCTGGATCGGATGAAAACCGTCGCCATGGAAGAAGCCGCACGCCTGGAGCTGTCCGGGTGGTATGCGGACGCGGTGACGGTGCACACTTTTACGCAAAAATCCAACGTCGCCCATGGCGGCCAGCTGACGGCGGTGGAACTGGCCATTGCGCCCAAGAAGGAACACTTCGACCAGAACGCCCAGGCGCAACGGGTGACCTGCCTGTTGTTTTTTCACTGGCTCCAGCCGCCTGGCAAGCGAACGGTGCATGCGCCGGTGCGGCATCACGAGATGCTGCAACGCATTTATCAGGGTCTGCAGTGTCCGATCGAGTTCGGCGCCAGCGCCGCGCCGTTGGGGCAAGGAACGCTCGTCGTCAAAGTCGACGCCGGCGCTGCCAGGGCGCGGATCACTCCGGAAGTCCTGGGGGAAAACACGGTGCAACTGATCTGTCAGGCCCGACGGGAACTGGTCGAGCTGGGCCATGCCGAAGTGGTCTACGTCGACTTGCCCCTGGCCGACCCGTCCACGGGTGTCATTGCGGAACAGCTGGAGCTGGACGGCTTTGGCTTCCTGGGCGTGGCCCCCCACTTCTCTCCGCGAGGCGACGTATTGCGGATGGGATACCTGGTCGAGCCGGTCGCCCGGGACCTGATCCACCTGCTGGAAGAGGTCGCCGGCGAGCTGGTCGATTACGCCCTGGCCGAACAGCAACGCGTGCGAGGGGAGATGTTATAGAGGGGAAACGCGGGAAGCCCGCTGGCGACGACGCTCTGCTGTTGATCAGGGGTTTTCGGAGTGGTCGGACTCCAGCCGTTTTAACTCGGACCGTGCGACGTTGTACTCGGTGAAGTTCTTGTTCCCTTTTTCGATGACCCAGGTCCAGCAGTCGCGGGCCTGGTCGTTCCGGCCGGCCAGGCTGTGATCTATTCCGAGAAACGTGTAGGCTTCGGTCCGTTTGTCCCGATCGACGGCCTGCAGGAGCAGTTCGGATTCGTCGATTTCTTTTCGCAGGAAACGTACGACGGGGTGCGGCCAGGTCTTTTTCAGCTTGCCGGCGGCGGCGTCGAGAAATTGTTTTGCCGCTGCTTCGTCGCCGAGCTGGCGTGCGGCCAGATGCCCCCAGATGACGGTCAGGCCGGCGTCTTCTCCCTCGTAGCCTTCCTTTTCCAAGAGCGTGCGAAAGCCGGCCAAGGAGTCCGGCATCCGGCGTTTCATCTGGGCGACGGATCGCATGAGATAGAGAAGGTTGTCGTCGGGCGAAAGACGCACGATTTCCTCGTAATCGGCAAGCGCTTTCTCGATTTCGTCGAGGTCCTCCCAGGCGTTAATGCGTTTGCTGAACGCAAACACGCACTTGGGATCGCACTGAAGCGCCTGGGCGAAATCGGCAAAGGCCTTGTCGTAGTCGCCCAGGGATCGCCAGGCTCCGCCGCGTTGGGCGTAGAAGTCCGCCTCCAGGGGAAGCAGTTTGATCGCAACGTCGTAGTTGGCAATCGCTTCCTTCAGGCGGCCTTGGCGTTCCAGGACCTGGCCGCGGTTGAACCAGGCGTTCCCGATTTTCGGATCGAGTTCAATGGCGCGGGTAAAGTCGGTCTCTGCCTGCGGGAGCTGGAGCAGTGCATGCCGCGCGAGTCCGCGGCAGTAGTAGCCCTCGGCAATCTCCGGGGCCAGTTTCAGGCCCTGGTCATAGTCGGCGATGGCCTTTACGTAGTCCTGTTTGATCCGCCAGGCATTGCCCCGGTAATGCCAGCCGACGTATCCGGTTGGTTCCAGTCGCAGCGCCTCGCTGAAGTCGCGGATTGCCAGGTCCACATCGCCCTGGCCCAGCTCGGCCAGGGCCAGATAGGATTTGCCGCGCTCGCTATAGCCTTCAGCGCTGGTTGGATTCACTTTAAGAAATCGAGAGAAATCGTCAATTGCCTTGGCGTACTCCTGCAGGTCTTGCCAGGCATTGCCGCGGGAGTAAAAAACGGCGCTGAACTCTGGCGTGAGCCGCAGGCACGCATTGAAATCGACGATCGCTTGCTGAGGTTGCCCCAGCAAGATAGAAACCTCACCGCGCTTAAAGTACGCCGGCGTCAAGGTGGGATCCAGTTCCAGCGACCTGGTGTAGTCGGCCAGCGACTGGTCTAGTTTCTCCATCTTGCGCAGCATATTTCCGCGGTAGAAATACGAAATGGGGTCTTGGGGATCCAGGTCGATCGACGTGTTAAAGTCCTGCAGGGCTTTGTCGTAGGATCCTTCATGGGCGTAGCTCAGGCCGCGGGATTGCCAGTTCGATGCGTTCCGTGGGTCCAGCTTTACGGCCTGATTGAAGTCATCGAAGGCATTCGTGAATTTCGCGAGTCCGAAATACGTGATTCCCCGCAAATGCCAGGCGTCCGCGTAGTTCGGGTCGAGCTGCACCGCCTGGTCGAAACTCTCGATCGCACCTGCCCGTTCACCCGTCTGTCGCATGACCATGCCCATCCGGAAATGGCCGACCGCGTTCTGCGGCTCCAGGCGGATCGCTTCCAGCAGGTCCTGATAGCTCCTGCCAAATTTGGACTGGGAGTTCCAGAACTGGCTCCGCGCCAGGTACATGGCGCCGGAAGGTTCCCTGCGAATCGCTTCGGCGTAGTCCGCGGCGGCCTTGTCGGTTTTGCCCAGTGCTTGCCATACCGCAGCCCGACCCGCATAAAGGAGGGCCGTTCTGGGTTGCGATTCAATCAGGGCTGTCAAGCTTTCGACCGCGGCCTGGTCGAGTCGCGCCGTCTGTTTTTCCTCGATCCAGCCGGTCGGTCCGTGTTGTGTTCGGAGGCGGGAATCCTCGACTTCGGCAATCTCCAGCACCTGGCCTGGCGCCAGCGGGATTGCTTCCTTGTCGCCTGGCGGCTGCAGCGAAGTCGCCTTCAGCACAATCACCTGATCACCGCGCTGAAGACCTTCTGTCGCCGCGATTTCCCCTGCCAGCAGGAATGCCAGTCCCAGGCTCGCCCATTGCTTGAACATCATGATGAACCCTTGAGTTGGAGAAGCATGGCCCCTGGTCGGGTCGCCTCTGACGGGTATCGCCTCTGCCCTGCGGATCTGGGTTGAAGTATTCGCTGCCTCCAACGACTGCCGCACATTCAGCCGAAGGTTGTATTCTAACGGACTTCTCCACCCGAAAAGCGTTTGCATCCGACCTTTTTTCTGACCGGGGAACGTTGAGCGCGGGGCAGGCTGGCGGCTCTGCAGGGTTTAGCGGCCGATCTGGCCAGGGCGAAGAGCGGGCGGTGATGAGCCCGTCGAGCTGCCGTTCACGCGGAATTGACGGGTGCTGTGAGCGGTAGAAGTCGACGCCGGTCGAGGGCAGGGCGGGCAGCCAGTACAATGCGACGGCCGATCCAGCGGGGGCGACAGGGATCTCTCCCGGTTCGGCGACCTCCGCAGCGGGCGGAAGGCCTAAGGGTCCGCTGCCGTTTTCTCCCTGATTTGTGGCGCAACGCCGATGAAAAAAATCAGCATCCGCACCAGTCTGATGCGCAATTTCCTGGCGCTGGTGCTGGGGATCTCCGTGACGATCCTCGTTCTGTTGCTGATTGACGCCCAGCGTTCGGTGCGTGAGCTTTCCGAGCGACTGATTGACGAGTCGTCCGATCGCGCGGAAGAGAACATGGGTCGCTTCTTCGACTCGGTGGAGAAACTGCTGGCCGCCTCCCGCGGCTGGTGGGAAGGCGGCCTGATCGCGTATAAAAGCAGGTCCGACCTGGAACGCATCAACGCCATTTATCGCCCTTTGCTGGAAGAGCACGATCAGCTCTCCTCGGTCATGCTGGCGCACGACGGCGGCTTTGAATACCTGCTGCTCAGCGATCCCCGCGGCGGCGATGACTACGCCTGGTACAACCGCGTGGTCTGGGCGGATCGCGGTCCCGAATCCGGTTTTGAAGCTCGCTGGGCCAGCGACTTCCAGCTGGTTCGCGGAGGGCCGTTGCCGCCGGAATTGGAGAGCTACGACCCACGCAGCCGTCCCTATTATCAAACGTCTACTGCGGGCGAGGTGCACTGGACGGACCCCTATTATTTCTTCGTCACGCATGAGGCTGGCATGACCGCGGCCTACAAGTGGCGCGATCCGGTCGACGGTCGTGAGAAGCTGGTTGCTTTGGACCTGCTGTTGAACGATCTTTCGCAGTTCAGTGCGACCAGGCGTCCCAGTCCCCACGGCAAGATCTTTGTGTTGCATTCGGACGGATCGCTGATTGGCTTGCCGGTCGACCCGCGCTGGTCGTCGCCAGAGGAGTTGCGCCAACGGCTCCAGCAACCGACGGCCCAGGCCGATCAACGGGCCGAACTGGCGACGGCGGAAAGCCTGGATCTGCCGGTCGTCAACCATGCGATCAAGGAATGGCGTCGTCTCCAGGGCGAAGATTTCTCGCACTTCAGTCTGTACGAAGGGGGCGAAACCTGGTGGGCCGGATTTCGCCCTGTGCCCGTCGGCAACCAGCAACTGTGGATTGGCGTGGTTGTGCCGGAACGTGATTTTCTGGCCCGGGCGTCGCGACGTCGGAACCAGTTGCTGGGGGTGCTGGCGCTCGCACTCCTGGCGGCGGTCGGCATGACGATCGGACTGGCCCGGCGTTACAGCCAGCCGCTGGAAGCCCTGGCGGACCAGAGCGCCCGTGTCCGCGAGCTGGATTTGGGCGAAGCGGTGGCGGTCCAGTCGCCGCTTCGCGAGGTGACCCAGCTGGCCGAGGCGAACGCGCAGATGATCACTACGCTTGATTCTTTCTCGCGCTATGTGCCGGTCGATCTGGTGCGGCAGTTGTTGCGGCGGGGAGAGGTGGCGAAGATCGGCGGGCGGGACGCGGAGCTGACCATTCTGTTCACCGATATCGTCGGCTTTACGACGATCGCGGAAACGATGGAGCCGAGCCGCCTGACTGAGCAGATGGCCGAGTATTTCGACGTCATGCTGACCGAACTGCTGGCCGAACAGGCGACGGTCGACAAGTTCGTCGGCGACGCGATCGTCGCATTCTGGGGCGCCCCGGAAGCGGATCCGGAACAGGCCCTGCATGCGGTCCGGGCGGTGTTGCGCTGCCAGACCCGACTGGCCGAACTGAACGCGCAGTGGATCGCTCGGGGCTGGCCTGCGATGCCGACCTGCTTTGGCCTGAACGGAGGCTCGGCGGTGGTGGGGAACATCGGAGCGCCGCGGCGGATGAACTACACCATCCTTGGCGATAACGTCAACACGGCCAGTCGCCTGGAAGGGCTCAATCGGGCCTACGGCACCGGCGCGCTGGCGACCGCCGCCGTCGTGGATTCGGCCGGGCCCCGTTTCGCCTGGCGGAGAATTGACCGGGTGACCGTCAAAGGGAAGTCTGAAATCCTGGAGATCTATGAACCGCTCGGCGAGCACGCTAGTCTTGCCCCCCAGGTCAAAGCCCGCGCTCGTTGCTACGAACAGGCGTACGCCGCGTATGCCGACCGTCGGTTCCCACAGGCGCTAGAAATCCTGGAACGCGAACCGGTTCAAGCAGAGGATCCGCCCAGCCAGTGGCTGGCGGAGCGCTGCCGCATCTTCCAGCAGGATCCGCCTCCCGCCAGCTGGGACGGCGTCACGCGGTACGCAACCAAGTAACGCCAAAGAAAGGCCTCGCAGGGAATCGAGCGCCAGCTTCGCCTGACGCCAGCACGTCCTTTCCTGAAGGGGCGAATCCTTTCCCTCATCCTTGGGGCGATGATGGGTGGAACCGTGGGGGATGCGATCTGACGCTCGACGCGATGTCTGGCGACTATGGACAGGCGTTCAGACATTTCTATAATGGGCGTATGCCTGAGGAACTGTTTCATCCGTTGATTGGGGAGTGGTTTGCGGAACGCTTTGGCGTGCCGACTGCTGCCCAGCGTGAGGGGTGGCCGCGGATTGCCGCGGGCCTGAATACGTTGATTGCCGCTCCTACCGGTTCGGGGAAAACGCTGGCGGCGTTTCTGGTCTGCCTGGATCGGTTGACGCGCGACTGGTTCGAGGGGACGCTCGAAGAAGGCGTGCGGGTTGTGTATGTGTCGCCGCTAAGGGCGCTCAGCAACGATATCGAACGGAACCTGCAGCAACCGCTGGAGGAGATCCGACAGCTGGCGATTAAAAAGGGGCTGAAACCGCCGGAGATCAGGGCGGGTGTAAGGACCGGCGACACAACTGCCTCGCAACGCGCCGCCATGCTGCGCAAGCCGCCGCATCTGCTGGTGACGACGCCTGAGTCGCTGTTTCTGCTGCTCACTTCAGAAAAAGGCCGGGAGCGGTTGCGGACGGTCGATACGGTCATCGTCGATGAAATTCATGCCCTGGCCCGGGACAAGCGGGGCTCGCATCTGGCCCTGTCGCTGGAACGACTGACGCACTTGTGTCACCAGCCGCCGGTGCGGATCGGGCTGTCGGCGACGCAGCGGCCGATTGAGAAAATCGCGCAGTTTCTGGCAGGTTCCGGCCGTCCTTGCGAGATCGTCGATGCGGGCCATCTGCGGGATCTGGATCTGCGGATTGAAGCACCCGACACGGAGCTGGAAGCTGTTTGTTCCAATGAACAGTGGGGCGAAGCGTACGCCCGGCTGGCCGAACTGGTGACGCAGCACCATAGCACGCTGATCTTTGTGAACACCCGGCGGCTGGCCGAACGGGTCGCGCATCGACTGACGGAGCTGCTGGGCGAAGACGCCGTGGCCAGTCATCACGGCAGCCTGGCGAAGGAACTGCGGCACTCGGCCGAACAGCGTTTGAAAGACGGCACGCTCAAGGTGATCGTGGCGACGGCCTCGCTCGAGATGGGCATTGATATCGGCTATATCGATCTGGTCTGCCAGATCGGTTCGCCGCGGTCGATCGCCGCTTTCCTGCAGCGCGTCGGGCGATCGGGCCATTCGCTGGGAGCGGTGCCCAAGGGTCGTCTGTTTCCGCTGACGCGGGATCAGCTGCTGGAGTGCATGGCGCTCAACCGGGCCGTGCGGCGAATGCAGCTGGATTCGATCGAAATCCCCGAGCAGCCGCTGGATATCCTGGCGCAGCAGATCATTGCGGCGGCCGCCTGTGAGGACTGGACGTGCGACGACTTGTACGCCATGTGCCAGGCGGCGGCGCCGTATGCTTCGCTCAGCAGGGCGGATTTTGACGAAGTGCTGCTGATGTGCAGCGAAGGGGTCGCCCAGAAGAAAGGGGCCCTCGTTTATTACGACCGGATCAATAACCTGGTGAAGGGACGTCGCGGCGCACGTCTGGCGGCGATCATGTCGGGCGGGGCGATTCCCGAAGCGGCCGACTATCGGGTGGTGACCGAAGGGGAACGGGTCACGGTCGGTTCGGTCGATGAGGACTTCGCCATCGACAGTCTGGCGGGCGATGTGTTCGCCCTGGGGAATATGTCGTGGCGGATCGCCCATGTGCGGGGCGGCGAGGTCGTCGTCAACGATGCGCAAGGCGCGCCGCCCAGCATTCCGTTCTGGTTCGGCGAGGCTCCGGGGCGGACGATTGAACTGTCGCATGAGATCTCGCAACTGCGGCTGGATCTGGCCGCGATCGGCACAGCGGAAGAGACGCCGTCGCCCACAGTAATCGGCGGGAGTACGCCGGCCTGGCTGGAAGAGGAGTGCGGCGCCGCCGAGCATGCGGCCCTGCAGGCGATCACCTATGTGCAATCGCAGCGGGACGCCCTGGGCCTGGTGCCGACGCATAAGAAGATTGTGTTTGAGCGGTTTTTTGACGAGTCCGGCGGCATGCAACTGGTGGTGCATGCCCCGCTGGGATCTCGCATCAATCGGGCCTGGGGGCTGGCCCTGCGGAAGCGGTTCTGCCGGAGCTTTGACTTCGAGCTCCAGGCGGCGGCCGATGACAACGGCGTATTGTTGTCGATGGGGCCGCAGCATAGCTTTGCGATCGACCGGTTGTTTACCATGCTCACGCCGGAGAACGCCCGGGACTTGCTGGAGCAGGCCGCGCTGGCGGCTCCCATGTTCCAGGTGCGCTGGCGGTGGAACGTCACTCGGGCGCTGGCCGTGATGCGTCGCCAGGGCGGGAAAAAAGTGCCGCCGCACCTGCAGCGGTTCCGCAGCGACGATCTGCTGTCCGCCTGTTTTCCTGAAACGGTGGGCTGTCTGGAGAACCACCACGGCGATGTGGAAATTCCCAGCCATCCGTTGGTGCGGCAAACGATGCACGATTGCCTGCACGAAGCAATGGACCTGGTCCGCTGGGTCGAACTGCTGGCCGACGTCCAGGCGGGGCGGGTCGAATTTATCGCCCGGGATACGCGGGAGCCGTCGCCATTTGCGATGGAGCTGCTGAACGCTAATCCGTACGCATTCCTGGATGACGCTCCGCTGGAAGAACGCCGCACGCGGGCCGTGGCGAGTCGTCGTGGCGCGTCGAACGAATCGCTGCGCGACTTGTCGGCGCTCGATCCGGCGGCCATTGAACAGGTGGTCGCAGAGGCCTGGCCGGTTGTTCGCGATGCGGACGAACTGCACGACGTGCTGCTCTCGCTGACGGTCCTCACGCCGCAGGAAGCGGAGCCGTGGCAGGCCTGGGCAAAGGAGCTGGCCAGCGCCGGCAGGGCGACTCTCGCCACCTTGGCCAGTGGGGAAGCGTTCTGGACGGCGGCGGAGCAGACGCCCGTTGTGCAGGCGGTTTATCCGGGCGTGCAATGGGAGCCGGAGATCTGTTTACCGGAGACCCTGCAGCGGGAACTGGAGAGTGCGAGCGAAGGCTGGCTGGAACTGGTGCGGTCCCGCGTTGCGGTGGCCGGTCCGATTACGGCGGCCGGGCTGGCGAAGCTGCTGCACCTGCAGCCGAACCAGACGTTTGTCGCGCTCGAAGCACTGGAAGGGGAAGGGCTCGTATTGCGGGGGCGTTTCACCGCGGCCTCGCGGCAGGCGAACTTGCCGACAAGCGACCCCGGCATCGAGTGGTGCGAGCGTCGTCTGCTGGCCCGTATCCATCGCTTGACGCTGGAGGGACTGCGGAAGGCGATCCAGCCTGCTTCGCCGCAAGCGTTCCTGCATTTTCTGTGCGAGCATCATCATCTGCTTGATCCTGGTTTGCGGGGCGGGGCCGCCTCGGTAAAGGAAAGTCTGCGACAGCTGCAGGGCTTTGAAGCGCCGGCAGGCGCCTGGGAGAAACGGCTGCTGACGGCCCGATTGGGCGATTATGATCCGGCCTGGCTGGATCAGTTGTTCATGGGCGGCGAGCTGGTCTGGGGGCGGCTGCGGCGGAACCGACGCACCCACGATAACCCGCTGGCAGTCGGCTTGACCCGTTCGGCTCCGATTACTCTTTTGCTGCGGGAAGACTTACCGCGGTTGTTGCCGCCGGATCGCCGGCCTTTGCCGCCAGTGGATAGCTCGCGGAAAAAGTCGGGCGGCGGTCGACCCGTTCCCGTGGCGCCGGAAACGGCGATCGGCGGGCCGCCTGCGATGGAGCAGGTCTCGCTGTCGGCCGAGTGCGCCGGGGTGCGTTTGCGGGCGAACGCGACCGATGTGCTGGCGGCGCTCGACCAGCGGGGGGCCCTGTTTTTCCAGGAGATTTCCGCCATCACGGGGCTGCTGGCGGCGCACCTGGAAGAAGCGTTGCGGGAGTTGGCGGCCTGGGGACTGGTGACGTCCGACGGCTTTGGGGCGGTGCGTTCGATCGTTGCGCCGCCGCGATCAGGTCGAAATGGGGGAAGAAAGTTCCAGGCGGCTTCGGCGCCGATGGGGCGCTGGTCCCGTTTCCCGGGGATGCTGCCGACCGTCGAGAACGACGCCCATATCGAGCAGTGGTGCTGGCAGCTGCTGGCCCGATATGGCGTGGTCTTTCGTGATCTGCTGGCCCGCGAATCGACGGCGCCGGCCTGGTGGGAACTTGCCCGCAAGTACCGCACGCTGGAGCTGCGGGGGAAGATCCGCGGCGGGCGTTTTGTCGCCGGGGTCGGCGGCGAGCAGTTCGCCACCGAGGCAGCCGTCAAACATTTACGCGCCTTGCGTGAAGGGCCGACCGATGAACGGTGGTGCGTTATCTCGGCTGCGGACCCGTTGAACCTGGCGGGCGTGGTCGGTCATGGTGAACGGGTCACGGCCAACCACAAAAACGCCCTGATCGTGCAGAACGGCGAATTTATTGCCGTCCTGCAGGCGGATGAGCAGCAGTTCTTTCGCGAACCGCCGCCGCCGGTCAAGGCGGCGATGGGCAAGGCGCTGGCGATGGGCCGCCGGATCATCGACGAATGCCCCACGCCGGCGGCGCGGCTCGCCTGGAGTGCGTCGCCGCGCTAAGTCGCTGCCTGTCGCCGGGCGATAGCGCCACTCCCCGGCCGGCTGCGTTTACTGCTCGGACGTCACATAGAGCGTGAACTGCAGGGACGTCGTTTGACCGCCAACGCGGATCGTCAGGGCGCGCTGACCCTGAATGTTGCTGACGATCAGGTTCTCGTTCAGCCGCACCGCCAGCGACAGGGACCGTTCGACCTGGTCCCATTCGGTGTTTGCTTCCCGCTCGATCTGGAAGTAGGTCAGGCCCGGCAGCGACGGCAGCGATCGCGGCGGGTGGCTGCAGTACGAGAACCGCAGTCCGGCGCGTCCCTGGCGGAAGATTTCGTCCACCCGATCGGAACTGCCGATCTTCATATCCAGGCCGCGGGTCAACAGGCGGTTGCAATCCTCAGCCGACTGCGGGCTTTGCACCCCGAGGAAGATCCGGCGATTGCCTTCCAGCCAGGAGGATTCCAGGGCGACCTGCAGTCGCATCCCGGCGCCGACGAACGGACGTTCCTTGTACTCCGGCTCGACCACGATATCCAGCAAGGCGTCAACCTGCTGTTTGATCCGCCAGAAGCAGGCGCCCAAATCGTCGTGATCGTAACGCGGCAGCTGGGGCGGTCGTCGCTGGGCCCCAAAAATGGCCAGTTGCCCGACCAGCCGGGACAGTTCCAGGTACATGTCGAACGGGTGCTGTCCCTGGGCGAAACAGCGCACGCCCAGGGGGGCGAACGTTTCGTTCATCACACGAAGCTGCTCAAACAGACGCTGGTCGCCCTGGCCGGCGCTGTCAAAGGTGATGCCGCGGGAGGTAATCTGCGACGACAGGAACTCGACCTTCTTGCCGATGCGGTCGTAGATCTGCTGCAGCAGGCCCGTTTCCAGCGGCTTCCAGGCGTCGCAGGCCAGAAGCGGCGGGATGTAGCTTTCATCAAGCTCCGGCGTGGCTTCGGCGCGGTCGGCCCGTTTGATACGGGCCAGGGGCAGGGTTTCATAACCTGCCTGGTCGTGGCCGGCGGCCAGCAGCTTGAAGTTGGTCAGGCGGACCTGGATGGGCTGGGGATTCAGGCCGGTGTTTTCGTCTTCGAGTTCCTGCGTGGCGACCGTGTAGCGGACATCGTCGACGGCGTCGCTCCGGTTGATGTTGGCCCGGGTCAACTGCAGCAGGGGTACGGCCAGGTAAATGGTAACGTGCTGCTTGCCGGCGATGGCGTCTTTCAGGTCGAAGTCCGGAAGCACGCCGTCGTCGGGGATGGACACGGTCATGCCGTCGCGAAGCCGCGCCTGGAGGGAACGGACGAGAAAGCGATAGTTCGACAGAGCGTCGGTATCGATCTCAATCGAGCGCAAGCCCCAGTTGTAGTGCTGATCCCACTTGGCGTTGCGGGCGGCCATGTGGGCCAGGTTTCGCTGGCCCGCCTGGAAATGCTGCGGACGGAGGAACATGCCTTCGTGCCAATGAACTGCGGCTGCCGTCATTGCTTGCGGACCTGTATTAAGGGGAATCTGATCCAGCGGGGCGGCGCTGGGAAGCTCGACTGGGGACCGCGCGATTACGGCCGCCTCCTTAGCTTCGACGCACGAGGGCGCCGGGAATGAGTCGTCGCGAAGAAAGGGAGGTCGCAAAAGATATGCGGCCTGCGCCGCTGGAACCGGTCACGCGGCCGCTGCGCGTTGCACCAGCACGTAGCCGAAGTCGCCAGACTTTGGCGTGAGCGTTCTGGGCGAAAGAAGCGGCGTCCAAATTTTGGCGAGTTCAGCTACAGGAGAGCGGAAGGGGGCGTTCGTCTTTCTGACAAAGCAGGCTGATTTCCTTCGCGGTACGGGCACTCTAAAATAAATGGGTGTGCAGCGCGCCGGCCGTTTCTTAGCGGCTCTCTTCAACCCCGGGAATTGTTATGTATACGGATGAAATGGCGCGCGCTTGCCGTCGCCAGTTTCCTGCTTTGTCGCGTCAGGTGGGGAAAGATCGGGCGATCTACTTTGACGGTCCGGCAGGAACCCAGGTTCCGCAGCGCGTGATCGAAGCGATTAGCGATTACCTGGCCCATCACAACGCCAACCATGGCGGGCTTTTCGCTTCCAGCCGCGAGAGCGACGCGATCCTGGACCGCACGCACCAGGCGATGGCGGATTTTGTCGGGTCCGCCGATCCCGATCAGATCGTTTTCGGCCCCAACATGACGACGCTGACCTTCGCCATGTCGCGGGCGCTCTCCCGCACCTGGAAAGCGGGCGACGAGGTGATCGTCACCCGGCTGGATCACGATGCGAACGTTTCTCCCTGGGTGCTGGCGGCGGCCGACGTCGGGGCGGTCGTGCGGTATGTGGAAGTCGATCCGGCGACCTGTACGCTTGACCTGGACAGCTACTATTCCCAGCTGAACGAGCGCACCCGTCTGGTCGCGGTCGGCTGTGCGAGCAATAGCGTAGGAACGATCAACCCGGTGCGAGCGATGGCGGACGCAGCCCATCAGCAGAACGCACTCGTGTACGCCGACGCCGTGCATTATGCGCCGCATGCCTTGCTGGATGTAGCGGCGCTGGGCTGCGATTTTCTGGCCTGTTCCGCGTACAAGTTTTTTGGGCCGCATATCGGCGTGCTGTGGGGCCGACGGGAGCTGCTGGAACAGACGGCCGCCTATAAGTTGCGGCCGGCGCCGGATGAGCTGCCTGGCAAATGGATGACGGGCACGCAGAACCACGAGTGCCTGGCCGGCGTGCTGGCGGCGGTCGACTATCTGGCCGAGATCGGGCGGACGCTGGCCAGCGATGATTCACTAGACCGGCGCCACGCGCTGGCGTCGGCGTTCACCGGGATCGCCGCCTATGAACGGGGGTTGCTGGAGCGTCTGCTCCAGGGGCTGGAAAGCATTGACGAGATCACCGTCTGGGGGCTGACCGATCCGGCCCGAATGGACGAGCGATTGCCGACCATCTCCATTACCCACAGCCGCCTGACCGCTACCCAGCTGGCGACGGCGCTGGGCAACCACGGCGTATTCGTCTGGCATGGCAATTACTATGCCCTGCAGCTGACGGAATCATTGGGGCTGGAACCCGAAGGGATGGTGAGAATCGGCCTGGTGCATTACAACACGACCGACGAAGTGGACCGCCTGATCGAACTGCTGGGCGGCGCCTTGAACGTTTAGAATTGAAAGCCCCGGACAGGCGGTCGTCTTTTGCTCTGCAAGGTGCCGCGTGCCTTCGCGAGACGTGTGGCGACTTTCGACGTCTGCTGGCTCATTCGCAGCAGAACTAACTCCCGATCTTCTTTCTTTTTGAAATGGTACGGCAACCATGACAACGACTTTGACCTGGCTGGGACATGGCGGCTGGTCGATCGCCTCCGGCGGCGCCGCAATCCTGCTGGATCCGTTTTTGACGGACTCGCCCGTGGCGCAAGCAAAAGCGGACGAGATCGCAGCCGATTTTATTCTGGTTTCGCATGGACACTTTGACCATATCGCCGATGTGGCCGGGATCGCCCAGCGCACTGGGGCCAAGGTGATCGCGGCATATGAAGTCGCCAGCTGGCTGGAACAGCAGCACCAGGTGAAAGATACGCTGGGAATGAATCTGGGAGGCGGCGTCGAAATGCCGTTTGGCAGGGTGGAAATGACGATCGCGCATCACAGTTCCCAATTGCCCGACGGATCGTACGGCGGAAATCCAGCCGGTTTTGTGCTGACGCTTGAGGGGCGGAAAGTCTACTTCGCTTGCGATACGGCCCTTTTTGGCGATATGCAACTGATCGGCGCCAGAGGGCTGGACCTGGCCGTGCTGCCGATTGGCGACCTGTTTACGATGGGTCCCGCCGACAGCATCGAAGCGATCCGGCTGTTGCGGCCGAAGCGCGTGGCGCCGGCCCACTACAACACATGGCCGCCGATCGAGCAGGATGCGTCCGCCTGGGCCGAACAGGTGCGCACCCAGACGTCCGCCGAACCGCTGGTCCTGGCGGTCGGTGATACGATTGACCTGTAGCGCCAAAGCGAATGGGATTATTTTCCCGCTATCGCTGTCAGCCGGGAAGGGGGTTAGCCTTTCCCTTTGTCGCGAGTGTTTTTGGCGTCGGCGTTCTTTTCGATGAACTCGACGATCTTGCCAGCGACGTCGATGCCGGTGGCGGCCTCGATCCCTTCGAGTCCGGGCGAGGAGTTCACTTCCATCACGACGGGGCCATGATTGGATCGCAGGATATCAACGCCCGCGACATTGAGCCCCATGGCTTTGGCGGAGCGAACGGCCGTGCTGCGTTCTTCGGGGGTCAATTTGACTTTCTCAGAGGAACCGCCGCGGTGCAGGTTGGAGCGGAACTCGCCGGGCGGGCCCTGGCGTTTCATGGCGGCGATGACTTTGCCGCCGACAACGAAGCAGCGCATGTCGGAACCGCCGGCTTCTTTGATGAACTCCTGCACCAGGATATTCGCGTTCAGGCCGCGGAACGCCTCGATGACCGCCTGGGCCGCTTTTTGCGTTTCGGCCAGGATCACGCCGATGCCCTGGGTTCCTTCCAGCAGCTTGATCACCAGCGGGGCCCCGCCGACGAGGTTAATCAGGCCATCGATATCCTTGGTGGAATTGGCAAAGCCCGTAACGGGCAGGCCGATCCCATCGCGAGAGAGAAGCTGCAGGGAGCGGAGTTTGTCGCGAGATCGGGAGATGGCGGTCGACTCGTTGGTCGGAAAAACGCTCATCATCTCGAACTGGCGTACGACAGCCGTTCCGTAGAAGGTGTGGGATGCTCCCACGCGGGGGATCACGGCATGGTAGCCGTCCAGCGGTTCGCCCTGATAGATCAGCTTGGGGTTATGGCTGGTGATATCCATATAGCAGCGTAAATAGTCAATTACGCGGGCCTCGTGCCCCCTTTGAACACAGGCTTCTTTTAAACGCTGCGTCGAGTAAAGCTTTGAATTTCTCGATAAAATTGCAATTTTCATGAAAACTTCCAGTCCATCAGTGCTGTTTTTGGCGACGTGTTCAATTCGCAGCCCGGGTTCGCCTTGGTAACTTTCTTCCGTTGCTTTATGATCGGGGAGTGTGGGGAGGTTTTCAACCGCAACCGGGTAGGGAATTCTCTTGGAAAGAGAGTTTTTACCGGAATGCTGCACCCCGCACCCCCAGACCACCGGTTCAAGGAAGATTTCCCATGAGACGCACGTCTGCGGCGACCTGCCGTTTGCTTGCCGCCCTTTTCGTGGTCGCTAGCGTTGCCATTCTGGGCAGCGGATCGTTATCGGCCCAGCCCCCAACCCCCGCCCTGCCGCAAGAGCTTCCTCCCACCCGGGACGAGATCGAGCAGGCGCAACAGCGCCTGCAGAACGATACCCAGGTGGTCGAAGAGGACCGCGTGCGGTTGAACGAAGCGTACCAGAAGACCTTGGAGTTCCTGAAGTCCCGGCAGGACTGGCAGGCCCGGGCGGACGCTTTCAAATCGGCGGCGGAGAACGCCCCAAAAACGATCGAAGAGACGCAGAAAAAACTGGACAGCGCTGATGTGCCTTTGGATTTTTCCCAGCTGGATCGCGCCGCCCAGCAGCAAATGTTGCTGGAGCAGGAGGCCGCCCTGCGGGTGAAAGAGGAAGAAATCGCCAAGCGGGAGGCGGCTCCCAAAGCGGAAGATCGGCTGAATACGGTGATTCCGGAACGTTTGCTGGCGATCACCCAGCGGCAGGCGGAAATTACCGCCATCCTGGCCGACCCACCCGGCGACACTCCTGCTTCCCTGGCCAAACGGAAAAGCTTGCTGGCCGAAAAAGCGGCCCTGCAGGCCGAAGCGGATACGCTGGCCGCTGAACGCCAGACCTTTGGAGCGACCGCGGAATTGCGAGCGCTGGAACGACGACTTGCCACCCGGGAAGTGCAGCGCCTGACGCATAACGTCAAACTGTTGCGCGAAGCGATCGACGCGGCGCGCCTGAAACAGGCCGCCCTGGAAGCCAAGGCGGCCGCCGATCTGGCCGCCGCCGTGCAGGGGCGAATCTTGCGCGCCTATGCCGAGCAGAACTCCGAGTTGGCTTCCCGTCGCGAAACGCTGGCGACGACGCTCAAGGAACTGAACGAGCAGATTGAAGTCACCGACGCCGAACTGCGGCAGATTCGCACGGACTTTGAGCGGATCGAAAAACGACTGACCCAAAGCGGCGTCAACACCGCGATGGGACTCGTCCTGCAGAAACAGCGGGCCTCGCTGGGGGCGCCCCAGGCCTATCGCAACAGTATCCGCGCACGCCAGCAGTTGATGGGCCAGCTACAGGTGGAAACGTACAACCTGGAAGAGCTGGAATCGGAAATTCCCCAGTTTGCCGCTGCCGCCCAGGCCGCCGCCAACTCGGCCAGCCTGGAGGCGGGAGCCGACGAACTGGCCCTGCAGCAAGCGGTGGAAACGCTGGTCGCCAATCGCCAGGATTACATTGGCCAGCTGCAGCAGGATAACGACCTGTACTTCCGCCGCCTGGTGGAACTTGACACCCTGGAAACGGATCTGCTGCGACTGACCCAGAACTTTGAGGCCTTTATTAAAGAGCAGGTGCTCTGGGTGCCCAACCGGCAACCGATCAACCGGGATGATCTGGGGCGTGTCTGGCTGGCGGTTTCTCGTCGGCTAACGCCGCACCGCCTGGCCCAGGAGTGGAAGTCGCTGTCGCAAGTGATCTGGGCGCATTGGGGCTGGCTGCTGGCCGCCATGCTGTTGGTGGGCAGCATCTTTTTTGTTGAACGTCGGATCAAGGCCCGTCTCGACGGCATCAACCAGATGCTCGATGAAGACAAGAACTACTCCTTCACTCCCACCCTGCAGTGCATCTTTTTTACGCTGCTGGGGGCCGCCCTTTGGCCAGGCGTACTGCTGCTGTTGGGGAATATGCTGTCGTCGTCGAAGTCGGCGACCACGCTGTGGCTGGCCGCTGGAGAATCGCTTTACCAGACATCGTTGCTGCTGTTCGCCCTGGATGCGATCCGCAAAACGTGCCGCCGGGGCGGTCTGGCGATCGCCCATTTTGGCTGGGAGCAGGCCAGCGTATTGCGGTTCCACCATCGGATTCGCTGGGTGCTGTGGATGGCGGTGCCGCTGACGTTTGCCATTCTGATGTTGCGAAACGACCTGGTCAGCCTGGAAAAGGCGGCCGTCGCCCGGGTGTTGTTTCTGATTGGAATGGTGGCGTTGTTGATCGGCCTGCCGCTGCTGGCAAGTCCTTTCAGCCGGGTGGTTCGCGACGCGCTGGGTCAGTCGTCGCAGAGCTGGTTCGCCCGTATGTATTATGTCTGGCTGGCGATTACGGCGGCCATTCCGGCAACCCTCGCCATTTTGACGGCGATGGGCTATTCGTATACGGCCAGTCAAATGGCGGGACGGATTTTTGGTGCGTTCTGCGTGCTGTACGGCGTGATGTGCGCCCATGCGGCCGTGGTGCGCTGGCTGGTGCTGGCCCGTCGACGACTGGCGATTGTCGAAGCGGAAGAGCAGGCCCGGCATGCGGCCGCCACGCTGGAAAATGCGCCGTCGGAACTGGCGGAAAGCGCCCTGTCGCATGTTGAGGTAGTCAACCCGGAAGATATCGACCTGACGGCGATCGATGCCGAGCAGCGCGGCCTGGTGCGGAACGTCACGCTGATGGCGGTCGTGGTGCTAATGTGGATTCTCTGGAACGACGTTCTGCCGGCTTTGCGCTTTGTCGAAACCATTTCCCTGTGGAAAGGGGCCGACGGCGTGGCGATCAATCTGGGGAACGCCGCGCTGGCTGCGATCACCATCGCCGTCACGTTTATGGTCACCAAAACCGCGCCCAGCCTGCTGGAAACGACCGTCCTCCATCGCATGCCGCTGGATCCGGGCGCTCGATTCGCCATTACCACGATTTCCCGCTATCTGTTCTCCATCATGGGCGCCGTGATCGCCTGCCACCAGATTGGTTTCAGCTGGTTTAACGTGCAGTGGTTTATCGCCGCGGTCACGGTCGGTCTGGGTTTTGGTCTGCAGGAAATTTTTGCCAACTTTGTGTCAGGCCTGATCCTGCTACTGGAACGTCCGATCAGGGTGGGCGATGTGGTGACGGTGGGCGAAACAACCGGCGTGGTAGTGCGAATTCGCATGCGAGCCACGACCATTCGCGACTGGGACCGGAAAGAACTGATCGTCCCCAACAAGGAATTCATTACGGGCCGTTTGTTAAACTGGACGCTGTCGGACAGCACCAATCGGCTGGTGATCGAAGTCGGTGTTTCCTATTCGACCGATGTGGAATACGCCAGACTGGTGCTGCTGCGTGTATTGAGGCGTCACCCTGAGGTACTCAAAGACCCGTCGCCGACCGTGGTGTTTGACGGCTTCATGGACAGCTCCCTGCGGATGGTCGCCCGGTTGTTTCTGGAAAATCTGGAAAACCGTTTGACGGTCACGCATGAACTGCACGCCCAGATTTTACGAGCCTTCCGCGACGCCAAGATCGACATTCCCTTCCCGCAGCGGGACCTGCATATCCGTTCCACGGTGGAACGCGCCCAACTGGCAGGGGATGGAAACACTTCCAAGGCCGGCTAGCCTCACCCGCAGCCGGACTGCCCATGCTGGAACCCCGCCTGATCCAACTGCTGGCCGGCCAGACGCCATGGGTCGCCCACCCGGGTGCATCCGCAGGTGCGCCGTCGCTGCTGCTGCCGGGGTCGTTTAACCCGCTACATCAGGGGCATCTGGAGATGGCCCGTTATGCCGAACGCCGCTGGGGAGAATCGCCCGCGTTTGAATTGTCGGTCGTCAATGTCGACAAGCCGCGTTTGACGACGGAGGAAATTGAACGCCGGCTGCAGCAATTCCGCCGGCGGACCGTTTTTGTGACCGCCGCGCCGACCTTCGTGGAAAAGGCGGTTCTCTTTCCTGGAGTACGGTTTCTGGTCGGCGCCGACACCATCGCCCGGGCGGGCGACGTGCGGTACTACGGAGGCGACGCGCTCGCCCTGCAGAACGCGATTGCCAGGCTCGCCGGCGCCGGTTGTCGCTTCGTCGTGTTCGCCCGATCGGTGGCGGGGCGGCTGCTGCATTTGGAGAATCTGGATCTGCCGGACCGGCTGCGCGATCTGTGCGAACAAACCTCGCCGGGCGACTTCCAGGTGGATGTGTCTTCGACCGAATTACGGAACGGACGTTCGCCACAAGAGGACAGCGACGGCCCTGCCGAAGCGTAACGGCGATTTCCCGCGGCGGCCAGGCTACAATGCGGCTCGGTCCCGATTTATCCGCGTTCCTGGAAAGAAGGTCGCCCTATGTTGTGTTTGCTCCGTTGCTGCGTTTCCTGGTTCCTTGCTGGTGGGATTCTGTCAGGCATCCTGGCTTCTGCTTCGCTGGGAGCCGAACCGGAATTGATCGATGTCTTCACGGCCGGTCAGGAAGGCTATCACACGTTTCGGATTCCCGCGATTATCACGGCGCCCGGAGGCGATCTGCTGGCTTTCTGCGAAGGACGTAAAACGGGTCGCGGCGATCATGGCGATCTGGACCTGGTTCTGAAACGAAGCAGCGACGGCGGCCGCACCTGGGGGCCGCTGCAACTGGTGTATGAAGAAGGCGGCGACAAGAAGGTGACGATCGGCAACCCTTGTCCGGTGGTCGACCAGTCCACCGGCGTGATCTGGCTGCCGTTCAACCGCGACAATCGCGAGGTGCTGGTGACCTCCAGCAGCGATCAGGGGAAAACCTGGAGCAAACCCCGCGACATCACCGCCGACGTCAAGGCGTCGGACTGGGACTGGTACGCCTGTGGGCCGGGGAATGCGATTCAGCTCACCGTGGGGAAGCATGCGGGCAGGCTGGTCATTCCGTGTGATCATCGGGTGCGCGGCCAAGGCAGCTGGGACGCGGCCGGCCGCTCGCACGTTTTCTATTCCGACGATCACGGCAAAACCTGGCAGCGGGGCGGCGCCACCGATTTCGCCATGAACGAGTGCGCCGTCGTCCAGCGGAGCGACGGCCAGTTGCTTCTCAATATGCGCAGCTATCGCGGCAAGAATTGCCGGGCGGTCGCCCTGAGCAGCGACGGCGGCGATACCTGGGGGCCGGCGACCGACGACGCATCGTTGCCGGAACCGGTTTGCCAGGGCAGCCTGGTGCGCTACAGCGGGGCCGACGACCCGCGCGGGAGCATCCTGCTGTTTTCCAATCCCGCGTCCAAAGGCCGCGATCATTTGACCGTGCGCATGAGCACCGATGAAGGCAAAACGTGGGACCACAGCCGGCTGCTTTATGCGGGTTCTTCCGCCTATTCGTGCATCGTGCCGTTACCCGAAGGGGCGTTCGGCGTGCTGCTGGAACGGGACAACTATCAAAAGATCACCTTTGCCCGCTGCACGCTCGACTGGTTGGAACAATAGGCTTCCCGCGCGGGGCGCCCGGGAGCGTGGTATAGTGAGGGGATACGAGGGGCATTCACTGGTAACGCCAGCATGCGGATGACTGGCGTTCAAACATGGGAAGGCGAACCGCTATGAACCGATCGTGCGAACTCTGCCCGCCAGTCCGGCGGCAAGGAACGTTCCTGCCCGCTTTTTTTCGGGGCGTCACGGCGGCCAGCCTGCTTTGCATCGCGGCATTCTGCGTCGTGGAATTCGGTGCAACCGTTTCCACCGCCCAGGCCCAGACGCGCTTTGGGCTGGAAGCGGCCCGCCAGCGGATGGTCGATGATGCGATCGCCGGCGCCGGCGTGAAAGATCCGCGCGTACTGAAAGCGATGCTGGACACGCCGCGTCATGAGTTTGTCCGCAGCTCGCTCCGCTCCCAGGCCTATTACGATATGGCCTTGCCGATTGGCGAACAGCAAACGATCTCGTCGCCGTTTATTGTCGCCTACATGACGGAGTCGATCGATCCGCAGCCGAACGATCGCGTGCTGGAAATCGGCACCGGCTCGGGCTACCAGGCCGCTGTTCTGAGCCCGCTGGTCAAAGAAGTTTATTCGATCGAGATTGTCGAAGAGCTGGGGAAAATGGCCGCCCGCACCCTGAGCCGCCTGAGCTACCAGAATGTATTCACCAAAGTTGGCGACGGTTTTCTCGGCTGGCCCGATAAGGCGCCCTTTGACAAAATTATCGTCACCTGTTCGCCCGAGAAGATCCCGGTCCCGCTGGTCGAACAGCTGAAAGAAGGCGGCCTGATGGTGATTCCCGTCGGCGAACGCTATCAGCAAACGCTGTATCTCATGCGGAAGACCGACGGCAAACTGGTCGCGGAAAAACTCCGGCCGACGCTGTTCGTGCCGATGACAGGCGCCGCCGAAGACGCCCGGCAGGTCAAGCCGGATCCGCTTCATCCGGCTGCCGAGAATCCCGGTTTTGAGGAGGAACTGCCAGAGAATGGCTTTGTTCCCGGCTGGTATTACCAGCGCCAGCTGACTTTTGAAACGGGGAACGCTCCCGTTGGCAATCATTATGTGACCTTCCGCAATTCCACCGCAGGCCGTCATGCGCATCTGCTCCAGGGGTTTGCCATCGATGGCCGCAGTGTGCAGGAACTGCGTCTGTCCGGCTGGGTCCGGTGCCAGAACGTGACTCCCGGCCGCAGCAATGAAGAGGTCCCCTTGATTGCTGTCTCTTTCTTCGACGAACAGCGGAAGGACCTGGGCGTGGCCGTGGTCGGACCGTTCCGCGGAACCAGCGACTGGCGACTGGTGGAGCGCACTGTCCGCGTGCCGCCAAATGCTCGCGAAGGTATTTTGCGGATCGGGCTGTTCGGCGCCGTGGGCGAAATCTCTTTCGATGAGATCCAGATGACCAAGGCCCGCTGAGCCGGCGGGCAGCGCGCCTGGTTCCCTTACCAGAAAGACCTCGTCGAGCCGTTTCCCTGGGCCGCAGAACGGGTAGGATGGCGGCATGCCGTTCCCCCTTGGAAACAGAGCTGCGCCCGATGGATGTTGACCCGATTATCGAGATTTTTCGCGAAGAGGCCCGCGACCATTTGGCGGCGCTCGAAAAGCTGTTTCTTGATCTGGAAACATCCCCCCAGCTGGAAGCCCGTCGGGCGCTGATCGACGACCTGTTTCGTCACGCCCATAGCATGAAGTCCGACGCCAAAGTTGTCGGCGTGCCGACCCTCAAAGAAGCGGCCCAGTCGCTTGAGGACATGCTGGACGACCTGCGCGAAAATCCCCAGCGCATTGACCAGGACGCCATCGATCAGGGCTTGTCGCAATTCGACGCCATGCGGGCCGCTTTCGAGACATGGCAGGTCGGTTTCGCACAACCGGACGAAGAAGAACCCGCGGACGATCCACCCGACCGGTTCGCGGCAGAAACAGGCGATGTCCGCTCCACGCCCCCGCCCGTCGTCCCCGCTCCCTCCGCCGGGCCGCCTGGTCCTGGCAGGGTCGAGCCGTCGGGGCAATCTTCGGCTGCCGCTTTTCCGGTCGGGCCGGCGGCCGCGTCGTCAGCCTCGGACCAGGAAAAGTCCCCGCAGGAGGAGGTTTCGCCCGAGGCCGCTCTGGCGGCGACCGATGAGGAGCGTTTCACGGTTCGGGTGCCTTCGCAGCGGCTGGACCGGATGCTCAATCTGGCGGGCGAAGTGCGCGTCTGCCAGCGCAATGGCGACGTCCTTTCCGAGCGGATGCTGCACCTGCGCGAGCACCTGCAGAACGGCCAGCGCGAGCTGGAACTGAGCTTCACGCCCGAGCAAAAGAAATTCATCGAAGGGGCGCTCGACCAGACGCTGCGGATTGAGACAGAACTGCGGACCTGGCGAACGCGGGAAGAGCTGTTGATCGATTCGCTCGAAGACGAAGTCCGCCAGGCGCGGCTGCTGCCGCTGTCGATGCTAACGGAAGCGCTGCGCAGGGCCGTTCGCGATCTGGCGCAGTCGCTGGGCAAGTCGATCCGTTACGAAGCAGTCAGCGGCGAGATCCTGCTCGACAAGGCCGTGCTGGAAGCTCTCCGCTCGCCTCTTTTGCATCTGCTCCGTAATGCGGCCGATCATGGGATCGAGTCGCCTGCGCAGCGGGTTCAGGCCGGCAAGCCGGAATCGGGGGTCATTTCCATTTCGGCCGTGCAAAGTGGGCCGCTGGTGCGGATCACGATCGCGGATGACGGCTGTGGCGTTAACTTTCCACGGGTCCGCGAACGGCTGTCCCGGTCCGGGGAGTTCAGTCGGGAGGATCTTGAACGCATGCCGCAATCGGAGTTGATTGCCCAGTTGTTCCGTCCGGGTTTTTCGACAGCGGCGGCGGGAGAAATTTCCGGCCGGGGGGTGGGGCTCGATGCGGCGGCCGATACGTTACGGCGGCTGCACGGAAACATTGAACTGCGTTCGACCTCGCCGCAGGGATCGGCCTTTGCGTTGACCGTGCCCATTACTGTTTCCAGCGTTCGCATTATGACCGTCCTGGCGGGCGGGCGGCGGTTTGGGATTCCCACCAGCAATATCCGCCGCACGGGCCGCGCCCGGCGCGAAGAGCTGCAGGAATTAGACGGCTCCCAGGTGCTGACAATCGACGGCGCCAGCCGGCGGTTTGTCCATCTGGCGACGCTGCTAGGCGCGGAAGTTTCGCCCCAGTCCCGGCATGCATCGGCCTGGTCGTACCTGCTGGCGGCCGATCACGAAGGGGAGATCGTCGTGGCGGTGGACGACCTGATCGATGAGTCCGAAGTGCTGCTCAAGCCGCTGGGCTTTCCGCTGAATGATCTCGACGGCGTGCTGGGGGCGGCGGTGCGGTCCGATGGTTCGGTGGAACTGGTGCTCGACCTGCTCAGCCCCGCCTGGCGGCATCTGGCCCGGCGGTCGCCTGTGGCTGCCCCGCAACCTTCGACCAGCGGCAGATTGCTGGTGGTGGATGATTCTCCTACGACGCGGGCCGTGTTGCGGAAGGTTTTTACGGCGGCCGGTTATACGGTCGCGACTGCGTGCGACGGGGGCGAAGCGCTAGAGCTGCTGGCCTCGCGGACGATTGATCTGGTCGTTTCCGATGTGGAAATGCCGCGGCTCAACGGCTTTGACCTGACACGTCAGATCAAAGCCCGCTATGGGTTGCCGGTCATTCTGGTGACAGGTCGCGAAAAAGAGGAACATCGCCGGGCCGGACTCGATGCCGGAGCGGACGCCTATGTGGTAAAATCGACCTTTGAAGATCAAGGACTGCTGGAGCTTGTCGAGCAGTTTGTGTAGCCGGAGCCATGCTGGCAGGGGGCAAGCCCGGACGATTTCCTGTTGTGTTCGTGTTTTCCCAGCCCTGTTGCTGGCCACTGCCCCTGTTAGGCTGCCTGATGATACGTGTTTTGATAGTTGAGGATTCCGTCACCCAGCGCGAGATTTTTCGACGTTTGCTGGAGAACGATCCCGAGTTAACGGTCGTGGCGGAAGCCCGCGATGGTCGCGAGGCGATTACCCAGACCGCTGCCTATCAGCCCGATGTGGTGCTGATGGATATCCACATGCCCGACATGGATGGCATTACCGCCACCGCAGAGATCATGCGGATTTGTCCCACGCCGATCGTGGTCGCCAGCGCGACCCTGAAAAAGCGGGACGTCGACCTCGCCATGAAAGCGTACGAAGCAGGCGCCGTGAGCGTGATTGAAAAGCCCGAAGGGGCCGTCCTGCTGCACCTGCAGACGATTGGTCCCAAACTGCGCCGTGAACTGATCGCGGCGGCGGTCGCCAGGGTGCGGGAAAACAAAACACGCACCCCCGCCAAAAAACCGTATCCGCGCGCGATTGCCCCGCAGCGCATCTCGGCGATCGGACTGGTCGCCTCGACGGGCGGGCCGCCCGTTCTGCTGGAGATTTTGTCCGCCTTGCCGGCGCCGTTTCCCATTCCGATTCTGCTGGTGCAGCATATCTCGCACGGGTTTGAGGACGGGTTTGCACGCTGGCTGTCGAACACCTCGGGACATCAGGTCAAAGTGGCCGAATACGGCCAGTTGCTGGGACCAGGGGTCTGGGTGGCTCCGGGCGGCCGGCACTTGAGTCTGAGAAACCCCACCCGGATGCAACTGGTCCCAGGCGATCCGGGCGAGATCCACTGTCCCTCAGGCGATGCGCTGTTTTATTCCCTGGCAGAGATACTGGGCCCCAGGGCGGCCGGAGTTCTGCTTACCGGCATGGGCGGGGACGGCGCTGCAGGGCTGCTGGCGCTCAAGCAGGCTGGAGGGCTCACGATCATCCAGGATGAAGAATCCAGCCTGATCTGGGGGATGCCCAAAACGGCCCAGCAACTGGGCGCCGCCAGCCTGGAACTGCCGCCCGAAGGCATCGCCGAAATTCTTGCGAAACTGAGTATGGTTTAACCCCCATTAACGCGCTACAGGGCGCGTTCCCAGCGGAACCCTCCCAGATCCAAGAGATCGCCATTGAACTTTACCGGGCAACCCGACAATGTCGAATATCCTGCTGATCGAAGACAGCCGCGTGCAGGCGGTGACCTTCACCCGCCTGTTCGAACAGGCGGGGCATGTCGTGCGGCATGCGATGAGCCCCGATCAGGCCATGCAGATGTGTCAGGAGGCGACACCCGACCTGGTGGTGGTCGACCAGTATCTGAAAGATCGCTCCGGCCTGGAGGTGTGCCGCCGGCTCAAAGGCGACGTCGCCCTGCAGGTGATTCCCATTCTGGTGCTGACCGGCAGCCAGCGCGAACGCGACCACCTGGCCGCCTTTGAGGCGGGGGCGGATCAATTTCTTTCCAAGGAAAGCTCGGAAGAACAACTGCTGGCGGTAGCGACCGGGCTGCTCCGCTCGGCTGGCCCCGCAGAGAGCTTCCTCAGCAGGGAAACGCGGGACGCTTTCTCCCGCGGCGGCCGCGTGCTGGCGATCGACGACAGCCGTACCTACCTCGCGGAACTGGAAAGCAAGCTCTCCGAAAACGGCTTCCAGGTGACCACAGCGACCTCGGGGGCCGAGGGCGTCGCGCTGCTCGCCAAAAATGATTTCCACATCGCCATCATCGATGTCGTCATGCCGGAAATGGACGGCTTTGAAGTTTGTAACCGGGCTCGTCGCTGGGCCAATCAACAAAAAAACCACCTGGGCCTGCTGATACTTTCCGGCCAGGAGAATCGCACCGTATTGCTGAAGTCGCTGGAATCAGGGGCGGATGACTTTGTCAGCAAATCGCAGGATATGGAAGTGATCCTGGCGCACATCAATTCCCTGGTGCGGCGCGTCCGCATGATGCGGCATATCGAAGCGATCAACGAACGCAGCCTGCATCAGGAGCTGGCGCTCAAAGAGTCCCGATGGCGCCGGGAGCAGGCCGAAGAAAGAGCCGCCAGCGCCGAGACGCGCTCCGCCCTGTATGAGGAGCTGCAGCAGGTCGCCATCGAACTGAAACGCTCCCAGACCGAACTGGAAACCGCCAAAGAAGCGGCCGAGGCCGCCAACCACGCCAAGAGCGAGTTTCTGGCCAATATGAGCCACGAAATCCGCACTCCCATGAACGGTGTGATCGGCATGGCCGAGTTGCTGCAGAACACCGGGCTGAGCCCGCAGCAGGACCAGTACCTGCGAACGCTTCGCCAGTCGGCGGACTCGCTGTTGCGCCTGCTCAACGATATTCTCGACTTTTCCAAGATCGAGGCCGGCAAGCTCGAACTGGAACAGATTGAGTTCGACCTGCGGGAGTGTGTCGGCGGCGCCGCGGGTTCGCTGGGAGTCAGGGCGGGGCAGAAGGGGATCGAGCTGGCCTGTCATATCAGGCCCGAAACGCCCATACGCGTGATTGGCGATCCGGGTCGGCTGCGACAGATCCTGATCAACCTGATTGGCAACGCCATCAAGTTTACCGATCAGGGCGAAGTGGTCGTGGAAGTCGAAAACCACCAGCAGACGGTCGATCGGGTGGAACTGCACGTGACGGTTCGCGATACGGGGATCGGCGTTTCGGCGGAGCAGAAGCAGCGGATTTTTGAAGCGTTCGGCCAGGCCGACACTTCTACGTCGCGTCGTTACGGCGGAACCGGGCTGGGGCTTTCCATCTCCTCCCAGCTGGTGCAGATGATGGGCGGCCGGATCTGGGTGGAAAGCGAACCCGGCCAGGGGTCGGAGTTTCATTTCCAGGCGATGTTCGGCCTGACCGGAACCCAGCCCGTGCCGGCGGCGCCCGAATCCCTCCGCGGTTTGCGGGTGCTGATCGTCGACGACAACGACACCAACTGCCTGATCCTTCACGAAATGCTGTCCCAATGGCGGTTGCGGCCGACGGCCGTGCAGAACGCGCTAGCCGGCCTGGATACGCTCCGGCAAGGAGTCGCCGCAGGGCAGCCGTTTGATCTGGTTCTTCTGGACTGCCTGATGCCCGATGTCGACGGCCTGGAGTTTGCCCGACGAATGCGCCAGGAGGCGGACTTTTGCGACTGCAGAATTATCATCGTCTCTTCGGCCGGCCAGAGCGACGAGCAAATCCTCTCGTCGCTGGGAGTGTCGCTGTCCCTGACAAAACCTGTCACTCACTCTTCGGTCTTGAATGCGCTGCTATCGGTGTTTGAAGAGCCTGCCGACCCGACGGTGGTCAGCCCGCCGCATCCCACCTCGGGCCCGCCCGGCCTGCGCATTCTGCTGGCCGAAGATAACCTGGTGAACCAGCAGGTAGCCGTCGGTTTGCTGGAAGCACGCGGCCACGAGGTGGTCGTCGTGGGGAACGGAGCGCTGGCCGTCGACGCGACCGCGCAGGAAAGTTTCGACCTGGTCCTGATGGATGTCCACATGCCGGAACTCGACGGCCTGGCGGCGACGGCGGCCATTCGCGAACGCGAACAGACCAGCGATCGTCGCCTGCCGATTATCGCCATGACCGCCAGCGCCATGGAACGCGACCGGAACGAGTGTCTGGCCGCCGGGATGGACAGCCATGTTTCCAAACCGATCGATTCAGCCGAGCTTTTCAAAGTGATCGAATCCTGCGCCAGGCGATCGCCCGCTTCCAAACGCCCTCAGCCGTCCTGCGAGTTGCCGGCAAAACCGCCTGCCGCGGAGAACCGCCAAGAGAGAACGCAGCGGGAAAGTCGCAAAGCAGAAATCGTTTCGGTCAACAATCGTCCTGTAGAGAAGCACGCCGGCGAACCTTCGGCGGCCGCGGTTTCCACGGCGACGCCGCCTCCCGCCGGCAAGCGACTGTCAGGCGAGCACCTGCAGGCGGCCGCCAACGATGACGACAAGGCGTGCGACTGGGCCGAAGCGATCCTCCGCTCCGGAGGACGGGAAGCCAACTGCCTGACACTGGCGAAATTGTTCATGGATCTGTGTCCGCAAATGATGCAGGACGTGCAGCGGGCAGTCGCCCAGCGCGATGTGAAGGCGGTTCGCTTTGCGGCCCACTCGCTCAAAGGGTCCGCCGATGTGTTTGCGGCCGGTACCACGGTCAAAGCGGCCGGCAAGCTGGAAGCGCTGGGCCGGGCTGGCGATCTTTCCCATCTGGAAGAGGCGCTCAAGGTGCTGGAAATTGAGGTTGCCCGACTGAACAACGAGCTGCAGATTCACCTGGAAAAAGCGTCCTCCGACGACGGAAGCCAATGACCATGACCGCCTACCGCAAGCTGCTGCTGGAAATTCGCAAGGCGTTTCCGCCGCCCGTTTCGGATCCCATGCACGACGGTTATGTGGTGTTCTCGCTGTTGCGCGCCCTGGACCAGGTCGATGCGCTCAAGTCCGACAGCCCGTTGCTGGGGCGTCCGATTGAGCCCGACTTTGCCAAGGCGGCCCTGGAGCGGCTGGCGGAATCCGGCGAGACGGTCGAAAAGGTCGTGCCGGAACTGGTCCAGTACCTCGAAGGGATGTTGATCTGGGGCCATCCCCGGGCGCAAGTCAACGTGATCGCCAACCCTTCGATCGCCGGGATTATCGGTGTGGTGCTGCCCGCCCTGTTCAATCCCAATTTATGCAGCGATGAAAGCGGACGTCGCTTTTCCGAGGTGGAAGCCCGTGTCTCCGCCATGACGGCTGCCCTGGTGGGCTACGATCCCGAGCAGGCCGGCGGTCTGTTTACCTTCGGCGGCACCGGCGCGCTGCTGTACGGCGCTCGGATCGGAATGGAGAAGGCGTCGCCTGGCTCCCTGCAGCATGGCATCCGCGAACCGGCGGTGATTCTGGCGTCCGAGCAAAGCCATTACGCCTGCCGGAACATTGCCGGCTGGATGGGGCTGGGTTACGACCAGGTGATCCGCGTGCCTTCGCATGCCGACAATGCGGTCGATATCCGCGCTCTGACAGCAGCGGCCGAAGAGACAGTCAGCCAGGGGAAAAAGATCGCCTGCATCGTCGCCACCATGGGCACGACCGACGCCTTTGGGGTCGATGATCTCCAGGCGATCCGCCGCATGCGTGATAACCTGGTGGAGCGTCATGGGCTGGACTATATTCCGCATCTGCACGCCGACGCAGTGATCGGCTGGGCCTGGTCGGTGTTCGACGATTACGATTTCGACGCCAACCCGATGCAGTTTCGCGGCCGTACGTTGCGCGCCCTGGCGAACGTGCAGCACCGGATGCGGTGGCTGGACCTGGCCGATTCGATCGGCGTCGACTTTCACAAAACGGGTTACGCGCCGTATGTGTCGACACTCTTCCTGCTGCGGAGTCGGGACGACTTCCGGTACATTGTCCGTGAGCGGGAAACGATGCCGTACCTGTTCCACAGCGGCGGCCATCATCCGGGCATGTACTCGCTGGAAACCACCCGCAGTGCGGCCGGGCCGATGTCTGCGCTGGCGGGACTGCTGTTGTTCGGCAAGCAGGGTTTTCGGGCCGTACTGGGGAACGCGGTGGAGATGGCCGAGCAACTGCGGGAGCAGATCGGCTCCCGGGCCGAGTTGACCGTGCTGAACCATTTGAATAGCGGGCCCGTTACGCTCTTTCGCGCCTACCCCGACGACGTCGATACCTTCAGCGTCAAGGAGCAGGAAATGACCGATCCGCAATTTGTGGAGCAGGTCCGTTTCCACAATGCATTCAATCGGCGCATTTTCCATCGCGTGCATGCCGAGGCGCTGGCCGGCCGCGGCGTGGCGATTGGCTTGACCGAAAACTATCGTCACTCCGCCTACGGGGAGCCGGTCGTCGCGCTCAAGTCGTATGTGCTTTCCCCCTTCGCCGACGCCGAGCAGATGGACTCCATCATTGAGCACGTCCTGGCCGCGCGGGATTACGTCCTCGCTGAGATGGCGACCGAGCAAGGCGAGTAGGCAGGCGTCGCAAATTCAAACGCGAAAGGCCCTCCTGGAAGTAGGATCGGGCGGCTGCGTCGACTAAGATGGTAGCCCAGAGCGGCCGTCGGATCACGCAATCGGCGGCCGTTCTCTCACCGATGATTTCCCGCCATGACTCTGCTGGATACCGCGATGAAATTTCTGGTTCCGTTTTCGTACGTTTGCCTGTCGCTCTTCGCCTGCCTGCCGCTGGCGGCGCAAGAACCTGCTCCCGCGCCCGTTGTGGTCGTCGCCGAAGGAGAACGCTTCCAGCCCGCTGCTGGAGAAGCGGGCTGGCAAGTGATGCACCAGGATCAGAGTTATGCGACCCAGAACTTTGGCGCCATGTGGGTGACCCATGGCGGCCTGGTGGGCGCTCCGGCCGCCAGCAAAGAAGCGGTCGCCGTACAGAAAGTAACGATTCCCGCCAACGGTTCCTATCGGGTCTGGAGCAAGTACCAGTCGCCGCCGTACTACAACTTCGTCCATCGGGTCGAGGTCTGGCAAGGGAACCGGAAAGTGTTCTCGCACGATTACGGCAAGGTCGACGCTTTGCGAATGTACAGTTTCTGCGGCGCCTCGACCTATAACCTGCCGCCGCAAAAGCAGCTGTGGTTCCCCTGGGGCGTCGATCACGATGCAGCTGAGGCTCCCAAGAACGCGGCCCAACTCAAAGCGGGCCCGGCCGAGATCCGGCTGATCACCGTCGACAATCCGGAACCGGCCGGCGACCGTTACGTGGACTTTGTCCTGCTGACCAGCAGCACCGAGGACACCTGTATCGGCTGGGAAAAGCACGGCCAGGCGAAGAGCCCGTTCATTTACGAGGCGATCCGTTCGACGCCGCTTTACTTCCGTTTCAAGAATACGGCCCGCACTCCGGTCAAGGCGAAGCTGTTCACGCATTTCGGCCACTTCACCTGGCACTGTGCGCCAAAGCACGGCCTGGTTCCGGAAGCGGCCGTCTCGCCCGGCGCCTGGAGTCCCTGGGTGAACATCAACCAGGTTGTCGAACTGCTGACCGATGAAGGCCTGCAGGTGACGCTGGTCGATGGCGAACTGGACAGCAAGGCGGCCCGCACCACGCCGGCAGCGGTGGGCGGCAGCGTCCTGGTGCCGGTCCAGGTGGCGCTCGACAGCGCCGGCCGGCAAGTGCTGGGCGAACTGGATGTGCCGAACGGGGAAACGATCCACTTCCCGATCGACATTACCTGGAACAAAGAGAAAACGCTGCGTCTGTCGCGCGACATCGCCGCCGATCTGATCGCCCAGTCGAAAACCGAGTGGCGCAAAGCGTTCCCGACCAAACCGAAACTGATCCCGTTTTATGGCGGCTTTGACCGGGGCGGCCAGCCCTGGGCGCTCGCTTTGAAAGACGCCCTGGGTTACAACACGCAGCTGCCGGCCCCCTATCAAACGCTCAAAGTCGACGGCTATCACCAGCATCTGCGCAATGAACAGGCGATCAAAGACTACGCGGCGCAGCTGGGAGCACAGAAGGGGAGCTTTCGCGTCTGTAGTTTTGGCGATGAGATCACCATCGGCGGCGTGAAGCTCGACGATCCGCAGTACCTGGAGCCGTTCCGGGCCTGGCTGCAGAAGCATCGTCTCACCCGCGAGGACCTGGGCGTCGATCCGCGCCAGGCCACTCCGGGCGGCAATGCTCGCCTGCAGTGGTACGGCCGTCTGTTCGGGGCGGAGCAGCGGTTTGAGAAGTACCGCCAGCTCACCGCCGTTGCAAAGCAGGCGTTTGGGCCGCAGGTGCTGACCGGCGCCAATTTCTCGCCCCATCACGGGGTCATGTACTACGGCGACCAGCTGCAGTGGATTGACGCCTTCAAGCACCAGGCGATGTCGATGTTCTGGGCCGAGGACTACTTGTTCTTTGTGCCCGAGTTGCCGCAGACGATCTCGTTCATGTTTGCCCGGATGCGGTCGGCGACCAAATACCACAACCTGCCGATCCACATGTACATCATGCCGCACTCGCCCGGTCAGCCGGCCGACTACTTCCGCCGGAACTCGCTCTTGGCGATTGGCGCCGGGGCCAAACACATTGACCACTTCTGGGTCGGCCCGCAGGAGAACTATTCCGAGAACTACGTCAGCTGGCAATACCCGGAAATGTTCCAGGCGATCTTCGAATCGACCTACGACACAGCGGCGGTCGAATCGCTGCTCGACGGCGCCCAGCCCCGCCGCGCCCGGGTGGCGGTCGTGACGGGCAAGGCGACGGCCCTCAATGAGGATCATGCGGCGGTGAACACGGCGGCCGATCGCTTTCTGCGGATGTCCCACCTGGCCGGCAAGCCGGTGCAGAACATTTGCCGTAAGGACCAGCAGCTGATCTACCTGGCGTTGCGGCAGGCCCAGTACCAGGTGGACCTGATCACGGAAGACGACATCGTCGAATCCAAGAACCTGGACCAGTACCGGGCGATCTATTTTGCCGGCGAGTGGGTCAACGACAAGGCCGTCCCGCGGCTGGAAAAATGGGTGACCGACGGCGGCGTGCTGTACGCCTCGACCGGTCTGGGACATCTCAACCAGTACAACGAACCGGAACAGAGCCTGCTGAATCTGCTGGGCGTGAAAGCGGGCGCCCCGAAGAAGAACCTGTACCACCATCGGCCGCTGCTGGAATTGCCACTGGCCGATGCGATTACCGAAAGCCACCCCGACGACCTGCCCCTGCAGGCGATCGCCTTCCAGCAAGGGATGCAGCCGACCTCGCCGGAAACGCGGGTGCTGGTCCGCTGGAAGGACGGCTCGGCCGCCGTGACGGAACGTCCGCTCGGCCGCGGCAAGGCTTACGCCGTTGGCTCCGCGATGGGAGCCGCCTTCTGGAAAACGGCCCTGCGTCCCGTTCCCTGGGCGCGTGGCGGCGAGGTCAATCTTTACAACCCGACCGACTTTGATCCGGCCGCCTGGAAGATCATGAACCTGGGCGTCGAGGCCGCCTTCCTGGATCGCGAAGCAACCAGCTCCGTCACCGGCGTCGAAAGTCTGCTGCTGGACAACAAGCAGGGAACGCTGCTGACCCTGGTTAACTGGACGAACAACGACGAGCTGCCGGCTTTGAACATGGAAGTAAAATCGGCGTTCGCTCCCCGCGAAGTGTTCAGCATCCGTCACCAGAAGCCGCTCGACTTCACCTACGAACGCGGCAAGGTCCGTTTCCAGACCGACCTGCCCGAGGCCGATTTTATTATGCTGAAAAAGTAGTCGGCCGGTTGACAGGGGGCTGCAGGAAGAGCGGATCGCAGCCATCGGCGGCGGTCTATTTAGCAGTGACGTTCAGCGCCACAGCCAAAGCGCCGCCGAACAATCCCAACAGCAATTTTGCCAGACCGATGATTACAGGGTCGGTGCGGTCGCCATTTTTCGACCAGGCGTATACCGCGAGTATCAAGGACACTACATAGGCCAGGCATGCGGCCCACCCAAACATCGTCACGGCAGGCACGCCGTTTAATGTTTCCAGCGGCTTGAGGCACAACACCATTCCAACGAAGGTTGCGAGTGTCCCGCTCAATGCCGGAATGGAGAGCTTCACAAATTCACGAAACGCTTGACTGCCATCCTGGGCGACTGGGTGCAAAAAGCCAATGTAGATAATGCAGTAGTAATACCAGGCAATTGCCAGAAATCCGATAAACAAAATAGCGGTGTTTGGCATTCGTGTTCGTCCTTATTCAAACGACTATAGGGATTGGAGAATCGTTAGCAGCCTGATGCTTTAGCGTATAACCTGCGGACTTAAACTTTCGCGGGGCGACGCTGAACGGTCATTGTGACCTCTCACCTTCACCCCCCCTTTGTAGTTGCGGAAGGGATTTTATCGTAAACGTGATCGCCCACCACCCGATTCAGGGTAAAAACCAGTCTGATTCTCGCGGCAGCAACTGGCGGCGTTAGGCGAGGCTATCCACTGTGCAGCGGAGGATTCGATTTCCTTGGACGACTGAGCGGTTGTCCTGCTGGACAGGGCGTCTATCATGGCGGTTTCTCGCACAATCAGGCCTGCAGTCGCCTGTGAAAAAAACCTCTAGCCCGAGGGAGCCGATGCATTTTGAAACGCTGCTGCGCGACGTATGGGTGATCGATGGCGGCGGCGGGCCGCGGTACCGGGCCGATATTGGACTGCAGGGCGATCGGATCGCGGCGATTGGCGATCTGTCGGAGGCGGTGGGGCAGGAGGAAATCCAGGGCGGCGGCCGGGTCGTCTGTCCGGGACTGATCGATCCGCATAACCATAGCGAAGGCTGGCTGCTCCGCTGGGGGCATTTGCCGTTCAAAACGCGGCAGGGCTTTACGACCGAAGTGCTGATGTCGGACGGCATCTCTTATGCGCCCGTCACGCCGGCGACCGCTCCCCACTGGATGCACTATTTGCGGCCGCTCAATGGCCTGCTGCCGGGCGACTACCGCGGCTGGCGTTCCGTCGACGATTATTTGCAGCAGTTCAACCTGCGGGAGAATCGCATCGCGCAGAACGTGATCGCCCAGGTTCCGTACGCGAATGTTCGTACGGCCGTCAAAGGCTGGAGCGGCGCCGCCCCGACCGGAGACGAAATGCGGGAGATCCAGGCGATGATTTCCCGGGCGATGGAACAGGGAGCGGTCGGCCTGTCGACGGGGCTCGACTATGTGGCCGAGTGCTTCGCTTCGACCGAGGAACTGATCGCCGCCTGCCAGGCGTTGCGGCCTTTCAATGGGTTGTATGTCACGCATATCCGCTACCGTCTGGGTACGGCGGCCGGGATTGATGAGGCGGTCGAGATCGCCCAGCGGGCGGGCGTGCGATTGCATATTTCGCATTTGAAAGCGGAAACGCCCGACCTGGTCGAGCCGGTGCTCCAGGCGATTGAACGCGCCCGGGAGACGGTCGACTTTAGTTTTGATTGCTATCCGTACGCCTGGGCGTCGACCATGCTGAGCATGATGTTGCCGTACGAGGTCTGGGAGAACGGCCCGCTCGCGGCCGGCGATCACCTGGCTTCGCCGGCGGTGCAGCAGGCGCTGCGTGCGCGGTTTGATCAGCCGCGTTTTTCACCGGAAAATATTTACATTGCCTGGCTGGCGAGTGAAACGAACGCCGGTCACATCGGCTCCACGCTGGCCCAATACGCCGGAGCGGTCGATTTACCGGTCGAACAGGCGGCCTGCAGGCTGCTGGCGGAAGAGAGTTTCGCCGTCTCACTGGTCTTCCCGCGGGGCAGCGATGCGGTGGTGGATCCGTTTCTGCAGCATCCCTGTTCGATGCTGGGCAGCGATGGGATCTACGCCCAAGGGGGAAGGATTCATCCCCGGTGTTTCGGCTCGGCCCCGCGATTCCTGGGGCCGCTGGTCCGCGACCGAAAGCTCTTCTCGCTGGAACAGGCGGTGCGGAAGGCCACTTCGATTCCCGCCCAGCGGTTCGGTCTGGCGGGACGCGGCCGGCTGCAGACGGGCGCCTTTGCGGATCTGGTTTTGTTTGACCCGGAAACGATCGCCGATCGGGCGACGTATACCGAGCCCTACGCGGAACCGGTCGGCATCGATCGGGTCTGGGTCAATGGGCGGGCGATTGTGATCGACGGCCAGCCGGCGTCGCTGCCGCGGGAAGAACTGCCAGGCCGGGTCTTGCGCGCGGGTCAGATCGATTAAATGCTCCGACCAACGGTGCGGGCCCTGCTGTGGGAACGGGTGTGGGCGTCTATAATCGTTGGTTTGCCGCCGCCGGTTCCTTTGAACCCCTTTGCCTGCCATGGATACCGAGCCGCCTCCTGAGTCGCCAGAGCGTTTTGTTCGTACGGCGATCCTGTTCGAAGGGGGGCTGGGACTGATCGCGGTGATTGTCGGCTGGCTGGTGGGGTATCCGCCCTGGGCGCCGATTTCACCGGAGGGCCCGGCGCCGCTGGCCGCGTTGCCGGCGATTGGCTGGGGGCTGGCGGCCACGTTGCCGATGCTGGCGGGGCTGGTGCTGATTGATTATCTGCCGTGGGAGCCGCTGCGCCATTTGCGGCAAACGGTCGAAGCCAGCGTGCTGCCCCACTTCCGCCGACTGGGCCTGGCCGGAATGCTGCTGATTTCCCTGGCGGCCGGGATTGGCGAAGAGCTGCTGTTCCGCGGCGTACTCCAGGCGGCGCTCACGGCGCATACGGATATCTGGTGGCGGCAGGCGGTGTCGTTGTTGCTGGCTTCCCTGGCGTTCGGAGCGTGCCACTGGATGACGAACGCCTATGCGGTGATCGCCACGTTGATCGGGGCCTACCTGGGCTGGCTGTGGCTGGCGACGGGGAATCTGCTGGCTCCGATCGCCTGTCATGCGGCGTACGACTTTATCGCCATGCTTTATCTGGTCCGCGGCGGCGGGCAGGAGTATTCGGCCGGGCAGCCCTCGACGGAAAGTGGAGCTGCGTCACAGTCGAATTCTGACGCTGCGAAAAATTCTGCGGATTTTAACGATGGAGACAAGTCTGCGGGTTCTGACGATGCGAGCCCGTCTGCGGACAAGAAATGAAAAAGCGGCCTGGCAAATACCAGGCCGCTCTATCCGCTAGACGGATGCTTCCAGCGAAGGAAGATCGTCAACGACGTTTCTGACGTCTGTTCGGGCGAACCGCCTGCTTCCGGTCCCAGGCGAAACTCCTGAGGAGTTCGCCGGTTTCCAGAGAACAGGCATTTCGACCTGTCTCGCGGGGGAGCCGGTTATCGGCTCCCCCCTTTAATTAGCAACCGCTGGGGCAGCTGGGGCAGCAAACGGTAACCGGAACCTGCTCGCAGATCACACGAGGAACGCAGCGGGTGACGGTGTAGGGAACGCGTTTGCAAACACGACGCGGAACCTTGATGCACTTGGTTTCGTGCACGGGAACGCAGACCGTGTAGGGCACCTGCTTGCAGCGGGTTTCGCTTTCGTAACGGCAGGTGCGGTAGGGGATACGCTTGGTGCAGGTTTCCGGAACCATGCGGCACACTTTGTAGCAGCAGGTCCGGGTGCGCTGTTCCGAAACCATGCGGCACACTTTGTAGCAGCAGGTTTTGGTGTGCGTTTCCGGCACCATGTGGCAAACTTTGTAGCAGCAGGTCTTGGTGCGCTGCTCGGGGACCATGCGGCACACTTTGTAGCAGCAGGTTTTGGTGTGCGTTTCCGGCACCATGTGGCAAACTTTGTAGCAGCAGGTCTTGGTGCGCTGCTCGGGGACCATGCGGCACACTTTGTAGCAGCAGGTCTTGGTGCGGGGTTCGCTGACCATGCGGCAGACCGTGTAGGGAACCGACTTGCGGCACTCTTCACGTTCGTAACGCACGCAGTTGACCGTTTCGCAACGGGTTTCCGGCACCCAGACGCGTTTGCAAACGCGACGCGGCGGGCACTGGGTTTCGATCGTGCGGCACTCACCGGGGCAGTAAACGCAACGGCAGCAGCACGGATCCCAGGTCCAAGTGCCCGGATCCTGCACGCAACGGGTGACCACCGGGCCGGGGATGCACTCTTCCTGCGTTTCCCAGCGACCGCAGTTGATGGTCACTTCTTTGGTGTAGTGAACCGGCTTGCAGACGGTGTAACAGACTTCGCGTTCGCGGGTCTCGTAAACCGGCTTGCAAACGTTGTAGCAGATGGTCTTTTCACGAGTTTCCCAAACCGGCTTGCAGACGGTGTAGCAAATTTCGCGGGTCTTGGTTTCCCACACCGGCTTGCACACGGTGTAGGTGATGTCGCGAGATTTGGTTTCCCAGACCGGCTTGCAAACGGTGTAACAAATGTTGCGGGTTTTGGTTTCCCAAACCGGCTTGTTCACCGTGTAGCAAATGTCGCGGGTCTTGGTTTCCCAAACCGGCTTGCACACCGTGTAGCAAATTTCGCGAGATTTGGTTTCCCAAACCGGCTTGCAAACGGTGTAGCTGCACTCACGGTAGTGCGTCTCGTAAACGGGACGGCAGACCGTGTACTCGCAATTGCGGTAGCGAGTCTCGCTGACGTAACGGGTGCAGTCGATCGTCTTCTCATCCCAGACGGTGTCGTAGCAGTTGCGATAGCAAGTCTGTTGTTGCTGCTCGTAAACCACTCGGCTGCAGGATTTCATCACCGTGCAGCACTGCTGGCGTGCACACGGGTAACTGGCGGGTTCACAGTTCCCGCAGTTGGAGTAATTCGCGGCTCCGCAACAAGCGGCCCACGCACTGGAGGCTGACAGCACAGTCATTACGACCGCAGCTGCCAACGCGGTACAAATACTTTTCATCATCCGATCTCCTTCGCTGACATTCTCACCTTGAAGTGGTAGCAACTGACGAACGCACTCGTCAGAACGGCATGGCCGCCAAATCCATTTTCCATCGCCTGATCACAACCCTCATTGCAGAAAGGCTGTTCACAGGGAGAGCCTTCCGATCTAGCGATACTGCAGCCAGTGTCATTAGAGATCGTCAAGCTGGGTGATATGCTTGAAGTAAACGGAATAGAAGAAATGAGTCCTTTGAGAAAACAGGGAGGCATGGGGTGAGTGATCTGCAAAAGCCAACTCTTCCGCAGAGAGTGTACTTCTCCGCCTGCAAGGATCCTATCAAACGGATCGATCATGCCGGACAGAGCGATTGCATCGCAGCCAAGCTGGATCTCCGACGGCGAACGTCAAGATTTTGGCTGCACTTTTTGACCGCCACCCAGAATTGACCTAGATATCTGGTAGAGGAAATTTGTGGTCGCCTCCTGGGGGATTCCCTGGGGACGCGACTTTTCCCCGTTACCTGCCTGAATGGTCACGTTCCGCTTCGCGAACGTATTTTGCCACCAAAGTTTTTTCAAGGGATTCGTTAACAATGAAAAGCAAGAAAGCTAGCGGCTTTACCCTGGTGGAAGTCCTGATCGTGGTTGTCATTATGGCCGTTCTCGCCGCGACAATCATTCCTCAGTTTTCCGACTCCGCCAACGACGCCAAGGAAGGCACCTCCGAATTCAACCTGCACACCATTCGGTCCCAGATCGAACTCTATAAGAGCCAGCACGACGGCCTGGTTCCCAGCGACCTGTCCAAACTCACCGAAGTGACGGATGAGGACGGCACTGTCGGAGCCGGCGCGGACTTCAAGTACGGCCCTTATATCCGCGAATTGCCCGTCAACTCGTTTACCAACCTCAACACGGTCACCACCATCACCAACAGCCCGGCCCAGGCTGGCGACGTGACCGGAGCCAGCGGCTGGTTGTACAACGCTACGACCGGAACCGTGTTCATTGATCACGCCGACCACTTTGAAAAATAACCTGGCGACCTCCGCCTGACGGTTGAATTGCGAAAAACCCTTGCCTTTTGGCAGGGGTTTTCGCGCTGCTTGCGGACGCTTTCGCTGGATCTCAGCGAGCCTCTTTCTATCTCTGCAGATCGCCATGCGCGGATCGATCGCGCCGTTCTTCGTTGGCGATCGTTTTCGATGGCGTCCCTTTGCACTGCCAAAGCCCGGAGGCCCCAGGAATGGGGGCGCAGGCAAAACTGCTACGAACGCCAGGATGCATTTTTGCGGCGAGAGCCGTTTGTTGCTCGCAATCCGCGTAGCGCGAAAACTCAACGCAGGATGCTCTCTTTTCCTTGCTGGCCGCCGGCCTGGGCTGAACTTCCTTGCGGCCGGGCGTCGAAGGTGATTCCGATGCCGATGCTCTTCGACCTTACACAGGACCGCAGTCATGTTCTTATTTCCGCTGGCGGAACGACAAATGACCATGAGCACCCCGCAACTGGGCGAAGAAGCCCTGTTGCCGGTCTCGCTGTGCGGTACGGAAGAGCTGTCGCGCCTGTATGCGTTTGAAATCGAATTCGAAACCAGCCGGCTGTTCCAACCCAAGTTTGAGGAACTGCTCGGTCTGCCCGCCACGCTGAAGGTCAGCCTGGCGTTCGATCTTTTTCGTTACTTTCATGGCATTCTGTCCGAGCTGACAGAAGTTGACACCGAGTTTGACACGGTCCGCTACCGCGCTACGCTCAGCCCCACCTTGTGGCAGTTCACCCGGCAAGTCCAGTGTCGCGTCTTCCAGCAGATGACCATTCCTGAAATCCTCACGGCAGCGCTCGATGGGCTGGACTTTCGGCTGGATCTGGCGGGCGTTTACGAACCGCGCGACTATTGCGTGCAGTACCGCGAGTCCGACTTTGACTTCATCAGTCGGCTGATGGAAGAAGAAGGCATTTATTACTACTTCGAGCATTTTGTCGACCATCACGTAATGGTGCTGCTGGACGCCAACGAAAAGGCCCCGCCGCTGGCCGAACCGCAGTCCATTATCTACGACCGCGTGGAAGGCGGCGCCCGGGAAGAGCTCCGCATTGACCGCTGGGAAAAGTCCCAGCAGGTGGCGACGACGAACTTTGTGCTCCGCGACCATTGTTTTGAGCTGCAGGAACAGCCCCTGGAAGTCAACCATGCGCTGCCCGAAACGGCCGAAATTGGCCAGGTTGAGCACAAGCTCAAGGGGCCCGTTGTCATGGAACGCTACGACTACCCAGGCGCCTACGCCCAGCGATTCGACGGCGTTACCCCCGGCGGCGGCGATCGCTCGGCCGACCTGCAGAAAATCAGCGAAGACGGCGAACGCACGGTGAAGCTACGCGCCCAGGAAGCAGCGGCCCGCAGCGTGGTCTGTCGCGGGCGCAGCGACTGTGTGCACTTCTCGACGGGTTCGGTGTTTGAACTGACAGAGCACCTGGTCGGCAACGGCAAGTACCTGTTTACCAAAATCCGACACGAGGCCCGGCTGAGCACTCCCTTGCGGTCGACCAATGAAGCGCCGGAGATGAAGTACGAAAACCACTTCGATTGCCTGCCGCTGGCAATTGTGTATCGGCCGCCGCGGATCACTCCCAAGCCGATCATCTCGGGTCCGCAGTCGGCGACGGTTTGCGCCGGTTCCGGCAAGGAAATTTTTGTCGACAAGTACGGCCGGGTGAAAGTGCAGTTCCGCTGGGATCGCCAGGGCGGTTTTAACGCGGACAGTTCTTGCTGGGTCCGCGTCGGCCAGGTCTGGGCCGGGCCGCGCTGGGGCGCGTTCTTCTGGCCGCGTAAAGGCCACGAAGTGATTGTCGCCTTTGAAGAAGGCGATCCGGATCGCCCTTTGATTATTGGGAACACCTATAACTCGACGAACATGCCGCCGTTCGTGATGCCGGACAACTACTCCCTGTGCGGCATCAAGTCCTGTTCCTACGAAGGCGGCGATCCGCTCAACAACTTTAACTGCGTCGTGTTCTACGACAGCAAAGGGAACGAGCATTTGCATCTGCACTCGGAAACCTACGAGAACATCACCTGCGAATCGCAAAAGGTCAGCTTTGTCCCCGGCCCCGCCTACCACATGAAAGGCAGCATGCCCTTCCCCTTTAATTCCGGGGGCGGCGGCGGCGAAGAAGGCGGCGAAGGAGGCGGAGAGGGAGAAAAGAAGCCGGACGGCAGCGGCTATTCCTATTACGAAACGATCCAGGGCGACACGACCACCGTCAGCTTTGGTGAAAACGCCAATCATACCTTCGGCGCCAAGCTCAACCTGACGGCCGACTGGAAATCGATGGTGCTCAAGGGGCTGGGCGTGGAAGCGATTGTCCCGTCGCCGTTGTTTAGCGCCGTGATGGGCTATGGCGGGCAGGTCAACATCGACATGGTCGAGCGCGCCAATATCATGTACGGCTGCCTTACCACGGTCAACCGCGGTTCCGGCTATCGAGTCCATGAGTGGGATTTTTTCGAGGCGTCGCCAGCGGAAACGCCGATGGTCGCCCGTGCTGTCGCCACCCTGGTCCGCGTGCTAACGTCCCTCACTTTGTTGACGGATTTCATTCTCAATCTGATCACCCGGGTAAAGTACACGGTCGCCTATGAAACCGGGAAAACCACGGCCAACTTTAGCCAGGAAAGCTACGAGGAGAACTGGCCGTACTGGCACAAATGGATTTTCCCGCGCATGATCGGCATCCTGGTTTCGGTCGAACAGATCTACGCCATGCTGACCGCCTCGAAGGCCGACCTGACCATGTCCGGCGGCTCTCTGGCCAAATGCCTGACGCTGGGCGCCCGGGCGAACCCGAACGCCGAGCATCATTCGTCGACAGTCGGCCAGAAAATCGCGCATTGGCTGACGCGCCTGGTCGAGCCGGCCGAAGGGACCTATGCGAGCCACGGCACGCGAATTTGCGAAACGGGCGATTACGTGATCGACACGCGATCCTCGATCGAACTCCGCACTGCCCATCCGACGCAGGCGACCAACATTGTGGTCGCTTCAGAAGGTTCCTCGCCCGGCGCCGACGGCGGCAAGGTGGCGATCTGGGGCACTAACTCCGCCGCAATGAGCTCGGGCTCGGCGTCGGTAACCTGCAATAACGCCGATCCGGCCGCGCCGAAAGTCGGCGTCGATGGATCCGCCACCGGTCTCGTACAGATTACCTGCGGCGTGCCGGATGTGGGGCCGACGATCACGCTCGACGGGGTAGCGAACACCATTACGCTCAGCGTCGCCGAAGCCAAGATCGTCCTCTCCCTGGAATCTATCCTGATTTCCATTGGAGCCACGGTTGCCGAATTGTCTCCTGCCATGATCGATCTCACCTGTGGATCTAACGTGAATGTGAGTGAAGCAGCGATCTCACTCGAAAGCGACGCCATCGCGGTCGTGGGGGACGAGGTCGTCCTGCAATGCGGCACTAGTTGCGACATTCTGGGCGGCGCCGAAATGACGGTCACTGCCGGAATGGTAGCCATTAACTAGCGATTTCGGGGACCGCCGCTCTCTTCCCTGCAACCTGTCTTTTTGCCGAAGAACCAATCACCATGCCGTTTCCTGCAACTTTTGTCGGTGCGTTACACGTTTGCCCTGCCGTGACGGTCATCATTCCCCATGTCGGCGGGCCGATCCTCGGGCCGGGGTGCCCCACCGTCACCGTTGGCGAAATGCCGTCCTCGGTCGAAGGGGACATGTGTACCTGTGTGGGACCGCCTGCGACGATCTCCATGGGTTCGCCGACCGTCACTTTTGGAGGCAAGCCGGCCGCACGCGTGATGTCGCCGACCGCCCACGGGGGCATGGTCACTTTGGGCATCCCGACCGTAATGATTGGCCCCTGATCGGCCATCTCTGTGTCGGTTTGATCGCAATCCGCTTGACGTTCTTCCCCCCCTGAAAACCCGAGGCGACGATGACTACCGCTACCATGGCGAAGCCGCCCAGAAAAACAGAAAGCGTCGCGGAGATTACTGCCCGCTACAAGATCGGTGAAGAGGCCGCCGCTTTCCTGGCGAAATCCGAAACCCCGTCGGCGTTCCTGGAGAAATGCCTGGAACAAAAGCTCGTCGTCGACGCCGCTCAATTTCTCACCTATTGGCTGCCCCCCAAAAAGGCCGTCTGGTGGTGCGTGCTGGATTTCTGGTGGACGCATCGGGAACAACCGACGCCGGAAACCGCGGCGCTGCTGGACGGGATTGTCCGCTGGCTGCAGGAGCCGACCGACGAAATGCGACGCGACATTCGCGATGTGGGACGTCGACCTGACTGCGAAAATGCAGTGAAATTTCTTTGCAACGCCGTCTTCTTTTCCGAAGGCAGCATGAACCGGGCCGATCGACAGCATGTGGATCCGCCCGCCGCCATGTGCAACACCCAGGTGTTCGCGGCGTTGAAAAACCTGGCGCGAACCCAGCCGCGCGAAGATCGCGAGTTCTTCTGGCGCCAGATTTTGCACATTGGCCTGGAAGTTCGCCAGGACAAGAACGACTGGATCCTGGCGGAATAAGATTGTCACCGCTCCCCCTTGAAACGCCGACTCGACCGTCAGGGCCTGTTGGCGCCGTTTCCCCTACCGCTACACGGAGGATTTTATGGCTGACCCGATCGATTTCGCTAAGCTCTGTACTGACTTCACACAGATGCGTTTCGCCCTCGCCAGGTCGGTCAACGGGGTCGAAGACGTGCACATGCGCGGTTATCTCGACGACCTGTGCTCGCATCTGGACACCCACTTTGCCGACTTCCAGAGAGTCTACCCCGAGACGATGGCCGTCCTCGACGCTGAGAAGTCCGATATCCTCTCGACGGCGGCCAAATATCAAACGGAGCTGAAGCAGGGCCAGGCAGAACTCGCCAAAGCGAAGGCCGCCCGCGCCGAAAAGAAAGAAGAAGAAACGCCCGATATCGATCCCAAACTGGCCGCCAGTTTGCGCGAGGAAATCCTCGATCGCTTTCCGCAGATGTCCGCCGCCAATTCCGACCTGCCGCCGCTGGGAGAAATCTGGCAGGACTGGCGGATTGATGCGCTGCGGAACCGCTCATGAGTCGCCTGTCGACTGCCGCTCCCCCTGCGCTAGGGCGCCGGCTGACGATTCCCTATCTGGCTCAGGAACGTTCCCCCGGGGTGCGCGCGTGCGGCGCTGCCTGCCTGGCGATGGCGTACGCGGCGCTGGGACGGCCCGAACCTGCAGCGGAGATCTGGGAACGGATCGCTGCGCCCGACCGTCGCGGCCGCCGCTTTGCCCGCACCGTGCAGCTGGCCCGCGATGCGATTCGCTGCGGCTGGTCGGCCACGATCCTGCGGCCGGAAGATCCGTTCGCCGCGCTGACCGGGGCGCTGGAACAGGGGGCGTGCGTGCTGGCCAACCATCGGCTTTCGCCTGGGTCGCCCTGGGGCCACTTCAGCGTTGCCATTGAATGCCGCGCTGGCGATATCTGGCTGCATGACCCGCTCCGCGGGGCCAGTCTGCGGCAGACGACCATCGCCTTTGATCGCTGCTGGGCGCCGCTTGCCGAACCGGGCGAAACGATCGGCCATGTGCTGCTGGCGATCACGCCGCCGGAGCCGGGCGGACTGAGCGACGTTTGCGAAACGTGCCGGCAACCGATCCCGCTGGCACTCGTCCAGCAGTTACGCGGCCTGGCCGATGGGATTCTTTTTTGTCCCCACTGCGACACCGGCTGGCGACTGTCGCCCTCCGCCTAGTGGTGCGTCAAGTTTCAATTTTAGGTTTGGCCATTTTCGCGCGAGCCGCTGTTCCTTTTCGTTAACCCTGGCTATCGCCAAAACGGCTAATGGGAAGAACCCGAACTCTTTGCCTTGACGCAGCACCAGGCTCGCAATCGTACGCGTTGGATCCGCGATCATCTGCTCTCCGTTTGAGCACAGGTCGACCATCTTTCTTCGCCGTCTTACTGACGGTCTTCCCTTTCGCCGCGACGAGGCGTCTTTCTCGCGATTGCGCACTGGCGTCGCCACCTGGCAGGCGACGACGCGTTACAATCAGGGCCGGCGCTAGTCGATCCGTTTCCGGCGGTCCGATTCTCCCGTTCCCCTCATGTCGGGTCGCGTTCTGGCTGGCGCCGTTATCGATTCGATCACGATTTGCGTTCCCTTCCAGGATCCGTCCATGAAAGTCGGCATTATCTGTCTGCAGCACGAAACCAACACCTTTCTCTCGCGCATGACGGGGATCGAGCAGTTCGAAGAGAATATGCTGCTGGACGGTCCCGACATGGCCCCGATCATGTCCCAGCATTTGCATGAAGTGGGCGGGTTTTTCCGGGGACTTCAGTCCGCCCGGATCGAGGCGGTGGGACTGCTGGCCGCGCGGGCCCTGCCCTATGGGATGATCAAAAGGTCGGCGCTCGACGCGCTGTGCGAGCGGATTCGCGCTGCGCTCCAGGCGGCGCCGCCTTTGGACGGGTTGTTGCTGGCCCCGCATGGAGCGGCGGCGGCCGAACATGCTCCCGACGCCGACGGCTTCTGGATGCAACAGGTGCGGGACATTGTCGGCCCGGAGATGCCGCTGATCGCCACGGCGGATCCTCATGGGAACTGGTCGCCCGCGATGCACCAGGCAGTGAATGCGGTCATCAGTTACCGCACCAATCCGCATGTCGATCAGGTCGAACGCGGGCTGGAAGCGGCCGCCCTGATGGCCCGAACCTTGCGCGGCGAAGTGCGTCCGGTGATGGCCAGCGCCTGGCCGCCGATGCTGATGAGTATCGATCGCCAGTGCACCGAGGAGTCGCCATGCCTGGAGTTTGGCAAGCGGATGGACGAAGTCCGCGCCCTGCCGGGCATCCTTTCCGCCAGTCTGTTCCTCGGCTTCCCCTATGCCGATGTCCCCGAAATGGGCTCCAGCATCGTGGTCGTCGCCGACGGCGATCCCCAGCTGGCGGCGCGGCAAGCGGACCTGCTGGCGCAGGAACTCTGGGGCCAGCGGCAGGAGTTCACCTGCCACCTGCCCTCGGTTGCAGAGGCTGTCAAACAGGCGGCCGACGCGCCGGGACCTGTCTGCCTGCTGGATGTCGGCGACAATGTCGGCGGCGGCTCGCCTGCCGATGGCACGATTCTGCTCCAGGCGCTGGCCGACGCGGGCCAGAAGCGAGCGTTTGTCTGCCTGTTCGATCCGGAAAGCGCGGAGCAGGCGGCGGCGATTGGCTCCGGAGGGATCGGGTCGTTTTCCCTGGGCGGGAAGACCGACAACCTGCACGGGGCGCCGCTGGAAGGGCGTTTTGAAGTGCACTCCCTGCACGACGGCGTTTTTGAAGAGACAGAAGTGCGGCACGGCGGCATTCGCCAGTTTAACCAGGGGCGAACTGCCATCCTGCATGGCATGGGATTGACCATTATGCTGACCAGTTTGCGCACGCCGCCTTTCAGCCTGCAGCAGATGCTGCATTTTGGTTTGCAGCCGGAATCGTTCCAAGTCATTGTCGCCAAGGGGGTTAATGCGCCAATTGCGGCTTATGCGCCCGTCTGCAAAACGATGATTCGCGTCGATACGCCGGGCGTTTGCACGGCGAATGTTGATCATCTGGAGTTCAAACACCGCCGGAAGCCAATGTTTCCCTTTGAACCGGAAACACCATGGAACTCCTAATATCCCTAATTTGACCAAATAAACTTATCTTCTTATCTCCTGCGATTACAATTTTACCTAAAGGTCCCTTGAAATTGCCTATCTTACATTTAGGCTAATTCTCCAGGGTCTGGAACCTTGGCCAAGGTGTAATAATTGTTTTAACCGGAGATGTGCAACATGAGGTATCGTTCGGGATTGGGATTCGCGTTCACGGCATGCGCCGCCATCGTTTTTGGCTTTGCCGGCGATGCGAATGCGGGGTGGCACTCGAGTCATGGCAGTTTTGGCGGCAGCTACGGTAGCTCCGGCGGCAGCTGGGGCGGATCCCGCGGTTCGTCCGGCGGGTATTACGGCTCTTACAGCTCGGGCGGTTCGTACAGCTCGGGCGGCTCGTACAGCTCCGGCGGTTCGTACAGCTCGGGCGGTTCGTACAGCTCGGGTGGCTCGTACAGCTCCGGCGGTTCGTACAGCCGCGGTTCGTCGGGCGGCGGGTTCTTTGGCCGCAGGCACCATGGATGGCATGGTTCCTCGGGCGGCTACAGCCGAGGTTCCTCGGGCGGCTACTACTACGGTAGCTCCTCGGGCGGTTCGTCCGGCGGCAGCTACGGCAGCACCTATTACTACAACGGCAGCTCCGGCGGTTCGTCGGGCGGCAGCTCCGGTGGTTCGTCCGGCGGCAGCTCGGGCGGTTCCTACAGCAGCAGCTACGGCGGCGTGTACCTGGGATCGACCACCTCGAGTGCTCCGGTTTACGCCACGCATCAGACGCCCTATCGCGAGGCGATCGTGGAAAGCCGTCCGATCGTGATGAGCGAAGGCGCCCAGGAAGCCCTGCGTCTGGAACTGGACGTGCCGGCCGACGCCGTTGTGTTCATCAACAACCATCGCACCACCAGCACGGGAGCCCATCGTGAATACGTGACGCCGGCTGTGAACGCCAACGCTTCGTATATCTTTAGCGTTCGTGTGGAAACCCAGGTCAATGGCGAGCTGGTTTCCGACGTGAAAGAAGTCCGCGTTCGACCGGGCGCCGTGGGCCTGCTGGCCTTCAACTTTGACGCCCCGAAAGTCGCTCCGGAAACCGCGTTGACCCTGCTGGTTCCCGACGACGCCAAGGTGTTTCTGGAAGGAAACGAAGTGCAGTCGACCGGTCCCGTCCGCGTGTTCGCCACCCGTGATCTGGCGGCTGGCGATCAGTGGGAGCAGTACACGGTCCGCGTGGTTCTCAACCGCGAAGGTCGTGAGCTGAGCGAATCGAAAACGATCGACCTGAAGTCGGGCGACGCCCAGACCCTGTCGTTTGAATTCACCGAGAAAGTCGCCACCCGTTAGTCCCCGGCGGCAGGCGGCCTTCGGGCCGCAGCTATTAACCCTGCACAACGGCGTCAGACAAGTTCTGGCGCCGTTGTTTTTTTTGCGTGGCCACTACTCTAAGACCCTCGTAATGCCAGCTAACCCGGGCAGTTGGTCGCGGCGCCCATATATTTGGGCCAGCCGCCTTCGGCCAAACCTTGGGAGGAGCAGTAGAGCGAAACGAGCGTGCCGTTATCGAGGCCGAACACCACTCGGTTCGGCGCCACGATCGATCCGGCGGAGCGGACAGGCGACCCGACCTGGCGGGACCACTTCACGCCGCCTTTTTCATTCAGGCAATGGATCTGCCCGGAGTTATCGCCGACGTACAGCATGCCATCGTCGCCCAGAACGGGAGTCGATTCGATTGGGGCCGGCGAGCGGAACTCCCAGCGGGCCGTATGCGACGCGCCGTCCACGCAGACCAGCTTGCCCGAGGGCTTCTCTCCACGCGGCAGTAAACTGACGCCGACGTAAATGTTGCCGTCGGGGTCGACGATGGGCGAGGCCAGCATCTGCCCGCGAATGTGCAGGCGCCATTTGGTTTCGCCGTACGGATCAAAACCGTACAGGAATTCATCCCGCCCGGCGACCACCAGCGTTTGATCGGATCCCCAGGCAGGCGACGAATTGATGAACCATTCCGTCTTTCCTTTGTTGGAGGCATGGTCCCAGACATTTTTGGGACGTTTCTCTTCCAATCCAATCGCGTACACGAACGCGTTCTCTGCGCCGACGTAAAACACGCCCTGGCGGATGAGGCCGGTCGAATCCATCTTTTCACGGGACCGGAAAAACGGCCGCGACTCCTTGGCGCCGGAGGCGTCGACCTTGAGCAGGCCGCCGTGGTAACTGCAGATAAAGGTATTGGAGCTGCCGTCGACCACGGGGGACGCCCAGCCCAGCGGTTCATCGACATCGACGGGAGCGAATTCCTGCTCACCGCGGACGGAAACGCAGTGCAGCATGCCGTCGGACGCATGCAGCCGCACGCGGCCATCGGGGGCCATGACGGGCGAGCCAGGCGAATGGCCCTTGAGCGGATACTGCCATTCCACCTGCGGCAGCCCTTCGCCATCGGACAGGCAGGTCAGCGCCCCGGACAACGCGGCGTAAATCTTGCCGTCGGCAACGGCCACGCAGTTCCGCAGCGCCGGTCGCACGGCGCCCTGGCCTGGCAGCAACTGGGGATAACGCCAAACAATCTCGCCCGGCTCCATCCCGGTCGCTGCAGCAGCGGGACGGCTGGCAGGAGTCACGGGGCGGGGCGGTGCTTCCGCGACGGGCGCGGGGCGGGCAGGCGGATCGGGCTGTCGAGTCGGCTCTGCGGGCGGCTTCTCGGCCGGCGGTGGATCGGGGCGACGGCTGGCGGGACGTTCCACGGGAGCCGGGGGTTCCGGTTTCCTGGCAGCGGGCCGTTCGACTTCAGGCGCCGGAGATTGCGGGCGGACCGGCGGCGGTTCAAACGGTTTCGGTTCCTCGGCGACAGGCTCCGGTTCTTTCTTCACCGCCGGCGGAACAAACGGCCGGGGCGTTTCCACCGGGTCCGTAGGCGGCTGGGAGACGACCGGAGTTGGCTTCTCTACCGGCGTCGCAGGCGGTTGCGAGACGACCGGCGTTGGCTTCTCTACCGGCTTCGCAGGCGGTTGCGAGACGACCGGCGTTGGTGTCTCGACCGGCGTCGCGGGCGGTTGCGAGACGACCGGCGTTGGCTTCTCGACCGGCGTCGCGGGCGGCTGCGAGACCACCGGCGTTGGCTTTTCGACCTGCGTCGGCGGCGGTTGCGAGACGACCGGGGTCGGCGTTTCTACCGGCGTGGCAGGCGGCTGGGAGACGACGGGTGTCGGAGTTTCAACGGCCGGGCGGATGGGCGCGGCGGGAGGCGGCGGAGCGGGCATGCCGGGCAACGGCGGCGGCGGAGCGATCGGCGGGCCTCCCTGCGGCGCCGCGGGTCGGGCAGGTGCGGCCGGCGGGGCGCCGGGAGCGGGCGTCGTTCCGGCGGCAGCCGGTTTGAACAGGCCGACGCGGGCCTGGCCGCAGGCCTCGCACTTCAGCGGCATGCTTGGCCGTCGCACCTGGTTTCCACAGTTTTTGCAGGCAAAAGATTGCATAACGCTCGAGGTGTCCCAGGCTCAAAAAAACAAGCTCAAAAAAACCGGATCGGGTAAACAGAACCGGCGATTGGCCGATTCGGCCGAACGAACTCACTGCACCGAAACGTTCGCCTTGGTGTAGACGCTGCCGTTCTCGCGGAGCACGATCCAGCCGTGGACATCGGTCACTTCGACGCCCCGCTGTTTGGCGCTATGGCGTTTGTTTTCAAAGCGATCGCCCGGCCGGGCCAGTTCGATCTGATGATTCACGCCGACCGTTTCACACGCCTGCTGCAGTTCTTCAATCAGGGCGTCCCGCATGGGGTCGTCCTGCCGGGAGGTTTGCGGTCGCCATTCATAGTAGGCTTCGCCCAGCCCTTTGAGAAGCTGCGGCATCGTTTCGGCGTTGGCGGCCCGAAAGATCAGCATCTGGCCGGCCAGGGCCATCGCCGTTTCATCGCCGGCCAGCAGCCCGCGAATCAACTCTTTCCGGTCGGGCTCCAGGTACGGAATGTTGCCGAACCGCTCGCCAAAGATAATCATTTCCAGCTTGGAGTCGCCGACAATCACCGCCGGCGGACTCACTGGCGGGAAGGCCTGCACCGCCACCGGCGTCGCCACTTCGGCGACCGGAACGGCCATCGCCGGCGGCTGTTCTTCGAGCGGTTCCGCGACCAGGGCCGCAGCGCGTTCTTCTTCGGCCAGGCGGAGAGCCTCTTCCTGCTGGGCGACCTGGGCTTCGGCCTGTTCCAGTCGGGCGGTGAGCACGGTCAGTTCATCCCGCAGGTCCTGGCAGGCTTCGAGCATGGATTGCTGCTGCTGCTCCAGGCGATCGCTTAGCTGGGCCAGATGCCGGGCCAGTTGCTGCGATTCGCTGGCTTCCGGCGATGCTGTCTCGTTGGTTTCGTGTTCGTTCATGATGTCTCCCACGTTGCTGGCCGCCTGGCGAAGAGGTGTCGCTTTTGTCGCCGCATCAGGCGCTCCGCGAGGGCAAGCGCCTTTTGATTCGGGTTTCGTCGTTTTGCGAAAAAGCAGGCGCAGAAAGTCGACTTTCGTCCGTCGTTCGTCGCATCTCCCTAACGCATTTCGATGTTGTCGAGTCCGCCGGTATCCAGGAAGTAGCGTTCGTCGGCGAGCGTGCGCCAGTTGAACTGGACGTTCTGGCCCAGCACGGCCGGCTCGCCGGCGACGACGCCGGTTACCGATTCGATTTCCAGGTGTTCTTCCTGTTTTTCGTTGGCTCGATTGCGGCGGATGCGAATGTTGACTTCGGTGGCGCCGATCCGGTTGCCGGCGTCCATTTTAATGACATAAATGGGCGAGGCCTGGGCGTCTTCGTCGGCGACCATTTTTCGCCCCAGCATGACGCGCTGGGCGATGGTGGTGAACTCGGTCCATTCGTCCTTGGTTTCTTCCCCCACCAGGCCGAACAGGATGCGGCCTTCGCGGATGGCGGAGTTTGACTCCGTCATTACGCCCCAGAAATAGGTGTTTTCGCTGTGCTTGCCGTGCATGGTGAATTTGAATTGCGGCAGCATGCCGTTGCGGGCCAGGAACTCGATCGCGGCCCCCACCACCACGGCGCTTTTGGGGTCGACGATAATCCCAGGCGCGTGGCCTTTGACATCCTGGTAGGGGTACCAGTTGCCGGCGTAATGGTTGTACATCGGGATGATCCGCGAGGCCGGCAACGGCACATAGGTCCGCACCAGATCCTGCAGATAGCCGACCTTCGACGGCTGGCCCGCCAGCAGGACGACATCGCATTCGTAATCGACGATGCGGCCGCAAAAGTCGAACAGCAGATCGTCGAAGACTTCGTGGACGACGTCTTCGAATTTTTCCTTCTCGTACATCAGGCCCAGGTCCTGCTGTACGTTGTAATAGCCGGAGCCGCGGAGCCGATTGCAGACCTGCTGCAGCGATTCGGCCACGACGGGATCGACCAGTTCCGGGTCGGTGTGGGAGATTTCCTCGTCGGTTACATCTTCCACGGCGTACTGCAGGTAACGCTGCGCTAGCGGGACGAACAGGCGATTGACCCAGTCGATACGGGTGGAGCCAAAGCCGCGGTTCTTGGGCACTTCTGGACCGAACAGCAGCTGGATATCTTCTTCTTCCAGGCCCAGCACATCGGCCAGATGCGGCACGATGATTTTTTCCAGCATCCGTTTGACCAGCTGATCGCCGGCGACGGAGATGCCGTCCTGGTGCAGGACTTTCCCTTCGATGGAATCGTCGATCCCTTCCTGGAACCGATAGCGGGCGATCATCAGGTCGGTTGTGCCGCCGCCGATGTCGATGCAGGCCATGCGGATTTCTTGCTGCGGCCCGCTGTCTGCTTCGCCCGGGTCGCCCGAGGACAGGGTGGCGGCGCCGGGGCGACCGGGTTTGTTGCGGCTGCGGCGACGGCCGGCGGCGACCATGCCGGAGGCGTCCTCGCCTTCGGTTTCGGAGGGCGGGTCGGAGCCAAGTCCGGTCGGCGAGTGCACGCGGGACAAGGCCTGGAACCACAGCCGCGGATCCTGGCCCAGCATGCGCAGTTCGGACCAGATGTATGTCAGATGGACGGCGCTGGCTTCGTCGATGCTGAAGGTCAGCGAAGGCGCCTGGGCCTGGAAGCGGCCGACGGTGCGGGAGAAAATCTCGATCGCTTTCTGGGCCTGCTTTTTGAACCGCTCCCGTTCTTCCTGGTACATGCCGCTGGGGTAGGTCATGGTCAGGCTGCGCAGTTCGCGGCTGCGGGCTTCTTCGCTGGTGCGGCTGCGATAGCCAAGCGAGTTGGTGTAGCTGAACGCCTGGCAGAGCATTTCATAAATGGCCAGGGTCATCATGCAGCGGGGGGCATGCCGGGGCCGATTGGGAGACCCGGAGGCCAGCATGTTTTCTTTGATCGGTTTCTCGGGATCCAGCTCCAGCAGAAAGTCGCGATCATCTTCGTGCATGAATTCCAGCAGCTTCCCCTGGACCTTGGCGCCGAAGGTGTCGGTGTTGCAGCGGTCGTGGGGGTCGGCCATGTACCAGAAGGCGCCTTCGAGCCAGCTGTCGTCGAATGCCCAGAGGTAGCGTTTGGGCGAGCTGACGCCAGTGCGATAGTCGCCTTTGCTGTGCATCATCTGACTGATGTCGTCGACCTCGCGTCCCATGCGGGCCATCGACAGGTCTTCAAACAGTTTGGGGACGACGGTGATTTCCCGTTCCCGTTTGACCTGTTTGGATCCGAAGAGCCCTTTGACCTGTTCGCGGAAGAACTCTTTTTTGACCATTTCCGCCGGTTCTCGCAGCGGCGAGTTGCACCACTTGGTGCGGGAAGAGAACCAGCGGTCGTCGGACCGGGTTATCTGTTCGCCCGCTTCGTTGAAATGATCCAGCAGGTAGCGGTTGGTCAGCTCAAACGGCATCATCTCGGCCGCCTGGGAAACTTCGCCGGACAGTTCCAGCAGCAGGGCGCCGGTGCGGCTGTTGCCAAAGTCGACCACCAGGTGGACGGGCTTCGGTTCGCCAGCGGTGGCGGTGGCGGCGCGGAACACCAGGTCGATCTTCGGCGCGCCCTGCAGGGGCGATCCGCTCAGGTCCAGCAGGCCGTCGAGGGTGACTTTGAAGTCGCCCGCCAGCGAACTGGGATCGCAGAAGTGGCCGACTTCGGGATCGCCCAGCGTGGTATCGACAGCCAGGAACAGCTTGCTGACGTTGGACTGGACGATCTGCCACTGGATATAGGGAAAGTTTTTGGCCTGCAGGTCGTCGGGATCAAAATCTTCGTCGTCGGTTCCTGAAGACTGGCAGCGGGTATGCTGCCAGCCGTAGCCGATCTGTCCGGTCGTGAAGCGGCGGCCGGCCGGCAACGGAATGCAAACGATCTGAATGCCCGTGTTGGCGAATAGCAAATGCATAGCAGTTTAGTGTGCGAGTAAGGCGATCCAGAGGAACATTCAGGAAATGGGGGAACTGCGGCGGCCGGCGAACAGGCCCTGTCAGGCTCCAAGGCGGCCGCTAGCGTTCCCCACGGCGCAGCTGCCTGAAGCCGGACGGCGAATTTATTTAAGCTCCCCATACTGTTCTAACAGTTCCGTGAGCTCGTCGTTCCCTGGTGGAATGTGAATTTCGGCCCCGGCGCCGGCGGCGAGCACTTCCGGCAAGCGGCTCATCCAGCGGCTGACAAAGGGCGCCATCAGGCCAAACTGGTCGGAATCGCCCTCGACTTCATCGAGCGGCTCGTCGGAAACGCCAGGGTTCATGACGAAATCGTTGAGCATAATCCGCACGTACTGGCGCCGGGCGCGGCGTTTGGCGGCTTCGTCGCGGAGTTTCAGGTTGACCACTTTGAGCAACCTTTCCTTGACCTGCGGAAAGTGCTTTTCGTGGCAAAAATAGTCGCGCATGTAGCGGGTGAACTGGGCGAAATCTTCGTCGCCCAGCCAGGGGCCGCCTTCGGGGTGTTTGGAGGTGAATTCGTCCCACTTTTTGGGCGAGGACTGGGTCGCCCATTCGTGAAAGAATTCCTCTAGCTGGCCGTTGAAGCGGTTCTCCAGAGAATCAGGCCGGCCGACCGAGGTGCGGGCCGGGATATCGGCAAAGTCCGAAAGGCGCCACTGGTCCCCTTCATCGAAGCCGAGTGATTTCTCGAGTGCGCGGACGCGGACGTAAATGGCCTGCGGGTTGGCGTTGAGCCAGTCCAGCACCCGTTTGGCGCACTGCACCCGCTGGCGACGGTCGATGTTGGAGTCGCCCGACACGACCCAGCCGCGGGAGAGCTGCAGCAATCGGCGCTGGATTTCGGTCACCTGGGCTTCGAGCATCGACTGCTTGCGTTCGGCGGTGGTCGTTTGGCGCCAGCCTTCGGCGATGAGCGACATGCCGCCGTCGTCGTCGCGCATGGCGGCGGCCCATTTTTCGCTGGCGTTGGCGCAGTACTCTTGCACGCTCTTGGAGGCGATAAAGGCGTTGCCCGCCTTTTCCCATTTGTCCTTGCCGGCCTTTTCCCGCTGTTTCTCGTCGGTGTCCCAGGTGCCCGGGTAGCGGAGCGGATAGACGTTGCTGAACGACTTGCTCTTGCCGCCGAACTCTTGCATGACGTCGCCCAGGGCGTCGGCCAGCTGCGACAGACGGGCTTCGTACAGCATGGAGTCGGCGTATTCGTCCCGGTTGCGGAACTCTTCATCGATGCCGGTCAGACCCAGGAACAGGGCCGGAAATTCGTCGCGCACTTTGCGCGGCCAGACATCGTTGCCGTAGCGCGCTTTCCCCCATTTATCAATGTGGAACTTCATCTGGGCGGTCACTTCCAGGTTGCCGCCGCGGGCCAGCAACAGGAGCGTTTGAATCAGCAACTCGTCGACGTACCGTTCAAACAGGTAGGCGACCTTGCCGCGTTTGACGATCTCCATCTGCTCTTCGGTCGTTTCGGCGGCGTTGCGCTTCCCTTGTTCGGCGCCCTGCCGGCCGGCCCGCATGCCGGGGATATCGAGGATATCGATCTGCTCAATCACCTTCCGCCAGTCCTCGCTCAGGCGATGCGGCAGAATGGGGATGACGAGTTCCAGCATGGCGGCCTGGATCGTTTCCAGATCTTCGCGACCGCCGCCGCGGCCTTCGGTGTAATCGAGGACATACCAGCTCATCTCCTGCTTCAGTTTCAGGTCGGCCCAGTCGACGCGAGGGAAGCAGCGGGAATTGCGGCGTTCGTGGACTTTGGCCCGCTGGCTGTCCAGCAGATACCGCACGCCGGCCCAGTGGGTCAGAATAGCCGGATCGTGCTCGGGCGATTCGATCTTCTGCAGGAACGCGTTGACCCGCATGAACATGCCGGTGAGCGAAGCCCAGTTGTCCCAGAACAGCGCGGCGGCGACCGCGATGTAGCCTTCCTCGCTCATCGGGTAGCGGGTGAGCAGGCCGTTGAGGATCGATTCTTCGGTGGGAAAGCCGCGGCGATCGCAGTCTTTCATGTAGCTGTATGCATCGAGCAGGTCCATCCGCCAGCCGCGGTCGACCGTTGTCCCCGCGTAACGACGACCGTTCTCTTCGAACATCTGTTCGAGCTCGGCTGCACTCCAGATATCGGGAGTCTGCGTTTTGCCGCACTCCACCAGGAAGCCGCGGGCCAGCACGCGCAGCCACTGCGCCCGGGTGAGGGCCCGGACCATGACCGGGTATTCCGGGGCCGGGCTCTGGGCGATGCGATCCTTGGTGGTGAAGCGGGTCACCAGGGCGGTCGCTTCGTTAGAGCCGGACTGCGGATTCAGGTCGGTATCAAACGACAGGTGCTGGTAATAGGCCGGCATGCCTGACTGTTCATCGCGGCCCAGGGGGCTGTAGTCGCCGCTGCTGGGCAGCAGCAGGCGTCCCACGAACAGGCTTTTGCCGACCTGCGAAGGGCCGTACACGGCGGCGGCGACAGGCACCTTGGCGGAGCTGAACAGGTTGTTCGCCATGCGCCGCAGGCGTGTCAGTTCAAATTCGTCGGAGGACGCTATCGGCGCCAGATCGCGTTCGACGCGTTCCGGATTGTATTCAGCGACCCAATGCGCAAGGTCGGTCGCCAAATCTTCCGTGACTTCCGCCAGGCGGATGATGTTGCGATCGCGATCGTCTGGAAAACCCACGTTATGTCACCGTCGGATGGCTGAGAGTTCAGGTGCGAAGGGAGAAGAAACAGGTGCGTTCGCCGCGGCGAACGCATCGCCTATGCAGCGCTGCTCCGGCCCATGTTTGCGAACATCGGCCGGACGCTTACGCACACGGGCGGGAGCCCTGGGTTTACTGGCCTGGCTATCGCAGACTGCGGCTGCGAATGGCTTTAGCGATCCCAAAGGTAGGGACTAAAAGTCCCTGCCGCAAGTAGGCGAAGGGTCCCCTGTTTCACAAGGCATGGTGTTACTCAAGCTGCAGCTGGAAGGTCGCTTCATAGCCGCTGACCATGCCGTCGATATCACGTTCGATCAGCACTTTGTATTCATCGCCCTGTTTCCGGGGGATGGTGTCGGTGCGGAACACGGCCTGGTCCTGCGGGCCCAAAGGCTTCCAGTCGGTCAGCGGGTGTCTGTCGTTAATGTCGATCACGCGATAGTTGCCCGCCATCAGCACGCCGATCTGCAGTTCGGCGATGAAGTCGGTCGGCGTGACATTGAGCGAACGGGCTTCTACCAGCCGTATTGGCAAGCGAGTAATAATTCGATCGGTCCCCAGCACGGTGGTCGCCACATCGCCATTGCCTGTGATGAACTTTAACCGGGTGCCGTTGACAAACGGATGCGTGCGGAAGTATTCGTCAATTTCCCGCTGGGACAAGCCCGCCAGGGAGTAGCCGTCAACTTCGGTAATGAGATTGCCGGCTCCCAGTCCGGCGCGGGTCAGGATCGAATCGGCGCCCAGGCCGTCGGCGACTACCAGGCCGTCGCGTCCGTAACGGATCGAACGGTCGCCCAGGTAGCCGGTTCCGGCGCCCAGGTAACGCAAACCGGATCCACCCAGGGCGAGCGGCGGATGCAGGGTGAAGATACTCAGATCCATGCTGTCGCCCCCGCCGACGACGGACACGTAGCCCAGCGCGCTCCACTCTTCGCCCAGCAGCGCCAGCACCTGTTGCGGCTCGTAGGTTGCCTGGAGACCCGTCATGACGAGCGAACCACGATCAAAGCGAACGTTCTCGGCTTTGGGCTGCTGCGCCCAGACCAGGGCGTCGGGCGCCACGACAAAGCGACGTCCCAGCACGGGCGGTTTTCCTTCGGGACGTTCCTTGACCAGTTGGCCTTGTACACTCACGTCGATTTCGCCGCCGACCCGGAGATTAATGTTTTCCGGCACCATGTGCAGACTGGCGATATCCCCCTGCACGACCGTGACTTTCACGGTGGCGGAATGGTCCGCCTGTTTGACCGTGACGATCGCTTCCCCCGGGCTGCGGGCGGCCAGACTGTAGGACTCGCGATAACGCTCGACCACGTCGGGATTGGAGCTGGTGATTTCGATCGGGTCAGTAAAGTTCGAGGTATTGATGCCAAGAGCGTATCCTTCCCAGACGACCATCGACAACTCGGCCGGCTGCACTTCCAGTCCGACGATCATCGACTCGGAAGAAACCTTGAAGGCAAAGTCGTCCTGGACCTCGGAACCGCCTGGCATCTGCAGGGTAGCCTGCAGCGTGGCGTCGCCCGCTTGCCGGCCCACCAGCAGCGGGCTGCTGCCGGCTGATTGAATCATGGCCGCCGGTTCGGGCGTAATGCTTAGTTTCAGATACGAGGAGTTGGTCAGGTCGTACTCTTTCCCCTGGGCGTCACGGCCGGTGACTTTGACCTTTCCTTTGCCGCCCAGGGCGACGGTCGCCGGTTCCATCTCCACGGTGATTGCCTGGTAGTCGGCTTCGACAACGACGACCTTGGCTTCAGCCCGGATGGTTTTCTCGGTGGCAGCATCGACGAGCAGGAAAGCGTTCAGACGGGTTTCGCCGGGGGCGCCGCCTTCGATCTTGCCGGCGTACGACCGCAGGATGCTGGGGTCATCGGTCGACCAGACAACCTGGCTGGTGAAGTCGATGGGGTCGATATCTTCATACTGGCCCATCACGCGAACCTCTTGCGTGGAGCCGACAGCCAACTGCAGGTCGGCTGGTTCAATCAGCAGCGACTTGGGCGGCGGCGGCGGGGTGACGGTCGCCGTAGCCTGGACGACCCGGCTGCCCAGTTTGAAGCTGACGCTTGTCTTGCCGGGAGAGACTGCCATGGCGGTCGTGCTCAGCGGCGGGAACGCCAGCACGTGCTGGTTGCTGGGCTCCGGCACCATTTGACTGGTGAGATCTTTGTTGAAGATGAACCAGCTTTTTTCCGTTACCTGGTAAGTGATGCGGCTGCCCTGGTGGCCTTCCCAGACGGCGGGCGAAACGATGAGCTGCGGTTGCCCCATATAAACGCACATCGCCAGCAGCAAGAGCAGGCCAACGCATGTACCCAGCAACCAGGTGCGGTCCGAGATGCCCATCAGCCGGTTGGCCGCCCTGCGCCGGCCGGCCGTATAGGTGGCGCAGCCGGGGCAGTGGGCTTTCTCTTTGGGATGTTTGACGAGCAGCTGGCGGCACTCGTCGTTGGAGCAGATGACGGCGGTCGCCGGTTCCTGGTCGCTGCGCTGGAAGCCCCAGGCCCAGACTAATTTCCAGGGCTGGCGTCCCTCGCGATACTTGAACAGGAAGAACTCATGGTCGCCGTTTTCCAGATCGGACGTGATGGCGCTGAAATTCTTGCGCAGGACCCGATGCAGCGTTTGCTCGTTCGGAGAGTCGGCGCGGGCTTTTTTCAATCGGGCCTGGATGGAGTTGTACTGGTCGTTGAGCGGGCCTTCGAGATCTTCTTTGGTGGCCGAGTAAACCTCGACGTGGTCCATCCGGGCGTCATCGTCGGTTTTGACAAAGAAGCTCACCCGGTCTTTTTCTCGCCACTCGGGCTCCGCTACGAGGTTGCCAAACCAGCGTTGCATGATCGCGTAATTCGAGCCGGAGCGGTCGAGCATGCCGAGGCCCGGCTCCGTCGCAACATGTCGAAAGTCCCGCGCATCGTTCGCCAGATCGACGCGAAAAATCGGTTCGGCCATAGTTGGTCGCCAGTATTATGAATGAAAGTATCAAGGCCGTTTGTTCGACCCGCCCTGGTAGTGACTATAAGGGGCGAGCCAGCGCATTGTACTCAGGCGGATTGCGTCACGTAAAGAAGACGCCGTCTCCGCGGCGCCCTCGTCCTTGCAAAAACGGCCGCCTTTCTGGTCGTATCCAGCTAACCGGCCGGAAATCGGGCCTGTGACCGTTAGGGCAGTGGCGCGGGTTGTTCGGACCGATGCGAACATCCGACGGTCGCCGCCAGGAATCGCCTCTCTTTGCTTGCCAGCGATGCCTGCAACCGATAAATTCCAAAAAATCCATACAGGCCGGCGGCTTTCTCTCTGCGCTCGCAATAGCGACCGGTCATCGAACGGCATCGCGTTACAGGAACTCTCCGATGGCGAAAACGCAAAGCACCAGGGCAAAGGGCGGCAAAAAAAAGGCCAAGGCCGTAGCCCGGCCAGCAGCGGCTGCCAGCAACGGGAAAGCGAAACCCGCCCCGGCAAAAGCAACCAGGGTCGCATCCGCCAAAGCGGTCAAAGCGACAAAGTCCGCGGTGAAAAAAGTCAAAGCCAGTCCCGCCGCAAGTACTGTCGCCGCCAAGAAAGCGACGGCGAAGAAGCCCGCCGCGGTCAAGAAGAAGGCGCCTGTGAAAAAGCAGGTCGTCGCCAAGAAGCAGGTCGTCGCCAAGAAGCAGGTCGTTGCGAAAAAGAAAGCGGCTCCCATCGCCGCGGCCGCTCCGGTAGCGACGCCGGGCGCTATCTACATTCCGGTCGACGATCTGTGCCCGCTGAAAAGCTCGGGCAAGGTGTACGAGGACTGGGATGCGATGCTGAACCAGACCAACATCAACGCCAACAACAACAAGTTCTATGTGATCCAGCTGGTGGAATCCGGCGGCAAGTACTACACCTGGACTCGCTGGGGTCGGGTCGGGGAATCGGGCCAGTCGGCCATGCTGGGCGACGGCCAGCTGGAACGGGCCAAGAAGGAATTCGCAGGGAAGTTCCGCTCCAAGACCGGCAACGCCTGGGACGACCGGGCCAGCTTCAAGCCGCGTTCCGGCAAGTACGCGCTCATTGAAATCGAACGCTCGGCCGAAGCGACGGCCAAGGCGTCGGACCTGGAAGAGAAGCTCCGCGCCATCGACCAGCAGGCGGCCCAGCTGCAGCCCAAGCCCCAGGGCGTCGCCAAATCGAGCCTGCATCCGGCCATCGAAAGCCTGGTGAAGCTGATCTTTGACCACGACATGTTCAAAGGGGCGATGGCCAGTTTTGATATCGACGTGAAGAAAATGCCGCTGGGCCAGCTGACCAAATCGCAGGTGCAAAAAGGGTACGACGTGCTCGCCAGTCTGGAAAAGGCGATCAACAGTCGTCGCGGGCAAGCCATCAACGACCTGTCGTCGCGGTTCTATACGCTGATCCCGCACGCCTTTGGCCGGAGGACGCCGCCGCCCATCAATACGGCGGACCTGTTGATGAAAAAGTTTGAGATGCTGAACGTGCTCAACGACATCGAAATCGCCCTGGGCCTGCAGAAAAAGTCCAGCGATACGGGCAAGCCGAGCAAGCTGCTGCCGAACCCGGCCGACGAGAACTTCAAGAAGCTCAAAGCCGACCTCGAGTGGGTCGATCCGACGTCGCGTGAAAGCGAGATCGTCAACACTTATCTGACAAATACGGCCGCCACGCACTTCAAGCTGAAGCTGGTCGACCTGTTCCGCGTCACTCGTAACGGTGAGCCGGAACGTTTCTCCGCTCACGGGGATCTGGCCGAGCGAAAGCTGCTCTGGCATGGAACCAATGTCGCCGTGGTCGCCGCCATTTTGGGCTCGGGACTGCGCATCATGCCGCACTCGGGCGGGCGCGTCGGCAAGGGAATTTACCTGGCGTCGGAAAACGGCAAGTCGGTTTACTATGTCGGCTGGTCCGGCAAAACCGGGGTGATGTTCCTGGTCGAAGCGGCCCTTGGCAAGGAGCACACCATCACCAAAGACGACCATCGCCTGAAGGCGGCGCCCGACGGCTTCCATTGCGTGGTCGCCCGGGGGCGGACGGAACCGGACCCGCAGCACGACCTGGAATACGACTTTGACGGGAACAAGGTGTTGATTCCCCAGGGGAAGCCGATTTCGCAAAAGCCGTTCCAGAAGAGCTCCTTTTCGCAGAGCGAGTACCTGGTGTACCGAGAAAGCCAGGCCCGGCTGCGCTACGTGCTGCGGGTGCAGCGTGCGTAAGCGGGCGCTGGGGGACAGTGGCGGAAATCGCTTTCCGGCGATACGATAACCGGTGACGATGCGATCGTCACCGTGAGCCTGTAGCGGCGACCGGCGCACCCGCCTCCCTGGGGCCTGATAGGACTGCCGTATGACTTCGCTGGAATCCACCCCGGAACCTGATCTGTCCCGCGCCTTTGATCTCGTCATGGAGATGATGGCGATTCCTGGCAAAAGCTGTGAAGAAGGGGCGATCGCCGACTGGGTCGAGCAACGCCTGCTTGCCGCGGGAGCCCTGCCGGAACAGATCGTCCGTGATACGGCCCACACCCGGACCCCCACGCCGGGCCAGTCGGGCAATCTGCTGCTGCGGCTGGAGGGCACGGTGTCAGGCCCCCGGCGGTTGCTGTCGGCCCATCTGGATACGGTGCCGATCTGCGTCGGTTCGCAGCCGCTGGCCGAAGGGGAGATGGTCCGCTCCGCCAATCCGCAGACCGGGCTGGGCGCCGATAATCGCTCCGGGTCGGCCGTGATTCTGGCTGCTGCCTTGGAGATCCTCGAGCGCGGATTGCCGCACCCGCCGTTGACCTTTTGCTGGTTCGTACAGGAAGAAATTGGCCTGCAGGGCGTCCGCTGTATGGACGTGCCGCTGCTGCAGGGACCCAGGCTGGCTTTCAACTGGGACGGCGGGGCCGCCGCCAAACTGACGATCGGGGCGACGGGCGGCTATCGTATATTGATTGAAATTGAAGGCCTCGCCAGCCATGCGGGCGGAGCGCCGGAACGGGGCGTCAGTGCGATTGCGATTGCCGGACTGGCGATCGCCGATCTGCATCGCCAGGGCTGGCATGGGCTGATCTCCAAGGACGGCAGCCTGGGCACCAGCAACATTGGCTTCATCCACGGCGGCGAAGCGACCAATGTGGTGACAGACCATGTCACTCTCAAAGCGGAGGCCCGCAGCCACGATCCCGAGTTCCGCCAGCAGATTGTCGACGCGATCGAATCGGCCTTCCGCCGGGCCGTCGAAGAAGTGGCGAGCGACTCCGGCGTGAAAGGCTCCGTCCGTTTTGAAGGCCGGCTGGACTACGACTCGTTCAAGCTGCCGGCGACCGAACCGTGCGTGGAAGCGGCCGTCAGCGTGCTGCGGGAGCTGGGCGAATCGCCCCAGCTGGCGATCGCCAATGGCGGGCTGGACGCCAACTGGCTGACGAAACACGGGATACCGGCCGTCTCGCTGGGCTCGGGTCAGATCGGCCAGCATACGGTTGCGGAAGCTCTCGACCTGGAACAGTTCCGCCTCGCCTGCCGGACTGCGTTACGACTGGCCACCGGGGCGGGCGTCTGGCTGCTGGCCTGAGTTCGCCGACCTTACCAATCTTCATTCTCTACTTGAAAGGCAACCTCCAAGTGTCAAATCTTCCTTTGAGTCCGATCGATTTGCGTTCGCTGGGCTTGCATGCTTTGAAGAAAAACTGGTGCTGGTTTCTGGCGCTGGGAGTGCTGCTGGTGGTGTGCGGTCTGGTGGCGATCGGCTCGTCGGTTGCGGCCACGCTGTTCTCCATGATTCTGCTGGGTTCGTTGCTGCTGGTCAGCGGCGCCGGCGAAGTGGTGGTCGCGTTGACGGCCCGCAGCTGGGGCGGGTTTTTTGTAAACCTGCTGATCGGCGTGCTCTACCTGGTTACCGGCATGCTGGTGGTGACGAGTCCCGTCGCCGCGGCCGAAGCGCTGACGCTGCTGTTTGCGTTGTCGCTGCTGTTCTCTGGCGTGCTGCGTATCGTGCTGGCTATCTCCTCACGGTTCCACCACTGGGTGTGGATGCTGCTCAATGGCGTGATCAGCGTGGCTTTGGGGATGATGATCTGGAGCCGCTGGCCGTTATCGGGCCTGTGGGTGATTGGGCTGTATGTGGGCATTGAGTTGCTGTTCAACGGCTGGTCGCTGGTCATGCTGGGCCTGGCTGCGAAGAACCTGCCGGTGGACGAAACACCGGCGAAATAACCGGCGCTTGCCGGCTGGCCCGTGAACGTCGTCGTTCTTTCCGCAAGCAGGCAACGTGGCCGTTGCGGCCCCGGCGGCGACGCCTTGCGTGGCGGATTTGCACCTTTAACGATGGCATCTGTTCATGTCGAACTGGACTTTTATTCTTAGGAACCTGCGGCAACACTGGCGCATTCATTTCGCCGTGATGCTGGGCGTGGCGGCGGCGACGGCTGTGCTGACCGGCGCCCTGTTGGTGGGCGATTCGATGCGCAGCAGCCTGCGCGACCTGACCCTGCAGCGACTGGGAAGAATCGACGAGCTGCTGATCGCGGATCGCTTTTTTCGCCGCGAGCTGGTGCAAGAACTCCAGGCGACCGCTGCTTTCAAGGCGGATTACTCGGCTGCCGCCCCGATGATCCTGTTCCCCGGCGGAGCCGTGGAGCACCAGACCGACGATGGCGTCCGTCGCGCGTCGCAGATTGTGGTGATCGGCTGCGACGAACAGTTCTGGAAGCTCGGCAGCCTGCCGACGCCCGCGCTGTTCCAGCCGCCGACCGACGGCGCGGAGATCGACGAGCAGCAGATCGTGCTGAACGCCCCGCTGGCCGAAGAGCTCGGCATCACGCCTGCGGCGGTCGCCTCCGCCGAAGGAGCCACGGTAACGCTGCGCTTCCCCCGACTGGAACAGGTGCCGTCCGAGAATCCGCTGGGGAAGAAAGAAGACCTCACGCAGTCCCTCCCGCGACTTAAGGTCGCCGCCATTATTCCCGCCGAGAGCATCGGCCGCTTCAGCCTGCATCCGGCGCAAATCGCCCCCAAGAACGCGTACCTGCTGTTGCCGCCGCTGCAAGGGGTCCTGCGTCAGAAAGACTGGGACGACGATGACCGCATCAACGCCATCGCCGTCGCCGGGAAATCGCCCGACGCTCCGCCCGACGCCAAGGCCAGCGCCGCCTTGCGGGCGGCCCTCAAGCCGACGCTCTCCGACTACGGTTTCCTGCTGACGCATGCCCGGCAGGAGTTCACGCCCGCGGAAGAAGGCGCCGCGCCGGAGGAGGTGTTCGACTATTTCAGCTTCACCAGCGAACGGATGCTCCTCAGCGAAGAAGCAGAGCAGGCGGCCCAGCAGGCGTTCTCGGCCGAGCATGCCCAGCCGGTGCTGACCTACCTGGCCAACGCCATCGCCCTGCAGCCGCAGGACCCGTTGCCGGACGGAAAGCTGCTGGCGGACGATGTGGGCGTGCCGTACTCCACGGTGTCCGCCGTCGACTGGAGCCCCGCGTTTCATCCGCTTGACCTGGAAGGACAGCCGTTGCCCGACCTGGCGGACGACCAGATCGTACTCAACAGCCTGACCGCCCAGGACCTGGGCGCCAAAGTGGGCGACAAGATCCGCGTGCTGTATTTCAAGCCGGAAACCACGCATGGCGAGACGGATGAGCAGTACGCCGATTTCCGCCTGGCCGCCATTACGCCCCTGACGGAGCCCGTCAAACCGTACGGCCGCCGTCGTCCGCCCGTCTTCAAAGAACGACCTACTCTGGCGAACGATCCCGATCTGACGCCGTATGTGCCGGGCGTGACCGACACCGAGTCGATCGAGGACTGGGACCTGCCGTTCGCCATGACCCGGCCCATTCGCGGGCAAGACGACCAGTACTGGAGCAACCACCGCACCACGCCGAAAGCGTTCATTTCGCTGGCGGCCGGCCGTCGGTTGTGGGCCAGCCGCTTCGGCGAAACGACCTCGCTGCGAATACCGGCCGGACCGGACGTGACGGAGGAGAAGCTGGCGGACCAGTTCCTGCAGCAGGTAGAACGCGACGACCTGGACCTGGGGCTCGCGTTCCTGCCGATCAAACGTCGGCAACTGGAGGCGTCGGTCGGATCTACGCCGTTCGATGGCCTGTTTCTCGCGCTCAGCATGTTCATTATCGCGGCCGCGCTGTTGCTGGTTATGCTGCTGTTCCGTCTGGGGATCGAGCAGCGGGCGAGCGAGATCGGCCTGCTCCAGGCGATCGGTTTTCGCCGGCGGAAGACGGCCCTGTTGCTGGCGGGCGAGTCGCTGCTGGTGGCGCTGGCCGGCGGCGTGATCGGGGTGGCGATCGGCGTGGCGTATGGCGAGCTGATGATCTACGGCCTGACGACCTGGTGGGTCGGGGCGGTCGGTTCCCCGTTTCTGAAACCGTACATCAAACCACAAACGCTGGCGATCGGCCTGCTCAGCGGCGCTGGCGTGTCCCTGCTGACGATCCTGTTCACCCTGTGGCGGACCCGCAAAACGCCCACCCGGCAGTTGTTGTCGGGCCAGGCTTCTGCGTCGCCAGGGGCGCGGCGACATCGTTCCTCGATGATTGCCTGGGCGGCGGTCGCGTTCCTGTTTCTGGCGGCGCTTTGCTTGAGTCTGCTGGCGACGCAGCTCAGCGGCGAAGCCCAGGCGGGCGCGTTTCTGGGATCGGGCGCCGCGGTCCTGGGGCTGCTGTTGCTGTTTGTCTGGATCCGGCTGCGGGGCTCCAGCGGGTCGGTTCCCGATTTGAACCAGGTCAACATGCACGCCGGTTCGTTATCGCTGGCGATGCGGAGCCTGCAGCGGAATCCGTCGCGCAGCCTGATGACGATCGCCCTGGTGGCGGCGGCCAGCTTTCTGATTGTGGCCGTCAGCTCGTTCCATATGGAGCCGACCGAAGAAGGCGTCGGCGGTTTCAGCCTGATTGGCCAGACGATCTCACCCGTGTTTGTGAACCTGAACGACCCGGCCGCCCGGAAGGACCTGTTGGGCAGCGACAGCATTCTGCTCGACGGCGGCGCGGTGCTTTCGCTGCGGTTGATGTCGGGCGACGACGCCAGCTGCAGTAACCTCTACAAGGCGTCCTCCCCGCGGGTGCTGGGCGTTCCGCCTGATTTTGTCCGCTACTTTGACCAGCCCGAAACGCCGCACTTTGGCTTTGCCGGCTCCGCGGTCGACAAAGAGCATGCCGACAATCCCTGGTACGCCCTGCAGCTGCCCGCTCTGGCGGAAGGCGAAACTATGGCCGAGTGGGGCCGCACCCGGCCGATCCCGGTGATTCTCGACAAGAATACGGCCGTCTACAGCCTGCAGCTGATGGGCGGCATCGGTCAAGAGTTTACGCTCGAATACCCCGACCTGGGACCGATCAAATTCCAGGTCTCCGGGCTGCTGGCGAACAGCATCCTGCAGGGCAGCCTGTTGATGGACGAACAGGTCTTCAAGCAGCTCTTTCCAGAAGAAGGCGGCTATCGGTACTTCCTGATTCGCACGCGCCAGGGGGACGACGCGAAAGTCGCCTCGGCCCTGGAGGATCGTCTGTCCGATCAGGGGTTTGACGCCGTGAGCAGTGAAGCCGTGCTGTCCTCGTTGCTGGCCGTGCAGAACACCTACATCAGTACGTTCCAGGCGCTCGGTTCCCTCGGTTTGCTCCTCGGCGTGTTTGGTCTGGCGGCGGCCCAGTTGCGCAGCGTGCTGGAACGCCGGGGAGAACTGGCCCTGCTGCGGGCGGTCGGTTTCCGCAAGCGTTCGCTGGGGCAGATGGTGATGCTGGAGAACATGACGCTCTTCTTTGAGGGGCTGGGCTGCGGCGTGCTGGCGGCCCTGGCGGCAGTGGCGCCGCATGTAATCTTTGGGGGAGCCACCGTGCCCGTTCTGTTTCTGGGCGTTATGCTACTCCTCATCGCCGGGCTGGGAGCGCTGGTCGGCCTGTTCGCCGTGCGAGCCACCCTCCAGGCGCCCTTGCTGGCCGCCTTGCGCGGCGATTAACACGGGGCGTGATCCCTTCCTTTGCCTGCCCTGCGCCTGGAAAGTGTGGGTCGCCTGCCTGTTGTCGCTGGTACAACGCGGGAACTGTAGTGAAAGCCATTGTGAATTATGAGTGAGAAGCCGCGTCGCCGTAAGGCCGGCGGGAAACCCCGGAAAACGACTTTCCCCCCTTCGAGCCCGTCGATGCTGGCTCCGAAGCCGCTTTCCCCTGATCCGGCGTCGTACTTGCCGGCCGTCTGGATGAAAACGGCTATTCGCCACCCGCTGCTGTATCGCAAGCGGATCACCCGCGCCGATCCCCGCGCCAAGCCGGGCGATCTGGTCGCTGTCTATCAGGAAGAAGGCGACCTGATCGGCTACGGCCTGTACAACCCGCGCAGTGAACTGGCCGTGCGGATGATCCGCTATGGCGACGAACTGCCCGATGATCCGTTCTGGCGAGCGCAGCTGGGCGCGGCCGTGGAACTGCGGCGGAACCTGCTCCGGCTGGACGAAGTCACCGACGCCTATCGGGTCGTCCATTCCGAAGGCGACGGCCTGTCGGGCATCGTCATCGACAAATACGGCGACGTGCTGTCGGCTGAGGTCTTCAGCCTGGGCATGTACCACCGCGCGCAAGAGCTGCTAGAGATGCTGGCCCCCATGTGCGACGCCAAACATACGCTCGTGCAGACGGCCCCGATGGTGCTGGCCCAGGAAGGATTCTCGGCCGATCCCACGCCTTCGGCCGAACTGCCCGGCCAGGTGACAATCCAGGAGTTCGGCACGCGGTTCCGCGTCAAATTCGTCGGCGGGCACAAGACGGGGTTCTTCTGCGACCAGCGCGATAACCGCCGGCAGCTGGCTTCTTTCTGTCGCGGCCGCAGCGTGCTGGATTTGTGCTGTTATACGGGCGGCTTCTCCGTGCAGGCCAAGGTCCTGGGCGAAGCAGCCGAAGTGACGGGCGTGGACCTCGATGAAAACCCGCTGGAGCTGGCTCGCGAGAACGCCAACCTGAACCAGGTGCGGATCAAATTTGTGCAGGCCGACGCCTTTGCGTACATGCGCGACATGCTGCGGGGCGGCAACAAGTTCGACGTGGTGGTGCTGGACCCGCCCAAGCTGATTCGCTCCCGGGCCGAGATCGAAGAAGGCACGCGGAAGCACTTCGACCTGAACCGGCTGGCGATGCAACTGGTCGCACCCGGCGGCATGCTGCTGTCCTGTACCTGTTCCGGCTTGCTGCCGGAAAGCGAGTTCCTGCGACTGCTCTACGCAGCCGGTCGCCAGGCGGGACCACAGATCACCCTGGCCGATGGAACAACGCGAAACACGGAACGCACCATGCAGCTTCTGGCCCGGACGGGAGCCTCGGCCGATCATCCGGTCGCCACCAATTGCCTGGAGACCGAGTATCTCAACGCCGCCTGGATGCGTCTGGCTTAGGGAGACTCTCTGTCGCATCGCCGCAGACAATCGTCTCTGGCGTCAGGCGTGCTTCAGCTTCTCCATACTGTCGCCGCACAGGCGGGCCGCGACGCCGCGGAGCCAGCCACGGGTGTCGGGCTGTGCCGATGGTTCGCGTCGGGATGGTTCGCGCCCGGATTGCTCAGGTCCGGAATGCTCGAGGGCGACGGCAGCGTCGTCGGTTTGCGGCAAGGAGTACGTCCGCCGGTTGCGCGACCGATGGGAGAAGTGCGGGGCGGGCACGGTGGCGGAAGGTTCGTCAAAACGCCAGGTGCGGCATTCCACCCGGTGATAGTGCAGGGCCCCGTCGATGCGCCGCCAGAGATCGGCGTTGGTGATCGGGGCCATGTCGTCGAACCGCTCCCACATCCAGCCGCTGTCGCGCCAGTTGTCCAGGTGCAGCCGGAGCGTACGAGAAATGTAGGCGTTGCGAGTCACCAGGGTGACTCGCGAGGGCTGGCCGATCGCTTCCAGCCCTCGCACTACCGCGAGCAATTCCAGTCGCACGCCGCTGACGGCCGGTTCTTCATCAGCAGCTTCCAGGTGCTCTCCGCTCTCGAGAGCTTGCAACACAAATCGCCACACTCCGCCCGTTTGGGAGGCTTTGGGGGCGGCTTCAGCCAGGAGCAAATAGTGTGGGTACGACATGACGAAAGACAAGACGCAACCGCGTCCACCATTCATTTCGACAGGTTCGACATCCGCTGTCGTATTCTCGCCATCCACTACGCCTTTTGGCTTACACAAGCAACTATCGGCGCAGAATAGCTCGCCGCTAAAGTCCCGTGCAAAAAAGTAACGATCAGGAGGAGTTTTCTGTCCGCCAAACGACCGCTTGGCGCGATCATGCGGATTGCCAGGAATGGCGAACAGCCGACGGGCCAGAGCAAGCCGACTCCAACGTTCGCGGACGGAAATCGGGAATCGTGTGAGGCAAAGCGGGTCTGCGGCAGGTAACATAAAGGACGTTCAATTCATGGATTACTTCTGGCGACATGGCTCGCCTGCTGAACTGTTTTCTGGGGAGGACCTGTGTCGATGCGTACCGCTTCATTGTTTTGCAGTTGGGTTGTCATGCTGGGGGCCGCGACGGCGGCGATGGCGGAGGAGACGCCGCAGTGGCGCGACCTGTTTAACGGCAAGGATCTGACCGGCTGGGTCGATGTCAACACCTCGCCGGAAACCTGGTCGGTCCGCGACGGCATGCTCATCTGCACCGGGCTGCCGATCGGCGTCATGCGCTCCGACCGGCAGTACGAGAACTTTTTGCTGCACATCGAATGGCGCCACATGGAAGCGGGCGGCAACTCGGGCGTGTTCGCCTGGAGCACAGGCACGGTCGAGGAAGGCGTCCGCCTGCCCAAAGGGATGGAAGTGCAAATGCTGGAGCTGGACTGGGTCAACCAGCACAAAATGAAGGACGGCAGCTTGCCGCCGATTGCCTACGTGCAAGGTGAACTGTTCGGCGCCGGCGGACTCAAGGCGACGCCCGACAATCCCCGCGGCTCGCGCAGCAAGTCCATCGAGCACCGTTGCAAGGGGAAAGGGGAATGGAACACCTACGACGTGGTGTTTGTGGACGGCGTGGTGAAACTGTCGATCAACGGCAAGTTCGTCAACGGCATCAGCCAGTCGTCGGTCAAAAAGGGCTACCTGTGCCTGGAATCCGAAGGCGCCGAGATCCACTTTCGCAACATCCGCATCATGGAGCTGCCGCCCGGCGTTCTCACCGAAGACCAGATCGCCCCGCTGGTGGACGAATAGAATCCCCTGGTCGAAGGTCGCCGACCTTTGTCGCTGGTTCCTGCTGGCTGCGCTGGGCATAGCCGTTTCTTAACCTGGAGCCCGCAAACCGGTAGAATGGAAGAACGGACGATCTTCTTTCCTTCTCCCGTTCCAGGAGATGATGATGGCTACAGCGACAGACTCCCAACCCATGGCCGCGCCGAAGGTGCGAAAAACGCAGATTCTGATCGGCGACCAGTGGCGCGACGCCCTTAGCGGCAAGACGTTTTCTACGATTAACCCGGCGACTGAAGAGGTGATTGCCGAAGTCGCCGAAGGCGATGCGGCCGATGTGGATCTGGCGGTGCAGGCCGCCCGGAAGGCGTTTGATTCCGGGCCGTGGCGGACGATGAACGCCCGGGACCGGGGCCGGCTGATGTACAAACTGGCCGACCTGGTGGAAGAAAATCTGGAAGAACTCGCGGCGCTGGAATCGCTCGACAACGGCAAGCCCATTTCCGACGCCCGCAACGCCGACCTGCCGCTGGTGATTGATTGCCTGCGGTACTACGCCGGCTGGGCCGACAAGATCCATGGCGAAACGATCCCGATCCGCGGCGAGTACTTCTGCTACACCCGGCGGGAGCCGACCGGCGTGTGCGGCCAGATTATCCCCTGGAACTTTCCGTTGCTGATGGCGGCCTGGAAGTGGGGCCCGGCCCTGGCGGCCGGCTGCACGATCGTGATGAAGCCGGCCGAACAGACGCCGTTGACCTGCCTGCGGATGGCGGAGCTGGCCCTGGAGGCGGGCATCCCGCCGGGCGTCATCAATGTGGTTCCCGGTTTCGGTCCGACGGCCGGCGGAGCGCTGGTCGATCATCGCGGCGTCGACAAGATCGCCTTCACAGGCGAGTACCGCACGGCCCAGATCATCATGAAGGCCGCGGCCGAGTCGCTCAAGCGTTTAACGTTTGAGCTGGGCGGCAAGAGTCCCAATGTGGTGTTCGCCGACGCCGATCTGGACGCGGCCGTCGCCGGTTCCGAGTTCGGCCTGTTCTTCAACCAGGGCCAGTGCTGCTGCGCCGGCAGCCGCATTTTCGTCGAAGAGTCGATCCACGACGAATTCGTCGAAAAGGTCGTCGCCCGAGCGCAGGAACGGAAGCTGGGGAACCCGCTTGACGCCTCGACCAGCCAGGGGCCGCAGATTGATCAGGCCCAGTTCGACAAGATCCTCGGCTACATTGAGCAGGGGAAGAACCAGGGCGCCACCTGCCTGACCGGCGGCCAGCGTTTTGGCGATAAGGGCTATTTCATCGAGCCGACCGTCTTCAGCCAGGTGACCGACGACATGTCGATCGCCACCGATGAAATTTTTGGCCCCGTGATGAACATCCTGTCGTTCAAGAACATCGACGAAGTGATCGACCGCGCCAACAACACGTTCTACGGTCTGGCCGCCGCGGTCTGGACGCGCGACGTGGGCAAAGCCCATCGGATCGCCGCCGCCGTCAGGGCGGGCACCGTCTGGATCAACTGTTACGACGTACTCGACACAGCCGCCCCCTTCGGCGGCTTCAAAATGAGCGGCATGGGCCGCGAACTGGGCGAAGCAGCGCTGGCCAACTACACGGAGCTGAAAACGGTCACCATGAGTCTGGACTAAGGCCGTTTGTTTTGTGGCGGAAGCATCGTGCGGGACGGAGTCCAAATTACTGGTCGGTCGAGGGCCTGGGGATCTTGAGTTCCTCAGCCCGTCGGGGATTGATGGCCCAGCGTGTTGATCGCGATCTCGCGTCGACCGCTGTCGCTAAGGGCGGCGACCAGGAGATCGATCGCCGGGGCGCTGGCGGCTCCCTGCTTGCCCACCGCCTGGGCGACGTGGAAAAAGACCTCGTCATCGGGGTCGTGCAGCGCGCGGAACAGAGAGGGCAGCGCCGGCAGGGCGTGTGGTCCCCGCTTCGTGAGCGCTTCGGCCGCCGCATTGTGGGTTTGGTGGCTGACGATTGCAACACGATTGGCGATATCGAATTGCCGCGCGTGATTCGATACGTCCCTGTGTTCGTTGACGAGTAAGAGGCAACGATTGAGGCATCCTCGCGGAAAACAGATCGGTCCCCATGCCCGTGCGGCAGGGCTGCCTGGGCTCTACAGGGCGATGAGAGGGACGTTGATTTCTTCGGAGTGGTTGAAGCGTTCGCGAATGGTGATGAAGTCGTCTTCGATCTGCAGGAACGCGTCTACGATCGCCGGGTCGAAGTGCGATCCGCGATCGCCGACGATAATGTCTCGCGCTTTTTCGTGCGAGAAGGCGTCTTTATAAACGCGGCGCGAAGTCAGGGCGTCGTAAACATCGGCCACGGCCACGATCCGGCCGCACAGCGGGATGGCGTCGCCGCGCAAGCCCCGGGGGTAGCCGCCGCCGTCGAAGCGTTCATGGTGCGAGGCGGCAATGTCCCTGGCGATCTGCAGGAACCGGGTGTTGGGGTACTGCTGCAGGGCTGCGTCGAGCGTTTCCGCGCCGATCGTGGTGTGGGTCTTCATGACCTCGAATTCCTGCGCGGTGAGGCGGCCCGGCTTGAGCAGGATGGAATCGGGAATCCCCACTTTGCCAATGTCATGGAGCGGGCTGGTTTGATAAACCAGGCGGACAAACTCGGCGTCGATCACCTGGGAATAGCACGAGGCTTCCGCCAGCTTCTGGGCCAGTACGCGGGAGTAGCGTTGCACCCGTTCCAGGTGGCTGCCGGTATCGGTGTCGCGGGATTCGGCCAGCTTGGCCAGGGCGAAGATCACCATCTCGCGTGTTTCCAGCGAGAGCACCCTTTCGGCGGCGCGTACGCGAGCGATCAGCTCCGCGTTGTTAAACGGCTTGGTGACAAAGTCATCGGCGCCGGCGGACAGCCCTTCGACCTTTTGCTGGGGGCTGTCGTGACTGGTCAGCAGGATGACGTAGATATACCGGCTTAGATCCTGGCGGCGGACCGCCTGGCACAGTTCGATGCCGTCCATTTCAGGCATCTGCCAGTCCGAAATGACCAGTCGAGTATTGTCTTCTTTCAGGATCTCAAAGGCCTCACGCCCGTTGCTTGCCGTATGGACATCGTAACCGGAACGCTTGAGCGCGCCAGCCAGGATTTCCAGGGCGATATCGTCGTCGTCCACCAGTAGAATCTTCACTCGGTCGCCTCGCTGATTTCCGAAGGGAAGTCTTCCAGAACCGCGTCGATCTGTTCCAGCACACGATCCAGTTGTTGTTCAATATGGGAAAGGCAGTCTCGCGTTTGGGCCGGGGAAATCTGGGCTGCGGTCGTTTCCAGCTGACGGATCGACTGCAGCAAGCCAGGAGCGGAGATATTTCCGGCGACCCCTTTGAGCATGTGGGACTGTCGTTCTACGGCGACGGCGTCTCCCTGCAGGGCGACCTCCGAAAGCGTCGCCAGGTCCTGTCGGGCACGGTCGCGGAACCGGCAGAAAATTCGATGGATCAATTCCTGGTCATGTCCGCACCGCTCCCGCAGTTCCTCCAGGGCGATGGGCGGCAGGCACGTTGCGACCTGGGTCGACGATCCGGTGCTGCTGTTTTCCCCTTGCGCCTTTGTGCTCGATGGGATCGTTTCCCCAGTCGGGAGGATGGTAGTCGACTCTTCCGAGGGAGCCGGTTCCCCGGGAGGTTCGATCTGGAGTGTCGCAGGAAGATCAAGCTGGTGTTGTCCAAACGCGGCAATCAACGCCTGACGATTGAGGGGTTTGGTCAAGTAGTCGTTCATACCGGCCGTCAGGCAGCGTTCGCGGTCTCCCTGTACGGCGTTCGCAGTAAGAGCAATGATCGACAGGGGGGCAGCGTCGGGACCCCGTCCGCCATGGATCGATTCGTACTGGCGAATTTCGCGGGTCGCTTCAAAGCCGTCCATCAGCGGCATCTGGCAATCCATCAGCACCAGGTCGTAGCGGCGCCTTTTCACCAATTCGATCGCCTGTCCGCCGTTGCTGGCGATGTCCGTTTGATATCCCAGCGTCTGGACCATTTCTTCGGCCACCATTTGATTGATCGCATTGTCATCAACGATGAGGACTCTGCCATGCACCGGCGCCGGGCCAGGTTCCTGCAAGGGCGTGAGGACTGCGACGGCCGGACTGGTTGCTTCCGACAGGGCGTCGGCCGCATCGCCGAACGGAGAAGTCGGCTCAATCGAGGCGGCCATCGCGTCGAGCAGACGTGACTGGCGCACCGGTTTCCGCAGATAGCCTACCCCCAGTTCCCGGGCGATTTCGTCTCCCAGCGAGTCGTCAAACGAGCTCAGCATGATGACCCGCGTCGCCGTGGAGGGATTGCTTTCGCGGATTTCCCTCGCCAGATCAAACCCGTCGGCGTCGCCAATTGCGCGATCCAGCAGGGCGATATCGTAAGGCTTGCCGGTCTGCGATTCCAGGAATGCGGCACGTCCCGAGGCGAGCGACCGTGCCGTGGTCACGGTCACGCCCCAGTGCGACAGCTGGTCCTGCAGGATTTCCAGGTTCGTCGGGTTGTCGTCGACCACCAGCACCCGCATCGACTGTAGTCGTTCCGGAACGGCAGGGGTTTTTTCGGACCGACCGATGACGACTTCGAAAGGCGCCGAGCAGGTAAAGGTCGAGCCCGAGCCGAGCTGGCTGTCGACATGGATCTCGCCGTTCATCAGTTGCATCATTTGTCGGCAAATGGCCAGCCCCAGACCGGTTCCGCCGAACCGACGTGTGGTCGAAGTGTCGACCTGGGAGAACGACTGGAACAGCTGTCCCACACGATCAGCCGGAATGCCAATGCCCGAGTCGCGAACCGCGAATCGGATCCGCTGCCGGCCGCCGCTGGGCGGCGATTCCACCGAAGCCTGCAGGGCCACTTCGCCTTCGTCGGTAAACTTGATGGCGTTGCTCAGCAGGTTGGTCAGCACCTGTTTTAATCGCTCCGGGTCCCCTTTGATAAAGACCGGCACGTTCCGCATGACATGGCAAGTCAGTTCAATGCCGCGTTCCGTTGCGCGGTGCACGAACATTTCTCCCAGATCTTCGATCAGCTCATGCAGATTAAAGTCAATGCATTCCAGCTCCAGCTTGCCCGCTTCGATCTTGGAGAAGTCGAGAATGTCATTGATCAGGCTCAGCAGCGAGTCGGCCGAAGAGGCCGCAATATCGGCGTAACGCCTTTGCGTGCTGTCCAGCCGGGTGCGGCTGAGCAGGTCGAGCATGCCGATCACGCCGTTCAGGGGCGTACGGATCTCGTGGCTCATGCTGGCCAGGAACTGGCTTTTGGCGACGTTTTTGGCTTCGGCGGTTTTCTTTTCTTCGTTCAGCCGCTGGTTCTCTTTTCGCTGGGAAATGTCTTCGACGGTGCCTTCGTAGTAAAGCAGCTCGCCGGCCCCGTTGCGGTGGGCCCGGGCGTTTTCCGAGACCCAGATCACGGACCGATCCGCGAGGTAGATCTGCGATTCAAAGCCCGTCATGACATCGTTATGTTCCAGCAGTTCAACGAACTGGCGGCGACGGTCGGGGTCCACATACAGTTGCCGGTTGGTGTCGGCGATTCCCTGGCATAACGCCTCCAGCGAATCGTACCCGCACAGCCGGACCAGGGCCGGGTTAGCGCTGATGACCTGGCCTTCGGGCGTGGTTTGATAGATACCTTCGACGGCGTTCTCAAAGATGCCGCGAAACTTGATCTCGGCTGCTTCACGGGACGCCATCTCGGCATTGACGCGTTCCAGCACCAGGTTGTATTCGGTCGCAATCTGGCCGACTTCGGTATGCGGCTCGACTTCGACAGGGCGATGGAAATTGCCTTTGTGGCGGTGGTCGGTCATTTGGGCCAGCAGGTCGATGAGCTCGGTGCTGGCGCCATGTTCGGAAACGTTGAGGCCAGTCAGTTCGTGTTCCTCGGTGGCCCGCAGCGGTAGAAAGCGATTGATCGTCCACAACACGGCGAAGCCGCCGCCGAAAGACCAGGCAAAGCAGACGCCGACGCCCTGGGCTTGAATGGCCAGTTGTTCCCAGCGGTTCAGGCCGGTGCCCCAGTCTTCGGGCGAGGCCAGCAGGGCGACAGCGATCGTCCCCCAGGCCCCAGCCACCGCGTGCGCCGGCACGGCGCCGATGACGTCGTCGATCTTCAGCCGCGGCAACAGCCAGGTCGCTCCGGAGCAGACACATCCGCCGATCGCTCCAATCAGCATGGCGGCAGCCGGTTCCATGATATGGCAGGAGGCCGTGATCGAGACCAGCCCGGCGACCACGCCGTTGATCACGTGCGAAACCACCGGACGGCGTTCGACGACAACCGCGCATAGCAGCGAAGCCAGGCCGCCGCAGGCCGCCGCCAGATTGGTGTTGACCAGGATCAGCGGGATGTTTTCGTTCAGCGCGAGCGTACTGCCGCCGTTGAAACCGAACCAGCCGAACCACAGTATCAATACGCCAAAGGTCGCCATCGGCAGGTTATGGCCGGGGATCTCTTTCCCTTTGGCGCCGAAGCGGCCGATGCGCGGCCCGATGATCAGCACGGCGGCAAGCGCCACCCAGCCGCCGACCGAATGCACCACCGTCGAGCCGGCAAAATCAATAAAGCCCTGCTTGTTTAGCCAGCCTTCGGCGGTCTGGGTCATGGCGCCGTTCCAGGCCCAATGCCCGAAGACCGGATACACGATTCCCGACACCAGCAGACTGACAATCAGGTACCCGCGAAAGCGGATTCGCTCCGCCACGGCGCCCGAGATGATCGTGGTGGCCGTCCCGCAGAAAACGAGCTGGAACAGAAAGAAGGCCAGCAGCCAGGGAGCTGTCGATTTGTCGAGGACCATATGCGACAGGCCCCAGAAACCATGGTAGCTCTCGCCAAACATCAGGGCAAAGCCAAACAGCCAGAACACCGCCGCCGCCAGGCAGAAATCAACCAGATTCTTGATTGCCACATTGATGCTGTTCTTGGCCCGGGCGACGCCGCACTCCAGAAAACAGAATCCGCCCTGCATCAACATTACCATGGCAGCGGCAAGTAGCATCCACAAGATGTCCGCCAGTTCTTTTTCGCTGCTCATGAAACGAACACCCTTTCGAAGGCCGAGGGGATCAGCCGAAGAAATGCGTGGTTGACGAATCGGGGGATTGACTCGCCGAGGGTAGGACCGAGACTTTTCGCAACGCCGCGTTTGCCCGCTGGATTGCAATCAAGATTAGAACGCTGATAGGGTGGTCCTGGGTGTAAAACTGCATTCTCGGATGTTTCATGAATACAGCATGAGACCGCAGGCGTTACAACCGGCGTAACTGGTCTCGCCATAAGCGATCGCCGGCGCCACCGGAGTAAGCCCCCGCCAGCCCCGGCCAAAGGGCGGGAGGATTGGACCTGGACAAGGTCCCTGTTCCCCGTCTGGCGACTAAGAACCTCGTGGCATAGCGCCTTGCCAGGGACGTATCGAGGACACGAAACTGCAGCCAGGTCCACTGCTGGGAAAGCGTGGGGTGAGAAAACGCTAGTGGTGCGTCAATCTTCAATCTTCGAGTGAGCGGTTTCGGCCGTGCTGCTGTGCTGCCAAAAAAACCGGGGGCTAGCGCCCAATGGCACTCACTTTGGCTCGTTTTCGGGTTGGTTCCAGGGTGGAGATCTTTTTTTAAAATGCGAGGATTTGGAGCGGCGTTTGTAGCTTTCGCGGGAGTAGCTCCGGCCGGGGCGGTTCGGCAATTTCTCTCGCGCTGCGTACTTGAGCGCTCGTGCGTAAGCCGTGCGCCAGGCGCCGGCGTCGGGGAATGTTTTTTGGAGCAGGAAGATGCGGAACACGTCCCACACGCCGGTGAAGCTGAGCCGCTGCGGCGGTACGTTGGCCTGTTCCGCCGCCTGTTTGCGGAACTGGATCGTCAGGTTATAGGCCACGATCGACGCCATCAGTTCTTTGCGGAACATCTCAGGACTCTTGGCGAGGATGTTCTCGATGTCGAGCGTCACCTTGATCTGTGAGAGATCTGTTTCCACACGCCACCGCTGACTATACAAATCGGCGATGACGTCCAATTCGTCGGTCAGGTCGGTCGCCAGATAGATTGTTTCGCCGTGGACGCTTTCGAACACGTGCAGCCGAATCGGCAGCGAGAAGTCCTCCGGCAATTGAGGATTGTCGCGCAGCTCGCGGCGACTGGGCGTCCATTGTCCTCGATACGTTTTCCAGTCCTCGCCTTGTTCGATCAACTCGGCGTCCTTTTGCAGCCGGCGAAAGCGGTCCTTCTTCATCCGCACCACGAAGCGTTGATTGGCCGTGTGGAACTCGTAGGCGACACGCGTAATGCCGTAAGCTGTGTCGACCAGAATCACCGAATCGGCCGGGATGCGTTGTAAATGATCGTGGATCAGGCTGGTTTCCGAGACCGCCTGGTCGCCGTACATCGCACCGATTTCCGGGGGCAACGCCGCTCCACTTTCGACCTCATGAGCCACGACCAGATAGGCCATCGGCCAGGCCGACTCTCCGTACTGATTGGAAGCGGGCGGGAAGACGTCGTACAGTTCCCATTCCGGTCCCAGCGAGATCGTCGTGCCGTCCAGCGCGAACACGCGTCGCCCGCCGAAGGTGGGCGGAGCGTTGTCGACCAGCGACCGCCAGACGGCGTTGCAGAGCCACATGACGGTCTCCAGCGACAAACGGCTCCGGCCCCGGGAGTACGCCGCGGTGCTGGAAGAGAGGGTCGCTTCTTCGATGCGTTTATTGTCGGGCACGATGTCCGGGCACTGCTCGATCAAGGCCTTGACCGCCTCGGCCATCGAGCAACCGCCGCGCAATCGCTGCAAGACCAACAGCCACAGGACGACGCCAGACGTGTAAATCGTTTGGGCGTGGGAGGGCTGCAACTCATCGGCCTGGCGGAGATCCACGATCTCTTCCAACTGGGCAAACACGGCGTCAAACTCCGCCGCCCGCGCCTGCTCGGATTTCTGTGCTTTCTGCTTACGTTTCTGTTTGGCCGCCATCGCAAGACTCCTTATCAATGAGTAAGAAGTCAGGAAGGGGCGCAAATTTCATGCCAAACCATGCGGCGCAAAATTCATGCCAAAAACCACCCCAGGCAACGGATTTGGTAAAAACAGTGCCATTGGGCTAGCGCCCAATGGCACTCACTTTGGCTCGTTTTCGGGTTGGTTCCAGGGTGGAGATCTTTTTTTAAAATGCGAGGATTTGGAGCGGCGTTTGTAGCTTTCGCGGGAGTAGCTCCGGCCGGGGCGGTTCGGCAATTTCTCTCGCGCTGCGTACTTGAGCGCTCGTGCGTAAGCCGTGCGCCAGGCGCCGGCGTCGGGGAATGTTTTTTGGAGCAGGAAGATGCGGAACACGTCCCACACGCCGGTGAAGCTGAGCCGCCGCGGCGGTACGTTGGCCTGTTCCGCCGCCTGTTTGCGGAACTGGATCGTCAGGTTATAGGCCACGATCGACGCCATCAGTTCTTTGCGGAACATCTCAGGACTCTTGGCGAGGATGTTCTCGATGTCGAGCGTCACCTTGATCTGTGAGAGATCTGTTTCCACACGCCACCGCTGACTATACAAATCGGCGATGACGTCCAATTCGTCGGTCAGGTCGGTCGCCAGATAGATTGTTTCGCCGTGGACGCTTTCGAACACGTGCAGCCGAATCGGCAGCGAGAAGTCCTCCGGCAATTGAGGATTGTCGCGCAGCTCGCGGCGACTGGGCGTCCATTGTCCTCGATACGTTTTCCAGTCCTCGCCTTGTTCGATCAACTCGGCGTCCTTTTGCAGCCGGCGAAAGCGGTCCTTCTTCATCCGCACCACGAAGCGTTGATTGGCCGTGTGGAACTCGTAGGCGACACGCGTAATGCCGTAAGCCGTGTCGACCAGAATCACCGAATCGGCCGGGATGCGTTGTAAATGATCGTGGATCAGGCTGGTTTCCGAGACCGCCTGGTCGCCGTACATCGCACCGATTTCCGGGGGCAACGCCGCTCCACTTTCGACCTCATGAGCCACGACCAGATAGGCCATCGGCCAGGCCGACTCTCCGTACTGATTGGAAGCGGGCGGGAAGACGTCGTACAGTTCCCATTCCGGTCCCAGCGAGATCGTCGTGCCGTCCAGCGCGAACACGCGTCGCCCGCCGAAGGTGGGCGGAGCGTTGTCGACCAGCGACCGCCAGACGGCATTGCAGAGCCACATGACGGTCTCCAGCGACAAACGGCTCCGGCCCCGGGAGTACGCCGCGGTGCTGGAAGAGAGGGTCGCTTCTTCGATGCGTTTATTGTCGGGCACGATGTCCGGGCACTGCTCGATCAAGGCCTTGACCGCCTCGGCCATCGAGCAACCGCCGCGCAATCGCTGCAAGACCAACAGCCACAGGACGACGCCAGACGTGTAAATCGTTTGGGCGTGGGAGGGCTGCAACTCATCGGCCTGGCGGAGATCCACGATCTCTTCCAACTGGGCAAACACGGCGTCAAACTCCGCCGCCCGCGCCTGCTCGGATTTCTGTGCTTTCTGCTTACGTTTCTGTTTGGCCGCCATCGCAAGACTCCTTATCAATGAGTAAGAAGTCAGGAAGGGGCGCAAATTTCATGCCAAAACATGCGGCGCAAAATTCATGCCAAAAACCACCCCAGGCAACGGATTTGGTAAAAACAGTGCCATTGGGCTAGCGCCCGGCGGCTGATTTACAGAAACCTGATTTTATGGTTTGACGCGCCAGCAGTGGACTTGGCCACAATTCCTTTCCGTCTCGTTCCCTATCGCACGGGCAGAGGGACTCCTGGCGGAGTCCACTCCAGTCCCTGATGGTTGCTGGCGGCGAACCGTCCTAAACACCAAGCGTGTCGAGCGTGGCTTGCAGCTCCTTTTGCACAGCGGCGGCGTCGGCGGACGGCTGCGTGAGGGACGTTTGTTCCTTCGGGTCTTCGACCAGATCGTAGAACTCGCCGGTGGTGTACAGCTTGTACCGCTGGGTGCGGACCCACGCCCGGCCGCGACTGCCTTCGGCGAACGCCCAGGTGCGGGGCTTTGCTTCATAGTCGCCCCACAGTCGGGCGCAACTCTGGCCGTCAACCTTCCAGTCAGCCGGAACCGGAACGCCGGCCAGTTGGGCGAAGGTCGGCAGCATGTCGCTGAAGTCGACCAGATCGCTCGTTACGCCGCCTTGGACATGCGGCCCGACAACGATCAGCGGCACATGGGTGCCTCCGTTGGTGAGCTTCGTTTTGCCGCCCTGGATCAATTCGCCGTGGTACATGGAGAACACCGGAACGCGAATGTACTTGCCGTTTTCGGCCGTGTGCAGATAGCTGAACGCCGTGCCGTTGTCGCCCGTAAAGACGATGACCGTGTTGTCGGCCAGCCCCAGTTCCTTGACGGAATCGACGATGCGGCCCACGCGTTCGTCCATCTTCTGCATCATCTCGACGAACGTGTCGTAATGTCCTTGCGGTCCAAACGGCACCGGCGCTTCCAGGTCGTCGGTTACATCGTGGCACAGGGCCATGGAGTAGTAAGCAAAGAACGGCCGTTCCCGGTTCCGCTTCATAAAGTCGACCAGGAACTCCACGTACACATCGGGGCCAAAGCGGTCCTTCACGTCGTCGCGGACTTTGCCGTTCTGGTAAATCATCGGCTCATAGTAACGCGGGCCTTCATGCCAGCCGAACACGCACGACTCGTCAAAGCCAAGTTTGGCGATGTGGTCCGGTTCGTCCTTCATCAGCACCAGCTGCCATTTGCCGGCGATGGCCGTGGCGTAGCCCGCTTTTTTCAGCAGGTGGGCCACCGTTTTCTGCTCGTCCGCTTTGGGAAACGTGCCCCATTTGGGATGTCCCAGGTGGAACGGGTAACGGCCCGTCAGCAGCGTGATCCGCGTGGGATGACACGAAGGCATGCTAAAGCCGTGTTCGTAACGCAGCCCCTGCTTCGCCAGCGCATCGATGCGGGGAGTCGGATACGACGATCCGCCATAACAGCCGATCGCGTCGACGCCCACATCGTCGGCCAGGATGAACAAAATGTTCGGCGGACGTTCGGCGTCTTTCCCGGGAGCCGCGTTAGCGGACAGCGGCGACCAGCTGGCCAGCAGCCCCGCGAACAGAAGCCAGGTGAACAGATGGCGGGTGAACAGATGGCGGGTGAACAGATGGCGGGTGAAGCAGAAGCGTCGCGAGGGACACGCCAGGAATCGCGGCATGAGATGTCTCCAATAGCACAGGGGGCGGCGTCAGCATTTTTCGCCCAGTATCGACTGGGAACCCGCGCGGGTCAATCTTTCCCACCCAGGTTCTGACTGGCTTGCCTGCGCCCTGGTCCCTTCGTTCGCGATCACGCCCAGCGTCAGGAAGTTACCCCGGACAGGCGGCGTCGATCTTTGCCTGGAGCTGGGCCAGTGAGATCTCGCGGATGAGAAACTGCTTGTGCGAATTCAGCATGCCCGACTGCAGCTCGATCTGCGATTTGCGCAGACGGAGGGTTTTCGCCAGCACTTGCACCAGCGCCTGGTTCGCCTTCCCCTTTTCCGCGATCTGGGTGACGGCCACTTTCAAGGCGCCGTCCTGCTCGCCGCGAATCTCGTTCCGGCGGGAACCGGGGGCGGCCTTGACCGGCAACAGCACGCCCTCGGCATGCGGCTGCAGGTGGATCGAAATCATCACGCACGTTCCTTTTTATTTTCAGGACGGAGCGATCAGGTCAATGGGTCCGTCCCGGCCAGATCGGGTTTCGCATCCGGCGGCGTTTTCTGGACGACCGGCTGCGGCGGGCACTTCTCGGCAGGGCATCGCGGCGGCATCACCATCAGGCCGACGCCCAGCACGATCAGCCAGACGGCGCCGGAAAGCAGATACGAGTTGACCGACAGCCCCGAGTTAAGGTCCTCCAGTTCAACAGCCAGCCGGACATTTCCCCCCACTCCCGAAAGGGCCTGGCCGAACGCTTCCACGCGGGAGGCGTTATACATCCCCATCGAGATCACATGCGACACTTCCAGCAAGGTGACCAGGCCAAGGCAGCAAATGCCGCACACGAGAATCAGGCGCCCCGCGTTCTGGTCGACCGCGGCAGGGCGGAACAGGAAAACCCAGAGCAACGTGGTGAACACCGTCCAGGTCAGGCATAAACGAAGCACGTACGTGGGATTGCCATAAGCGAGGATCATCGGGGCGCAGCCAAAAAGCACCAGGGCGGGAATCGAGCATAGCAGGGAAAGTACCAACGCCTTCATGAATGGGAAACCTTTCGCAGAGTCGTGAATTAACGGGTCTGCCAAATGACCTCAGCAAGAGCCACGAAAAAAGGGAACCAGCCATTTGCCGGTTCCCCTTCGAATTATACACAGAGAGACCACCCAACGGGATTAATCGTTCTACTTTTTCAACAGACAGGAAGTCAACAGCCAGCCGTCGCCGTAGGTGACGACAAAGGAGCCGCCGGAACCCAGGCTCTTGCGAACCACGGCAAAGGGAGGCATTGTCGCGGGGTCGATCAACTGCGTCCGTTCCGCGTCTTCGCTGTCGGTCAGAAAGCGGTTCATCAATCGGGCCAGGGCCGTGTTGGCGTCAGGCAGCTTTTTGGCTTTCAGCAATTCGTAATGGGCTTCACCGGAGTCTTCAGTGCGGTTGAAAAGGCGACCGGCTTCTTTGCCGGCGCTCATGGCGTTTAGCGCCGCGTTCACCTGCATGTAGTCAGGCGCCGCGGCCAGACCGGGACCGCCTTCGGCGGCCCGGGTCAGCAGGCTGATGAGAAACTTGAAGTCGGAAGCGATCATCAGTTCGCCGTGCGCCACGGCGGCGCCGCCGCTTTGCGGGGTTTTGGCCTTCGGTTTCGGACGGGCGCCTGCCGGGCCGAATCCGGGACCAAAACCGGGCCCCCCGATGCGCGGCCCTGCGGCCTCTTCCTCGTCCTCTTCGTTCTTTACTTCCCAGATCTCAATGTCGCCCAGGGTGTGCCGCGTGGCGTTGGGATCGTTCTTCATCGCCTTGCTGAGAGCAGCCGCCGCCTTGGCGGCGTCGGTCAGCGAAACGGCGAACAGCTGCTTCTCGCTATCCACCGTAATCGGTTTGGCGTAGTCGACAATCACCGTCGCCCGTTCGCCAAAGTGGGCGACCAGATCCTTTCGCAGATCGATTTTGGGACCGTTCGGGTCGTTCTTCAGGCTGTCGAGCACATCGTCAAAAATGTCGTCGCCGGCAAACTGGTCGACCAGCGTCTTCGCGTACTCAAAGGCCGCCTGGGTCTTCCAGTTGCACGACATATAGCGGGCCACATCGTCGGGCACCCAGGCTTGCGCGGTCAGCGGGGTTCCGTTGGGGAACTCCAGCATGCGGGCAGCCAGCTTGAACCGCGCGGCGCCCGGAGCGGCGGGGGCTGCATAGCCGAACGCATAGTGCAGGAATTCATGCTTGCCGGTGTTGAACTGCGAGATGCCGCCGATCGCTTCGATGGCGTCAAAGCCCTGGTCGGCCAGCACCTTGTACATATCCGGGCCTTTGCGAGCGCCGCGAGTCCGCGATGCGCGGGAAATCTCCGTGTAACGGAAGGGGTCCATGTACCAGTAAACATGCGGCGAAGCGCCCTCGGCCGCCTGGAGGACCTGCTTGCGGCTCACGCTGTAGGCCGTCGATGCGGCCAGGGAGCCCGGACCAGGAGCGGCCGCCCGGGCCAGAATGGCGGCCAGCGTGGGGCCGTGATCGGAAACGACCAGCAGGTTGCCGGCAATCACATGATAGGCGCTCTGGGATTCCCCTTTCCGTGTCAGCGTGAAACGGGTGACGTTCTCATTCGCCATTCGTTCGGTCGATTCGACGGCGCCGTTAGCCCTCAGCTGTTTCGCGCTTCCGAACAGCAATTTGTTAGCCGCGGTTAGTTTCCCCGTCACATCGACGATCAGGGCGGCGGCATGGCTGTTTTTGTCCCCTTGCGGCTGGATGGCGGCCAGGCAGACTTCCCCGCCGGCGATCTCCGCCAGGTCGTCCAGCGTAAGTCCCAGTTGCAGCGCCTTGTCCAGGAAATTGCTGCGCAGAATACGCTCGATATCGTTCACAAACGGCTGGGTCTGAGGATCCTGCGCGAGCTTGCCCAGTTGGGTCTGATTAAACGCATCGCGGGCAGCGGTCAGGTCGGGAGTCGAATAAAAGGCGGCCGCGGTCGCAGGAACCAGCGTATCCCCCGGCGGCGTGGCGGCGTCCACGATCGACGCACCTCCGCCCAGACACAATACAACGACAACAGCGGCAATGCGGAAAAGCACAGTTTGTCCTTCCAAATTCATAGTTTAAAGGGGGAAACTAGCAACCTTTTCTGGCCGCAGGAAAGCAGGATCAAAAATGCAGGAACACGGGGGCGCCACCAGACAGTCAGCAGCTCTTTCGCCGCACACCAGTCGACCCAGCAAAGGGGCCAGTCAACAGCGGCGAAACCTCCCGGGTTTTCAGTTCTAACCGGCAGGGCAACGACAGCCCTGGCAACGCCCGTATCTTACTGGATTCGCGTTAAGCTAGTAAAGCCGGAACGATTACGCGAATAATAGCGATTTCCCCAATTTTGCGACGAGATGATAGATTTTTTGTTTATCGAACCCGGTACCGCCTGAACAAAAGGAAAAACCGGCAGGACCGGCAGAGAGCGGAAATTCCTCGGTGCTTGCCGCCTTTCCCCTTTCTGGCTGTCGCCTGTGCCGTGTCGCCTGCCGACGATGCGATCGGCTAAACTACGATTTCGCCGCGTTCCCAGGGACCCGGCATTCTTGAACCAGCCACCGCGGGAGAAATGGAATGCAACTGCACTTTCTGGGAGCGAACCGCCAGGTAACTGGCTCGCGATATTGCATCGAGGCCGGCGGCGTGAGGGTGTTTGTCGATTGCGGATTGTTCCAGGAACGCGAGTTCCAGGATCGTAACTGGGAAGACTGCCCCATTCCGCCGGCAAGCGGCGCCGCGCTCTTGCTGACGCATGCCCACATTGACCACTGCGGCCTGCTGCCCAAATTCGTCAAGGACGGTTTCGACGGACCGATCTTCTGCACCCGGGCGACCGCGGCCCTGGCCGATGTGATGCTGAACGATTCCGCCCACATCCAGGAAGAAGACGCCGCCGACAAACGCCGACGCCACTTTCGCGAAGGACGCAAAGGGAAGCACCCGGTCAAGCCTTTGTATACCGAGATCGACGTCATCAACACGCTGCCGCTCATGCAAGGCGTCGCCTATGGGCAAACCGTCGAAGTGGCCCCCGGGTTCCGCGCCGTCTTCCACGATGCAGGCCATATCCTGGGATCGGCCATGCTGGAGATCACCGTCGAAGAGAACGGCCAGACCCGCACCCTGCTGTTCTCCGGCGACATTGGCCAGTGGCACAAACCGCTGATCGGCGACCCCACCCTGTTTGACCGCGCCGATTATGTGGTGATGGAATCGACCTACGGCGACCGAGATCATCCCGACGGCGGCGATATCGCCGACCAGTTCGCCCGGATTGTCGGCGATACGATCGGGCGCGGCGGCAACGTGGTCATTCCCACCTTCGCCGTGGAACGGGCGCAAGAGATCATGTTCTACCTCAGCCGTCTGGTGCACGCCGGAACGGTGCCGAACCTGCGTGTTTATCTCGACAGCCCCATGGCGATGGATGTCACCGCCATCTTTCTGCAGAATCGCGACTCGCTCGACGAAGAAACGTTCCAACTGCTGGCCCAGGGCGAGTCCCCGCTGCAGTTCCCCGGTCTGGTCATGACGCGCACTCCCGACGAATCGAAACAGATCAACGAATATCGCCAGCCGTGCGTGATCATGTCGACCTCCGGCATGTGCATCTCCGGCCGCATCAAGCATCACCTGCGGCATAACATTCGCCGGGAGGCGTGCACCATCCTGTTTGTCGGTTTCCAGGCGCCCGGCACGCTCGGCCGACAAATACTAGAAAAACAGGAACGGGTCCGCATCCATGGGCATGACTACCCGGTGAACGCTCATGTCGAACAGATCTTCGGCTTCTCGGGACACGCCGACCACCAGGGCCTGCTCAAATGGTACGGCCACCTGCAGAGCCCGCCCCGCCGCCTTTTCTTGACCCACGGCGAAGAAAAAGTCGCCCTGAAACTGGCGGACGAAATCCGCACCCGCTGGTCCGCCGATGTGCACGTGCCCGCTTATGGGGAAACGGTGCAGCTCGATTGACGAACGGCCCGAACGGCGCGTCAGGGATGGTCGTCCGTTCGCCATCAGGGGCAGGCCGCCGGGGGCGTCGGCCCCTATAATGGTACATGGCCCCGTCACTCAGGCAGGTTCGTCGTGGAACAGGAGTCGCGTATGTTTTCTGAAGTACTGGAACGACTGGGAATTCAAACCGGCCAACCGAACTTTGGGCTGAGCGCGCCCCTGCGAGAAAAGCCCGGCGGCGAGGAGATCGTCTCCCTGAACCCGGCCAATGGCGAAACGATTGCCCGCGTCGCTACGGCGACCCGCTCCGATTACGACGCGCTGGTGGACCGGGCCGGCGACGTGTTCCTTCGTTGGCGGTCGGCTCCGCCGCCGGAACGGGGCGAGTTGATCCGCCGTTTTGGGCTGGCCTTGCGCGAGAGGAAACAGGACCTGGGCCTGCTTGTCACGCTGGAGACGGGAAAAATCCTGACCGAAGGGGAAGGCGAAGTTCAGGAAATGATCGACATGTGCGACTTCGCCGTCGGACTGTCGCGGCAACTGTACGGACTGACGATGGCCTGCGAGCGACCCGACCATCGCCTGTTTGAACAGTGGCGGCCGCTGGGACCCGTCGGCGTGCTGACGGCGTTTAACTTCCCCGTCGCAGTCTGGGCCTGGAACGCGGCTGTGGCCGCCGTCTGCGGCGATCCGGTCGTCTGGAAGCCGTCCCCGCATACGCCGCTGACGGCGATCGCCGTGCAAAAGATCGCCGAGCAGGTCGCCGCCGCGGCCGGCTGGGAAGGCGTCTTTCAGATGTACGTCGCCCCAGGTCACGAAGGCGGCCAGTGGATGGCGAGCGATCCCCGGCTGCCGCTGGTTTCCGCCACCGGCAGCTGCGAGATGGGCCGCAGCGTCGCCCAGCAGATCGCCGCCAGGCTAGGACGTTCCCTGCTGGAACTGGGCGGCAACAACGGCCTGATCGTATGCGAAAGCGCCAACCTCGACCTGAGTCTCCGGGCGGTCGCCTTTGCGGCCGCCGGTGCGGCTGGGCAGCGCTGCACCAGTCTGCGCCGCCTGTTCCTGCACCGCTCGATCGCGGGACCGTTTACGGAGCGATTGAAGAAGGCCTACGCCGGCATCAGCCAGCGGATCGGCAACCCCTGGGAAGACGGCGTACTGATGGGCCCGCTGATCAACGAAGCGTCCGTCGAACGGATGCTCGCGGCGGTGTCCGCCATCGGCGAACAAGGCGGTCAGATTCTTTGCGGCGGAAAACGGCTGAACCGGCCGGGCTCTTTTGTCGAGCCGACGCTGGTGCAAGCGACCTGCGACATGCCCATCACACGCGAAGAAACGTTCGCTCCCATTTTGTACCTGTTTGAATTCGACACGCTGGAAGAAGCAATCGAACAGCACAACGCCGTGAGCCAGGGGCTGTCGTCGGCCATTTTCACCGATCGCCTGCAGGAAGCCGAACGTTTCCTGTCGCCCGCGGGCAGCGACTGCGGCATCGCCAACGTAAACATCGGCACTTCGGGAGCCGAGATCGGCGGCGCCTTTGGGGGCGATAAAGATACCGGCGGCGGTCGCGAGGCCGGCAGCGACGCCTGGAAAGCGTACATGCGGCGCCAGACCTGCACCGTCAATTACGGCGATGCCCTGCCGCTCGCGCAGGGGGTCAAGTTCGAGATTTAACGCACCGCCGCATAGCCAGGGAAACCAGTTGCCAGGCGTTCGACGTTGTTTTTTTCGTCTGGCGAATCACGGAAAACAGCAGTCGAATTGCGAACCGCCTCGCGGGGCCGTTCTTGATTCGGCGGTCCTTTCCGCGAGAATACCTTTTGCTCAAGTACTCGGTTTATTGGATTTGATCGGGATTAGAAATCATGAAGAACGCCGTTGTTGTCAATTGTGTCCGCACTCCCGTGGGGCGTTCGCACCGTGATAAGGGAATTTTCCGCGATGTCCGCTCTGACGATCTGGCTGCGGCCTGCGTTGAGGCGTTGATCGAACGCACCGGCATCGATCCGGCGGAAATCGAAGACGTCATCATGGGAAATACCCAGCAAACCGGCGAACAGGGGCTGAACGTCGCCCGCACTGTCGCCCTGATGGCCGGCCTGCCTGTCGAAACGGGCGGAGCCACCATCAACCGCCTGTGCGGCAGCAGCCTCCAGGCGCTCAACCAGGCCTCGCATAGCATTGCCGCCGGAGCAGAAGACGTCCACATCGTCGGTGGACTGGAGCACATGCAACACCTGCCGATGGATCACGGCCTGAACCTGAACCCCAAGCTGTTCAAACGGACCAGCAAGGGCGCTCTCATGATGGGCGTCACGGCCGAGTTCCTGGCGCAGACCCAGGGGATCGAACGCGAACAGCAGGACGCGTTCGCCCTCCGCAGCCATCAAAGAGCGGCCGCCGCCCAGGCTGCGGGCTCTTTCAAAAACGAGATGGTCCCCGTCTACGGCCGGAATGAAGCGGGCGAACGGATGCTGTACGACTTCGACCAGTGCGTGCGGCCCGACGCCAGCATGGAAGCCCTGGCCGCGTTGGAACCGGCCTTTATGCCCAAAATTGGCTCTGTCACCGCCGGCAACAGTTCCCCCTTGAACGACGGCGCCGCCGCCATGCTGGTCATGTCGGAAGAGAAGGCGGCCGCCCTGGGACTCAAACCGATGGCCCGGATTCTGGCGACCGCCGTCGCTGGCGTAGAACCTTCAGTGATGGGAACCGGCCCTGTACCTGCCACCCGCAAAGCGCTGGCCCGCGCGGGATTGAAGCTGGAACAGATCGACCTGATCGAACTGAACGAGGCGTTCGCCGCCCAGGCGCTGGCCTGCATGCGGATGCTGAAAATGAACGAAGAGAAAGTCAACGTGCGCGGCGGTGCGATCGCCATCGGCCATCCGCTCGGGGCCAGCGGCGCCCGGATCGCGACCACGCTGCTGCACGCCATGCACGATCAGGAAGCCCGCTACGGCCTGGCCACGATGTGCATCGGCGTCGGCCAGGGCATCGCCACCATTTTCGAACGGCTGTAGACGACTCCGCGCGTCATCAACTCTGTCGAAAGAAAGGCGAACTTGCGCGGTGAACGTCTCTCAAGAAAGAGGATTCACCGCAGAAGGATCGCGGGAAAAGAAGAGAAGAAGAAAAACCTCATCACAGGACGGAAACAGGTAGCGCTACAAAGAAAATCAGGGAGAGTGGCTTCGTCAGCGACACCAATCCGTCGCTTGGAAAAACCTCCCTCTTCCTCCTCTCCTTTGCCTCTGTATCCTCCGCGGTGAGCGCTTCTATTGAACTGCGTTTTGGTTCCGCAGTGAACTTTCCTTTTGGCTGACGCCAACCCGCATTACCTGATCTGGATCAGATCGGGTTCCTGCTTTTCGGGCGGGTTCCGGGTATCGATCCATTCTTCGGCGTTGAAGTTTTTGGTGTACACGCCGTACTCGTGGAAGGCGATCTTCTTGGCCAGCCAATAGGCCCAGCTGCGTTCCGGGATCTCGTCGCCGGGGTTGTACTGCGAGGAACGCGGCGTCATCGCCTGCAGTTCGGCCATCGCGGTGCCGCGGGCGGTGGAATCTTTGGCGCCGTGCGCTTCGACCAGTTTCTCAATCACGTCGGGCCGTTCCAGCACAATGCAGCCGCGCGTGTGTTCGGCGGCCAGGCGACGGAAGTCCGACAGGAAGGTCGAGTTGTTGAACGTCTCCCGCAGGGGCCGTTCATCGTGAATCGATTCCTTGCTGAACTGGATAATCGGACACGGCTCGATATCGCCCCAGGGACTAATATGGTGCGTAAAGCCGGTCGCCGCCGGGCAGAGCGCTTTGCCGTCGGCGTCGTAATAGGCGTCGATCACAATGATCGGCTTCTTCACGCGGGTGTCGACCACAAACTGCCGGGCCACTTTCTGCTGCTCCGGCGTCAAAGCCAGACGGTCCGCGGCGTCGGGACCGACGGGACGGTAGATATGGAACCAGCAGTACAGCACGCCCATTTCAATCAGGCGATCAATCCAGGCGTCGTTCAGCAGGTCGTCGTAGTTCGACTGGCACAGGCTGGTGCAAACGCCCGTCATCACCTTGTTATTGAGACAGTTCTGCAGCCCTTCCATCGTTTTGTTCAAAACGTCCTTGCGGCCGCGACGTTCATCGCTGATGATCTCGCTGCCTTCGACGCTGATCAGCGGCGTCACATTGCCCAGTCGTCGCAGTTCTTTGGCGACTTTGTCGGTAATGAAATGCCCGTTGGTGAACACCTGGAAGTAAACTTCGGGATGGGCGGCCAGGATTTCCATCAGCTCCGGGTGCATGAACGGCTCCCCGCCGAGCAGGCCAAAGAACGTGTTCCCCATCGCCTTGGCTTCGTTGATCATCCGGTTCATGGCCGCCAGATCGATCTTCTCCTGCTTGGCGGCCACATCGACCCAGCAACCCTGGCAACGCAGGTTACAGCTGTTAATGATCGAGATGTACAGATACGGCGGGAAAAACTCGCCCCGCTTGAGTCGGCGCTTATGTTTCTGGACGGAGTTCAAGCCTTTGACGCCCATGTTCCAGAATAATTTCCAGAGCAGACGCTTGTCGGTTTCGAGAAGCATCCGTTTGGCCATACGCAAGTACATTGCAGAAAACCTCAGACTGTCAGGCGGGCGGCAAACCAGGAGGGTTGATTACCGATTGATTATAGCAGCTCTGCCCGGCAAAGCCATTTAACCGACCGCGACTGCCGCACATTTGTCAGGAAGACCACACGCGGGGCGTGTAACGGCGCATGAAAAAAGCGGGCGACAGCTAAACGCCATCGCCCGCTTTGAATGTTGGTTGTCGCCTGGTTGAGTCAGTCCAAGGAACCGGCCCCGCCTGGCGGCACAGACTACTTGGAGCCGACCAGTCGCTCCTGGCGACGTTCTTCCACGATTTCTCGCTGGATGTGGGCCGGCACACGGCGATAACCCAGCAGTTCCATGCTGTGCTCGTCGCGACCTTTGGTCATGCTACGGAGATCGTCGGCGTAACCGAACGTTTCCGACAGCGGGATTTCACATTCAATATCCATCGTACCGTCGCCACGGGCGTCGGTGCTGGTGATCAAACCACGGCGGGTCGGAATGTCGCCGACCACGGCGCCCTGGAATTCATCCGGTACGCAGATGGCGACCTTCATCACCGGTTCGAGCAGCACGGGATCGCATTTCGGGAAGCTTTCCCGGAAGCAGCCCTGGGCGGCGATCATAAACGCCATTTCCGAGCTATCGACCTCGTGGTACGAACCGTCGCTGACAAACACCCGGGTGCTTACCACCGGATACTGGGCCATCGGACCTTTGTCGAGCGAGTTGCGGAAACCTTTTTCGATGGCCGGCACGTACTGCTTGGGAATACGTCCGCCCACGATTTTTTCTTCAAAGATGAAGGTTTCGGTTTCGTCTTCACCCAACGGTTCAATGTAACCGACGATATGGGCGAACTGGCCCGAACCACCGGTCTGCTTCTTATGCTTGTAGTTGAACTCGTACTTTTTGGTCGGAGCTTCACGGTAGCTCACCTTGGGCGCCCCGACTTCGACGCCGACTTTGTATTCGCGTTCGATACGCTGGCGGTACACGTCGAGATGCAACTCGCCCATGCCGGCCATAACGACTTCGTTCGTTTCCGGGTCGGTGAACACCTGGAACGTGGGGTCTTCCTTGCGGAAACGCTGCAATGCCTTGCCCAGTTTGTCCGAGTCGCCGCGATCGCGAGCCTGGATCGCCATCTTCACCACCGGTTCGGGGACAAAGATGTTTTCCAGAGCGCAGTACTGGTTTTCCGCGGCGTACGTGTCACCACTGGCGGCGTCGATACCAATGACGGCCACAATATCGCCGGCCGAAGCCGAATCAATTTCTTCGCGTTTGTCAGAGTGCATCCGCAAAATACGGCTGAAGCGTTCCTTGCGGCCCGTACGCTGGTTGTAGTACGTTTCGCCTTTTTTGATCGAACCCTGGTAAATGCGGGTAAAGGTCAGCTGGCCGTACGGATCTTCGACGATCTTGAACGCCATGCCGACGAACGGCTTTTTCGGGTCGGATTCGAGAATCACCGGCTCTTCGGTGTTTTCGAACGACTTCGCTTTAATTTCCCGTTCCAGCGGCGACGGCAAATAAGCCAGGACCGCGTCCAGGAGCAGCTGCACTGCTTTGTTCTTGAAGGCCGTTCCCAGGAAAACCGGGGTCACGTCCTGCTGCTGCACGGCGTGCCGGGTGACGGTCTGGATCAGTTCCAGGCTGGGCGTTTCTTCACACAGCAGGAGTTCCATTAGTTCGTCGGAATACATCGACAGTGCTTCGAGCATCTGGTGACGCGCGGTCTCCGCCGGTTCCTGGTACTGCGCCGGGATCTCGGATTCGATGACCTTTTCGCCCATGTCGCCATCAAAGGTGAAGGCCTTCATGGTTACCAGGTCGATCACGCCGACGAAATCCTGGCCCAGGCCCATCGGCCATTGCATCAGAATGGCGTCGGACTTCAGGCGAGCTTTGATTTCACGAACGACACGCAGCGGATCGGCGCCGGTGCGGTCCATTTTATTGATGAACGCCAGACGGGGCACATGGTAGCGCTTCATTTGGCGATCAACCGTCAACGACTGCGACTGCACGCCGCCGACCGCACACAGCACCAGCACGGCGCCGTCGAGAACGCGCAAGCTGCGTTCCACTTCGACGGTGAAGTCCACGTGGCCGGGAGTGTCGATCAGGTTAATCGGATGATCTTTCCACGACAGGCTCGTCGCGGCGCTGGTAATGGTGATACCGCGCTCTTTTTCCAGCTCCATGTGATCCATGGTCGCTCCGCCTCCACCATGCACTTCCTGCATCTTGTGAATGCGGCCTGCGTAAAACAGAATGCGCTCACTTAACGTCGTTTTACCCGAGTCAATGTGCGCTGAAATGCCGATATTGCGTAAATGGGCCAGGTTCATAATTTCGCCACTGCGTGCGCCACGTGTTCAGTCACCTCGCTGACACGGGCAGGGGTTCAAACGACTAAGAAAAACAGAGTGCAACGGAAGGATGATGCGGAGGGAAATGGGGTGACATCGCCACTACGGACCCCGCCAAAGCAGGGGGAGGCGAGCCAGCCTCTTCCGAGCATTTCGACGGACGAGCCGACGAGGACACAATGTCGCATCTTAATCCAATTCGACGGTTGCGAAAGGTCAAATTAGCCGAACTTTGGGGACTGGAATGAAATTTGCCAAAGTTTCTCGAATTCCGCATGTTCCGGTCAAAGGGATTATTGCGATAACGCCTTGAGGCGGCTCTCTATTTGTTCTTTGGATCATACGGCCACGACGCAGAAAAGGAAATTGCAAAACTCCCCTTTTTTTAGCCCTTTCCAGGGAGAATTCGCCCCGCGTCCTGGGCAAGAGACAGGTGCGTTTCCACCCGGCAACAAGCGTTCCCGACTCCGCCTGCGGCCAAGACCGCCCGCCCCGCCTGCCCCCGGGCGGGGCCAAGGGGAAAGAAGCCGCCGTTCCCCCTAGTCAAGGGTAATGATTTTCGCTTCGGCCTGGCCGCCCTTGATGCTGCTCACCTGGATTTGAAACGGCGGTTTCCCGGTGACCAGCCACCGCACGAAGACCGTCTTTCTGCCCGGCACATTCTCCACCTGAATCTTTTCCGGCCGACGGATTTGTTCGTCGAACTTGCGGAACAGAGAATCTTCCGACTGCATGCCGGCGGACACCTGCAGATCGGCGCCTTCGATCGTGACGAGGTCCGGCCGGGTGATCCGGTTTTTCACGTCAGCGGCCGCATGGGTCGGCGTAATTTTGGGATTGTGAATCGCGACTGTGACTTCCACCAGTCCCTGCCCGAGCGAGCGGGCCGAGGCCGATTCAATCTGCAGCAGCGGCATCTCGTCCGCATGGATCAGGGTGAACGCCATGTTGCGATGGCTTTCCTCCTCCAGCAGGAACGACGGCGGCTGACGCAGGAAATTCTTCCGGAACCCGCCGACTTCGATCCGGCCGTACTGCGGGTGATCCACTTCGCGCCACGGCGACAAGGCCTCGCCAAAGAGCAATCGCTGGTTGAACAGGTGCTGGTTCTCCGCACTGCCAAAGAAGCCGCCGCCATCGTGTTCGCGAAAAAAGTTGAACGGAGTCCATAACTCGTTATTGAACGTGAACACCCCCTGCATCTGGTGAAACCAGTCGAACTCACCGCCGTACACTTCGTACAGATCGTTCGCCACATTGATGTAGCGATAACCGGGCAGCATTTTCTTGGCGGGCTCCGCCAGCGCGTTGTACACAGCGATGTCCGAAGCATCAAAACGGTCGGTTTTCACCCCCGGTCCGCGGAGGATCATGCCGCCTGCGTTGTGGTACGTTTGAGCGCCGGCGATCTGCGGATGGGCGACGATAAAGTCCCGCACCATGCGGTTCTCTTCCACCGAGAACGGATACCGCCACGCCCCGCGCTGCACGTATCCGGGCTGCCAGTTCCAGGCCCAGTCGCGGTTAGGGTCGTAATAGCCGTCGCTGTCTTCGTTGACTTCGCCGTCGCCGTCGTTATCGAGCCCTTCGACACCCAGCAGGGTAAATTCGCCCCGCTCGCCGTCGGGGACGCGGACCATCAGTTCGGGAAATTTCTCATGCGCCTTCCAGCGGCCATTCTTGTCGCGGACGCGCATTTGCGTGATATGCCCATCCTTGTCGAGATCGTCGGCGCCGTCTTCATCGACTTCGCCGTCGCCATCGTCGTCGACCGGCCGCAATCCGCTGCGGGGCGAGTGCGTGGTGTTCGGTTCATGGAAGTGGGCGTCCCGCGCGTCGGGACTCATCATCGGCAGGAGATAGAAGGTGCGTTCCTTCAGCAGACGCTGGATCTGCTCGCTTTCCCCGCGTTTTTCCAGCAGGAACCAGGCCGTGTACAGTACGACCTCGACCGCCTGGATTTCGTTGGCGTGGATGCCGCCGTCGATCCAGAACGCCGGCTTCTCTTCGACGTCGCCGTGGGCGAAATCGCTGATCGTCAGCAGCCACATCTCTCGTTTGCCGTACGTTTTTCCCAGGCTTTGCATCCGCACATAGTCAGGATGCGCCTTGGCCAGATCCTGCAGCAGCTTCGTCGCCTGGCCGTAGTCGCGATAGCGGTTCCAGTTGACATCGACCTGCGGCCGGGCCGGCGCGCCCAGAGCGTGGTATTCGAACGGTTCGGCGGCGGTTGCGGGACGCAGACAGATCGCACAGACCAACAGCAGAAAACCGGCCAGATATTTCATCAAAGAAGCTCCTCCCGCGAAAACGCCGCAGGGCAAAAGTTACGGGGCAGGGGAGAATTTCAAGTCGGTCTGGCTGTCGGCAAAGCTGCCGCAGCGCAGTTTCAGCACGGCCGCTGCCGGCGCATCGGCCGGCAATCGCACCAGCCATTCCTCTTTTTGCTGGGCATTACCGCCGGCGATGACCGACAGTTGTGTGCGGCGATGCCCCTGCAGCCACGTGGTCCCGGCTGGCAGATCGATCTCCACGATCGCAGGCGGTGCATGCCCCGTAATACGGCCCATCTCCGACATCGTCGGCAGGTAACCCTGGTTGAGAAACTCCGCCTTGATGCGATGCAGTCCGCCGCCGAGCGCATCGACCTGGACCCTCTGAATGACCACCTGCGGGAACGTTCCGGCCAGTTCCACCAGGAACCGGGCATGCGTCGTCGCGAGCGCGTCCACCTGGTCGGCCGGCGGGTTGAGGTCATAGAACGGTTTGAAGCCGCCCACTTCGACGACGTCTTGCGCATCGGTAAAGTCAGGATGATTGATCGGCTTCCAGTCGACAAAGCCGTCGATCTTCTGCTGCTCCAGCCAGCGCAGACGCTGCAGATCGGCAGCACCCCGCTTCTCGGACGACTCCTTCTCCTCCCCGGCCGGCTTCACCACCGCCGGCGACCAGCCGCGGGCGGCCAGCGACCAGCGACCATACTGGAAGTATCCCCATTCGCTGAACGATCCGGCTCCCGGGGGCGGCTCGGGCGCACCGTCCGCTTTGAACAGCTTGCGGTATCGCGAAGCGATAAAATCGACGTACGGGGCGTCGTCGGAAAGCAGCTTCGTTTTGATCCGCTCTTTCTCGCTGGGCGGATGCGGCTTCCAGGGATGCTGCAGGTTCTCCTCCGGCGTGAAAGTGAACAGCACGACAATGTTCAAATGATCAAACGCAAAGTCGGCGACTGCTTTGCTCTCCACTTCCGAAATCGCGTTCGCTCCCGCCCCTTTTTTGAAGTACGGATACTCGAACGGGAAATTCCGGTTGAAATCCACGCCGTCGCCTGGGTCTTCGTTCCACTGGCCGTCGCCGTCGTCGTCAACGCCTTCGACATACAGCCGGTACGACCCGCGCTCGTTCGCTTGCCGGTTCACTTTGATCAGCACGCGGTCATCGTCCGGGTGAGGCATGTAATCGCCGGCGGGATCTTTCACCCGCATCATGGTGATCCAGCCGTCGCCGTTGAGATCATTGGGCGGATCCTCGCCGCTTTCAAAATCGCGATCGTCGTCGGACAGCCGGGCATTACCGGTCTGCTCAAAATAGGGCGGCTGGAAGTTCTTCTCCACCGCATCGGGACTCGGCCGCGGAATAACATACAGCGTATGCGACTGCAGGAACGCGGCGACCTTCTCGCTCTCCGCAGCGTCGGCGACGATCTTCTCGGCGATCGCCAGCGCGAGATCCGACCCCAGCAGGTGCGGGGCGTGCACGCCTCCGGTTAACAGTATCGCCGGCTTGCGATCGACTTCGCCCTGGCCCAGCGTGATCAGCCAAACCTGGCGACCGCCGGCCGTAACAGCCAGACTACGGACCGTCGCCAGGGGCGACTCCCCCAGCTTTTGAATCCGGGCAGTCAAGGTTTCGTAGTTGGCGTAGCCAGCCAGGGCAGGGTTCGCCATGGCAGGAACCGGCGACAGGCGGGATCCGGCGACGAGCGCACAGCCCAGCGTCCAAAGCAGTGGTGCAAACTTCATGCGGCGTCCGACGGAAAAAGCAGCGGGCAAACCCTCAATTATAAATCGCCAGCCAGCGGCCCGCCAGGATTCGTGGCCAGGAAGTGAAGTTTCCCAGCGTTAGCCACGCGGTTTGTGGGATAGGCTTCCAACCTGTCATCGCTACCAGCCCTTCCGTCTTGACAGGCAGGTTGAAAAGCTGGCCCACAAGAAGACGAGGCCATTTCCCCGGACGGAGCATACGATCTGGCGTTTACCGTTCGTCGCCGACCGGCTGCTTGCGCAGGCGATTCGGCTCCTGGCAGCAATCGCACGGGCCGTCTTCGAACATCACGATCGAGCAGATATCGCACCAGTAGTCGACCAGGAATTTGTCGCCCTGGTCGTCGATCTCGTACATGTTGATGATCTGCACCAAAGGCGACCCTTCGTAGCGCCGGACGCGCAGTTCCAGGTCCATTTTCATCAGGCGATCATCACGACGGAAAGCACGGCCTCGCAAATCTTCGACGATCGGGTGGAGTTGCCCGTCGGGCGACAGCAGCACGAGCAGCCGGTCCGACGCTTCCGGCACGACCTTGACGCCGAACTCTTCCTTGAGCACGTCGCCCACGTAACGCATCCGACCGCGGATCGTTTCCGTCACAAAATCGGGCCGTTTGCCAGGCGTCTCGACCGCCCGGTTTGGCTCCGTCAGCGGCGGAATCACGCCAGCCCTTCGCGGCCGGGCGGTTTTCTGGGGGTTCTCTTGCGGCGTTGCCTGCGCGGGTGCGTTTGCGGCGGCCGGTTCGCCCTGGCGGGTCGATTTGTCTTCGGCCAGGGCGCCTGCGATCAGAATGGCGACTAGCGCCAGCGTTGAACAGCAGCGAATGGCAAATGTGCGTTTCATCGGTCGATTCGTTTCCTTGACGTCCGGCTGCCTCTGGCCCGGCGGCGGGTCGTCTTGTGAACGTAGTGACGGGTTTTCAGGGGAACTTCCTTCTTTCCATCTTAGTCGCATCCACGGACTGATTCACCAGGCAGTTGACGACCTTGCCGGCTTCCTGCGGCGCTCGTCGACTGTTCGAGCGCGCAGCGGAGACGTATCCTGGTTGCTCATTCCGTGAACATTCCCGCGCGCCGGGTGTCCTGGCAGGAAGGATCTCCTGGAAGGACATCCTCGCTTTTCGCCCAGGACGTCGGGCGGCCGGCTTGTCTCCTTTACCTTGCGATCGCACTGCATGAAATTCTCGACTCCGATTCTGGTGGAAACTCGCCGCGATCCGGACATGCCGGGGCCGATGCATCTGGTGCGGCCCGTCTTTTTCCCCCAGTACCTGATGGTGGATCGGGAACTGAGCAAAGCGACGTCGCAACTGGTCAAGCACCTGAGCGAGTACCTTCGCGCGCTGTCGCGATCCGGCGACCATCGCACGGCGGCCCGCTTTACCTTTCATCCGACGCTGCAACTGGACCGCTGCGACCTGCGGATCGATCTGCAGCACCACACCGTCCGCGGAGCCTTTCCCGTGGTCAGCTTCCGCGATCTGAATCGCCGGGTGGCCCTGTTGCCGACGCTGGAATTGCCCTGGTTTGAAGTCGAACGCGGCAGCACGGTTGAGCAGCGCGCCCAGGAGGAACTGACGCGTTACTTTCGCCAGGTCGAGAAAGATGAAGACGCCGATTATCTGAGGGACCTGACCGAGCCGTTCTCCCGCAAGGGACAGGCGTGGCTCGACACGCTGGAGTTCGACGTGTCGACCCTGCAGAGTTTCGCCAGCCTGCGGAAGCAGGAGAACCCGTTCGCCGCCCTGGGCGGGGAAACCCAGTTCGACGGGGAGACCGAACTGCACAACGTGGGCCGCTGTCTGGACTGGCTGTACCCGGATCAGCTGCATCGCTTTCTCCGCCGCGAAGAGCTCACCCAGCGATTTATCGAACTGATGCAAGCCCCGGACAAGCGTCCCGTCCTGCTGGTGGGCCCATCGCAGGTCGGCAAAACGGCGCTGGTGGAAGAGTTTGTCTATCGCAGGGCCGAGCACCGCGGCGGAGGACACCGGTCCCGGCGGAATGTGTGGCTCCTTTCGCCGCAGCGGCTGATCTCAGGCATGTCGCATGTCGGACAGTGGGAAAGCCGTCTCCTGGCGATTCTGAAAACCTCCCGCAACCACGATCACATTTTGTATTTCGACGATCTGGTCGGCCTGTACCGGGCGGGCGTATCGGCCAGTTCCACGCTGTCGGCCGCCGACGTGCTCAAACCCTATATCGAGCGCCGGGAGATCCGTATGCTGGGAGAGATCACCCCGGCTGCTCTGCGCGTGCTGCGGGAGCGGGACCGCGGTTTCGCCGATCTGTTCCACCTGTTGCCCGTCGAAGAACCGACTGAAACCGAGAACCTGCAGATCCTGATCGAAACGGTCCGCCGGCTCGAACAGCGCGAAAGCTGCCGCTTTGCGCTCGACACCCTGCCGACCGTTGTCGACCTGTCCCGCCGGTACCTGCGCGACGCGGCCATGCCCGGCAAGGCGGCCAGCCTGCTGGAACAACTGGCGGTGAAGTTCGCCCGTAAATCGGCCGGACGCCAAACGGCTTTGGAAGAGTTCCACCTGAAAAGCGGGCTCGATGTCCACCTGCTCGACACCCGACAGCAGCTGGCCCGCGAGACGATTACCCAGGCCCTGTCGCAGGAGATCATCGGCCAGCCTGAGGCCCTGGAAACGTTGGCCGATGTGGTATGCATCGCCAAAGCCCGGTTGAACGATCCTTCCCGGCCGCTGGGATCGTTGCTGTTTGTCGGCCCGACCGGCGTCGGAAAAACGCAGTCCGCCAAAGCCCTGGCCCGCTATCTGTTTGGCGACGCATCGCGACTGCTGCGGTTCGACATGAACGAGTTTGTGGCGCCCGGTTCGGCTCGTCGTTTGATCGGAGGATTTGATTCGCCCGAGGGACTGCTCACCTCGGCCGTTCGGCGGCAGCCCTTCGCGGTCCTGCTGCTGGACGAAATTGAGAAAGCCCACGCCGACGTGTTTGACATGCTGCTGCAGGTGCTGGGCGAGGGACGTTTGACCGACGCCCTGGGACGCACGGCCGACTTCACCAATACCGTTATCATCATGACCTCGAACCTGGGCGCCAGGGCGGCGGCCAGCCAGATCGGTTTTGAAGGCTCTGCGAACGACGCCCGCCGGGTGTACGTGAAAGCGGCGGAAGATTTTTTCCGGCCCGAGTTCTTCAACCGCCTGGACCGGATCACCACGTTCGCCCGGCTGGATCGCGACGCGCTGAAAAAGATCGCCCGGCTGATGATCGAAAATGTGATCAGCCGCGACGGTCTGACGCGGCGCCGCACCGCGCTGGCGATCGACGAAGGCGCCGTGGAATGGATCATGGACCGCGGCTACCAGCCGCAACTAGGCGCCAGAGCGATGCGGCGGGCCATTGAGCGCGAACTGGTGCGTCCGGTCGCCTGGCGTCTGGCCGGGATTGCCCCCAGCGATCCGATCGCCCTCCGCGTCTGGCGGACCGGCGACCAGTTGAACGTCGACGTCGCCACGCTGCAGAACGCCCAGCCCCTGCCGGGTGCGGAACGTCCCTCATTGACCGAGGATCCCGCCGGCGTGATCCGCACGGCCCTCGAGTCTCTCCAGCGGATTGATGGCGAGTGCCATGAACAGCGTCCGCCCGGCGAGCTGTCGTCGGGGAATATCGGCCCCGAGCAGTACCAGTATCTGACCCTGATCGAGTTTACCGAACAGGTCCGGCGCTTCGCCCGGCAACTGCAGGCGATCCTTGAAGAACGTACGGACCGCGGGGGACGGCCGATGATCGCTCCCCGCCAGGCGCGGCGCCGCTCCATTCCGCGTTCCAGTCATGACTTTCAAGATTTCGAGACAGGCGACGTGTTCGCCGCCCAGGACCTCAACACGTACGTCGACGAAGCGGCCGCCCGCAACCCGCACGACGACCGTCACAGCCTGGCGTCGCGTCTCCGCCAGTTGCTCAGCGGCGTGGCGGTCGTACAGGCTCTGGCTCCGCAGGGTCCCTGGCGGAATCCCCGCGTGCTGGCGATCCTCCGTGGGTTGTCGCTGGCCCGTCGCGACCAGACGCGTCTTTTCGCTGAGACGCTGAAATACCACTTCCAGTTCTCTGCGCCCGAATTTGACAACGATGACCCCGCTGTCGCAGGGCTCGATGGGCGTCTGCGTTCCCTCCCACCCGGCGACTGGAAACAGCTGCCCGATACGCTTTCCACGCCGGCGTTTGTCGAAGCGCATCGCCTGGGCCTGGAAGTGGTCGAACTGGAAGGCCCGGCCGCAGATCAACTGGTCCCGCTGGAAGCTGGAACGCACCTGTTCCTGGAAAGCAGTGGCCGGCTGAGCCCGCTGCAGATCGTTTGCTGGCCGCTGCGCGACGGCGAAGATACGTCCGCTGGCCTGCAGCGTTTTATGGACGCCTGGCGCTTGAGCCGTAGCACCCCCGGCGACGAGGACGATCCGTTTCGCTGGGGAGAGATCATTCGCGTTTACCGCACGTCCCGCGACGGCCGGGGCAGCGTGGAAGACCTTCGCTCTTCGACGAACCTCCCTCATGCGTTTCGTGTGTCGGATGGCGCCGTACTGTTGTCGCAAAGCCTGCCGCTGCCCCCGGAGTTTACCGCCGCGGCGGGCGATGACCCTTCCGCTCCCTGATCCCACCTGGCAACCCACCATGGCAATGACAGAATCTGACACCACGGACTGGCTCGACGACGCTCCCTGGCAACACTGGCAAGAGCGCTGGCGGTTGCGGCCGGGCGTTAACTTTTTGAACCACGGTTCTTTCGGCCCCTCGCCCGATGTCGTCCGGCAGGCCCAGTCCGAATGGACGGAGTTGCTGGAATCGCAGCCGATGGACTTCTTCGTCCGCACGCTCGAACCGGCCATGACGGCCGCCATGCAAGCGCTGGCGGAGTTTGTCGGGGCGGCGCCGGAGAACATGGTGTTTTCCGAGAACGCGACCTTCGCGATGAACGAAGTGGCCCATTCGTTTGAGCTGTCGCCCGGCGACGAAGTGCTGCTCAACGATCACGAGTACGGCGCCGTCCGCCGGATCTGGCAAGCCGCCTGCGACCGGGCCGGCGCGGTGCTGAACGTCGCGCAGCTGCCGCAGCCGCTGGAGTCGAAAGAGCAGCTGGTTGATGCGATCTTCGCCGCCGTTACTCCCCGCACGCGGCTGCTGGTCGTGAGCCATATCACCTCGCCGACGGCCATAATCTTTCCGGTCGAAGAGATCTGTCGCAAGGCCCGTACTCTCGGCGTGGCGGTATGCGTCGATGGCCCGCATGCGATCGCCCAGCTGCCGCTGTCGCTCGATGAAATGCAGTGCGACTATTACACCGCCAGTTGCCACAAATGGCTCTGCGCGGGCTTTGGCTCCGGCTTCCTGTATGTGCATCCGAGCCGCCAGGCGGCCATGCGGCCGAACGTGGTCAGCTGGGGCCGCTGGCCGGCCGTCGAACCGACCGACTGGCGGGACGACTTCGTCTGGCAGGGAACGCAAGACCCGAGCGCCTATCTGAGCACCACGGCGGCGATCGAATTCATGCAGTCGGTTCCGCTGACCGCCTTCCGTCAGCGAACGCATGCCCTGGCGAATTACGCCAGGGCGCGTCTGGCTGAATTCGCCGACACGGAACCACTCACGCCGGACGATCCCAGCTGGTACGGCTGCATGGCGCTCGCCCCGCTCCCTGCCGGCGACGCGATCGCGCTGCAGAAACGGCTGTGGCGGGAACATCAAATCGAAGTTCCCATCGTCGACTTCCACGGCCGCCGGTTCGTGCGAGTCTCGTGCCACATCTACAACCACACCGCCCAGATCGACCACCTCGCCGCCGCCCTGGCCCAGTGCGATGTGAAGTAAACAAGCGAACCGTCGCCATGAGCCATCAGGGTCGTAGTGGACTTGCAGCCAGGCTCCCTACAACGGCTCATGATACACGGGGATTTCCAGAAACTGCGTGGCGAGCAGGCCGAGAATGCCGAGGACGATCACGTAGTACAGCGTGGGCAGGATCGTCTTGCGCAAAGTGAGCCCTTCCTCTCCGAGCAGGCCGACGGTTGCGGAGGCCGCGACCACGTTGTGGATCGCGATCATGTTCCCGGCCGCCGCTCCGACCGCCTGCAGCGCGACGATCAACGGGCTCGACAGCCCGACCCGCAAGGCCACGCCGTACTGGAACCGGGCGAACATCATGTTGCTGACCGTGTTGCTGCCGGCGATGAACGCCCCCAGCGTGCCGATCACGCCGGCGAAACCCGGCCACCAGCGTCCTACATGCAGGGCGACCCAGTCGGCCATCGCCAGCGGCATACTGGGCAGCGCAGAAGCCGTCGTCTGTCCGGTGGCGGCGTCGACGGGCTTCTCGGCCAGTTCCAGCGCCGAGTCGGCCGGCGCAGTCGCCAGTGATCCGCCCTCGTTCTCGCCGGAAGCGATATAGGTCTGCACCATCGGCACGGTAAAGATCAACACCACGCCGGCGCCCAGCATCACGCGGCTGGAATCGACGATCGCTCGGCGCATCTGTGTCCACTGCATCCGGTGCAGAAAATACGTGGCCGCCGACACAAACAGCAAAACACTCGCCGGCAGGAACAACGGGCTCGACTGGATGTTCACCAGCTGGGCGCCAAACACATGGTTCCACTCGAACGAAACGGCCGGGCTTTTGAGCAGGGCTTTCAACGACCACGCTTCGCCGCCGGGCCAAAGCTGATTCAGCCGAGTCAGCAGCAGCAACGCCGCCACCATCAGGTACGGGATCCACGCCCACAGGATCGACATGCTCGTCTTTGCTTCGCCCGCCTCTTCCTTCTCCGACGCTTCCGCCGCAATCGCTTCCGCATTGTCCGGCGGGAAGTCCCACGTTTTCTTCGGAACCAGGAAACCGACTTTGGCGGCCGGGACGACGATCGCCAGACCGACAATCGCTCCAATCAGCGAGGGGAACTCGGGACCCAGCGTCCAGGCCGTCAGCCAGTACGGCACGACGAACGCCAGCCCGCCGAATACAGTAAACGGCACGGCGGCCAGCCCCTCGGTCCAGCTTTTATTCGCCCCGTAGAAACGGGTCATCATCATGACCATCAGCGTCGGCATCAGCCAGCCCGTCAGGGCATGGAACGAGGCGGCCCGCACCGTCACCATCCGCAGGTACTCTTCCATACTGAAGCCGGCCGCATGCAACTGGGCGGCAATATCAGCGCCGGCCAGCCCCTTCGCGACGCCAATTTCGATCGGTGTGCCGACCGCTCCAAAAGTGACGGCCGTGCTCTGGATCATCAGGCCCAGCATCACGGCCGCCGCCGGTGGAAACCGCAGCGCCACCAGCAGCGGAGCGCAAATGGCCGCCGGCGTGCCGAAGCCCGCGGCGCCTTCGATGAACGAGCCGAACAGCCAGGCGACAATCACGACCTGCACCCGGCGATCGTCGCTCACATGGCGGAAGCCGCGACGGATCGCGTGCGCCGCCCCCGACTGCTGCAGCGTATTAAGTAGCAGGATGGCGGAGAACACAATCAGCAGCAGCTCACCCGCCGTAACAAGTCCCTTGAGCGACGCGGCGCCCACCACCGCCGGCGGTGATCGCCACACCAGCAGGGCCAGCAGCACAGTAAACAGGTACACAGCCGGCATCGCCCATTTGGCCGGCACGCGCACGCCCACCAGCAACACGCCGGCCAGCAGAATCGGAGCCGCCGCCAGCAAAGCCAATACAGAAGGCGACATAAGCAGGCCTCAACCAGATACGGAATCGCGAAGAACGAGACCGAGAGGCTAACCCCGCACGCCAGGCGATGCAATCGTCGCCGGGCCACTCGCGGTAAAAAACCGAACGCCGTAGCCGAACTCGCCAGAGTCTGGTTGCCGCTTGAATCGCCCAGAATACGCCGTCCAAAGTCGGGCGACTTCGCCTGCATGCGATTTCAGCCGTCGATCGGCAGGCGCGCCAGGCGGGGCTCTTCATGTCGCTGGAGCACTTCACGAACCTGTTCCAGCACGCGCGGGAAGGACCGGGTGAACGAGGATTCGCGATGCGACGCCGATCCGCCGCCCAGGATAATCGCGAACGACTCGGCGAACGCCTCTTGCCGGCCGGCCGGGCCGCGTTGCAAGTAGTACTGAAGTTCGCCCCGGTCTTCCGCCGCCATCCGGGCGAGGTCGCGGAAGTAGGCGCTAATGAACGTCGTCCCCGAAGAGTAGTAATCGTCGCCGCCCAGAGCGCGGTCAAAGGCATGCCCCACTTCGTGCCGCAGCACATTCTCTACACGGGTGCTGTCGACGACCTGGCCTTCCCGGTTCCGGCGTTTCTCGGCAAACACCAACAGCCGCTTGGCCGGCAGATGGACCGCGTCGGTATGTTCCCAGGTGGTGCCGTCAGGCCAGCCGCGGGGCTGGATGCCGCGGAGCGAAGGATCCGCATCGACGACAAACGCCGCCATCCGCACCTGCCAGCCGCCGTCTTTCAGGCGACGCCATACGCCGCTGGGAATGGTTCCGGCCGCCTCGGCCGTGCGAGCCCGGAAGTCCGCGCTCACAGGAGAAACTTCGCTCAGCCGGGCCAGCGCCACCTCGCGCGGCTCTTCGGCCCAGCTGCTGGGGCCCATCCCTGCGAACGGGCCGATCAGAACCAATGCGCCGATCAGAACGATCCTGCGTGCCGCGAAAAACAGGCCGCTCCGGCGGGATTCGCAGGTAGCCGCTTTCTTTGACGTACACTTCCAGGGAGCGGAATCTGTCGACCGGTAGTCGGACCGAGCGTTCCCGGCCCGCGGCCTGCCCCAAGAGGCGGCGCAATCCGGTACGTCCCGCCATACGTCGCGATAATGTTTGGTATTCGGCACTGCGTCAGGCTCCATCCCAAGCGCAATTGTCAGACAATCCTGCCCAGACGCACGCTCCTGCTCGCGCTGCCCTGCTGACAAGGCGGGGCAAGATGGGCGGACTTTACTGACCTGCGAAAACGAGGTCAACCCGGATTCCCACGGCCTTCGTCCCGCAGAATGGGCCAGCGCCATGACCGCTGACCTGACTCCCTACCTTCCACGCATGAACAGGCGCCCGATGGATGCTTCGGAACTCCAAAAGCAGAACCCGCCCGCAGTCGACTCCGGCAGCGAAACGACCAACCCCGCGGCCGACGCCCGGTCCCTGGTCCGCGTTTTGCATTTGATCAATGGCGAGCATTATTCGGGCGCCGAACGGGTGCAGGATCTGCTGGCGATGCGACTGGGCGAGTTTGGTTACGATGTGGGCTTTGCCTGTGTGAAGCCGGACAAGTTCCCAAAACTGCGACAATCGCAACAGGCCCCGCTGCACTCGCTGTCGATGCGTAACAAATTTGACTTCCGCGCCGCCTGGTCGCTGGCCAGCCTGATTCGCCGCGAGGGCTATCAGATCCTGCATTGCCACACGCCGCGGTCGCTGATGATCGGCCGGCTGGCGGCTCCGCTGGCGAATGTGCCGCTGGTGTACCATGTGCACAGCCCGACCTCGCGGGATTCGACCCGCCCAATCGCCAACTGGTTCAACACGGCCACCGAGCGGCTCACGCTGTCCGGAGCTGCCCGGCTGATTACCGTTTCGGAAAGTCTCAAGCGGCACATGATTGCGGAGGGGCAAAACCCGGCAATCATTTTCGCCGCCCCCAACGGCGTGCCGGCCCAGACCGCGTTGCCGCCGCGGGAACCGCCGACCGATACCTGGACACTGGGCGCCGTCGCCCTGTTCCGTCCGCGTAAAGGAATGGAAGTGCTGATCGATGCCCTGGCCCTGCTCCGCGACCGGGGACGCCGGGTGCGACTCCGGGCGGTCGGTCCGTTTGAAACGCGTCCCTACGAAAGGGAACTGCGGGAACGGGTCGCCGAGCGGAACGTAGCAGACCTGGTCGCCTGGACCGGCTTCACCAAGGACGTCAACGCCGAGCTGACGCAGATGGACCTGTTTGTGCTGCCCAGCCTGTTTGGCGAAGGTCTGCCGATGGTCGTGCTGGAAGCAATGGCCGCCGGTACGCCGGTGGTGGCGACCGAAGTCGAAGGCGTGCCGGAAGCAATCCGCGACGGAATCGACGGCGTGCTGTGCGAAGCGAACGACGCCGAGGACCTGGCCGACGCCATTGAACGCGTGATCAGCGGCGAACTGTCCTGGAGCGAACTGCGCAAGAACGGGTTCGAACGCCAGAGCCAGAAGTTTAGCGACGTCAGCATGGCCGCCCGTGTCGCCGAGATTTACGACGACCTGCTCACGGACGCGCCACCAGCCGAGCATTAGATCGCCCGCGCCAGACGCCGGGATCCGATCGTCCCGGCGTGAAAGTCTTGCTGGCAGGAACCCCTGCGGAAAGCATCCCTGGCGATGGTTAGCGGCGAATCACGCCGGCGTCGATCGCTTGCATGCCGCCGCGGGTGCGCTGGTCTTCCATGCGGATGCTGCTGCCGTAATAAGGACGGGTGGCGATTTCAACCGGGGTCGCCGGGGTCATTGTCACCGGGGCGGCCGGCACGCCGGAAATGGCGGGCGAAATCACATACGTGGGAGCGGCGTACGGCATATGCACCAGTCCCTGTGTCATGGGCCTTGCGACCGGCAGATGCACGATCCGCGTTTGCTCTTCTTCCACCATTTTCAGCACACGGGTCGGACGCTGCACCACGCGGGTCTCGGTCTTGTATTCGGTCGCGGTGACCGGCACCCGCATGTTCACCACTTGCGGCTCCCACTGGGTAATCACGGTCGGCTGCCAACTGGTATAAGTCGGGGCGAACGGATTCCACCAGTTATGCACGCGGGGCTGGTAATGGAGCCGGGCGACGGGCCGCATTTGCACCTGCTGCACGTCGGTCATTTTGGTGACGTACTCCGGCTTGACGACTGTTTCGGTTTCTTCGCGCATCTGAATTTCTGTGACGGGCCGCTGCACTTTCTCTCGGATCTCGACCGGCGTGGTCTGAGCCGAAACAGCGGCTGGCAACAAGGCGACCGTGGCTGCGATAATCGCCGCAAAGGCGTGTCGTTGACCCATGGTCCATTTTCCTCCTGAAAACTTCCCTGCGTGGCAAGACGCAGGCAATAACTCAGAATCCGTAGCGTGAACGCACTTTCTTCATTCATCGGCGAAAGTTCCCTGCAGCTTTCGCACAATCAACAAGATCGCCACAACAGCGTGAACACATGCAATTGAACCGCCAGAAAGGGGATCCAATCTGATGACTCCCGGCGAACCTTTCGGTCGGCTGCGTGTCGCCAGAGTAATGGCACGGAGTTAACCGCTGCGCGATGGTCCCTGCCGCAGGACGGCCTGTAAACTGGCCTCGGCTGCGACACCTGTATACGATGATTAGAATGGGAACGCGAAGCGGCTCCCCTACGCTGCCCCGGGCGGAGTCACACTGTCAGACCTTCGGGCGGAGCGGATCGCCTTCCCGAAGAGGGGCGACAAGCGGCATAACCGCTACCTTCGGGACAAGTGAACCGTTCCTGGCCGCTGCACGTAATACGAACGGGACGATCGCAAAATAATTTTCGGGCGCCGCATGGCGACCATCTGGGAACTTGCTGGCAGGCCTGCTCTGGCCGCGCAACACCAGCAATTGCGGCGTGTTACCTCGGATCGACCGGCCCAATCGGGCTGGCCGCCAGCATTGCTTTCGTCGCGTCAGACGATTCGTCCGGTGCGATTGTTGAAAGTGCCTTAAAGTCAAGACCAGTTTTTTGGCGAAATTAACCTTCGGAAGGCATGTCCTCAACACGAACTGCGGCCCACCTGGCCACAGTTCGTGAGACACATGTCCGACACGGGGGGAATCTGCCGCTGGCTTCTTCGCCAGCTTCGTGTTCATGTCGATGAGACCGTCGACAGGAGGGCGATGCGCATATTCTTCCACCCAGCGCACCACGCCGAGTATCGTGCCGGGTTGTTTTGCCATGCGGGCGACACAGGGGACGCCGAACCCCCCTTTGCCGACCGCACCAGAACGCCCAGCAGCCACGTTTATTTTTAAGGTCAGGGGCCAGAAGGAACTGCCCTGATCAATCATACGACGAAATAATCGTTTCAGCCCCGACCCAGTTGTTTGCGACCGGCCGGCTTACCCACAGCCTGTCGATGGATCGAGAACCGCCGGCCACAGACGCAAGCAAGGGGCGTCGAACTGATCAGGTCTCCTCGCCTGACAGGATCGAGAACGACTCAACGAGTGTTACGGAGAACCTGCGATGAAGGTCTTCACAACTGGTCAGGTCGCCAAGATCTGTAAAGTTGCCCCGCGCACGGTCAGCAAGTGGTTCGACTCGGGTCGCCTTAAAGGCTATCGGATTCCAGGATCGCAAGACCGACGCATCCCACGTGAATATTTGATCCGGTTCCTCAAGGAACACGGTATGCCCCTTGGCGACCTCGAAGACGAGGCCATGGCCAAGGTGCTGATCGTAGCCCAGGATCAGGTGCTCATTGAAAATCTCAAGCGCGAATTGCCGCCTGAAAAATCGTTCAAAGTCGCAGTGGCTTCGAGCGGATTTGAAGCGGGTATTCAAGCCGAGAGTTTTCACCCGGATTGTATTATCGCCGACTTTTCCATCGGAAAAGTCGAAGCTTTGCAGATCTGTCAGAATCTGCGAAAGAATCCCGATTTTGCAGAAGTGATCCTGATCGCCTTGTTGCCCGATGACGGCAGCCCGATGAGCTTTGATCGCTCGAGCATCAACGAAACCTTTAAAAAGCCCTTCGACGCCAGCCTGCTGGCGGAACGGCTTCGCACTTTGATTGGCGCCAAGAAGGAACTCGTTTAGTCTTGCCCGACTAACGGATTCCTCCGGCCGCCGCCAGAAGACGCCAATCAAGCACATAAACCGCTGCGGATGACCCCCGCTCGGCTATATATATATAACGCCTGGACCGGTGGAAAAGTTCCCCCGGCTAACGCCCCGCAGTTCCCGGCTGCAAAGCGTTTTGCCAGGCGTGAAGCAAAGAGAAAGGGGGAGGAAACTCCCCCTTTCTTCATTGCGTCGCGGCGTAACCCCGCCGCGACGCTGTTTCTCCTCTCTTCTGCAGGATCGGGCGCCCCTGCCCGTCTGTCTTTCACAGCCGCACATTGAAGACGGCGTCGAACGTCTCTTCTTGCGCCATCCTCCAGCCTCGGCCGGACATCTCTGCGGCAGACCTTCAACGTGAAGGGCAGGGAGCGGCCATTTTTCCGGAAGACGGCTTTCAGCTTCCCTCTTCCTTCTCTCCCCCTCCTCTGCGATCTCCCCGGTGAATCCCCCTTCTTTCCGGCTCCGCTCGATTCGCCTGCTCTTTCCGGCGACTTTCAGAATTGTGGCCGCCGATTCGTCCAGATTGTTGATTACCCGCTTCAAAGCACTACAATCACCGTTCACGTGACAGATTTTCTAGCCTGCGCCGTTTTACGCAGGCGTACGCCCAGTGCCCAGGGATTCTGGTCGACGCGGTGACGAGTCATCGAGATTCCTCTCCTTTGTTGAAACCGTACGTAGACGCCCTGCACTGGCGATCCAGATGAATCGACGGATTTGGAGCTACCCATGTCGAACTGGTTTCAGGAACATTTCAGCCGTCGGAAATTTCTCGGCGGAACAGGAGCCGTGGCCGCCACGGCCCTGCTGAGCGAATCCGCTCGGCAAGCAGAAGCGGCCGAGAAAGAGCCGCAGGTGCGATCGGGCGAGCAAACGATCAAACTCAAGGTCAACGGCAAAGTCCACGAAGTCAAAGTCGAACCGCGGACGACACTGCTCGACGTGCTGCGATACCAGCTGGATCTGACTGGCGCCAAGCCGGTCAGCATCGACGGCAGCAGCGGAGCCAGCACCGTGATTGTCGACGGCAAGCCCGTTACGGCTTCGACCACGCTCGCCCTGGCCGTCGAAGGCAAGGCGATTCAAACCGTCGAAAGCCTGGCCGGCAAAAAGCTGGACCCCGTCCCGCAGTGCTTTGTCGAACACGACGCCGAGCAGTGCGGCTTTTGTACGCCTGGCTTTGTGGTCGCGGTGCGAGCCTATCTCGACAAAAACCCCAACGCCACCGAAGAAATGATCCGCAACAACTTGAATGGCAACATCTGCCGCTGCGGCACCTATGTCAACGTATTGCAAGCGGCGGTAGCCGTGGTGAAGGGAGGCGGCAATGGCTGAGTATTCATGGCCCTCGAAAGAGGACTCTCGTTTGATCGGCAAGCGGCATACGCGGCTTGACGGTCTGGCCAAAAGCACCGGCGCGGCCAGGTACACCTACGACGTGAACCTGCCCAACCAGCTGATCGTCAAGGCGCTCGGTTCGCCCCACGCCCACTGCAAAGTGATGTCGGTCGATGTGTCCGCCGCCGAGAAAACGCCCGGAGTGGTGCACGTGCATGTGCTCCGCATGCCGAAAAAAGGCGATGACGGCGTGATGGTCTATCCGGAAATCCAGACCGAAGGCGAGCTCATCGTCGCCGTCGCCGCCGAAAGCGAAGGAGCCGCCGCCGAAGGCGTCTCCAAGATCAAGGTCCAGTACGAACAGCTGCCAGTCTTTGCCGACGACGACGACCTCGACGCCGCCATCAAAGCCGGCCGCACCAAACGGGCCGGCGGCAAGATCACCCTGGAAAAAGAACCGGGCGACGACGAAGACGAAGAAGAATTTGAAGAAAAAGAGATCGCCCGGCTGTTCAAAGAATCGGCCCATGTGGTCGAAGGCCACTACGGCATCGACGTGATCACGCACTGCTGCCTGGAGCCGCACGGTTCGACGGTGGAATGGAAAGGCGGCAAGCTCAACGCTTACCTGTCGACGCAGAATGTTTCCAAAACCGACGACGGCTTTGCGGCCGCGCTCGACCTGACCGCCGACGATGTCGACGTGCATTGCGAGTACATCGGCGGCGGTTTCGGCAGCAAGTTCCGTCCCGATTACTGGGGCATCGCCGCGGCCGAAATCTCCAAAGCGACCGGCCGTCCCGTCAAGTTCATGCTGACGCGGGACCAGGAACTGAAGATCGCCGGCAATCGTCCTTCCGGCTACATCAACGTCAAACTGGGAGCCGACAAAGACGGCGTGGTGCAGATCTGGGATTCCCAGCAATGGGGCACCTCAGGTTACGACGGCGGCGGCGTCAGCGATAGCGTGATCCCGTACGTTTATCGCCCCAAAAACTACCGCCGCGTGGCGACTTCGATCGCCGTCAACGCCGACCCGCAACGCGCCTGGCGGGCGCCCAACCATCCGCAGGCGTGTGCGATGACGCAGACGGCTTACGATGACCTGGCCGCCAAAATGCAGGTCGACAGCCTGGATATCTTTTTGAAGAACCTGGCGAATATCGAAGCCCGGCAAACGGCCGAAGTTTATACCGAAGAACTGAAGCTGGCCGCCCAGTTGATGGACTGGAAAGCCAAGTGGCATCCGCACGGCAAAGGCCCCCGCAAAGGCTCCGTCGTGGACGGCCTGGGCATCGGCCTGCACGAATGGGGCGGCGTGGCCAACTCGTCCTCCGTCCTGCTTCGCGTGCATGCCGACGGCGGCGTGTCCTCCTACTGCGGCACCCAGGATCTGGGCACCGGCACCCGCACCGTGTGTGCGATCGTGCTGGCCGAGACGTTCGGCCTGGATATCGACGATGTAAAAGTCAACATCGGCCATTCGACCTATCCGGAAAGCGGCGCCTCCGGCGGCAGCACCACGGTCGGAGCGGTTTCTGAATCGCATCGCCGCGCGGCGACCGATGCGCTGGCCCGACTGTTCGAAAAAGTGGCCCCGGCCCTGGGAGCCCAGCCGGGCGACCTGGAAGCCAAAAAGGGCCGCATCCAGGTCAAAGGCTCTCCCAGCAAGAGCCTGTCCTGGAAAGAAGCCTGCAGCAAGCTGGGCATGTCGACGATCGAAATCACCACCAACTACGAACGCGGCAACAAGACGAACCTTTCCAGCGAAGGCGTCGGCGGCGTGCAGATGGCCCATGTCTCCGTCGACCTGGAAACAGGCGCCGTGCGGGTCAACAAGGTGGTCGCCGTGCAGGATATGGGTCTGATCATTAACCGCAAAGCAGCGGAAAGCCAGATCTACGGCGCAGTCATCATGTCGATCGCCTACGCCCTGTTCGAACAGCGCATTATGGACCCCAAGACGGGCGCCTTTTTGAACGCCGAACTCTCGGATTACAAACTGCCGCGACTGGGCGACATTGGCGAAATTGTGGTCGAAATGTACGAGCCCGAGAGCCAGCGCTCCCGCGGCGTGATCGGCCTGGGCGAACCGCCCGTTATCTCCGGCGGCGCGGCGATCAGCAACGCCGTATGCAACGCCACGGGCGTGCGTGTTCCGGTCCTGCCGCTAACCCCGCAACGCGTGTTGAAAGCGCTCGGTTAATGGCCCCTTTGTTTTGTTTCCAACGCGTACATTTCGCATACACCCCTTAGCAAATGGCGAAGCGATGAAAAATTTTGAATACGCTCATCCTCGCACCGAAGCAGAAGCGCTCGCGCTTCTGTCGCCCCGGTCGGGGCGAGCCGAGGTGCTGGCGGGCGGAACCGACCTGGTCGGTCTGATGAAACGGATGGTCGTTTCCCCCGACCGTGTGGTGAATGTCAGCGATATCGATTCGATGCGGCAAATCCAGCGCGGCCCCAACGGCGAACTCGCCATTGGAGCCTCGACCAATCTGGAAGACCTGCTCGACAGTTCGCTGGTCGATCCGTTCCCCTCCATCAAACAGGTGCTGCAGAATATCAGCAGCATCCAGCAACGCTCCCAGAGCACGGTCGGCGGCGAACTCTGCCGGCGTCCGCAGTGCTGGTACTTCCGTAACGGTCACGGCCTGCTGGCTGGCGACCAGGTCGCCCAGGGCGACAACCGGTACCATGCCATTTTTGATAACCAGGGACCGGCCCGGTTTGTCAACGCTTCGCGCCTGGCGCCGGCGTTGATCTCACTCGGCGCCCAGATCCGCGTGATCGGCCCCGACCGGGACGCGGAAGCGATCCTGCCGCTGGCCGATCTGTACCGCACGCCTCGCACCGGCAACCAGCGGGAATCCTCGCTTGAGTCGGGCCAGCTGATTACCCATCTGCTGCTGCCGGCCGCCGGCATGCGTTTAAGTGCGGCTTACGAAGTACGGCACGGCCAGGGGCCTGATGCGCCCCTGGCGGCGGCCGCCGTTTCCCTGGAAACGTCGCTCGGCGTGGTTCGCTCCGCGCGGATCGTACTGGGGCAGGTCGCCCCCACCCCGTGGATTTCAGCCGAGGCCGAGCAATGCCTGCTCGGTCGTCCGCTCACGGCCGAAACGGCCGCCGAAGCGGGCCAGGCCGCCGTCTGTCGAGCCACGCCTCTCAAGGATAACCATTACAAGATTCAACTCGCCAGCGTTTCGGTCAAACGAGCGATCATGCTCGCCGCCGGAATCGAATTCGGAGGTCTCTAACATGGCGCACGAACGATCGCTCCAGAACGAGCATTTGAACGTGATGAACAACCCGCCCGGCTGCGTGTTCTTTCGCAGCAAGGCGATGTACGTCACCGGCCGCTTAAGCCCCGACCATGTCGACGAATCGGCCGGCAGCCACCAGGATTACTGCTGGTGCAACATGACCCAGCACGTCATCGGCCCCGACGAAGTCATCGTCAAACGCCATGAGTGCGTCGACGGCCGCGGCTGCTTCAAAGCGTCCTACTAGGCCTCGCTGATATCCACCAGAACCCTACGCCGCCTGCACCCGCTGCAGGCGGCGTTTTTTTCTGGCCTGGGCAGATGACATTAACCCAACCCATTGCGAGCGTTTGGCATTGCTTTCTGTTGGCGGCTACGGCCAGCGTCAACACCTTTCGGCTGACGAGGGCCGGGATTGCCTGTTACTGGACTGCGCTGAACCAGTAATCGTTCGCCGTTCTGCGCTGGAGTTATCGGCCGGCATCCACTATCTTTCGGGAAGCGTTCGCCATAGGACCACCGTCCATCGGCCTGATCATGCAGGCGCGTCTGCCTGCCTCCTTCATCGGTAATCTGGACATGAGTGAATCGTCTCCCATCGACGAAACCGACCTGGCCGAATTCCCCGATCCGACCTCCGTCTGGTCGCGACTGGAGAGCAGCCTGGAGCGACTCCGCCTGCAGCAAGGCAAGGCGACCGATCCGGCCGTCATTCGCGAGAAACTCCTGGCCCGGGCCAAAGCCCTGCGGGTGCGGATGCGCGAACCGGGCGTGGCCGAGGAGCACGTCGCCATCATCGCCTTTGAAAAAGGCGGCCAACGCTACGGCGTACTTTTGAGCGAAGTCACGGAGGTGCAAACCCTGCTGCATTATTGCCCCACCCCGATGTCGCCCGGCTTTATCCCGGGCGTGGTCCACTGGCGGGGCGGCATCATCGCCCTGCTGGATGCGGGGCTGTTCCTGGGGCAGGCCAGGTCAGGATTGGCCGACGTCCACGTTTATCTGCTGGTCGAAGCGGCCGGCCGACGCATGGGACTGGTGGCGAACGAAATCGAGGACATCCTGAGCATTCCGCGGTCACAGATCCTGCCCGCCCCCAGGCTTCCCGGCGAGATCATCTCCGAAGCAATTCTGGGCGTTTATGACCAGAATCTGCTCATTCTGAAGATGGATAAGATCCTGGGCGACAAGCGACTCACCCAGTGGCGGAACGAATCCTTGCATTAAAACGCTGGACAAACACCCTTTGTCCCTCCTGGTTTACGCCCATTTCCAGCTTCGAACGAAAAAAAACTTCTCTCGCACCACCCCAGCGAGCTATGTGACATCCCGCGAAATTGCGGCAAAATCTGTCAAGGGGGTGGCCGATGAATTTCCTGCTTACCGGGGGTGAATTTCCCCTAAGCGAGCGCCTAGGGTGGTTGCCCACACTTTGCTAACTCGTTGTGTGACCAGGGTCCGGGGGCTTCTGCAGCAAACCCTCACAACGACTAGACTTGGCGAGATATTTTTCGCGAATTCTCTATTAGCAGCTGGCGAAAAATCTTGACATGATATCACTATTGGGAATAATAACCTCGTTGTCGGTCACCAATCTTTCCCACCTTAAACGGGTGACTACAACCCAGCTTTCCTGAAATGCCCCGCCTGAATCACCTCGTCTTTTAACAGACCAATCACACACCGCCGCAGCATCTTCTGGATTTCGTGCACGAGATTTTCGTCGTCCGGAAAGATGGCCGCCGGCCTTTTACACTTTTTGAGGCACACATGAGCAACAAAGTCAGCAACGTTTTCGAGGCGATCCTGAAGTACGGCCACGACGAAGACTTCGCCCCCGAAGCCGAGTCGATCAACTTCGAAGCCACCGACGCACCGGCCGGATCGAACTCCAAAATCGACGAACTCCGCAAGCGCGTTGAAATGGGCCTGCCCTTGTGGCACGCACACGACCGGGCCGACTACGCCGGCCTGACGGGTGCGATTCGCCCCCGTGAGTAGACTGCGGTAACTTCGCTGCTTGCGAACCGCTACAAGAAACGCCGTCTTTTACGACGGCGTTTTTTCGTGCGTCAGGCCGTTGATCGCTGTGATGGGGACGCCGCCTGGCCGGTAGATACGGGGCGCGCCCTGGGAGCACAAGGGGACGATTTGCCCGCTTAGCTCTGCTTGAGCTTTTCCGCCTCGGCTTCCAGATCGGCGATTTCTTTCTCCAGGGCGGCCACTTCGCCCGGTTCGTCATCCTGCTGTCTGGCTCCGGAAAGCCGCAACCGCAAAGGCTGCAGCTTTTTGTTGATCACATCGAGTCGCTTTTTCGCTTTTTTATCCATTACTCATTGCTCTCAGGAACGTTGACCGTGGTTTCCTGTTTCGGCTGCTTCTTCACGTGATCGTGCGTCCGCAAAAATCCGCCCAGGCAAACCACCGTCACGGCCAGAACCAGGTTTAACGACAGCCAGAATTTGAGATTCTTCTGCATCTTGGCCGCTGCCGGCGATCGACCAACCAGCATTGAGGCCAGCAACAACACGACGATCCCCAGCAGCATTTTGATGCCGATCACGGGGTGATAAAACTTGGGCAATTCCCAGGTTTTCATCGTCATGACCATATTAAAGATACCGCTGAGCACCAGGAAGCCAGCTGCCGCCATCACGACCTTGGACCAGCGTTTCCGAATCTCCTGCGCCAGCGTCTCGCGGTTTTCTTCCGACAGAAATTCTGCGCCGGGCAGGAAGGCAAATCGCATAAACATCGCCCCGCCAACCAGCGCGATCGCCGAAAGAATATGGGCCCAGCGGGACAGCAGTTCTACAAATTCCATAACGGCGCCTTTGGCGGTGAGGTTTCTATCAGGGTTGGTGGTCATCGTAAAGTTCGCCCGCGCGATTGTCCAGATGGCCGCGCCCTGACTGGAGTTGACAGCAATGGCCCCCGGCTGGTAATTCCCACTCGCTACGCCCGCTGCTTCCTTTGGGAAACGATTGAGCCCGTGATCCAACGCAACCCTGGTGAACACGCCGCTGCCTCGCCCGCCGTCCGTTCCGGCTTGCGCGCCGCCTGGAGCCGACTCAGCTGGTCGCAAACGGCCCTGCTCCTGGCCGGCTGCTGCAGCGTGCTCACGCTGGCTGCGCTGACGATCGATCTGCCGATCGCCGCGTACTGTCGGGGAGAAAAGCAGCTGCCGGGCGATATCGTGCGGATTCTCGATCTGTTTGAAGCGTTTGCGCATGGGGCAGGCGTCATTACGATCGCCATTACCATGGTGGTGCTGGATCCCGCCGCGAAACCTTACCTGGCCCGCATTCTCACTTACGCTTTTGGCCCCGGGCTGCTGGCAAACCTGGTGAAAATGCTGGTGGAACGCTCCCGGCCGCACTCAGGCGTACTGCCTTCCAGCGTGTGGGAAACTTTCGGTCCGCTGGCGCCCTGGCTGGGCGAAGGCTGGAGCGGCCACCACGAACTGCAGTCGTTTCCTTCCGGCCATACCAGCGTGGCGGTCGGCCTGGCGATTGCCCTGGCCTGGCGGTATCCGCGCGGCAGCTGGCTGTTCGCGATCTTCGCCGCAATGGCAGGCCTGCAGCGGGTTGCTTGCGGCGCGCACTATCTGAGCGACACCCTGGGCGCCGCGGCGCTGGCCGGGTTGTTCGCCGCCTGCTGTTTTGACGATCGTCTGCTGGGCGGCTGCTTCAACCGCCTGGAAGCTCGCGTCTCCACGGGGCCGTCATCTGGCGAACCCATTCCTGGCGAACCGACACCTGCCGGGCCCTCGCTGCCGCAGTAATCCTGGCGTTAACAAGCCATCATCTCGCTGGCCAAGGCGACAATATCGGCGCGGCGCGGTACATTTAGCTCGCTGACGCCCCCTCACGCCGTCGGAATCCTCCCTTCCCAGGCTCGCTTCCGGAACCTGCACGCCTGAGATGGTAACGGGATTTCCCGCAAGGTCTGGCTGCTTTGCCCTCGACCGGCTGAAGAATCAGCGCGCGGTCGCCGACTAGCGCTAGCCCGGAGACGGCCGCACAGGTTTTCCGGCACGACAGGGGCGCCCGTCGATCTCACACGATAGCACCTCATGAAGGATGGAAGTATGAATGTCGCGCCGCTGACCGACCTGGTTACGGATGTGAAAGCCGATGCGATTGTCGTCGCCCGGTTTGAGAATGAACCGCTCGACGGCCCCATCGCCGCCGCCGACAAAGCGCTGGGCGGCCTGATCAGCAAGATGATCGAGTTCCAGCAGACGTCCGGCAAATACGCCGAACTGCGGACGATCTTCGCCCCCGCGGGGCTGTCGGCCAAACGCCTGGTCCTGCTCGGACTGGGCGACCGCGAAACCTTCCATCAGGGACGCGCCATGGCCGCCTGCGGAGCCGCCTCGCGGAACCTGGCCGCCGAGAAGCTGGATCGCGTCGCCTTCTACCTGCCAAACGATCTGTCGAACGAACTGGCTGCGGCCGCCCTCTGCGGCGCCCTCCAGGGGATGCAGGGACAGGACCTGTACCGGGCCGAGAAGAAAATCAATCCCTGCGGCGAGCTGCTCTGGGCTGGCGACGCGGAAGCGATCCGCATCGGCGCCATCCTGGGCGGGAGCGTCAATCTGACCCGCCGCCTGGTCGACGAGCCGCCAAGCGCCATGTATCCCGAAACATTCGCCCAGATCGCCGAGACAGTCGCCAAAGACTGCGGCCTGGAGATCGAAGTCTGGGACCAAGAGAAGCTCACCGCCGAGAAGTGCGGCTCGCTGCTGGCCGTCGCCCGCGGCTCCGTCAAACCGCCCCGCCTGGTCATCATGCGCTACCAGGGCGGCCCTGCCGGCTCGGCCCCGCTGGCGCTGGTCGGCAAAGGGGTAACGTTTGACTCGGGCGGGTTGTCGATCAAACCGACCGACGGCATGAAAACCATGAAATGCGACATGGCCGGCGCTGCCACGGTGCTGGGAGCCATGCAGGCGATCGCCCAGCTGAAGCTGCCCGTCAACGTGGTCGGGCTGATGGGGCTGGTCGAAAACCTGCTCGACGGTGACGCCTATAAACTGGGCGATGTGCTCACGGCCCGCAGCGGCAAAACGATCGAAGTGCTGAATACCGACGCCGAAGGCCGCCTGGTGCTGGCCGACGTGCTCAACGTGGCGCTCGACGAAAAACCGGCCCACCTGATCGACCTGGCGACGCTCACTGGCGCCTGCGTGGTGGCGCTCGGCACGGATACGGCCGGCCTGATGACCAACGACCAGGCCTGGTGCGACCAGGTGAAAACAGCGTCGCACACCTGCGGAGAGGCCGCCTGGCAACTGCCCATGTTCCCGGAGTTTGGCGACCAGATCAAAAGCGAAGTGGCCGACATCAAAAACGTCGGCGCGGGCCGCTGGGGCGGAGCCATGACGGCCGCCAAGTTCCTGGAAGAGTTCGTCGACGGCGTCTCCTGGACGCATATCGATATCGCCGGTCCGTCCTTTGTGGAAGGGGAAAAAACCTGGACCGGCGGGGGAGCCACCGGCGCCTTCGTCCGTACGCTGGTCGAAGTGGCCGCCGCCCAGGGACGCGCTTCGTAACGCGCCGCTTGCTCCGGGTGTCCGGCGACCTGCATGCCCGGCGGTCTGGCTCCTGTTTCCTTGAGGACGGGAGCGTCCGTTTTATGCCAGGTGTCTACTGGGGTCGCCTGGCCGCTTTGGCGTTCAAGCAACAGGACTCCCCGTTGAAATGGGGTTCTGCTGCATCTCTTGGCAGGGGACCGAGACGCGCCCTCTTTTCGTAGTCGTTTTGCCGGCCTACTATTCCAGCAAAAAAAGCCGCCCCCCGGCTGTTCCTTGCGGTCGGGCGCCCCGGCATACTCTCTCGGAGATAAACAGATGGCGTTTCGTCTCGATAAATTAACGATCAAAGCCCAGGAAGCGCTGGCCGACGCTCAGAGTCTGGCCAGCAAGAAAGGGAATCCCCAGCTCACCACACTGCACCTGCTTTCCGCCCTGCTGGCGGAACGCGACGGCGTGATGCGGCCGATCCTCGATAAAATTGGCGCCAACCGGAACCAGCTGCAGTCGATGGTCGATTCAGAAATTGACAAGCTGGTGCAGTCTTCCAGCGGCACGCCGCCGCAAGCCGACGGCGAACTGTCCCGCACGCTGGAAGCGGCCGCCCAGCAGGCCGACCAGTTAAAGGACGAGTTCGTCTCGACCGAACATCTGCTGCTGGCCCTGGTGAAAACAGATTCCAAAGCCAAACGCCTGCTCGAGCTGAACGCCCTGCGCGAAGCCGACATTTTATCCGCCATGCAATCCGTACGCGGAGGAGCCCGAGTGACCGACCAGAACCCCGAAGACAAATTCCAGGCGCTCGAACGATACGGCATCGATCTTGTCAAACTGGCCAACCAGGGAAAACTGGATCCCGTCATCGGTCGCGATAACGAGATCCGCCGCGTCATCCAGGTGCTCTCCCGCCGCCGCAAGAACAACCCCGTGCTGATCGGCGATCCCGGCGTCGGCAAAACGGCGATCGCCGAAGGGCTTGCCTTGCGCATCACCGAAGGCGACGTGCCGCAAAGCCTCAAAAACAAACGGGTCGTCGCCCTCGACATGGGCGCCCTGATCGCCGGCGCCAAGTTCCGCGGCGAATTTGAAGAACGCCTCAAAGCCGTCCTGCGCGAAGTCGAAGAGTCCGAAGGCGAAGTGGTGCTGTTCATCGACGAGCTGCACACGGTCATCGGCGCCGGCGCCGCTGAAGGCGGTTCTGACGCCGCCAATCTGCTGAAGCCAGCGCTGGCCCGCGGCCAGCTCCGCTGTATCGGAGCCACCACGCTCGACGAGTACCGCAAGCACATTGAAAAAGACGCCGCCCTGGAGCGTCGTTTCCAGCCTGTCTTCATCGGCGAACCGTCGGTCGAGGACACCATCTCCATTCTCCGCGGTCTCAAAACGCGTTACGAAACCCATCATGGCGTGAAGATCAAAGACGCCGCCCTGGTGGCGGCCGCCGAACTTTCCGATCGCTATATCGCTGACCGCTTCCTGCCCGACAAGGCGATCGACCTCGTCGACGAAGCCGCCAGCCGCGTCGCCATGGAACGGGACAGCGTGCCCGATGTGATCGATAACGTGCAAAGGCGCCTCACCCAGCTGGAACTGGCCGCCCGCCAGTTGACCGGCGAAGGAGAAGCCTCGGCCCAGCACCGCCTGGCCGAGATCCAGGAGGAAATGACCGAGCAACGCCGGCGCCTTGCCAGTCTGCGTGAACAATGGGAAGGGGAAAAGCTCGGCATGGGCGACGTCGCCCAGCTCCGCGAAGAACTCGAAGGCGTCGAGCACGAATTCAAACAGCTTTACGGCGCCATCAAAGAGAAGCAGATTCTCGGCTCTTATACCGAAGAAGACTTCCAGCGACTGCAGCAGTTGGAATCCCGCCGCACCAGCCTGGCGCAGCGGATCGCCGAAATGGAAAAGGTCGAAGACGAGGTCGTCGAAGATCCACAGGATTCCAAGATCCACAAACGAAGACTCCTCCGCGAAGAAGTGACCGAAGAGGAAATCGCCGAGGTCGTCAGCGCCTGGACCGGCGTGCCCGTCACCCGCATGATGGAAACCGAAAGGGCCAAGCTGCTGGTGATGGAAGAACGCCTGCATCAGCGCGTAGTCGGCCAGAACGAGGCGGTCGCCGCCATTTCCAACGCTGTGCGTCGCAGCCGCAGCGGCCTGCAGGACCCCAACCGCCCGATCGGCTCGTTCCTGTTCCTGGGCCCCACCGGCGTCGGCAAGACCGAAGTCTGCAAAGCTCTGGCGGAGGTGATGTTCGACGACGAGAACGCCATGGTGCGTCTGGACATGAGCGAGTTCATGGAACGGCACACCGTCAGCCGCCTGATCGGCGCTCCGCCCGGTTACGTCGGCTACGAAGAAGGCGGCAAGCTGACCGAAGCCGTCCGTCGCCGGCCGTACTGCGTGATCCTGCTTGACGAAATCGAAAAAGCCCACCGCGACGTATTCAACGTGCTGCTCCAGGTGCTCGACGACGGCCGCCTGACCGACAACCACGGGCATACGGTCAACTTCACCAACACCATTGTCGTGATGACCAGCAACATCGGCGGTCAACTGATCCAGCAGATCGCCGAGCAAGGCGGCGACGCCGAAGAAATGCGAGAAGCAGTGCAGGAACCGCTCCGCGCGCACTTCCTGCCAGAGTTCCTCAACCGGATTGATGACACCATCGTGTTCCATCCGCTGGAGCGCTCGCAAATCCGCAAGATCGTGGACCTGCAGATCCAGCACCTGGAAAAACTGCTGGAAAAACGCGAGGTGCAACTGGAGGTAACCACCGCCGCCCGCGATGCGATCGCCGCCCAGGGCTACGATCCGCTGTACGGCGCCCGGCCGTTGAAAAGGGTCATCCAGCAGAAGCTGCAGAACCCGATCGCTACCGAGCTGCTCAAAGGAGACGTCGCCGACAACGCCGGCATCCGCGTCGACTACGCCGACGACGAATTCACCTTCGAGCCGTTCACAACCGACGCCGGCGCATCGGTGCTGGAGTAAGAAAGCAGGACGGACGCGTGCTTCGCGGGGGACTCGACGAGAACAAATCCCGAGGTTGGAGTCGGCGTTTTGCCGAGCAACCAGCGCAGAAAGACGACTGACCTTCGTCTTCCGTCAGTCCCCCTGCAGACCCGGCAGGGCTTTTTTCATCTCGGCGTAACCGCCGGGGGTCACGCGGGTGCCGTTGATCTGCAGCGTCTGCAGTTGCCGCAGACGCTGCAGCGGAACCAGGCCGGCGTCGGTCACTGGCGTGCCTGTCAGCCACAGCTCTTCCAGCAGTGATAACCCGGCCAGCTCTGACAGGCCGGCGTCGGTGATTTTCGTACCCGACAAATCCAGGATCTGCAGCTTGCGCAGCCGACCCAGCGCCGGCAACGTACGATCGGTGACAGCCGTTCCTTCCAGGTTCAACTGGGTCAGCTCGGTCAGTTTTCCCAGCACTGGCGCGCTTTCATCGGTTACCTGGCAGACGGCCAGGTCCAGCCAGTCCAGCTGCCGCAGCCGGCCAATCGCAGCCAGCCCCGCATCGGTCACGTCCGTATGCCCCAGACTCAAACTGCGGACCGATTCGCCCGGCGCCAGGCGGGTCGTTAAGTCTTCGTCCGTCACATTCAGAAAAGGGCGATACTGTTCGTCCAGCTGGGCAAACGACTGCTCCGTCAGCGACGGCAGCGTCTGCATCTTCTCACGGCCTGCGTACACCATCCGCAAATAGTCGACCGCCGCCTGGCGATAGCGGCCGCCCTGGCCGTCGAACAGCATGTGGGCCAGTCCCGCACTCTGGGAATAGAGCTTGCGGATCTCCTCGTGCCGCTGCAGCTCGGCCGATCCCAACGCCGTTAGCTGCTCCAGCGGCAGATAGAAGCCGTCATTCAACCTGCGATACCGGGCGAACTGCATCCGCGCCGCGTCGAAACCGCCGACCGTACTGTAGCCCGCGTAAAACCGCAGCGACTCCATATAAATCGCCACCCCTTCGATCAGCCAGAAGTTGTCCCGGCCGCCGACCTGCTCGACCGTGTCGCCCGTCTCCTGGAACAGTTGATGGGTCGCTTCGTGGTACTGGGTCGTCATGGTCGCATCGTCGCCGGCATAGAACAGCGACTCCCGCCGGCGAGGATCGTAATAGCCCTGGGAAACTTCGATGCCAGGCACGGCGGCCAGCTTTTGCACGTACTCCTGGCGATCCTTGAACAGGATCACCTGGAAAAGCGTTTTCGAGCGGGTCAGCGGGGCCGGCGCCGCGAACTGCCGGTCCAGGGCCGCAGCGCTGCTCCAGTGCAGATAGAACAACTGTCGCCAGACTTCGTACAGCGTTTCCAGCTGCTGGCCGAATTTTTCGCCGGCCGCGATGCTATGACTGGTGGTGATCTGGAAGTGCTCCGTCTGCACGCGCCAGTACCGGCCGGGCTCCCAGCCGAACACCGGATGGCGCACCCGCATCACCTTGGACGACTCGGCCGCACCCATCTGACGCCAGCGATGGTTGACGAGCGAATAGCCCAGCATCCGCCGCACCTGCTCTTCGTCGGGGTTCTCCCGCAGCACCTCGTGCAGCATTTGATACGCGGTCGCCGCATCGCCCGCCGCCAGCGTTTCTTTGGCCAGCGCCAGCAGATGCTCTGCATAGCCCGTGCGGTACTGCAGCCATTTCGCATGCCAGGATTTGACCACCGCCGAGGCGCCAGGCGGCGGCTCCGGCAGCCGTTGATCATCGGGCAGAAACAGCGTCTGCCGGTCACTGGCCCGCTCCACAAACCAGTCACGCGTCGTCTGCGCCTGCTCCGGCAACCCCTGCTGCTCGCAGATCCCTGCCAGTTGCTGCAGCAGCGAACGGTACGTGGCGGTGAGCTTCGCCCGTTTCTCCGCGACGGCGGCTTGCGCAGCGCTCGGTTCGGCGGCAGACGACGGATGGGCGAGCAGGCACCCCGCTCCCAGCAAACCGGCCAGGAACGCGATCCGCACCCCTGGAAGAAGAGTCGTCGTTTTCAAACCGGCGGGCATGTTCGTAGACGGGGCTGAGGAAAGCGAGTTCAGGGAGCGATCGGCGTCTCTCTCGTTTTAATGTTTCTGACAGGCCGCCACGACAGCGCAGGTGGAACACCCGCCCGACCCACAGCCGGAAGACTCAACCGTGCCGCAGCCCGGACCGCAGCCGGTGGTTAGTAACTCCTGGAACGCGCGGAACTGCACCTTGGACTCGTACGCTTCGGCCAGCTCGTCGGTCAACGCTTCGACCTCCGGCGATACGTCGCCGAGGAAGTGGAAAAACAGCGTGCTGCCGTCAAACAGCGGGTCGACATCCAGCAGCACGGCGTCCAGCTGACGCTCGGCCAGCAGGGCCGTACAGGCGGCGTACGCTTCGTCCCGATGCTTCTCAATGCGGGCCAGCAGCAGGTCGTCTTCCACAGTGACCCGCCGCAGCAACTGCCCCTCGGCCGGTTTCTCGCCATCATCAGGCGACACGACCTCGCCAACTTCCAGGCCGCGCAGCGTACGGCACACAACCCGAGCGCCGCGCGGATACGCGCACGCATCGGCCGCAGCCAGGCGAACGAGCGAACCCATCGCGCCGATTCGAACCCAGTGTTGCGACGTCATTGCTTCTCTTTCACGGCAGGGACCGCCGGATCAGGAGAGGACGTCGCTTCCGCCGTTTCGTCCGCTTTTTTGAAGGTGAGCGAAGCCGAATTAATGCAGTAACGCAGCCCGGTCGGCTCCGGACCATCGCGGAACACATGCCCCAGATGGGCTTTGCATTTGGCGCACACCACCTCGGTGCGAACCATCCCATGACTGCGATCCGCGTTGGTCGCAATCGCCCCGGCCAGCGGCTGGAAATAGCTGGGCCAGCCGCAGTGGGAATCAAACTTGGCGCCTGAGTCGAACAACGGCGCGTTGCAACAAACGCAGCGGTAGACGCCGTCGTCTTTATGGTTCCAGTAGATGCCTGAGAAGGCCCGTTCGGTCCCTTTCTTCTGCGTCACAAAGTACTGCTCGGCCGACAGCTGGGCCTTGAGTTGCTCATCGGTCTTCAAAACGATCGCTTCCTCGGCGGCAGTCGGTGCGGCCGTAGCAGCCTTCGCTGCGGTTGCTACAGCAGGCGTTTCCGTCTCCGCCGTCCCAGGAGCAGCAGCGCCGGACGGTTCGGCCGCCTGGGCCGCCGGGGTGAGTCCCGCCGGACGCTCCGCGCAGCCGCTCGCCGTCAACAGACAGAGCATCGCCAGGCTCGCCAGGAGTCCAACCGGTGTTCGCAAGATGTGCATCGCTTGTTACCTTCCTTCAATCAGAGTTTCCGTACAGCGCCCTCATGGCGCCTGCTTTGACCCCTTCTATTATAGCGACCCCCTGCGGCCCATGCGCGAAAGGCCCCCGTTTTGCCCGATTGAAGACGCGGATTCTCCGTAAAAACCGGGGCAACTTGCCCTGCTGGCATGCGCACAACCACTCGCGGAGACGACGGGACACCAGGAATCGCCAGCGGTGGGATCGAGCAGTCAATACTTGACGGCCACTGAGTGACGGCCACTGAGGGCCACCCAGGCATTCCCACTGGTCGACAATCAACGGGCCCCAGGGCCATCGAAGGACGCCACCCGCACACCGACGGCTTGAAACGCGACTCCGCATAGCCAAAAAATGGCTGGCGCCCTTTGCGGTTCGGCGCCCTTTGCGGTTCATGACACCAACGGAACCTGAAGGAGATAACGGCATGGAACCACAGTACGACCCAGAGGTGACCAAGGAAGACATTCGGAGCCTTAAACGCTTTGTTCGATCTCAGTCTGGCGTTTCGTCGGAGATAGTGTCAATACGCTATGTCTCGCCTAAGCAGTTGCGAGTAGCCGTTACTAGGCATTTCTTCATCGTTGAGCGAGGTGAGGGGGAAGGCGGGTGGAGAATCATTGAGAAGGGCGATTGGATGGCGTAGGCGAGAATTTGCCTCGTTGGCCGTCAACATTCTCGCAACCTCCCTCCTCACCGCCTTAACCCGGTACAAACCAGGCGAACAAAACTCAACACGTCCCACCAGGGGGAGAATCGGGCCAACCATTGATCGCTGTCTAGCTTGTTCCGATTTCGAACATTTCGGCTGCCCAACAGCACTTTTTTCGCCATCGGCCCTGGTAAAGTTTGGGTGGCCCCATTTGCCCCGATCCACACGCCGAGGGCTTGAAATGCGAGTTCGAATAGCCAGATAATGGATGTCCCCCTTCTCGCCCTTGTGAGTATGTACTGGCCGGCTGGGATCTGCTGTCCGGCGTCGCCTCGATTCCGGCGCACACCCTACTGCAGTACAGCGAGGAACGGCTCATGCAAATTGCCCGCTGCCTGGTCGGCAACCGTCCCGGCCGATACGAACCCCGCGTGCTGAAAAAGCGACAAACCAACTATGGCCTCATGGTCCAGCCAAGAGCCGTCCTGAAAGAAAGACTCGCCCATGGCGATAACTCGTTTGAGACGAAGTGATTAGAAAAACGACTGTGCCATTCGCCGCTGGCCCCATTTACTCCAACCACCCCCGATTAGGCGTATCACGGATTGACCAAAGGCAGGCGCTTGAGCTGTTCAAAGATGAATGATAATTCCAGCACAAGTTGAGCGTCAACCTTAGCGTCGTCAGCGATGCGATTTGCGATATCACTAGTAATAACATAATCTGGATCATGTCGTTCAGGGAGAGGCACAGCATCGCAAACACGAATTAGCAGAGCGAGTGAAGAAGAGTCGTGAGCGCATCCGGTGGCAATCAAAGTAGAAAAATAGCTTCGCACCCGATCTACGGTCATTCTGGCTGATTTCATGCAGCACCCACGAAAATTTAAGTGCACTTGCAAACAATCTTGAACGCATCGTCAGGATAAAGCATTCTAAATCTGGTTTGCACACAAGACGTCATGCGGGAAGGCTGAGTCCATCCCTTTAGGCTAACGTAGGTACACAAACATGACCAGGCGCAGCAATCATGTTCTATCCCCACGTATGCAGAGAGAAATAGAGTTATGGCAAGTATCCCTGCGAGTGGGATATTTGAACACTCACATGTCCCGGCGCAGCGAAAAGGGGGCACGGTCATGCAGTAATACGGCATCCACCCAGGCGTTACAATAGGGAGTTCGAATAGCCCATCTGGATCGGTGAATGATATTGGACGGGATGAGCAGTACAGGTAGTAGTTAGGTTGAATGAAAAACTGTTCACGACCAGACTTTCCGTTAATTGGATCGCGCCCGAGGAAACGGCCGAGAACTGGGGAAAAATACCTGTGGCGATATTGATACACAAAAAAAGGGGCCACCCAAATATTGGCTCGCCAATCCCCGCTGATCGTCAAGGTTTGGGTGGCCCCTTTGTCCATCTGGATCGGTGAATGATATTGGACGGGATGAGCAGTACAGGTAGTAGTTAGGTTGAATGAAAAACTGTTCACGACCAGACTTTCCGTTAATTGGATCGCGCCCGAGGAAACGGCCGAGAACTGGGGAAAAATACCTGTGGCGATATTGATACACAAAAAAAGGGGCCACCCAAATATTGGCTCGCCAATCCCCGCTGATCGTCAAGGTTTGGGTGGCCCCTTTGTCTGAATTAAAGTCGATCAGAGCGAAGCACTCGCCGCAATGAACTCAAGGCATCAGGTGTGCTGCCCGCCGAAGCGTTGAGCGAGACTGGCGGGCCCCTTGCTCCCGCCCACTCAGGAAGAGATCGAGAAGTTGCTGGCCGTTGCCCCTGAGGCAAAAAAAGGGGCCACCCAAATATTGGCTCGCCAATCCCCGCTGATCGTCAAGGTTTGGGTGGCCCCTTTGTCTCATCGGCCCTGGTAAAGTTTGGGTGGCCCCATTTGCCCGCCCCATTTGCCCCGGTCGCCGGACGAAGCTTTTAGACAACCAACCAGATGACATCCCTTCTGAGAGGGCATAACCGTGCCGAACCAGTCGATATTGCCGAGGTTCATTGCAGTCGCTCTGGCTTTCGGGGGATTATATTGGGGGGCAATGCTCTTGCCGTTAATGCTCCGCGCTGCTGAGCCAACTGCCGCAGTCGTCGTATTCGGTCCTGGCTACATCGTTACCGCAGCCTATATTGTGAGATCTACTAGCTTTCCTTCGCGGAATGCGCGACGACTACTTTGGGGATTATCGATCCTTGTTCAAGGCAGTTGGTTACTGTGGCATATTGCGTCATTTCTCGGTAGTGGAAGACCTATATCAGGCATCCTAAATCCGCTTTTACCAGTCAGTTGGTGGATCATTGCTACAGGTAGTTCGTTTGTGGCATTACTTGCGGAGCCGAGTGATGACCCAACCATCAAAGAAGCAGGCAAAGATCAGACTACGGATCAGACGACATGACTCATACTCACCCAAGCATAGAAGAGCAGCCAAAAAAGGGGCCAGCCAAATATTGGCTCACCAATCCCCGCTGATCGTCAAGGTTTGGGTGGCCCCTTTGTCTCGCCCTATCGGTGGAGCAGTGGCGAAAAAATACGCCCCTATCCTCGGAGACATACTAGTCTACGATGAGGCGCGCTCCAACGGACACACTCACGCGGAAGCCTGCTCGATGGCCGTCATTGAGGAAGTAAACCCACTACCAATAGGGTATTCGGAATTGGAAGTAGCCAAAAAAGGGGCCACCCAAATATTTGCTCACCAATCCCCGCTGGTCGTCAAGGATTGGGTGGCCCATTTGTCTAAGTGACGTGCCCTAAGGTTTGGGTGGCCGCCATTTGCCGCCGCCATTTGCCGCCGATCAGGTCGGCGGGTTGGAGAGCGGAATCAGGCATTGATTCAAGAACATTTAGAGGGAATAATAGAAAAGGAAGTAAATCGCACACAAGCCTCTGCTTTCGGGGCAGAAAGCGTTTCGGACGTAAGCTATGGGTGGTTTACTTTTCTTTTTTTGACGAGGGAAGCTTCCACATAGTGACGAACCCAAGTTTTTTCCTTCCGCCAAAAAAGGGGCCACCCAAATATTGGCTCGCCAATCCCCGCGGATCGTCAAGGTTTGGGTGGCCCCTTTGTCTGCTCAGCCGAGAGAGCAGGAGAGTCAAGGATCGAATCCGACGGATAGAAAACCGTGAAACGAAGCCACCCAGACTTTGCCGGCCAAAAAAAGGGGCCACCCAAATATTGGCTCGCCAATCCCCGCTGGTCGTCAAGGTTTGGGTGGCCCCTTTGTCTGAAAACGAAGAGAGATGTTCAAGATCAGGAACGATGTCTGGAGAGACGTTATTGCTGCCTGGTTGCTGCTGTGGGGAGTCGCTGCCTGCACAGGTGCAAGTATGACGTATTCCGGCTACCGTCACGCAAAAGAGCGGAACCCAGAGACCAGGGCTTTAAAGCTAGCACCACCTCCCCGGCGGTGTGGGGTGACGCGTTGGCTCGGATTGCAATAATTGCAGTAGAACTAACCATTTACGGCAATTCGGAGGCGTATCATGATTCTCGGCGAGGTGTTTGCGCGGTTTGAAAAGGAGGGTCCCATCCCCGTCATGACCAAAGCGGCGCTCGGTGCGGCCTTGACGCCGGATCGGTTGGATCAGATCTTCGCCGACCATGCTGTGTCGCAACGGGTGTCGGAATTGTCGTTTTCGGTGTTGGTCAATTTGATGGGCATGGTGGTCGCCAAAACTCGCAAAAGCACCAACGCCGCTTATCAAGCTTGCAAGCAAGATATCTCCGTCTCCGTGAACAGCGTCTATGACAAACTCAACGGCGTTGAGCCGCTGGTGTCCGCCGCGTTGGTGCGCGAGACGGCGACGCTGTTTCGGGAACTGATCGAGCCGATGAACAGCGCCCGTCCCAGCCTGTTGCCCGGTTATCGCGTGCGCATCCTGGACGGCAATCATCCCGGCGCCACGCAGCATCGCATCCAGGAGTTACGGACCATCGCCGCCGGTCCTTTGCCAGGCGTGGTGCTGGCGGTGCTCGACCCCCAACTCGGTCTCATCGACGATGTGGAACTGGCGGAAGACGGCCATGCGCAAGAGCGTTCGCTGCTGATCGAGTTGATCAATCGCTTGGTGCCAGGCGAGGTGTGGGTCGCCGATCGCAATTTCTGCACGTCGGTGTTCCTCCAAGAGATCGCCTTGAATGAAGCGTTTTTCGTCATTCGGCAACACGCCGCGAATGTCCGCTGGAAGCCCACGGGAGACCGTGTTTTACGGGGCGAAAGCGAAACGGGCCAAGTCTTCGAGCAGTCCATTCTGATCACCGACGACTTTGGCGCCAAGCTGCCGGCTCGCCGCATCAGCGTCGAATTGTTCCAATCGGGCCGTGGCGGAGAACAGGAGATTCACATCCTTTCCAATCTGCCGGCGGACGTCGACGCAGTGACAATCTCTGACACATACCGCACGCGCTGGAGCATTGAAGCCGCCTTCAACGAACTGCGACTGTCGCTCAACAACGAGATCAACACGCTGGGCTATCCGCCGGCGGCGTTATTCGGTTTTAGCCTGGGACTGGTGATTTTCAATGCGTTGGCTGTAGTGAAAGCCGCGCTGCGGGCGGCGCACGGCGTGGAAAAGATTGAGAAGAATTTTTCCTTCTACTACATGGCGGATGAAATGAGCATGGTGTGGCGCGGCATGATGATCGCCATCCCGGAAGATGAATGGCGCGAAGCGCTGTCGCCTTTGACGCTGAAACAGTTATCAAAAATGTTAGTGGAGTTGGCGGGGAACGTGCGTCTATCCGCCTTTCAGAAACACAAACGCGGCCCAAAACGCCCGCCGCCGAAGCGAACCAAACGGAACGACCAACCCCACGTTTCCACCGCCAAAATTCTTGCTAAACGCAAGAAGTGCTAGCTTTAAAGCCCTGACCCAGAGACGCCCGACGTATTTCTCTTGTCTTCGGCTTTTTTCTTTTCGATGGGCTGCATTTGCATTGTCATCGGCATTGTCATGTTTCTCCGCCTGGCGACAAAGCACGAGCCGAGAGAGCAGGAAAGTCAAGGATCGAATCCGACGGATAGAAAACCGTGAAACGAGGCCACCCAGACTTTGCCAGCGTGGGCCAATCAATGGATGGCTATCTTCTCTGCTTCTCCGCCTCCATCCCACTCGACACGCCCGGCGCCAGCTCTGCTTTCACGCCGGATTCGTCTTGACGGGGAGGGGGGAAATCGGGAATCTATATCCTCCACTGAGATGCGCACGCCGGTTCGGATGCCGTGCGACGCTGCTCAACACACCCATACGCTTTGCGGATGAGTGGACCGCAACCACAGGGGGCCCGCACGGATGCACGCGACTACGCTCTATCTCGCCTTGATGCTTACAGCGCAAGTTAATGGACCCGGCACCCAGCCGCCGTCCGCTTTTGGAGCCGGCGCCCAGCCCGCTCCCATCCAGACCGAACCCGCCCCTTCGTTCGGCGGTTTTGGATCGTTCAACGGCGGCGCCCCGCCCAGTCGGCCGGCTGAACCGCCCGCTGAAGGTCCCGCGTCGCCGCCTGCCGGCAGCTTCAATCCGCAGGGTCCGCCTGCGTCCGGCGCCCCGCTGCCAACCATCCAGCCAATGCAGAACCCGGTCGGCGCCGCGCCGGGTCGCTTTGAACCGACTCCCGCCAGCAACCCCACGCTGCCGCCGGGCAACGGGAATCCCGGCACGCAGCCAGGCGCCGGCCAGTCCAGTTTCGGCCAGATGAACGCAGGGCAATTGAACTCCGGACAGATCAACCCGGGGCAACTCAATACGCCCCAGCGAAGCGTCAGCATTTCGGCGCCGGTCGCCCGAACCGCACTGCAGCAGCCGATTGCGCCGACAGAAGGTTCACTCGCCCGCACGTTACTGCGTCAGGCCATTACTCCCGACGTGGTCGAAACCGGCGGCCAGCCGCTGCGTCTGCTGGAAGCGATCGAACTCACCACCGACCGCACCCGTCAGCTGCAGGCCGTCAAAGCGTACTGGCGACTGGCGTTGGCTCGCGCCGACGCGGCGCATGCGGTACAGGAACAAACCTGGCTGTCCCAGGCGCCGGCCCCGCAGGCCGCGGATCAGCAGGCCCAGCTCAAGGCGGCCCAGTACGGAGCGGCCGCACGCGAGACCGAAGCCCGTCTGGCCCTGGCGGCGACCCAGCACGACTTTTCCCTGGCGGCCGAACGTCGCACGGAGACGCCCTTGTTCGTTCCGGTCGACCTGCCGTTTTCGGGCGAGTACCAGACCAACTTTCGCGCCCTGTTTTCGGGACGCGTCCCGCCGGCCGCTCTGCTGCGTGTCGAACGGACCTTGCCGGGCTATTACGAACTGCTCAACATTCGCGCCGAAGCGGTCGAATCGGCCGCGCTCGCCCTGGAAGCGACGGACGCTGCCTATCGCAAGGGACAGTCGAATATCGTAGATCTGCTGACCGCTTACGAGCAGCTCCAGCGGCAGCGGATCGCGTTCCTGCAGGCCGTCGGCGACTACAACTATTCCATCGCCGACTACGCGATGGCGGTCGCGGGACCGAATGTGAACCGGCAAGCCGTCGTGTCGATGCTGATCGAAACGGTCGAGGCGCCGACCGCCACCGCCAATGTCACGCCCGGCCTGATCCGCCGCACTTCAGGCGAAGAGCCCGTGCTGGCCGAACCGCCTGCCGGCATCGTCGCCCCGGCGACTTACGAAGAACCGGCAGGCAACCCGTCCTCCGGCGTGGGTCGGTCGGTGCTGGTCCGCGAGAACGAACCGACGTCCGCCGCTACTCCCGCTGGTCCCCTGACTCCCGTTTTCCCGACGGGAGAAGAGCCGCCGACGCTCGCCGCGCCCGGTCCGGTCGCCAACCAGCAGTCGCCTGAAATGGCGCCGCCGGGAGAGTTCGCCCCCGCCGGCGAGGCCCGACCGCTGCAGCCCGAGTAACGGGCTCTGGCATTCGAGCGTACAAGAAACAGCAAACGCCAGGCGAAGCTTCGCCTGGCGTTTTTTCGTGTCAGCGTCCTGCAGTCGCCCTGAGCAACTGCTTATAACGCGGCGATGACCAGATCGCCGATTTCGCTGGTGCTGTAACCCATTTTACCGGCGGCCTGGCTCTTCATTTTCGTGCCGGTCACTTCCTGGATCGCTTTCAATACGCGACGTCCGGCCTGCTCGTGGCCCGACTGTTCCAGCAGCATCGACATGGCGCCAATCGCGGCGATCGGGTTGATCACTCCCTGGCCCGTGTACTTCGGCGCACTGCCGCCCATCGGCTCGTACATGCTGACGCCGCCCGCGTCGGGGTTGATGTTGCCGCCCGCGGCGACGCCCATGCCGCCCTGCACCATGGCGCCGAGATCGGTGATGATATCGCCGAACATGTTGGTGGTGACGATACAGTCGTACCATTCCGGGTTCTTGATCATCCACATGCAGCAAGCGTCGACATGGTTATAGTCGGCCTGCACATCGGGGTAATCTTTGGCCACGTCCTGGAAGGTCCGCCACCACAAATCATGCCCATAGGTCAGCACGTTGGTTTTGGCGACCAGCGTCAGCTTTTTCCCCTTGGGGTTGTTCCGTTTCTGGGTGAACTCAAACGCCCAGCGGATGCAGCGTTCGCAGCCTTTACGGGTATAAATGGCGGTCTGGGTCGCCACTTCGTCGGGCGTGTTCTTTTTCAAGAAGCCGCCGACGCCGCAGTACATGTCTTCGGTGTTTTCCCGGATCACGACAAAGTCGATGTCCTCGGGCCCTTTACCGACCAGGGGAGTCTCCACGCCCGGATACAGCTTGACGGGACGCAGGTTGATGTACTGATCCAGCTGGAACCGCAGCTCCAGCAGCAGGCCTTTTTCCAACACGCCGGGCGCCACATCGGGATGACCGACCGCCCCCAGGAAAATGGCGTCGAACGTTCGCAGTTCCTCCACCGCGCCGGCTGGCAGGATTTCGCCCGTGCGCAGATAGCGCTCGCCGCCGAAGTCGAAATCGGTGGTTTCGTAGGCAATGTTCTCCATCGGAGCGATGGCGGCCAGCACCTTGAGCGCCTCGGCGGTCACTTCGGGACCGGTGCCGTCGCCGCCGATAACGGCGATCTTCAATTTGTCTTGGGCATTCACCAGCTAAATTCCTTCGGTTGCTACGTCGTTCGCAAGCCCTCACAGGGGGAGAGGGGATTCTAGCAGTCGCGAAAAAACCCTACAAGTTACCCCCCTGCCTGGCAGAAGAAGCCGCATGACCGGCGCCATCCGCCCAACGCCGCCGGCGGCCCTTCCCAATGCTTTGGACGCCCTGCTGGATCCCGGACAGGGAAACGCCCGCACAACCCAAATCACCCAGAACTCGCCATCTCTCGGGAAAATCCAGCATTTACAGGGCGGTTTCGGTGGACAGAGCTGCAATAAGAATTGATAATACACGGTACAAGGGGCGATCTACTCCCACCGGGAGCGGGCAAAAAAGGAATTGGCATGCAGAACCTTCAACGACATCTTACAAGCCGCTGTTTGCTGGCGGCGATGGCGACGGTCTTGCTTTTTTCCAACTTTGCGTCGGCCGATGTGTTCCACCTGGTCACCGGCGGGCGGGTAGAAGGCGACCTGCTGAATCGGAACCAGAAACCCCGCGAAACCTATCTGGTCGGCCTCGCCCGGGGCGGACAGATCGCCCTCGATAAGGACTTTGTCGAGCGGCACGAAGCGCTCAGCCCCGTACAGGCGAAATACGAAGCCATCCTGCCGCGCATGCCGAACTCCGCCGAAGGAAACTGGACGATGGCCCAGTGGTGCCAGGAGTCAGGCCTCAAGGACGAACGGCTGATCCATCTTCGGCAGGCCGTTGCCCTGGACCCGGAACATGTGGCCGCCCGCCACGCCCTGGGCTACAACCTGGTGGATGGTCGCTGGGTCAACCCCGACGAACATCGTAGCGACGCCGGCGAAGTCCGATACAAAGGGAAGTGGGTCTATCGCCAGGACGCCGCCCTGCAGCAGGCCGAAGAAGAACGCGCCAGAGCAGCCGGCGAATGGAAAACAAAGATCAGCCGTTGGCGCAAGTGGATGTTCAAAGAAAAACTCCGCGGCGAGGCGCTGGCCAACTTCCGCGCGATCGACGACTGGAACGCAACTCCCGCCCTGGCCGATCAGCTGGACAATGAGAACGACTACAACCTCAAAGTCCTTTACATGGAGCGTCTCCGCCAGATCGGCGGCAACACATCGCTCACCGCGCTTTTCAAAAGGGCGCTCGACGACCCCGATGAGCGGATCCGCCTGGCCGCCATGGACCACCTCAAAGAGATGCAAGTCCCGGCCGTGATCGGCATGTTCCGCCGCGCGCTGTCCGACAAAGAACAGTACCGCGTCAACAACGCCGCCATCGCGCTCTCTCGCATGGACGATAAACAGGCGGCCCCCTTGCTGATCGAGGCGTTGACTTCGATCCAGCGAATCCAGATCTCTGGCGGCGGAGGAGGCGGCGGCCTGGGACAAATCAACGCCGGAGCCGGCGGCCTGAGCGCAGGCAGCAAAGCAAAAATCCTGCAGAAGGAAGTCGGCAACCAGGGCGTGCTGAGCGCCCTGCAGCACCTGACCGGCGGCCAGCTGGGCTTCAACAAAGAGCAATGGCGGACGTGGTACGCCCAGACCAACACGCCGACCGACGTGAACCTTCGCCGTCGCGACGACTGACGACCGCGACGACTGACGACCGCGACGGCTGACGACCGCGACGACCGTCCATTCTGCGATGTCAGATCCTGACATCCCTCCGTCCCAGTCCCGCCAGATTCGCTGGCGAGTCCGCATCCAGCGCTCGCGTCCCCCAGCCTGAATCTCGGGGCGGGTCTTCCTTTTTCTGCTGCCGCAGCGGAACTCGCCCGTTGATGCGACGGCGGCCGGTGTGGTCGATGGGCGAACAATTTCGCTCGCTATCGACGGTCGCCTGCGGTTTTTTCGGGTTTCCAGGGGAAGGAACGGCGATGGCGCAGGAGTTGCACAGTCAACTGGCAAGCACACCTGCGAACTTCAGCCTTCTGCAAGGAGCCATCGATTATGAACACTACCAACAACAAGCAGCCTGTCGTCCTCGTCACCGGAAGTTCCGGGATGCTCGGACAAAACGCTTGCGCTGCCCTGGCCGCCCAGGGATATCTGGTTTTCGGTCTGGACGTGGAAGAACCAGCGGACGCCTCTGACACGCCTCCCTCCATCGAGCACATTCCCTGCGATTTGACCGACGACGCCAGCGTCCAGACAGCCCTCTCCCAGGTGCGTGAACGGGTCGGCGTGCAAATCGCCAGCGTGGTGCATATGGCCGCCTATTACGACTTCTCCGGGGAAGACAGTCCGCTCTACCAGAAAATCACCGTGGAAGGGACCGATCGTCTGCTGAACGCGCTGGAAGGTTTCCAGCTGGAACAGTTCGTGTTCACCAGCACCATGCTGGTGCATGCGCCATGCGAAGTCGGCGAGCGCATCACCGAAGATGATCCGCTGCTGGCGAAATGGCCGTACCCACAAAGCAAGATCGATACCGAGCGAGTGATTTTTGAGCAGCATCCCCAGGCGCCTTCCGTCGCGCTTCGGATTGCCGGCGTCTACACGGAAGAAGGCGTGCAGCCCACCCTGGTGCAGCAGATCAAACGCATCTACGAGAAGGACTTCCAGAGCCACTTTTTCCCCGGCGACACCGCTGCGGGACAGACGGTCGTTCATCTGGAAGACACCATCGACGCGATCGTCCGCTGCGTGGACAGGCGGAAGTCGATCCCGCCGCATACGGCCATCCTGGTCGGCGAACCGAACCCGCCTTCTTACGGACAACTGCAGGAGGCGATCGGCAAGCTGATCCACGGCAAGGCCTGGTCCACCCTGTATGTTCCGCCGCTGGTCGCCAAGGCGGGCGCCGCCGTGACCGACGCTTTGTCCGGGGGCGAAGCCTTCATTAAACCGTTCATGGTCGACATGGCGGACGATCACTACGCGCTGGATATTTCACGGGCCAAAAGCCTGCTTGGCTGGGAGCCGCAGCATCGCTTGCTGGAAGAACTGCCGGCCATGGTGAACGCGCTACAAGAGGATCCCGATCAATGGTATCGCCAGAACCAGCTGGACCGCTAACGACCAAGAGGATGTTGAAATGCCGAGTGAATTAGAACGTACGGTTCCGCCGTACGGACACAACCCTTCAGCCTGGAGTCAGAGGATCCCGATCTGCATCCTGGCGATGGTCGCGGCCGGGATCTCGTCGCACCTGGCGCTTTACCAGTGGGGCCTGACCGAGAACGTCTGGGATCCGGTTTTTGGCGACGACAGCAACAAGGTCATCACCTCGGACGCCGCCAAACGGATGTTCCACATGCTGGGGATCCACGACGCCGCACTCGGCGTACTGGCGTATCTGGGCGACGCTATTTTGGGCTTCGCCGGTTCAACCCGTCGCTGGCAGTATCGACCCTGGCTGGTGATTCTGTTTGGGATCGATGTCATCCCGCTGGGAATCGTCAGCGTGGTGCTGGTCCTGCTGCAGGCGACGATCATTGGTTACTGGTGCTTCCTTTGCCTGGTGACGGCTGCCATCTCCCTGATTCTGGTTTACTGGTCTTGGGACGAAGTCCGCGCTTCGTTAACTTACTTGTGGATCGTGTGGAAGCAGGACCACAATTGGCGGGTGTTATGGAATACATTCTGGGGCTTTCCCAGTCCGGAGGCTGCGGCCGCCGCAGAGACCCTGCTTGCTCGCGAGGTGAACTGATGTGGGGCCGCGTGATCGAAATCAACACGGCAGTCTGGCTGGCGATGAGCCCTTATATTTTTGCCGCACAAGGCCGGCCTGGCGCCGTGCTGTTTGATACGACGGCCGCCCTGGTCGTCGGCGTGCTGGCGGGGTTATCGTATTGGCGGACTACCCGGCACGCCCATTTGCTGCTGGTGGTGCTGGCTCCCGCGATAGCCATTTACGGCCGCCTGGCGGAGGCGTCGCCTTCTCCCTGGAATCAGAACCACATTGTGGTGGGGCTGTTCCTGTTGATGATTGCCGTGATCCCCAATGAAGCGTCCCTCCCGCCAGAAGCGTGGCGGGAGGCGACCTGACCCAACCCCGTCGACACCGGAATGACTCCGGCGACACGCCCCCATGGAGAAGCCCCGTGTCGCCAAACGTTCAAACCACCGTCTGCGTCGCAGGCGGCGGTCCCGCCGGTATTTTCCTGGGCTATCTGCTCGCCCGCTCGGGCGTCAAAGTTATCGTCGTGGAAAAGCACGCCGATTTCTTGCGTGACTTCCGCGGCGATACGATTCATCCGTCGACCCTGGAACTACTTTACGAACTGGATCTGCTGGAGGAATTCCTCCCCATCGTTGATTTTCGCGCGGAGCAACTGAAGGTCAACTTTGAAGGCCAGTCGGTGGACGGCCCGACGTTCGCCCACTTGCCCACCCATTGCAAGTTTATCGGGTTTGTCCCGCAATGGGATCTGCTGAACCTGCTCAGCGAGAAAGCTCGCGAGTTCCCTGCCTTTGAACTGCGGATGAACACCAAAGCGACCGATCTGATTCGCGAAAACGGCAAGGTCGTCGGCGTGCGCTGCGAAGGCGACCAGGGCGAATACGAGATCCGGGCCGATCTTGTGGTGGGAGCGGATGGCCGCGGCTCGCAACTGCGTGAAGCCACCGACCGCAAGCCAGTTGAGAAGGGCGTCCCGATCGACGTGCTCTGGTTTCGACTGGATCGACCCGAGAACGACGACGGCCACACGCTGGGCTGGTTCCGCCAAAACCACATGCTGGTGACGATCCCCCGGCGAACGCACTACCAGGTCGCCATGATCATTCGTAAAGGCGCCTTCCCGCAGATCCAGGAAGCCGGGATCCAGGCGTTCCGCGACTCGGTCGCCGCCACCTGCCCGCCGCTGGCGGCCAGCGCCCAGGAACTGGGCGGATGGGACGAGGTGAAACTGCTGACGGTGCAGATCAACCATCTGGAAAACTGGTGCGACGAAGGCCTGTTGTTCATCGGTGATGCGGCCCACGCCATGTCCCCCATGGGCGGCGTCGGCATCAATCTGGCGGTGCAGGACGCGGTGGCCACGGCGAACCTGCTGGTCGAACCGCTGCGAAAAGGAACCCTGGCGCTCCGCGATCTGCAGGCCGTGCAGGCCCGCCGCTCTCCGCCCGCCAGAAGAATGCAGTGGGTGCAAGTGAGGATGCACGCGATGATCTTCGACAACAGCGCGTCGCCGGACAAAACGTTCTCGCTCCCCTGGTACGCCCGGACCTTCGCCTGGCTGTTTGCCCCCTGGCTGCGACGCAAAGCCGGCAAAGTCGTGGGCATGGGTTTCCAGCCCGAGCACATCCAGACGCAGCCGCACCAGGGGTAGTCCGGCCTGCATCGCCCATTCCGTCGCTCCCACGACAGCCAGACAATCCGCGCCGGCGTTCCGAAAGCACAAATATCCAACCGGCAGGGATTCGAGCCGGGAGTTCGCAGCTGTTAGAATATCGCGGGGATTCCTGCTTTTGCGGGCCCGATTCTGACAACCTGTCTGCTGCCTGCGGAGGATGGAAAACGATGAAGTGGAAACTGCCGCTGCTGCTACTGATGATGCTGTTCCTGCCGTGCGGCCTGGCTTTTGGCGAGCCGTCGGCCGAACGTCTGGCGAAGTGGCTCAAGCGTTTTCCCGCCGCTGACGCCAATGGCGACGGCCTGCTGACCGCGACGGAAGCGGCCGCTTACCAGCTAAAACAGGCCCGCTCGCCGGCCGATTCCGGCGAATTCCGCATGGATCTGGGCGCGCCGCCGGAACCCAGCATCAACCCTGGGTGGGACGCCGACCGGTTCCCTGAACATGCGACCGTCTACCGCACGCCGGAGGAAATCGCCGACATCTACGCCAAGGCGATCGGCCAGAACCGGGGAGCCGTCGTCTCCCATGAAAAACCGGCCGACGGCTCGTTGCGCATTGTCAGCACGGGCCACAGCTTCATGGGGCCTGGCTACGCCACTTTTTACCGCGTCGCCCTGGCGGCCGGACTGACCCAGCCGCCGCTGCTGACACACACCGGCGGAGGCATGACCGGCAGCGCCCGATATAAATGGGAGCAGGAGAACGGCATCTTTCAGTTTGACGGGAAGCCGACGCCCAAGCTGATGGCCTCGATCGCCAATGCGGAGTGGGACGCCATGCTGTGGGGGCCGTACTATCACGACCGTCCCGCGTATTACTCCTGCTGGATCGACTTTTGCCTCAAATACAATCCGCACATGAAGTTCTATCTGATGGACGCCTGGCCGCAAATCGACCAGCTGCGGAAGCTGCCTGCCACGGAAGACGGCCTCTCCGCCCAGACCATTGCCCAGATGGGAGAAGACCGCCAAGAGATGTTCGGCGGAGTCGTCGACACGCTCAACAAAAAGTATCCCGGCAAGGTGTTTGTCTTGCCGACATGCCGAGCCATGGTGCTGGCGGCCGAATACTACCATCGGGGCGAGTTGCCGGGCGTCGAAGGCATCCACACGCTGGTCGGCGGCAAAAAACGAACCTTCTGGAAAGATCGAATCGGCCACCTGGGACCCGGCTTTGATCAGCTGGAAGGTTACCTGTTTTACGCCACGCTGTATGGCCGGTCGCCCGAGCTGATCGAAGGGGACGTCAACTTCGGCGGCGCCCCCGACTATCCCAGTCGCGAGCTGGATCGCGTCTTCCGCAAGATCGCCTGGCAAGCCGTGCTCGACCATCCGCAGTCCGGAGTCGTTGACAAAAATAGCAACGGCGTCGACGACGGCCGCGAGTAACCACCGACGGCCGCCCTTGCGCTTCCTTTCCTCTCTCGAGTGAGCCCTGCCATGAAACGCGCCTTGCTGGTGATCGACGTACAACAGGAATACTTCACCGGCGCGCTCCCCATTACGCACCCGGCGGGCCACCTGGAGAAGATCCTCCAGGCAATGGACGCAGCGGCCGGCAAAGCGGCGACGATCGTGGTGCAGCACCACTTTCCCGATCCGGCCAAACCGTTCTTCCAGAAAGGAACGCCCGGCTGGGAACTGCATCCCGAAGTCCAGCGCCGGCCGCACGACCTGCTGATCGAAAAAACACTGCCCGGCAGCTTCACGAACACGCCGCTGGAAGAGTGGCTAAGCGAGCGACAGATCGATACTGTCACCATCGCCGGCTACATGACCCACATGTGCTGCGATACGACCGCCCGGCAAGCCGTGCACCGCGGCCTGACGGTCGAATTCCTGAGCGATGCGACCGGCACGCTCGCACTGTCAAACTCCGCCGGCCAGGTCACGGCTGAAGAACTGCACCGGGCCATTTTGTGCGCCCAGCAAATGCTGCTGAGCGAAGTCCTCGACGTCGAGGACTGGACCGCACGCCTGGCGGAGGAAGCCGGACCACGCGAAGCCACTTCGTCGTAAGCGTTTCAAAACAAATGACTTGCGTATCAACTTCGACCTGCATCGCCACGCCGCCGGGTAAGATTCGGCTTGCTCGCGGCCAGTTCGTGGGGTATAAATCATGCTGCGGGATTCGTTTCTTTTCGATTTGATGTCGGTATGCAATTTCTGGCGACACGCCTCCTGATTACGGCCCTGGTGCTGCACGCAACGTTTGGTTGCTGCTTCCACCATGCGCACGCACTGGAGTCGACGTGTTGCAACGCATCCACGGCGTCGTCGGCCTCACGCAGGTCGCCCCCTTCCTGTTGCTGCACGGGTCATGCGGAAGACGTCGACCTCTCGACGGCCCTGGTGCTGGAGCCTGCTCCAACGTCCGACCAGCCCGCTTGCCCGGGCTCGCATGACTGCGATGGGGTCAAGTGCAACTTCGCCCGCACGGAGATTTCGCCGGAAAACGAGATTTCCAGCGTGACCAGTCTGCTGCTCCTGCCGCTGCGACTGCAGGAGTGCGTTGTCCCGAGCACGGTAACGGCGTCGGTCGTTCCCGACGGCATGCAACCGCTGCGGCCTTTGCGGCTGCATCTCTTCCTGGCAGTCCTGCGTCTGTAACGCAGGGCATGGCCGGTCCCTGGACCGGGCTGTTTCTTCTGTACTGCCTGGCCGCATAGCGGCTGCCTGACGCTCTCTGTATTTCCCTGCTGCGCATTCTTGCGCGCGGAAGATCGAAGCGCTGGCGCCAGGCGATTTCAACCTGCTCGGGGAGAAGATTCCGATGGAAACCCAGACTGCCAAGCCAGACAAAACAACCAACGCCAGCCCAACCCCGACAAGCCTCGCCCAGTGGTCCATGGGCCTTGTGCTGCTGATCGCCGCGGTCGCAGCGGCCGCCTGGTACCATAAGCAATTGCTTCCACACCTGAACGCCTGGCTGAATCCCGACGCGGAAATCGAAGCCGACGATCATGCGGGACATGATCACTCAGGGCACGACCACGCCGGCCACGACGAAGGCAACTCGCTGGAACTGTCCGCCCAGGCGCGGAAGAACATTGGCCTGAAAACGGCACAGGTCAAGCTGGAAACGTTCGTCCGCACCGCGTCGGTGCCGGCGATTGTTATTGGCCGACCGGGGCGTGCGCAGATCGAAGTCACCGCCACCATGGGCGGCCGGGTGACACGCGTCTATCCGATTGAAGGCGAAGCAGTCGAACCGGGCCAGCCCCTGTTCGACCTGCGTCTCACGCACGAAGAACTGGTCCGCGCCCAGAGCGACCTGCTTCGATCGGCCGAAGAACTCGATGTCGAAGTCCGTGAGATTCGGCGCCTGGAAACGATCGTCGAAAGCGGCGCCGTCGCCGGCAAACGGTTGCTGGAACGCCAGTACGAACAAGGGAAAATCCAGGCCGCCATCAACGCCCAGCAGCAAAGCCTGCTGCTGCACGGCCTGTCCCAGGAACAGGTTGACAGCATCATGCAGGACCGCAAGCTGGTGCAGTCTGTCACCGTTTTGGCTCCCGCCCGACCCAGTCATCGGGCCGACGACGCCGACAAGTATCCCTTTACGGTGCGGACTCTGTCGGTCCGGCCCGGCCAGTATGTCGACGCCGGCGCTTCGCTGTGCCTGCTGATGGATTATGGGCAACTTTACATTCAGGGCCGCGCGTTTGAACAGGAAGCCGCCGAGCTGATTGAAGCGGCTCGTGAAGGCTGGGGTATCCGCGCCCTGCCGGAAAACAGCCGGAAGGACGTGCAACCGATCAACGGCCTCAAAATTGTCTACGTCGACAACGAAGTTGAAGCCGATTCCCGGGCGCTGCATTTTTACGTTAACCTGCCGAACAGAATCGTCAACGAATCTACGTCCGACGACGGCCATCGCTTTTTCACCTGGCAGTTCAAGCCGGGCCAGCGGATGCAGTTGCTGGTTCCCATGGAGCGATGGGACGAGCGGATCGTGCTGCCGATCGATGCCGTGGCAAAAGACGGCGTGGAGTATTACGTCTTTCAGCAGAACAGCGATCACTTTGACCGCGTCCCGGTCCAGGTGGAATACCAGGACCAGTTCTTCACGGTGATCGCCAACGACGGCACGATTTACCCCGGCGATACCGTCGCCATGAGCGGAGCCGCCCAGCTGCAGATGGCGCTCAAAAACAAATCTGGAGGCGCGGTCGACCCGCACGCGGGGCACAACCACTAGTCCCCGCCGCCTGTTCTTTGATCCGCCCTGCCGCCGAGCGCTGCGTCTCTGGAGTCGTCCATGCTGAACGCCATTATTCAATTCTCGCTCCGCCAGCGGTTGCTGGTGGTTGCTTTCTCCATGTTTCTGATCGGCTACGGTACGTGGACCGCGATCAACATGGATATCGATGTTTTCCCCAACCTGAACCGGCCGCGCGTGGTCGTCATGACGGAAGCCCCCGGCATGGCGCCGGAAGAGGTCGAAGCGGTGATCACCTTCCCGCTGGAGACCGCCATCAACGGAGCCAACGGCGTCGAAGCGGTCCGCAGTTCCTCCGGAGTCGGCATCAGCGTGATCTATGTCGAGTTTGACTGGGGGACCGACATTTACAACGATCGCCAGATCGTGACGGAACGCCTGCAGCTGGTGCAGGAAAAAATGCCGACCGGCGTCAAGCCGCAGCTGGCGCCTGTGTCGTCGATCATGGGGCAAATCGTCATGATCGGCATGTGGAGCAACAGCGGCAAAACCTCGCCGATGGAAGTCCGCACGCTGGCCGACTGGGTTGTCCGCCAGCGACTGTTGACCATCCCCGGCGTCTCCCAGGTGTTCACCATGGGCGGGGAACGGAAACAGTTCCAGGTGCTCGTCAATCCCGACAACCTGATCCGCTACGGCATCACCCTGCACGACGTAAAAAGAGCCGTCGCCGAAAGCAACGAGAACGCCACCGGCGGCTATCTGGATGAACAAGGCCCAAGCGAGTTTCTCGTCCGCTCCCTGGGCCGGGTGCAAACGATCGAGGACCTGGGCAAAGTGGTTGTGCGGATGCGCGAGGGACGCCCCGTCCTGCTGTCGCAGGTCGCCCGCGTGGTCGAAGGGGCCCAGTCCAAGCGGGGCGACAGCTCGGCCTTTGAAAGCACAGAAAACGGCGAATTTTCCGGCGGCCCGGCCGTGGTGCTGACCGTCAACAAACAGCCCAACGCCGACACCCGCGAGGTCACGGCCGAGATCATGAAAGCGCTCGCGGATCTGGCGCCGTCGCTCCCGAAAGATATTCGCATCCAGCCGGAACTGTACTCGCAAAAGGCGTTTATTGACCGGGCAATCGAGAACGTGGTCGAAGCTCTCCGCGACGGCGGCATTCTGGTGGTCATCATTCTGTTCCTGTTCCTGATGAACCTGCGCACCACGTTCATCACGCTGACCGCCATTCCGTTGTCGATCGGCGTCACGGCGATTGTGTTCTCGGTCTTTGGCCTGTCGATCAACACCATGACGCTGGGCGGCCTGGCGGTGGCGATCGGCGAGCTGGTCGACGACGCGATTGTCGATGTGGAAAACATCTTCCGGCGTTTGAAAGAGAACCGGCAGCTCGCCAAACCGAAACACACGCTGCTGGTTGTGTTCCAGGCCAGCTGCGAGATCCGCAACTCGATCGTGTTTGGCACGATGATCGTGGTGCTGGTGTTCCTGCCGCTGTTCGCTCTGTCGGGGATGGAAGGTCGCCTGTTCGCCCCGCTGGGAGTGGCGTATATCGTGTCGATTCTGGCTTCCCTGCTGGTTTCGCTCACGCTGACGCCGGTGCTTTGTTACTGGTTGCTGTCGAACGCAAAGTTCATGTCGCATGAAAAAGACGGCCCGCTGCTGCGGTTCCTGAAGTGGGTGGCCGGCGGGGCAATCAGTATCAGTCTGCGATTTTCCAACACGTTGCTGGTGGCGGGCTGTGCGGCAGTGGTCATCGCCTTTCTGTTCCTGGTGCGTCTGGAGAAAGACTTCCTGCCGCCGTTCAATGAAGGCGTGGTGCAGCTGAATGTGGTCCTGCCGCCGGGAACCTCGCTGCGAAAGTCAAACGAAATCGCCGAAACGGTCATGACCCGCCTGCAGAGCATCGAAGGGGTGGAAGAATTCTCCCGCCGCACGGGCCGGGCCGAGCTCGACGAACATGCCGAAGGCGTCAACATCACGGAAATGATCATCGGCTTTGATCCCGATGTCGACCGCGACCGGGAAGAGATTCTCGACGAGATCCGCCTCGCCATGGAGGACATCCCGGGCATTGTCACGACGGTCGAGCAGCCGCTGGCCCATCTCATTTCGCATATGCTGTCCGGCGTGAAGGCCCAGGTCGGCATCAAAATCTACGGCGACGACCTGGGCGTGCTGCGGCAGAAAGCCCAGGAAATGGCCGCCGCCATGCGGGCCGTGGAAGGGGTGACCGATCTGCTGGTGGAGCCGCAGGTGGAAATCCCGCAGATGCGCATCGAACTCGATCGCGACAAACTGCTGCAGTACGGCCTGACTCCGGTCGCCGTGAACGAATATGTAGCGACTGCCATGAACGGCGAGGTCGTCTCTGAAGTACTGCTTGGCCAGCGGACATTCGACCTGATGGTGCGGATGGAAGAACGCTATCGGGAAGATATCGAGGCGCTCAAACGCCTGTCGATTGAGCTGCCGGGAGGCGGCACCACGCCGCTGTCATCGGTCGCCAAGATCTATCCCTACAGCGGACCGAACACGATCAACCGGGAGAAAGTCCGCCGGCGGATCGTGGTGCAGTGCAACGTCAGCGAACGCGGCCTGGTCGATGTGGTCGAAGAGATTCAAAGACGCCAGAAACCGATTATCGAATCGCTGCCGCCCGGCTACTTCGTCGAGTACGGCGGGCAATTTGAAAGCCAGCAATCGGCCAGCCGGATTATCGGCATCCTGTTCGTCGTGGCGATGCTGGGCGTATTCCTGGTGCTGTTCACCTTGTTCCGCTCTGCAAACTTTGCGCTGCAGGTGATGGCCGCATTGCCGATGGCGTTTATCGGGTCGGTCGCCATGCTGGTGCTGACCGGCCAGACGCTGACGATCGCCGCTATGGTCGGCTTCATTTCGCTCGGAGGGATCGCCTCGCGAAATGGGATCCTGTTGCTGAACCACTACCTGCATCTGGTGCAGTACGAAGGGGAAACCTGGTCCCAGGCGATGATCATTCGCGCGGGAAAAGAACGCCTGGCGCCCGTGCTGATGACGGCGCTGACTTCCGGCATCGGCCTGGCGCCGCTGGCGTTGTCAGCAGGTGAACCGGGCAAAGAGATTCTTTACCCGGTGGCGACGGTCATTATCGGCGGCCTGCTGAGCAGCACCATCCTGGAGTTCTTCATTCGACCGGCCCTGTTCTGGCGATTCGGCCGCAAAGCAGGCGCCCGAATCCTGGGAGCAAGCCACGAGGAAGTCGAGCTGGTCGAACACAGCGCAGCTGATCCGAACGTGCCGGACCATGCCGACGCCGTCGCTGGGTCGAGTTAACCGCCAGTCGTCTCTCGCCGAGCGACGCCTTCGTCCAACGCGACGGGCAGGCGTGCCCGTCGCAAGGAACGACGAAGCCCGTCCGTCGTGCTTCGTCCGCCATCACGAGGATGATTTACTTCATCACGGCGACGCCAACGTGTCTAAACTGCCTTTGAGCAGCAGGCCGTCGATTTCGATCTTTGCCGCCCAGAGATCGCCCAGGGCTTCTACGTACGCCAGGTTGGTTTGGCTGTACGTGCGCTGGGCCGTGATCAGATCGAGATACCCCACTTCACCGGCCTGGTAGCCTTGCCGCACATACTGCAGGGCGACGCCGGCGTTCTCCAGGATGCCGCCTTTCCGGGAGTAGTCCACCACCTGGTTCCGGGCGCTCGCGTAACGCTGGAACACGCTGGCCAGTCGTTCCTGGAAACTCAACTCCAGGCGATCAACCGCACGGGCCGCTGCGTCGACTTCGGCATGGGCCTGGCGAATGCCGCCCTGGTTCCGGTTCAACCAGGGGATCGGCAGGGAGACCTGCAGGTTCGCGTCGGTCCCGCCGATGCCGTTATCCTGCTGGACGATCGCCTGGACGTCGACGTTCGGGGACGGCTCCGCGATGGCTCGATCGACGGCCCACCGGGCCCGTTGCACCTCGATCAGGGCGGCCGCCATCTCCGGGCTCTGGGCAATCAACCGGGCAAGCACCTGCTCGGGATCCAGCTCGCCGTTGACCTCTTCCAGGTTCCCCTGCAGCGGCTGCGGGGGCAAACCTGGCGAACCCAGCACGGCCGTCAGCTGCTTCCATGCCGCCGTGTAGCGATTCCGGGCGTTCTTCAGCAGCAATTCCGCCGTCTGCAGTTCGACCCGCGTGCGGACCACGTCCAGCTGGCTTACTTCTTGAGCCTGCTGCAGCGCCTCGGCCGTTTCCACCGATTGCCGGGCAATCTCCGCCAAGCGATCCGCAATCTCGTTCCTACGCTGCGCCACCAGCACGGCGTAGGCGTTCAGCCGGACATCGGTTTGCACCCGTTGCTGCTGTGTTGCCCAGGCCTGTTCGGCCTTCTGGATTTCCTGGGCGACCACTTCGCGGTTAAGGCGAAGTTTCCCGCCGCGGACGAACTCTTGCGCCAGATAAACGCCGTTCTGCTCCGCCTGGCCGTTACTGCCCAGCTGTTGTCCCGAGTAGCCGAGCTCGGTATTGGGCAGCAGGCCGACCTGCACCCATTTGCCGCGAGCCGCTTCGACGCGGGCCCTGGCCTCGGCCAGCGACGGGTTGCCGCGCATCGCCATTTCTTCCAGCGCCAAGATCGTCAGTCCGCCAGCAGGCAACGCCTGGGGTCGCGGTATCACCTCGGTCGACTCCAGCACCGGCAAATCGCCCGGCGCCGCCTCCGCTTCACCTGGCTGCTGCCAGGCAACTTGCCGCACTATCGCGTCATCGGAAGGTCGGTTCCGAGAGGGGAACGCGGAAACAATGGCTTCCTCGCCCCCTTCGATGCGCGGCAGGCGTGCGATCTCGGGCGCGGCTGCAAGCGAAGACGGGGCGAGCGAAGCAGGCGGAGGCTCGGCCGTCCCCTTCAGGGAGTGCAGCGTCTGGCACCCCAGCAGGCAAACGAAGAAACCGGCCGGCAACGTCTGCCAGATTCCAGCGCGACAGAAAACAGTCCAGGTCATGCTACCATCCTTATAAAAACGTCCCCAGCGCCAGCAGCGCAGGCACGATCAGATTGAGAGAACGCAAAACGCCCGACGGGTACTGCAGGCGGCGATCCAAGCCAGCGACCGCCGTGGCCAATGCCAGGCGATCATTAGCGGTCAGATCCCCTCGTCATGGCGAACCGGCGGGACGATCGCTGAGAAAAACCCGGACGCGTCGATTTCGAACGTGTCCCGGCGGATTCAGATCAGACGACCCACGTCTTCACGGACCCAGGAACAGGCCCGCCTGTGCCTCACGCCAGAAAGCGGCACAAAACAGCGCAGTGCTGCGCCGCCGTAGAGAAGGAAGAAGAGCAACCACCCGCTGCCTGTGCCGGCTTCGTTTGACCTGCCGCTCCTACTTCGTCGGCGAAACGCCAGACCATGACGGCGGCATCTTCCAGGGAGACCGGCGCGACAAGCTGCTGCGACTGGGCAGGCTGGCAGCAGCAGCGACCCGGCGGACAGGAACACGGGCTGGCCGGCCGACGGTCTGCGGTCGGGTGCGAGCAGGCAGGCCGCTCCGGCGAACGTCCCTCGCAAACTCGCTTTGCCCGGCAGACAGTCCTGGCTTTCACGCGGCAGGGCTCGGTATGGCAGGACCCTGCATGGGAATGCTCAGCCGGATGGGCTTCGTGCTCGCAGACCGGCGCGCAGGCACTGGCATGGCAGTCTGCGCACAGCAAGTGCATCCCCTGCAGAGCCTGCAGGGGAGACAGCCAGGCCATCAGCCAGACCAGGCAGATCGAAACTAGCGAGTGGGTGCGAAACATCATCAATCGCAAGAGGAAAGAGGAACCGCTATCATCCCTTCGACCGTCACGACCGTAACTCTTGAGCCGAACCGCTCCCGGCCATCCAGCGTGCGGCGAGACTCCGGCAGCCCTGCTGATCAGCGAGGGAGAAGAGTTTTTCGCAAAAATGAGAATTTTGGCTCAAGTCGGTCAGGATTGGGTTTGACGGAATTCCCCCCCTCCTTTAAACTTCCGCCCCGATTGGATAGCAAAAAATCGGTTTTTGGCGGAGGATTCGCCGCCCTTTTTTGTTGCCTTTTCGGGAGTCGGCTGGGGCCTGCCCCGCACGCAGGTTGCGCCGCAATTTTGCGATTTGAAACTCTTTGAGTACGACGGAGACTACGGCATGTCAGGCATGGACGCTTGCAAATTCGCTCCCTCCCCACGTCGCTGGAAACGCTGGGCTTCGCTTGCGCTGGGGATCGTCGCGATCGCGGCGACCTGTGTAGCCGTGCGACAATTCGGTCGACTCGGAACGGCCAGCGCCCAGGCCCCGGCCACGCATCCCGCTTCCGCTCCGGCGCCCCGGTCAGGTCGCCTGCCCGGCGGCGATGTGGTTAGCGCCACGCAGCCGACCACCCTGGCGATTGTTAATGGCGAACCGATTTCTCGACAGGAACTGGCGCAAGAATGCCTGCGTCGTTACGGGCACGATGTGCTGGAAGCGATGATGAATCGCTACCTGATCATGAACGCCTGCCAGAAACACAACGCCAACGTCACCCAGGAAGAAGTCGACGCCGAGATCAATCGTATGGCCCAGAAGTTTGGCCTGTCGACCGAGCGTTACCTGGGCTTGCTCCGCGACGAACGGAACATTGAACCGGCCCAGTACGGCCGCGATATTGTGTGGCCGACGCTGGCCCTGCGAAAGCTGGCCGCCGACCGCATTGTGGTCAGCCAGGAAGAGATCAACCAGACCCTGGAATCGGAGCTGGGCGAACGGGTCAAAGTCCGCATGATCTCCGTCAAAGATCCGCAACAGGCCGAGCAGATTCGCCAGATGGCGTCCACCAGCCCCGACGATTTCGGCCGCTTCGCCAAAGAGTATTCCCAGGACCCGAACAGCGCCGCCTCGTGGGGTTTGATCCCGCCGATTCGCCGCCACATTGGCGCAAAAGAGGTGGAAGAGGCTGTGTTCGCTCTCAGCCCCGGTCAGATCTCGCAGGTCGTCTCGCTGCAGGGACAGTACCTGATTTTCCGCTGCGAAGCCCGCATTGCCGCTTCGCACATTCCGCCCGAACATCGTCGCGACGCGGAGCAGCGGATCATTGATCACCTGCGTGATAAAAAGCTCCGAGTGGCCGCCTCGGAAATTTTCCGCACCCTGCAGGAAGAAACCAAGCCGGTCAATGTGATGAACGATCCGCAATTGGCGGCCCAGTACCCGGGCGTCGCCGCCCAGGTGGGCGGACTGCGAATCACCATTCGCGAAGTCAGCGATGAGTGCGTCAAACGCCATGGACAGGACGTGCTCAACGGAGAGATCAACCGCAAAGTGCTTGTCCAGGAACTGGCCCGCCAGGGGAAAACCGTTCCGCCGCAAGAGATCGATGCTGAAATCGCCCGGGCGGCCGTTACGTTCGGCTACCAGGCCGCCGACGGCTCGCCCGATGTCGACGGCTGGCTGAAACATGTGACCGAGCCCGAAGGCGCCACCGTGGAACTTTACGTTCGCGACGCCGTTTGGCCGACCGTTGCTTTGAAGCTGATCGTCGGCGAAGAAGTACAGATCACCGAGGAAGACCTCAAGAAAGGCTTTGAAGCCAACTTTGGCGAGCGGGTCGAAGTCCTGGCGATTGTCCTGCCAAACATGCGGGAAGCCCAGAAGGTCTGGAAACTGGCCCGCGACAACCCGACAGACAAGTTCTTTGGTGATCTGGCCGAGCAGTACTCGGTCGAACCGATCTCCAAGAACAATCGCGGCAAAGTCCCCCCGATCCAGTTGCACGGCGGCCAGCCCCGCGTCGAAGAAGAGGCCTTCCGCCTGCGACCGGGCGAACTGTCCGGCATTGTTTCCCAGGGCGAAACGCACATCATCCTGCGTTGCCTGGGCCGCACCCAGCCGGTGGTGACCGACTTTGAAGCAGTCCGTTCCGAACTGCACCGCGACATCCACGAAAAGAAAATGCGGCTGAAAATGGCCGAAAAATTCGACCAGCTCACCAGCGGGGCCCAAATCGACAATTACCTGGCCGGCACCACGCAGTCCCCTAAAGGAAGCGAAGTGGCCAACCGCAGCAGCCTGGGTCGCCGCGTCCCGTTCCGCCAGACCAGCTCCCAGCAGTAAACGCCCAGCAGGCAAGAAACCCGGGCGAATCTGTCCCTGAGAAAACCCCCGGCGCGTCGCCTTCCCCGGCGTCCGCCGCCGCCGACCATGCCGGACGGAATGGTCGGGCCTTAGCTGCAGAATGTGATCGCTACCCTGCTTCACCTGCGGGAGAACGATTGCTAAGATATGGGACAACCGGAGGGTAAGCGAATGGCTAGCAGCCTCATTGGAAATGAGGTGCCGGGTAACCGGTTGCGAGTTCGAGTCTCGTGCCCTCCGCCTTGGTAACGTGTTGCGTTACCCCGGCTTTCCATCAACGCCAGCGAACCAGGTTCGCTGGCGTTTTTTCATTGGCCTGCCGACCGCGGCAGCGCGCTGGTGGAGAGAGATCCGCACACCTTCCCCTTTCTGGCGCACAATGCGCACCAACCAGGAAACAGGGCGGCCTCTAGTGCTACGTCAATCTTCAATCTTAGAGTGAGCGATTTCGGCCGTGCTGCTGTGCTGCCCAAAAAACCGTGGGCTAGCGCCCGGCGGCTGATTTAGAGAAACCTGATTTTATGGTTTGACGCAGCGGTTAGGAGAACACAACCTTGACGCGCACCAGACCGTCGTTATTGGTCCACTGGAAACCGTCATGGAATCCCAGATAGAGATTAGTGGCGCCGGCGGGAATCTGGTCCGCGCCCCATTTTTCGCCGATTGGGTGCTGTGGGTAGAAAGTGCCTTCGGTTGCGTCCCACACGCCGACCAGCAGCCCTTTATTTCCATCGATCTTCTCGATGGGGTGGCCGCCCGGAGTGGGCTCCAGATCGTACCATTTGCCGCAATTCCCGTTATTGCAAGGAACCAGGGCGTTGTGATCGCTGGGGTTGCCATTGGGGCCGAACAACGGACCGCCCCCGCGTTTACGCCAGCCGCCAGCGGCCGTGACTTGAACCGACGTCGCTCCCGGGGTAATGGGAAATGCGATCGGCTGTGAAGCGGCGCCCTCGCCGTAAGGACCCGCAATGCTGCCGGGTGCGACCCCGAAATACCAGATGCAGGCTTTCGCCGTGACCGCGACGCCATCGTCAAAGGGAATCACGGTAAAGGTCACATCCTTGAATTCATTCGACCCGCCGACACTCGCCCAGAACAAAGCGACACGCGTCTCCGGGCCAGCGGCCTCCCCTGCAGGAACGTTTGCATGCCGGAATGTTCCGTCGGTTTCCACGAGGCACGTTTCCCAGTTGGGAGGCGGGTAGGGATGGCCCCAGGCAATCGCCGCGACCCTGGCGGCGTCGGCTTCGGCCTGGGTTTTGAAAATCTGCACGCGCACGAAACTTAGTGTAGTCCCAAAGCTGTACTTTCCCGCGACCGACGTCGAATGGTCTTCTGCGAGCAGCACCTGCCAGTTTTCCCCCGGCTGGTAGATCGCAAACCCATTCAATGCACGTGGTGAAATCGCCTTGTCGTTCATGAACACTCCCTCAAGCAGAAACTGAGAATCTGGAACGAATCCTTCATCACTAACCGGAATCAATCATCAAAAACTTGAAATCACAGGGGTAACGTACGGGACGTAACGACCACGGACGAACCATAACAAGCCCCCTGGCAACCGCCCCGGCGGCGAACCTCTGGTCGATGCGTCAGCGGAGCACCCGCGTAACCCGGAACCGCGCACTGCGCACGGTGACATTCGACACACTGGTGAAAACTCCAAATCCGCCCTGATAATCACGCTCAGTAAAATACCCGTTGGATCTTTCGGTGAGCAAGCTGGTCAGGTCGTGGTTATTAATCCGTGCGGAGACGAGTTTTCCGTGGGCGACCTTGATGGATAGATGCTGCTCTCCGTGCATAAAATCGGTGCGATGGACGCCCGCCTCGCGGGAGCTCGTGTTGCGTCCTCCAAAAAGATTGGCTTCACTGTGCAGGAGCGAACGCTCAAGCCGATAGTGGGTGTCGCGTCCTTGCTGATCGACCCTTTGAATGGTGAATAACTGCATATCCAGCACGGGGATCTCGCTGTCATCGATTTTGCTGGAAAATCCGAGAAACAGTCCGGTGTTGCCGGTCCATTCGGGTTGAAACAGCACAACATCCAGTTCGTAATTGTCGAACCATGCTTCTCCCAGCTGGATCAAACCCAGGTTGGTCGACTGCAGCTGCAGACTCTGCGTTTTCCGTTCATAGCTCCAGGTTGTGGATTCTTCGATTGGCCAGTAGGCTTCCTGCGGCGGACGATCCAGCAAGTCGTACCACACCAGCGGCTCGACCTGTTGCCAGATCACCGGAGGATCCACTTCCGCCGGGGCGGTGACAAATTTCTCCACCGGCGGCGGTTTCTGACCCGCCAGCATCTCAGGCGACGCCAGACCCGCGGGCGTTGGCGTCTGGGGACGCTCGTCGGAGGCGGAGAAAAACAGACTGCGGACCAGGAACAACAGCCCCACAAACGCCAGCAAGCCGATCCCCAACCGGGTCGACCACCCCAGCAGGCCCGATGTTGCTACGGTCGCGGTCAGGCGATGCGTGGTAATCTCGGCGTTCACCAATGGCGGGCCGTGGACCGCCGGACACTGGCGGGCAATCGTCGCCAGATCCGCGTCGCCGATAAAAGCTTCCAGCGTTCCCAGGATATCCGCCACGCTCGGCCGATCCGCTGGCGACTTGGCCAGCATCCGGGCGACCAGTTCACAAAGCTCCGCAGGGGTCTCCGGCGCCAGACTGGCCACCGAGGGCGGTATACGCTTGCTGTGCGCCAGCAGTTTCGCCGTGGCGCTGGCAAAGTCCTTGCCGCCGAACGGGGCCTGGCCCGTCAGCAACTTGAAGAAGGTGCAACCCAGACTGTAAACGTCGGAGCGGTAGTCGACCGCCCGCAAGCTTTCTGTCTGTTCCGGCGCCATATAGTCGATCGTGCCCAGCACCAGATTTGAGTGCGACAGATGGTCCCTGTCGGTCACCCGCGCCAGTCCGAGGTCGAGCAGTTTGACGACGGCCTCGCTGGAAAACACGATGTTGGACGGCTTGATATCGCGGTGGATAATCCCCGCTTTGTGAATGGACCCCAGTCCTTCCGCCGCCTGGTGAATGATCGCGCAAGCGTCGGCGTGGCGCAGAGGTCCCGTAGCACGAATCAGCGCCCCCAGATCGCAGCCATGGACATACTCCATGGCGATGTAATGCAGGTCACCCACCAGTCCGGCGTCGTTCGCCCTGACGACATGAGGGTTGTCCAGCTGGCCGATCGCTTCCATTTCCACCAGAAAGCGTTCGATCGCCTGCGGATGATGCTGTTCCTCCGACAGCAGCTTCAGCGCCACCACCCGCTTGAGATGCACATGAAAGGCTTCATAAACCACCCCCATGCCGCCGGCGCCCAGGCGTTCCCTCAGCAGGTATGGGCCGATCCGCCGCGGCAACGCCATAAACGGCCGCGTCCGACCTTCCATGACTTCGCAGATTTGCGAATGCAAAGAACCGCGCCCATCGGGCCGATCCGAAAACAGAGTGCGCCAACCCAGACGAATGCGGTCGACCAGTTCGTCCTGGACCGACAGGGCGTCCAGTCGAGAGACACACAGATCGCAGCGTCCCAGGTGCTGGGCGATCTGGTCAGCTTGAGGGTCTTCAACCTTGCCAGCCGAGAAGCGGGCAAGCGTCTCCTCAGGAGGACACTGGGTCTCCGCCGCGGCGGTAATGTACGAAGACGAATGCATACGTATGGCGCCGCTCTGTCGCGGAAATATTCGATCAACCCCGGAAACACGCTACGCAATCAACGTAACAGGCGAATTTTCGTTTCTGTCGATTGCAATTCGCCAGGTTTGAACAACGACGTTGTCGAGGAGAAAACTGGCCAAGGCCGCGTCTACCCTTGCTGCCTCCCGCCCCGCTCTCGCCCCGGCTTTCTCCCATTCGAACCTTGATGGCCCGGCAATCGTCCGCAGCCCGAGCGCTTAAGAAAACTGATGACTTCGGAGCGGATTTTTACTGACTGGCAGATCGCAACCGAAGTGGTCGCTATCGTCCTGTATTAAAGAACGAATCCATCCATCATAAAATCAAAAAATACTCTTTCTCCCCGCAATCGGGTGGGAAGATTTCCTATCGTAGCGACTTTTGCACGACGAATCAATTTGCCAAACGCCTGGTCAACGGCCCGATTTGGAAATAGAAGAATGGACTCACGTCCCTGTCTCATTAACTCGCCTGGGAAGGACCTGAAACGGCGTGAAGAGATTGCTCGAGAAAATCATGGAGAGGTGCTTTCGCCTCGCAGGAACATTCCCCGCCAGGCACTTCCCGCCCCGCGGCGGCCAGGTTCAAATCGCCGAAACTGTCTTTGCAAAGAAAGCAGGACAGGTACAATCGGCCCGGCATGGCCAACGCGAGCGGATCTTTCGCCGCGCCAACTCCCGCACAATTCGCCAAGGCGCCTTTGACCGGACGGTTGTCATTATGAAATTCGCTCGCTGGACCTTCCTGGTCGCCGGGATTTATGGATTGCTGGTCTTGCTGCCGCAGTACTTCCTGGAAACGCAAGTTGCCGGCCGGCCGGCCGGGCTGGAGCATCCCGAGTTCTTCTATGGATTCGTCGGCGTCGCCGTGGCGTGGCAGATTGCGTTCCTGGTGATCGCCCTGGATCCCTTGCGATACCGGCTGATCATGCTGCCCGCCATGGTGGAAAAAGCCAGCTTCGGCATCGCCGCCATCGCCCTGTATGCGGCCGGCAGGTTAGATGCGGCCACGCTTGTGGCGGGATCGATCGACCTGGTGATTGGCCTGTTCTTCGTGGTCGCCTTCTGGCGAGTGTCGGCAGCAGCCAGACGTCTGTCGGAACTTTGAACGCGATCCGCCAAGGAGAAACCGCGATGCCGTCTCGCCCGACCTGGCTGGCCCTGTTCCCCCTGGGCGTCGTCCTGCTAGGCGCTTCCTGCCAGAGTCTTTCGCTGGTCGATAGAATACCCCACACCGCGACAACGCAAACGCGTTTACAAGGCACCCAGCACCGACTCCATCAATACTGGCAGCAACATGGCAGAGTCCCGCTGAGTCCCGAGGATCTGCCGGACGAGGCCGGTCGCGACGGCAGCCTCGTCGACGGCTGGGGGCGGCCGTTCTACTGGAACTCCGATGGGATCAGCCAGGTAACCGTCGGCAGTTACGGCCGCGACGGCAAACCCGGCGGCGAAAACGAAGACGCCGATTCCCTGATCGAGTACGTCGGCGGAAGGGATCCTTAGGCGCCCGTGCAACACAGCGACGATCCGCGCGACAACGAAGGGGATGAATATGCCGCCTCGCCGCCAGTCTTCCACTACAGCAGCTCGCTGTCCGGTCCAGGACCTCCACCAAAAATCGCCTGGCAAATCCAGAATTCTCGCTGCAGACGGAAGGGGCAGCAGTTATTCTGTCGAAAGGGATCGCGGCTGGCCTGGGCCGCCCCGGGGAACGTGGATCGGGATTCTTTCCCATCGCCTTTCCCATCGCCTTTGCCAGGCAACACATCGCCTATAATTGCTCGCCTTGACCGGGGACTTTCGTCCTCTTGCCTCTTTGATCGGGAGTTTGCTGAATGGTCTTCTCTGTTGTGCGCCTGTCTGGGGCGATCCTGCTGGCGGCGCTGGTTTGCGGCGCCCCGGCGATGCTGCTGGCGGCCGATCCGCTTTTGTTTGTCTCTTCCTTTGCCGGCGGAGAAAATGGCGCCATTCAGGCGTACCACTTCGACAGTTCCAGCGGCCAGCTCAAACCGGCCGAGCGGACCGGCGACATGGCGAACCCATTCTTTATGGCGCTGTCGCCCAATGGCCGCTACCTGTACGCGATCCATGCCCTGTCGTTCGGCGGTAAAACCGAAGAGGATGTGGCCGCCTATGAGATTCTGGATGGTAACGGCAAACTGAAGCTGCTCAATCGCCAGTCGGCCAAAGGCTCGGCCGCCTGTTATCTGGATGTCGACGCCACCGGCAAAACGGTGCTGGTGGCGAACTACTCAACCGGGAACGCCGCCTCGCTGCCCGTCAACGACGACGGCTCACTGCAGCCGGCTGCTTCCGTCCATCAGCATGCCGACGTGGATGCGGAAGGGAAGCCGATCGGGCCGCACGCCCATTCGATCGTTGCCAGCCCCGATAATCGCTTTGCCCTGGCGGCCGATCTGGGGATCGACCAGGTGCTCTCCTATCGCCTGGACGCAGCGACCGGCAAGCTGTCGGCGAACGACCCGCCATTTGCCCGGACCGCACAGGGCGCCGGCCCCCGGCACCTGACTTTTCATCCTACCGGAAATTTCGTGTATGTGGTCAACGAGCGCGGCAACACGGTCACCCTGTTTGACTACGCCACGGAAACGGGCCAGCTGACAAAGCGGCAAACGATCTCCACCCTGCCGGCCGATTTCGACGGGAAGAGCTACACGGCCGACCTGAAAATCACTCCCGACGGACGCTTCCTGTACGCCACCAATCGCGGCCACGACAGTATCGCCGCCTACGAACTGGCCGACAACGGCGAGTTGACCCTGCTGGAGATCGAGCCCAGCCTGGGCAAGGGGCCGCAGAACCTGGCGATCACGCCCGACGGCAAGTGGCTGCTGTGCGCGAACATGCCCGGCAACAACCTCCTGGTGTTTGCGATCGACGCGTCGGGTAAAATCAGTCCCCATGGCGAGCCCGTGGTGCAGACCAGCCCGGCCTGCATCATGCTGCTGCCGTAACCCCCTGTACCATGTTTTCGCGAGTGTTTTCGCGATTGTTTTCGCGAGCCCTTCCGCGGACGACGCCCTGTTTCGCGTCGTCCGCCCTGCCTTCCGCTCCCTCCTGTGAACGACGCCCGGTCGCGGCCGGCGTCCTTGTGACGAGAACGAACCCATGCTGAATTTCCCCCGTCCCGTGCGACGAGCGGCCGCTCTTCTGTTGCTGATCGTTTCCCAAACCGCCTGGGCGGCCGAACCGCCGGCGAAGGAACAGCCGTCGGGGGAGGGCCAGCGTACGCTCTGGCAAACGTCGCAAGTGCGAGGACGTCCCGAACCGCCGCTGCCGTTCCGGGCCAGCCGTATCTATCCGCATGTCGCGTTCAAGAATCCGACCTGCATCACCAGCGCGCCGGGGACCGATCGTCTGTTCATCGCCGAAGGGGCCGGCCAGATTTATTCGCTCTCGGCCGACCAGGACGTCCGCCAGGCCGATCCGTTCCTCGACGCTAACAAGCTGGTCGAACAACTGGAAGCCAAAGACCCCAGCCAGCCGCTGAAGCTGGTGTCTGTTTACGGCCTGACGTTTCATCCCAACTTTGCCGAGAACCGCTACTGCTATGTGACGTATGTCGTCGGCTACCGCGGTCGCCAGGGACAAAAACCCGACGGCACCCGCGTGACGCGACTGAAGGTCAAAGGCAATCCGCCCCAGGCGATCGTGGACAGCGAAACGGAAATCTTCCACTGGCTCCAGGGCGGCCACAACGGCGGCTGTATCAAGTTCGGCCCCGACGGCATGCTCTATATTTCCACTGGCGACGGCAGCTTTGCCTTCCCGCCCGATACGCTCAACTCAGGGCAGGATGTGACGAACGTCCTTTCGGCCCTCCTGCGGATCGACGTGGATCATCCGACCAATGAACAGAACTACTCCATCCCGGCCGATAACCCTTTCGTCGACCTGCCTGGCGCCCGGGGAGAGATCTGGGCCTATGGGATGCGCAACCCCTGGAAGTTCAGCTTTGACCGGAAAAAAGGGGAGTGCTGGGTCGGCGATGTCGGCTGGGAATTGTGGGAGATGATCTACCGCGTCAAGCCGGGCGACAACTACGGCTGGAGCCTGGTGGAAGCCAGCCAGCCGGTCCATACGGAACGGGAACGGGGCCCCACGCCGATCACCCCGCCGGCCGTCGCCATTCCCCATACCGACGGCGCTTCGGTCACCGGCGGCTTTGTGTACCGTGGCGAGAAGTTCCCCGACCTGCAGGGCCAGTACATTTTTGGCGACTGGGAAACCCGCCGGATCTGGAGCGTCAACGCCGACGCAGAAGAGCTGGGACCGAAGCAGGAGCTGGTCGAGCCGACGGTCCGCATCGTCGGTTTTGCCGAACAACCCAACGGCGAACTCCTGCTGCTGGACTACGACGCCGGCACCATCAACGAGCTGGTCCGGAGCGAACCGCCCAGCGACCTGCACGAATTCCCGCGGAAGCTGAGCGACAGCGGTCTCTTCTCCCACGTAGACCAGCACGAACCGGCGCCGGGACTGATTCCATTCTCGATCCAGGCCCTGCAGTGGGCCGACCACGCCACGGCCGAGCGATACCTGGGCCTGCCGGGCGATACGTCCATTGGATTAAAAGTGAAGGCAAAACCGGTGCCCGGCTCCATGTTCAGCCGCCAGATGGACTTCCCGCAGGACGCCGTGCTGACCAAAACCCTGTCGCTGGAAATGGTGCAAGGCGACCCGTCTTCCAAACGCCGGATTGAAACGCAGCTGCTGCACTTCAACGGCTACGACTGGCGCGGCTACACCTATCGCTGGAACGACGCACAGACCGACGCCGAACTGGTGGGCCCGCAAGGCCTGGTCGATACGCTCGAAGTCATCGACGCCAGCGCCCCGGGCGGTCGCCGGCAGCAGCAGTGGAAATTCTCCTCGCGGAACGATTGCATCCGTTGCCACAATCCGTGGGCCGAGTTCACCCTGGCGTTCAACATCCCGCAGCTCAACCGGGAACACAATTACGGCGACCAGACCGAGAATCAGATCACCCGGCTCCGCCGCCTGGGCGTGCTGCAGAATGTCACGGCCCCGCCGGATGAAAACGATCCCTTCGCTGTGCCCGAAGTCCACCTGTCGGCCGAAGCAATGCCGCACCTGGCTGATCCCTTCGACGCCACAGTCGATCTGGAACAGCGCGGCCGGGCCTATCTGCACGCTAACTGCGCCCATTGCCATCGCGAGAACGGCGGCGGATCGGCCCGCATCCATATCCCTTATGATGTGCCGCTGGAAAAGACCGAAGCGCTGTCGACCCGCCCGACGCAGGGTACGTTCAATATCTTCGACGCTGAGATCCTGGCGCCCGGCGACCCGTACCGCTCCGTCCTTTACTACCGCATGGCCAAGATCGGCCCGGGGCACATGCCGCATGTCGGCTCCAGCCTGATCGACGAGCCCGGCCTGGCGCTGATCCATGACTGGATCCGGCAACTGCCGGTGCGTCATGACGACGCCGTCAAAATCGATCGTCTGGTTGCCCTGGAAGAAGCCGCCGTGCTGGCGGAAGAAGCGGCCCAGGCGCCGAGAAAAATCTGGAAGATCAGTCAGACGATCGCCCAGAAGAACAACCGCGAAAAGCCGACCGCCGCCGACGAAGCAGAAGCCGCCGAGCAGGAAGCGGACGCCGCCGTCAAACGCGTCGAGGGCCGGATCGCCAGCCGGAACGGCCTGATCGCTGGCCTGCTGGAACAGCCGCCGTCGGCCATGATGCTGGCCCGAGCCCAGCGGGAAGGCCGCCTGCCCGAGTCGATTGGCGAGCTGGTCATTGCGACCGCAACCCAGCATGAGAACCTGGCGATTCGCGACCTGTTCGAATCGTTCCTGCCCGACGACCAGCGCACCGAGCGACTGGGCGAAACGATCGACGCCGGAAAATTACTGGAGCTCACCGGCGACCCGGACCGCGGCCGCGAGCTATTCTTTACTGGCGCCGGAATCCAGTGCCGCAACTGCCATCGCGTTGGCGAAAAAGGGATCCAGCTGGGGCCCGATTTGACGCTGATTGGCAAAAAACTGGACCGGGCGAAGCTACTGGAGAGTATCCTGGAACCGTCGAAAACGATCGATCCCAAGTTTTCCATGTGGCTAGTCGAAACCGACAGCGGCAAGGTGCTCAGCGGTTTGCTGATCGAAAAGACCGAGAATGAGGTGGTCCTTCGCGACACGCAGAATAAAGAGCATCGGCTGAAAACGAGCGAAATCGAAGCGATGTTCCCGCAGCAGAAATCGCTGATGCCCGACCTGCTGCTCCGCGACATGACGGCCGCCCAGGTGGCCGACCTGCTCAGCTGGTTGGAGTCGCTGAAAGAATAAGAAACGGGAGGGTAATTACTTTTCGATTGCGGTTACGTCGTTTCAAGCAAGAACAGACGCCGGACAGTCGACTTGGTCCGTGAAAGTTCGCGTTCTTTTGCGGGGACCGTAAAAAGAATAACTGCCAGATATTGATTCGCCGTTTTGAGTACGGACAGTCGCCGGACAGTCGACTTTCACTCCGTGAAAGATCGCGTTCTTTTGCGAAGCAAAAGACGGCTGACCGTCGATTTCCGTCAGTAGCTCGCCGGGAATCACAGAGGAAGAAGCGTGGAGGTGGAGAACTCGTCCTGCGAAAAACCAGGGGCAAGCGATCTTCTCCCAGCATCAAGAAACTCCCCGTTTCCTTACTCTGTGATTCTCCGCGAGCTGCCTGCCTGCCCCTTTCCTCCAACTCTTCTCCCTTTCCTCTGCGTTTCTCTGCAACCTCGGCGGTGAATCCTCTTTTTCCGTCTCGATTTATTCCACGACCAGGTGAGCAACAGCAAAGTAGCCGCGGCGATCGGTCCAGTGGCGATGGCGAATAAACCCGACGCTGGCGGCCAGCTCAGAGAATTGTTCGATCGAGTATTTGTGCGAGTACTCCGTGCAGATCGGCTCCTCAGCGGCGAAGCTGAACGTTTCGCCGTCGATCGTCGCCTGCTGCTGCTGTTCGCTCACGAGTGCGATCTCCACCCGGCCGCGTTGCTCGTTGTAGACGGCCCGATGGCGAAACTGATCCACCTGGAAGTCGCTGTCCAGCTCACGATTGATCCGCTCCAGCAGATTCAAGTTGAACGCCTCGGTGACTTTCTCGGCGTCGTTATAGGCGGCCTCGATCACCTCGGGGCTCTTTTTCAGATCGAAACCGATCAGCAAGCCCCCGCCCGGTCCGACCAGCCGGGCCATCTCCGCCAGCAGTCGCCTGGCCGCATCGGGCTCAAAGTTGCCGATCGTAGAACCAGGAAAGTATAGCGCCTTGTGGGAAACGGGCCGCGGCGGATCAGGCAACGTCAACGGTTTGGTAAAGTCCGCACAAACCGGCAGGATGTCGATCTGCGGGTATGCGAGGGCCAGCTTGCGGGCTGTTTTTTCCAGGTGCTCCTCGGAAATATCGACCGGAGCATAAGCGACGGGCTGCTCCAGATGGTCCAGCAGGATCCGCGTCTTCACGCTGCTGCCGCTGCCGTACTCCACCAGCATCACCCTTTCTCCAATCTGGGCGGCCATTTCCCCGGCGTACTGCTGCATGATCTCCAGCTCGCAGCGGGTCAGGTAGTACTCGTCCAGCAGGCAGATCTGGTCGAACAGCTGGGAGCCATGCTCGTCGTAAAAATACTTGCAGGGCAAACGTTTCGGCTGATCGCGAAGACCCCGCCGCACCTCTTCAGAAAAAAGATCCAGCTCGTCGCTGCGCGAAGCGGCTTTGATATTCATGCAAACCCTCGTTGAGCGTTCTTTCATTAATCGCCGCGGAACTTCCCGCAACGGACGGCTGCCGTACATCTCGATCGCTGGTCGTCCAGGGTGCTGGACGGATCAAACCACCGATCCCCCCTTTTGCCGGAGTCTCCGCGACAGCGGATTACGTCTCCTCGGGCGATTTCCTGGGCAACTCGCGATAATATCTTCGGTCCGGCTCCGGCATCGATTCGATCGCATACCGCAGCATGGTTCGAGGCATGCAAGCCGCATGCCGTTCCAAAAAACGGGCCAGCACGGCCGCATCCCGCTTCCCCACTTCGCGCAGCATCCAGCCGACCGCCTTGTGCAGCAAGTCGGCCGGATCCTGCAGTAGCTTCTCCGCCAGCGCCAGGGTCTCGTCCCAATCGTCCTCCCGGATCATGGCCAGCGTGGCAATAATCGCAATCCGCCGGCGCCACAGGCTCCGGGAACGGGCCAGCTGGTGCAGGTAGCCTCGGCTGCGACGTCGTAAATAGTCACCCACGATGGTCGGCGCCGAACTGTCAACCAGATCCCAGTTGTTAACGCGATCCAGATGACGGCGATAAAACACATGACAACGCCGTTTCTCTGGTTCCTCACCCCGCTGATACTGGTCGACCAGAATCAACAGCCCCAACAGGCGGGCCTCGTGCCAGGGCGAAGCCATCAGCTCCGCCAGGTCGCTTTCATCGCAAGTGCGAAATTCCCGCACCAGTCGCCGTAACACGGGCACGCGTATCCCCAGGAACAGGTCGCCCTCACCGTATTCGCCGGGCCCGGTTTTGAAAAATCGCTGGGAATGCTGGGCAATCTGCGGGTCACCCAGTTCCTGCAGGCGAACCAGACAGACTGCGGCCGGGCTGATGATCTGCGACATGAGCGTGAGCCTTCCCAATCCTCTTCCAAGATTCGTCTAACCCGTTACCTGCAACGGGCAAATGCCGACGCCATGCGCCGCATGCGCGACCTGGCATACCAGTCCGACCGCTTATTATAGAGACGTTCGTCCGCTTTCCAGGTGCGAATCTCCGGAGGCAGACCGGAAACAGCAAGGGACAAACGCGACTGCCGTTGCAACCGATGAAATCCGACCGCCTTGATGAGGAGACGCGAGGCCCCTTGTGGGACGAGTTTTCCTTGGCGAAACCGCCGACGCCGAGGGTCTGGTCGCGGTTTCCGCCAGGTGGGGCCGCTTGTCAGTTCGATCGGAAATCGGTAGCTTGAATGGTTTCCCCGGTCCAGGTTGGCGCTATGATTGCTGTTCCGCCAAACGAACTTCCCGACTCCCAGCGCATTGTCATTACCGGCCTGGGTTTGACCTCGCCGAGCGGCAATACGCAGGCGGAATTTCGCGAAAGTCTGCTCGCAGGTCGCAGCGGCGTGTCGAATTATGAAATTCGCTACGTCGGCGAAACCCTCGCCGGCATCTGCAATTACGAAGCGACCCGCCACCAGACAAAAAAAGACCTTCGTCGCGGCACACGGGCCGGCAGCGTCGGCGTGTATTGTGCACGCGAAGCCGTGCTCGACGCCGGCATCGACTGGGAAAATGTCGATCGCTCCCGCGTGGGCGTCTATGTCGGCGTTACCGAACACGGCAACGTGGAAACAGAAAACGAAATTTTTCTGATCAAAGGTTACGATTACGACACGTCCGTCTGGTCGCACCACCACAACCCGCGCACCGTGGCGAACAACCCGGCCGGCGAAGTCGCCCTGAACATGGGCATTACCGGACCGCATTACACGATTGGCGCCGCCTGTGCGGCCGGCAACGCGGGCCTGATCCAGGCAGCCCAGATGCTGCGACTGGACGAATGCGACCTGGCTCTGGCCGGCGGCGTTTCCGAAAGCATCCATACGTTCGGAATTTTCGCCAGTTTCCGCAGCCAGGGCGCGCTCGCCTCGCACGAAGATCCGGCCAAGGCTTCCCGTCCGTTCGACAAAGCCCGCAATGGCATCGTCGTTTCCGAAGGCGGCTGCATGTACACGGTGGAGCGTTTGAGCGACGCCAAAGCCCGCGGCGCCAGGATTTACGGCGAGCTGGCCGGCTATGCGATGAACACCGACGCCACCGACTTCGTATTGCCTAATCCGGAGCGGCAGGCCGAGTGCATCCACCTGGCCCTCAAACGAGCCGGCTTGACCGCCGACCAGATCGATATCGTCAGCACCCACGCCACTGGCACTGCCTCGGGCGACGCCCAGGAGTGCAAAGCGCTGCGGGCCGTCTTTGCGGATTGCCCGAAGGTAAACATCAACAACACCAAGAGCTTCATCGGCCACTGCATGGGCGCCGCGGGAGCGCTGGAGCTGGCGGGCAACCTGCCTTCGTTCCAGGACGGCGTCTGCCACGCCTCGATCAACATCGACGACCTGGACCCGGAATGCGAACTGCCCGGCCTGGTAATCAACGAGCCGCGCGAAGTCGGCCCGGTCAATTACATTTTGAACAACTCTTTCGGCATGCTGGGGATTAACTCGGTCGTGATCATTCGAAAGTTTTAGCCGCCGCGGACTGCAGGCGAAGAGCGAGGGAATCGTCGCCTGCACCCACCACTAACCATCGCAAACGACAGTCGACAGACAAGGAGACCGTATTCCATGAAGCCCGCCGACATCCGCGAGGAAATCATTGATATTCTCGGCGACATTGCCCCCGATGAAGACCTGGGCGATCTCACCGATGAAAAGCCGTTCCGCGAGCAGCTGGAACTCGACAGCATGGACTTCCTCGACATCGTCATGGAATTGCGGAAGCGCTACCGCATTCAGATTCCCGAAGAGGATTATCCGCACCTGGCCAGCATGCAAAGCACGGTCGACTATCTCACGCCCATCATGAAAGACATGGAACGCCAGGGCGCTTAAGCCCCGCGTGAGTTGCTGGTAACAGGGTTCCTTCCGTCGTTACAACCGGCGGCGGAGGAAGCACTCGCGACCAACCGACGAACGCGTCGCTGAAACGCATGGCGACGCGAATTCTTCACGCAACACGCAGGCCGTCCTGGCGATCGCCGCAGGGCGAGCGGACACGACCGGTTCCTACCAGCATTACGACGCCGTTTATTCGGCGTCGTCGTCGCGCAATCCTAGACGGGCCAGCCATTTGTTGCGAGTCGGCGGCTTGCTTTTGGTGTCGGCAGGCTGCAGCACGGCCATTTTGGCTTTTTCCTGCTCTAGCCGCTGCAGGCGATCTTCCAGCTCCGCCCTCTCGCGGGCCAGTTTCGCCCGTTCAACAGAAATATCGACCTCAGCGACGCGCAGCTTCTGGCGCCATTCTTCCTGGACCTTCTTCAGGTTGTCGCGTTCTTCGCGAACCAACTCATCGTGATCGAGCAGTTCGGCGATCGCATTGGCGCCAACCGCCATGCCGCCGATGCTGGCCGACTGGTCTTCCAGCAGTTGCCGCAGGTCGTTGAGCTCGTTTTCCTTGGCGGAAAGAAGCTTTTCCGTCGTCTGCAGCGTCTTTTCAATCGTGAGCCGCTCACGGACCTGCTCGGCATTCTCTGGATCAAAATCGTCTTCCAGTTGCTGCAGCATGCGGGCCTTCTGGGCGGCCCAGTCCATCCCCATGCCCGCCACCGGGGCGCCCGCAACAACCGCCGGTTTGGCCGCCAGTTGCGTCTGGAGTTCTTCGTTTTTCTTTTTGAGTTCGCGGAGTTCGTCGATCGCCATCTCGCGGCCGCGGCGCATGTCTTCCAGCACCGCGTCGCTGGCGCCCCCTTGAGCTCCTTGGGCGACGACCTCGTCCAACTGCTGGAGCGCCTGCTCCAATTCACGCCGGAGGTGTTCGATGACCTGTTCCCGTTCCTGAACGCGCTGTTCCGCTTCTTCGGCCTGCAGGCTCAGCTGCTGGGCTTCGTTCCGCCAGTGTTCGACCTGTTGTTCGGCGTCGCGCCATTGCTGGTCTTCCTGGTCGAACCGGGACCGCAGGCGATCGCATTCGGCCTGCAGTTCGGCGACCCGGCCGTTAGATTCGCCGGTATCGGACTGCATCCTTTCGGCGCGTTTCTGTTCAATTTCGGCGAGCATTTCGGCCCGCTGGGCGCGCAGATCGCGGGCAATGCTTTTGCGCTGGGCGGAAGTTTCATCCCGGCGCCGTTCCAGGTCAGCCCGGTCGACACGAAGCTGGTCGCGTTCCGACTCCAGTTCCGCCAGCAACGCCCTCACATGGGTTTCAAATTCGTTCTCGACTTCGCGCACCCGTTCGCGCTGTGTCTGAACCGCCAGCTGGGCCCGTTCGCGGCACGCATCGAATGCCGCGGAGAACTCGCTCATCGCGGTGTCCGATTCGGCAGTGTGTTCGAGTTGATCTTCCATCGACTGCACAGAGGGGGGTAAGAGCCATCTTTCACGAGCGAAGCGGTTCGCACTGGACCGCGGCGCCCGATCGCGAGAACGCACGTCTTGCAGCGTCCCATAACTTGTATAGGTCAGAAGGTGCGTCGGGTCAAAAATGTGGCGAGGTTCCAGGGACGTTCGCCCGCCTGCGCCCGTCCTCGCACGATCTTGCCGTTTGCACGCCCGTTTCTCTTCACCAGCCGGCGCCGTTTACGCGGTTTCTGCAGAAAAATCGGATTGTCGCCATTTCAGGGGATGCGGTGCATATCGCAACACGTGCGCAGCCGTTAGAATTTTCCCAAGGGCTGAATAGAAACTGCAGCCAATCGGCGCTAGAATAGCATTTTCACCGTTAGTTACACCGCATCCCGATCCGCACGCTTTCGACCCTGACGGTCGCCCAGCACGCTTGCCCGAATATTTGCCAGAGTAGTTTCACTCCTCAAAATGGGTTGTCCGCGGGCCCTGCCTACTGGCAAGGCCGGTCTGCAGCCGCAACTTCCTGGCAGTCGTTATCGTCAAGCAGCGAGGGGGCAGCGTGGAGTCGGGCATGCCAGCCATCACCCTGTCCCTCAGCCAAACGCCGTGCGGAATCAAGAAGGGTACTGAGATTCGCCCATGCCGATCGAAATCAGTTGTTCCAGTTGTGATAAACGTTTGCGGGTCAAAGACGACCTGGCCGGAAAGAAAGTTCGCTGTCCCCAGTGCAAGGGCGTCATCGAAGTTCCCAGCGACGGAGTCTCTGTCGCCGCCGAGGATGAAGCAGGCGACGCCGCTTCGACCGAAGAAATGTGGTTCGTCAAAACGGACGAAGGCGAAGACTTCGGACCGATCAGCCGCACCGAGCTTGACGGCTGGGTCGCCGACGGCCGCCTGAACGGCGATTGCCAGCTGCTCATCGAAGGCAGCGACCAGTGGCAATGGGCCAGCGATGTCTTCCCGCAGCTTGAAGAACAAGCAGACGAGGACGAAGATCCTCTCGGTCCCTCGCCCGAACAAGTCGCCGCGGAAAAAGCCGCGGAAGAACAAGCAGCCAAGGTCGCCGCCGAGAAAGCAGCGGCCCAAAAGGCAGCCGCGCAAAAAGCGGCCGCCGAAAAAGCCGCTAAAGAAAAGGCCGCCGCCAGCAAAGGCGCAGCCGTTCAGTCGCCCAAAACAGCCCCCCAGGCTTCCGACAAAAAAGAGAAAGAGCCCGTCGTCGCCAAAGCGACGGCCCAGCCCACCGCCAAAGCGGTCGCGGTTCCTGCGCAATCAATTGGTCCCGCCGTTGGGCCCAATGAGGAAGGAAAACCAAAAATCGACGCACCCGCTAGCTCGTTCGATTTTGGCGTATCCAACAGTCCCACTGCCCGCCTTCGCGGCAAACGACGAGTAAAAAAGATGACGACCAAAACATCTCCCCCTCCGGCTACGTCTCCTTCCGCCTCGATCAGCCCCAACCCCGAAGGCGGTCCGCCGGCGGGAACCAGCGACAAGCAGAAGGTCACCGCCGCCATTCTCTGCCTGTTCGGCGCACTCGGCGTGCAGCGCTTTTATCTGGGCTATACGGGCATCGGCATCGCTCAGCTCTGCACCTGCGGCGGCTGCGGCATCTGGACCATCATTGATCTGGTCAGCATTCTGACCGACAAACTGCCCGACGCCGAAGGCCGTCCGCTCGCCTAGCGGTTGGCCCTTTCGCCCACCGATTTCCCTCAACGAAAGGGCGGTTTCACCAGCACCGTCCTTTCGGGCCCGATCCGTCATTTTCTTGACTTGAGAAAAAAACCGGTATTGGAAGAAAAACTTCTCCCCGCTATGGTGGCCCCCGATTGACTCGCTCCGCGTTGTGACAAGTGCGGATGCGGTCAATTGCTGCAGGCGTCGCGCCCTGATGATCGCGATGATTCCCTGCAGTTCGCGGATTTGCCAGTCTGGCGTTTAGGAGTTTGTCCCATGTCGTGGAAAGCCACGCTTGCTGTTTTCGCTACCTGCCTGCTGCTTGGTTGCAAAGCACCAACGCCGGAATTTAATCCTTTTGCCGGGTACGGTTCGCCTCGCGTGCCGCCGCCGGCCACGGGCGCCTACGGGCGTCCCGATGCCTACTACCCAGGCGGTCAAACGGCCCCTGCCGCTGTGCCGCAGGGTACAACTAGCATCGGTCCGCTGAATTCCCAGGTGGTCGGTTCAGGCGTGGCTCTCGCCAGCGCCGAAACCGGGCCTCAGTGGCGACCTGCAGGAGTCGTACAGCCCGCCATGCACACGGCCCCGGTTTCGCCCAATGCTCCCGGCGTGAACTACGCGACGCAGCCCGCCGCGTTTAGCGTGCCCGGTGGTTCGACCTCGCTCAATCTCAGCGGCATGCATGTGAACGACGCCACCCAGATGACGTCCGCCAACGCGCCGCCGGCTTCCAATCAGCGAATCATCCAATTCAACCAGGCGCCCACACAATCTCCCTACGGGCAACAGCAGTACGCTCCGCCGCAGTACGTGCAGCCGCAATACGCCCAGCCGCAGTACCTGCAGCCCGGTTATGCGACTCCGCAAACTCCCGTGTATATGGGCGGTCAACCCGTCGGGACAGCCGTTCCGGCGACGCCCGGCTTGCTGCCGCTAACCAACGGCGCCCAACCGCTGGCCCCAACCAATTCCGGCGCCTCGGTCGGTACGCCGTGGCAGCCGCGCTACACTTCGGAGAGCTAGGACGCTAAACTATCGAAGGTTGCCGCGGGCGCGCATTCCGCATTCAATTGCTGGCAACCTCGCTGTTCCCCTGAACGAAAATCCCTTTCGTTCCTGGATAGTTTTCACGCAGAAGCGTCGCGTCCTATGATGCCCAGCCTTGTCGCCCGCAGCGTGGCGAATTATCAAATTGCTTCCTGGCGACGGTTGTTGCCCAAAATCGAGCAGTTTGAATCGGAGTTCGTCAAATTCGACGACGCCAGGCTCCGTAAGGAAAGTCTTTCGCTCCGGTATCGGGCCCGCAGCGGCGAACCCCTCACGAAACTGCTGTGCGAAGCTTTCGCCCTGGTCCAGGCCGCCGGCGCCCGGAGCCTGGGGATGCGGCATTACCCGGTGCAGTTGCTGGGCGGTATTGCCTTGCATCATCGCAGTATTGTGGAAATGCAAACTGGCGAAGGGAAAACGCTGACCGCCACGTTGCCGATGTACCTGGCGGCCATCGCCGGACACGGCGCCCATCTGGCGACGGCGAACGACTATCTGGCAAAACGCGACGCCGAGTGGATGCGTCCGCTGTACGCCGCCTTGGGAATGTCGATCGGTATTATCGAAGCCGACACCCCGCAACCCGAGCGACGCAAAGCCTACCGCTGCGATGTCACTTACGGCACGGCCAAAGAGTTTGGCTTTGACTTCCTGCGAGATCGGCTGCTCAAACGCCACACAGGCGACGGCCGGAAAAACCTGCTCGCCCAGATGCTCGGCCAAAGCCAGGCGGGAGCAGACGAGATCGTCCAGCGCGACCTGCACTTCGCGCTGATCGACGAAGCTGACAGCATTCTGATCGACGAAGCCCGCACCCCCTTGATCATCAGCTCCATTCCCGGCGAATCACCCGAGGTGCGTAATACCTTGTATCGCTGGGCCTCGGAAAGCGGGCCGCTGTTTGTCGAAGAAACCGAATACGAGTTTGACCATGAACGGCGGGAAGCAGTACTCACGCCCGCCGGGCGACGGAAAGTCCGCGAACTGCCCAAGCCGACGCTCCTTCGTGAAATCGGTCTGATCGAGCTGTACGAGCACATTGAAAGGGCCATCAAGGTCGATCGAGAATTCGTCCGCGATCGCCAGTTCATCATCCGCGACGGTGAGATTGTGATCGTCGACGAATTCACCGGGCGACTGGCCGAAGGACGCAAGTGGCGGGCCGGCATCCACCAGGCCGTTGAAGCCCGTGAAGGAGTGGAAATTACGGCCGAAACGGGCGAAGCAGCCAAGATCACCGTGCAGGACCTGTTCCGCCGTTACGAGCGCCTTGCCGGCATGACGGGCACCATCGCCAACTCGGGGGCCGAGCTGCGCAAAATTTATTCGCTGAATGTCGTCGTGGTGCCCACCAACCGACCGCCGCAGCGGATCCAGCTGCCCGACGTGGTCGTCGGCGTGAGCAAACTCAAGTGGCAAAAGATCGTCGAGGAAGTCAAAGAGATTTCCGCCACCGGACGTCCCGTGCTGATCGGCACCCGCAGCATCGACAAATCCAAGATCATTTCCGATCTGCTCGCAGCGGAACAGATTGAACACCAGGTCCTGAACGCCACGGAAGTCTCCACCGCCCAGGACCGGATGGAGGCGGAAGCAAAGATCGTCGCCCAGGCGGGAGAAATCGGCCGCGTCACCGTCGCCACCAACATGGCCGGCCGCGGCACCGATATCAAACTGGGAGAAGGCGTCGAAGAACTCGGCGGACTCCATGTCATCTGCACCGAACTGCACGAGTCGGCGCGGATCGACCGCCAACTGATCGGACGTTGCGGACGCCAGGGCGACCGCGGCTCGTATCGCCAGTATCTGTCCCTCGACGACGAAATCCTCAAGGCGGGCTACGGCCCCAAGGCGGCCCGTCGGCTGGCGGAGATCGGCCAGCAAGCCAGCGCCGCTTTGCCTGGCTACGCGCGTCGTTTCCGGGCGGCGCAAGCGCGGGTAGAACGTGATCATTTTCGCGGCCGCAAAATGATGATGCATTACGAGCGCGAACGCCACAAAATGCAGATGCAAATGGGGCAGGACCCCTATCTCGATTCGCCCTCTTCTTAAGCTTCGCAGGCACCCCCCTTGCGTGGCATCCGCGATTCGACATTCGCAGTCGGACGCCCCCTCAGTTTGCTGCCTGACCGTTCCCGGTCTGGGGATTTTTTTTGCGAATTGTGGCCAATCCCTGGGATTTTTGATTGGCCATCGGGCTAAATACAGCTTAAAACGGGGAAACCAAGAAAACTCTTTCTTGTCTCTTCTTTTAATCTCAAATTACTCTCTTCTTCTTTTCTCTGAGGGGTCAGTATGACTCGTGCGCACTTCCCACGACGCGGCTTTACGCTTGTGGAACTTCTGGTCGTGATCGCCATTATTGGCGTGCTAGTGGCTCTGTTGTTGCCCGCTGTTCAAATGGCGCGGGAAGCAGCCAGACGTGCGACCTGCACGAACAATCTAAAACAGATCGGCCTGGCGATGGCCACCTATCACGATGCCCACAAAGTCTTCCCACCAGGCCTGGTCAAGGCTCCACTGAATGGCAACAACAATAACAACTGGGCCTGGGGGGCCATGATCTTGCCTCAGCTGGAAGAACAGAGCCTGTACAATACGCTGGGCGTGGGCACGCGGGTCATTGACCGGAACCTGATCAAGCAGCCGATGGAATCCTACCGTTGCCCTTCGGACACCGGGCCGGTTCTGCATCTGATTTCTGGAAACAACCGCCTGGCAGGTAACGACGGCGCCCATATGACCGGCTCGGCCGTCAGCAACTATGCCGCCAACAATGGGTACGGCGCGGTTTCTTCTTCGGTCACCGTCGGCAATCCTTACACCACCAACACCAATTCCACGGGGCCCTTCCGTGAATTCATTGGCAACAACGGCGGCGCCTATCTGATCAGTGTGGCGGACATCACCGATGGCACCTCAACAACCATCGCTGCTGGCGAACGTTGCTACGACCTGAAGATTAATGGCACGAATATCAGGTTCCGGGCCGCCAACGCCTATTCCACGTACAACACGAGTAACAACACCGAATACGGAGCCGCTTGTGCGCTGGGCATCGGCGGAGCGGGCATCAATAAAAACACGAGCACAGGGCAAGGTCAGGCCGAGTTCAGCAGCTTGCACCCCGGCGGGGCAAACTTTGTGTTCTGCGACGCCTCCACGCACTTCCTGTCGGAAAACGTTAACTACGATAACGTCAATCCCGGCTGCACCAGCGTGTACGAACAGTTGCTGGCCTATGAAGACGACACCGTCATCACCCGGACCTACTAAGGACGTGCATTCTGCAGTCTGAAGAGCCAACTAACAGCCGCCCAGCCCGGGCGGCTGTTTTCGCTTCTTGCCGCTTGTTTGCGGTCCACCCGTGACAGACTCCGGTCGGGAACGCCCCCGGGCCTGTGGGAAGGCGTCGTTAGAAAAGGATGATAAAGGAGGTTTTCGTTCCTGCCAGGTTCATTTTGTTCTGTTGACGTTGCCCTGCGGCAAAGAATTCTGGGAATTTTCCCCCAGAATGGGAAAATTCACTAGTACGATTGCCCCCTCCAAGATTACAACTATTGGTTCAAAGAGATTTCTTCTCTTCCTTTTCGAACTAAGCATACCTTGCTGGTTTCCTCCGCCTCGATCAGGCGTTGCAGGAAATTGCCGCGCTGGCCCGCCAACTGCGGGAGTCTACGGAGCAAGGGTAAAAAGATTTTCCTTTTCTTTTCTCCCTTTATCTCCTCTCTCTCTTTGGAGCCTCCATGCGTCGTGCGCACTTCCCGCGTCCTGGTTTCACTCTTGTGGAACTCCTGGTTGTCATCGCCATTATTGGCGTTCTGGTGGCCCTGCTATTGCCTGCCGTGCAGATGGCGCGTGAAGCCGCCAGACGCTCAACCTGCACCAACAACCTGAAGCAGATTGGCCTGGGAATGGCCAACTATCACGACGCCCACAAAGTCTTCCCGCCGGGCCTGGTCAAAGCCGCCCAGAACGGCAACGGCAATAACTGGTGGAGCTGGGGCTCCATGATCCTGCCGCAGCTGGAAGAACAAAACATGTATAACACCCTGGGCGTCGGCAACCGGGTCATTGACCGGACCTTAATCGTCCAGCCGCTGGAAGCGTACCGCTGCCCGTCGGACACCGGGCCGGCTTCGCACGTCATTTCGGGCAACAATCGGCTGGCTGGTAACGACAGCACCGGCCATATCTCTGGCTCGGGCGTCAGCAACTATGTCGCCAACAACGGTTATGGCGCCAACTCGGCTACCGTCACGACCGGCAACCCCTACACCGCCAACGTGAACTCCACCGGACCTTTCCGCGAATTCAGCACAGCCGCCGGCGCCAGCCTGATCAGCGTCGGCGACATCACCGACGGTACTTCCAAAACCATCGCGGGAGGCGAACGCGCGTACGAACTGAAAGTCAACGGTGTCGTGATCAAGTATCGCGCCGCCAACGCCTATTCGGCCTACTACCCTGGCACTCCGACCGACTACGGGGCGGCCAACGTGATGGGCATCGGCGGATCGGGCATCAACAACTCGGTTTCCACCGCCACGGGCCTGGCCGAGTTCAGCAGCTTGCATCCCGGCGGAGCAAACTTTGTGTTCTGCGACGCATCGACCCACTTCCTGTCGGAAAACATCAACTACGACAACATCAATCCCGGCTGCACCAGCGTTTACGAACAGTTGCTGGCCTACGAGGACGACACCGTCATCACCCGCGACTATTAAGCGAAGATTGCCGGAACGCCCCGTTCCGTGACACATGCCACCTGCAGCAGCCGCCCCAACGGGCGGCTGTTGTCGTTTCCGGCCCGATGCGGGAAGCCAGGTTCGGGCTAACATCGGCCCCTTCGTCGCGATCGCCTGCTTGAGACAAATGCTAGAACAGTCGCCCCTGGCCGTTCGGCTTCACGGTTCCGGTTGCGCTGCCGTTGACCGGCGCCGCGTCGGCCATTTCGTCGCTGCCGTCGACGATCAGCACGCTGCTGTCGGCTTCCAGCTCGGCAAGTTCCGGCGGCTTGTCGCCGGCGTCGAGCTTCAGGTCGGCGTCGGCCGTCTTCTTTTTGGCCGCTTCGACCAGGTTGTCATAGAGCGCGTCGCGATCGGTCTGGTTGATGCTGGCAACGGCGTCGGCCACTTCGCCCAAATACCGGAGGAAAATGTTACGGCGTTCCCCCTGTTCTTTCACCCGGTTACGACGATTCAAATAGACGCCCAATTTGCGGCCGACCATCTGCAGACCCAGTCGCAGTTCTTTCTCGATCTCCGGATAGGAGGCAACCGCCTCTTTCGATTCGCTTGTGAACGGCACCCAGACGCTGGCCAGGTGAACCACCACGCTGATCGGTCCGTTCGGCAACGACGCGCGGGACTGGCTTAAACCATACGCCCGCCAGTTGGTGCCGATCACCGCATTGGTAATGGCGCAGGCTTTGGGCTGGAACTGCAGCGGCACGCGGTTGGCGAACCGCAGCACCTGCATCGACTGGCCGTCGTTCAGGCTGACGTTATGCATCGCTTCGTGCAGCCGTTCAACTTCGGCCCGTTTGAGCTTGGCCGGCGACTTCCGCGTGGGCATTTTCGAGCTGTTCAGAATCTTCTCAGCCGCCTCGGCGCCGACGCCCGAGAACGTGGTGATCAGGAACTTTCTGAGCGTACGTGCGTCACTCTGGCTCAGTAGTTCCTCCAGCATGTCGCGCGAGATCTTCTGTGTTTCCGCCGCGCCGCCGTAGGCCAGGGCCACTTCCACCTGGAACGGATTACCGCGGTAGACGGCCGGAGGCCGGGTCGAGGCGGCGTAAAACTCGCCTGGCACCACTTTGTGCAGCCCGCTCAGCAGCAACTGCTCGCCAATGGGGGAAATACAGTCGGTCGAAGGGGCTTTAATCTTGGTCTGTTGGATCGCCAGGTACAGCGCTTCCGCTTCATCGCGTGAGATGGAACTGGTCGAGGAGCGCACGCCGACCTTGGCCGTTTCGCAAATCTTCTTGGCGACCACGGGCGTGACGCAGGAAAACTCGCTGCGGAACCATTGCGAGAGAGTCGTCGGCTTGGCGTCTTTCAGCATTGACTGCAGACGGCCCAGCTCGACCCCGTACGGGTGCGGGTTGATTTCCTTCGCTTCCGAAGGCAGCTCGACCGTGGACCGGCGATAAATGGTTTCCACGCCATCGGGACCAATCAGGTGAATCGTCACATGCGGATTGGCGATCGCCGTTTGCTCCAGATACTCGTCAACGCTGCCGCGACCGCGTTTGTAGACGGCCTGCAGCTCGATCGTGACCCGGGTCCCGCTGGGAACATCGACCGGCGGCTGATCGCCTTCGGCGTCGTACTGGGAAACCCATTCGATGCCGTGGTCGGCGATGTACTTGCGGCCTTCATCGTTCGGCGGAATATCCACGCCGTCGCCGCCGCCGTTGAGGATCTCGGGATCATTGGTCTTGGTGTTGATCCGGATCTCGTAATAGTGGGTCGGCTTGCGGATCGACACCTTGGAGATGATTTTGACCGGTTTGCCAGTCGTCAGCACGCCATACATGCCGGCGGCGCTAATACCAATCCCTTGCTGCCCGCGACTCATCCGCAGGCGGTGGAATTTGGAGCCGTACAGCAGCTTGCCAAAGATCAGGGGAATCTGCTTTTTCACAATGCCTGGGCCGTTGTCCTGGATGCCGGCTTTGTAGCGGCGTTCGCCCGTTTGTTCGATATGGACCCAGATCTCAGGGGTGATGCCGGCCTCTTCGCAAGCATCGAGCGAATTGTCGACTGCTTCCTTGACCGTCGTCAGCAGCGCGCGGTGATCGTTGCCAAAGCCAAGCAGATGGCGGTTCTTCTCAAAAAACTCACTCACAGAAATGGAGCGCTGGCTTTTCGCCATACTCTCCGCGGTGGCCCGCTTCCGTGAAGACGCAGAAGATACGGAGCTCAAGGTGGTGGCTCTCCTTTGCCGGGGGACATCGCCGCAAGCAGCCTGCGCCAAAAATCCACCCGGTTGAGGGGATCGTTGAAAACAGGATCAGGAAGGGTTCGATTGCCTGGGGTGCTAGCGTTGTCGTCGTCGCACAGGACGAACAGACTTTAGCGAGACTTCAAAGACCCAGCCGGCGCAGCAGCCGGTTTGGGAATTTAGGGATTTTACCAGTTTTGCGGGAATCGTCCCAGTCGGGTTTCCGGTGGAATGCTCTCAGCTGGCAGAAATGTCGCCAGCGGTACAGAAACATTTAGTGATGCAGGCGCCAGCAGCCGAAAGGAATGGTAGCGGTTGTCCTGCGCCCACCCAGAAGCGCGGACCGACGCCGCCGAAACCTGCGTTGTGTAAAAGCTACCTCCCTGGGGTCGATTTTTTTACACCCCCCGGAGGTTTCGCCTGCGTCGCTCATGGCGCCGCTTAAAAAAAATCCCGCCCAAAAATTGACGCTCCAGCGTGCTTCGCTCGTTTTGGGGCCTTACCTGCCAAGGAACGGTTCGATGCTCCGCACTTTCCCCCGCCGCACGGTGCTGGCCGCCGTATTCAGTTCGTTCTTGTGGTGTGCTCCCGGCATGTGCCAGGACGCCGCCCCTGCGCCGCCCACCCTCGACCCGATCGTTTCTGATAGCGACGGCAGTCTGGAAGTGGGCAATTCGTCCGCAGCACCCGATACGCTCGAAGGTACAGCCGCCAGCGACGCCGCTCCGTTGCCGCAAATGATGCCGCGGCCGACGCCTGAGCTGTTTTATAACTACTACGCCCAGCCCTGGATGGGCGGCGTGCCCGCCGCCATGTACGTGTCGCCTTTGCCGGTGCCGGAACATGTCGGCCATACCTATTACACCTATCAGCCGTTCCTGCCCCACGAGTGGATGTATCCGCACTACCGCGACTATTACAACTACCACACCATGTACCAGGGCAATGGCATCGGCTACGACAGCTACAACAAAACGAGCATCTCGTGGAGCCGCGGCAAGTTCCGCCCGACCACGCCGCGATACTTCCTCAACGGGAAAGCGCCCCACAAGCAGTACCGCCACACTGGCTACGGCCTGCCCGGCGCCGGCGGTGAAGGCGGCTACGGTGAAGGCGCCTACGGCTACAGCAGCGGCCACGCCCACGGCCAGGCTTACTGCCCGCCCCAGCCCTAACTTGCTCTCCTCCCTGGCATGATCGTTCGCTGGCCCCGCCAAAACGCCAGCGGACAGCCGAAACACCAGGCGGCCAGCCCTGCCGCCTGGCTACCGCAGGAAAGACGAATCGCCCCTTGTCTTTCCCGCGGTACTTCGCTGGGGAACCCGTCCCTTCCAACCCTTAAACCCGAGCCCCACCCCTGCCAAGGAGTTCCCGAACGATGTTCCGAAAACTTGTGGGTTCGGCCGTCTGCGCATTCGCCCTCGCAGCGCCGAACTATCTTCAGGCGCAAGAGAGTGCGCCCGCGTCCGGCGCCAATTGCCCGCCGGCTTCCCAGATCGCCAGCGACAGTAGCGCAAGCGGCGGCGGAGTCGTTACGGCCGACGGCGGCGCCTACTACGCCGGCGAGTACTCGTCCGCTGCGTACGCCAACATGCAACGCCGCTGGCGGGACGCCACGCACCCGCACGGCTTCTGGCCGCAGTACTCTTCGGCGCCCTGGCATGGTCATTACTACCACACCGACTACGGCCGCCCGTTAGCGCTCGTCGTGCCGCCCACCGCTTCAATGCAGACGAAGTGGAGCTGGGGCGTCGGCAACACCACCAGCACGCCGATCTACCACCAGTTCAGCCGCCAGTATCCGGGCGGCGGGCCGTTCATTCCGCAAGGCGCCGGCTTCATGCCGACCCCGCAATGGCCCAGCCATACCGACCAGTTCGGCGTGTACTACATGCGCGGCCCCTGGTAGTCCAACCGGCCGTAACGGAACTCCCCATGGCGCCAGCAGAGCTCGTCTGCTGAGCGCCCGACCGCCGCCGCCATCGGCCGCGACGCCCTCCTTCTGCTTCGACCTCTTTGTCGATTCACGGGTGAGACAATCTTTCCTCTTCGTACGGCAGGTTTTTAACCTGTCCATCGCCGACGGAATTGCACGGAAAGATGACAGGTTGCAAACCTGCCCTAATTTCCTGCTTTCTACCTGCCTTCATGTTGATCGCACGACGCCTCAGAAAGTGCGGCCTGTTTGAATACGATCTGCGATCGAAGCGACGTCCATTGCGCAACCTCTCTGTTCGCGAAAGCGCACCCTTCGGCGCGATTCCTTCTCGTTGCCTGAAAAGCGGAGCTAACGGCCCCCTCCCTCATTCTTTGGCACGGCGATTGCACTTACTCAGGTCGCCCACCCAACCAAGAACCGTGGAAGGATCCCCATGTTCATCAACACCTTGTTCCTGTTACTCATGAGCGGCGGCGTGGTCGCCTTCGGCGCCATCGCGAGCACGCTTTGCCTTCACGGCCCTCGTCGTGACCCTTTCACCTTGTAAGAGGCCTCGCCTGCTGGCTCCCACCCAGCGGGAACCATCCGCGGCATTGCCGCCGCCTGTCTGCCATCCTCGACAGGGCTTCTCTTTGCTGGCCGATGGCTCTTCCGTCGGCCCTGCCGGTCCGTCTGCTGCCGCCCGTTGCCTGATCGCGGCTCGAAGCCATGCCTTTTCGACTGCCGCTTCGACCAGTTTTTTCAATCCGGGCAACGCTTCGGGTAGAACTTACAGCATCCGCATTGTCGACCCCGCCGCTGGTTCCTGCCCTACCGGTTTTTTGTCGCGACTTCTATACTCGGGGGGAGAGGCGCAGGCCGGTTCGCGTGAGCCGGCTCCCGCCGCCATGCCTGCAGTCCGTTCCACAGGAAGTCGCCATGACCGACAGCGCTCCCGCCCCCGAATCCAAGGGCCTGAACTTTCTCGAAGCGATCATCAGCGAGGATATCCAATCGGGCAAGCATGGCGGACGGGTGCAAACACGGTTCCCGCCCGAACCGAACGGCTACATGCACATCGGCCACGCCAAGGCGATCTGCCTGGACTTCGGCCTGGCCGAAAAATACAACGGCCAGTGCAACCTGCGGTTTGACGACACCAACCCGACGGCTGAAGACGAAGAGTTTGTCGACGCCATCCAGGAAGACGTCCGCTGGCTGGGCTTCGACTGGGGCGACCGCATGTACTTCGCCTCGGACTATTTCGACCAGCTCTACGCCATGGCGGTCAAACTGATCACCGACGGTAAAGCCTATGTCGACTCCCTGCCGGCCGAACAGATCCGCGAGTACCGCGGCGGCTGGGACAAGCCGGGCCAGAACAGCCCCTTCCGCGACCGCACCGTCGAGGAAAACCTCGACCTGTTCGCCCGGATGAAAGCCGGCGAGTTCGCCAATGGCCAGCACACGCTGCGGGCCAAAATCGACATGAACTCGCCCAACATGAACCTCCGCGACCCCATCATGTACCGCATCATCACGGCCGCCCATCATCGGACAGGCGACGCCTGGTGCATCTACCCCACGTACGACTTCACGCACGGCCAGTCCGATGCGATCGAGAACATCACGCACTCCATCTGCACGCTGGAATTCGAAGACCATCGGCCCCTGTACGACTGGTTCATCAACGAGCTGGAGCTGGAGTCCAAACCGCGGCAGTACGAGTTCGCCCGGCTGAACATCACGCATACCGTGACCAGCAAGCGGAAGCTCAAACAGCTGGTCGATGAGAAGCTGGTCAACGGCTGGGACGATCCCCGCATGCCGACCATTTGCGGCCTCCGCCGCCGCGGCTATACGCCCGAATCGCTGAGGGCCTTCTGCGAGCGGATCGGCGTTTCCAAGTTCAACAGCACCATCGATATGTCCTGGCTGGAAGAGTCCGTCCGCGACGATCTGAACAAAAAGGCGCCCCGGGCGATGGCCGTACTGCGGCCGCTCAAAGTCGTCATCGAAAACTATCCCGAGGACCAGCTCGAAGAACTCGACGCGGTCAACAATCCCGAAGACCCGTCCGCCGGCACGCGCAAAGTTCCCTTCACGCGCGAGCTGTACATTGAGCAGGACGACTTCATGGAAGACCCGCCCAAAAAGTACTTCCGCCTGGCGCCCGGCCAGGAAGTTCGCCTCCGCTGGGCCTACTTTATCACCTGCCAGGAAGCCATCAAAAACGAAGCCGGCGAAGTGATCGAACTCCGCTGCACCTACGACCCGCAAACCAAAGGCGGCAACGCGGCCGACGGCCGCAAGGTCAAAGGAACGATCCACTGGGTCTCCGCCCCGCAAGCGCTGGAAGCCGAAGTGCGGCTGTACGATCACCTGTTCAGCGAACCCGATCCCGACAAGGTGGCCGAAGGGCAGGACTGGAAAGAGAACCTCAATCCGGCTTCGCTGGAGATTCTCACCAACTGCAAACTCGAACCCAGCCTGGCGTCGGCCCAGGTAGGCGAACGGGTGCAGTTTGAACGAAACGGCTACTTCTGCGTCGATAAAGACGGCATCGAAAACCGCCCCGTGTTCAACCGCACCGTCGGCCTCCGCGACAGCTGGGCCAAAGAGCAAAAGAAGGGCGAACAGAAACAGGGCCAGCAAAAAGGGTCGCAAAAGAAGAAGTAGCCGCCCTGTGCGAAGGGCCGGCGGAACGGCCTGCCACGGGAGTCCGAAATTGCTGTCAGGGCGAGTCCCGGGTCGGTATACTGGCAAGCCCAGCAACCAACCCGCCTCCCCACGACCAGGCAGCATGCGGAGACTTGCCATGAATCGCGACCGCCCCGGCTCTCTTTCCCGTCGTCAGTTCCTGGCGAATTCCAGCGCCGCAGGCGCCGCCCTGCTGGCCCCCGGCGCAGGGTTGCTGCTTCCTCCAACAGCCCGCGCGGAAACACCGCCGCGCCGGCCGCGGGTGGCGGCCATCTTTACGATCCTGCAGTTTCGCTCGCACGCGTATAACCTGCTGGAAAACTTCCTGGGCCCGTACTACTTCAACGGCCAGCTCACCGATCCAGGCGTCGATGTTGTCGCCCTGTACGCCGATCAGTTCCCGACCGAAGAGATGGCCCGCGACGTCTCCCGTCGCTTCCAGATTCCGCTGTATCCGTCCATCGACAAAGCCCTCTGCCAGGGCGGTAAAGAGTTGGCCGTCGACGCGGTCCTGTCGATCGGCGAACATGGCGAATATCCGTTCAATCAACTCGGCCAGAAGATGTACCCGCGGAAGAGGTTCTTCGACCAGTCGGTCGCCGTGATGCAACGGGCGGGACGGTTCGTGCCGTTCTTCAACGACAAGCACCTGTCCTATCGCTGGGACTGGGCGCGACAGATGTACGACACAGCCCGGCGCCATGGCTTCCCGCTGATGGCCGGCAGCTCCGTACCGCTGGCGCAGCGCCAGCCGCAACTCAACTTGCCGGCAGACGCCGAGATCGAAACGGCCGTCGCCCTGCATGGCGGCGGTATCGAGTCGTACGACTTTCACGGCGTGGAAGTCCTGCAGTCGATCGTCGAAGCCCGACGCGGCGGCGAGACCGGCGTCGCGCAGGTGCAACTGCTCACCGGCGACGGATTCCAGGCCGCCCATGAACAACATCGCGAGCTGTACAACCGTGCGATGGACGCCGAAAAAGCGATGGCAGCGCAGCGTCAACCCTTTCCCAAAATTGGCGTGATGAAGCCCCGCCCTGAACCGTCCGACCCTTCTTCAAAAGTGCCGGGGCCCGTCAAACTCTCGGGCCCGCACGCGATCCGTATCACCTATGCCGACGGACTGGAAGGCGTCATCTTTCGCCTGGGCAGTAACAGCAACCGCTGGAACTTCGCCTGTCGCCTGCGCGACGAACCCAAGCCGCAAGCAACCGCCTTCTTCAACAGCCCCTGGGGGAACCGCGGGCTGTTCAAAGCCCTGTCGCACGCCATCCAGCAGATGTTCATCACCGGCAAAGAACCATATCCGGCCGAACGCACCCTGCTAACCACCGGCATCGTCGAAGCCGTCATGCGCTCGCACGCAGAGCACGGCGCCGCCATCGACACGCCGAACCTGAACATCGCCTATCAACCGGGCGACTGGTCCGCCTTGCGCGAGTCCGGCGCCACCTGGAAAAAGATCACCGTCGATACGCCGCAGCCCATCGAGTTCACCCCCGGAACCTTCGCCGACCAGGCGAATTAAACGTCCAATGGAACGTAGCCACCGATAAATCGCATTGCTGGCGGACCTTCTATCATTCTGTTCTCAGCTGACGAAGGCAACGAAAGTCTATAAGCATGGACACTCCGACCTTTCCGCCAAAACATGGCTTCTATGCCGTCTTCTCGCCATCCCGCGAGTGTGACATTCAAGCTGCCGAGGAAAGCCTTGGCGGACGTTTTCCGGACGACTATCGAAAATTCCTTGCCGAGTGGAATGGCGGAGTTTTCCTGACGCCTCCGGCCGACAGCCCTTGCGCCGAAAAGTGCCACTCACTAATTGCTCGAGGATGAAACTGGGAAGAGAGGGAGTCAGACGGACGTTCTCCAAACAACTACCAAAGGCAGGAGGGGACGTAAGAACCGCCCGACGCCAGGAGTTCGGCTTATAGCAGCGCCCTGATCGCTTCGCCGCCGCGGACGATGGGGGTGGGCTGGTCGTTGCCGGCAGGGTAGGTGCGGTGAGGGTCGATCCCCATCAGCCGATACAGCGTACAGGCAAAGTCGGCCGGCGAGTGGCTCTTGTCGGTCACGTAAGCGGCCTGGTCGTCGGTTTCGCCATACACCAGCCCGCCCGGCAGGCCGGCGCCGGCCAGGATGATGCTCATCGCCTGGGGCCAGTGGTCGCGTCCGGCGTTCTTATTGATCTTTGGGGTGCGGCCGAACTCGCCGAACATCATCACCAGCGTTTCCTGCAGCAGGCCGCGCTGATCCAGATCTTCCAGCAGCGCGGAGAAGCACTGGTCGACGATCGGAATGTTCTTCCGCATGCGATTGAAGTTGTCGCCGTGCGTATCCCAGCCGTAAGGATCGGTGATGGTGACGAAACGGACGCCCGCTTCAATCAACCGGCGTCCCAGCAGCATCCGCTGGCCCAGTTTCTCCCGGCCATAACGCTCGCGGACGGAGTCGGGCTCTTTCTCAATGCGGAACGCCTCGCGAGTGGACTCCGACAGGACGATATCGTGCGCGGCCTCGGAAAACTGATCCAGCCCCTGCAGCAACGGGGGACGTCGTTCCAGCGGATTGAAGAAGCCGTTCGTTTCCTGCAGCAAGGCTCGCCGCCGGGCCATCCGCTCCCGGTCGACGCCGTCGGGCATGCTGATAGATCGCACCTTGAAATCGTCCTCGTTCGGATCTCCCTGCACTTCGAACGAGCGGTACGCGGGTCCCAGAAAACCAGGCCCCGGCCCCTGGCTGGGTTCGCTGGGAATGGCGACCGTCGTCGGCAGCCCGGGCTGGGAGGGCGTTTCTTTCTGGACGACGGCGGAATAGGTGGGAAAGAACGTCGTGGCGTTGGGGGCGTTGCCGCTGCCCAGCATGAACATGCTGCCCGGGTTGTGGTCGGGAATATGGTGATTCACGCCGCGGACAATGCTGAGCTTGTGAATCTGCTTCGACAAATGGGGCATCAGCTCGCACACCTGGTAGCCGGGCAGGTCGGTGGCGATCGGATTGAACTCGCCCCGTACTTCCGCCGGCGCATTCGGCTTCATGTCCCACATGTCCTGGTGGGGCGGTCCGCCCTGGCACCAGTAGAAAATGATGTTCTTCGCCCGCGGGGCCGGCGTGCCGGCCGCTTTGGCCTGGGCTTCCCAGCGCAAGAGCGCCGGCAGGGTAAGTCCCAGTAGACCGGCCGATCCGACTTCCAGAAAACGACGTCGTGAAAAGGGCGGAACAAGAATCGACATGGCGGGCTCCAACAGGCCGGAGTGATTGCGGTCCGGGCGTCCCCGGCAAGGCAACAGGCGAGAGTTGTGTTTTAACCCATCAACCGGCGCTTTGCCATATAGTTTCTGACGGCGTCGTCCGATTGGCGACATGCGTGCAAGAACGCAAACAGCCCGCATGATTGCCATGCGGGCTGTTTGTTGATCTAGAGTTTTAACGCCGCGATGGTTTGTCGCGTCGTGATGAATCCCCGGAGGGACTCAGGCTTAGTAGTTGCAACCACAGCTGGGGGCAACGTTGCAGCCACAGCTCGGCTCGGCGCCACAGCAGCCGCTATCGCAGCAGCCGTGATGACGGTGACCGAAGCCACTGAACATTTTCTTGAAGTGGCCTTTGAAGCCACAGCTGTGCGACGAGCCACAGCAGCTCGGTTCGCAACCGCAGGTCGGGGCGCAACCGCAAGAGGGAGCAGCGTTGCAACCGCAAGACGGGGCAACGTTGCAACCGCAAGAGGGCTCGCAACCACCGCACGAATCGCAGCCGCTATCGCAGCAGCCGTGCGAACGCTTGTGGCCGAACAGGCCTTTGAACAGGCCCATGCCGCCGTGACGATGGCCGCAGCCCGAATCACAGCAGGACGGTTCGCAACCGCAGGTCGGGGCAACATTGCAACCGCAAGACGGGGCAGCGTTGCATCCGCAAGACGGAGCACAACAGCTAGGAGCGGCATTGCAGCCGCATCCGCCGAACAGGTTGAACGCCGAAGCGTTGGTGCCGGCGAAACAGATCGTGGCGGCAGCTAAGACCGCGGGAACAAGAAATCGATTCATTCAATTACTCCTCAAACACCGGGAAGGCGAAAAACAGCAAACGCTCGCTTAACGCGCTTTGCCGCCCACGGTGGGCGGGAGCGTCGCGACGACCGCATCTAGGTCCCATTGCTGGGTTGATTCTTGCTGTCTCATCGTCGTACCTGGCAGCACTTCTTGACTGCGTGCATCACTTTCTGCACTCCCTGCCGTTCTTGCCAGCCAATTCTTCGGATTAGTCGGGTTAGTCCTATACAAGCCCTGCAGATAGCCCTTTCCGGAAGGTTTTCGAATCCTGCGCAGCTCTCCAGTTCTGGTAAGCCTGGCGCCGAAAAACGGGATCCGACCAGGGGCCTCCTGCCCCCCTGGTTCCGGCGCATCCTACTCCGCCCCTGCTCTTGCTGATCCGTTCGAGGCGGACTATTCCACGACCCCCAGCAGATCACCGCCGGTGGCGAACCAGCCATTCCGCAGTTCCTCGCACCAGCGCACCCGCATGCCCAAACGAAGCTCTTGCCCCTCGCCCAGGAAAATTCTGAGCGATATCAACTCCGGAGGTTTCTGCTGATGCAGCAAGCCGATCCCCATCATGGAAATGTCCCGGGTGAAGCCCATGAACGGCTCGATCCCATCCCAGGAAATTTCTACGTCGTGTAAAAACGCCAGTCGCGGCTCTTCCCGCCGGTCCGACTCTACCTGTGCCTGGATCAGCAAGGTTTCCATCGCATTGACCATGGCCAGTGCGTTTTTCACCATTGTTCCTGCAGCCGTCATCTTTCGCGCTCCATTTCTCGCCAGCAGGCCCCGAAGCACCTCGGCACTCGGAATAACTGGGATTACAAGGGAAAAAGTTTCTTCACCTGACAACCAATACCTTGGGAGGCCGGAGGACGCACCTGTTATAGGTGATTTCCCTAACACGCACGGTTCGGCGCGCGGCGCTGTGCAGATTACAGCGGTCAGGCAGCCGCCTGCCGCTCGTTTTCCAGGTGACGTTTTTGCAATCGGGCGTTTCAAATCTTGGATCGACGGCCGATGTCGGTTAGGATAATCCTTGCGCTTTTCCTCCTTTTCTGCGGTAACATTCGCCCGTTTCACCCCAGCGAAAATCATGATCGACGAAACCACCCAAGAGTTCGCCCTGTGGGCGCTTGCGACTTTGCAGTTTCGCGTTGAGAAAACCAGCGACCGGTACTACGCGCTGTACCCCAAAGAGCATCAGCGAGGCCAGTTCAACGGAGCCCATCGGGTTTCCTTTACGTTTGACGAAGTGCTCAAAGAAGACAAGGTGCTGGAAAAAGTCACCGCCTCGTCGACGCTGTTCCGCTGGATTCAGCGACAAATCGCCGAAACAGGTCCTGCCATGCACGCCGCTCCGCTGCGGCAACCGGTCAGCCAGCACGAGCTGCAGCCCCACCTGCTGCGACCCTTTGCCGTGGAAGACGGCTCCGCCCGGGTGGTGGAGTGCAGATTGAGCGATCGCCCTGTGTTGCGACTCTCGGTCCGCAGCGCCGGCGAAAAATCTCCGGATCCGGTCGTCCGCCATCGCTATTTCGACGCCAGCGGCCAGGAGCTTTCGGCCGAACTGCTGCAGACCCTGGCGATGGAACCGCTGGCCCCGCGGGTGAAGCGATCCAGCCGACTCACCGATCAGAAACTGCAGGCCGTCATTGACCAGGCCTGTGAAACGGGCGGGCTGTCACAGGACGAAGTCCTGGCGGCGGTCGTCATCTGGTGCAAGTGGGCTGAAGGGCACATCACCTTTCGCATCAAGGGGATGGAAGCCCAGCATCCGTTTTCCAACTGGGCCCAGGTGCTGGTGCGCGACGCCAAAGCGGTCGAACCGTTCCACTGCGCCGAAGCCAGCCAGTCGTCGTACCGGATCAGCGCCTCCGACGACGGCCGGATCACCGTGGTGGAAGCCCTTGATGTTTGCCAGGCGTCGCAACGCAGAGTGCTGGCCGGAGAGCTGGAACAGTGCACCGCTTCGGGCCAGAAAATGCTGCCGGAATTTCTGCAGACATGCCCTGCCTGCGGCGAGAAAGCCTATCGCAAGTCGATCAGCGTCTGTCGCCATACCCAACTGGAATGCTGTCCTCGCTGCATGCCTGGCGGACACGCCGATCCGTACGAGAAGCTGCACCTGGCGTTTGAACATCATCCGCGACTGCAGCAACTGATGGAATCGCATGGGCCTTTTGAAGGCTGGGATTCCTGGCGCGTCGGCGAAGGCGCTGCCGTTTCGGTTTTCACGGCCCAGCAAAAACGGAACCAGTTGCTGCTGGTGGTCGACAACAACGACAGCCGCATTCGCCACGCCGCGACCCGCACTCCCTGGCAGCGAGTCTGGACTGCGACGCCCGTCGAATCGTTGCCCGAACTTGCCGCGGCGGCGGAAAGCAAAGCTTAGTTTGAGACCCGAAAGGTCGCCGGCTGCGTACTCACGGGAAAGAGACCCTTTGCGCATAAAAAATGCCGCCACCCCATCGGCTACGAGCCTAGGGGTGACGGCGGGCGGGGGCTAACGCTCGCTTGCTCGCTGCCGTGCAGCGAAGTAATTCGTTCTCAGCGGTGGCGTAGGCGGAGTCGATTCCGCCAGTAATCCCCCCCGAAAATTGCCGCCGCCCCAAGGACAACAAGTCCGGGGGCGACGGCAGAGCGGGGGTTAACGCTCGCTTGCTCGCTGCCGTAACAGCGAAGTAATTCGTTCTCAGCGGTGGCGTAGGCGGAATCGGTTCCGCCAGTAATCCCCCCGAAAATTGCCGCCGCCCCGAGGGACAACAAGTCCGGGGGCGACGGCAGAGCGGGGGTTAACGCTCGCTTGCTCGCTGCCGTAACAGCGAAGTAATTCGTTCCCAGCGGTGGCGTAGGCGGAATCGGTTTCGCCAGTAATCCCCCGAAAATTGCCGCCGCCCCGAGGGACAACAAGTCCGGGGGCGACGGCAGAGCGGGGGTTAACGCTCGCTTGCTCGCTGCCAAAACAGCGAAGTAATTCGTTCTCAGCGGTGGCGTAGGCGGAATCGGTTCCGCCAGTAATCCCCCCGAAAATTGCCGCCGCCCCAAGGGACAACAAGTCCTGAGGCGACGGCAGAGCGGGGGTTAACGCTCGCTTGCTCGCTGCCGTGCAGCGAAGTAATTCGTTCTCAGCGGTGGCGTAGGCGGAATCGGTTCCGCCAGTAATCCCCCCGAAAATTGCCGCCGCCCCGAGGGACAACAAGTCCGGGGGCGACGGCAGAGCGGGGGTTAACGCTCGCTTGCTCGCTGCCGTGCAGCGAAGTAATTCGTTCTCAGCGGTGGCGTAGGCGGAATCGGTTCCGCCGAAATCCCCCCGAAAATTGCCGCCGCCCCAAGGGACAACAAGTCCTGAGGCGACGGCAGAGCGGGGGTAACGCTCGCTTGCTCGCTGCGGTGCAGCGAAGTATTTCGTTAAAAGGGGATGCGAAGGCTGAAACCAGGCGTACGCAGGCTGAAGCCGCCATGACCATGACCGCCGTGGAAGCCGTGACCGCCATGACCGTGTCCGCCGTGGAAGCCGTGACCGCCATGACCGTGTCCGCCGTGGAAGCCGTGACCGCCATGACCGTGACCGCCGTGGAAGCCGTGACCGCCATGACCGTGTCCGCCGTGGAAGCCGTGACCGCCATGACCGTGTCCGCCGTGGAAGCCGTGACCGCCATGACCGTGACCGCCGTGGAAACCGCCATGTCCCTGGGCCATCGCCGGAGCTGAAGCCATTGCCGTAATCGCCGCGGCCGCTACGAGTGCAATAAGTAAACGTTTCATGGCTTTCTCCCGTTTGAAAAAGTGTCTGATTGGTTCTGGAAGACTCTATAACGCAGCACCTGTGCCAAAAACACAACAACTACGCTAAGTCACTGAAAACAAACAACTTAAAATTTTCAAACAATCCGAGGATGCAGGCGTCGGCGAAAAAATGTAGTCATTTTGAATTCAAGGCCGCATTAAATGATCACATATACATGGCCCCGGCGAACAAAACGATGGCGCACGGGGGGGAGGGTCGCCGATGATGGGGGGAAGATGCTACGATGTTCGCTCGGTCGTCGCGGTTTTCCCGTTTCCGCGGAAAGTCCACGGCGCAGGGGTCGAGCGCTGGGCCGGCGACCCTTGCTGATTCCAGAAAATGAGGGAGGCGATGCGATGACTTTTTCGCGACAAGAACTGGTGCTGGCCAGAATTCAATCCGCACGCGAATACACTCTGCGATTACTGGCCGACATCCCACAAACAGAGTGGTTTTCGCCCATTGGCGACAACATCACCCACATCGCCTGGCAGGTTGGTCATCTGGCAATGGCCGAATACGGCCTGGTCTTGTTCCGCGTCCGGGGGCGTTTACCCGTAGATAAAGAACTGATGTCGGGCTCCTTCCGGAAAAAATTCAGTCGCGGCAGCACGCCCGACTTTGATCCGGCCGGCAACCCGACGACGGAAGAGATCTTCGGTATTTTTAACGCCGTTCACGCCCAGGCTTGTGCGGAGCTGCCTGACTTTACCGATGCACAACTCGACGCGGAAATCGATCGACCTTATTCATTCTCTGCGAATAACTTCGGCGGACTGCTGTTTTGCGCCGATCATGAAATGTTGCATGCCGGCCAGATCGGGCTGGCTCGGCGCATGCTGGGCAAGGACCCTCTCGGATAACTTAAAAGCGAGTCATTGCGCCAGGTGAATAAAAAGAACGTGTCGAAAGCCGCCATCACGATCCTGAAGTACGGCATTTCGCTGGGACTGCTGGGCTATCTTTTCTATTCGGCCGCCGGCAATGAGAGCTTCGCGGCCTTGCGCGATGAAGAAAAGAACTGGCCGCTGCTTGCCGCCGCGTACTTTATCGCCCTGGGCGGACTGTCGCTGACGTTCATCCGCTGGTGTTATCTGGTGCGAGCGCTCGATATCCCCTTTCGCATGAGCGACGCCTTTCGGCTGGGGTTCCTGGGCTACCTGCTTACCTTTTTTACGCTGGGCGTCGTCGGCGGCGACACGCTCAAAGCCGTGTTCCTGGCTCGAGAACGGCCCCTGAAACGCACCGAAGCGGTGGCCTCGGTGGTGCTGGACCGGATGATCGGACTTTACGCCCTGGTGCTGACGGCGGCGATCGGATTGCTCTTTCTGGATCCGCTCACCGCCGTTGGATTGACGGCGGAGCAGCAGCAAACTATTCGCATCATGACGACCACCGTCTGGGCGGTCGCCCTGGCGGGCGCCCTTTCCGGCCTGTTACTGTTGCCGGGCGTGCTGTCGTCGCACTTCTGGAAGCCGGTCACCTCGATCCCCAAAGTCGGCGCCGTTGTCGACCGGATCCTGGGCGCGCTGGAATCGTATCGGCAGCAGAAGGCCGTGCTGTTGCTGGCGCTGGTAATGAGTTGCGGCACGCACCTGCTGTTTGCGCTGGCCGTCTACTGCACGTCGCTATCGCTGGGGGGAGAATCCGCTTCGCTGCTGGGGCATTTGGCGATCGTGCCGATCTGCATGCTGGCCAACGCCTTGCCGCTGCCGGGCGGCCTGGGGGCGTTTGAATACGCACTCACCTTTTTGTACACCGGCTTTTTCCCGAACGTCACCACGCAGCACGGTTTTATTACCGCGCTCGCCTTCCGCGTGATTACGATCCTGCTGGCCAGCATCGGCCTGGCCTACTATGTGGCCCACCGCCGCCAGGTCAAACGACTGCTGGCGGAAGCGAATGCCCGGGACGACGACTCCGAGACCGCACCCGCGGAACCGGCGACCGACAGCCCCGCCGGTTAGCCATCCCAATTGCTAACTGCGGTCGTCTTGCGGCACGTAGCTGGGCAGTTTCTGCGTGGCGTAGTTCGGAGCAAAGCGGGTCATCCGCTGGCGACCGTCGATCATCGGCAGGCTGACCATCCCTTCGCCGACCAGCGGTTTGGCGTAACGGATGAAGTCGTCGGTCACGTCGTTCCCGCTGGCCGTGATCCATTGTTTGGGGAACGTGCGTTCGCTGTTCGCCACTTCGGAAAGCGGAACCTTGTCGTAACGCACGCTGTAAACACTGCCCGGATTTCGCAGAATGGTCGCCATATATCCGGACTCGCCATTGGCGGCCAGTTCGGCGGCCGTCTGGCCAGCGCGATACGCCTCGTCGAGGTCAACGGTCGAGGCGTAGCCCATCGAGTGACGCTGGTCCGTGCCGGGCACATTGCCGCGGGCGGCCCCTTTGACCGACAGGCCCCGTTCGTTGAGATAGTTGACGACGATCTGGGCGACCGTCATCTGGCTGGAGCTGAACTGCACGTGGTTGAACTTGTCGCGCACTTCGCCGATATCGCCGACGTTGAAGCCTTCGCTCACGACAACCACGCAGCGGCCATCTTTTTTCAGCTGATCGTTCACCTGGTCGCCCATCTGTTCCAGCGAACAGGGACTCTCGGCCAGATAAATCTGCAGCGGCATTTCGCGGTTCGGGTCGGCCAGCCGGGCAGCGGCCGGGATAAAACCGATGCGGCGGCCCATCGCCTGCATCACCAGGACCGGATCGGCCGGGCAGGAGCCGGCGTTTTCTTCGTTGGCGTTCTGGACCGCGTGCATCCAGTATTTGGCGGTCGAGCCGTAACCGGGCGTGTGGTCGATCAGCTTGAACTCGCTGTCGCCCACATCGTTATCAATCGTTTTCGGGCCGCCGATGCCAATCAGATCCAGCCCCTGCTGCTGGGCCATCTGGGCGATCTTGTTGGCCGTATCCATCGAATCGTTGCCACCGATATAGATGAAATAGCCAACGTTGTGCGCTTTGAAAACATCGATACAGCGGGTGAAGTCTTCGTCCTGTCCGGGACGCAGCTTGTACCGGCAAGTGCCGATCGAGCCGGCGGCCGGCGTATAACGCAGCAGCGAAACTTCCTCAGGCGACTGGGAAGTCAGATCGAGCAGCTCCTCCTTGAGGACCCCTTCGATCCCATGGCGGGCGGCGTACACCGTGCCAATTTCGTCCCGTTCCCGGGCCATTTCAATAATGCCCCGCAAGGTGTTGTTGATAACCGGACTCGGCCCGCCGCTTTGGGCGACCACCAGATTTTTGGGCGTACTCATAAGATCAGCTACGGCAGCAGTGTGGAAAACCAGCAAAAACAGAGATTCTAACGAGCGTTCCACCAGATCGGCAAGGCGCCCCGGCTCGTTCCTCTCCCGGGATGATGGCCAGGCGACGCACGCTCAGGTGACGATTTGCGGAGAGTCCGGCCGCCCTGGAAAAGGCCCTGACTTTGCGTGGCGCCTGGCCGCCGGTAGAATGCAAGCAAACGAAGCGGGTGATCGCCTCCAGACGCCGCCGCACGCGTCTGGCGGGGATCGTCATCTTCTCGCCGCCCTTTACCGAAGGATTTGTTTCGCTCCCCGCGCTCGTCGGGAGGGCGGGCGCTCCGCCGCTGGATACCAGGTCGCTCATGTCTGCCTCGACGCCGGATCTGCAATCCCACCTGGAGCGGTTTGGCCTCGCCAGCTTTCGTCCCGGCCAGCAGGATGTCATCGAGGCTGTGCTGGCCGGTCGCGACTGCCTGTGCATTATGCCGACCGGCGGCGGCAAAAGCCTGTGCTACCAGTTCCCGGCCGTCGTCCGCGGCGGCTTGACGCTGGTCGTCTCCCCGCTGATCGCCCTGATGAAAGATCAGGTCGACGCCATGACCAGCCTGGGCATCGGCGCCACGTTCGTCAACAGCAGCCTGTCGCCCGCCGAACAGCGCGACCGCATGCAACAGCTGGCGGCTGGCGCTTACGACCTGTTGTATGTCGCGCCAGAGCGGTTCCGCAGCCCGGCTTTCTTCGATGCGATTCGTCACACGCAAATCGACCTGCTGGCGATCGACGAAGCGCACTGTGTGAGCGAATGGGGACACGACTTTCGGCCCGATTACGCCCGGCTGGGCCAGTTCCGCAAGCGGCTGGGCTTTCCGCAAACGATCGCGCTGACCGCCACCGCCACGCCGACCGTGCGCGACGACGTCGTCGAGATCCTGCAGCTTCGCGAACCCAAAACGTTCATCACCGGATTCGGTCGCCCCAACCTGCACTTCCAGGTAGAGCAACCCTCCGGCGGCAGGGCCAAGGAGGAATCGCTGCTGCAGTTCCTGGCCGCCACGCCCGGCTGCGGCATTATTTACACCGCCACCCGCAAGCGTTGCCAGGAGCTGGTTGAGTTCCTGCATATCAATTGCCAGCGCAAAGTCGGCCTGTACCACGGCGGGCTGATGCCCGACGATCGACGCAAGGTGCAAGACGAATTCATGAGCGGTCGCCTGCCGATTATCGTGGCGACCAACGCGTTTGGCATGGGCATCGACAAAGCCGACCTGCGGTTCGTCGTACATTACAACATGCCTGGCAGCCTGGAAGCGTACTACCAGGAAGCGGGCCGCGCCGGTCGCGACGGCCTGGACTCCCGCTGCATGCTGCTGTTCAGCGTGTCAGACCGCTACGTCCAGGAGTTCTTTATCGAGAACTCCTATCCCAGCCGGGAAACGGTCGAGGCCGTCTACAACTACCTGCGATCCCTGGATGAAGATCCAATCGAAGTCACCCTGCAGGACCTGAAAGAACGGCTGCAGTTGTCGCTGGGAGCCGAAGGCGTCGGTGCATGCGAACGTCTGCTGGAAAAATGCGGCGCCCTGGAGCGGATGGACTCGCAGCAGAACATGGCCGCCGTCAAAATCGATAGCGACCTGCCGACGCTGGTCGACCTGCTTCCCCGCGAAGCGACGACCCGCCGCAAGGTGATGAGGGCGGTCGAACAGCTGGTGGGCGAACTGCGTTTTGAATGGGCCTACATCCATCCCCAGCAGATCGCCGCCAAGACAGAACTCGGCCGCGACGCCGTGAGTCGGGCCATGCGGTCGCTGACCGATCTCTCCTGCTTCGACTTTGTGCCGCCCTTCCGCGGCCGCGCCATCCATATGCTGAAACGGGACACGCCGTTCCACGAACTGCCGATCGACTTTGCCGAACTGGAACGGCGCCGCGCGGCCGAATACCAAAAGCTGGAACGCGTCATCCGTTTCGCCCGCACCCGCGGTTGTCGCCAGCTGGAAATCCTCGAATACTTTGGCGACCCCAACTGCTGCGACTGCGGCAGCTGCGATAACTGCGTCGCCCGTGGCGGCGGACCGGCCGTCCTGGGGCTTCCCTCCGGGTCAGCGGTCTCTTCCGGCAACGGCGTGCAGATCCCCAAGCCGCTGGTGGAAACGGTCCGCATCGCTCTTAGCGGAGTAGCCCGCACCAAGTCGCGGTTCGGCCGCGAGGTCATTGCCCAGATGCTTTACGGCTCCAAGTCGTCGAAGATCACCAAGTGGCATCTGGACCAGCTCAGCACGTACGGCCTGCTCAACAAACTCAAGCTGGCGGAGATCTCCTCGCTGCTCGACGGACTGATGGAGGCGAAGCTGGTCGAACAGTCCGACGTCGACCGCTATCGGCCGGTCCTGCGACTGACCGAATACGGCAACCAGGTGATGCGGGGCGAAGCCGAGCTGACCGGCACGCTGCCGTTGCCGCCGGAGCTGGTCTTCAAGATCGCCGGCGTCCCGGTCAACAGCACCGGCCGTGAAGCCCTGGACGACCTGCCCGAAATGCACCCGCACCCGGAAGCGATGCGACGATTACGCAACTGGCGCCGGGACCAGGCCGCCAGCGATGGGGCTCCGCCGTATCGCATTCTGACCAACGCCGCACTCGATCTGGTCAGCCGCGGCATGCCGAAAACGCTCACCGCTCTGGGACACATCAAAGGGGTCGGTCCCGTCACCATCGCTAACCACGGCGACACGATCCTGCGTCTGCTGCACGAAGGGTCCCCGCCGCCGGCTCCACGACAAACACCTTCGCCGCCTGCGCCTTCCCCGACGCCCAAGCCCGCCACCCGTCCTTCCACGCCCGAACGACGCTTTGATCCGCCGGCTGCGGAAGACACGTACGCCGGTCCGCCGGCCGGACCCTTGTTCGAACGCCCCCGCACGCCTTCCTCTGCCGCCAGCGTTCCTGCGTCGCGGTCGGAACAGGCGTCTTCGTCCGCGTCGAACCGCGGCCCGGCTTCGGTCCCGCCGATGGATCTGAACCAGTTGCTGGCCGAAGACTTTGACGACGAAGAAGAACACGTTTCGCCGCCGGCCCGGGCTGCCGCCGCCCCCGTGGAAGCATCCCACGAAGCATCCCACGAAGCGACCGCCAGAGTCGAACCGCCAGAGTCGTCCGGCGAGGAAGAGGAAGCATCGTCTCCCGCGGAAGCAGAAGCGTCGTCGCCCGCCGCATCCGAATCCTCGTCCGCCGATAAGCCGGCAGCCGGCACGTCCAAACTGCAGCCGCCGCCCCATTATTGGACATGGCGGTTGCTGTCGGGCGGTTTTACGCTGTTTGAATGCCAACAGATTCGCCAGCTGGACCAGCAAGAAGTGTACGCCCACATGGTCAAAGCGGCCAACAGCGGTTTGCGGGTCGACCTGGGCTGGCTGTTCAGCGACAGCGATCTGCGTCTGCTGGCCCACTATGTCAGCCAGGGGGATCAGGCCGAAATTGATGCGGGCCCCTATGAAGCGTACCAGTGGGAATGTTATCGCCAGCTAAGGCGGCTGTAGGTTTTCGCCCGCCGTTCCGCTGGATAGCCAGCGGCCCCAATCCCGTCCTGGCAGGCGATCCGTCTGCTGCAGAAGAAGAGTTCTGGAATGACCGCCTCGTACCGTGTGTTTCTGGAAAAAGAGCAGCTGGTGTTTAGCGCCGCGCACTTTATCACCTTCAACGGCAATATCTGCGAGCGGCTGCACGGCCACAACTGGAGGGTGTCGGCCGAGGTCAGCGGGCCGCTGGATGAGAACTCCTACGTGATCGACTTCATCGCCCTGCGGGACGAGCTCCAGGCGATTATCGCCGAGCTCGACCACCGGATGCTGCTGCCGACCGGCCATCCCACGATTGAAGTCCACGCCTCCGAACGCGAGGTCGAAGCCCGGTTCGAAGATCGCCGCTGGGTCTTCCCGCGGGAAGACTGCATCCTGCTGCCGATCATCAACACGACCGCCGAGCTGATCGCCCACTACCTGGCAGGACGATTACTGGCCGCCCTCAAGACCCGGGGAGTCGACGTCCCGGAACGCCTGGTAATCGGCGTAGATGAAAACTTCGGCCAGTGGGCCCTTTGCGAACTCACGCCTTCGCGCGCGGAAACGACTTGAACGGCGATTCTCGGGCGTGCGTCGCAATCGATCGCAGGGGCGCAAAACCACCAGCCTGCCGGGTGCGTCTGGCCCCTGCTGGCGCCAGGGACGAGATGGCGGTTCACGTTGCACTCGCCTTGACTCCGATCGGCCTCGCGTCGAAGATACCTGCGGCACCCTGGAAAAGGACGATCCCATGTCACAATTAGAGATCCGGCCTGTCGCCGGCGGCCGCGATCAGAAGCTCTTTCTGAATCTGCCCTGGAAGATCTACAAAGGCGATCCCAACTGGATCCCCCCATTGCGGATGGAGCAGAAAGAACTGGTCAACTACAAGAAGCACCCGTTCTACGACGCGGCCGAGATCCAGACGTTCCTCGCGCTGCGCGACGGCCAGCCGATCGGTCGGGTGGCGGCCATTGTCAACGCCGACCATAACGAACGGCACAAAGAGCAGCTGGGCTTCATCGGCTTCTTCGAATGCACCAACGACCAGGAAGCGGCCAACGGCCTGTTCGACGCCGCGAAGGCCTGGTTCGCCGCGCGGGATATCCGCAAGATCCGCGGCCCGGCGAATCCCTCGCTGAACCATACGGTCGGCCTGCTGATCAAGCGGTTCGACCTGGCCCCCACCTTTATGATGACCTACAACCCCGAGTACTACCCCGTACTCTGGGAGACGTACGGCTTTGAAAAAGTCGAAGACCTGTACGCCTACTGGGGCCATATCGATATGCTCGACACGATCGATGAGAAGCTCCGCTGGGTGATCGGCGAATGCCAGAAGCGTTTCAAAATCACGCTCCGCAAAGTCGACCGGAAGAACTTCCTGAACGACGTCCGCATGTTCCTGGATATTTACAACAAGTCGATGGTCGGCACCTGGGGCTTCGTCCCCATGAGCGACAAAGAATGCACCCACATGGCCGCCAGCCTGCGCTGGCTGATCGTGCCGGAAATGACCACCGTGGCGGAAGTCGACGGCAAACCGATCGGCGTCGCTTTTGGGCTGCTCGACTACAACCCGACGATCAAAAAGATCGACGGCAGCCTGTTTCCGTTCGGCTTCCTGCGTCTGCTGATGTCCAAGAAGCACATCCAAAGGGTGCGCGTCATCAGCACGAACGTCCTGCCGGAATACCAGCGCTGGGGAGTGGGGCTGCTGCTGCTCTCCCGGCTGGTTCCCGACGTCCGCGCCTGGGGCGTGAAAGAAGGGGAGTTCTCCTGGGTGCTGGAATCCAACCAGCTGTCCCGCGGCACGCTGGAACGCGGCGGAGCCGAACGCCGCCAGGAATACCGCCTGTACGACTACAGCTTCTAAACCCGCCGCCTCCCCCCGCCAGGCAATCCGCCCTGGCGGAGGGACTGGCTCGTGCTCCCGATGAGCGCCATGCGGGAACATTCTATCGCGCACAACAAAACTTGAAATCCAAGCAACCAATTGCTACCATTGAACTTACCGCAATGGATTGCCTGCGTGTTAGGCTGACAACTTTGCAGCCTACAGGCAATAGTACGATCGCTGTATAAACAAGTTCGGCATCTGAGTAATGTCTAAGTATCTTGTTTACGTACTAGTGCCATACTCTGTGGCGTACGGGGACATTGAAGAACACGTGAGGTCGAAGCTAGAGCCTTATCGGATGACGGAGGAAGGGATAGGTTGGTTCGACTACCTATGTCGCATTGAAGACCGCGAACCTTTTAGCGATCGAGAGACGGAGTATCGGATTCCCCATAGAATCAGGCGTTCCCTTCAAGGGCACATCTGTGACATAGGCAAGGTTCATGAGGCAGAGCAACCCCTTGTCTTGGTTGATCTCGAATCAAGATGGCACGGGGGAGAGGCCAACTGTGACCAATACCGCCGTAAAGATGGGGGTGTCCGCCCCGAGTTTGCGGAGGCGACAAGAACTGCCAAGATTACGTGGCCGGAGCGGTATAAGGAAGTTATTCGATCGAGTCCGCCTTGCTGGGTGCTTGCTGTCTGGGCTCACTCATAGGCCGTCGCGCCGAAATCGGGTAGCCGGACGGGTTTCCCCGTCCGGCCCCCACACCACCGTACGTGCGGGTCCGCATACGGCGGTTCAACGAAGGAATTCAGTCCGGGCCGCGAGTAACGTCCGAGAGACAGGTTCGGTGCTGGCGGCAGCGACCACTGCTTCCCTTTGCAACTCACGGATCAGACTCAAGGCTGGCTGCTCGACCAGCGCCCGTGCGGTACGTCCCGGTCGGGACAATGAACCTGTGGTCTCCGGGCCGACGTCGTCTGAACGATACAGATCAGCTAGCTCGGAGCGGTCCCCTCGTAACGAGTTCACCGATGGCTCCTCCTTGGACTTCATGGTTCGGTCCTTCCCGTCTCGATTGGCGTTCGAGGATCGGTACTACGACCTCTGCTGACTCCTGCCTCGCCCGCTGGGGATTGCTCCGCGGCGGTCCAGCTTTTCAGGCAAGCCTTACTCGCTGGGGCGAACGACGGCTCGCAAGCCGCCTGGCAGGTCTCCCCGGATAAGAACGTGATCTTTCGCTGCACAAGCTCGCCCTTTACCTGAACGACCGTCTGGGAACGGCTTCGTGATGTTGTGCTCACTCGCCTGGTCGAACCGGCCTTGTAGGACGTTTCTGTTCGTAACCTCGCAGCTTGGGTGAGAATGCGACCGACGGCGAAATCAGGCCGGTACTTACGCACGCATTCGCAGGCTTCCTCCCCACGGTCGGTCGCCCTTCCGCAGTTGCCTTCACCTCGTACTTTGTCAATGGGAGCGATCATTTGGTATACTGACCTCCTTAGACTCCCTGTCTCGTACACGGGACTTTCACCCGATAAAATCACGCCCGTGCCGGGCGTACACAAAGGGTTGGACGCGAGTCGCGAAGTCAGGCGTTTTGACATTGGAGAATCTCTCGTCGCGACCGGGTGATTTTAGACGTTATCCGGCAAGATCAGCGTCGTACACATCATGGGCTCGATCTTCACATACATTTCCGATGACATCATGGCCCACTACGCTGAACGCGGAACGTGTGATTGGTGCCAGTCAGAATCCGATCTATACACGTTCTACGCGGAAGATAATCGGGGGATGGCCGATCGTTCCTGTGTAAACTGCATCAAGACCTTGCCGCTTCGGCACATCTACAAGAAAGACAACGAACGACTCATCAGCTCTTTGATCAACGAGCGGTATCCGAAAGGAACCAAGTCACAGGATCAAAGGTTTGCGCTGACAGTGGAAATGTGTGACGATTACCGTCGTACCCCGCGTTTGCCGAATTTCATTCAGAATGATGACTGGCCACATTGTTGCGGTGACTTCACAGAATTCATCGGTGATGCTGGTCAGTCCTACACAGATTCGTATGACGGATTCGAATGGTGGGGCTACGAAAACGATGGTGCCATCGAATACGGCATTGAAGGCATGATGGGTGGCGAAGATCGCGTATCACTCTTTCGGTGCCTGCATTGCCCAAAGAAGTATTGGACCTTTCAATGCACATAGCCGGATAATCGGGTAGTCAGGCGGGTTTCCCCGCCCGGCCCCCCCACCACCGTACATGCGGGTCCGCATACGGCGGTTCTACGAAGGGGAGCAAGCTGCGCCCAGAGTGACTTCAGGCTTAACAGTCCTTGTTCTGCGAGCCACGCCTTGGTCAGTCCGACGCCGCTGGCAATGGCTTTCGCCATGTGCCAGTAGCTCTGACGACTGCGCGCGTGGCGGATTGCCTGGCGTCGAGGAACGTCCACAATGGTCGTGGCGAATTCCTTCTCACACCTCTTCCTCCTTCTTTGCGCCTTCGCGCCTTTGCGTGAGTTCCCCTTTTCCGCGACGCCGATTTTTCAACCCGCTCATTTTATCTTCCAGCCGTTGCAGGAGAGATTGGCGGTTTGATCACGAAGAAGAACGGCCCGACGCTAGCGCGTTCGGCTCACAGGATCAGCCGGCTCGCGCCGCTCAGGTTTCGTGGTTCCTGTTGAGCAAAATACCGACGTTCTTTCTCCCGCGTTCCCAAAGCGAAGTTGCCCAGAGGAACGGCTGCTCCGGACGTTATCTACGTCCGGTTTTTTGGGAATGCATCGGCTACCCGTAAAAAACGTGGGAAGCGTGGGCCTGGATCCGTTATGATGACGGAGTTCAGAATCCCCACACGCCGTCTGGCTAACGTGCGTGGTACAGCAGCGAGGTAACGATGCATTTCATGCGACGTTGGATCCTGGTTCCCGCGTTGACCAGTGCGATCTGTTTCGCCATGCTCCTTTCTTCTCCCGGCATAGCCTGCGCCCAGCAGGATAACTTTACGCGGATCGTGCCGACCGACGCCTATCTGACGGCCTTTCGCCCCTTCAACGCAGGCGACTATTCAACGGCGCTGCGGGCCTTTCGCGAAGCGGCCAAGACGGGCGTGCGCAGTTCCGAAGGTTTGTGGGTCGATTCGATCTGCTACTTCACCATGCTGGGCGAGTGCTACTACCAGACCGGCGACCTGCAGCACGCCCTGGAAAATTACAACTTCGCCCTGCAGCTGTTCTACTCGCATCGCAACTGGCTGATCAGGGTGAACTTCCCGGACTCGGTCGCCTCCAGCAATCCGTCCTCCCGGGCGCAGATTACCTGGGGCGCCAGTCTGCGGACGCCTGCTTACGCCAACATCCCCGACCGCATGGTCAGCCTGCAGGGCCAGTTCAATAATGAGAACGTCCTGGCCACCGGCGGCGTGATCCGTCCGCCTCATTATTTTCCCTTGCGCGTCCCCGAAGTGGTCCGCTGCACGGCCGTCGCCATGAGTCGACGCCGGGAAATCATGGGCCCCACTTGCAAATACGACCCGCTCACCGGGCAACTGGTGGAAGCGCTCGCTGGCCGGCCCGGTCCGCCCAACCACTGGTCCGCCTCCTGGATCAGCCTGCAGCTGGGACTGGCGTACGCTGCTGCGGGCCGCACGCCCGAAGCGGCGGCCGAGCTGAACAAAGCCGTGCTGATTGCGGATCGTTTTGACCATCCTTTAACGGCGTTCGCTTTGCTGGAACTGGGGAAGCTGAACTACGAGGCGGAAAAGTACGACGCGGCCCTTTCCTATCTGCTGGAAGCGACGTACTCCGCCGCCGTTTTCGATCGTTACGAAGTGATGGAAGAGGCGTTTTCTTATGCGGCCCTGGCCCACCAGGCCGTCAATAAAGCCGTGCCGTTCGCCCCGCTGAAGAACGCGACCGAATGGGCCCGCACCAAAGGCTCCGCCAGCCTGCATGCAACGCTCTGTCTGTTGGCCGCCGACAACCTGACCGCTGTCGGGCAAACCCAGACGGCCGCCGAATACCTGGAACAGTCCGACGTCAGCCTGCGTCGCAGCGAAATGGCGGCCGGAAAAATCGGCGCCCGACGGCAATACCTTCAGGCGCTCGTCCATTATCAAAAAGGAGCGCAGCCCGCCGGCAATTCGGCCTTCACCGCGGCCGTCGCCAACCAGCGGGACCATTCGCTAACGCTATTCCAGCTGCAGCTGGCTGACACGTTGTATCGCAACGGGGCCGTCAGTCCGCGCGTGGCTGGCTTGCTGTTTGCCGAGTTGCTGCGCGACCCCGACGCGAAAGACTGGATTCTCAATCCGCTGGAATGCTTTGCCATTCTCATGACTCCCACTCCGTTGCCGCTGGAACACTGGCTGGAACTGGCCGTCGCGCGGAAGGATCACGATCTAGCATTCGAAATCACCGAACGCATCCGGCGACGTCGGTTCTTTGGCTCCCTGCCGCTGGGAGGCCGGCTGGTCTCGCTGCGGTGGATCCTGGAAGCGCCCGACGCCATGCTCACCCAGACGGCCCGACTGCAGCGAAATGACCTGCTGGTGCGTTATCCGGCCTATGCCGCGTTGAAGACCCAGGCCGCCGCGGTCGCCGCCAAACTGGCCGCCCTGCCGGCAACGCCGGCCGACGAAGCCACGCAGCTTGAACAGGCCGGGCTGCTGAACCAGTCGCTATCGATCGCCGCCGGACAAGAAGCCTTGCTCCGCGATTTGGCGCTGCGACGGGAACCTTCAGACTATGCGTTTCCGCGATTACGGGAGCTGGCGGAGATTCGCTCGACCATGGGCCCTCGGCAAGCCGCGCTGGGGTTCTTTCACGGCAGCCGATACGTTTACGCCTGGTGGGTGACGTCTGACGCATTCCACCACTGGCAAATTCCCAGCCCGCCGGCCGTGACCGCCAGCTTGACTGCTTTGCTCAAACAGTTTGGCCACTACGACAAGAATCAGGCTGTCGACCTGGAGTTGCTGCAGGACGAAGACTGGAAGCAGCAGTCGGCCGTGCTGCTATCCACCTTGCTGGGCAATGACCCGGCAATTGACTGGGATGCGATCGACGAACTGGTCATCATTCCCGACGGCGTGCTCTGGTACGCCCCGTTTGAAGCACTACATGCGAAACACGATGGCAGACTGCTGCCCCTATATCGCCTGGTCAAAGTTCGCTGCGCCCCGCTGCTTTCGCTGGCCGTCCCCGACGGCCGCGGCGTCAAACCGCATCCCCGCACCGGGGTGGTCGCGGGACGGATGTTCTCGCGGGAAAAATCCGACCTGCCCGAAGAAGGTCTGGCCGGCCTGCAGGCCGTCGCTGACGATGTCGGCCGGGTGCCCGATCGGCTGCCGACGACGTCCGCGGTGTACAGCTCGTTATTTGACCGGCTGGTGGTTTACAGTGAAATCGAAGATCTCCCCGCCGGGCCCTATGCGTGGTCGGTAATGCAAGTCGACCAGGGGAAAGCGGGCAGCCAACTGGCCGATTGGCTGCAACTGCCCTGGCAGGGTCCGGAACAGCTCATCCTGCCCGGCATGCATACTGCCGCTTCCGCAGCGCTCCGACATGGCGGTACGGGCGATGAGATTTTCCTGGCCGCTTGTGGTTTGATGGCGACCGGAGCCCGCACGATTCTGCTGAGCCAGTGGCGTGTCGGGGGAGCCACCACCAACGACATGACGCGAGAGTTCGTCCAGGGACTGGGCTATCTGAAAGCCTCGGATTCCTGGCAACGGGCAATAGAACTCGCCCAGAATCAACCCCTGATTCCTGATCAGGAGCCCCGTCTCAACGCGCCGGGATTCACGACCCCGATCAACGCCGAGCACCCGTTCTTTTGGAGCGGATACTTGTTGATCGACACGGGCGCAGACCCACGGACGCGCGAGAAATAACCAGGTGTCCTGCGCCAGGCGTCAGGAAACGGGCTCGGGGAACTAGGCGTAATCAACGGTCGAATGATTGTGCACGGCGCCAACGCCCGACACGCGGAGGACTGCTTCCTGGGCGACCTGCTTCTCGAAATAAGAACCAAGTCGTCCATGCAGGGATACCGATTCGCCCGCTACTTCCACCGCCAGATTACGCACACGGCGATAGGGCGACTGGGCGAGAGCATCGAGAACGTCCTGGGAGTTAAGCGCCGGTTTAATCATGGCGATACCTTAGAGAGAGGCCCTGAAATTCCGTTTGAACCAGTTGCGTTCAAAACGTGAGGAAGGCTGCCCGGGGAAGGCGACTTGTCTTGAACGGAACATCATTTAGCAAACGGCGCGCCGAAGCATGGCAGGGCGTGGCGGGCAGCAGTCCGTTTCCGTTTCGGGTTCCCCATTTTCACGGGAAAACAAACCAGAAAAATATTCGCACCGATTGCGATGCCCCAGCAGGCCGGGAAACTTTTGCTTCAATTCGGTCAGATGCTGCACAAACCGTGACCAGCCAGGCCGATCTACCGCCAGCCTGTCGTCGCCATGCGGCAAAGAACTGCAGGTTTGCATCTTGCATTGCCGGAAGAGCGAGTGATAATGTCTGGATGAAATTCAATCGCACCTACTGGCGCTGGTTTTTTACCTCCTTTACAAGAGGCCGCTAAGGGTACGCGATTTAAGAACGAATATCTTTCGAAACGCTTGCCCCGCGGCCCTTCATGGTCCGCGGGGTTTTTTTATTGGTCGGAGCCGTTGCCTGACCCCCACTGCACGCAGGAAACCCCCCAGGAGTTCACCCGATGATCGTTGTCATGGAAAAACACGCCACCGAGGAGCAAGTGAGTCACATGGTCGAAAAAGTCGAGGCCCTGGGCTTGAAAGCCCATGTTATCGTGGGCGCCGAGCGGACCGTGATCGCGGCGATCGGCGACAAACGGGAAGAGACCAAGCAGTCGCTGGAAAGCGGCGCCGGCGTGTCGGCCGTCATGCCCATTCTGGCGCCGTTCAAGGTCGCCAGTCGCGAAGTCAAACCGGAACCGACCCAGGTGAAAACCGGAAGCCTGACCATCGGCGACGGCGTGCTGGGCGTGATCGCGGGCCCTTGTTCGGTGGAAAGCGAAGAGCAGATCATCCGCTCCGCCCAGGCCGTCAAGGCCGCCGGCGCCACGGCGCTCCGCGGTGGGGCCTTCAAACCCCGGACCAGCCCCTACAGCTTCCAGGGACTGAAAGAGCACGGCCTGCAGTTGCTGGCCGCCGCCCGCGACGCCACCGGCCTGGCGATCGTGACCGAAGTCATGGGCACCGACGACGTCGACCTGGTCGCACGCTACGCCGACGTGCTGCAGATTGGCGCCCGAAATATGCAGAACTACCGTCTGCTGGAAGCGGTCGGCGGGGCCGGCAAGCCGGTGCTGCTCAAACGGGGCCCCTGCGCCACGATGGAAGAACTGCTGCTGGCGGCCGAATACATCCTCAACGAAGGCAACCCGAACGTCATTCTGTGCGAGCGCGGAATCCGCACCTTCGAAACCCACACTCGCTTCACGCTGCCGCTGGCGACCGTGCCTTACCTCCGTCAGATCACGCACCTGCCGATCGTGACGGATCCCTCGCACGGCACGGGACATACCCGCCTGGTTCCCGATATGGCGGCTGCCAGCATCGCCGCCGGCGCCGACGGCCTGATTCTGGAAGTGCATCCGGATCCGGAAAACGCCATGAGCGACGGCTACCAGTCGCTGAATTTCCAGCAGTTCGAACAGACGATGGAACTCTGCCGCAAAGTGGCCGAAGCACTGGGGAAAAAAATGGGCGCCGCCGTTCCCGTCGCCTGACGCCCCAGGCGAACGCCCGCACTACGGAAAACCCTCAATACACCGGCCGGTAAGAAAATACTGCTCTGGATCGACTGGCCGTACTTCGCTATTGTTCCGCCCTGTATGGAGGGGTTGAGATTTTTCGATTACGGGAAAGGAGTCCATCGTGCGAACTGCATTATTTGTGTTGGCGACCGTGTGCCTGACGGCCATCGGCTGTAACTCGGCGAGCAGCCCCAGCGGCGTCGCCGTGATCGACCTTGATGAGGTCGCTCGCCGTCTGGGTCGCGATATCAAAATGACCGAAATGATCAAAGCGGGCGAAGGCGTCGTCAATCAGCAGTTGGCGACCGTCCAGGCTTCGTATGAGCAGCAGCTGAGCGACAAAAAAGCCGAATTCGGCGAAGAAGCTACTGAAGAAGCAAACAAGACGCTGGCTCAGATGCATCAGCAGGCCAGCTTCCAGTTCAACCAGGCCCGTCAGCAGGCGGCCGCTAAACTGAGCCAGCACCGGGCCCAGCTGATCCAGCAGTTCCGGGAAGAAGTCAAGCCGATCGCCCGAGAAGCAGCAGCCGCCAAAGGCTACAACATCGTGCTGACCAAAAACGACTCGGTGCTGTTCGACTTTGCTTCCACCCATGATGTCACCGAAGAAGTCATCGCCGCCATGTCGAAATCCGACTACAAGGCGCCGCAGCCGATCACCACCAAGCCGGCAGCCAGCACCGCCGCAAAGCCGGAAACCACCGAACAGAAATAGTCCCCCTCTGCTAACGCCAGGGACAGCATCAGCCCCACCCTGGCGGCAGGATGCACAAGCGTGCGGGCAGCACGGCTGGTTAGCCTTTCCACCTGCAAAAAAAGCCTCTCCGCAATCGGAGAGGCTTTTGTATGCCAGACGGTCGTGACGGCCGCCCGGCGGTGGTTTCTCGGCGGCATGGCCTAGGCCATGTCTTTAAGGGCCTTGAGAGGGCGAACCTTCACTTTGCGGCTGGCCGGCTTCGGATCGGCCCATTGCATCTCGCCGGTGCCCGGATTGCGAACTTTTCGCTTCGGCTTGGCGTCCTGGTGCTGGACCAGAATCTTGGCGAGGCCAGGCAGGGTGAATTGTCCCGAACCGCTCGTGCTGAGTTCTTTGGCGATTTCGTCCGTCAACGCGCGAAAAACAGCGTCGACGTCTTTCTTCGTCAACGACGTCGCTTCGGCGATGCGGGCAAAGATTTCCGTTTTTGTGGGCGGTTTGGGAGCAGCAGCTTTCGCCATGTAAAAATCCTTGGTATGGGTGAAAAAAAGTTGCTTGCGATGCGGAATCGCGGTGAGCATCGTTGCCTGGCATTTCCCTGTCGGCGCTAAGGCCAAAGGATGGTCAGAGTTTGCCTGACTTACGTCGGAATTTCAACCCACATAGGGCGAAAAATCCCAAAAATCATGGGGTTTCGGTCGGCTCACTCACGATCCTGGCAGGCTGGAGGCCTGCATCCTGTCCCTCCTTCCGACTCCGCCGCGACCGTAATCTCCCTTGAACCGTTCGCCAGATCCTGCTATACGCAATCCTCCCCGCCCCCAGGGCGGTCCGAACAGCGGATCCCCCGGTGGTATTCTCCCGATCGGGGAACGTGAAGGAACGCCCATGACCGCGCGGCAAACCATTACCACCACTGGACATAAGATCGCGATCGCGGCGCTCGCAGTCAGCCTGCTGGCGACGACCGGATGCCAGGCCTACCTCGCCGACATGCTGGCGGCCGCCCCCAATAACGGTCGCTGGATGGTCGCCTCGGCCAGCTCCATACCCCCTGCCAGAGTAGTGCTGGGGGTCGATCAGTACTTCCGCGTGGAGGTCGGTCCGCCCACCGCGGAACTGGCTGTTTCGGTTGTCGAACCGCACGATCAGAAAAATCCGCCGTCTGCGACCATTTTAATGCTGCACGGGCTGGGCGCCTCGAGTTTCTGGATGCTCGACGCCGCCCATGAACTGGCCGATGTGGGCTATCGGGTCGTCCTGGTCGACCTCCGCGGACACGGCGGATCGACGGGCGACTGGCTCACTTATGGGCCGCGGGAATCCAAAGATATGTCGATGGTGATCGACGAACTCGAAAAACGACAGCTCATCACCGGCAAACTGGGCGTGTACGGCATTTCGTTTGGCGCCGTGACTGCCATTCATCTGGCCGCGATCGACGCCCGGGTGGCCTCCGTCGTGGCGATTGCCCCCTTCGCCAGTATTCGCGGCGAGGCGCCCCATTACTTCCGCCTGTTCTTCCCCGGCGTCGGTCATTTGATCAGCGATCGCACTTATCAGTCTTCGGTCGACCAGGCCGGCGCGCTGGCTGACTTTAATCCCGATGAAGCCGACAGCACCAAAGTGCTGCCCTACGCCATGTCGCCGGTGCTCCTGTTACACGGCACCAACGACTGGATCGTGCCCACGGAAAACACCGAGAAACTAAGCAAGGCTTCCCCCTGGAACACGGAAGTCAAACTGATCGAAGGCGCCGGCCATATTTCCATCTGGTACGACAGCGACCGCCAGGTAGAAACGGCCGTCAAAGAGTGGTTCGGCCGTCATCTGCTGGGCGACGAATCCACCACCACCCGCTGACCGCTGCGCGACGATTCATAGATCGCATCGATCACTGCCAGCGTGGACTGCACCGACTGCAGCGTATTTCGACACACGTCGCCCGTTTGAGCCGCTGACAACCAGTCCTCCACCAGAGCCAGCCCCCGGCCGCCGCCATAACCGGGCGTGCTGTCGCCCGGAGCGATGTACGTTTCGTCCATCGCGTTCCACTGCGGCATCGGGCCATGGATCTCCAGCGAGCCTTGCGTGTCTTTCAGGGACGGATCCCAGTGCACCCAGCGTTCGCTGCCGCGGAAGGTCCAGCGGTTCTCTCCCTGCCAGCGCGGAATCCAGTAACCGCCGACAAACGTGGCCAGGGCGCCGCCCGAAAGCTCCAGGATGGCCGTGCCGCCGTCTTCCACCTCGCAGTCGACCGCTCCAAAAACACCGACGCGGGCCGTCACTGCAGCCACCTGCTGCCCCGTAATGTACGTCAGCAGGTCCAGGTAATGGCAAGCCAGCCAGTTGAAAAACCCGCCGCCGCTTTGCTGGGCGTTAAACAGGTAATGGTCCGGATCGCGACGTTTTACATCGCTGGTGGCGTATAGCATTTCGATGCTGATGAGCTTGCCAAAGCGGCCTTCCGCCGCCATCGCCCGCAGGCGATTGGCGAGGTCGTCGTAGCGCCACATGTAGCCCGCCTGGAAGGCGATGCCGGTTGCGGTCGCCGCATCGACCAGCGGCTGCAGATCGGCCGCTGAAGCGGCGCCGGGCTTCTCCAGCAGCAGGTGCTTCCCGGCCGCCGCTAACCGGGCCGCCGCGGCCGGGCCTTCGTCGTTCGGCAGGCAGACGACCGCTCCGTCGAACTCCCCAAAGGCGATCAGTTCTTCGACCGTTTCACCGCGAAAGGCGCCCGCGTATTTCTCTTCCAGGCTGCAGGTAGTTCCGCCGTATCCCGGCATGACGGCGACGATTTCCAGCCGGCCTTCCAGATTGTCCAGCAACTGCCGCCAGCCGGCTCCATGGGGATGATCGATTCCAAGAAACGCAACACGAAACGCCATACGACCGCCGGCTTTCCCTGCCTGCAGACCAGGCAATCAGGGTGAAGGGAAGAAAGAAGAAGGTGCAGGCACAACTTTAGCCCGCCGCCACCGGCAAAGAAAGACGGCGGCAAACCGCAGGCCCGTACCGTACCGTCCTGCCCGTCACATCCGCCCAGGCCCTGCCGCCCGAAACCAGTTTCCGCCTGGCTGGGGCCCGCATTTAGCTGACGTCGCAAGACTTTGGAGGGAGCCGTCTGGGAACAGCGGCCAAGTTCGGGCGAGTTCGGGCGAGTTCGACTACGGCATACTGGGAATTTTCGCTGTATGCGGCAAACAGGTGTCAAACCGTGTCACGCAGTGGGCAGGATGACGTCTTCGCTCCAGTAGCGTTTTAGCTGTCTGACCAGCATGAGAAACTTGTCGAGATTCACCGGCTTGGGAACATAGCTGGCAACGCCGAACAGTTCGCACTGTTCGCGGTCGGAATCATCGTCCGACGCGGTCATGACGACCACGGGCAAATCCTGCAGATCGTCGTCGGCGCGAATCTCTGCGAGCACCTCCAGCCCATCGAGTTTGGGCAGACGCAGGTCCAAAAGCACAAGATCGGGCCGCGGGGCCCGGCTGAATTTGCCAATCCGACGCAGGAACTCCACCGCTTCCTGGCCGTCGCGGATCAGTGTCAGCCGGTGTTTGACATGGCCGTTCTTCAAGGCGCCGATCGTCACACGGGCATGAATGAGACTGTCCTCAACCAGCAAGATCTCCATCGGACGGCCAATTAAGTTCTCATACATAAAGGGTCTCCGGAAGGGATGTAAAAAAGGAGCCCAGGGAGCAAAGCAACTTCCTCACCGTACTCGTAAAGTATGGCGCTGTCAACATTTCTGTTGAAACCCGCAAGTCCAAAACCGACGGCGTGCGCGCCCAAGTTTCCGCACCGGTGTCGCCCGCGTCGCTGCGGTCAGGTCGGCGGATTCTGGACTTTTCTTGCTCTTCGCAAACTGCAACCTACTTTCTGGGTAGCAAGGAAAATCGCCCACCTTGCCCCCACCTAGACATTCCTTCCCCAGCTCTCCCGCCGGCTTGGATCCCATGAATATGATGGCGCCAGAATCGACGAAACCAGAGCTCTCGCCTCCGCTGCTCGATTTTGACGCGCTGCTGGCCCCCTTGCCTGGCGACGACGCGGCGGGCGACCCCCATGCTTATTCCCGGCGACTGCGAAGCGTGCTCGACGACTTTCGCAAGCATCGTAATGCGGCAGCTGACGATGGCAGCACCAATTCGGAACGTAACGACTGGACACAGACGGTCAGCACGTGCGTGCAGGGCCTGCAGAAAGAATCGAAGGATCTGCGACTGGCGGGCCATCTTGCGGAAGCGATGCTCAAACTGCACGGTTTCGCGGGCCTGCGGGATTCACTGCATTTGATTCGGCGGATGATCTCCGAGTGCTGGCCGCGACTGCATCCTCCGCTGGATAACGATCCCGAAACACGCGCCGCTCCGCTGGCCAACATCCTCGACGACCCCGACCGCGGCTTCTGCTTTCCCAACAGCGTGCGGCTGGTCCCGATTCTCGGCCAGGGCGAAGAGAGCTTCGGCGTGCACTCCTGGAAGCGTCTCAAGAGCAAGGGCGACGCCAAAAGCGAAGAACGCGCGGGCAAGGTCATGGCGGCCACCAAACCCCAGGATCTTCAGGTCGTCTCGCTTGAAATCGACGCCTGTCTGGAAGAACTGGAACTGCTGACGGTCGCCCTCGACGACAAGATGGGAGACCAGGCGCCCGGCATGTATCACCTGGGCGAGGCGATTCGCGAGTGCCAGTCGCTGGTTCGCAGCGAGCTTCCCAAAATTCTTCCCCCCGACCTTCTGACAACGGCGCCCGCTGCCTTGGAAACCGCACCTTCAGATTCACCCGACCCGCTGCAGCCGCTGTCTGCGGCGACAGGAACCAGCGGAACGCCCACCCCGGGTCAAATACAACAAGTGCGCTCGTCGGCCTACGCCCAGCTGGAAGCTGCCGCCGACCTGTTGCTGCAGATCGAACCGCACAGCCCGATCCCGTACCTGGTGAAACGGGCGGTGTCCTTGGGTCGACTGCCCTTTCCTCAACTCGCCCGGCAGGTTCTTCGCGAGGAGAAAATGCTGGCCGAGTTGACGCGAGAATTTGGACTCCCGAGCTGAGTCCGCCAAGTGTCTGGACTCGGTTGCTGAGTCCGCCAAGAAGAATGTTTTGAATCTCCTGTTTGAACCTTTTGATAGGAACGAAAATTCCATGAGTGAAAGCCTGCAACACAAGCTGGATCGCGTCCGCCGTCCGCGCGTTCAGATCTCGTACGACGTCGAAACGGGCGGCGCGCTCGAGATGAAAGAGCTGCCCTTTGTGGTTGGCGTCATGTCGGATCTTTCGGGTCAGCCGAAAGAAGCCCTCAAGCCGCTGAAAGACCGCAAGTTCACCCCCATCGACCGTGACAACTTCAACGAAGTCCTGAGCAAAGCCAAGCCCCGCATCGCCGTCCGCGTGCCGAACCGTCTGCTCAATGACGACTCGCAGCTGAGCGTGGAACTGAAGTTCGACAGCATGGAAGACTTCGAACCGGCCGCCGTCGCCCGCCAGGTGCCGGCCCTCGCCGAAATGCTCGAGATGCGCAATCGCCTGAACGAACTGCTCGGCAAGATGGAAGGCAACGACAAACTGGAAGGCCTGCTGACGGAAGTCCTCGGCAACACCGAGTCCGCCAAGGGTCTGGCCAGCGATCTGGGTCTGGAAGACGCCGCCGAAGAACCGGCCGCCGAGTAAGTCCCGCCGCGGCCGCCTCCTGTGCGGCCGCAACCAACATAATCTTTCCTTAAAATTCCCACCTTTTTGAATATGCAGGAGCCGGCTCCATGGCCAATCCCGAACTCGAATCCTCCTCCGCTGGAACAGCAGTCGCCGAAGAAGTTTCGCTGATTGATCAAATTCTCGATCAGACGCACGCTTTGAGCGACGACGAGCGGAATCGCAACAAATCGTACATTGAGCAGTTCGTTCGCCAGTGCGTGAACCCCGACGCGGTGATCTCTCCCGACGTCGCTGCCAACATCAACTACTGGATTGCGGAAATCGACAAGAAACTGTCGGCGCAGCTCAACGAAGTCATGCACCACGAAGCGTTCCAGAAGCTGGAAGGTTCGTGGCGCGGTCTGCACTATCTTGTGCACCAGTCGGAAACCGGCGAAAGCCTGAAAATCCGCGTCATGAACGTCTGCAAAGGCGAGCTGCAGAAGGACCTCGAGAAAGCGGTCGAGTTCGACCAGAGCACGATCTTCAAAAAGGTCTACGAAGAAGAATACGGTCAGCTCGGCGGCGAGCCCTACGGCATGCTGGTCGGCGACTACCAGTTCAGCCGTCACCCCGACGACATCAACCTGCTGAAACTCATGTCGAACGCCGCCGCCGCCGCGCATGCTCCGTTCATCGCTTCGGCCGCCCCGCGCCTGTTCAACATGGACAGCTTTGTCGAACTGGCCAACCCCCGCGACCTGGCCAAGATCTTCCAGGGCGTCGAGTTCGCCTCGTGGCGTTCGTTCCGCGAATCGGAAGACGCCCGTTACACCGCCCTCACGCTGCCCAGCGTGCTCGGCCGTCTGCCCTACGGTGAAGACTTCAAACGGGTTGACGAGTTCAACTTTGAAGAATTTGTCGACGGCAAAGATCACAGCAAGTACCTGTGGATGAACGCCGCCTGGGCCTATGCGGCTCGTGCAACCGACGCTTTCAGCAAGTACGGCTGGTTCGCCAAGACCCGCGGCGTCGAAGGCGGCGGTGTGGTCGAAGGCCTGCCCGTCCACACCTTCCCGACCGACGACGGCGACGTGGCCATGAAGTGCCCGACCGAAATCGCGATCACCGATCGTCGCGAATTCGAGCTGTCGAACCTGGGCTTCCTGCCGCTGCTGCACGCCAAGAACCGCGACTTCGCCGTGTTCATGGGCTCGCAGAGCTGCCAGAAACCGAAGGTGTTCTTCGAAGACGACGCCAACGCCAACGCAGAGCTGTCGGCCAAGTTGAACTACCTGATGTGCGTTTCCCGCTTCGCCCATTACCTGAAGGTCATGGCCCGCGACAAAATCGGCTCCAACATGGAAGCCGTCGAGTGCGAACGCTGGTTGAACAACTGGATCTCCAACTACGTTTGCGACCCGACCGTTGCTGGCGATGAAACCAAAGCCCGTTGCCCGCTGTCCGACGCTCGCGTCGAAGTGAAAGAGGTGGCGGGACGTCCCGGCTGGTATGAAGCCGTGGCCTACCTGCGTCCGCACTTTCAGCTCGAGACCCTTACGGCTTCGATGCGACTTGTGGCGCAAGTCCCTCAGAAGGGCTAGTCCCGAAGATGTCCTGCCGGTCGATGATCCGCCGCCGCCGCAATTGCCTGAGATCCCTCAGGACGCTGCGGTGGAAACTCCGCCCGTCAAACGCGGCTGGGGAGCGGCTCTGGGCCAGTTAGGTAAAAAGTTAAAGAGCTTGCTGCCCTGGTCCAAGTGACCGGCAGCCTGGCGCACACGCCCCGGTTGTCTGCAACCGGGGCCGCCGGCGGCCTCGGCCGCAACCGATTTCCAAAATTAACAACCTCTATCTGTTAACTCACACTTTCTTCCGCGAAGGATATATTCCATGTCCGTAGATTACTTCCTGAAAATTGATGGTATCCCCGGTGAATCGCCCGACGCCAAGCACGGCGCCGAGATCGAACTCCGCAGCTGGTCGTGGGGCGAATGCCAGCCCGGCATCGGTGCTCGTTCGACGGGCGGCCAGGGCGCCGGTCGCGTCAACATGCGTCCGTTCGTCTTCACCAGCGAGACCAACAAGTCGTCGGTCAAACTGCTCCTGTCCTGCGCCCAGGGCGCCCACATCGACGTGGTGACGCTGACCTGCCGCAAGGCCGGCGGCGAGCAGCAAGAGTTCCTGATGATCACCCTCAACGACGTGATTGTCAGCGACTACAACGTCTGCAGCACGCACAACGAAGACGGCGTTTCGATCCCGATCGACGAAGTCTCGCTGGTCTACGGTAAAATCCAGGTCGAATACCGTCCCCAGAAGTACGACGGCAGCCTCGATAACCCGATCAAGGGTGGATACAACCTCGAAGCCAACACCTCGATCTAACGCAGGTAGTTGCAGCTTCTGATGAATCAGGGGCAAGTACGGCCGCGATCGAACAAGCTCGCCCCCGGGCGACCGACTTCGATCCGGCCGTTTGCCTTGCTGAACCTTCCCGCGCCCCCCTTGCAGGGCGCCGCAAAACAACTGTCCTGGACGGGAGCCCGCGATGCAGACCGCTTTGCCAACCAAACTGGCTCCTTCCCTGATCGATCGCCTGACCGACGCCAGCCTGGACAATGGCCCCTCGTCGTACGGCTATTCGCTTGACCAGCTGATCGCCGCCGTCGGCCGCGACCTGGAAGAACTGCTCAACACCCGCCAGACCAGCGCGGGGCTGTGCGACGACCTGCCCGAAGCCCAGCGATCCCTGCTGACGTACGGCCTGCCCGATCCGGCCGGCATCGAACTGCTGACGCCGCTGGGGCAGCACACGTTTCTGCGTTCGATCGAGAAACTCATCGAGCAGTTTGAGCCGCGGGTGCAACACGTTCGCCTGGTGCTGACCCAGCCGCCCAACCTGCAGCGACGCTCCATCCAGTTCCGCATCGAAGCCCGACTGCGCGTCGAGCCGACGCCCCGAGTCCTGTTCGACGCCGCCCTCGAATCCACCACCGGCCGCTTCCGCGTCAACGGCAGCGCCTGATCCCGCACCGCCTCCGCCCACCCCGCACACGATCCGTCTCGCCTGCCCCCCGCTCACACCCCACCCAGACAACACCCGCCCTGCAGCCTGTCGCCCGGTAACGTTTGCCTCCCTGTCGCCCTGGCGTTCCCTTGCCGCTGGCCCGCCCCGGGCCGCCGACTCCGAGTCGTCGCGGCGGCCGCTTGCCGCCACCGCAGACCTCCCCGCCCGCATCCTTCCCCCTGGCGCTGAGTTTCCCCACCATGACCGACTCGCTTTATCGCTATTACGAACAAGAGCTGCGTTTTATTCGCCAGCAGACGCAGTCGTTTGCAGAGTTGCACCCGGCAGCCGCCTCGCGATTGTTGTTGGAGCCGAACCGCAGCGCCGATCCGCACGTGGAACGATTGATCGAATCGTTCGCCCTGCTGACGGCCCGCATCCAGAAAAAGCTCGACGACGATTTCCCGGAACTGACGACCTCGCTGCTGGAGACGCTCTACCCGCACTACCTGGCTCCCGCGCCGTCGATGTCGATTGTGCAGCTGGACCCTGAGCCCAGCGCCATGAAGCCCGAAGGCGTCACCATTCCTCGCCACAGCCGGATGCGATCCCAGAAAGTCGCCGGCTCAGCTTGCCGCTTTCGCACCTGTTATCCGGTCACGCTCTGGCCGCTGGAACTGGAATCCGCCCGGATGCAAACGCCGCCGTTTCCGCGCGACCTGCGTCCGCCGCATGGCGCCGCGGCGATCCTGCGGCTGAAGGTCTCCTGCCTGGCCGACGCCCGGATTGATTCGCTGGATATGGAGTGGCTGCGATTCCATCTGTATGGCGAGAACCAGCTGACCGCACAACTGTATGAATTGCTGTTTAACCATGTGGTGAAGGTTGAACTCCGCCCGGGCGACGACCACGCCGGCGAGCCGCTGGTGCTGGATCCCGAAGACTGCCTGCGCCAGGTCGGCTTTGAGTTAGACGAAGGCTTGCTGCCGTATCCGCCGCAGTCCTCGCTGGGCTATCGCCTGCTGACGGAATGTTTCAGCTTCCCCGAGAAATTCGCCTTCTTTGATCTGGGCGGCTGGGACCAGGCCGCTGCCGCTCGCTTTGGAAAAGACGCCGAAGTGGTGATCTACTTCGATCGCAGTCTGCCCGGCCGGGAAGCAGACATTTCCACCGACACCTTCCGCCTGCACTGCACGCCGATTATCAACCTGTTTGAGCGGATCTGCGAACCGATCCGCCTGGACTACCGCTCGTACGAGCATCGCGTGCGGCCCGATGTGGATCGTCCCCTGGATTACGAGGTTTACAATATCGCCCGCGTCACCAGCGCCGATCGCGAGGGCACGCGGGAATACAAGCCGCTTTACGAGGCGCGGTACGACAGTCCCTGGAGTCCGGCCGACGACGACGAAGCGTACTTCACCGCCGTGCGACGCTCCTCCAGCCAGCGGGACGACGACGCTTCCGATGTGTACCTGCAGCTGGTCGATCGCCAGTTCCAGCCGGCCCAGCCCGCCGAAGCGGTGCTGACCGTGAGGGCGTTGTGCACCAATCGCAACCTGCCGCAGCTGCTCCAGCACTGCGGAGAAGGGGTGCGGTTCGACCTGGAAGCGGCCGAGCCCGTACGACAGATTCACTGCCTGAAAGCGCCCACATCGCCGTTGCGGCCGCCGCTGGGTCGCCGGGCCCACTGGCGATTGATCTCGCACTTGAAACTCAACCACCTGTCGCTGAACGATCCCGACAGCGCCCGCGGCGCACTGCAGGAGATGCTGCGGCTGTACGATTTTTCGGCCGAAGGCGAACAGCACGGCCGCGGCGCGATTAACCGCCAGCTGATCGAAGGCATCGTCGGCGTGAGCAGCCGGCCCGTCGTCCGGCGGATCGGCGGCGGATCCGAAAGCGGCTTTTGTCGCGGTGTGGAGATCCTGGTCGAGCTGGACGAAGAAAAGTACTACGGATTCGGCTCGCTGCTCTTCGCGTCGGTGCTGGAGCGGTTCTTTGGTCTGTACGCTTCGCTGAATTCGTTCACCCAGCTGGCGGCCCGCCGTTCACGGGCGGATGAACCGTTCAAACGCTGGCCTCCGCGGATTGGAGAAGCCCCGCTGCTATGAGCACGACCGCCCTCCCTCAACACGCCCCGACCCTTCCCCGGGTGAAATCGCTGGAGCAGGAGCTGTTTGATCACGGCTGCGACTTCGACTTTTTCCAAGCCGTCTGGCTGCTGGAACGTCGCAGCGCCACCCAGTCGCCGGTCGGACGCACCGCCAGCCCGCTGCATGAAGCGGTCCGCTTTGCCGGCCGCAGCGATCTGTCGTTTCCCGCCAGCGCCGTACACGAGATTCTTCCGCCCACGACCGAAGAACCGCGCGCCCTGATGACCGTCGGTTTCATGGGCCTGACCGGCGCCTGCGGCGTGCTCCCCCGCCATTACACCGAACAGCTGCTGCGGATGCAAAGGCGCGTCAAAGGCCCCGCCGGCCGCACGCTGTCCGACTGGTACGATCTGTTCAACCATCGCCTGGTCACGCTGTTCTATCGAGCCTGGGAAAAGTACCGCGTGCTGCCGGCCGTCGCCCGCGGCGAACATGAACTGTCAGAACCTGACACCTTCACGCAGAGCCTGTTCAGCCTGATGGGACTGGGCATGCCGGGCCTGCGTGGTCGCTTGAAAACCTGGGCCAAAGATACGCCCGGCGGCCCCCAGGCCGTGGCGGCGATCGATGACCTTTCGCTGTTGCGTTACGGCGGCCTGCTGGCCCAGCGGCCGCGCTCGGCGTTGAACCTGCAGCTGCTCCTGGCCGATTACTTCCAGGTGTCGGTCCAGGTGGAACAACTGCGCGGCCAATGGCTGCAGCTGGACTCCTTTAGCCAGACCCGGCTGGGACTGAGGCACGGCAACTGCAAACTGGGCGAGGACATGGTCGTCGGCGCCCGGGTATGGGACATGCAGAGCAAAATCCGCCTGCGGCTGGGACCGCTTACCTACGAACAGTTTGTCGAATTCCTGCCCGATCACGCCCCGACGTCGGAGCGGAAGGCGTTCTTCGCCCTGTCGCACCTCGTGCGACTGTTCATCGGCGTGGAGCTTGACTTCGATGTGCAGTTGGTGCTGAAACGAGAAGAAGCACCGCCTTGCCAGATCACCGACGACCCCGTCGGCGGAATGCGACTGGGCTGGAACGTCTGGCTGGGAACGACCGAAGGAAAAGGCGATCTCGACGACGCAGCCTTCGTCGGCGACCCCGCCAGCGACATCGCCGCCGGAGTAAACCAGTAAGCCCCTTGCCTACGGCCCGTAGAACGCGGGCGCCTTTTGCCGGTTTCTCTCCGCGTCGGGAGTCGGCCAGATGTGCAGCGACACGCCGACATAAATAGCGCCATCGGCCACATAGTCCAGGCTTTCGTCGCTGGAGATACCGACCGCGTACCCGACTTCCAGCCCGGCCGTTGGAGCGTAGGGCGAGTCAATGTTGGAAAACGGAAAGTCAAACTGCAGGCCCGCCGACAACATCAGCACCGGCGCTCCGCTGGACTGGGCCGTACCGTCGCCGCTGTCGCCAGGCAGAGAGCTCAAGCCAAAGCCGATCACTGGTCCCAGCGTCCATTCTTCCCGACCCAGCCGGTAGCCCTCGAACGGCTCCCAGTATTTATGGGCCCAGCTGATCTCAATAAAGTTGATCGAAGGCGACAGCGAGCCATCGTGAAAGATGTCAAGTTTGCCCGGCGCCTCCCAGCCAGTATCAAAAAAGACGCGGGCTTTCGGCTCAAAAATGCGGATCGTCGGCCGCACCCAGCGATTGTCGACCACCTCTACCTGGTCGATTCGTCCCCGCACGATGCGCTCGCGAATCACCATTTCCCCTGGGGCCGGCTCCAGGACAAACGACTCCTCGCCGCCGCCCTGATAGTCCCATTCAACGATCGAAGGCAACGACGCGATCGAGGGAATGTCGCCCTGCATCGCCGGCGCCGGAATCGGCTCCATCGGACGCCCCTGCCCCAAAGGCGGCAAAACGAAAGCCCTTTCCGAGGTCTGCGGTCCCTGCAGAGTCGGCTGCTGGGATGAGAGTGCGCCAGATTGCGGGTATTGCTGTCGCAAAACCGGTTGTCCAGGAAGCTGAGGCGCAGGGATGGGCTGCGCGTAGCCGACTTGCTGGTGCGGAAAATTCAAGCCTGGCTGCAAAGCGTCAGAATATAAGGTTGCGGAAGCCCCTTCCAACGAGGATCCGCCAGGCAGCTTGCTCAGCGAAGATGCCGGTTCCTGGTTACTCTCCGACGACCATTCCGCCCGATTAACCGCCTGGTGTCCTTTGCCCAGGGAGTCGGGCGAGCGCGCCGGCCGGGGCGCTGGCAGCGGAAGAGGCGCCCCCCGCGGGAATCCACCCTCCGGGGTCAGGACGCGAGGGAGCAAGGCGTCTTCGCGCAGGAATTCCTCAACCTCCGGCGTACGAACCGGAAAGTCCTGTCCCCAGGTGCTGGTCGTCAACCAGGCCAGCGCCAGGATGGCAAGGAGGATGCGCATTGGTGGAGCCAATGGGGAGGTAACAAATAGAATTCAACACGCGACTCCTACTCAATTCTGGTCCCTGTGACCAGACGAATCTGTGAAATCACCCGCATTTCGGGGGTATTAGCTAATTTCCTGGCAGTATTTAAGGTTTGATGGCGTTGCAATTCTGGGCCACTGCGGATAAAAAACCTTCTTGCAAGGTAGTGAACGTGCGAACCCCGCGAACCCAACAAACCCCAATTCCGTCCCATTGTTGGGTGGTGGTTTGTTTGATAAAATTCGCCGTTTATGACCCCTGCCAGCGTAGCTTCAATCGGCAGAGCACCGCATTCGTAATGCGGGGGTTGTGGGTTCGACTCCCACCGCTGGCTTTTTAGGTGTGGGGAGTGCAGTTTTCCGAGGCCGGCTCCCAGATCGCCCGGCGTTTTTTAACGCATTGCAACTTCGGAGATCTAGAAGGTTATGGAACAGGCTAACCTATTCGATTTGAAAGAGGCCGTTCTCTCGAACAATTCGTTCGGACCCAGCGATATCGCTCAACTGTCGCAAGTCATTGCGGCTGACTTTTCGCAGCATGGGGTTTTGCGCGAAGGAGTCCAGGAGCTTGAAACGAACGTCGAGCGTACGCCCGCGGTAGCGGTGCGTCTAGGCGTTTGTTACTTCCTTCTCGGTCGTTATCGCGACGCGGTAGAAACGCTATCCAGTTCCGACGGCGGCGCCCTGGCCCAGTTTTACCTGGGAAAAACTCGCGTCGCCCTCGGCTTCTATCCGGAAGCGATCGGCAACTATGAATCCGCCAAAAAGGCGGGCTACAACGCCGACGACTGCGCTATCGCCATCGCGGAAGCCCAGCGATTGATGAAAGAGAAAGCAGCCTCGCTGACCACGCTGGACAATTTGTTCGGCCCGGTCGAGCAGACGGCTGAGTATCTTTATCAGCGCGGCGCCTCGGTCGCCTCCCTTGGCGGCAATCCGACGGAAGTCATCGCCCTGTACGAACGCGCCGTGCAGATCGACCCGAATCACTCCGGCGCCCTGTTTGGCGTCGCCCTGGAAAACGACCGTCGGGGCAACGACACCGACGCCCTGGAATATTACCAGCGGGCGGTTGGCACGTTCCCGGCGAATGTCGGCTCCCTGCTGAACCTGGGCCTGCTGTACGAAGACCTGGGCCAGTTTGAACAGGCACAGCTTTGTTACCAGCGCGTGCTCGACGTTTTCCCCGACCATTCCCGGGCGCGTTTGTATCTCAAAGATGCATCCGCCTCGAACGACATGTACTACGATGAGGAAGCCCAGAAACGGCACGACCGTTTGGCGCAAGTCCTCAACGTACCGGTCACCGATTTTGAGCTCTCGGTTCGCAGCCGGAATTGCCTGCAGAAAATGGGCATCCGCACGCTGGGCGATCTGACCCGTATTTCGGAAGCAGAACTGCTCGCCAGCAAGAACTTTGGCGAAACATCGCTGGTCGAAATTCGCGATCACATGGTCGCCAAAGGTCTGGAACTGGGAATGTTCGCCCACGAGCGACCGGAACCGGAGCCGACGTACGACACCACGCACATGTCGCCTGACGAACAGGCGATCCTGGATCAGCCGATCGCCGATCTTAAACTGTCGGTGCGAGCACGCAAGTGCATGCAGCGCCTCGGTTTGTCGACCATTGGAGAACTGGTTCGCAAAACGGGCGACGACCTGCTGGAGTCGAAGAACTTCGGCGTGACCAGCCTCAACGAAGTGCGTGAGAAACTCACGGATATTGGGCTGAAACTACGCGGTGACTAACGGCTTTGGCTATCAGTTGGTCCATCGTGACTCAGGCAGTGCAGCGCGGCGGGGGCAGTTCGTCACCCCGCGCGGCGCCGTTGATACGCCGGCGTTTATGCCCGTCGGCACGCTGGGCGCCATCAAAGGTTTAACGATTGATGCGGTCCGCGCCACCGGCGCGCAGATGGTATTGTCGAACACCTATCATTTGGCCCTGCGCCCTGGGGAGACCATCGTTCGTGAACTGGGCGGTCTGCATCAGTTCATGGGCTGGGACGGCCCCATTCTGACGGACAGCGGCGGCTTTCAGCTGTTCAGCCTGGCCAAGCTCACCAAAATCAACGATCAGGGCGCCATTTTCCGGTCGCACATCGACGGCTCCCTGTTTGAATTGTCGCCCGAGCGGGCCATTGAAATCCAGGAGGCCCTCGGCAGCGATATCGCCATGGTCCTGGATCATGTGGCTCCTTTGCCGTGCGATCTGGCGACCTTGCGGGAAGCGTGCGACCGCACCATTCTCTGGGCCAAGCGTTGTCGTGATGCGGCCACCCGTTCCGACCAGGCGCAGTTCGCCATTGTGCAGGGCGGCCTGGACGAGGAACTACGGCTATCGTGTGCGGAGCAGCTTACGGCGCTCGACTTTCCCGGCTATGCGATTGGCGGCCTGAGCGTGGGCGAAGAGCCCAGCGACATGTACCGCACGCTGGATTTCACCTGTCCCGCCTTGCCGGAAGACAAGCCTCGGTACCTGATGGGCGTCGGCCGGCCGCAGGATCTGCTGGAAGCGGTCCGGCGGGGCGTCGATCTGTTTGACTGCGTCATGCCCACACGGAACGGAAGGAACGCACTGGCCTTTACCGATGAAGGTCCGCTTCGCTTGCGCAACCTGATCCATCAGCGCGATCTGGCTCCGCTGGAAGAGCATTGCCCGTGCCCGGCGTGCCGCCACAGCCGTGGTTATTTGCGGCATCTGTTTCAAGCCGATGAAATGCTGGGCCCCATCCTGCTGACGGCCCATAATCTCACGTACTACCAGCGGCTGCTGGCGGAAGCCCGCGCGGCGATCGAGGCCGATCAATTTCCCGCATTTTATCGGAAAAAGATGACTGGCTGGGGCGAGCAGATCGACTGATTCGCCTGGCCAAACGTCCGTCCGAGGAAGCCGCTCAGGAAATTCGCTTACCCTCGCTCCAATCGCGTTCGGAATGATATACTAGATGGTCCCCGCCCTGGTCGCATTTTTCGCCCTCTGAACCCTCCCATTTCTGGCCCGACATGCATCCTCAGAGTGTTGAGTATGTGGAGCGTCTTTTTGAGGCGTACCGCTCCGATCCGTCTCAAGTTTCGCCCGCCTGGAAGCGTTACTTTGATGACTTAACCCACGGCGCCCATACCAACGGCGCCAGCGCCAAGGCGTTCCGTCCCACGTTTCGCCCAGCGAGCGTGTTCAATCCGGCCAGCGGTCGGAATGGAGCCGACACGGCGACGCCGTCGGATTCCGCCCAGTTGCAGGACCGGGTCGATCAGCTGGTCAGGGCGTATCGCGCCCGCGGCCACTATTCGGCCAAACTGGATCCGCTGGGCTTCAAGCGGACCGACGCTCCCGACCTGTCGCTGCGGAAGTTCCAGTTGTCCGACGGGGACCTGGACCGCACCTGCTCGGCGGCCGAGATCGGCGGGCCCACGACCCAGTCCTTGCGGCAAATCGTCGACCGCATGCGGAAAACCTACTGTCGTTACATCGGCGTGCAGTTCATGCACGTCAGCGACAGCGAAGCGCGGTCCTGGCTGCAGCTGCGGATGGAAAGCACCGAGAACCGGATCAAGCTGTCGCATGATCAGCAGTGGCGAATTCTCAAACGACTGACCGAAGCCTCGGTGTTCGAGGAGTTTGTCCGGAAAAAATATGTCGGCTCCAAAACGTTCTCGCTCGAAGGCGCCGAAAGCCTGATTCCGCTGCTTGACCTTGCCATCGATAAAGCCAGCCAGCAAGGCGTGGCCGAAGTGGTGATGGGCATGGCTCACCGCGGTCGCTTGAACGTGCTGGCCAATATCATTGGCAAGCCGCCGCTGGATATTTTCTGGGAGTTTGAAGACTCCCGGCCCGACCTGCATTACGGCCGAGGCGATGTGAAGTATCACCTGGGTTACTCGGGCGACTGGAAGTCGGCCACGGGCCAGAAGGTGCACCTGTCGCTCTGTTTTAATCCCAGCCATCTGGAATTTGTCAACACGGTCGCCCTGGGCCGCGTACGAGCCAAACAGGACCAGTCGGGCGATACCGAACGCCGTCGCGGGATGTCGATCCTGATCCACGGCGATGCGGCCTTTGCCGGCGAAGGCGTCGTGCAGGAAACGCTCAATCTGAGCCAGCTGGAAGGCTACTCGATCGGCGGCACCCTGCATGTGATTGTGAACAACCAGATCGGTTTCACCACCAGCCCCACGGAAGCCCGCTCCACGCAGTACGCCAGCGATATCGCCAAAATGCTGCAGATTCCCATCTTCCATGTCAACGGCGAGCACCCGGCCGCGGTGGCCCAGGTGGTCGATCTGGCGATGGATTTCCGCGAACGGTTCCGCCGCGACGTGGTCATCAACATGTACTGCTATCGCCGTTGGGGTCACAACGAAAGCGACGAGCCCAGTTTCACGCAGCCGCTTCTGTACGGTTCCATTGAAAAACGGGAAAGCGTACGCGAAGGCTTCCTCAAGCATTTGCTGAAGTGGGAGTCCATCACCCGCGAGGACGCCGATCGCTTGTCCCAGGAACGGCACGAGAAACTCGAACAGCAGATCGCCCAGGCCCGCGACGAAGACTACCTGCCCGAACCGCAAGCCTACGCGCAACTGTGGAAAGGCTTCCTCGGCGGCGAAGAGCCGGCCGACGATGAACCCAACACAGGCGTCAAGCGCGAGCAGGCAGCTCTGCTGCTTAACAAGCTCAGTGATACGCCTGAGGACTTCCATCTGCATCCCAAGCTGGAGCGTCTGGTCGAACTCCGGCGGGAAATGGCCCGCGACGAAAAACCGCTGGACTGGTCCGCCGCCGAGGCGCTGGCCCTGGCCAGTCTTTCGGTCGACGGCTATCCGATTCGTATTTCCGGCCAGGATTCGCAGCGCGGCACTTTCAGCCAGCGTCATGCCGTGCTGCACGATGTGGAGACGGGCCGTCCCTACAATCGCTTCCAGCACCTGTCGCCCAACCAGGCCTCGTTTGAGATCGTCAACAGCCCGCTCAGCGAAATCGGCGTGCTCGGTTTCGAGTACGGCTACAGCCTGGACCGGCCGCGATCCCTGGTCGCCTGGGAAGCCCAGTTTGGCGACTTTTTGAATGTCGCCCAGGCGATTGTCGACCAGTTCATTTCCAGCGCCGAGGACAAATGGCGCCGGCTCAGCGGCCTGATCCTGCTGCTGCCGCACGGCTTCGAAGGGATGGGCCCGGAACACTCCAGCGCCCGGCTGGAACGTTTCCTGGTGATGGCGGCCGAACACAACATGCAGATCATGTATCCGTCGACGCCGGCCCAGTACTTCCACGCCCTGCGTCGCCAGACGCTGCGTAAATGGCGGAAGCCGCTGGTCATCCTGACGCCGAAGAGCCTGCTCCGTCATCCGGCCGTCACTTCCACCCTGGACGAAATTGAGTCGGGCGGGTTCCAGCGCGTCATCGCCGATCAGGAAACTAATCCGGCCGAAGTGGAGCGGGTCCTGCTCTGCTCTGGCAAGATCTACTACGACCTGGACGCTTACCGGATCAAACAGGAACGGCGTGATACGGCCATTGTGCGTATCGAACAGTTCTATCCGGTGCCCGAACAAGCACTTGAGGAAGCCATGTCGGTCTATGCCGACGACACGCCCGTCTACTGGGTGCAAGAAGAGCCGGAGAACATGGGCGCCAATTACTTCTGGAAGGCGCGTTACGGACCGCGGCTGCTGGGCCGTTTCCCGTTTGGCTCGATTTCGCGCGTGGAATCGGCCAGTCCTGCCACCGGTTCGCACGCCAGCCATAAGCGCGAGCAGCAAGAGCTGGTGGAAGAAGCGTTCGAAAGATAGTCGCCGTTTGACCCGCAACCCTGGAAGCTCATGATTGCTCGCGCGCTGACCTGGTGGACGATCCTCCGCATCTGTATCGAAGAGCGGATGGTGTACCGGGGCGACTTCGCGCTCGGCACCCTGATGCGTTTCCTGCCGATTGTCACCCAGATTTTCCTCTGGTGGGCCATTTTTGAATCGATCGGCCATGGGTCGGTCGAAGGCGCCAGCATCGTCGGTTATTCCTTTCAGAACATGGTGGCGTATTACCTGCTTACCATGTTAAGCAGGGCGTTCTCCAGCATGCCAGGCCTGGCCTCGGGCATCGCCCTGCAGATCCGCAACGGCGAAATCAAAAAGTTCCTGATCCAGCCGGTCGATCTGATCGGCTTTCTGTTCTTGAATCGGGTGGCGCACAAGCTGACCTATTATGCGGTGGCGGCGATGCCGTTTGCGCTAGTCTTTTTTCTGTGCCGTTCCTTTTTTGTCGGGGGCTGGCCGCCTTTTCCCATTTTTGCCGCGTTTGTGGCGTCGCTGCTGATGGGTTTCCTGATCGGCTTCTTTCTGGAAATCTGCATTGGCCTGGTCGGCTTCTGGTTCCTCGAAGTCAGCTCGCTGCTGTTCATTTACATGCTGCTGAGCTTTTTCCTGTCGGGCCACATGTTCCCGCTGGACATGCTGAAAGAGCCGTTCAGCACGATCGTGGATTACATGCCGCTGAAGTACCTGGCGTACTACCCGGCGGCGATCTTCCTGGAGAAGGTCCAGGGCCCTGACCTGGTTCGCGGCCTGCTCGTCGAAGCCGCCTGGCTGTTGTTCTTTTTCGTTGCCGCCCAGGTGATGCTACACCGCGGACTCAAACGTTACAGCGGCTACGGCGGTTAGCGTTTAGCGCCGAACCGCATCAGGGCAAGAGGATGTCCACGTAGCTGCAGGTCCGTGCGGAAGAGGTACGTTCGCACAGAAGAATGCGAGTTGCGGACAAAATCCACAACTCGACTGGCGCGGCGCTGACCGGCCGGCGTGCAGATTTACCTGGCGTTCCTCCGCCAATTGCAGAGGATGCGGGACGTCAAGGCAAGGCCGCTTTAGATCTCGTCCGGAGTCGAAGCGGGTGCGGCGGGGACGGCTTCTTCCACACGTCGCCGGCTCTCTTCAACCAGGGCGTTCTGGATCCGCGCCAATTCGGCGGCGAGGATGCTGTTGGTGTGATAAAGCTTTTTCAGCTCCAGTCGCGCGGCGGTGTATTTTGCCTGGAGCAGATTGACGTAGCTGGCGATCCGGTCGCGTTCCACCCGCAGCAAATCGAGGTCGGCGGCGCGTTTGTCGCGTTCGCTACGACGGACGGCAAGCTGGCCGCCTTCGATGTCGGGATTGGTTCCGCGAATTTTGGCCAGGGCGTGCAGCACGCTCTGGGTTTCGCGCGTCGTGTCCTTGATCGACTGCATCAGCTGCTCTCGGCGGCGTTTGTTCTCTTTGAAGGCGAAACTATAATCGTGCAGCTCACGATAGTAGTACCGCGTCCCCGTTTTGACGATGCCGTCCCGTTCCATGTCGAGGGCGGCGTCCAGCGGAAAGCGGGCGAGGTCGTTGACTTCGAATACGGTCTTGTTGCCCTGGCGTAACTGGCTGGAAATAGCCAGCCCCAGTTCATAGGGATTCCGCTTGTAGTCATCGACGCCTGCTCCAGCGTCGACTTCCATCTCGTGCTTTTGCACAAAGGTAACGTCCACCCAGATCCGATCGGGGGCCGGATCAAAGTTGGGGAACTCTTTCTGGATTTCCGCCAGCGGCTTCCGGTCGTACCTGTAATTAATGATCAGGTTGCGGCGAATTTCAGCCACCATTTCCCGGTGCTGTTCGTCGGTCGTGCCGACATCGAACAGGGTGATGGGCAGATTCCCCAGCAGTTCGTCTTCAGTCGGGAGATACTCTTCAATCGAATCGGCCAGCATATCTTCCCCCTGGAAGATCTCGTGGCCATCGACGGGCATCATTTCATAAAGCACCCAGGTGTTGCCGTCGGGATTGTTCATCCAGTCGGACTGCGCCTGGTCGGGAACGCCGATGTAAGAAATGGTGACGTCGCCGGCGTCGACCGATTCCACTTTAAACTCGCCCAGAAAGGCAAATGGCGTTTTGAAGTCCGAATCCTTGTAGGGGCGTTCCAGGAACCCGTAAACCACCGTGCCCGGATCAATCTGGGCGCGCGGCGGCGCTGCGGGAGCCGGAGCAGGGGCGGGATCGGCCGCCGGGTCCGCGGCGGGATCAGCCGCAGGATCCGCTGCCGGATCGGCCGCAGGGTCTGCTGCCGGATCAGGGGCTTCGGCCACGGGATCAGGAGCCGGGGCCGGGGCGGGAGCGGCGACCGGCAAACGCAGGGTAACGTTCAAGCCGTTCCGGTTCTGAAACTGTGCGTCGCGCCAAACGCGTCCGCGATCAATGAGCCAGCGGCCCAGTTCCTGTTTGACATCGACAATGTTGGGGGCGGTCTGGCTGACGGCGGTCAAGTCGCCATACATCAGCTGATTTTCAACCAGATCCTGCTGTTCGACTGCGGCCGAAAACTCCTGGTAGGTCTTCATCCAGGCGTCGCGCGTCTTGACCACCAGGGCGGAGTACACCATCAGCGGCACGGCAGCGCAAAACACCATGAAGCAGACCATGACGTGGAACCAGCGCCACGACTTGAAGCTCATCACCAGAAAAAAGATGTTGAGCAACAGCAGCAGTACTAACCCGCCTTGAATTGCAATATCCATAGGGCGCGACAAATCGAAGAAAAGGAAGCAGCAAGTCGCCGCGAATCAACCGACCAAACGTGGAACGACCTGCCAATCTGGCAGACGAAACCTCCCCTGAAATTCCCTCAGGGAGAAGGATCGCCCTTGTCGCGAGAAGTCCCTGACCTCCTGCGACGTCCGGCGCCGTGGTGTACGAAACTTCTCCCCTTCGATCATAAATGGGAGACAGGGCATCGTCAAGTTTTCTTCGCTCCAAACTAGTCGACGTAAGTTGAACGGGGAGCGTAGTTTGCAGAGAGTCGCATGGGCACATCCGGTACTATCAGAATAATCGTTCAAGTCGCCGCCATTTATTCCCGATTTTTAACGAAGGACGCGAACGATCGCCGCAGGGGGGCGAACTGTCGTTTTCCTATTTGCCACAGCTCCGTGTAGCCCGTGCGTTTTGCGCATGGGGTCTGCGCCCGCTGGGGCAAGCTCTGCTGGATTCTTATCGTGCAGTATTTCGCTCCTTGCTCCGGGACGCGGTTCGCCGTGTTCCTGAAGGTTACCCTGCGCTCGCATTTTGCCATGGCTGCTGTCATGGCGGTCTCTTGCCTGGCAATTTCCCAGGCGGGCTGCAGCCGCGCATTCTATCGCGAGCAAGCCGACCAGGATGTCTACGGCCTCGTCGCCCAGAAAGCGAACAATCCGCGCTGGGACCTGGAAAACTATACGATCAATATTAACCCGCAGTCGCGGATGTTCGACGGGAACTCGCCCGATTGTCCGCCCATGCCGGCGGATGATCCGTATTCGCACAAATTTATGCACAAAGTCGACGGTATGAAGGGCTATCCCGCCTGGCATGTACACGGCGACACCCCGCTGGTGGCTAATCCGTACTGGCTCACCTATATTCCGGTGAAAGAGGATGGCGCCGTGTCGATCGGTGCCGACGACGCCGTCCGTTTGGCGCTGCTCAACTCGCCCGATTATCAGACCGAGCTGGAAGACCTTTATCTGTCCGCTCTCGATGTGAGCTTTGAGCGGTTTCGCTTCCAGACCCAGTTCTTTGCCGGCGATTCTGTCACCTTCACGGCCGACGGACCGGAACGCCGGGGCGGCGGCGGAGAATCCTCCAGCACGCTGACCCATCAGCTGTACTCGACCGGACCACGGGGAATTGCCGCGACCAAAATGTTCTCCACCGGCGCCGATCTGGTCGTTGGTCTGGCCAACTCCATTGTGTGGGACTTTGCCGGCCCGGACACCCAGGTCGCGACCACGCTGGCCGATTTTGTCTTTACCCAGCCGCTGCTCCGCCGTGCGGGACGCGACCGGGTGCTGGAAACCCTCACAATCGCCGAGCGAGCTTTGCTTGCCAACGTACGCACCCTGGAGCGATTCCGCCGGGGGTATTACCTGGAAATTGTCACGGGGCGCGATGCGGGCAGCGGCGTGACCCGCCGAGGCGGCGTGTTTGGCGGTTCCGGCCTGCAGGGCTTTACCGGCGTCGGCGGCGGCGGCTTCGGTCGCCTGGGCGGCTCCGGCATCGGCGGCGGCACTGGAGCCGGCGGCGGCAATGTGGGGGGGTTCCTCGGCCTGGTGCAATCGCTGCAGGAGCTGCGCAATCTGGAAGCGAATGTGTCAGCGGTCCAGGCCAGCCTGGACGAAATCGAATCGCTGTCAGCCGCCAGTCGTATTACCCCCATTCAGGTGCAGCAAGCCCGGCAATCGTTGTTCACCGCGCAAGGACGCCTGCTTAACTCGCAAACCCAGTTCCGCGTGCAGCTGGACTCTTTCAAAATTGCGATGGGCTTGCCGCCGCAGCTGGATATTGAAATTGAAGACCCGCTGCTCGATCGTTTCTCCCTGCTGGATATCGCCACTCTCGCGCAGCAGTACCGGATCAACGAACTGCAGGAAGAAGTCAGCGGTATTATCAACAGTATTCGCGGAGAGATCGAACAAGGCGAGGTCATCGGATTCAAATGCGAGTTCGAAGGTCAGGTCGCCCCGGCGGAAGTGCTGCCGGCGCCGTTGCCCTCTCCTTTGCTCCCAGGCCAGCCGGTCGGCGATCCGCCCGTCGAGTACTCCTGGACCAAAGACGACGTGCCCGCTCGCCTGCAGAGCCTGCTCCAGCTGCTGGACCAGCTGGAACAGACGCGTGAACAGCTCCTTACCTGCAATGTGGTGCGGGCTCGGAACGACGTCCGTAACCTCCAGGCGGCAATTCCGACTCGTCTTGAGAACCTGAAATGGCTCCGCTCGCGTCCGCCGATGAATTCGTTCTCCTCGAATCGAAACGATTGCGGTCCCGACCTGAAAACTCTCGGCGTGGGGCTGGATCTGATCGACGACAACGACCTGCGCAGGGCGCCTGAGGAAGTCACGCGGGAGATTGACTGCGTGGAGCTCAAGCTGACGACCCATCCGCTGTCGATTGAAAGCCGACTGCAGAAATACCGGGCCGAGATCGAGCAACTGCTGCAGGTCGGCCCCAGTCTGTCCGACGCCCAGCTGACCGAGCGGCTGGAGGATCGCCTGTTTGTGCCGTTCCCCCAGACAATTCGCGATATGCGTTTGACGGTCAACGCCCTGCTGTCGGCCCAGTTGCGGGCCCGCGTGGAAACGATCGAACTGGTCCGGGTCGACCTGGATACCGAAACGGCGCTGGAAATCGCCCGTTGCTATCGCCGCGACTGGATGAACGCCCGGGCCTCGCTGGTCGACTCCTGGCGACTCATTGAATTCACCGCCGACGACCTGGAAAGCGGCCTGGATATCATCTTCAGCGGCGACCTCCAGAACGTGGGCGATAACCCGCTCAACCTGCAGGGAACCACCGGCCGGCTGCGGGCGCGACTGCAGTTTGACGCCCCGCTGACTCGCCTGGCGGAACGGAACATTTACCGTCAGTCGCTGATCGAATACCAGCAAGCCCGGCGAAGCTTTTATCAGTTCCAGGACCAGGTCGCCCAGGGGCTGCGCCAGATCATTTTCAATATCGACCTGAACCAGGTGAACTTCGAACTGCGGCGGCAGGCCGTTCGCAGCGCGATTCGCCAGCTGGAACTGGCCCAGGAAGTACCGCCGCCTGAAGTGGGCGCCGTCACTAGCGTTTCCAATACCTTTGCCCGCGACTTGCTGTCAGCCTTGACCGACCTGCAGAACGCGCAGAACGACTTCTTTTCCGTTTATCTCAGCTACGAATCGCTCCGTCGATCGCTCGATTACGACCTGGGCACCATGCAGCTGACCGCGGAAGGATTATGGATCGATCCAGGTCCGATCGGGGGCGAGCACGGCCTGCCGACGCCCGATGGCGTGTTGCCCTGTGCGCCGGCCTCCCCATTCTTCCCCACGCCGGAATTCCTGGAAAAAGAACTGCTGGAAGCAACAGGCGAACGTCCCGAAACCGGGACCGAGCTATCGCCGGGACCGGATCCTGAGCAGATTCCCGCACCAGAGGGAACGCCGGCGCCCCTGGAAACACCTCCCCTGGAGGCTCCGTTTACGCCGCCGGATGAAAACGCCAGCACCCTGGAAAGGGCGTTGTTCTCTGCCTTTAGCAGTCCGCCTAAGATCCCCGAACGGATAACGAATTCCCCTCCCGCCGGGCCGCAACGGTCCGTGCTCCAGGCGGCGGATCGACCACCGGCCGACAGCGACTGGGCGCCCCGACAAGCGCAAGCCCGCCAGGAAATCCGGGCGGCGTACGAAGCGCTGCAACAAGAATAACCAGCGCCGCACGCAAACGTTGTCACCATACCCTTTTCCCTGTGGTGGTCTTGGCCACAACTCCCCTGCCGGGAACCTGACCACAAGTCCTTTTCTCTTCCCAGCCCGCTGGCCAGCATCTGCTCGCTGGCGGATGGCAAACGGATCGCAGCTTTTGCAAAAACAGGTCCCCTGGACGTCCCCGGCGATTCCGCCTCGGGGGGCTGCTGCGGTTCTTCCTGTCGTAGCAGTGCTGCCTGATGTAGTGATGCACTTTAGAAATTTTTCGCTGTTTCTCATTTCACGCCAAAGAGGCCGTTCCTTCTGCGCCGATAACCAATAGCGCCGAGGACGTAAGATCTCTCTATTTACCCCGTCCAAACAGTAAAATCGGCAAGCAGCGGAAGCTGGATAGAACACTGGAGGTTTGCCATGCGATGGACACGGACACTGCTTAGCGCTCTCTTGGTACTGCCCCTGTTGGGGAGCGTCGCATCCGCCGACTGGTACTCGTTCTGGGAACGGAGCAAGCTCGACTTTCATCGCAATACCAGCTGGCCTCACCCCTTCCAGGAACAAGAGCGCGAAGCCGTCAGGGCCCCGTTCCGAACCATGGTCAATAAAGGCTGGCAGGTCGAGCACACGCTTACCGACTGGTACTTCAACCAGGAAACACAGCAGTTGACCCCCGCCGGAGAAATGCGGTTGCGATACCTGCTGAGCACCCCGGAACAACGCCGGGCCGTGTTTGTGCTGCAGGCGCCTTCGCGTGAGATGACGGCCATCAGGGTGGATTCGGTGCAACAGTCGATTGCCCGCCTGCAGCCCGAAGGGCAGCTGCCTCCCGTCTACGAAACGCAACTCTCGCCGCACGTGTGGCCCGGGTCGAACATCGACCTGCTGTCTCGCAAGTTCTACGCCGGACAGCCTGCACCGAAACTGCAGGCCGGATCAGGCGGCGGAGCCGGCGGCGGATCAGGAAATTAACATAGCGGTTGCTCGCATGCTGCGGATTGTACGAATCAGGACCGATACCGTACGGTTGCAGCAGTTGTAACAGGCCCCCGCAATCAGCTGGGTAACCGAACCGGCAACCGACGATAGATCACTAGCAGGAACGGAATTCAGCCAGTGCGCGCCTCGAAAAAATTAACGCTGCCCAGCCCCTGGGCGAATGGAGTCTCTAGCGTGGCGATCTATTCGAAAAAAACGATTGCCTGTCTGGCAATCTCCGCCGCCTGTTGCGGCTGCACGTCGCCTTTTGGCAAATCCAAAACGGACCCCCTGCGGGAGACGCCCTCGGCGACCAGCCCCGCCAGGACAAGCTCCGGCGCGCTGGGCAGACCCCAGGCCGAGCCCACCACCTCGCAGACGATCATGCAAACCGGCGCTAACTTTTTCGGCGCTCTGACCCCCAAAGCCAAGGTCATCCCCGCCGCCGATCCGCTGGATCTTAACTACGGGCCGCAGAAAATGTCGCCCGATGTTCACATCGCTGCGGGCCAGGTGCATGAGCGGAACGGCCTGTTCGACGCCGCCGAAGCCCAGTACCAGAAGGCCTTGTCGGTCGACGCCAGCAACCTGACGGCCATGCTGCATCTGGGACGCCTTTACGATCGCCAGGAGAATTTCGGCGGCGCCAACAAGACGTACCAGGCTGCCGTCAAAGCTCACCCGCAATCCGCCGTCGCCCTGAACGATATGGGCCTCTGCCTCGCTCGCCAGGGTCGTTTCGCCGAGTCGCAACGGATTCTGGCCAGGGCGGTCGAGATCGCCCCCAACAACCGCATGTACCGCAATAACGCGGCGACGGTGCTGGTCGAAAACGGCCAGATCCAGGAGGCCTACCAGCAACTGGCTTCCGTCAATCGGGATGCGGTCGCCCATTACAACCTGGCCGTCCTGCTGTACCAGCACGAATCCCTCGACAAAGCTCACGAGCATTTCACCCTTGCCGGTCAGCTTGATCCCAGCATGACGGAAGCCCTGCAGATGGCGGCCCGTCTGCAGCAACCGTCCGCGGAACCGACCGCTGTCGCCGCCCAGCCGGCTCCGGCGAGCTATGCGCCGAGTCAGCCCAGCTATGCAGCAAGCCAGCCCAGCTATGGTTCCGCCCAGCCGCAGCGATCGAACCCGTATCAGACGGTCTCCGGCGCCAGGCCGCTGCAGCCTTCGGATTCGGCGAATGTGCAGTGGCCCGGCATCCGCCAGCCGAACGTCCAGCAGCAGCCGGCGCCCGCGAACGACGCCCCCGCCGCCCCCGCTCCGTATAACTACGGCCCAAACAGCGTGGCGCCGGAAGCCGATCTCCGCATGTTCCCGCCCGTGCGTTAGTCGTCCGTCAGCAGGCCGGTTCGTCAGCAGGCCGGTTCGTCAGCAGGACCGTTCGCCAATCGCCCTACAATAAATACCGGGCGACAAAGAACCCCAGGTACGTCCCCAGGGCATAGCCGAGCGATCCAACCAGCACGCCCGGCGCCGCCAGATCCCGGCGGTTCAGGCTGCGGGCCACGGCCAGCGCCGTCGTGGCCCCGCCGATGTTGGCCTGCGAGGCGATCGCCGCCGTCGCCAGATCAATCCGGAACAATGCGGCCGCGCCAAACGTGAACAGGGCGTGGACCATGATCACGATTCCGGCCAAGGCGAAGAGCACCAACCCCATTCGCCCGTTGGCCCAGAGCGCGGCCAGATCGCACGCAGCGGCAATCACCGCCAGAAACAGGTACATGGCGAACATTCCCAGCACCTGGGAGCCGCGTGTCCGCTGCACCACGGGCAACTGCGCCAGCACCAAGGCGAGCGTCGTCAGAATCACGACCGACGGCACGATCATGCCCTCTTCTATCAGCCACAGGTGCGTCACATCGGACAGGTAAATAGAGCCTGCTCCTAGAGCCAGCAGCACGCCCAGATCAACAGGGTGAAGCAGCTCCTGGTCTTCGGCGAATTCAAGTGGGTCAGCCATCCTGCCCGTTTCCTCGGCTTGCTGCAGCTCTGTGCTCGGGCGATCCGTCGGGCCATCCCCCGCCGACGTCAGGTTCTGCAGGCGTCCCTCCTGTGAGTCGGCTTTGGCTGCTCGCCATAATCGCTGGGCGGCCAGCGGGATCGCGATCGTCGCCATCATCCAGACGGTGGTCAAAACATTGTCGACCACGGTGATGCCGCCAAAAAGCACCCCCTGCTTGTTCACTCCATACGCCATCGCCAGGGCGTTGAAGTTCACCGCCCCGCCGGTATAGGTGCCCGCAAACACGCCGCCAATGCCGCGATAGGATTCGCCGAATACAACCTTCCCATCAACGGCCCACATCCCCAGCACCACGCCGACTGCCGTGCCGAGCGAGCCGATCAGGAACAGGGCGATCATCGGCCGGCCCGCCTGCAGCAAATCGCGCAGATTCACCCGCAGTAGCAGCCAGAAAATTGCGAACGAAGTGACCCAGTTCAAAACGCCGTCATAGAAAGGGGTCTTCTCGCCCTGGGGAATCGCAATGACCCCCAGGTTGGCGAGCACGGCAGCCAGAATCATCACCAGCAGCGTGGCGCCCAGATGCCGGGCCGGCGTATAGCGGGTGAGCAGTTCGGCGACCACAATCACCACGCCCAGCACGCACAAAATAAACACGGGATCAGTCACTCGCTGCCTTCCTCTGGGGCAAAGTCGACGACGGCCGTCCGTCGCCGCTATTGTGCGCCGCATTGTGCACCGCCACAAACGGGCCAGAGGAATTTCCGCCGGCAGGCTTAACGCCGTGGCAGCGTCAGTTTTTCAGCCCGGTCGCGGCGACACCCTGCAGAAAGGCGCGCTGGGCGAAGAAGAAGAGCACAATGATCGGCGCCGTAAACATGACAGCCGCCGCCAGCAGCAGGTGCGTTTTGTCGCCATACGAGCTGACGAACCGTTCCAGACCATAGGCCAGGGGGAACTTGTCCGGCGACCATAAATACAACAGCGGGCCGCTGAAGTCATTCCAGGCGGCGACAAACTGGAACAGGGCGACCGTCGCCAGCGCCGGCTTCGCCAGGGGCATGACAATCCGCCAGTACACGCCCCATTCGCTCAGCCCATCCAGCCGGCCCGCTTCGCATAGTTCTTCCGGGATGCGCAGAAAAAACTGCCGCAACAGAAAGATGTAAAACGCGTCCCCCAGAAAGGTCGGCACAATCAAAGCCGCCAGGCTGTCATACAACCCCAGCCGACTCAGCAGCAAAAACCGCGGCAGCATGGTCACATGCCAGGGCAACAGCATCGTCGCGATCAGCAGGAAAAACACGGCGTCCCGACCGCGCCAGCGAATCCGGGAAAACCCATACGCCGCCAGCGAGCAGGAAAAAAGCGTGCCCGCCACACTGCCAATACACAGGATCAGCGTGTTGGCCAGGTAGGTCAAAAACGGAATCGCGGCCAAGGCCTCTGGGTAGTTCCGCCAGCGCCAGTCGCGCGGCAGCAACCGATACGGATTCTCGGCCAGTTCCGCCGGCGACTTGAGCGAGCACAGCACCATCCAGGCCAACGGCCCCGCAAACAGCAGGGTCACGGCAATCAACACCAGATAGTACCCCACAGCGGTAGACGCCGCAGGACGATCACGAAACGCCATAAATACCGCCCGCTCCCTCGTAGTGGACCTGGCCACAAGTCCCTTTTCCGCGACGACCAACGACTATTGGAACTCCACGCCGGGGATAAATTTGGCCTTGAGCAGGGCTTTGGCTTCCTCGGTGACGGCCGTTTCATCGACCATCAGGAACTTGAGCTCCTTGTTCCCCTTGAGCGTACCCAGCGTCGGGTTCCCGATCGAAGTCCCATGCAGGTTCACGATCTCCAGGCCCGTGTTCCTGCCGAGGACCGCCACCCCGCGATCCGTCACAGGATTTTTTGCAAGGTTCAGCTCGCGCAGAGCCAGGCAGCCGGTTAGCCCGCGGAGCGATTTGTCGTCGACAGCCGCTTCGCCAGCTGACAGCACTTCCAGCTTTTCATGACCGCGCAACTGAGCAAACCCCTCTCGACCGAACGCTGTACGCGACACCGAAAGGATCACCAGGCTGTCGGTCTGCCAGTTTTTGAATCCGTCGCCCGTGACGTCGGCGTTGTCGTCGATCGCCAGCGATTCCAGGTGCGGCAAAGTACGCAGCTGGGCCAGTCCGTCGTCGGTCAGGCTGGCGCCAATCGCCGAGAAACGACGCAGCCGGGTCAGCTGTCCAATCACCGCCGCCGCTTCGACCGTCAGCGGACTGCCGTCCATCCGGAGCGACTCCAGCGCCGGAAATTCCAGCAGCGGCTCCAGGTCCTTCGCTCCCAGCCTCGTACGGGAAAGATCCAGATGGGTCAGCGACGGCGCCCGCTGCAAAGCAACCAGCGACGCCCCCGAGATCTCGGCGGCGCCCAGGTTCAACTCGGTAAAGTGTGGCCAGGCTTCCTCAGGCAACGCCAGAATCTGGTCGACCAGGCCCGCCACCCTGTCGTCGTTGATGTACTTTCGATACGCGTAAAAGGAGGCAACAATCGCATCGACCTGTTCCTCCAAAGGCTGCGAAGCAGTATCCATCGGCCCGGGAGCCGCCGGATTGACCGGCGCCTCGGCGTCTTCAGGCGGAGCCGCTTCCTGGGCGTCGCCGGGTGCGGAGGCCGCTGGCGTTTCGCCCTGGCTGGGAGCCGTATCCGGGGACTCCTGCTTGCCCACTTCGTCCATAACGCGGTTCATCTCTTTGGACGTATGCTCTGCCGTTTTCTGCAGCTCGGTGGCGGCCGATTTGGCCAGTTGCTCGGCTTCTTTGGCAGCGCCATCAACGACACCAGAGACCTGATCGCAACCTGCCAGCACCAGCAAACCCAAGGCGGCAAACAGAATACCCCCTGCGGCGAAACTTCGCAGCGACATGATAGGTTCCTCGATCCAGAAAAGGGGAAAGTAGAAAAATAAATAAGAAGAGAAGAATGCGGAGCAACGCCGCGACCCTCGAACCTGCAAAACGGAACCCAATTGAGGAATCCGTGCAAAATCCTGCATGGCGGCGACGGAAACCATCGTAACGAACGTACGAATTCTGTAAAGCAAACGGCGGATTCGTCTTGCCGGGCATAGGGGCTTATTGTATCAGTAGCCCGCTCGCGCCGCGGCATTGATCCGCTGGCAAAGGTTTCGCGTCTTCCCGCCTGGAAGAATCGGAGCATTTGCCGGCAGGTTTTCCGCGACCGAGCTGAGCTTGTCTTTGCGAGGCGTCTGCTTCACCCGGCTGTTGGCGATGGATCGCCTTTAGGTTGCAATCGCATTATGGGTTGCATTCGCAATTAACAGGGAAGTTTTGCGATGGCGACGATTTACCGAAAGATTCTACCCCTGGCCTGCGCCTGGACGATCGTCCTGGGAGCACCGGCCTTGCCGAACGCGCTAGCGCAGTACGGTCCAGCCGCGGCGCAGCCTGCGTATCCGCCGGCAGGATCGCCGCCTGGCCAGCCAGCCAGATACGGCCTGCCCGCTCCGCCGCCAGGAGCCTATCCCGCGCCATATGGCCCCGGGGCAGCCCCAGGCTATCAACAACCTGCCCCAGGCTATCAACAGCCTGCCGCTTTGCCGCAGCCCGGGCCCTTGCCGGCGCCGGCGAAAGTCGAAGCGTCAACCGGCATGTTGATCCGCGGCGTGCTGATCCGCGGCAACCAGCAAACCACCAAGGCCCGTATTCGCAGCGTGATCAAATCGCGTCCCGGGCGAGAGTTCGATACCGAGATCCTGCAGTCCGATGTGCGAGCCATCTCCCGCATGCGATTGTTCAACGATGTTCGCACCTATACCGAAGTCGAACAGGGCGAAGTGATCGTCACCTTTGAAGTGGTCGAACGGAAAGTCCTGGAACGGATTGAATTTATCGGCAACCGGCAAATGACCGAACGGAATCTCCTGAAAGAATCCGGCCTGAAAAAAGGCGATCCCCTGGACCTGGGAGCCGTGAACGAAGGGCAGCAGAAACTGCTGAACTTTTACCGCACCAAAGGTTTCCCCCAGGCGGAAGTCGTGATCGTCGAAGGGAACAAGCCCGGCGACCAGGCGGCCGTGTACAACATCAGCGAAGGCCCTTTGCAACGCATCCGCTGGACGCACTTTGAAGGGAACGTGGTCGCTTCCGACAGCCGCTTGAAAACGCTCATCGCCTCGAAACCCGGCTGGGCCTGGTACTTTTTTGGCGGCAGGGTCGACGAAACAGTGATTACCTCCGACGAATCCAAGCTGACCGCCTATTACCGGAACCTGGGTTACTTCAAGGCGCGCGTCGGCAGGGAGTTGCTGCCAGTGGGCGACGACGGCGCCTGGGTCGATGTGGTGTTTGTCATCGACGAAGGGCCGCGGTACAAGATCCGCAATGTCACGCTGGTGGGCAATCGCAAGTTCCGCAGCGAAACGCTGCAGAACCACCTGGAGCTGCAGTCGGGCCAGGAATTCAACATGGAAAAGATGCAGAAAGACGTCAACCAGCTCCGCGATATCTACGGCGCCCAGGGGCACGTTTACTGCAACGTCACGCCGGACCCGCGATTCCTGGAAGAGCCGGGGCAGCTGGATCTGGTGTACAGCATTGAAGAAGGCGCCCAGTATCGCGTCGGCCGCGTGAACGTGCATATCGCTGGCGAATACCCGCACACCCGCGAGAACGTCATCCGCAACCGCATCTCCCTGCAGCCGGGCGACATTATCGACAGTCGACAAATCAAGGAAAGTGAACGCCGGCTCCGCTCCGCCGAACTGTTCCGCGTGGACGCCGCCCATGGCGTTTCGCCTTACATCAAGGTCGAGCCGCTGGATGAAAAACGGGCCGCCGAAGCGCTGGCCCGGGAACAAGGAACCACCGTTCGCGGCCAAAGCCCCGACGAAGACATTCGCTATGTTGATCTCAATGTGCATACGCCGCCGTTACGCGACGACGCAGCAGACGCCGACGAGATCCGTCGGTTGCCGCCCATTGAAGACGAGTCGCGTTAAAGGTCCAGCCGTCGGTCACGGCCCCCGGGCCGAACTGCAGAGAACGTTGCCAATATGCCTTTTGCTTTGGATAATATCACGGTGAACATTCGCGGCCGCAAGCTTTGTTACGCCCTGCTAATCGTCGCCCTGGCGACGATTACGGGCTGTGCTCCGATGCCGCACTTCGGCCAATCGCTCGCGTTTGCGCCGCTGCCATCGGGGCCCCCGGGAACGGTCCGCGCGCCAAGCGCGACGCCGAATGTCGTGGGTAAACCGGTCGTACGCGCCCAGAACGGCGCCTACGGTCCTTCCACGTTCGGCTCGCAACCTGGCCAGCCAGGAACGGCTCCTCCGACTTACACCCAGCCCGGCTATCCATCCGCCGGCGCGCAGAACGTCTACCCCCAACAGGGCGCCGCACCGCCGAATTACGCACCGCAGGCCTACCCGCCGCAGGGCTACCCGGCTGGCGGAGCGCCCAATCCGTACCCCCAGAACACTGCGCCGGCCCCCGGCCAGCAGCCGTACACTGGCGCCGAAATGCTGCCGCCTGGCGCGGTCCAGCAGGCCCCGGGAATGGTTGGTCCCGGCCCCATGGGTTTGGACCCGGGACTGGCGCCGATCCAGAATCCAATGGAACTGCCGGACAACTTCGCCGACATTGAAGCCTTTGTCGAAGAAGCCCGGACCGGTCGCTTTATGTTTGGCGTTGGCGTCAACTCCGACGCGGGCGTGACGGGCCAGATTACGGTCGACGAACGGAACTTCGACATCACGAAAATCCCCACGAGCTGGGCCGACTGGGTCAACGGCACCGCCTTCCGCGGGGCCGGCCAGGGCTTCCGCATCGAAGCGTTGCCCGGCAGCCAGGTGCAGCGTTACATGATGACCTTCACCGAACCGTACCTGTTTGACTCGAAGATCAGCCTCAATGTCAGCGCCTTCTTCTTTGATCGCGCTTATAACGACTGGCAGGAACAACGCCTGGGCGGCCGCGTGGCGTTTGGTTACCGCCTGACGCATGACCTCTCGCTGAGCGCCGGCCTGCGAGCCGAAAGCGTCGACGTGCACAGCCCCCGAGTCAACAACGTCCCCGAACTTAACGCCGCCCTGGGAACCAACCAGCTGTACTCCGGGTCGCTGACTTTGTCGCACGATACACGTGACTCTTCGTTCGCTCCGACCGAAGGGCATCTGCTCTCGATGACCGTGGAGCAAGCGTTTGGCAGTTTCAGCTATCCGCGAGCCGAAGTCGACTACCGACGCTACCACATGCTGCGGCAGCGTCCCGACGGCTCGGGCCGCCATACGCTTTCGTACAGCTTGCGGGCCGGTTTCACTGGCAGCGATACGCCCATCTATGAGAACTACTATGCGGGCGGTTTCTCCACCCTGCGTGGTTTTGATTTCCGCGGCGCCTCGCCGAAAGTCAACACGGTCACGGTCGGTGGTGAATTCCGCTTCCTGGGATCGGTCGAGTACCTGTTCCCGCTGACTGCCGACGACATGCTGCAGGGCGTGGTCTTTGTCGATTACGGTACGGTGGAGGAGAAGATCGAGATCAACCAGGAAGACTTCCGCGTGGCGCCGGGCTTTGGCTTGCGAATCAAAGTGCCCGCCCTGGGACCGGCTCCTTTGGCGCTGGACCTTGCCTTTCCGGTCGCAATGGAAGATACCGACGACAAGCGTCTGTTCAGCTTCTTCATTGGGCTCAACCGCTAACCGCAGGAACCCCAGGGCCCGTTCGCCGCCCGGCGACGGCCCGGAAGCCTGGTTGCTGGTTAGAGCGATGCCGCTGCCTGCTTCGCCCGACCGGGGGAAAGTTAGCGTCAAGGAGATCGTCGCCGGCAAACCGGCAAACCTGGCAGGGCGCATAAAAAACGTCGGATCTCTTCAAGAGAGACCCGACGTCAATTTGTAGCCTGTCTTCAGTAAGGCCGACCCAGGACCTGGTTGGCCGCACCAGACAAGGCAGCTTAACGACGGAAGCTGACCGTGTAGAAGCTGCCGGGGCTGCGCTGGATCGAGGCTTCCGGATCAGCGGCCGGGGGGGCGACGGGAGCGTCACCGGCGGCTTCGGGAGCCGGCGGGGGACCCATGTCGTCCATGTCGACGCCGGTCGGGGGCTGAACCGCACCGCCCTGCGAAGAGCTCGAGTAACCACAACCGGCGCCGCTGCATCCGCCCTGGGCCGAACCACAGCTGCTGCATCCGCCTTGCGACGAACCACAGCTGCTGCAACCACCCTGCGACGAACCACAGCTGCTGCTACCGCAAGAGCTGCCACAGCTGCTCTCCGACTGACCGCAGCTGTGATGGCCATGATGGCCACGATGACGCAGGCGGCAACCGCGATGCGAGTGGCCACAGCCACTGTCGCAAGACGGCTGGGCGCAACCGCTGTCGCAAGCCGGCTGGGCACAACCGCTGTCGCAAGCCGGCTGGGCACAACCGCTGTCGCAAGCCGGCTGGCCACAACCGCTGCCGCAAGAGCTGCTGACGTGCGAGCTGCCGCAAGAGCTCTGGCCGTGGTGGCCATGGTGGCCGCGACGGCCCCAACCGGCTTCAGCGGTGTTCTGAGCGAGTAAAGCAACGCCAACCATGACGCTAAACATAGCGCCAGTAATAACCAAACGATTCATCCTACGTTCCTCCAACAGACAATTTAGGTTCATAAAGGCACAAACTCTCGGCGATATGCTGACGCCTTGAAGGCTGAGTGGTTTCAAAGGTGTACAGCGTCAAAAAAAACCGGGAGCTATAACCAGCCCTCACCCTGGCCCTACAGGCCCTGACAGTTTGTAAGGATCAGGAAGAGTTTGCTAGTCGCGATAGTTGGGGGATAAACTAACATGATAAAATAGGGTGTCAAGGAGCTATCGGCTAAATATCGCGAATCGTTTTCAAGTCGTCTCTCCCCCTCCGCCCAAGGCTTTCTGGGGACCCGCGACCGCTCCGTCGGTCGACCGCGCAACCCTTCTCAGCCCCCCACTTTTCTCACTTCGTACGAAATTCCCAGGCAACTGGAACCTTTGGCCGCGATCCCGTACGCTTACTCTTGGGCCTTGCGGGAGCGTTTTCCTCCCTGGCCATGCATCCCTTTTTCCCTCCTACATGGCGCCTTTTGCGATGAGCGAAACGCTGAAAATAAAACTGCACCCGCCTGGTGGCACCATCATGCTGCAGCGGCCCGAACGGCGAAACGCTATCTCCCGGCAAATGCTGAGGGAGCTCGAGGAGGCGTTTTTCGACCTGCACCAGGAACGCAAAGTCAAAGCCGTCATTTTGACCGGCGCCGGTTCTGCATTTTGCGCCGGGATGGACCTGAACGAAATGCAGGAAGCGGCCCAGCACGACGATGCCCTGGACCTGTGGCGCCAGGATTCGATCGCCTACCGCGATCTGATCCACCAGATGCTCCGCTTCCCCAAGCCGATTATCGCCGCCGTTAACGGACCGGCCATCGCCGGCGGGGCCGGGCTCCTCCTGGCCGCCGATCTGGTCGTGGCGGCGCCGGAAGCGCGGTTTGGTCTGCCAGAACCGCGACGGGGGATCGTCGCGGGGATGGTTGCGCCGCTGCTGGCCTTTCGTATCGGTTCCGGCCAGGCAGCCAGGCTCCTGCTGACGGCCGACACGATCGACGTCGACGAAGCATTGCGGATCGGCCTTTTCCACGAACTGGCGCCCGGCCATACCGTGTGGGCCCGCGCACATGCCCTGGCAGAAATGTGCGCCAAATCGGCGCCGCAGGCGCTCCAGTTAACCAAGAAACTGCTGAACGAAACGATCGCCGAATCGCTGGAAACGCAGCTCGCCGCTGGAGCCGCCGCCAGTGCGGCCGCCCGCACCACCGAAGCAGCCGCCGAAGGCCTCGCCGCCTTCCTCGAAAAGCGCGAACCCCACTGGCCCTGACCCCGCCCAACGCCCTGTAGTGGACCTGGCCACAAGCCCCTCCTGTCAACGCAAGGACTCGTGGCCGAGTCCACTACGGCTCGGTCCGCGTGGCGAATGCGGACAGAGGACGATCTGTTACGCCTGCTGTTTCTGATAAGAACCGACAAAAGGACGTTAGAAGTTCGGCGTCGGGGGGCGGTAGTGTCCCAGATTGATCGAATGGAACCAGTCGATCGTCTTGAGGAGACCTTCCCGCAACGGCGTTTCCGGCTCCCAGCCAAGATGCTCCTTGGCCAGGGAAATGTCGGGCCGGCGACGGGTGGGATCGTCGGCCGGCAACGGGGCGAAAACAAGCTTCGACTTGCTGCCGGTCAGCTCAATCACCATTTCCGCCAGTTCGCGGATGGTGAATTCCTTCGGGTTGCCAATATTCACCGGTCCGACAAAATCGTTCGGCGCGCCCATCATGGCAATGATCGCGCTGACCAGATCGTCCCGGTAACAGAAAGAACGCGTCTGCGAGCCGTCGCCGAACAGGCTGATATCGTTCCCCACCAGCGCCTGGCGAATAAAGTTCGAAACAACCCGGCCATCGTAAGGGTGCATTCGCGGCCCATACGTATTGAAAATACGCACAATCCGAATCGCCACCTTGTTCATCCGGTGGTAATCCATGAACAGCGTTTCGGCGGCTCGCTTCCCTTCGTCGTAACAGGCCCGCGGCCCGATCGGGTTCACATTGCCGCGGTACGACTCGGTTTGCGGATGCTCTTCTGGATCGCCGTAAACTTCGCTGGTCGACGCCTGCAGCACTTTCGCCCGGCATCGTTTGGCCATGCCCAGTACGTTAATGGCGCCCAGCACCGAAGTTTTGATCGTTTTGATCGGATTGTACTGGTAGTGGCCCGGTGCGGCCGGACAGGCCAGGTTGTAAATCTCGTCGACCTCCAGCCAGATCGGCGAGGTGATATCGTGGCGGATCAACTCGAAGTTGGGCAAGTCCAGCAGATGCGCGACATTCGACTTCTGGCTCGTGAAGAAATTATCGAGACAAATCACGTCGTGCGACGCTTGCACCAGACGCTCGCACAGGTGCGACCCCAAAAAGCCCGCACCCCCCGTTACCAGAATCCGTTTGATCGACGTCACGCTTCACCTCGCCTTTGTCGGTAGCACTTCCAAACCTCGCCAGCAGACGTTCAAGCTCCCAGCATCGGGGCAGGAGCCGGCCGCCTCGTCACGAATCGGCTCCCACAGGCCGAATCCCCAGGCGAACGACGCACATTTACCCTGTTTTACCGAAACGTCAAACAGAAGCCGGCAAATTCGCCGCGATCGTTACCGCTGGCGGCTCCGCCGCGGCGACACGTTGGATCGGGAGCAGAGACCGCAGGGCAGGCGCGATCGCGCAACTGCGATCAACCGGCAGACCATCCCGCAGAGCCGGGAGTCCAGAGAAGTCGACCGCGCGGATTGCGACGGCCGCAAAAGAAACGGCCAGCACGTCGGCGGGAACGCTCCCGCGCGACGAAGCAGCTTGCCTGGCCGGCATGACGGACAGGCTCTCGAAAAACAGACCACCGTCGACATAGAGAAACGACGGCGGTCCTGCAGACGGCCTGGTTAGACCTTCGACGCTTCCGGCACTTCAAAGCCTTTACGGTTGGGATCCTGCAGCAGGGCGTTTGCCTCTTCTGCATGATCGCCGATGTGCTTCTCCGATTTGGGATCGAACGTCAGCACGGGGCCGACGGTGTAATTGGCGCCGTTTTCCGGAATGCCGACGCCTTTGTGCATCACCTCGTGCAGTCGCAAAAAGTGCTCCGACGCCAGCTTGTTGTCGCCGAACTGGCCTGCCTTGGCGTTGAAGGGAACTTCTTCGCCCAGGCGGTACGAGTTATTCATCAGGTGGCCCAGCACACAGGCGTTATGGGCTTCATCGGCGTTGCCGTTGGCCATGTTGGGATCGCCGGCCCGCACCGCGCTGATAAAGGCGCCCCAGTTGCCGCCGGGGGTGACATCGCCCGCGGGAACGCTGACTTTCTCCCCTTTGTCGCTGCCTTTGGCGTAGTACATGTTCCGCACGATGCGGCCGCCGTCTTCGAAGTAATATTCGTTCTCGACTTGCTTCTCGTAGCCTTTATAATTGACATTTCGCACATTGAAAAAGACGAACTGCCCGTTGGGATACTCAGCCATGCCGAACATGGTGTTGGGCGTTTCGCCCTGGTCGTCCCACTGGAAGCGGCCGCCGATCGCCATCGCCCGCACCGGGTGGGTTTGATCGGTATCAAGCGCCCAGCGGGCGATATCCAGTTGATGCGTACCCTGGTTGTTCAGGTCGCCGTTCCCGGTCTGCCAGAACCAGTGCCAGTTGTAGTGCACCAGGTTACCATTATAGGCGTCAACTTCCGCTGGGCCGCGCCACAGGTTCCAGTCCAGGTTACCCGGCGGGGCGCTAACCGGCTTGAAACCGATCCCGCCGCGCGGCTTGCAGCAATAACCGTAAGAGACTTTCAGGCGGCCGAATTTGCCGGCCTGGATTGCTTCGTGCAGACCGGCGATGCTGGCGCTGCTGCGGCTTTGCGTGCCGTGCTGGATCACCACGCCGTATTTCTTCTGGGCTTCCACCGCGACCCGGCCTTCGGCCACATCGTGGCTCATCGGCTTCTCGACATACACATGCTTGCCGGCCTGAGCGGCCCAGATGGTAATCAGCGAGTGCCAGTGGTTCGGCGTGGCGACGGAAACCGCATCCACATTCTTGTCCTCCAGCGCTTCGCGGATATCGGCGACGCCTTTGGGAACGTAACGACCATTGGCCTTGGCGGTGACTTCTTTCAGGCGGCGTTCCAGCACATTGCGATCGGGATCAACCAGGTAGGCGATCTCGACATTTTCCTGCCCCATCCAGCCGCTGATATGCGCCGAGCCGCGACCATTCAAACCGCAAACGGCAATCCGCACGCGATCGTTTGCATTGAGGAAATTCCCCGAGGCCTGCGTGCCATTGAGCAGTAACCCGGCGCCAGAGGCTGCCGCAGCACCCTGCAAAAATAGACGACGATTCATTTGGGACATGGGTAGAAGCCTCCGCATGGGAAAAGAAGGAATCCCGTGATTCGCGATTCCCGGCCAAAAAATAAACATCAGGCGGATCGCAGCGCCGGACCGCCCTAAGCGAATCGTCCTGCGACCTGAACCTGAGAGCCATTCATCCACCAGCGCCCGCAACGACCCGATAGATCAACAAGCGTCAGTGGGTTCATTGTGAAGCGCCGCCGCGCCGTCCGCAACACGCGCACCGCCAATTTCCTGCCGCCTGCTTCTCCCGTAGTGGACTGGCGGCCAGGGCCACGACATCGCGGCTGCTTAACGCTGCTTGATGACGTCTTTCTCATCGTTCTGGGGACGCTTCTGCAGATACAGCTTGATCGGCACTTCGCCAAACGGCAGGTGATCGCGGAACACGCTGAGCAGAAAACGGAGATACGTCGGCGAGAAACCTTTGGGGTTGTTGCACATCAACACGATCGTCGGCGGCTGGGTGCCGACTTGTGTGGCGTAGTAAATCTTGGGACGTCGGTTCTGATACATAGGCGGCGGCGTGCGATCCAGGGCGGCCGCCACCAGGCGATTCAATTCCGACGTGCTGACCCGGTCCCGCGACTGCTTGAACACCATCTGCGCGTGATTCAGCAGGGCCTTCATATTCTTGCCGGTCTGTCCAGTAATAAAGGCGATTGGCGCGTGCCACATGGTCTGGAACGTATCGTGCAGGTAGTGGACCCATTTTTCCGTCGGCACCTGGCCGAACAGCAGGTCCCACTTGTTCACGACAAAAATGCACGGCTTGTACTGGTCCGCAATGTATTTGACCAGCTGCTTGTCGACCTTGCTGATCCGGGCCCCGGCGTCGAAAAACATCAACGAGACGTCGGCCCGGCGAATGCTCCGCTGCGCGCGATGCGTGCTGTAAAAGTCGAGATCGGTGCGGATCGCCTTTCCTTTTTTCAGGCCGGGCGTATCAATCGCGATAAACGCTTTACCATCGAGATCAAAGCGCACGTCCACGCTGTCCCGCGTGGTGCCGGGAATTTCACTGACGATCATCCGGTTCGCCTGCAGCAGCGTATTGACGAACGTGCTTTTTCCCACATTCCGCCGGCCGACGATGGCGACCTTCATTTCGGGCTCGCCCGTTTGCTCATCGGCTCCCTCCGGCGGCAGTCGCTCGACGATCATTTCCAGCAGTTCATCGTGGCCCCGATGCTGGTGGGCGCTCACCCGCAACAGCTTCCCGCGGCCCAGCTTGTAGAAATCGTCGGCGTTGGAATCCATCGTCGGCGCATCGGTTTTGTTGGCGACGCAGATAATGGGCTTGTCCACGTAACGCAGCCGACGAGCGACTTCCTCATCCAACGGCACAATGCCGTCGCGCGTGTCAACCACAAACAGGATGACATCGGCCGAGTCGACCGCCAGCGCAATCTGCTCCTCGATCTCACGCGTCAGATTGTCGCAGTCCTCGATCCCAATGCCGCCCGTATCGACCATTTCGAAGAAGCGGTTCTTGTGCACCAGCAGATGGCTGACCCGGTCGCGCGTGACGCCGGGCTGATCGTCGACGATCGCCAGTCGGCGACCCGCCAGCCAGTTAAAGATACTTGATTTGCCGACATTGGGCCGGCCGACGATGACAACTTGGGGAAGACCCATGGATTTCTAACGAATCAGATAGAAGCGGGGATATAAGGGGGGCCGCGGTGCGCGGATTTCTCGCATCGCTCATCATAAAACAACTGGGCGAGAAACGGTAGTGTCGTAATTAACGTTCAGGCGTCATTCGGGCAATTCAGTTGGATGGCAGCGGTTTTGCAGATTGCACCCTCCTTGCGGGGAACCGCCGTGGCGATCGGGAAAATTTTCCGCTCCCCGCCTGATCTTAAGCTAAAGTTTTTTTGAGGCGGAACCCGCCGGCGTCTTGCCCGCCCGATTCCGCTCCTTTTCCTACTCATCTCGTATGCCCCCTTGTGCGATGTACTATCGCGAGGATGCCCATCATGAATTGTCAGCAGCTTGCCGAACGTATTGGGGAAATCCAACCGGGCGCTGCCCCAGGCGATGTCGCTCGCTTGTGTTTGCTGCTGTCGAACGCTGTCGAAGATCTGAGCGACCTGGAAGACGGCGAATACCTCAACAAAGCCTGGCGAGAAATCGGCTTGCGCCTGCAGGCCGCCAGCGACCAGCACGCCGCGATGACCGAGGAACTCGAAGACCTCGCCCGCAGCGACCCGCGCAAATTCACCCCCGACCAGATCTGGATCCTGATCCGCGCCATCAAAGTCCAAAGTCAGGTCCTGCAGTTTTACGTCGGCAACACCGTTCTCGAAGTGTGATCCGGCTCGCCGGAACACGATCCCCTGCGTTCGGCCCGCTGCGACGGGTCGCCGGGTGGGAAGTTACAATGCCGCAATCTGTAGAGTAAGCTCTGCATTATCAGGGCGATTCGCTGACCCAAGGCGAAACGCCGCCTGCGGTCCTTACCCGTTGTAACGTCCTGTATGATCGCTGCCGCCCCTACCGACGCCGCCCAGGCGCCCCGTCCTCGCACCTGGCTTTGGTCGTTGTCGGAAACGGTGCTGATCTGGCTGCTCGCCATGCTCTGCTATGGCTGGCCCGTTCCCGGCGTGAACGAGGCCCACTACCTCGCCAAGGCAAAGCATTTCTGGGATCCGTCCTGGGCTGCTGGCGATTTCTTCCTCAACTCCAGCGATACGCACCTGGTCTTCTACTGGACGTTCGGCTGGTTGACGCTGTTCCTGCCGCTGACCGCTGTCGCCTGGGTGGGACGTTTGGTCACCTGGGCGCTGCTGGCCTGGGCCTGGCGCCGGCTCAGTTGGACGGTCGCCCCCATTCCGACGCTCAGCGTACTGACGGCCGCCGGGTTTATGGCTTTGCTGACCTATTGCCACATGGCGGGCGAATGGGTCCTGGGCGGCGTAGAAGCCAAAGGCTTTGCCTTCTTTTTCATGCTCCTGGCCATGCAGGCCGTGGCAGCGGGTCGCTGGCGGATCGTCTGGATCTGGGTCGGGCTGGCGTCGGCCTTTCATGTGCTGGTCGGGGGCTGGTCCGGCATCGCCGTGCTGTTCGCCTGGCTGCTGGCCGGCAAGGACAGGGCGCCCTTGCTGTCGATGGCGCCGACTCTGCTGATTGGCCTGCTGTTCTCGCTGCTGGGGCTGATCCCGGCGGTGCTGCTCACCTGGGGCGTCGACTCCGGCGTGGTGATCCAGGCGAACCAGATTTACGTCTTTGAACGGCTGCCGCATCATCTGACCGTGCGGCAAATGGAGTGGATCCCGTGGCTGGGCGTCGACTGGCTGCCCTTGCCTGTACTGCGGCATTTTGGGCTGATGCTGGTCTGGGTCCTGCTGGCCGTGCTGCTCCGCGGGGAGAAATCGCTGCGTCGCCTGCAGGGCTTCGTCGCCGGCGCCGCGGCCATTGCCATCGGTGGGATCGCGATCGACCTGGCGACGCTGCACGCGCCGGATCTGGCGGCCCGCTTGTTGCGGCTGTACTGGTATCGGCTGAGCGACGCCGTGTTGCCGATGGGCGTGTCCCTGTCGCTGGGCGTCGGCATCATGCGGTTGACGGCCTGGAAGAAACCGGTCGGCCAGTACGCCATGCTCTGGGCCATCGCAGGCTGCATTGCGTTTGCGGTCCAGGTGCGCAGCGAACACGCCAACGACCCGCGCCCCGACGCCGATCGCCAGACCCTGCCAGTCGGGCAAAACATGGAACAGACGCTGCAGATCTACGAAGAATGGCGTCGCGTCTGCGAGTGGGTCGACAAACACCTGCCGGCCGACGCCGTCTGCATCACCCCCCGGCGACAGCAGACCTTTACTTGGCGCAGCGGACGCGCCGAGGTCGTCAACTGGAAGAACCTGCCGCAAGACGCCCAGGCGATCGTCCTCTGGAAACAGCGGATCGAGAACATCTACCCAGCCCGACTGTACGCTCCGGAAGGCTGGAAGGGGCTGACCCGTCTGGGTCCGGATCGTCTGCGCAAACTGGGCCAGCGCTACGGCGCGCGGTATCTGGTGGTCGACCGCATGCTCAACCACCAGCGGCCCGGCATGATTCGCCTTTATCCGCCCCCCGCCGAGCCCGGCAGCATCTACGAGGTCTATCAGATCGACCCGTAAGGGCCCGGTCGGAGGCCGCCTTCCGCCTTGCATCCTGCTCGCCAATTGCCGCGTTCCGCGTGGAAATTACCGCCTTTCCTGGTGGAATAAAAAAGGTGGGGTTGCCTGTTTGCCCTGTCTGGCGTGACAATTCAAACGGAAGCCGCCCCCGGCAAGGAATGGCCCTGGGCGGCCCGTTTCCTGGGACCTGAAATCGTCTGGCCACGACCACAAAGGATAGTCGCGTGCGACAAACGCTTTTTTATATACCCGATCAACTTTACGGCATGCCGGTTTACGGCATGGGACTGCTGCTGGCGCTCTGGGCGATCGCCGGCGTCTTGTTCTTTCTCCTGCATCTGAAAAGCCAGCAGGGGAAGTGGACCGGCGACACGACCGGCCATTTTGTCATGTGGCTGTTCATTGGCCTTGCCATCTGGAAGTTGTTGCCGGAACTGGTCGTCCACGATCCAACTGGCAGCGGTCTGCCGATCCGCGGTTACGGCGTGATGCTGCTCTGCGGTGTGGTGACGTCCGTCCTGCTGGCCGCGTATCGAGCCCGCCGGATGGGCCTCGATCCCGAGGTGATTTTCTCGCTGTCGTTCGCCATGTTTATCGCCGGCATTATCGGCGCCAGGGTGTTCTATGTGATCCAGTACCACGACAAGTTTGACTCGCTGATGTCGGTGCTGAGCGTCACCAACGGCGGTCTGGTCGTGTACGGCTCGGTGATTGGCGGCCTGGGGGCAGGCATTATTTTTGTCGTCCGGCGGGGACTGTCACCGCTGGCGATCGGCGATATCATCGCCCCCAGCATGGTGCTGGGCCTGGCGTTTGGGCGCATCGGCTGCCTGTTCAATGGCTGCTGCTTCGGCGGCGTGTGCGAATCCAACTGGGCGCCCCGGATGGAGTTCCCCGGCCCGACATCGTCCGTCACCAGTCCGCCCTACCAGTACCAAAGGGCGTACGGCCAGCTGCATGGCTTTCGCCTGGGGAAAGACGAGCAAAACCGCCCGACGATCGCCCACTTGCTGCCTGAAAGCGTGTTCCCCGATAACCCGGCCCTGGCCGCCGACCTGGCCGTCGGCGATCGGATCACGCGGATCAATCTCTCGCCGCTGGAGGCGGTCAGGGCGGCGCCCTACATCGACTGGCCCGAAGGCGCCCAGTTGGAACTGACCACCCTCGACGGACAAACCTTCCACACGCCGCTGGAACGGACCGGCAAGGAAGTCCCCCGCTACAGCCCCGGTTTCGAACTGACCTTCGACGGGGAGGGGGAACTGGTCACCCAGCGCGTCAAGCCCGATAGCCCTGCAGCCAAAGCCGGGCTGGAAAACGGCATGCAACTGGAATCTCTGTCCCTGCCTCCGATCGAATCGTTTGAAATAGCGACCCAGTTGCTCGATTTTTCCAATCGCATCCTGCTGGTGGAAACGGCCGATGGCAAACGGGCCAACCTGTCGGTGCACGAACTGCGCGACCCTAGCCTGCCGGTGCACCCGACGCAGATTTACGCTTCGATCAACGCCTTTTTGCTCTGTGCGTTTTTGTGGTGCCTGTACCCTTACCGCCGCCGCGACGGCGTGGTATTCGCCACGCTGCTGGTGACGTATCCAATCGCCCGGATTTTGCTGGAAGCGATCCGCACCGATGTCGACACGCTGGGCTGGGTCCCGCTGACGATCTCGCAGTTTATCAGCGTCTGCATCCTGCTACTGGGCGCCGCGTTATGGGTCTTTCTCAGCACCCGTCCCGACGGCACTTCGCTGCCAGTGGACAGGTCTTTGCCAGACAACACGCCCCTGCCTGCCGGTTCGTAGGCAGAAGCCGGGAATAGAAAAAGACGACTGCCGACGTCCGTCTACACAGCCGCCAGCGAGGCCATTACGTACGGCCCTTTCGGAATCACGGCGATCGTGGTTTCCGGGCCGAATTCTTCCAGCGCGTCGGCCACGGCCTGCTCGACGGTGGCGGCCGTTTCCACGAAGCATTGCGACAACGTCTCCGCGGACAGGCCGGCGGTGACCACTTTGACGCGGGCCTTGCGACAAACCGTGGCCAGCTTCTCCAGCTGCCACTGGTCGAGCACGTCGCACGGCTTGCCGTCGATGTCGGCCAGGAACGTTTCGAGGCTGTCGTACTGTTCCAGCAGCTGGCGGAACTCGGGGCTGCCGACCCCTTCGGTCATGCTGGCGGCCAGGATGATGAGTCCGCCCGGCTTGACGATCGCCGCCGCGGCGTTCATCCCTTTCACGGCCTGATAAAAGGTGGTGTCCAGCGGATAGCCGGCGCTGCTGGTGACGACCACATCGACCGGCTCGGGGATGGTGTCGCTGACGACTTCGCGGACAAAAGCGACGCCTTCCAGAAAGGCCGCTTCCATGTCGCCGGCGACAAACCGCAGCGGTCGTCGCTGGTCGTCGATCACCACGTTGACAATGAAATCGCAGCCGGCCTTCCGGGCGATCCAGGTGTTCTCCACGTGAACCGGATTCCCTTCCAGCACGCCCGTATCGGCGAGCGGATGTTCCAGGAACCGCGGGCTATGCCATTCGCGAATCGTTTCCCAGGCGGCGATCCCGGGGCAAACCAGCTTGCGGCCGCCGGAGAAACCGGCCATGAAATGCGGCTCGATCAGGCCGACGGTGATTTTCAGATCCGCGGTCAGATATCGCGAATCGATCCAGATCGGCACGCCGTTGGGACTTTCGCCCAGGTAGGTGTGGGCCTCAGCGTCGAGTCCGAAATGATTCTCGACCTGGCACGTTTCGACGATGTCCTGGCCGAGCATTTCGATCAGCTCGTCGCGCGTGTTCGGTCGATGCAGACCGGTGGCGATCAGAACCAGTACTTCCGACCGCGGAATTCCCGCCGCAGCGAGGGTTTCCAGCAGCGGGGTCAGAATCAGCTCGTTCGGGACGGGCCGGGTGATGTCGCACACCACAATGCAGGCTGACTTTTTGCCGCGAGCCAGTTGCTCCAGCGGCGGAGTCCCGGTGGGGGAAGCGAAGACGCGGCGGAGTTCCGCCTGCGGGTCCGGCAAGGGAGCCGCCTGCTTGTAGGCCAACGTGCGCACGACACGAGCGTCGGGCAGGTCGACCTCCAGCCCGGTGCGACCATACTCCAGTCGAACACGCATGACAGACTCGTTTCCCAGACAGCCAGGCGAAGACTATTTGTCGTCTTCTTTTTTGACCTTCTTCTTTTTCTTCAGCGAGATCTTGATCACGCGAACTTTCGGCATGCCGAGGATTTTATCCCCTTTTTGCCAGCGATCTGCTTCCTGCAGTTTCTCGACCCGTTCGGCACGGGTGAGCACGTTCCGCGAGCGAACCACGCCGCTTTTGACTTTGAGACTTTTATCAATCGTCATTATAAACTCCGGATCAACAAAACCGCCGGCCAGGAATGCGACCGCAAGGGATCAGCTGCCCGGCCGTTGCGGATCAAGGGCAGCGAGGAATCGCACAGTATAAAACTCCCGCGTTTATTCTACAACCGCGCCCAAAGCGAGATTCTTTCCGGTTTTACCGGCAGAAGAAGCGACAGGGCGTCCCGCGACCTGAAAACGATCCGTCCTGGCGTTGCCGAACCTCTCAATGCTTCGCAAACCGCCTCGACTTCCGCAGCTATTTTATCGTTATCGTGCTATACTGGACGGCAGATCAGGGAAAACGAACAGCAAAATTCGCCCGCACGCAAGAGAGCGCCCATGCCCATTTATCTTTACGAAGTTGTGCTGGAAACCGGCGCCGGCGGGGAACGGTTCGAGGTCTCGCAAAAAATGGGCGAGCCGCCGCTGCAGACCCACCCGGAAACGGGTGAGCCGGTCCGCCGCCTGATGACGCCGCCCAACATTGCCGGCCAATGGACCGAACGGGCTGCCATTAAAAATTCGACCGACGACAAAAAGCTGGAACGGCTGGGCTTCACCAAATACGTGAAAAGCGGCGAAGGCACCTACGAAAAAACCGTCGGCAAAGGGCCAGACACCATTTCCAAGTAGCTGCCTGAACCCTGACGCACGCCCGTGCTACTGCTGCAGCGTCAGACGGTAAGGATGCGCCGGCCCGCCGCGATCGAGGGCGTCGGACAGCGAAAGAAAGTACCGCCCCGGCGAAAGCTCCACCGCAAGTCGCGGATCGGCCGCCAAAGCATCATCACTCCGGGCGACAATATCGCCCCGCTCGGTATACAGCACGAGCGCCCCATCGAGAGCAGAACCCCGCCGGGCCGCCAGCACTTCCGCCTGGAAAGTCCCCTGTTTTTCGATCGAAAAGGTAAACACATCGACATTCCGGTCGGCGTGAATTTGCCCTTCGACAATCTGATTCACGGCCACCTGCTGGGCTTGCTGAAAGCCATCGTTCGGCTCCTGCTCTTGCATGATCGGCTGCGTTCCGCCGACCAGCAGCAAAATTTCCGCCGTCCCACCAGGCGCCGTCACAACCAGCGACGCTTCGTCCCCGGCAAAGTCGTCCGGCGTCATGATTTCCAGTTCGACCTGGCTGTCGCCCACCTGTTTGGCATCCTGCCGACCGGGAACGGCCGCCGCTCCCTGTTTCAGCAGCCGCACCTGGCATGAAGACGCCAGCGACCGCACAGCCGTGGCCTTATCGAGCGACCAGCCGCGCAGCACCACCCGCGTCGTTTGGCCGGGCACAATCGCTAGTGGCGACGCCAGCGCAATCTTTGGCGGATCGGGAGCGGCTGGCTCCTCAGCCTCAATCTCCGCCGTCAACCAGCCGGACGCAAGGCAGCAAACGCAGGCCAGCAATCGGCGGGAAAGGTCGAGCCGGCGAACAGCCCGAAAAACGTAATCGCGCATGGCGAATGGAACCTGAAGTTGACGGAAGTCTAGCCGTACAGTTCGTCGATCACCCGGCCCTGGTCGAGGATCTCGACAGGACGACCGTCAGGCGTCGACAACTGCTTGCGGGGATCAATGCCGAGCGACCGAAAGACGGTACAAGCCACATCGGCCGGGCCGATCGGGCGGGACGTGACCTCGCCGCCGGTCCGATCTGTTTCGCCCACCACCCGGCCTGGCTGCACGCCGGCTCCGGCGAACAGCATCGAAGCGGCCCGGGCCCAGTGGTCGCGTCCCTGGTCCTTGTTGACCAGCGGCGAGCGGCCAAACTCCCCCATCGCCAGCACCAGGGTATCTTCCAGCAATCCCCGATCATGCATATCGCCGAGCAGGGCCGAGAAACCGCGGTCGAAATCCGGCAGCTTGTTCTCCAGCCCGTCCCAGATCTTCGCATGGTGATCCCAGCCGCCAAAATTCACCGTGACAAAGCCAACGCCGTTCTCCACCAGGCGGCGGGCCAGCAGGCAGCTTTGCCCAAAGGTCGTACGTCCGTACCGGTCCCGCAATGCGTCGGCTTCCTGTTCGATAGCGAACGCCCGCCGGGCTTCGCCGGAAAGGACCATCTGCGTCGCCCGCTGCTGGAACTGATCATACGACTGCAGCTGATCGCTGCCTTCGACCTGCTGGGCCAGCTGATCCACCGTCGCCAGCAGGGACTGCCGCCGTTGCACCCGGGCGGCAGACAGCGGCTCGGCCTGTATCACATCGCGCACGCGGTAGCCCTCCGCGTTGGGATCGCCCGCCTTGAACGATTCGCAGCGTCCGCCCAGAAAGGCGCTCTTCCCCAGTTCCCAGGTGAAGGAAGGATTCTTCGGCACGGCCACATACGGCGGCAGCGTGCCCGGGAAACCGCTTTCATGCGCGGCCACGGCGCCCATCGCCGGCCAGTCGCCAAAAGCCGAGCCAAAGCGGCCCGACATCACCCAGTTGGTCGCCGTTTCGTGGTGATCATTATTATGGGCGCCCGACCGCACCAGGCAGACCTTGTCCATGGTGCGGGCCATCAGCGGGAGCAGTTCGCCCACATGCAACCCTGGCACGTTGCTGGGTATGGGATGGTACTTGCCGCGGATTTCGGCGGAAGCATCCGGCTTGAGATCAAAGCTATCGTGGTGCGACATGCCGCCGCCCAGGTAGACCAGGATCACCGACTTCGCCCGTCGTGCTTCGCCCGCGGTCGCCTGCGCCTGCAGCAACGGGGACAAACCCAGCCCCAGTGCGCTCAGGCCGCCCACACGCAAAAAGTCGCGTCGCGACGCGGCCGCCCCGCGGCCTTTTCCCCGCCGGGCTGCATCAAAATGAACGTCAAACATGGTCGCCTCGTTTCAGGCCATAAGGGTCAAGGCATGTCGGCAGGTATTGTCCGCCGGAAGAACGCAATCGCCGGCGGTGAATGATTCCGTCAATGATTAAAGGCAAACTCTTTGGAGTTGAGCAGCGCCCAGAACAGATCCAGCAACGCCTCGCTCCGTTCTCCGCTCGCCAGCAGACGTTCGATTTCCGCCTGCTCGGCCGGCGTTGGCGGCCGGGCGACGGTCGCCAGGAACAGCTGCTGGATCACCGCGGCGTCGCTCGGTTGGTCCTGCAGCAATTGCGGGAACCGTCCACCGGGCGAGCGCATCTTCTGCAGCAGGTTATCGCTGTTCTGCAGATGCAACAACTGCGGCAGAGTGACAGCGTTCTCCCGTTCGCAGGCGCAGGCCGTGGTCCGTTCGGATCGGCCGAACAGCGACAGAAAGTACGACTCGGCGCCGGGGTCCGGGATCTGTACGGCCCGAACGCCCAGCGGGTAGCCTTCGAATTTTTCCGGCGTTCCGGTCGCCTGGCTGAGCGCGTCGAGCAGCACCTCGGCCGGCAGCCGTCGCGGATAAAAGTGCGAATAGAACTTCGCGTCGCGTACATTCAAGGCGTTCGTTTGCGAAGAAAGCTGGTACGTGCGCGAGTTCATGATCAACCGCATGATACGCCGCAGATCAAAGTCGGCCGCCGCCAGCTCCTGGTTCAATGCGTTCCATAACGGCACGTTCGACGGCGGGTTGGTCGCCCGCAGATCGTCGACCGGCTCTACCAGGCCGACGCCCAGGAAATGCTTCCACAGCCGGTTCACGATCGCGCCGCGGAACTGTTCGTTATCCGGCGAGGTGATCCAGGCCGCCAGGGCCTCGCGCGGGTCGTCGCCGGGGGCAATCTCCAGCTGCGACCGATCCAGCGGCTGGGGCGAAAGCTGCTCTCCCGTGCGCGGCTGCCGGATTTTCAGCTCGGCCGTCAACTGGTCGGCCAGCTGCTTCTCCACCCGGGCGATCGCATTCTCCGCCTGTTCGATCGCAGCGGCGTCGCCGTTCTCGGCCTGTAGGGTCGCCAGTTTCTCCTGCTGGGAGGCCAGCTGCTTGCGCCAGTTGACCGTCTGCTTAGTGCCGTAACCCAGCACCGTGGCGCCTTCTTCCGGCTTGTGGCGGTCGAGGGCGATGCGGGAAAAGAACCCGACAAAGTGGTAGTAATCGTCCTGCGTGTATTTTTCGAGAGGATGGTTATGGCACCGGGCGCAGCCGATGCGTGTCCCCAGAAACGCCTGGGCGACCGAATCGGCCACGTCGGAATCCTCGATCGACTTCTCTCCCACCGTGACGATGTAATAACCGACCTGCGGCTGCTCGACGCACGAGCCGCTGGCGGTAAGCAGATCAATCGAAAGGTCCCGCCAGTTGCGGCCCGATGCTACCTGTTCCCGCAGCCATTGATGCATGGCGCGAACGCCTTTGACGCCGCGCACATCGTGATCCCGTTCCGTCCGGTTCTGGAACAGGTCGCCCAGCCAGTGGGCCCAGTAATCGACAAACTCGGGCCGCCGCAGCAACTGATCGACCAGCAACGCGCGTTTGTTGGGATCGTCGTCGGCGAGGAACGCCTGGACTTCCTCCGGCGTGGGCGGCAGTCCGATCGCGTCGAGATAAGCCCGTCGCACAAAGGTCGCCTCGTCGCAGGTCGGTGACGGCGGGATCCGCAGCTCGGCCAGCCGGGCGAACACATGCTCATCGACCAGATTATGCCGCGGCAGAAAAAGGGAGGGGTCAACCGGCTCGTCCAAAGGCGTCGTAAACACGGCGACCGCCACCTGGCCGCCGAACGCTGCACTGACGACCGTCTGACCCCGACGCAGGGCTGTGACCTTGCCGTCGACATCCACTTCCAGGGCGCCGGAGTCGTTGGAATGGAACTGCGTGAGCCAGGTCGCATTCCGCCGCTGGCCATTGTCGTACTCGGCTGTCACTTTTAGCGACAGCGATTCTCCCGGCGGCAGGGTCGCCTGGTCCGGCGTGATCTCCAGGCGGACCAGGCGCGGTTCTTCGTCTCGCGGGCCAGGCGTTCCTTGACGGATCCAGTCGAGCAGCAGGCGTTCGGCCGGGCTGTTCGCCGGGATCCGTTCGCCGCCGCCATGCGGGGTCTGGCCGAGAGCTTTGCGGAGTAAAAGGCTTTGTTCCGGCGCCGCCAGGTGAAGCCGCCGGCCACGCGCCTCGCGGGCGATCGTTTCAAAGTCAAGTTCCGGCGCGTAGCCGCGTAAAGAAAGTCGAAAGCCGTTCTGCCCGGCGAGCTTTCCGTGACAACCGCCGGCGTTGCATTGGTGCTTTGTCAGCAACGGGATGACGTCGTTCACAAACGACACCTCGCCCGGGACCAGCGTCAGCGGCTCGTCCGCGTACGACATACCGCCGGCAAGCAGGACTACCCAGCAACACCAGAACCCTACGATAGATAGGCGCACAGAAACAGTCTCCCAGACAAATCGCGAGGCAGGAGTCGAGGGGCCACATTTTGTTATCCCCGGCAGCACTCGCGCGACCCTCAGGATTCTATCAAAGTTCGCCGATCGAAAGTAGTCAGTTGTCCGTTCCGTGTGGCGGACATCCAACCTGGCAAATGAGGTGAGCGCATAAAAAAAGCCGCGAACCGAAGTTCGCGGCCACTCCTGAAAAATACCCCGACCCGCACAGACGAGGCGGACGCCTGTAACGGGTCATTGGGGTATCCTTCTGGCCCAGGCAAGAGCCGAAGTGTTGCTTCCGTTGTACGAAAGACGCTTCATTTCCGCTTGAGAAGCAGGATTCGAATTGTGTTACTTTGTTTCCTTGCCGTACCGAATCTCGTTTATTCCGCCGGTCGGCGGCAGGACTTTTCGTTGTGAGCCGCCGCTCCCCCCGCGTTGCCGCAGGAGAGAGCGGACGGCCACGGACGGTTCAGGTTAAGCTTCCGTCGCCGGCTGGGCGACCGAAGAGCTCGAGTAGGCTCCGGCGGGAACCGGGGCGGTGCCAGCCAACCCTTCCGAGATCAGACTCGGAGGATAAGCGTGCATGCCGTGTTCCGTGATATCGAGGCCTTCGACTTCTTCTTCCGCACTGACTCGCAAGCCAAGGGGGCTGAATTTCAAAGCCAGGAAGATGACTAGGCTGACCGGGAAAGCCCACAGGAAGGCCGCTCCCGCTCCGACCACTTGGGCCATGAACTGCATTGCACCGCCGCCCATGAGCAAGCCGTCTACCGGCATGAACAGGCCGACAGCCAGCGTGCCCCAGAGGCCGCACACGCCGTGCACCGAGATGGCGCCGACCGGATCGTCGATCTTCAAGCGGTCAAAGAAGACCACCGCGAGCACCACCAGCACACCACCGATCAGACCGGTCAGGGTCGCCATCGGCATTTCCAGGTTGGCACAGCCGGCGGTGATCGCCACGAGGCCAGCCAGGGCGCCGTTCAGGGTGAACGAGGGGTCAGGTTTCTTGAAAGCAATCCAAGAGGTGATCATCGCACTGATGGCGCCGGCCGCAGCGGCCAGGTTAGTGGCGACCGCGACTTTCGCGAACGAACCTTCACCGATGGCGGTCGTGCTACCCGGGTTAAAACCAAACCATCCGAGCCACAAGATGAACACGCCCAGGGCGGCCAGCGGAATGTTATGGCCCGGGATCGGGTTGACCTTGCCGTCTTTGCTGTACTTGCCGATACGCGGGCCAATCACAATGGCGCCGGCCAGAGCACACCAGCCACCGATGGAGTGCACCACGGTCGAGCCGGCAAAGTCAATAAAGCCCTTGCCCGTCCAGGCGATCGGAGCACCGCCGCCTTCGAGCCAGCCAGCTCCCGTGTCACCCACCAGGCTGCCCCAGGCCCAGCCGCCGTAGATCGGATAAACAAAGACCGTGATAGCCACGGTATAGATCAGATAAGAGGTAAACTTGGTGCGTTCGGCCATGGCGCCCGACACAATCGTGGCGGCGGTGGCGCAGAACACGGTCTGGAAGAGGAGAAATGCCCAGTCGAAGCCGGAAACTCCCTCATAAAAGAAGTTCGAGGTTCCGATCCAGCCGTTGGTCGTGCCGAACATGAACCCAAAACCGACAAACCAGAACAGCATGGTGCCCAGAGAGAAGTCCATGGCGTTCTTCATAATGATATTGCAAGCATTTTTGGCGCGAGTGAAACCACACTCCACCAGGGCAAAGCCCGCTTGCATGAAGAACACCAGGAAGGCCGCAAGACAGGTCCACAGCGTATCTGCGTCGCCATAGATAGTGCTTACCGCCAACCCCTCGCCGTCCGCCAGAAGATACAGTTCGGCCAGTTTGGCCGTCAGTTCTTCCGACGTCATATCGGCCAGCTTCGTCTCGGCCACCGCGGCCTCTTCGTCAGCCGCCGCTGCTTCTTCATCTGCAGCGGCCGCTTCGGTATCTGGGGTAAGCGCACCTTCACTCGCGTCGGCCGTATCGGTCTCCTGACCGCTTACGGCATCCTGCGCTAGTACAGCCGACGCGAGCGTCAGTGCTACCCCCATCACCCCTACGAGGAGTGTCCATTTGCTGAAATTAAACAGACTCAAATTCATCGACAGTTTCCCTTTGCCTGGCTTGAAGGATGCGAACGCCTCTGAGGCGAACCAGAACGATTGCCTGACTCGCCGTACTTCAGGTCCGACCTTAGCGAGCAGGTAACTTGATGAGGAAAGCCTTTACGCATGCGGCGCGCCAAACAATCGAAACGAACTGAGAAATCCGGCGGCATTCCGCAAAAAACATCGTAAAAAAAGGGTTTTTCTCAAGCAGAATAAAATTTACGACCTGCCCCGCCGTCGCCAATTGCGTAAATGCCGCGCAGGCTGCGCCGCGCTTCTAAGCAGGCAGTCGCTGACTTTCCTGGCGTCGCCCCCCTGCGGTGGCGGAGACCCGTCCCAGCCGCAAATCGCGCCTCCCGCCTTGGGAGAAGGCGCCCCGCCCGATAAGCTGTTACCAGGGAGCCAGACGGCCCTGGAATGGCCCGCTACTCAAGCCGCGGGCCGTATCGCGTCGCCGGCTCGACCGTATGGCACTGAACAGGCACATTCGCACCCTGAATGCACATGACCAAACACATCTTCGTCACCGGCGGCGTTGTCAGCTCGCTCGGCAAGGGACTCACCAGTGCTTCCATCGGCATGCTGCTGGAACAGCGCGGCCTGAGGGTGCGCATGCAAAAGCTGGATCCGTACATCAACGTCGATCCCGGCACCATGAGCCCTTACCAGCACGGCGAAGTCTATGTGCTCGACGACGGCAGCGAAACCGATCTCGACCTGGGCCATTACGAGCGGTTCACCCATAGCCCGCTCACCCGCGACGCCAACTACACCACCGGTCAGATTTATCTGTCCGTCATTGAGAAGGAACGCCGGGGCGAGTTCCTGGGGAAAACCGTTCAGGTGATTCCCCATGTGACCAATGAGATCAAGTCGGTCATCCGCAAGCTGGCCGATCCCGATGTCGATGTCGTCATCACCGAAATCGGCGGCACCGTCGGCGATATTGAAAGCCTGCCGTTCCTGGAAGCAATCCGACAGTTCTCGCTCGACGCCGGCAAAGAGAATTGCCTGTACATTCATCTCACGCTCGTCCCGTACCTGAAGGCGGCCGGCGAACTGAAAACCAAGCCAACGCAGCACTCCGTCGGCCTGATGCGACAGATCGGCATCCAGCCCGACATTCTGATCTGTCGCACGGAGCGTTCCATCGCCCGCGAGGATCGGGAGAAGATGGCTCTGTTCTGCAACGTGCCGACCAACTGCGTCATCGAAGAGAAGGACAAAGACTTCTCCATTTACGAAGTACCATTGTCGCTGGTGGAGAACCAGCTGGACGACCTGATCCTGCAGAAGCTCCACCTGGCCGGCGGCGAGCTCGACCTCCGCGACTGGCGGGAACTGCTAAGGCGACTCCGCAATCCCCAGCACGAAATCAGCATCGCCGTGGTCGGCAAGTACGCACAACATAAAGACGCCTACAAGTCGATCTACGAAGCGCTCGATCACGCCGGCATCCGCCACCAGGCGCAAGTCCGCATCGGCCGCATCCAGAGCGAAGATATCGAAAGCGAAGGCCCGGAGCGACTGCTGGCCGGTTACGACGGCATCCTGGTGCCGGGCGGCTTTGGCGAACGCGGCGTCGAAGGCAAAGTGCAGGCCGTCCGCTATGCTCGCGAAAGAAAACTGCCGTACTTCGGCATCTGCCTGGGCATGCAATGCGCGGCGATCGAGTTCGGCCGGAATGTGATCGGCCTGGAAAACGCGCACTCTTCGGAGTTCGACAAAAACTCGCCGCACCCGGTCATCTGCCTGCTCGACGAACAGCGGAACATCGTCGACAAAGGCGGCACCATGCGGCTGGGCGCCCAGGATACGGTGCTGCAGGAAGGCTCGCACGCTGCCGCGGCCTATGGCGAAGAACTGATCAACGAACGGCATCGCCACCGCTATGAATTCAACAACACCTATCGCCAGCAGTTTGAAGCCCATGGGATGACCTTCAGCGGCCTGAGCCCCGACGGCAAACTGGTGGAGATCATCGAGGTGGTCGACCATCCCTGGTTTGTCGCCGTGCAGTTCCACCCCGAATTCAAGTCGAAACCCACCGCCGCACATCCGCTCTTCGCCGGCTTCATCGCCGCCGCGGTCGAACGAAAAAAGAACCGCGGCGAGAAAAAAACCGAAGGCGTTCAAGGCTAACGAAAGTCGCCAGGGCAAAGCCGGCGTGGGATGCACTCCGCACACAACCGGCGACGCCCTTTCGTCCTTCCCAACTTTTGAGTGAAAAGTCTTGCGATGCGCGCCAGGGCAGGCGATGATATCGGCGCTATCGCGAAGGGACTGTTTCTCAAACGTAACGGATTCTGGCTGGTGACGCCCCGCCCCACATTACAACGGAGCAGCGAGGAACAGGCGTTCCTTGAAATGATCGCGCTGGCGGAAACGCCCGGCGATGAACTGCTGGTATACGCCGACTGGCTGGAAGATCGCGGCGACCCCGCGGCCGGCCTGCTGCGGCATCATTATTACATGCTGCAGCTGTCCCCCGCGAACCCCATTCTGCCGACCTACGTGAAGGAAGAAGAACGCCTCAAACGGCTGTGCGACCGGAAGTGGTGGAAACGGTACGAAGAAGCCCTCGGCCCCGCTGGCGACTTCCTGTTCTGGAAACGGCTGTACGCCCGGAAGACGATCCTGCTCGACGCCGAGGAACGGATCGCCCGGCTGGCCGACCGGGAGGAATCCCTGCGGCTGTGCGAACGGGAACTGGGCTTCACGCTGCCGCAATCGTACAAGACGTTTCTGGCCGTGTTCGGCCCGGCCGAGATCGGCGGTTTCTTCCGCGTCCTGGCGCCGTATTCGTCGTCGTCGCTGCCGGAAGCCTGGGATCTGATCGAAGCGAACCGCTGGATCCGCACCTCGCAAGCCTGGACCCAGTCGCATACGGCCGCCCGGGTGCGGGAGTTGATCCTGTTCAGCCAGACCTCCGCCGGCGACCAGTTTTTCTGGGACGCCGCCAATCTGACCAGCAAAGCGACGGGCGAGTACGCCATTTACATCCAGTCCCGCAGCGAACCGACCGGCCAGCTGCAGTATTTGACCAGCACCTTCCGGCGGTACGTCCGCAGTATTTGCCTGGGGACCGGCTTCCTGCGCGTGGCCGGCGGAATCTGGCGACGGGCCCGTCCTCCGCAGTGCATCGCTCCCCAGTTGCGGGAAAAAATCGCCTGAACGGGCCGGCAGCGGGTTACCCCTGACTTCCTGGACGAAACACTCGACACGGGGGGCGAAACTTGCGATAATACTTTGTACGGTTGAAAAAGGCTGGGCGGCTGCTATGCGCCGGCCCGATCGCGTCTCCTCTTCCTCGCTCCCTATGTGGTCGTTTTCTCGAACATTCGCGAGACTTATCTCCAAGGATTGCCAGCATGAAAAATTCATCATTACGCCAGGGCGGCTTCACGCTGGTCGAGCTGCTTGTGGTTATTTCGATTATCAGCCTGCTGGCCGCACTGGCAGTGCCGGCTGTCATGCAGGCCCGCATTTCCGCCCTGATTGCAGAAACGATCAATAACGGTCGGAACCTGGGCGGCGCCGTCCAGCGGTACACCCAGGTGAAGCAGTTCTATCCGCCGTCGCTGTCCGACGAAGGACCGAACTCGGTGGACTGGCCCTGGACCGCACGGATCCTGAAGGAACTGGACCAGGAGCCGATGTACAACGTGCTCAAAGCCAGCCCCGATCTGAGCGCCGCCAGCGGCCCCGGTCTGGTGATCCCCATCTTCATGGCCGCGACCGATTCAGGATCCGATGAAGAACCGACCCTCAGCTGGGGCGCCAACGTCGGCTTGCCCGACGGGACTTCCCGCGATTCTAAAGGAAACGGCATCTTCCATGATACTCGCAATGAGGTCGGCCCTACCGGCGGCACAGCCCTCAGTGGGCCCAAGGTGACCATGAACGAAGCCGACGTAAAAGACGGCCTCGCCACCACGATCATGCTGGCCGAGAACCACAACCTGGGCTACTGGACCAACACCAGCGGCGACTGGGCGACCGGCATCACCTGGCAGGTCAAGAAAACGTCGCCAGTCCCGTTCAACGAAGATATGGACGCCCCGATCGACGTCAGCCATTCCCGCCCGGCCAGCCACATGTCGCGCGCGTTTGCCGCCGTCATGTGCGACGGCTCGGTCCGAAAGTTTGCGTCCGATATTGATTACCCTGTCTATTGCCAGCTGATGACGCCCAACGGCAAACTGGCCGCCTCGCTGCTGCCGGCCACGGCCCCCGCCAGTTCCGGCATGACGGCCGCCGAGTACGCCGGGTTCAAATTGAAGCAGACCACGCCGATTCGTGAGCTCGACCTCGAAGAATAAGCGTTGCTCTGGCAGCCGGCGACCACGGCCCTTGGAACCAGCACAGCGGGGCATGCCCCGCTGTTCCTGTTTCTTGGCGGCCGCGTCATGGCTTCCCGTCCTTCCGTGTTGAGTTTCCCGCCATTCTGCCTCGTTGATACAAAGGCCATCCATGAGCCAAGAGCCCTCCTCTCCCGTTCCTCCCCATGGCGCCATTCCTGGAGCCGGTTCCGGCCTGGGGCGTCGTGAACTGCTGGCCTGGTCCGCCGGCCTGGGAGCCGCCTGGATGGCAGGCAAGGCAGCGCCGGCCGGTGCGGCCGAGCCGGTCTCCAAGCCGCGACGCAGGGTCTGGAAGGCTCCCAAAAAGTACGTGATGAAAAAGTCGATCAACCTGTGGGCCTTCCCTTACCCGGACGAAATGTCGCTCGACGACTGCTTTCGGTTAGCCAAAGACGCCGGCTACGACGGCATTGAGATTAACTTCGATCTGGAAGGACCGTTCTCGGCGGAATCCAGCGACGACGACATCCGCCGCATCGGCCAGTCCGCACGGGATATCGGCATCGAAATCAGCGGCGTCTGCTCCTTCCTGTTCTGGCCGTACTCCATGAGCAGCAACGACCCCAAGGTGCGGGCCCGCGGGATCGAACTGGCCCGTCGCATGATCCAGGCGGCCGCCCTTTTGGAGACCGATAACCTGCTGGTCGTGCCGGGGGCCGTGTACGCGCCGTGGATCGAGAATTTTGATCCGGTCCCCAACGACGTGTGCGACCGCCGGGCCCGCCAGGCCGTGCGGGAATTGCTGCCCGTCGCCGAACAAGCCGGGGTGTCGATCAACATTGAGAATATTTTTCTCAACGGTTTTCTGTTCAGCCCGCAAGAGATGAACGCCTTTGTCGACAGCTTCCAGAGCAAGTTCGTCAACGTTCATTTCGACACCGGGAACATCATGGAGTACCAGTTCCCTGAGCACTGGATTCCGATTCTGGGAAAGCGAATCAAAAACATCCACTTCAAAGAATGGGACAAGCGGACGCACGAATTCAACCTGCACACCTTTCGCACGCTGCTCGACGGCACCACCAACTGGCCGGCCGTCATCGACGGGTTGGATCGCATCGGTTATGGCGGCTATCTGACTTTCGAGTATTTCCATCCGTTCCAGCATTATCCGGAAGCGCTGATTTATCAAAGCTCCGACGCCCTGGACTGGATGCTGGGCCGCAAAGTCTAACGCGGACCGCAAAGCGAAAACGTTGTGGAGAACGGCTCTTGCGTTGTCTTTTTGCAACGAACCGCGACAATTCCTTTGGCAGCCGCCGCCTGGTGAAACCTTGCCGAGGGAAATTCCCCGACACAGACCGCCAGGACCCGACGGACGCCAGCCTGCAGAAATCGCCCGATCCGGATTGAAAGGCAATATGCCGCCGGAAAAAGGTAGACTACAATGCGCGGGCCCCAAACCCGGGTAGACAAGCCCGGTCAAACGGGCTTAAAACAGCGAACGTGCAGTGCAGGTTACTCGCGAGAAACTGGAGTCGTTCATTTTTTTCACTGGAGCAACCCCATGGTCGTACGCCTTAGCGACTCAGTGATTTGCGGCGAGTTGTTCAATACGAACAATTACACCACGCATGGATGGGTTGGCCTTCAGGGTTTCGATCGCCCTCTGATGCTTCAGCTGACGGGGAACCCTTCGCCTGACCTGGCCGGTCGCCGCATCCGTTTTGAGGTGCGCACGTCGTTGCCGGAACCTTCCGATGAGCAGGAAGCCCGCCTGGCGGAACTCGCCTGGCAACAGGTCGGCCCTACCTGCGAAATGACGCTGCAGTGTCCCACCGACGCCCGGCCTTGCCTGCATCTGGAATGGCTTAGCCAGAACGGACGCATGGTCATCGACCTGGTCGATCCGGTGATCGAGTATCTCGATATCGAGGAAGAAGAAGACGAAGAAGACGACGTTGACTGGGGCGTGCAAGACCTCGATCGCGACGACGTGCGCGACGGTCTGGACGACGACCTCGATGAACTCGATTCGCTCTTTGCGGACGAGGACGACGATGATGATGATCCGTACGGCCTGCTGCCGCCCGACCTGAACGAGCACTTCGAAGCCGAAGCCTGGAAAACCGATCGCTCCATCGAACCCCAAGGCGACGACGCCGACGACGCCGAGGAAGATTCCGAAGCGACCCTCCGCGAACTGCGGCTGATGGACGAGCTGATCGAACGCGGCGAAGGCGACCTGATCCGCACCATTTTTGACCGCCCCTTGCGGTTCCCCCGGCCCGAGCATATCTCCGACGAAGAGATCGAAGGCCACCTGAAACTGCTGCTGGCCGAACTGGCCCTGTTCGGCATTGCTCTCGATATGTGCGAGCATTACACCCCCCGCCAGGCTTACCGCCTGTTGCTGGAGGAAATCTGCAGCCAGCAAAGAGCCTACCCGGAGCTGCGCAATACGCAGTGGGTGCAGCATTTTATGACCTCCGAGTACTGCCCGCAGTGCGAAGCGGAGATTGAACGCGAGTTCAGCGAAACCGACGGCGACCGCACTGAAGACGACGAAGCCTGAGCGGCCGCCGGCCCAACCCTTGAAGACGCGACCCTTTTGAAGGACCCGCGCCTGTCGGCGCCGGGAAAGTTATGACCACCCGGTTCGCCCGACATTTTTGCTCCCCGCTCCTGCTCACCCTGCTGGTACTTGGCGCCGCTCTGCATTCCCCGCAGCCGGCCGCCGGCCAGGCTGCCGGAGGCGGCGCCGCGCAGAACAGGGCGTTCAGCGGCTACTGCCCGGTGACCCTTCGCGAGAAGACCCAATGGGCGCCAGGCAACGCACAATTCCGCCTGATGTACGACGGTCGCGAGTATCTGTTTGTCGGCCAGAACGAGTTGAACCAGTTCCGGCAGAATCCGCTCCGCTACGCGGCCTGCCTGGGCGGCGACTGCATCGTCACCTTTGTGGAACTGGGAGAACGGGTGCCCGGCAACCTCAGCCTGGGCGTGATTCCCAACATCCCCGACACCCGGTACCACTTTTTCGCCAACGAAGCCCAGAAGAAAAAGTTCGCCGCCGACTTCGACACCTACGTCAATCAGGGCGTGGCCAAATACATCAACAAGGATGTGGCCCTCAACGGCAACTGCCCGGTCGTGCTGAAAACGACCGGCCAGGTGACGCCCGGCCGCCCTGAGCTGGCGGCCCTGTATCGCGACTTTCGCTTTTTCTGTTCCACGCCGGAGCACCGGGCAGCCTTCATGGCGTCGCCGGAAAAATACGCCGACGCACAGTTGCCCCCGACCCAGCAGCAGGGCGCGACAGCTCCTGCCGCCCAGCCAAAACTCGCGCTCGAAGGCTTCTGCCCCGTTGCGATCGTTGACCGCCGGGCCTGGGTCGAAGGGAACGAAGCGTCCGCTGACACGTTCGACGGCCAGATCTACCTGTTTGCTACCACGCAGGAACGCACCACCTTTAGCAAAAACCAGTTCCGCTACGCACCTGTCCTGGGCGGCGATTGCATAGTGACCTACGCCAATTCGGGCGCACGGGTCGCGGGCAGCGTCTATCATTCGGCCTTTTTCCGGGACCGCCTGTTCCTGTTCCCTTCCGACGAGCATAAACGCGCTTTCAAGGAAAACCCGGCGGCCTACGCCAACGTGGACCTGGCATACAATGGCGCCTGTATTGTCTCCAAGCTCAACCTGCGGCAAGATCTGGCTGGCGATCCGCAATTCGGCCTGATGCATAACGGACTGCGTTACCAGTTCGCCTCCGCCGACCTGAGGGCCGTATTCCAGGCCAATCCCGATCGCTACGCGGTCCGTCCCCAGGCCCGCTAAGGGGAAAGAACGCAGTCTTCTTCCCGGGCGAACGAAGGCAGGCTCACTGCCCGGTAATCGTCCCGTTCCACTGGCGCTTCCCTGTGGCTCTGGTCGCGTCCGCTTGCACCGCAATCGCGGGCTCTTTCTGATCCAGCATTTCCCCGGCCGTTCGCCTGGCGCTTTCGACGGCTGACCGCGCCGGCGTGAGAAATTTTTGTGAAAGGTCGAAACTTTCACAAAATCTGCTGGTTTCAATATTAGTAAGGGAAAATCATCCCTGGTAATCGCCCCCCTTTCGCGGAGTTTCAATATGAAAAAATGGTTTGTTAGCGGTATGATGCTGGCCGGAATTCTGGTTGCCGGAGCGGCCACGCTCCACGCCGAAGACGGCAAAGAAGAAGGTCGCCGCGGCGGCCCCCGCGGTGAAGATTTCCGCAAGAAAATGATGGAAAAATTCGATGCCGACGGCGACGGCAAACTGAGCGAAGAAGAACGCGCCAAAGCCCACGAAGCCTTCCGCGCCCACATGGGCAAAGATATGGAAGCCCGCCGCGCCGAAATGATGAAAAAGTTTGACACCGACGGCGACGGCAAGCTGAGCGACGACGAAAAAGCCAAAGCCCGCGAAGCCTTCCAGGGACGCATGGGCGACTTCGCCAGTCGCCGCGCCGATGCGATTAAAAAGTTCGACGCCGATGGCGACGGCACGCTGAATGAAGAAGAACGCGGCAAAGCCCGTGAAGCCTTCCACGCCGAAATGCTGAAAAAGTTCGACACCGACGGCAACGGCGAACTGAGCGAAGAAGAACGCTCCAAAGCCCGCGCCAGCTTCGGCCAGCGTGGCGGCGAACGTGGTGGACGGCGCGGCGGTCCCCGCGGCGAGAAGAAAGCCGAATAGTTTCCCGGCTATGCCGCGGGTCGGCTTGAACCCGCCGGCTTGCGAGCTGCTTTTTGGAACATAGCAGAGTCAACTGCTTCGCCCTCCTCTTTACCTCTCTTCATTATCCTGCAGCGAAGCAGCCAACATTCTGAGCCTCTGACCGGTTGCCGGCAGAGGCTTTTTTTCTTGGCCGATCCGCCGGGTAGGCTCGTAAGCAGCTGCAGCCGGGCGAGATCGGATTCTCGATTTCTCCCAGGCAACCCGCAGAAGCAAGCCTGTCGCTTTGTCCCGCACTCTCGATCAACCAGCGACCTGGCAAGCCGTGCCGATCCCGGGCCGTTTTCCGATCAGGCCGACCTTTCTAACTCGACCGCCTGTCTTCGGTTATCGTTCCCACTGCAAGGCAGCCGACGGCATAAGGCGATGAGCGGCAGCCGCTTTCCCGACACATCTTGAGCGAAAACAGACCGAATGCGGGAAGACGCAGCGAGGTTCTTTTTTCCCGCCGCGCGCCAAGTCGTGATCTATATTTCCGCTAGAAGAGACCCGGTTGTCATCGCTTGCCTGACGGTTGAAGTCGCAAGTTTTGACCGTAATCGTGAAAGGAGTACTCTCGATGCGAATCTTCACGAGGCCGTCCCGCCCCAGGGACGCCCAGCGCCGCCTTTCGCGGCCCGCTTCGCCCGCTGGCGAATGTCTCTTCTCCCGCCTGAATTCCGCCCCTGCTGTTGTGCCCGCCCTCTCCTGACGATGTCTCCCTCCCCCCGCAGCGTCGTCCCTCCCAGGAGTTTTTGTATGCCGGTTCTTGCTACCCCGCGTCGTACCCGGATCCTTCGTCGCCATCTGGCCAGTCTCCATGAACCGTCGGCCCTTCCCGCGCCGGCGATCGTCGAACCGACTTCCGCTGAGGTGGAAGCCCGGCTGGCCAGCGCCCTGCAGTCGACCGGCTATGCTCCGCTGCGGAAGATTCAAATCCGCATCGACGGCGGCGAGGTGGAACTGCGCGGCGAGCTGCCTTCGTACTTCCTGAAGCAGCTGGCCCAGGAAACGATCATGCAGTCGCCCGGCGCTCCCCGCGTGCGGAACCTGGTGGAAGTGGTTGCCTGAGCCGGGACGAACGCTTCCTGCCGAAAAACTTGATCGGCCTACTCGCCCGGCTGCAGATGCTTTTGAAAGAATGCCTGCCAGGCGGCGTTGATCGCCGGGCTGACCGCCTGATGCCCTTCGGTCAGCGGCAGATACTGCAGGTGATCGTCCGCCCCTAGTAAACGATAAACTTCCCGCGCTCGCAGATAATACGCGATACTCTGCCGGTCGTCGGAATGCGATGCCGATTCCTTGTCGGCCGAACAACCAATCACCAGCATCGCCCGCGGCGCGCACAGGGCCAGCAACTCGTGGTGGTTATGCTCAAAACCGGGCCGCTGCGGATCGGCATCCAGCAGGCTCCACACCGTTCCGCGTAACTCCTTGACCGGATAGTCGGGCGTGTTGATATCCTCAAACGGCCGCCGCCAGTCCAGATACCAGGGCGACTCGTAATTGGTCGCGCCATGCATCGCCAGGTGCGGATCGATTGACACAACCGCTTTGAACTCCGGGTCAAAAGCGCCCACATACAGCGCACTCTTGGCGCTAAGCGAGAAGCCGATAAAGCCCAGCCGGTCCGGATCGACCTGCGGCAGCGACCGCAGATACTCGGCCTGGCGGGAAGCATCGTGCGCCATTTTGGCCAGGGGCAACCAACGGCCGAAGCGTTCGTAGACTTTCTCGCTGGCCCCGTTGCGATAGCTCGTATCGTCCCGGTAATGGCGGATGAATGCCCAGCTGGTCAGCACTACATAACCGTGTTGCGCCAGCCAGACGCCCCACCACTCTTCGGGCTGCTGGTAATCGGGCGAGGTCGACGTCCAGGCGATCACCGCCGGAAACGGCCCCTCTCCGTCGGGCAACAGCAGCAGATGATTCTGGAAGAAATCCTTCTCCAGCGGAATCGTCAGTTCGACTCGCCGGTAACCCTCTTTCTGCTCCACGCGAATCGTTTTCGCCTGGGTGACGTCGCCAAACCATTGCATGTCGGCGGCGGCAGGCTCAATCTTTCCCAGGATCCGGCGCCAGCTTTCCAGCAGACGCGGCCGGGCCACTTCCCGCCACTGGTCCGCCGTGGTGACCGGCGACTCTCCTGTCAGCAGCGAGGGCAGATCGTAATCGTGCTGTCGCTTCATTTCGGGCGGAGACCATGCCGGCGGCGTATGATAGCGCAACCGTATTTCGGACGAACCGGGCTCTTCCCCGGCCGCCTGAATCACGAAGTTCCCGCTGTACAGCATGAACGCCAGTAAAAGCGTCAGCGGACGGGCCGCTCCTTGGTGGATTGCCATCACGCAGCGCCTGTTCGCCAGGGAAATTAACGCACAAAGCCGCAGGACGAACTCCCGCGGCCTGGCAGCCGAACTAGCGCGGCTTGGCGGCGCCCATGACGGCGTCGTGGCGACAATCAAACACCGGCAATTGCTGCGAGAGCTTCGTCGCTGCTAAAGCCGAACGACTGGCGTCGGACAGGCCGCACAAACGCAACACGCCGCTGTGGTCGCTGATCCGCTTTCGCAAATCGACCAGCTGGCCGATCTGGGTGCTTTGCATGCGGGCTGCTTCGTCGAACTCCAGCACCACCCGATATACAAAGCCTTTCTGCAGAACGTCCCACACTTTCTCCGCCAGATTCCCTTCGGATCCATGCAACCGCATAAAAACCCAGTCGGGACCACGTTCTGTTTCTACCTGCCACTCCGGGGAAATACCCTGCATCGCAAACACTCCTTTGAAAGAATCCCGCACAATGCCGTCTGTCCCTGGGCTGTAACAGCGGGGCAGCGGATTTTGGGAAAAAAGACTCCTGGCCTGGAACGCTCATCTTATCGCAAGCGTTCCGAAAGGCAAAAGTTTTCCGGCAAAAAAATCGACTCCCACAGCGATCGCATCCAGCGGCCCAACCACCAGCATGCAGCCCAAAGTCGCCAGACTTTCGAGGGAGTGCTTTGGGCGGTAGCAACAGCAACCAAACTCTGGCGAGTTCGGCTACGGGAGGAACGAATGGTGGGCGTTGCGCTACCGGGTTGTGTTAGAATAACGCACACGAGGGAGAAAACTTTATGACGACTAGACTGCGCTCCGCGGCCATCTGGCTTTGGAACTGGATTCGGAATTTCCGGAACATGAGCCGGATCGAAGTTCTCGTACTCGCAGGGATTGTGGCGGTGCTGGTAATGTTACTGTGGTCGGAACCCCAATGGGCTTCCAGCGGCGAGAGGGAAGTGCCAATCCGAATCGTCCTCTCCGACGCCGCTACGGAACAACCGATCGCCGGCGCCCAGGTGGGAGTCTACCTACCGTTTACCCCCGAGCGGCCGCCTGCATTCTCTACGGCGCTCTGGAACCAGATTCTGCCCCAGCACCTGGCAACGACGAACCAGGCAGGAAACGCTCTGGTCGCCATGACTTTCCGCACTGGCGCCAGTCATCGCCAGCCGGTTCCCCACGTACATCTGAACGGAGCCTTCGTGGCCGTCGAAGCCCTCGGCTTCGCCCCCTGCGTCGTCCCGCTGGGTTACCCAGCGCTACCCGTTGCCCGAGTGAACGAACTGCAGGAACTGGTCGTGCCCGTACGTCTATCCCGCCTCGCGCCGCAGGAGCGTTGACCTTCGCGGAGACCATGCGAGTTCCCGCGGACGCAAGGGTTTTGCCCGCATGCCTGGTCATGATAGGATCAAACCCGTTGGCGCCGTCCGCCTTCCCGCCATGCCAGAATTTCCGAGACGCTGCTTTGATGGAGAATCTGCCGCCAACCGACTATCCACGAGCTGTCGACCTGCTCGATGCGCGCGACGAATCGGCCGCCTTTCGTCTGGAAAGACTGCACCAGCCGGCGGAAGTGTTTGAGCCGCAACGGACCAACTACTTCACCGTGATCTGGATCGAGTCGGGCTCCGGCGCGTTCCAGGCGAACGCCGCCGAGCATCCGTTCCAGGCCGATCAGCTGCTGTTCTTTGTGCCGTACCAGTACCTGCGGTTCGCCCCGGCCGAACCGCTCCAGGCGACCGTGCTGCGGTTCCACGCTAACTTTCTCTGCGTCGAAACGTTCCACGCCGAAACCGGCTGCAGCGGAACCCTGTTCAATGATCCGTACGGACCGCCTGTCGTGCCGCTGATGGGCCGGGCCAGGACCGATGTGATCGAACTGCTGGAGCGACTGCGACGGGAGCAAGAAGACCGGCAAACGGCCTGGCTTGATGCGTGCCTGGCGGCAATGAAACTGCTGCTCATTCTGGCGGCCCGCTGCAAAGCGTCGCCCGTCGTGGACGCCGGCGGAACCGGCGCCGAATTCCGTCATCCGGTGATGGAACAACTTCGCGAACTGCTGGAGCAGCACTACCGCACGCTGCACGCCCCGGCCGACTACGCCAGGCTGCTGCACATGACGCCCAAAACGCTCGGACGTTACGTGCGAGAACACCTGGGCAAGACGCTCACGGAACTAATCCGCGAACGGATTCTCACCCACGCCAAATGGCAACTGCTGCACACGCTCAAGCCGGTCAAGGAAGTGGCGGGCGAAGTCGGTTACCAGGACGAACTCTACTTCAGCCGGCTTTTCAAAAAGGCAACCGGCCTTTCGCCGACGCATTTTCGCGAGTTTGAAACCGAAATCCGCGGAGGCAGCAATCTGTCCATGGATTAGGGCGACGCGCCCATTCCTGCGTTTCGCCGCGCCGCGAATAATCTCTTCAGTTCCACGGGACGACGCCCTTTCTCCCGTTTCTGGCAAGTCGAGATTTCCGCGAAGAGGTGAACCGATGAAGATTTTGCAACTTTACCAACTGGCCGCCCGGATGGACCGCGTCGGCGTCACCGTAACGCGTGTGGGCCTGATTATCGTGCTGCTCTGGATCGGCGGACTCAAAGCGTTCCCCTATGAAGCCGACGGCATCGTTCCCTTTGTCGCCAACAGCCCGTTCATGAGCTTTCTCTTGAACGACCCGGGCAACTACCAGGCCCACAAAAACCCCGAAGGCGCCGTTGTCCCTGAGAACCGCGCCTGGCATCAGCAGAACGGCACGTATACCTTTGCTTACGGCCTGGGCTCGGTGATCGTGCTGTACGGCCTGCTGCTGTGCACCCATCCGTGGCTGCCGCAGGTAGCGACGGTCGGCAGTTTTCTGGTGTTTATCATGTCGCTGGTGACGCTCTCCTTTCTGGTCACCACGCCCGAGTGCTGGGTGCCGGCGATCGGCGGCGACCACCATGGATTCCCGTACCTGAGCGGAGCCGGGCGGCTGGTCGTGAAAGACGCCATCATGATGGGCGCGGCGCTGGTCACGATGGCCGATTCCGCACAATGTTACCTGCTGCGAAGGGAGTCTTCCCTGGCTGCGTCGGACGCCGGCGCTCGCGCAGATTCTACGGCTGCCGTGACTGCCTGACAGACAACTGCTCCAGCAGGAAACGGCCGCTGTATCGATAAAAAAAACCCGCCAGCGTTTGCTGACGGGTTGGGAAAGAAATCGCGGCGGAAACTGTTATGGCCCGGCCGCGTCAGGGAGAACCCGTCCTCGATTACCAGCAACCCCAGTAACGCACGGGACGGTAACACGAGGTGTAGCAGGAACGGTAATACGTCGGGCGATAGCAGTAGTACCGCGAGTACGTCGGGCGATAGCAGCCGTAACCGTAGCCGCCGTATCCGCCGTAGCCGCCGAAACCATAACTGCGGCGGCCGTAACTTCGATAACCGAAGCTGCGGAAACAGGCTTCAATCGCCTCGTCCCCTTCGGCTTCTTCACCAGCCTGCCCGGCCAGGGAATCGAAGTCCAGGTCAGAACTGGCGCCCTCGATGGAGATCTCCGCGTCCTGGATGGAGCTCAAATCCAGGCCGTCCAGCAAACCATCGTCGGCCAAAGTGACAGAAGCCATCAACATCATCGGAACCATTGCGAGAAAGAATTTCTTGACCATCGTATTACTCCTCAGGTTTCGGCAGTATTGTTAGTAAGAAAGAAACACGACCTGCCGTCTCCGCATCTCCCACATCCTTCACTAACAAGCCGGGCGAAAGACGCAGCCGATTGTTACACTCCAAAAGAGTTTTTCTTGCCAGCGCTTCTATCACCCATCGTCTCCTTTACAAAAGAGCGCCCTGATGTCCGATTTCAACAGCACCCATAATCGCGCCGTCTGGTTCGACATTCCCGTCCGCGATCTGGAAAGGGCGGCGACCTTCTACAGGGCCGTGCTTGATATCACGGTGGAGATCGAACAGGCCGGCGAACTCCGCTTCGCCGTCCTGGAACATCACGACGGAAACGGCGGCTGCCTGGTTCCCGCCAGCGAAGACGCTCCATCGACCGGCGGCATCCTGCTCTACCTCAACGCCGACGGACGCCTCAGGACGGCCGTGGAACAGGCCACCCGCTGCGGCGGACAGATCCTGGAGCCGGTGCACCCCATCGGCCCGCACGGATTCCGCGCGATCGTGCTCGACTCCGAAGGGAACCGCTTCGCCCTGCACTCCCAGACCGACGGCTAGTCCCGCCGCCGAAGCTGCGATGCTCCGACGCAACAAAAAACGGACAAGAGCCAATGCTCTCGTCCGTTAATAAGTTGACGCCGTTGTTGTGTTGAGTGACGATTGGCGGCTTAATAGCCGAAGCCTTGATTGAGCAGGCCGGTGGCTTCGATGCGGCCGCCCTGGAAGGGTAACGCTGACAGATCCGTGTCACCGTCGGCCTCGGGGCCGGGCGGGCTGTTATCCTGCGGCGGGTTCGGATCCGCAGGGCCGGCTTGCGGTGGTCCTTGTGCGGGACCTTGCTGCGGCTGCTGGCCGGGGGCGAGGGTCTGGTCGCGATCCTGAACCGAGGAGTCCAGCCGGTCGAAGTCGATGCCGGGCGACGCCGGCGGTCCACTGCCGCTGCCGGGCGGCATACCGGGATTCACGCCGCCGTTCCCTTGCGGCGGACCTGAGGGCGACGCTGGCGGCGGCGCCTGGCCGTTCGGGATCGGCCCGTTCTGGAACGTCCCGCCGGACAGCGATCCGTTCGGTCCGGGGCCGACGGACTGGCCCGCTTCGATCGTCGTTTCGACCAGGGCGATCTCGCAGCGTTTGAAGATCGCCAGGTTGTTCAGCTCGTTGCACTCGGCATACTCATCGAACGCGTCGACGGCCGCCACGACCGTATCAAAGGGGCAACGCTCATTGGCGTCGCCCATCGCCATGGAGGCGAACGGCAGGCCGATCTCCAGCGTATGCGTCGCGCCGGCGCACAGCTTGTCGACGCGAACGGTGGTCGTCGGGGCGAACTCGTCAATCTGCCCCAGCACGGCCACCAGCGACACGCGGAAGCCGATCAGATCGACCTTGCTGTTATTGAAGATCGTCACCGCATAGAGCGGAGCCGCATCAGGCCCGCCATCGCGGATCATCGCCAGGCTGACCAGCTGCAGATCGCCCAGTTCGGGACGCAGCACATGATCGCCAAAATAATCATGCACGATGACCGGCGCGCCGGAGACGACCCCGCCGCCGAAACGCTCCCAGTGGTTCTTGCGGAGCAGCAGGTCAATCACATGCCGGCAGTCAAACCGCTGTCCCTGGCGGATGCCAATCTGTGACACCGGCGCGACGCCTTGCTGCACCTGGACGCGCGTCTGCACGCCCAGCGACTGCGGATTCGGGCCGTTCCCGCCGCCCTGGGCCAGAGCGCTGACTCCGCAGGCGAGCGTCATCAGGCCCGTAGTGAACAGTGTAGGTAAGAGGATTCGCTTGAGCATAGAATTCTCGCTTGTGGTAGAAGTTGCAGGGAGCAGAGCCGAATCAGGTCCGCATGGTTTGACCGCGTCAGCCGAGGCAGAAAGTCGACTTTCGCTCCGCGAAAGTACGCGTCCTTTCACGGAGTGAAAGGCGACTGTCCGGCGAATTCCGTCAGAACGGAAGTTTCCCTCGCGTCCAACAGCCGACGTCCCGTCCCAAAAAAAAGCCCGTCAGCCGGAGCTGACGGGCCAGGAGTTCCCGAGGCGAGCGAAGGGCGGAAGCCGTTCGCCGCGAAGCGTCTACCAGCAACCCCAGTAGCGGACGACCGGGGTGTAGCAAGGCGTGTAAACCGGGGCGTAGCAGGTCGTGTGGTAAACCACGGGACGGTAGCAGTAGTAGCTCGTGTGGCTGTAACAGCCGTAACCGAAACCGCCGTACCCGCCGTAACCGCCATAGCCGCAGTATCCAAAGTTGCGGAAGCAGGCTTCGATCGCGACGTCGCCTTCTTTCTCTTCGCCAGCGGCCCCGGCGAGCGAGTCAAAGTCCAGATCCGAGCTGGCGGCTTCGATGGAGATGTCCGCGTCCTGGATGGAATTCACATCAAGGCCGGAGAGCAGATCGTCGCCAGCGAAGGAGACCGAAGCCAGCAACATGCACGAAACCACAGCGAAAAGGAAATTCTTAACCATCGTAAAACTCCTGAGCAAGCGGCAGTAAAAGTTAGCAAGAGAAGCAAGCTGCCGGCTTTGGCCTCTCTGTTAGTCATGTCTCACTAACAATCCAAGCGAACGCCTGACCGAAATGTTACGAAGGAAACAGAAAGTTTCCCCGGCGGGAAGAATGCCGGCGTCTTGGCATGTGCTAGGTTTCGGGTAGGGCTTGTTGCGCGAAGTTACGAGGTTACGCCATGCTGGGTTTTCGAACGATCACCGATCTGAAGGCCGATGCGGCCTTGCTGCGGCAGGGCTCGTATGGCGTGATCGAAATGGCGGACGAACAGCTTGTTGGCGTGCACCTGCGACCTTTCCCGAAAATCATCACGGCCGTCGGAGTGCACCTGCGGGGCGCACAGGTGCATCGCCGTCGACCGGGGAATCGCTGCTGGCTGTACTACAACCAGCCGCTCACCTGCCGCGGTTTTCTCGCGCTCAAGTACGTGGTTTCCACTCGCGATTCCACGCTGCGCACTTTTCGCGGGGCTTTGATCGTGCTGGATGAGATCGCCCGGCTGAAACGCACGGCCGCCACCGTTTGTGAAGCCGCCAACCTGCGGATTTCCGACCGTCTGTTTCGGCGCTGGGGCTGGGAACGCCATTGTCTGGATAGCTCGCAACGGCACTACATCAAGCGATTTTATGGCGAGCACCCGGCGCCTGAGATTGCCTGGTCGTTGATGACCTCCGCCAGCTAACGGCGGCGCCCCCTTCTTTTCCCCTCGTCCCGCCACGATCCGGATTTTGTCGGTTCTATCGCGGTTGGCGGTTCTCTGTTCTATCGCGGTTCTGCGGTCCGATTGCACGCGATCAGCGGTGAACAAGCCCGTTTGAGGGTGAACTTGCATGCATTAAGGGGTGATCCCCTCATGTCGGATGGTGGGATCGCCTGTCGATAACTTTCATGAGGGCATTCGTCTCCTTTGTTTCTTACCCCGCATGAAGAGAGGCTCGGCAATGCATTTCGCCGGAGACCAGGGAGCTGCCGCACCGACGGTGGTCGTCGTTGATTCCGACCCAGAGATCCGTGGCGGTTTCGTCGACTGCTTGCGCAACCAGGGGATTGCCGCCCAAACCCACTCGACGCCTGGTGAAGCGTTAGCCAACTGCACGCCGCACATGCACGGCTGCCTGCTCACGGAATGGCGATTGCCGGGCATGAGCGGACTGGACCTGCAGCAAAGTATGGCCGAACATGGCTGCTCCCTGCCATTTATTGTCATCTCGCGCGAAGCCAAGCCCGCCACCGTCGTGCGGGCCATGCAACACGGCGCCCTGGATTTTTTCCAGAAACCGTGCTGTCACATGCAGTTACTGGACAGCGTCGACAAAGCCATCAAACAGGACGCCCAGGAACGGCGCCTGCGAGCCATGCAGGAACAGGTTCGCCAGCGTCTGCGATTATTGACGCCGCGCGAACGCGAAGTGCTCTTTCTGGTGGTGGAAGGCCGGCTGACCAAGCAGATCTCCCGGCGGCTTGGCATTTCGCACAAAACGGTGGAAGTGCACCGCAGCAACATCACCCGAAAAATGCAGGCTGACTCTGTTTCGCAGCTGCTGTTGATGCTGACCCGCTGCTCGATTCCCGAGTTTGTCGTGGAGCTGAATGAAACGGGCGACTTCGTCTTTGCCTGACCGCGGAATCTGCTCCAGCGGGGGGGCCGCGAGGCTTCGCCAGACCCTTTATTGGGTACAAACAGAGCAATGCGAACGGGAGCGCCCAGGCCTCGCCTTCTGAATCCCTCAGAGGGGTCGATCAGCCACTCTCAATGCGTTCCGCGGCATGTACTTACGACAAAGCCGCCCCTGGTGGCGGCGATCTGCCCGTTTCTTGGGCTTCTTCGTAAAAATGCTTGCCGGACGCCCATCTCGCAACTAGTCTGAAAGAAAGTGTGCTTCGCAGAGGTCGGGCTGCGAGTTTTTTCAGGTTATCGGGAACGAGAGATCAGGGAGATAAACATGTCGACCTTTGCTGGAAGCTGGCGCCTTGAACTAGGGATGCTGCTTGGGCTTACTCTAATTTCTGCGGACAGCGTCTTCGCGGCGCCACGACCGGTCGACGATTCGACCGCCAAAAATCTGGTCCGCGAAGCCCTTACCCGCGAAATCTACGGCGACGCCGACGATCGCGCCGAGTTGCTGGACCGCGCTTCGAGCATGTCGCCCGATTACGCGCCCGCCATGTGGCATCGGGGCTATCTTCGCTCCGAAGGCGAATGGATCAAAGCAGACGACCTGCCGGCGACCGCCAGCAAAAACCGCCGTCTGTCGGCCTATTTGAAAATCCGCGAAGAATACAGCCAGACCGCCGGCGACCAGTGGAAACTGGCCAACTGGTGCAATGAACGCGGATTGAAAGAGCAGGAACGCGCCCACCTCAGCCAGGTGCTGACGCTGGATCCGGAAAACGCCGACGCCCGCGCCCGACTGGGCTTTGTCCGGATCGATGGCGCCTGGGTCGCCAGCGAAGACCTTCGCGCTAGCGCGGAAACGCAGAACCGCGGCCAGGCGAACCTCGCCCATTGGCGTGAGGAAATGCAGGAGCTGATCTCCGGTCTGCGCAATCGCAGCGAGCACAAACGGACCGCCGCCTTGAAAAAGCTTGAGGCGATCGACCAGTTAACCGCCGTCCCGGCTCTCGAACAGATGCTGGCGCGTGAAAGCGAAGACTCCGCCGCCCTGGCCGTCAACCTGATCGCCCAGTTCGCGGCCCAGGACGCCACCGACGCTCTGGCCCGCTTGTCGGTCAACTCCCCCTGGGATCGCATCCGTCAGCAGGCCGCCGAGAAACTGTCGACCCGCGACGAAATGAGCTATGTGCCGTCGATGCTCGCCTCGCTGTACACGCCGACCATGAGTCGCATGCAGGTATTCAAAGGCCGCAGCGGCCGCATGATCTATCAACACGTGTTCTACCGCGAAGGGCAAGAACAAGGCCAGCTGGCCATGCTGGAAACGACCTACCGTCGCGCCAGCACCGGCCCCGAAGCCGCCTCCCGCGCCGTGAACGACATGCAAAACACGGTCATGCAGCGGGAACGCAACCGCGCTGGCCAGAACGCCATGACCGCCATGATGAACCAGCGCGTCTGCGACGCCCTGCAGGTTGCTGTCGGCCAGCAGATGGCGCCCCAGCCTGAAGCCTGGTGGAACTGGTGGAACCAGCACAACGGTATTTTTGTGCAGGGCCAGAAGCCCGTTCAAACCTTCGTTGGCCAGCGTCAAGTGGCCGTCGCAGGCCCGCCGCCGACGCCCCAGGATTGTCTGGCCGCCGGCACCAAAGTCTGGACCGCCACCGGCTACAAACCGATCGAAGAAATGGCGGTCGGCGATCTGGTTCTGGCCCAGGACTCCGAAACGGGCGAACTGGCTTTGAAGCCCGTCATTCGCACCACCATCCGTCCCATCAGCCGACTGGTTCGCGTGGAAACGTCGGAAGGCTCGATTGAATCCAGCGAAGGCCATCCCTTCTGGGTCTCTGGCGAAGGCTGGGTCAAAGCCCGCGACCTGCGTTCCGGCATGGAACTGCACGGCGTTTCCGGTCCCGTGCGGATCATCAACGCGGTGCAAACCAGCGAAGAGCAGACCTACAACATGATCGTCGCTGACTTCAACACGTACTTCGTCGGCGAGGCCAAAGTGCTAAGCCACGATAACACCATTCGGGAAGCGACCCTGTCGCTGGTTCCCGGCATGCCGAAAGAGTAACCGATCGGTCGTTCCACGCTTCCTGCCGTCGCGCAGGAAGCGGCCTGAACAGCAGCAAAACCTGACGAAAAAACGGGACCCCCTGGGGTTCCGTTTTTTTTTGCGCGACGACGCTACCCCTGTTAGACCTGCCGCAACTGCCTGCGTCAAAAGGCCTGCTAGGACGAAGAATCCTGCTGCACCGCTTCCGGCAACTGCTTCAGTTGGCGCCGCTCAATCTGCACGACGGCCGACCAGACAATGGCCGTCACGGTGAGTCCTTTTTCGCAGCTTAGCGAAAACACGCCGATTTCCGCCGACGACAAATTCTCCAGGAACTCCTGCGGATGCAGGGCGCGACCATCGCTGAGATAAATGGCCACATCCCGCGTGCCCGGCTCTCCCCAGATATGGGTGAACAACTGCGACATCGCCTGGCCGGGCGGCGAGGATTGCACAATGGCCGAATCCCCCAAAGAAGCAGCGGTAGGCAGGCTGCTCGTCGAGTCCTTGCCGGAGGAGCCAGGCGACACTTCCGTCGACCAGGTGACGCTTGAAGAGGAACTCCGCTCGCTCTCGGTCGCCTTCGTCGGCGAAGCGACCACACTTCCCGGCGACGCCTTTGGCCGCTGGAAAATCGAAGGCTCCCCGACATCGTCAAAATCCAGCTCTTCAATCGGGTCGGCGGCGACCGCAGGCGTGCGCCGGGCTGGTTGTTCCCAGTCGTTGTCGTCGCCATGGACCAGATCGTCGCCGTCTTCGTCCCCATCGTCAAACAGGGAGCTGCTGGCCGACGGCCGGTACCCGCTGGACGTGCTGGTCGATTCGAACCGGGGCGGTTCAAAGGTCGGCGGGGTAAATTCCGGCGCCTCAAACTGGTCAATCTCGGTGACGTTCTCCAGGATCTCGCTGTCGCTGCCGGAGGTTTCTTCGACGGGCTGTTCGTCGTCGTATACCGGAATGCGAAACTTTGCATTGCAGTGGGGACATTGCCCGGCCTTCCCCTGCAGATCCGACGGCCCGTTTAACCGATGCCCGTTCGGGCACAGGAAAACAATCGTCGACTGGCGTAAAGCGTTCAGAGCCTTCTGGGCTTCGGCTGCCGTGGGGATCAGAAACTTGGCCCCGCAAGTGGGGCACTTCCCTGGCTTGCCGGCTGCTTCCACCTTGGTGGAAAGCTGGTGTCCCTGAGGGCAAAGAAAACGGATCACACGGATTTCGTTCATCGCAGAAACAACAAGCGCAGAAAGAAGGGAACGGCCCGAACGCCTGGTCGCATCCTAGCCCGGTCCGCCCCGCCATACAATAGCGGGCCGGACCACGCCGCCGCAACGCACTGAGGCCCCGGACTACCAGGCGCCAAAGGCAGTTCTCTCGATCTTCTCCGCCAGCACCGCAGACGGCCGCCGAATTTCTCGAGAAGAACTGTCTCCGCCGGGTTGCAGAAGCCGGCAAACGTGCCGTAAATTATGGAACCAGTGTGCCAGCCCCAATCCCCGGCCGAGTGGCGGAATCGGCAGACGCCCGGGATTTAAAATCCCGTGAGGGGTTACCCTCGTACGGGTTCGAGTCCCGTCTCGGCCATTTGAAAAACGCATGTCTTACGATTGTTTTTCACGATAATACAAAAATGCCCGCTATTAGCCGTAGCGGGCGTTTTTTTGGGCGCATTGCATGCGGGCAGTCACGCCCTCGGATCAAAAACTCCTCTCGCTGTGATCTGAAACTCCAAAACGAAGCCCTTGATATTGATAAAATGGGGCATTCCAAACGAGCTATCTGACCGAGACAGAAGGTATGGATTCCTTCGCTTGGAAATCCTGACGATCCTGGATCGCTGTTGTGATACGTTGAGATTTCCAATGCCTGACACTGGTTACGTCTAGCCAGACTCTTGGGACCGAAACACGTGGCGTTGCATTTTTCCCCGCCCCCGAACGCTGGCTAGCCATGCCATTGGCGCCAGACAAGAATCGCCGGCCGCCGTAAAAGGGCACGGCGCAAAACGACCGCAGATCCTGCTACCGCGGGCCTGGAAACTTGAGTAACGTCATCTTGAGTAACGTCATGCGGGGCTGGGATCGTTCACAGGACGCGTCCTCTGTGAGTTCCGTTAGAACCGCCTGGGAGTGCTGAGGTGTTTTCCGATCATGAGGAACTCCGCAAGGCACTTGAAGCTGTTGGACTATCGACTGTTGAGGAATTTGCGATCGATCATGGTCCGCAGCTGACGATCGTTCAGGAAACGAGCGGAAAGATCGAACGGGTATTCTCGCTTGCGCGGCGACCATCGGCCTGGTTCTTGCTGGGAATTGATGGCCTGTATTGTATTGGTCGCGAGGATCAGCTTCTATCACTATGCCAGTCGGTACTGGCCTGGCATGCCAGAGGATCTGCTGATAGCAAAACGACAATATTGAATACCTTTGGACTCGCTCCCTGTGACGTTCGTCAATGGCGTGAGAAGGGCGAACAGCGACGAAACCAGGAATTCACCGCCCAGGGCTGGAGCCTGCTGTCCAATCAAGAAATGGACGACGCCTGGGAGCAGTTCCTGCAAAAATTCAACTTCCGACTGGGCACAACTCCCGCAAGGTGGCCCGGCATTGTGGAGCCGTCCGCTTCGGTAACCTGGGATCTCAGGACTGTCTTTCCCTTGGAATTTGCAAAGCCAGGCTACATTGAAGAGGCTGAACTGTCTCTCAGAAGTTCGCTAACACGCGCATTTCAAGCCTGCATTCCACCCGGCGAGCGTGTGCTCGCCCTGGATTGCAATCATCCGTGCTATTTCTTTGACCCGCATTGCTCGGCGAGAGATCTTCACTCCTGGCCCATCGAGTTATTGCCGGTTGGCAATTACCATATTTTCGCGACGGCTCGTTTTGATATCGGTGTTTTTGGCCATCCGTGGGAGAAGTCGTTATGTGTCTTTGGCGAGGCGTTCGTCAAAAATTTCAAGGATGACTATCTGACGGTCGCTCTCAGAAGGCAGAGCGACGAAGGCTTTCCTGGCCGACCGTTGGCGCCGCCAGAAGGGGACTCGTCGCGGTCTATTCGGTGAACTGCGAACGGACCACCTCGGTCCAAACTTCGTAGCCGGCGCGGGTCATGTGCACGCCGTCCTTGCCGATCAGCTCCTGGCGGATCGTACCGTCCGGGTGGAGCATGCGCGAAGCAACATCCAGATACTCAATATTCGGATCCGACTCGGCATAGGCCTTGAGCAGGCGATTCCCTTCGCTCATGACGGGCCATTTTTTCATCCTCGCTGTCGAGGGCTTGATGGAAAGAAAATAGAACTTCGTGTCGGGCGACTTCAGCCGAACGTACTCCACAAACTCCTGGCACTGCAGCAGGAAGTCCGCCGGATCCAGTTTGGAGGAGCCTGCGAGGTCGTTGTCGCCTTCATAGATCACGATCCGTTTCGCCTGGTACCGGCGAAAGAAGTCTTTGTAGAGCAGGACGTTCTTCATTCGCGAGCCGCCGAAACCGCGACGGATGACCTTCAAGGGACGGAGATCCGCCTCCATGCTGCGCCAGCCGACAATGCTGGAGCTGCCGAGGACCAGGATTTCGTCTTCGGCGATCGTTCTGCCGGTATCCTCCTGGTCAAATTTTTCAAATGACTTGAAGAACCCATCGGACTTTTGTGCTTCGCTGAACTGGAACGGAGGCAATCCTACTGTCGGATTCGCCACCGTGACGCCTTCGGGTTTCGCCGGCGGCTCGGCGGCCGTCGCGGACCTGCCGGCCGGCAGAGCGCCCGCACATGCGAGAGAGACGATTACCGCAAGCGTCCATCGCCCCAGATTGCCGGGGGAATACGTCTTTGTCATCCATGTTGCTTGTTTCACAGGAGTAACGTGTTTCCCTGAAGAAGTAAGGAAGTATGGCATCGTCACCGCCGTTTCGGGTCAACAGCCAGGCGGATCCTGGCCTGCTGGCGGATGGATGTCGTAATCGACAATTGCAACCTTGCGGCGACCGAATACGCAATTCACCGAGACTTCGACGATGTCGCCGGAATCCGTGTGTCGCCCACCAGGGAACTGACGGATGGAGTCGCCCTGGTCGAATACCATCGACAATTCTACCCGCTCGCCCACGTCGAAGCGAATTTCGCCCAGGACGCGCGGCGGGGTAAACGCTGGCGGGCCAGCAAGCAGCTTGAGCGTGGAGGTTCTGCCGTCGACGGTTCTCGGCTCTGAAAAAATGCCGTTGCCCAATGCGGAAAGCATCACTCCCCGTAAAACTCGATCCGCTGTGTCAGTTCGGGCGGAACCTGACAAAGTCTGGCTGGCCCTGTCGGAAACGCGTGTCAGTATTTCATGCCGCAATTCGCTTGGAAATCAGCGGTCTCGCGGAATTCGCGAATCCGCAAGCACTGACGTCGCCGCATCCCTTCCGACGGCCGAGTGACGGTCCGGCCGACGCAGGAACGGGATTCACGAAGCAAAGGCAACGATTCGAGTAAAATTCAAGCCCGCATGACGAAGACGCATCGTGCGGGTCGGCAGTCGAGAAATAGCTCCTCCTGCTTTCCAGGTTCTACGATTCGCCGATGGCGCCATCCTGATGATCGGACAGTTCGGCCGGGGGCTCACAAAGAGAGCTCGCGGAACTCCGCCTGGCAGGCGGGCCCGTAGCCGATGCGCATTTTTCGCTCGACGGGAAAGAGCTGCAGGCTGGCGATCGTCGACCAATGGTCGCCGTGCATACAAACGGTGTCACTGCTGGGCTGGCCATCGGGTCCGTGATCGGAAATCAATTGCCCGACTTCTTCGGCTCCCAGGCGGCCTAACTGCGAGAGCAAACCGTGAAGCCGTTCATCGCGGCGCTCGGGCGACTGCAGCACGCGTTGCCCCCGCAATCCGAAGGGCGTGGTTTCGGCGTAGCAAGCATGCGGCGACACCTGAACTTTTTTCATGGTGCTGGCCTGGAAGGCGTTACTATGGTGGAGGACATCTTCGCCGGAGGACGGTCGCCGCAAAAAGGACCTGGTTGACGAAAGTTCCAGCGAAGCGATGTCCCCTGAGGCGTCGGCAAGCATCAGGATGGCGCCGCCGCAACGCGGGTGAGACTGAATGCGCTGGGCCGCTGCCGCGACCGTTGAACATGCGCCGAGCGCGTCATCGATCGCCAGGGAGACCGGCGGGCCGGACTGCTCGCCGTCGACCGTCATCGCATAGTCGTAAGCAATGCAGAGGCCCGCTTCGTTGACGCCATCGATGACTCCGCCCAGCGGCGCGCCGGTAAATTCCAACGACCGGTATTGCTGCGGGCGGCATATCTCGCGGACCACAAAGAATTCACGTGACTGGGCCACGTTGTCAAAGTTGTGGACAACAAACGGCGATCCAAAGGCCGAGCGTTCGCCCCGCGCGGCCAAGGCAGTGCAGGCTGCAAACGGTTCAGGAATTTGATCGACACGGGTCGCCGAGTCGATCGACGCCATTACCGCTTCCAGCGCCAGGTACAAATATAACGTACCGACCCGCACCCCGCTTCCGGCCGCCATGCCGTTGATACGTTCAAACATTTGCGGAAAGCTGCGTTCAACGTGAGCCTGCAGGAGCGACTGCGCCCGGGATTCCGCCGACCAGAGGAACGCCGTATACGGCATCCACCAGGGCTGCTGCAGGCGAAAGAATTCCAGCGAAGACAATATATCAAAGCAGTGATGAATCCGCTGTCGTAATGTTTCGCCAAGCTCATAACCCAGAGCGTAAGATTCGCCGTGAGCGATGGCGTTGATCTGCGGCACGACTTGTTCGCTTTGCACCGAGTTTAGAACGGACATCAAGGACTCCTTTGCAGGTCTTTTTTAAGGCAGTCTGGCTCCTTCGCGTCAGGGCTTTTTGTTGGCTGACCGAGAGGTTGCTGCTGTGGATTTTGGCGCGTTTCCGAAATTCTTTGCATAGCGTAAGATGCAAACTCCGTGCCATAAGACGGAAAGGCTCGCCTTGACCCTTCATGAGGCGCCAAAACTACGGAGCGGAAATCGTGAAATAGCAGTACCAACGGGTGACTGTCTGCGGTTCGCTCATTCCAAGCGATCTCCGCTGATTCCTCGCCAGGTAAAGATCGATCGCCCCCTGTACCAAAGTTGCAGTGGCCGGAAGAATGAACGATTCAATAACGTTCAAAGGCGGGGGAGCGCCCGCTGGGCAAGCTGGGTGAAAAACTCGCCGCGCGGTTGATAAACGACCGCCTTGAGGTCCTTTCGCCAACCGGACTTCCTGCCGACACGGGACGAAAATAGACTGGCAAAGCCTCAGCAAGCACGCAAACCGCGACAACAGGGCCAACCAGGAAACCGTAGCAGGAAACCACCCATTCTCCGCAGATGGTAGAGGGCGACAAGCAGGAACGCAGTGACCAGAGAGCAACCCGATGTATATGTTACGAGGCGCCATTGTTGGCCTGGCGTGCGGGCTGTGTGTTGGCGGATGTACTTTTTTACCCCAGCTAAAGACGAACCCAACCAGTGCTCTCATCGTCCACATCGTGCCGATTTGCCTGGGTGGGGTAATTGGCTTTCTTGTAGAGGTTTTCGTGACCCGCGCGCATCGAAAATCCTTCAAGAGCCCACCAGGGAAAACGGACATGAAGCAGAATAACGGACCCCAGCCCCCATGAGTGGAACGTCACTGGCCGTCAGACCTGGCGTGGCGTTCTGTTTCTGGCGATCTGCCGGGACGGACCGCGATGGTACGATGGTCCGCCGGGAACCTTGGCAGGATATGCCACTTTAAGCTCGCTTTGCCATGCCCAAACCCATTTCCAGCGTGCGCACGACTGGCAGGCTGTTGCCTGTGGATCTGCTGACCCAACTGGCCAACGGGGCGCCTGAATTGTCGGCGTCAGACTACGGCCTGGAGGACGGGGAGACTCAGAACGCAGCGGCTGCCACAGCGTGGACGAAGTGCAAGGATGCCTGGACGGTGTTTCGCTCCCGGTTCGCCGAACTTCCGCAGACGAACCCAGGCACGGCCGTCACCCGCAAGACATGGCTGCTGCCTCTACTGAAGCAGCTTGGCTATGGCCGGCTCCTGCCGAGGAAAGCGTCCGCCAGCAACGGCCAGGTCTGCCGGGTCAGCCATTGCTGGGAGGAACAGGTTCCCGTGCATCTGCTGTCGGCCCGTTATTCGCTCGACGGTCGCACGCCGGGCGTCCCGGGGGCGGCGGCCAGCTCGCCGTACAGCCTGCTGCAGGAAGAACTCAATGGCGGCCAGTGGGTTCGCTGGGGTTTGCTCTCCAATGGGCGAATCCTTTATCTCCTGCGGAACAACACGGCGCTCCGCAGGCCGGCGAACGTACGGTTTGATCTGGAAGCGATGTTCAACGACGAGCGGCAAGCCGACTTTCGGCTGCTCTACCTGCTCTGCCATCGGTCCCGCCTTGAGATCCTGTCAGACAGCGGGCCGGACGACTGCTGGTTAGACCACTGGTCGAACCTGGACGCGAACCGCAGCAACCAGATGCGCGAGCAACTGCGCCAGGACGTTGCAGCCGCCATTGAATCACTGGGCGCCGGGTTTCTGCGTTCTTCCGATCGTCTTCTGCGGCGGAAGCTGGCGATCGGACAACTATCGCCCCAGGACTATTACCGGCAACTGCTCCGCCTGGTTTACCGCCTGCTGCTGTTGCTGGTCGCCGAAGAAACGCAGGCCGAGAACGGCCAGAATCTGCTGCATCCGTCCGACACTCCGGACTCGCTTCGTGAGCGATACGCCCGGCGCCATGCGGTGGGGCGGATCCGCTCGCTGGCGAGGACACAACCTGGCACAGGCGATTCGGACCTGTACGTGTCGCTCCTGCGGCTGTTCCGGAAACTGCAACGGGGCGATTCGTCGCTTGCTCTTCCGGCGATGGGTTCCTTCCTGTTCGCAGACGAAGCAACGCCTGATCTCAATCACGCGATCCTTTCGGATAAAGAACTGCTCGCCGCCTTCCGTTGCCTGGACGAGTCGCTCGACTTCGGCCACCTGACAAGCGAGGATCTGGGCGGCGTCTATGAAGGGCTGCTGGAACTTCACCCGGAAATCGATGGCCGGGCGGGCCAGTTCACTCTGGGCACGGCCGCCGGCCATGAGCGAAAAACGAGCGGTAGTTACTATACGCCGCATGCGCTCATTGAATGCCTGCTGGATTCGGCCCTCGATCCGGTGGCGGAGAAAGCGATCCATACGGCGCAGCAGATGGCGACCCGCCCCTGGGCCAAGGTGGACGCGCGTTTCCAGAACGCCTTTGCAAACTTCGCTCAGGTTCCGGCGACCGACTCGCGGTTGCCCGATCTCGCGACCGCCTGGGACATGACGGCCGTCCCCCTGCGGCAATCAGTGCTGGCCGGGCATGCTCTGCTGGCGATTAGAATTTGCGACCCGGCGTGCGGCAGCGGGCACTTCCTCCTGGCCGCGGCGGATCGGATGGCGATGCACCTGGCCCGCGTGCGGACCGGCGACCAGCAGCCCTGTCCGAGCGAAGTACAACAGGCGAAGCGTGAAGTAATCGGGCGCTGCCTTTACGGCGTCGACATCAACCCGATGGCGGTCGAGCTGTGTAAAGCCAGCCTGTGGCGGGAAGCGCGGGAGCCGGGCCGGTCGCTGGCTTTCTTCGACCACCGGATCCAGTGCGGCAACAGCCTGATCGGCGCCTCGCCCGAACTGCTGGCCCAGGGAATACCTGCGGCGGCATTCAAACCGCTGCCAGGAGACGACAAGCAGGTTTGCGCGGAAATCAAAAAGAAAAACCAGCAGGAACGAATCGCTTGCCGTACTCGGTCTGAGCCTCTGGAAAAAGCTCTCCATCATCGCGATCCTGTCCCATCGCGACTAGTCGCAGATACCTGGTGTGCGATCTTCTTATGGCAGAAGACGGCTACGAAACTTGGGCGTCTTTGTCCGACCGAACAGACATTCCGCGACCTGTCGTCCCAGGGCGGCAGGCTATCGCCCTCCGTGCGGAAAGAAGTAGAAAGACTGCGTGACGCCTTTCAGTTCTTTCACTGGTATCTGGCTTTCCCTGAAATCTTCCCTTTGCCGCCACCACCGGATCGCGAAACGCAAGAGGAACTTGCAACAGGAAAGGGATTTGATATTGTCCTGGGTAATCCGCCCTGGGAGCATACCGAACTGAAAGAACAAGAATGGTTTGCCAGGCATCACCCTGGCATTGCCGCCGCCAGCGGTGCAAAACGGAAAGAGAAGATTGAAGTCCTGGTCTCACAAAACCCAGGCCTGCATGCCCGGTTTACGGCGGATCAACGCACCCACGAGGGCTGGAGCCATTTCGTGCGAGGCTCGTCGCGGTATCCGCTTGCTGCGCGCGGACGGACCAATACCTATGGAATTTTCGCGGAATTAAGCCTGTCGCTGCTCAAGCCTGGCGGTCGACTGGGATGCATTGTGCCGACCGGTATCGCCACGGACAATACTTATAAATTCTTCTTTCAGTATCTCACGGAACAGAAGCGTCTTGTCAGTCTCTATGACTTTGAGAACCGCGACGCAATTTTTCCCGGCGTACATCGCAGCTACAAGTTCTGTCTATTGACAGCCACCGGCGAAAGCTCTCACACAGAGCCCGCGTCCTTTGTTTTCTTTGCGCAGTCGGTCGCCGATCTGCGTGATTCACAGCGACGCTTCCCGCTTACTGCGAGCGATATTGCCAGGCTGAACCCCAACTCTCGTACTTGCCCTGTATTTCGCAGCGCGCAGGATGCGGAGCTTTCGAAAGCGATGTTTTCAAGGAATATCATTCTTGCGAATCCGGCAATACAGCAGCGGAAAGACCAGGTATGGGACGTAACGTTCAAACAGGGCGTTTATAATATGACAAGCGACTCGGCCCTGTTGCAAACGACGGAGGAAGTCGTCCAGTCAGGCGAATCGCTTTCCGCCTACGGTCGTCTTTACGAAGGCCGACTGGGGCATCAGTACCAGCATCGCTTTGCTTCGCAGGACGGTTCACAGATCACCGAAGTTCCCGCATCGCTCCTGCTTGATCCTGGCTTCTCTGTCCGCACGCAGCACCTGGCGCCTTTGACGGAAACGGCCCGGCGTCTGGCGCGGCGGAAGAAAGACTGCGATTCGGCGCTGCTCGGCTTTCGCCGGGTAGCCCGCAGCACGGATGAACGCACGGCGATTGCGGCCCTGCTGCCCTGGGGGGCCGCTTCGTACGGCTGGATTCTCACCTTTGGTCCGCCGGCGAGGGAACTGGCGGCGTTGCTGGCGGCGTATAACTCGTTTGTGCTGGACTACTGCTTGCGGAACTCGCTGAGCCAGCCGAGTATCCCGGTCGGCGTGTTCGAGCAACTGATTGTACCGGCCCGCGACCGCGTGCTCGCACACATGGACTGGCTGCTGCCGCGAGTGCTGGAGCTGACTTATACGGCCTGGGACATGCAACCGTTTGCCCGGGACTGCGGCTATGACGGCCCGCCTTTCCGCTGGGATGAAGCACGCCGGTTTCAGATCCGGTGCGAACTGGACGCCGCCTTCTTCCACCTTTACCTGGGCGACGACGAGAGCGTGGGGCAGCTATCTCCGCGGGCGGCGGTAGAGCATATCCTGGACACCTTTCCGATCGTCCGCAGGCGGGATGAAGCCCGGCATCGGGGCGACTATCGCACGAAACGCGTCATCCTGGAAAGCTACGATCAGCTGACATTCGCCCTTCGTCGCGGCATGCCGTATCCGTCCCGTCTGAACCCGCCGCCTGGCCCGCCCGTCGACGACCAGGGCCGCTTTCTCCCCGGGGCGAACCTGCCCGCCGCGATCGACACGTCGCACATCCACCGGCCGAGCGATCCGGCTTCATGACGGCCTGGCATGAGCGAGCTGCAGTTGAATGGCCGATTCTTCTGGGAAAACGCGATGGCGGGCGAGAACGGTTACGGCTCCGGGTGAGCCGCTTCCCAGTGATTAGCAATGGTCGCCACCAGGCCGGGGCAGGCGAATTCGCTGTGGCTATTCCGTTCCGCCGGGCCGGCGACGGGGACGACCACGTTCACCAGGATCTGGTCGATGTCCCGTTCAAAGACCAGCAGGTACAGGGAACGTTGCCCATTTTTTGGCAGGAACTCCACCTGGTAGCCGACGCCGTACGCCTCATGGTTGCGATACCGGACCGTCACCTGCTCCAGGGTCGACACGGTCGCATCGATCGTCGCCGGGTCGTCGATCGCCACCATCGTGCCGCCCGGCAGGTCGCCTTCTTCCTCGATTTTGCGAATCACGATTTTCTCAATATTGCCGGGCCGCAGCTGCGCGCGAAACCGCATTCCCAGCAGCAGGCCGCTGCCTCCCTCGCAGCCCATTAAACAACTGAAAAGCAGGCAGAAAACGCCAATCACCAGAATGACGGGCGACGCTTCGCGGCGGTGAGTGCGCCAGTAGAACAGGAAGCCGCTGCCCAGCATCAAGGTGAAGATCGAAGCAAAAACGATCAACCCCAGCTGCATGAACTGATCGGCCATGGTCGGAAACATTTCCAGCTCCTCGCAGTCCTGTGTTCCCCGCGGTTTCGATCCGGCAAGGCTGGCCGTTACGCTTCGTCAAAGATCGGTATCGGGATGGGGGAGCCGTCGACCAGTTTGACGGCCACGTAGACGACTTTCGCCTGGGTGAGCAGCACGGGTTCCTGGTTCCGGTCAGCCTCTACGACCACATCGACCGTGATCGAAGTGCGGCCGATCTTCGTCACTTGACTATAAAAAGCGACCACATCGCCGACAAAAACCGGCTGATGGAATTCGACCCCGTTCATCGCCACGGTGACCACGGCGTCCACCGACGAGCCGCGCATCTGGATCGCCCGGCGGGCCCCGACGGCGCCGGCCTGGTCGATGTAACTCAGCAGCACGCCGCCAAAGATGGTGCCGTGCACGTTCGTATCGCGCGGCATCATCACGGCCTGTAGCGCCAGATAACGCTCGGTCTCGGCTTGCTCCGTCATGGGTGTCTTTCGAGGGAAGGAAAAAAGCGGACAATCGAAAGCGGACAATCGGTGAACGTCCTGCGTGAACCTGGCGGGTCAGACGACCGTCCTGCAGGGACGCCTGCTGTCGTCAGACTGCGGCAAGTCTCGCGTGAAAACAGCCTGCGAAAACGTTTAGTGTACTGGGGATTGGTTCCCGCACGCCACGGCTTAGAATAGGCTCAACAAAGGGAAACGGGGCCGTCGGTGCGGACTGCTCCGCCGCCGTGATGCTCAGATCGCCTTGGAGTGGGGGAGAGAACCATGTCGCCGTGGCTGATGGCCCTGCTGCTCTGGCAGGCGGATAAACCAAAGCCGGGCTGGCTGAAGCTCGACCGCCAACACCAGGCCGCCACGCTGGCCGCGTTTGTGGGACTCGTCCTGCTAGGCATTGGGATGATCCTGCTGGTCTGGCTGGGCGGACGGATCACGCGGCGGTACATCCAGTCGCCGACCCATTTGCCGTTTGGACGCCACGGCGACAACCCCGACGACTGGGCCGAAAAAGCCATCAAACAGGATCATCTGGACGACGAATGACCGACAACCGCTTCCCGCCGCAGCGCCGCCTTCGCAGTCGCGAAGACTTCGCGATCTTTTACGCCGACCATCTGCATGCGGCCGATGAGGTGCTGGTGCTGTTAGCGCGGCGCAACGGCCGGGACGTGACCCGGCTGGGGCTGTCGGTCTCTCGGAAAGTGGGCAATGCGGTCGAGCGGAATCGCTGGAAACGGCGCCTTCGCGAGGTCTTCCGCCAGTGCCAGGCTGACTTGCCGCCGGGGCTGGACCTGGTCATCCGTCCGCGCAAGGGAGCCGCGTGCGACTACCACGCGATCCGCCGTTCCCTGCTGCCGCTGGTCCGTCGGGCCGCGCGGAAACTGCAGCACGCGTCGAAGTAGTCGGCGGTTATCGCCTGCCAGGCACGGGCTTACGGGTACTCGGCAGGGCCGCGGCGCCCGACGGTCCTGGGGCGCCCTGGCTCGACATCCTGCGACTCCGATAGTTGCCGGCGCGGGCTGGGCCACTTATAGTCACCGGTTTCCTCGACTGTTTTCCAGCCAGCGTCCCGGCCGTTGATCGCCAGGGCGGAACCCGATCGGGTTCTCGTAGCGCTTCTCAAGGGATCGGTTTCATGCCGCAAGACAGCCAGGTCGTTTTTGGCCTGTGGGATATTCTGGTTTTTCTCGCAGCGCTGATTGCCGCCATGACGGTCGGTTTCCTGGCCGGCCGCAAGGAAGAAACGTCGGAAGACTACTTCCTGGCCGGGAAGTCGATCCCCTGGTGGGGCGTGGCCGGTTCGATCTTTGGCAGTAATGTCAGCGCCAACCATATGGTCGGCATGATGGGCGTCGGCATGGCGATCGGCTTTGCGCAAAGCCACTTTGAAATCGGAGCCATCGCCGGGCTGACGCTGCTGTGCTACGGCTTTTTGCCCGTGTATCGGAAGCTGAATGTTTACACGCTGTCGGAGTACCTGGAGCACCGGTACGACCATCGCAGCCGTTTGAGTTACGCCGTGATCATGGTCATCATCATGGTGATGATCCAGCTGGCGCCGGGGCTGTATATCGGCTCCCGTTCCATGTGCATCCTGGCCGGACGTTACGCCATGGAAGCGCCGCCTGCCGCCGCCAGAGAGGTGGACCCTGCCGCTGCGAATGCGGCCAGCGAAGGGCAGACCGTTGGTTCCGTAGTGATCGATCCGGCCGTTCCCAGGACCCACATCAAGCAGTCCTGGTACGTCGCCTTTGTCTTGGCGCTGGCTGCGATCGCCGCCAGCTATACGATCCTGGGCGGCCTGAAGGCGGTGATCTGGACCGACTTCATCCAGTCCATTTTACTGCTGGCCGCCGGCATCGCCGTCGCGCTGCTGATCTTCTACCAGGTCGGCGGCTGGAACCGAATGATGGAGCTCGACCGGGAGGCTGGCGAAGCGCGGCAAGCGGCCGAAATCAGCGCGGCCGCCGCGGGCGAGGCAATCAATCCGGCCGAATTCCCCGGTCGCAAGATGGGCCTGTATCGACCGATGAGCCACCCCAAATTGCCCTGGACGGGCGTGCTGACCGGACTCATGATCATGCACTGTTTTTACTGGGGCACCAACCAGTTCATCGTGCAAAGGGCGCTCGGAGCCAGGAGCGATCGGCAGGCCCGGCTGGGGATTATCGCGGCCGGTTTTCTGAAACTGACGATCCCGTTTTTCGCCATCGCCGGCGGCGTCGCGGCGTTTTATATGTTCCGCGACGCCAACCGGAATGTGGCCCAGGACGCCGCCTTCACCGAGGCGATGCTGATGGTGATCCCCGCCAACTGCGGGCTGATCGGCCTGATCTCGGCCGGGCTGATCGGGGCGATTTTGTCGTCGATCGACTCCATGATGAACTCGGCTGCGACGATCGTCACCATCGATATTTACCGCCGTTACTTTCGCCCCCAGGCGAGCGACCGGGAGATGATCAATGTCGGCCGGATGTCGATTTTGTTCTTTGTTTCGCTGGCGGCCCTGCTGGCGTTACTGCTCGACCCTAACACCAAAAGCAACTTTTTTCTGCTGATCGCCGACTGGCAGAATTACTTTACGCCAGGGCTGCTGGTCGCTTTTGGCCTGGGGATGCTGTGGAAACGGGGCACGCCGACGGCCGGATTTGCGGCGATTGTGCTGGGCGTGGTGCTCTCCTTCGCCGCCGAGAAATCCTACAACGAATTCCTGGGCATGCCGCCCACAACCTGGCAGATCCTGCAGGGAGAAAAGCAGATCGCCGATTTCCCGGCCAAAGAACTGCCGCCGCAACTGCAGGGCTCAGCGGCCGAACAGGAGGCGTTCCTGCAGGATCAACGCGAGGCGCTATCGGCGCCGCTGCCACTGGTCGGCTCCCGGCAGATTCTGTTAGAGCAGTACCTGGGCCCGCAGCTGAATTTCTTCCATCGCATGGTGGTGTCGATCCTGCTCTGCACGGTCGTCTATGTGGGCGTCAGCTACGCGACGCCTTTTAATCCCGAGAAAGGACGCATGATCTGGACCGACCTGGGCGGCCATCAGCCGTACGTCTTGAAGGCGATTTTCGCCGTGCTGGCGATTACGCTTGCCGTGTTCGTGGCGTTGGGAATGGCGATGACGTCCGACCTGATCAGCCCCTTTGTCGCCGGCGGACTGGGAGGACTCTGGACGCTGGCCATGTTTGCCAGTTCGGTCGTTTGGAGCCGCCGCCACCCCGACGATGGCAACCCTGTCACCAGCAAGACGGACGATGCAAAGCCTGATGGCGGAAAGACGAATGCGATCGAAGCGACGGACGTGCCGTCCTCGTTCCTGACCGACGACCGGATCCTGGCTGGCATCCTGTGCGGAGCGGCCGTGTTCATGCTGTACTACTTCCGCTAGGTCCGCTACGGAAGTTGGCGGGTTAGCGGAGCAGTTCCCGTTCTCCGCTGGCGGTGCGGCGGGAGAGCGCGGAAGCGTCGCGCAGGTCCAGCTCCAGCGGCAGTTGCTGGTCGAGCGGGCCGTGTTTGGCCACGTACGCTTTGAGCCGTTCGACTTTCTGGCTGGCGGTGGCCTCGCCGGCCGTCTCTCTGCCGGGCGGACGACCCCAGATCAGGAGCGCGCCCTCGCGGGTGACGATGTCGAACTGGGGAGTGTCGCTGCTGCGGGCGGAACTGCCTGCCATGGAGCGGACTCGATACAGCTTGAGAGCGCTCCAGTCGTCCAGCAGCGCGGCCGCAACCGCCGCCGCCGAAGCCACACGGGGATCGCCCCAGCCGGCCCCTACGCCGCCGGCGGGCTGTGTGTAGTCAATCGCAATCCGGGGGAACTCAAGCGCCTTGGTCGGCGAAAAATCTTCCGGCGGCAGGAGCACGCCATGATCGTCGACCGGCAACAGTCCCCGTTCGCCATGCAGATCAAGCACCTCGACCATGGCGGTCGGGCGACGATACACCAGGTCGACCACGATCCGCGGTCCGGCGTATTTGCGGACCTCTTTGACTTCGGCGACCCAGGTGTGCAGGGCGAAGGCGTTGTTTACCTTGACGGCCGCCTGGGGATCCAGCATCGAAACGCCGGCCAGTTCGGCTTTGTCAAACACTTGCGCTTTGACATCGCCATGGATCCACTTCGGCTGGGGGGTCGACTCGATCATCGCCGGCCGCAGGACAAAGCGGCCATGGCCCAGGATGCGGTCGCTCAGCTTGGACCAGCCGTAAGCGGCCATCCCACACGCAAAACCGATGACCAGCCCCATGGCGGAAAGACGAAAGGTCGTGCTGCGCCACCAGGGCGGCGGAGCGGCCGCCGGCTCGGACTTTTTACTGCGTTTTTTGGGCTCCGCCATGATCGCCTCCAGCCAGCCAGACGAGCATCGATGCGCGCCGGCCGCCATTTTCCGGCAAAGGACGACCGGCTGGCAAGAACCGTGCGGTTGTCGGAAAAGCGAGCGTTCCGCCCCCTGCGACCGACTGCGGTTTACTGCCGCAAAGCACGTCGGCCGCGCAGGCTTAAGGCGCGAAGGAATTATGCCAGCAGCGCCCTCAAGGCGCCCTGCGCCGGCTATCTCCCTTCTTCTTTCATCGGTCGCTGGGCCTACCAGACTTCAATGGCAGTTTCCAGTTCCACCCCAAGATTGTCCTGCACATGGCTGCGGATCAGGTCAATCAGCCGCAACACATCGTCGCTGCTGGCGCCGGGGTGGGCGACCAGATAGTTGGGGCGTCGGTCGAAGACTTCGGCCTCCCCTACACTGGCGTTGCGCAGGCCTGCCTGTTCAATCAGCGACGAAGCAGACACGCCGCCGGGATTTTTGAAAATGGCGCCGCAGTTCTGGTCGCTGCCGGGCTGGTTGGCTTTTTTCTCGATCCAGATTTTCTGCATCCGCTTGGTCAATTCGACCGGATTACCCGCTTCCAGCTGGAAGGCGCCCTGCAGAATGACCAGTTCATCAAGGCTGCTTTGCCGGTAAGCGAAGTTCATTGACCGGCGTTCATGGGTGAGAATCTCGCCGCTGCGGGTCAGCACCTGGGCGGCCGCGGTCCACTGGCCCAGATCGCTGTTATCGCCGCCGCTGTTGCCGCGCAAGGCCCCGCCGACCGTACCCGGAATGCCTACCAGATCTTCCAGACCAGAAAGCCCTTCGCGCACCGCGGTGGAAATCAAATGCGACAGCTTCGCGCCGGCGCCCGCCTGGATACGATCGCCTGATACCTGGATGTCACAGAAGACGGGCGCGGCCAACCGCACCACCATCCCGGCGACGCCTTCATCGCGCACCAGAATGTTGGACCCGCCTCCCAGCAGCCGCACCGGCACATCTTCCTGCCGGCAGCGCGCCACCAGGGCGCTGAGTTCCTCAAACGAAGTCGGCTCGGCGAAATACTCAGCCGGTCCGCCCAGACGCAACCAGGTATGGGCCGCCATCGGCTCATTGTCGCGTACAAAATGTTCAAATCCGCTTAGAAACGACATCGCCCATAATCCTTAGAGCGCGAAACTACGATCTTCGCCGGGGCCTGATCTCAAGCCGGCGCGGGGCGCTGCAACAGCAGGCCCGCTTGCCAAACCGGAGGATACACCAAATCCGGTTGCGACGGAACATCCGCTGCAGGCGGTTTGATCGCACCCCACGCCAGCCCGACCCCCAAAAGATTGAGAAAATCGCTGGTGGAGAGACAGGACGCTGGCTGTCGTTTTCGCTGTCGACCTGAACGCGGTCGACCTAAAAAAGTTCCGCGATCGGACGCCCGCCCTCGGCGACGACCGACAACGGCCGTCCGGCGGCGTTCGTCCACTGGGCCTGCGGGTCGATGCCCAGATGGCGAAAAGTTGTGGCCGCCAGATCCTGGGGACGAACCGGATTGCTGGCGATTGCTCCGCCGCGGGAATCGGTCGAACCAATCACTTGCCCGTGCCGCAGCCCGCCGCCAGCCAGCAGCATCGACATGACGGGCGTCCAGTGGTCGCGGCCGGCGTCCTTGTTGATCACAGGCGAACGGCCAAATTCACCCATCATCATTACCAGGGTATCGTCGAGCAGCCCGCGATTTTCCAGGTCCGTGACCAGCGTCGCCAACACCTGGTCCACCCGCGGCAAAAGCGGCGTGAGGCCTTTCTCAATGCCGCCCCAGCGGACCTGATCGCCATGATGATCGAAGTAACCCCAGGCTCCGCTGACCAGCACAAAGGTGACGCCCGATTCCACCAGGCGACGTGCCAGCAACGCCTTCTGGCCGATGCTTTCGCGGCCGTAAGCGTCCCGCATGGCGTCGGATTCTTCCTCCACGTTGAACGCTTTTTGCACCTTGCCGGAAACGATCATCTCATGAGCCTGCCGCGTGAAGCGATCGGTCGCTTCGGCGCCTGGGCTGTCCAGCTGGCGGGACAAGCGATTGAATTCCCGGCGCAGGTTCTCGCGATCCTGCAGCCGCGGGGCCGTGATTCCTTCGGGCATGGCCGCTTTGCCTGCCAGTTCCGTCCCACGGATCGGCGTGTACTGCCCGCCCAGCTCCCCTTCGCCATAGACGTCGGAGGCCCAGGAATCGGCCAGACCGACAAAGGCCGGCATATCGGGATCGTTCGGGCCATGAAACTTCGCCGCGACCGAACCCATCGAAGGATAGCCGCCGCCCGGGTTGGAATCATTGGTGCGACGGGCCAGCGGGTTCCCCGCCTGCATGGTAATGGGCGTATGGTTGCTGGCGCTGCAATCGACCGAGCGCAGCACGGTGAGTTTGTCGGCGATGGCAGCCTGGCGGGGCAGGTGTTCGCTGAACTGCATCCCCGGTACGGCCGTTGAGATGGTTCCGTAAGGACCGCGGATTTCCACCGGCGCCTGGGGCTTGGGATCCCACATATCAATCTGGCTGGGACCGCCCGACAGCCAGAACAGAATGACCGCTTTCTTCTCCTGGACAGGAGCCGCCGCCTGGGCCAGGGATCCGCCAAAGGCTGGCAAGGCCAAACCGCCCAGCCCCGCCATACTTGCTTCTAGAAACCAGCGACGAGAACCGACCCGGGCGAGCGGATGCGACAAGGACAAACCGGAAGATCTCAGCGACATGACATTCTCTTTCCGTGACAGGCACACCTTGCTGGCAAGCAGTTCCAACGATCCAGCACTGTCACAATATATCGGCGCACGCTGATGCAAACAATTGCGTTTCCTGGAATTCCCGCTCCTGGGAGGTATTGCGAGATGCGACCGCGCCGCAGAGGAGAAATTGACCAACCGCCTGCCCCGCAGGAGGGCGGCCCAATCAGTCGCCGCCACTATCCGGCAGCGGACTGAATAAAGGCGGCGATTCGACCAGGGAGATGTCAAAGCCGGCCGCCTGTTTGCCGCCGGGGGTGAACGCCGGATTGCTGGAGGAATCCCGCAACAGATAATCGGCAGGCGTTCGCGTGTGGGCGGCCAGTTCACTCGCGGGCGCCGATTTCCAGATCACGGCATGGCCAGGCCAGGTCAGACGGAACCAGGTCGTTTCGCGATTCGCCTCGTCAAAGGTAAATTCGCGGGTCGGCTGGTTCGTTTCGTTTACCCGCCAGACTGTACGGGTCTGGGGATAAAAGTTGTATTCGCCGCTGATGGTCAGCTTCGTCATTTCGAGATTTTCCACCCCCTGGTGTTCGACCAGCGGGCTGCTCTCGGCGGTGAGGAAAATACAGCGGCGCGCGTCGAAGTTGAGTCCCAGTTGATAGGGTGCATCGGGGGAACGATTGATCAGACAGGCGCCGTCCATGGCAATCACGGTGACATGCTGCATTTCCACCCAGACGTACCCTTCGCTGGGTTGCCGGCTGGCGGCGCCGCTGGTTTCAATCAACCGGTGGGAGCTGACAAACAGCCCCTGCGACCAGTTCAAACGGAACGGGGTGGCCTGCTCGGCCCGGGCCAGGGTCGCTTGCCCCCGCAGGGTGCATTCCGACAGGTCGATTAACGGGGGAACGTCGGCCGTCGGCACAGGCGAATTGGGCATCATCATCGCCTCGAACATCTGTGGTCCTTGCACATTGAAGAACGACACATTGTACTGCGGCTCGTGTCCGCGATCGTCGAGGTTCTGGATGGTGGCCGAGCAGCGGTGCAGGCCAATGCGAGTGACTTTGTCCAGCTGAAACAGCGACCAGGGAATATGGTACGGCGCTTGGGGCAGCATGACCCGGAAATGCACCCGCTCCACCTGCAGTTCGCCGCCGCTGACGCGAATAAACCCATCCTCGGGCGCGGGATCGTCTTCACGCGGGGCAAAGACCACCACCGGCGAATAGTCCTCGCCGGCCCGGATCAGCAGTCGATCGCTGGTGACTTCAAACGGATTGCTTTGCCGCTGCCCATTGTAGCGCAGTTCGATCGCTTCCAGATCGGGGTAGTCGGCCGCTTCCTTGCAAGCGTCGGCCAGCGAGGCGGCCCAGAGCTCATCGGCCGGACCGTCCAGCGGCGCTTCCGCCGCCACCACGATTAAACGCGGCGAGACGGTTTCATCCATGGTGGCGTCGGATTCGACAGGCGGCTCGGAGACCACGGTGGACGGATCCGCCGTCGCTGGTTTGACCGGATCCGTGGTCGCGGGAACGGAAACTTCGCTCGGCGGCGGCGGCGTTTTGGGATCTCTTATCGTTGCTCCCGGCCCCTCGGCGGCGACTGCCGGCAAGGAAACTTCCCGCGGCAGGAGCGGTTCGGGGCGCAAATCCGGCATGGGAGCCGGCGGCATTCGATCCAGATCGGCGTCGCCAATCGAGGGCGGTTGAATCGGCTTGGCGGCGGCCAGAAACGGCGGCGAGTCGACAATAACGGTCGAAAAACCACGCGTCTCGCTGGAGCCCGTCGGCCAGAACCAGTCCAGCGCAAACACGGACGCGACCAGCACCGTGAGCGTCGACATCCAGGGCAGGTGACGCCGCCATGCCTTGACGGGCCGCGGCGCCCGACTCATCCACACTGACCCGCGGGACAAACCGGTGATGCCCAAACGTTCGCTGGCCAGCAGCAGTTCAGCGGTCAGTTCTCCCGGTGTCTGGAACCGGTCGTTGGCGCTTTTGGCCAGCAAGCGGGAAAGGATCGCGACAATCTCTTCAGGCAGTTTCGGACGGAACTGGCGCGGATCGGGCGGAGCTTCGCGGGAGTGGTTCAGTAGTTTCTGCAGGACGGTGCCATCGGGGAACGGCGGCCGTCCCGTCAGCATGAAGTACAGCGTGCAGCCCAGCGAATAGAGATCGCTTCGCACATCGGCCGAACGCGGGTCGTGCGCCTGCTCCGGCGAAATGTAATCGAACGTGCCCAGCGTCACGCCGCTGGCGGTCAGATCAGTCGCCGGCGATTCCACCTGATGCAATCGGGCCAGGCCCATATCGACCAGCTTGGCGTGTCCGTCGGAAGTCACAATGATATTGGACGGCTTGATATCGCGATGCACCACATCGCGACGGTAAGCGTGATCGAGCGCGTCGGCGACCTGGATCGTATAATTGATCGCTTCCGCCAGGGGCAATCGCTCCTGGTCCTGCTCCATCACCAGGTCGCGAATGTTCAGGCCTTCGATATACTCAAAAACAATGTAATTCCAGCCCTTGTCCTCGCCCACGTAAAACACCCTGGCGATGTTATCGTGGTCCAGCCGGGCGGCGCTTTGGGCTTCGTTTTTGAACCGCCGCAGGACTTCTTCGTCGGTCTTGTCGCGGGAGAGAACTTTGACCGCCACGGTGCGGTCCAGCATGGTATCAATCGCGCGGAAGACGGCTCCCATGCCGCCGCCGCCGATAAACGGCCCCAGCTTGAAATAGCCCAGCGTCGCCCCTTCCAGCAAGGCGGCGATTTCGATCGCACTGGCCGCAATCCCCCCGTACGGCGTTGCCGACATGGAGAGCGGCTCCTGGCGGGAAATAACGGTCGGCTGTTTATCCACCTTCCCGTCATACGGCTGCTGTGTGGGCGGCGAAGTCGCGTCGAGCGGGTGGGGAACTTTGGCAGCCGACCCGGCGCCCTTCTTGGGCAGCTCTCCGTCGGGAGACAAATCAATCTGGAAATACTCGGCCGCCAGTGGCGCCGAATCCCCCACTGGCGGTTGGACAGGAGGTACGGCGTCGCCGGCTGGCGATTTGCCAGGAAGCGATTGCGAGTTGTGCGAAGTGCTATCAGCCATGAAGCTATTTCGTGGAGTCGCGCGAATGGCGTACCTGCCAACGGGACGCAGTTTTCGAGACCGTCGCCCAGATTAGTAGAGAAGAGAGTTTTATCTTACTCCGACAGCAAACTCGGGTCAAATAAATAACTCACTGCTCATCCAGGGTTTAGCGTCGTTTCGAAAGGTTCTCTCCGGGCCTGCTGGAATCCCTGATACCACGTCGCCCAAGAGCGTCCCGCCAGGACAATTATTCCTGACGGCTAACCCTTTGGTTCATGGGATCGACGGGAAAATTAACGCCGTCCGCACCCTTCTAGTTTGTCCTGCGGCTGCCCCAACAGGCAAGACCAATTCCGCCGCGGCCGATGAAATGGGGGCCAGCCCACCGCCGCCAGGCGGGGTCGCAACGGTCAGGACCCTGCAACCTGATGGACTCGAACACTCCGCCTGTTTCAAATGTTTCCGTTTTTTTCTCAATTACGGCCGTCAATCAGCAGGTCTGTTTGACGGCCCTCAGGCAAAACGTGATAATCCTACCGTTGTTTCCAGGTCGCCTTTTACCGAGCCAGGCTCCCCCTTCGGCCGCCGGTCGCCTGGATCCGCCGTTTGTCCTGCTGGAGAGACCAATGCCTGTTTCGCGCCGCGAGCTGCTGGCCGCCGCTTCGCTGCTCTGCCTGCCTGCGCAGCGGCTCTTCGCCGACGAGCCCGCCCCCTCGCCGAATGGGCAGGAGATCAACGATCACACCCAGGCCGCCGTACAAAAGGGCGTCGAATGGATGCGAAAAACCATGCACCGCGGCGGCGGTTGCGGCGTGGATCTGGGACAACCGCCCGACATCGGCTGCACGGCCATGGTCGGGCTGTCGCTGCTGTCGCAGGGAAACTCCCCGCTGGAAGGTCCGCGTAGCCAGGAGGTGCAAGAGATCATCTCCTTCATGCTCAAAACGGTCGAGAGCATGCCGTCGGAGGATATCACGACGGCCCAGCACACCCAGCTGCAGAACAAAATCGGCCGTCATGCCCATACCTTCTTCGCGACGCTCTTCCTCAGCCAGGTTGTCGGCCAGGGACTCGATCCCGACCAGATCTACCAGGCGCTCCAGCGACTGGTCGCGGTCATTGTCCGTACGCAGGATTCCCACGGCAGCTGGGGCTCCGACGCCTGGGCGCCCGTGCTGGGCACCGTGATGGGCTGGGTCGCTCTGCGATCGGCCCACCTTGCCGGATTAAAGGTCGGCGCGTCGCCGGAGCGCACTGCCGAGCACCTGATCAAACAGATGCGGGACCAGTTAGGCAACGACAGCGGCTGGATGCACACCCTGTACAAGAACGCCACCGGCATCCGCGTGCTGTATGAGATGGGCGTGGACCAGGACGAAATCTCCCGCAATGCATTCAAGAGCGTTCTGGCGCTGGTGGAACGCGACAACACGGCCTTTACCCAGGCCGGCGGCGAAGAGTACCTGGCCTTCCACCTGATCACCGAAACGATGCTGCAAAAAGGCGGCGACGACTGGGCCAGGTGGTATCCCGTGATTCGCGAAAAAATCCTCAGCGTACAGAACCGCGACGGCAGCTGGACGGGGCATCACTGTATTACCAGCCGCACCTTTTGCACTGCCGCCGCCTGCCTGGTGCTGACCTCGCCCAATCGGTATCTGCCGATTTCCCAGCCATGACCGGACTCCTCTGGCTGGCCATCCTCTGCGCCGGAGCCCCGCCGGCCCCAGCTTCACCCAACCCGGAACCGGTCGCCAAGGCGCCGTCGCCTGACAGCCTGCAGCGAGGGCTCGATTACCTCGCCCGCGCCCAGGCCGACGACGGCGGCTGGCACAGCGAAACGTACGGCGCCCTGCGCCCTGGCGCGGCGACCACGGCCCTGGTGCTGCACGCGATCGCTTCCGCCCCCCGGCCGCTGCGTGATCTCCATCGGGCGCGTTGCCTGGCCGCGTACCGCTTTTTAACCCGTTCGCCCGGGCAACAAAAGTACGTCTGCAATCCCGACGGCTCGGCCGACTACCCGACGTACGCCACGGCCTTAACGCTGGCGGCGGCCCGCCGGCTAGGGATCGAAGACAAGCCGCTGCACGATCGCTATGTGCAGTACCTGCTCCGCATGCAGCTGGACGAACGCCAGAAATTCTCGCCTGACTCGCCCCACTACGGCGGCTGGGATCTGATGGGCCCCGACGAACAGCGGGAGATCACCTCGGGGACGAATGTCTCCATTACCCGCTATGTGCTGGCCGCCCTGGAGCCGGTCGACACCGATGCGGCCCGGCAGGCTCGCGCACGAGCGAGGGACTGGGCGAAGCGATGTCAAAACATGACACCGGACGGTGGTTTCCCCTTTACGCCCGACTCTTTTTCCGCCAGCAACAAGGCCGGTAACGACGCCGGCGTCGAAGCAGACCAGCCGCGCAGTTACGGCACCGCCACCTGCGACGGCCTGCTCTGTCTGGCGACTGCAGGCCCGCCCAACGACGCGGAAGTCCGCCGGGCAATCCAGTGGATCAGCAAGAACTTTGAGGCGGAACAACCGCCTGGCTTTCTGGCTGACGACGACCAGGGCCCCGGAGCCTGGCGACGCGGCTTGCGGTTCTATTACTTTGCCGCCGTCGCCGAGACGCTTCCGCTGTTACCAACCGAACCAGAAAACCGCTCCCGCCTGGCGGATCACATCCGCTCCCTGCAGAAAGACGACGGCCGCTGGGAAAATGACGCCGCCCAGATGCGCGAAGACGACCCCCTGATCGCTACGGCCCTGGCCGTCATCGCCCTCTCCCACCTGGCGAATGGGAAACAATCGGACGAGTAAAAAGAAAATAAGAGGATTCACCGCAGAGCGGTGAACTTTTTCTGGCAGGTGTTCAGAGCATCACCAGATCTTAGCGACGCTCTTCCTTCACCGCGGCCTGGTTGAGTGCGGCGGCGGGCTGCGGTTCGCTCCAGTCTTCCGACATCCACACGATCGAACTGCCGTCACGACTGGCGGTGACCACATAGCGACCGTTTCCGGCCTGGGAAAAATCGACGTCGGTCACTTCCTGCTTGTGACCCTTGAGCGTCATCAGTTCTTTTCCCTGGTCGACATTCCACAGCCGCGCGGTGAAGTCGTCACTCGCAGTCAACAGGCGGGAGTCGTCGGGAGAAAAGGCTGCCGCGGTAACGGCTGCCGTATGTCCCGTCAGCCGGTGCAACACGCGGGACGTTCGCTGGGCAATGTCGATCTCCCACAAAAGGGCCGTGTTGTCATCGCTGGCGGTCACCACCTTGGTATTGTCGTGCGAGAACTCCGCGTAACGCAGGCCGGCCGTGTGTTTCTCCAGCGGATCTTCCAGGGCAAAAAGCAGCTCGCCGGTCGCCGTATCCCAGACCCGGGCGACACGATCCGCGCCTGCGGTCAGTAGGTACTGCGACTGCGGATCGTTCGAAAAGACGGCCGACCGCAACGGCCCCAGTTCCAGCTTCGTCTCCGGCAGCGGCAGCCGGCGGATCTCCGCTCCGGAACGCGCATCCCACAGGCGAGCCGTGCCATCGGCGCCGCTGGTCAGCACCTGGGCGTCGTTGTGGGAGAATACGGCCGAGTACACCACGCCGCGGTGGCCTTCCAGCTTCAACAGGGCGTGCTGCTGCGGCACGCTCCAGATCCGGGCGCTGCCGTCATCGCTGGCGGTGACAAACAGATCGCCCTGGGAATTAAAGCGGGCGGCCAGCAGGGCTCCGTTGGGCCTCAAGTCGCCCCTCGGTCCACGATCCTGTTCGCGCCACAGCATCGCTTCGTCGCCGCCGACGGCGGCGATCAGGCGGTTCCCGGCTTCGCCGAAGGGGGCGAACCGCGCTTCCAGGAACTCACGCTGGCCCTCGAAACGTTTGAATTCCGTGGGGGCCTGGTCAGTCAGGTTGAATCGCTGGACATACACGCCGCGGAATTTAAGCAAGGTCGGGCCAGGCAGGTCCATCTCTCCGGCAGAGAGCGTCGCCAGAACCGATTTGCCGTCGGCGGAAATATCAAGCGACCGGACCAAAGGCGGCTTGCTTCTCAGGCCGCCCGGTTCGCCCTTGACGACAGCCCCCAGCCGGAGACTGGCCGACATTGGATCGGCCGACACCTGGTCGTATTCGGTCAGGTCAAACGTCCAGAGCAGCGTTCCGTCGGCTTTCCACAGGCGCACCTTGCCGTCTTCGCAGCCCGTCAACAGGCGATCCCCGCTCGCGGTCGCCGCCAAAGCGGTCACCGCCATCGGATGAACCAGTCGGGCCAGTTCTTGCTGCTGCTTCAGATCATAAACCCGGGCCAGACAATCGACGCCGCCGCTGAACATGCGGAGACCCGGCAGGAACAGAATTTCCACCACGCGGCCCTGATGCGGACGCGGCTGCAGGGTCAGCAAGGCCGAGGGAGTTTGGCCCGCTTTCTGGCTGGCGAGCGCCTGGTCGCAGTCCCACAATCGGATGTCGCCGTCGACATCGCCCACCGCCAGCAGATGCGGTCGCTCGGAAGTCGCTACAAAACGCAGCGCCGTCGCTTCCGCATCCTGGCCCTGGATCTCCGCCAGGTACTTGCCGTCGGCGTCCCACAGCTTGAAGGCCCAGCCATCGCTGCGTGTGCGGCGGTAGAGCTTCCCTTCCACTTCATCGTAGGTTTCGCCCGGCTTGCGCGACGCTGCTTCCACGAGTCCATTGCTGCCGGTGGCGATCAGCTTGCCGTCGGCGGAAATATCGACCACCCCTTCGCGGCCTGTGCTGGACAGGGCCGCCAGTTCGACCTTCCGTTCCATGTCCCAGATCCGCACCGTATTGTCGCCGGCGCCCGTCGCAATGCGTTGACGCTCGCCGGTGCGGGGCGGAAAAAAGACGACGCTCGAAGCGAGAAAGCGGTGGCCTTCTTTATGCTCGACCGACGACGTTTCCTCCAGGCTCCAGGCGCCCTTCTTGCCATCCGCGTTCGTCCGCCAGGCGCGGCGGAACTTCCAGGTGCGGGCGGTGCGATCCGCGCTGGCGGTAACCACCTCTAGCGTTTCCTCCGCCGGATCCTCCTGCACGACCTGCCCGGCCGGGCGATCGCCCTGGCGCCCCTGGGCAAAGGCCGCTGCCAACACGGCGCCGTGATGGCCTTCCAGTTCCTGGGAGCCTAGCACGGCCAGCGTACTGTACTGTTCGATATCCCAAACTCGGGCCTGCTGCGTTTCATCGTAGCCGACCGAAACGATCCGTTCCCCCGTCGGCGACACGGACAGCGCACTCACCGGGTTCCCATGGCCGCGAAGTGTTTTATACAGCTCCAGCGTATCGGCTCGCCACACCTTGACCGTGTTGTCCTGGCTGGCAGAGATGATACGAACGCCGTCGTCGGAAAAACGGACCGCCCTCACGGCCGCCGTATGACGGTCATCGATGGAGTCGCCCTCCAGCTCGCGATAGTCAATTTCTTTTTTGACCTCTTCGACTTTCTTCCCTTCCTTGAAGTTGCGAACGGCCGTATCAAAATCAAACTCGGTCAGCAGGGCCGGATCCCACAGCAGGATGCGTTTATCTTCGCCGCCGGTAACGACCCGCTTGCCGTCGGGGCTGAAGTCAGCGGCGTAGACCGGTCCGGTATGCCCGCGAAACGGCGGGGCCTGGCTGAACTCGGCCTTGCCGGCAGCGTGATCAGAAGCGTTCCATACCACCGCAACGCCATCGTGTCCGGCCGTGACAAAGCTCTTCCCGTTGGGAGAGAACCGCGCCGAGTACACGGCGCCGCGGTGCCCCCGGTAATCGCCCCCGCGCTGCTCGCCGGTGGCGGCGTTCCAGATGCGGACCACGCCATTGCTGGCTCCCGTCAACAACCACTTGCCGTCGCGCGAAAAGTCAAGGCTGCGAATCCGCTCGCCCGGATGGGCCGCAATCTCGCGCAGTTCCGAAGTATAGTCGGGAGCCGCCCAAAGCTTGACGGAGCCAATCCGCACGCCGGATCCCTCGGGATTGTCGCCCGCGGTCGCCAGGAAAGAACCGTCGCGCGACACGGCCAGGGCGTCGACCCGGGTGGCGGCCGCCGGCGTGCGCAGCGGCGGAGCTTTGGGATGGGCGATGTCATAAACGAGCGCGTCGCGGCTGTCGCCGCCGACCACGAACCGGGTGGGCAGGGCGTCGGTCCCGCTCGGAACTAAAGCGACCGCTTCCAGGGCGAATCCCTGCTCGTCTGCTTGGGGAAACTCCATCACGCTCTGCTGGCACAGGTACTTCAGCCGGCCCCATTCCCAGTTTCGTAACGGGCCCAGGTAGTCGTCCTGGGCGATCTGTTCGAGGATGGATCGAGCCTGGCCGAATGCGTTCTCTTCAATCTTGGCGCTCGCCAGGCCAATCAGCGCGCTGTACTGTTCGCGACTGGCGCGGACGAGCGCCAGGCGGGCTTCTTCTGCTTTATCAACGGCCAGCTTCTCCTGGGCTTCGGCCCGCTGCCGTTCAACGACTGCTTCGTCTTGTGCTTTCTTCGCCTCGATCGCGCTTTTTTCGGCGGCCACCTTGGCGGCGTTGGCCAGCTCTTCCTGCTTGACGGCCTTCTCCCGTTCCGCATCCGCCAGGAGCTTGGCCTTGCGGGCGTCATCAGCGCTTTTTTCCGCCTTGTTCTTTTCCACCTCCGCCAGTGACTGGGCGACTTTGGCTTCCTCCGCGCTGGTCTCTGCTTTTTTCTGCTCCACGAGCGCGGTCGCCTGGGCCACGCGGGCTTTCTCCGCGTTTTCATCCGCCAGCTTTTTCTGGGCTAGCGCTTCGGCCGTGCTGGCTTCCGCCTTGGAGCGTTGCTCTTCGGCCGTTTTCAGGGCTTCACGCGTTGCTGCTTCCGCTTTGACGGCGGCCAGGCGTTTGGCGACGGCGTCTTCCCGCGCGATATCGGCGGCGACCTTTTCCGCCTTGGCCAGCTCGGCCGACTCCTTCGCTTCCTGGGCGGACTTTTCCGCCGCCAGGGCGCTTCTTTCCGCGTCGAAGTACAACTTGGACACCGCGGCCGAGAAGCCTAGCACCACCAGCAGGAAGGTCGCCAGACCGATCATCGACCAGCGCCGCAGCTGCTTCAGCCGCAATTGCCGCTGGTCCCGCTCTTTCTGCGCCAGCTCCACCTGCTGGCCCAGTTCCTGGTGCCCCTCGTCCCGCTGGTCCAGCAGACCCAGGGCAAGGTCGTAGTCCCCTTTTTCCAAAGCCGTGCTGGCGTACAGATAACTGGTTTCCGCCACACCCTGCCTGGCTTTGTCGTTGCCAGACCACAGTTCGAACGCTTCCATAAATCCGAAGCGGGCCCGGGCGAAATCTTCATAATTTTTGGAGTCGCGAGCCTCCAGCAGATCTTCCGCAGCGCGGTCCGACAGCTTGATGCTTTCCGAATGCGACAAGTACCGGCGAATGGCTTCCTGGAATTCGCTGACGGCGCCGAAGCGATTTTCCGGCTCCGTCGCCATCGCGCGCAGGGCGATCTCCACCAGCTCGCCTTTTTCCGTCGTCTGCTGGATTTCATTCTTGGCGGCGGCGAACAGGCACTTCATCACATCGCGGCCCGTGTGCGGCGGCTTGCCGGAAATGATCTCGTAGAGCATCGCCCCCAGCAAATAAATATCGCTGCGGATGCTGATCTTTTCGAACGGACCGGCCGCCATTTCGGGAGCCATGTAGGCTGGCGTGCCGCCCATGCTGACGGACTGTTTGATGCCGCCGATCTTCCGGCCGTCGGAAGGAATGGCCAGACCCCAGTCCATCACGAGCACTTCCCCGTACCCGCCCAGCATGACGTTCTCGGGCTTCAGGTCCCGGTGAATCACCTTCCGCGCGTGGGCGAACCCGACCGCGTCGGCGACCTTCATCAGGATTTCCAGGTTCTCGCCCAGTCCCTTGCTGCGGACGACTTCGTCCCACGGCGTGCCGACGACCCGCTTCATGGCGTAGTACAGCGCGCCGTCGTCGTTCATCCCCAGGTCGTAGATGGGAACAATGTTGGGATGTTCCAGATCGCCCGTGACGACCGCCTCGGAGAGGAACTTGTTCCGTTGCACTTTCTGTTTGGCCGTTTCGGCCTTGAGCATTTTCAACGCGACCGTACGATCGATCGAGGTCTGCTTCGCCGCGTAGACCACGCCCATGCCGCCCTGGCCCAGCTGCTTGACCACCTGGTAGTCGACCGGCGTTTGGGAGCCGGTGCTGCGGTCGCCGAACTTGCGGTGCTGGATGACCAGACTGGTTTCGTCCTCGACCGACGGACGCAGCGTTAGCTCGGCCCGGATCGAAGTCATAGGGGTCGCTTCGCCGACGGCCCCTTGCCAGGTGGCCCTGATGCGGGGCGAGTCCTCCGGCGGGATCTCTGCGGAAACTTCGCCCGACTCTAGCGTCGCCCCCGACGCCTTGGCGTCGACCGGCCCAAACTCGGTCGAATCCAGCGTTTGCGAAATGGCGCGTGCTTCCACGGTGTTCGACTTGACTGGCGCGTCCGGCGGCAGGTCAACCGAGTCCAGCGTTTGATCGATTCGGGACGCCCCTTCCAGCGGCCCGCCAGGCGGAAACGGCAGCGAAGGGAAGTCGGCCGAATCCATGGTCTGATCGATGGTGCGCTGGTCATCGGCGCCGGGCGAATCCGGCGGGACGTCGTCCAGCGTTTGCTGGCTTGCATCCGCAGTTGCCGGAACATCGTCGACCGTTTGCGAAGCCCGATCCACCGACGCCGACAGGCCAGGAGGAAGATCGACCGAGTCGAGCGTTTGATCGATCCGCGGTTCGCCGCGCTGGCCCTGCTGTTCGTCGGCCGGCACATCGAGCGAATCGAGTGTTTGCCGGTTCACCCCGGGCGGATTAACAAATTCATCCGAATCCAGCGTGCGGTCGCTGGCCGTGTCATAGGGCGCCGCAAGCGGCTCAAACTCATCGGAATCCAGGGTGCGCAGCAGTTCGGCCCCGCCTGGCGAAGAACCACCCGGTCCAGATCCAGACGTGGCCTTGCCCGTGGCCGGGCCGTCCGCATCGACGGCCGTATCCAGTTCATCGGCGGAGTGCGTCTGCAGCGATTCGGCGTCGTCCAGCGTCGCCTTCTCATCCCGCCGGGGCGGCGACTGCAGATCCACGCGCCCTTCCGGAGCCGCGGCCTCCGCCAGGTTCCATTCCGGCGAGATCTCCGACACGGTCCCCTTTTCATCGGCGGGCAGATCCAAGCCGCCAGGACCCAGACTCAGCGGTTTGCTCGGAGCGGGCGGGTCAGCATCGTCCGCACTGCCGGACTGCGCATCGGCTTCCGCTTCGGCCCTGATCGCCGCCAACTCCTCGCCCGTCATTTCGATCGTGCCTTCGATCTCCGTGAGGGGAGCGCCGGCAGTCCCCGCCAGCAACGATTCGACCTCAGGGTCCTCCAACAGCCGTTCGTCGACCGTATCTTCTCCGGCGGAACCCGGATCCGTCAGATCGACATCGTCCAGCGTACCCATCCCGGTCGGTTCGTCTGCTTCCGGCAACCGGATGTCATCCAGCGTCTGCTCTTGCGGCGAACGTTCCTCCGCAGAGGCGCCAATGTCGTCGATCGTGCCCATCCCAGCCGGTTCGTCTGCTTCCGGCAGCCGGATGTCATCCAGCGTCTGCTCTTGCGGCGAACGTTCCTCCGCGGACGCGCCAATGTCGTCGATCGTGCCCATGCCGGCTGGTTCGTCTGCTTCCAGGGGCAGGCCGTCGACGGTTTCCATGCAGGCAGGCGGTTCGCTGCCGGGCGGCCGATCGTCGCCGAGACCATCGACCGTTTGGCGCGAGTCGTCGAGCAACGGCGCGAGTTCGTCCGGCAGGCCGTCCACCGTCAAACTCGGATCGAGAAAACCCTCAGGCAAGGCGTCAAATTCGACTGTTTCGGTATGCGTCCACTCCGCATCGGACAAGGGACCTTCCAGCGTGGCCTGATCTTCTGGGGCCGCATCGGCCACCGGTTCTGCGTCCTCTGCCAGGTCCAAGACCTCTTCGACTTCGTAAATTTCCTCCCCCTCGGAAACTGTATCGCGCAGGTCGTCTTCCTCGGCCCAGACAGCTTCGTCGTCGGCGGGCAGGTCGTCGAGCGTCCCCATTTCTGCTGGCCGCAGTTGCGTGGGGTCGTCGCCGTCGACCGTCGCCCTCCCTTCGTCCCCGGTCGGCGCGAAGTCATCGCGCGCGGTGGGGGGATCGCCGACGGGCGAATCGCCGGGAACCGACCCGCCGGGATGCGGTTCCTGGGAACCGTCTTCGGCCAGGGGGTCCAGGTTTTCGTGGTCGTCGTGGGGCCGTTCGTCGTTATTCATGGAAGACCTTGCGTGGGTCAATCAGGTGCGAACTCGAGTTTCAGGAGTTCGGCAATCAGGCTGTCCGTGAGAAAAAAGGCAGCCTTGGCTGCGATCTGCCACCCGGCCGCCGGGTGGGATGGCCAGGTTCAGTATGATTCTTTTTCTCGCCAGACAGCGTCAAAATTTGTGGGATCCCTCGTTTTTTTATCATCGGCGCAACCGACGCGCCAGTCGCGCCGACTTTTTCAGCGATCGGGTCTCCTGGTCGAGCGCTTCCTCGACCTGGGACTCCCAGCCGCCGACAGTCGTCACGGCGGCTCCCGCCAGGGCGGCCGCTCCCGCCGCCGAAACCCGGCCCAGCCGATTCCGCAGTCGCGACAACCGTCCGCCGGCAACCTCTTCGGTCGCCGTATCCGCCTCAAACGTCGCCTCGGTCATTTCGTGCGACACTTCGGCTGCTTCCGCCCAGGCGGTCTGCACCGCATCGGCACGGGCCAGCTCGCTTTCCAGGGCGTGAATCGAAGCTTCCGTCCGCTCCAGGAAAAATGTAGACGGCTCCACAAAATCCATCGCGGCGCCGCGATCGTCCGCTGCGGCCAGCTGCACCTCGTGGGGGCGAACCGCTTCCGCCCCGTGCAGCAGACCCCGATCAAGATCAAAAACATTCGGCCCCAGCCAATGGGCCGGCAGCTCGATACGCGAAGAATCGGTCGCTTCCGGCTGAACCGCTTCCGCCGCGGGCTGGGCTTGTTCGGCCGCGGGCGGGGCCGCTTCGTCTGGATTGCCGTCGCCGGCGTCGGGGGTGTCTTCGACAGTGCGCACAAAGGCCGGTTCAATCGCCCCCTGCACGACGCGCCAATGGAACACCTCCAGCGGCTCGGCGCCGGGCGACTGCTGGCTGATAATGTACTCGCCGTCGGGGAAGCGTTTGAACAGCTCGGCCAGGCGATCGCCCAGCAGCAGGTCGACCGGCAAGGCGATTTCAATCGCGTTTGAGTCCCCGTTCACATCCAGCGTGACGAAGAACAGCTTGAACTTTTCTTCCTCTTCCTCTTCTTCAAAAAAGTCGAACTCCACCGATTCCTGCGTCACTTGCACCGCGAGCGGAATCAAACTCACTTCCGTCGGAGTTTCAGGCTCTTCAGGCAGCGTCGCGGCGACGACATTCGGGTTCACCACCACCGCGGCGATCAGCAACCCGGAAGGTTTCAAAGAGGCCGTCGCCGTCGTGGAAATGACGACTCCGTTCTCCATAAACACGATCGTATTGTCGGCCGGGTTGGCCAGGAATACCTCCGGGTCCAGGGTCGGCAGCAGCAAGCCGGCCGCTACCGCGGGGTCGTTCTGGCCGCTGGCGTTCGGGTTCAGCGTCGCGTCGGGGGCGACGCCAAACTCCACCCGCACTGTGATCGGGACCGGGGCGCCGGGGCTGTTCGGGTTCGGATTACCATACAGGTAACGGTAATAGAACGTATGCGCGACGCCCCCGCCGTACTCGCCCGCTGTGTCGGTAGTCGGGTCGTACTGGTCCGCTGGATCGCGGTCGCTGTCGTTGCCGCCCAGGCGTGTGGGGTCCGTTCCGTTCACGGGGTCCGAGACCGGATGGCCGTTATTGGCAGTGGGCGAATAGGAGAACACCGAGACGACCTCGTTCCCCAGGACGTCGGCTTCGACATCGCCCCAATCGATGATGATCTGATAGTTGCGTCCCAGCGGATCATTCACGATCACCGTCAGCTCGGCGACGCCGTCGTTATCAATCGCCGGGTCATCAAAGATCAGCACGACCAGTTCGGTTGCATCGCCCGCCTGGGTTCGCAGTCGGCTGATCTGGGCCGTGGTGCTGCTGACCAGTACATTGTCGCCAAACACCACCAGGCCGCCCGTCGCGCCGTTGTCGTCGGCGCGGCCGACAATTTTGCCGTAGATCGTCCCGTTCGCCGGGTCGGTAAAGGCGTTAGTTTGAATCTCCAGCGTTTCGCCGCTGTCGTTCAGGGCGATGCCGCCGCTGGCGATGAGGGTAATGTCGCCGCCATGGTGCGTCGCGTCGGACGCCACCACCCCGTCGGTCGCCCCCACGGAAGCCAATTGTCCCGCCGAAGTAAAGTCCCCGCCCTGGGCGTTGACGGTAATATCGCCTCCCAGACCGTTGTTCGCCAGGCTGGCGACCAGGGTGGACTGGCGGAACGTCACGGCGCCCGCGGCCGCCGTCAGGTCAATCGCGCCGGCCTGATGCAGCGTGGCGGTGCTGTTGCTGCTGCTGAGAATCATCGCCGTGAGATCGATCGCTCCCGTCTGGGTGTCCAGAGCAATCGAGCCGCTGTCGGTTCCACCGGCGCTGACCACGCTCGCCAGTTCGCCGCCTGTCGCCGCGATGACGATGCCAGACTGCGCATCGATATCAATTGCACCGCCGACGCCCGCCACACCCGTGGTCGTGATCTGGCCCGAGCTTGTCAGCCCGGCCCCCGTGGCGATCTGCAAATTGCCGCCGTCGCCGCCGCCGAGCGAGCTGATCTCGTCCCCTGTGCTGGCGTCGTTCACACGAATGGCGCCTGGTGCGTCGAGCCGAATGTCGCCGGCGTTGTTCGCCACGGCGATACTGGCGATTGCTGCGGTCGTCGTGATCCCGCCCGTCGCGGTCTGGATTGTAATCTGGCCGGCATCGGTGGCTCCCATGCTGATCACCCGGGCGAGCGCCCCCGCCGGGGCTGTGCCGATCGTAATCTCCGACAGGGCCTGGATCATGATATCGCCGCCGGCGCCCACATCGCCGGAGGAGACGATCTGGCCGCTGCTGCTGAAGGCGCCGTTCTGCGCGGTCAGGCTGAGCACCCCGCCCGAATCGCCGCGGGAGAGAATTTCACTTTCCCCGCCGGTCGTTTCTTGAATCGCAATCGCACCGCCTGCGAGCAGCGTAATGTCGCCCGCCGCATTCTGGGAAGCCAGACTGGCGATCTGCGCCGTGGTCGAAATGTTGCCAGTCCCGGTCGCCGTGATAGCAATATCCCCGCCGCCTGTAGCGCCGGTGCTGACGACTTGCGCCAGCGAGGTCGACGTCGTGAGGTTGATATCGCCAGCCGCCTGCAGGACGATCGCCCCGCCGGCGCCCGTCGTTCCGGTGCTCATGATCTGACCGGTGCTGCTGAGCGTGGCGCCGGCCGTTAATCGCAGATCGCCGCCCGCGTCGTTGGCTCCGGTAATGGCCACTTCAGCTCCAGCGACCGATTCGTTGATCACGATCGCGGCCGCTGCGGTAAGGGACAGGTCCCCGCCGGTCATGCCCGAGTTTTCCACCAGGGCGTTCACGGTAAGATCGCCCGCTGTGGTCGCCAGCGTGGTGGCTCCGGCGCTCGTGTTCTGGACGGCGCTGTTCACCGTGACGCTGGCGTTATTGGTAATGGCGATCGCGGCGCCGGCCGCGTTCTGGGTCACGCCTTCGATCACGGCGCCGGTCGGGGCGCCGATCTGCAGCACGGCTCCGCTGGTATTGTCGATCTCGATGGCGCCGCTTTGCTGGTTACTTGCCGCCAGCAGGGAGACACGCGTCTCCAGCGCGTTCCCGTCGCCCACGCCGTTTTGCGCGACGAACACCGCCTCGGCCGACTGCACATTCAGAGCGGCCAGTCCGTCGTTAATATCGCGGATGCTGTCGGCCGTAATCGTCGTGCGGCCGGCCCCCGTACCTGTACGGAGGAACGCAATATCCGCCGCCCCGGCCCCGCCGACCGTGATCGCCAGCGCCTGGGCCGTATCGTTCGTCGTTGTCAAAGAAGCGTCGGCGGCCATGGTGAAGCCCTGGCTGCCCGCGTCGTCGGCATTGGCGGCAATAAGAATCTGACCCGCCGTCGCATTGATCGACGTTCCCGCGGCCAGCACGATCGCATTCATCGCCTCCAGCGAAACGCCAGCGCCGCCCAGCGTGTTGGTGAGCAAGGTTCCCGTCGCCAGCGTGATGTTGTTCGTGGCGATTGAAACATCGCCTTCCACCGTGACGCCGTTGAAAGTCGTCAAGCCGCTGCCGCCCAGTTGCGTCATGCTTCCGAGCGCCCCGGCTCCGCCCACGGCCGCGCCAAAGGTAACGTCATCCACGCCTGCGCCAATCACCAGATCGAACGCCCCCGGCGCCGAATCGACCGTACTGTCGAAACGTATATCACCGGAAGAGTTCAGCGTCAGATCGCTTTGCAGCTCCATCGCACCCTGGTAAGTCTGATCGCCGATCGTGGTCACCGACCCGCCGGAAATCTGCACGCCGTCGGTGGTGATGCTGTTGAAGCCTTCGTCGTCGGACAACGCACCCAAAGCGTCGGAACCGACCGCTCCCTGGAAGACGGTCAGGCCGCCCGTCGTGTCGATCACCAGATCCGGGTTGACGCCTTCGCTGGCGTCGAGCGTCGTGGCGAACTCCACGTTCGCCGCCCCCAGTTGCACAATGGTCAGGTCTTCGCCGACCAGCACCTGGTCGTTGAACACGGTCGCATCGCTCCCGTCGCTGGAGCGCACCTGCAGCGTATTCAGGTTCAGCTCCGTTCGTCCGCCGGCGGCCGTCACCAGAGCGCCCAGTTCGCCGCTGGCCGCCGCGCCGATATCGCCGTTAAACCGGGTAGCCCCGCGGTCCAGCACGGTCAGGCTGCGCGTCTCGGCCGCTTCCGAATCCACCACGGCGTCGAATGTCATGGTATCGCCCGCCAGGACGACGTCTTCCCCCAGCAGCAGTTGATCGGCTCCCGCGCCGTTGCCGAACGTCAATCCGCCCACGGCGGAAAGGGTAACGCTGTCGCCGCCGAGCGCCGCCGTGATCACGGTGTCATTCAGCGACTCGAACGAACCCAACCGGCCCGTCCCAAACTCTGATCCGCCGCCGATCACGCCGCCCAGGGTGGCGGTGGCGTCGCCGGCCCTGATCGACAGGCTTTGCTCTTCGTTCGCCGCGCTCGCCAGGCGGCTGTCAATCGCCACGGCGCCGTCGGTCGTACTGTCGGTCAAGATCGAGAACAGGCCCGCCGTCGCGCCGGTCAGATCGTCCAGCAGAATCCCGCCGCCCGCCGCCAGATGCACGCCTGAGGCCGCTCCGCCCGGATCGGCGACCGTACTGAACGTCGCCCCGCCGCCGCGGTTGTCGATCGTCAATTGTCCGACCGCGTTGATGTCGATCCCATTGGCCGCCCCGGCGCCGTTGCCATCCTGGGTAAAGAGCGATCGGACGCCCACGTTGAGTCCCGAGATGGCGACGCTGTCGACCGCCGCCGCGGCGCCCACATCGCCCTGCAGATCGACGTTCCCCGCTCCCCCGGCGTCAATCGCCAGGACACGTTCGTTCGCCGCCAGATCAGCGTCGACTTCGCCCAGCACGATCACATCGGCCCCCAGGCCGCCGCTTGCAACCGTATCCAGCCGCACATCGCCCGTCAGCGTGACCGCCTGGCCAGCCCCTGGTTCGATGCGAATCTGCCCCGAGCTGGTAGAGATATCGGCGCCCAGCGACACCTGGTCAAAACCGCCGTCAATCCGGAACGCCGAGCCGGCGCCAGTCAGGCTGAAGTCGCCCGAGCCGATCACGACCGAGCCCAGATCACCCACGCCATGCAGGTCGACGCCGCCGCCGGAAGAAAGCACGCTGGCTGCATCGGCAAAGGTGATCGCCACCGCCGTGACATCCAGCGCGTCGCCTTGCGGGTCGCTGCTGTACTGTCCCGCGAGGTCGATCGCTCCCTGGAAGAACACGCTGCCTCCGGCGCCCGTTTTGCGCACGGCGTCGGCCGTGATCGTGGCGTTGATCGCCACGTCGCCTGTGGTATCGATGCCCAGTTCGCCAAACCGCTGATTAGCTCCGGCCCCGCCGATCGAGTCGGGCGAAACATCAGCCGCCGGCTCCAGCCCGGCAGACGGATTCCCGCCCAGCGTAACGTCGCCGTCGCCCGCCACAATCAGCAAGCTATCGTTCCCGTTCCCCACGCCGTCGCCGACAAGGCTACCGGTCAATTCAACCGCCGCCCCGCTTCCGACAAGGGCGTTGGTCGTAATCGTTCGCAGCGCATCGCCCGTGACCCGGACCGTCGCGTCGCCCGTCACCGCCACGGCGCCGTCGCGGGTGGCCAGATCGGCGCCCAGTTGCACTTCGGCAGCAGCCGAACCCAGCACGGTGAGAGCGTTCCCTGTCGCCCCGCCCCGGGTGGTTGCCAGGTTGCTATCGATATCAATCACGGCGCCGCCTGCGGCGTGAATGATCGTCTCCGAGGCCAGCGAAACGCCCCCGCCGCCCAGGGCGAATTCAATCTCGCCCGACTGGCCGACCCGACCAAACTCGACGGTCGCAAAAGCGTCCACTCCCTGCAGGCTGGTCGTCAAATTGGCGACCGAAGCACTCGACAAATGCACGCCGCCGCCCGCCCCGGCGCCCAGGGCCGCATCTCCCAGGCCAATCGACGTACCGACATCGATCCCCTGCAGAAGCAGCTGGCCGCCTTCGCCAGTGGAATGAATAGCGCCGTCCAACACCACATCGTCGGCCGCTGTCAGCGTCACATCGCCGCCATGCGAGTCGACCGTCGCCAGGCGGATCGACTCCGTCGGCGTACCGCCGCCGACCACGCCGGCCGCCGTAATCTCCACGCGGCCGCCGACCACATCGATCGGCCCCGCCTGGAAGAAGCTGCTCGTAGAGATCAGCCCTTCATGGTTATCGGCTCCGACCGTAATATTGACCGCCTGCAGCGATACGTTCCGGGCGGACGTAATCGTGAGGCCGCCCAATCGGCCGGCACCGGCCAACGAACCGATTTCGCCGCCGACCGTCAGATCGCCCAGGCCGGCCGCAAATTCCAGCGTATGCTCGCCGGCGACATCGCCGTGAATCTGCGAGGAGAAGCTGATGTCGTCGCCGGCCCCCTGAGCGCCCGTCACGGTGACATCGGTTGTCAGTGTGACGATCCCTGTCACAGTGATCGTCTCTGCCGCCGCCTGTCCGTTCTGGATCCGCAGGTTGGCGCCATTCAGCGTCACGCCAGTCGTCAGATCGCTGGCGGTCAGGTCGATGGAACCGGCGCGGATCTCCACATTCTGCACCAGCACCGCGGCGCCCGAAATTTCCAGGCCGTTGAGCGCGTTCGCGTCGCCCACGTTCTGTTCCAGGAAAACATCGCCGTCGGTCACGGCGCCATTGGCCAGAATGGTGAGCGTATCAACGGTGGCGTCGCTACTGTCGAACGCGTCGATCAGCCCGGTGAGGCGAATTTCGCCCGCCGCTGCAACGCCGTTGGAACGAATGATGCGGTCCCCTGCGACCGTCACATTGGCGCTGGTCAGCGTCACATCGCCGCCGGCCGCCGTCACGTCCGCCGCCAGGGCGATCAGCGCGTTATCCGTATGCAGATCGACCCTTCCGGAACCGGCGTTCGCCACCTGGCCGTTGACCAGCAACGGTCCCGTCAGGACCTGCACCACAATCGCTCCCCCGGCGCCCGTCACCTGCAGCCCGCCGGGCGTGATCGTCAGCCCGCTGGTCTCTGTCAGGACGATATCCCCCGTGACGGTCGTCGCCGAAACCGAATCCACCGACAGGTCCAGGTCGTCGTCCGCCGCCAGCAGCCCGCCGACGCCGGTCTGGGCCATCAACTGCAGATCGGCCCCCTGGAGATTGACGGCCGCATCGTCGTTCTCCTCATCAATGATCGCCGCATTAGTCTCCAGGCGAATGTCGCCCGTCCCGGCCGTGATGGCGCCGTTCTCCAGCAGCAGGTCGCCGTCGTTCGTGCGAATCTCGGCGTTGCCGCCCAGCGTTGCAATCTGGCTGACGCGGAGCCCGTCGAGGGTCACGCCGTCAAGTTCGTTCACGCGGAACAGACCGCCTTGCGCGCCGCCGTGGATCTCGGCCGCCGCAATGGAAACCAGCGAACCCGTCTCGCCGATATCCGCCGAGGCGCCGCCGACCGCTTCCAGCGTGAGCACGTCGCCGCGAATCTGCGCCGTCGTCTGGTCAGCCGTCACCAGGTCGGAACCGCTGACCACCACCAGCACGTCGCCCGCTCCGGCATCGATCAGAGCGCCCACCGCCGTGAACAGGCCGCGGCCGTCGTTGTTCAGCGGCGTAACGTCATCAAAACCCTGCCCGCGCACCGTAATCTGACCGCCGCCGGAAAGCACCAGGGCGCCAGCCGCCAGACTGACCGCATCCCGCTGCCCCGCCTGACCGACCGCAAAGCCGGAACCGGCCGCGTCGCCGCCGCCCAGCAGAATGTCGCCCCCATTGGAATCCAGCACGGCGTTGATCGCCAGGTCAATCGCCCCGCCGCCCAGGGCGTTGGTATCCGCCGCCAGCGTAATGGCGAGCGTGTTGCTGGCCCCGCCAGGCGTATCGACGCCCACGCTGACCATCGGTCCCACGTGGATCGAGCCGGCCGCCTGGATCAAGGCAAAGCCGCTCGCCGATCCCGACTTCTGCAGGTCGCCGTGCAGCGTGGCGTCGCCAGAGGTCGCCGTAACGGTCAGCCCCCCGCCGAACTCCACGTCGCCCAGATCGACGGACGAGCCAAGCACCCGCACGGCGTCGTCGCTTGCATTCGTGGTGACGAACTTCGTCTGGCTGGCCTGCACGGCTCCGGTCGCCTGCACGCTCAGCAGACTGGCTCCGGCGTCGATCGTCACGCCGGGACTGGTGGTGGCGCCGAACAGCACCCCGCCCACGCCGGACGTAATGGCCACCTGGGCGTTCGCACCGGTCGTCGTGATTGAAGCGTCGTCGCCAAAAATCACCCCGCCGACATTCGCCGTCAGCCGCACCTCGCCGGCCGTTCCCGCCGTGGTGTCGATTGTTACGCCTGGGTCGACGGTAATCGTGTCGGCCACGACCGTCAGCGCGCCGGTGTTGCTGGCCGAGCCCAGCAGCAGGTCGACTTTCAGGTTGACCTCGTCCCCCGCTTCGGCCCCTGCATGGATGAGCATGGAGGCGTCAAAGCCGGTTCCCAGACTGTTGACATCGATCAGGTCTTCCCCTTCGCCGGCCTGCAGCGAGAGCAGCACGACGGGACTGGCAAAGACAAAGTCGGCCGCCCCGCCGGAAGCCGTGGCGCGGTTGAGCGCCGGAACGACCGCATCGGCCGTCAGGTCGATCGCCTGCGTGATCAGGTCAAAGGCGTCGCTGTCATAGCTGAGCAGAACCTCCTGGAAGACGATCGGCTGATCATCCGCCGCCAGGTGCTGCGAATCGATGGTCGCCGTGCCGCTGTACTGGACCAGGAACCCGGCGCCCGCTCCGTCGAGGTCGTTGTCGAAGGTGAGTTCGCCCTGCTCGCTGTCGAGGAACTGGTGCGTCAGCCGGCCAGCCGTCGCCGTGCCGTTCGCCGTGGAGACGATCTCCACCCGATCGACGTCGGCCTCGCCGTTAAAGGCGATCACGCCGGTGAAGTCGTTGTTGAAATTCTCATCGCCGGCGCCCGCCCCGTTGACGTCGCGCGTAAGCAGGATAGTGGTGGTGTCGTTCCCGGCGCCGGCGTTAATGACGATTGTATGGCCGCTGAAAATCGAACGGCTGTCGATGGTGGTTCCGCCGACCACATTCTCGCCAACCAGCACGCCGCCCTGCACCAGATGCAGCGTATTGCCGTCGCGATAGATAAAGTACTGATCGTCGCCCGCCGTGCCGGTGACGACCAGTTCGCCGCCGTCGAACGTCAAAGCGCCGTCGTCGCCGTCGCCGCCCGACTGGTACAGCACTCGCGCCGGCAGGCCAGCGGTCAGCACGGCCGTGTTCTCGGCAAAGCCTTCAAACTCGCCGCTTACCGTCAGGACGCCGTCGTTCCGCAGGAAGACGTAGTTATCGCCCGCTGCCGGGGCCGTGACAAAATCGAGCGACAACAGCGCTCCGCTGTCGAGCGTCACGCCGGCCGTAAAGACGATCACATCGTGGTCGGCGGGTCCATTCAATTCGATGGCGACGATCCCGTCGTCAGCCACCGAGAGCAGGCCGTTGATCGTGAACTGGCCGACGCCTGCGTTCACCGCCGGGTCGCCCGGCGCCAGCGTTCCGCCGGCCGCAATGTTCACGGCGCCATTGGCCGCGCCGACGCCCGCCAGCACGGCCGAGTTGTTGACATTGACCGTGGCGCCAGCCGCCAGCGAACCGTTGAGCAGGAGCACGCCGCCGTTGATGTCGGCCGCGCCGACAAAAGTGTGGTCGCCGGTCAGCGTCATCACCCCGGCGCCCACCTTGACCAGGTCGCCTTGTTCGCTGATCACGCCGTCAAACGTGAAGTCATTCGCATCGCCCAGCGTAAGCGTGGTCGTCGGGTCGCCCGCCCCCAGCATCGCCTGGCCCGAGCCGGTCAGTTGCGCGACCTGCTCGCTCTGATCGTTCAGGTCCCACACGCCGTCGGCCTGCAGCAGGACGACCGTGCCGTCGCCGATCTGGTTCGCCTGGTTCAGCTGCAGTGTTGCTCCGGTCAAGCCGTCGCCAACAGTGACCAGGCCGCCGGCAATCGCATCGACTCCGGCCGTTTTGTCCAGGATCAGCGAGCCGCCAAGGACGCTCGTATTGCCCGCTCGGGTATTCGCGACAGCGCCTGCCAGCGTCTGCTCGCCGTCGCCCGACTTGACCAGATCGCCATTCCCCTGCAGCACGCCTGAGAAGATGAAATTATCGCCCGTCACCGTGGCGATCGTCAGCACGTTATTCGGCGCGGCGTCAAACTCCACCACGCCGGCCCCGGCCAGGCCGCCAATCGTTTCCGAGTAATTCTGCAGCCCCAGCTGGCCCGTACTGGCGACGGTGACCACGGCCGCATCGTTAATGCGGTCATCCGCCCCCAGCAGCAACTGCTCCATGACGGGGCCCAGGCCGTCGCCAACTTGAATCGCCGTAACACCCGTCAGCTGGCCGGTCGCATCGAGCAGGACCGAACCATCGGTAATGGCCGCCGCGCCGACGAACGTATTCACCCCCGACAGCGTGAGCTGCCCGACTCCCTCTTTGACGAGATTGCCCTGCTCGGCGATAACGCCCGCAAAGGTAAAGCCGTCGGCATCGACGCCGCCGATCGTGAGCACGTTTCCGGTCGACACATCGCCCAGCTGGACCAGGCCCGCGCCGGTCAGTTCGTTGAGTGTTTCGTCGAAATCGTTGAGATCCCAGGTCCCCAACGCGCTGACGTCGACGTTCGAGCCGTTGTTGATCTGCTCATTCGCCAGCAGTTGCACCAGCGCCCCGCCTGCAATGGCAAGGTCGCCGGCGATCGCGTCGACGCCGGCCGTTTTGTTCAGCAGCAGGACGCCCGCATCGACCTGGGTCAGGCCGGTGTACGTGTTGGCCGCGGCGCCGCGATACTCCAGCACGCCCACGCCCGATTTGAGCACGCTGCCGACCGCCGGGTTCACTCCCTGACTGATGACGCCGTCGACCACGATCAGGCTGTTCGCGGTCGTCGTCTGGAAGGCGACTTCAAACTCGTCCAGCGCCAGGCCGCCCGACAGGGTCAAGCTGTCCCCCGCATCCACGCCGCGGGACTCAATCGCCGCGTCAGCGGCCAGGGTAATCGGTCCCAGCCAGACGCTGGCATTCTCGCCCAGGTGCACCAGAGCGGCGTCGAACCCGGCCTCGCCAGTCCCACTGAGGGTCAGCGTTTCGCTGATCGACAGCGCAGCGGCCGTATCATCGACCACCAGCACGGCGCCGTCCTGCACGACTGTGCCATTCGCCCCGCCGGTCGCTCCCAGCGCGTTGTTATGCTGCACGACCAGACGGCCCAGTTGGACGTCGGTCACGCCCGTATAATCGTTGTCGCCCTGGATCGTCGCCGCCGCGACGCCCTGCTTGACGAGCCCGCCTCCGCCGGTGATCTGGCCCGCCAGGATCAGGTCGGTTGTCGTATCCACCACGCCGCCGTCGACACTGGCCAGCGTGAGCAGGCCGCTGAGCGTATTGCTGGAACCGGTGCTGAGCAGCGTGCCGCTGAGCGTGATATCTTCCAGCACATTCAGACCGCCAGCGAATTCCAGGACGGCCCCTTCGGCCACAATCGTACCGGCCAGGGTCGAACCCAAACCGGCGGAGGTGAGCAGCGTGAGCTGACCCACGTTCACCTGGGTGAGGCCCGCATAATCATTATCGACATGCAGCGTCAGCTGGCCGCCGTCGAGGTTCAACTCACCCGCCCCGCTGAGCATGCCGTTGATATCGCCGCTGCCGGCGCCCAGATTCACGTTGAACGCCGTGCCGGTCGTGATCACTTCGCCTGCCGCCAGGTCGAAGCCGCCATCGAGCGTATCGACCGAGAGCAGGCCGGACAGCGTCAGACTGACATCGATATCGACATTGTCGCCGGTCGTGTCGATATCCAGCGAAGCTGCCGTCAGGTCGTTGCTCGACAGCGTGAGCAGCCCATCGGCGCCCAGCTGAATCGCGTCGTCCGCCAGGTTCACGTAGCCGGCGTCGCCGGTCAAAGTCAGCTCGGCTCCGCTGGTGGTGAGGATCTTCACCATATCGGGGCCCAGGCCGGTCGCCACTCGAGCTACAGTCAGATCGCTGGCCGAAGTGACGAAGATATCGCCGTCAGCCGTCAACTCCAGCACGCCGCCGCTGGCGTCATCCGTATGGACCGCCACCGGCGCCGCCATCGAACCGATATCTCCGTTCGTCGCCGTGAGTGCAACCCGATCCCCAGTCAGCACGCCGGGCGCCGTCTGTTCGATGCCGGCCCCGCCGCCGTTCACGCCGTCGGCCGTAATTTCCAGATTATCGGTCAGATGTCCCAGGTCGCTGTCGACCGTAAACACGCCGTCGGTCGCCAGTCGCACCGTTTGCGCGGCCGCACCGGCGGTCTGCGTGACGACCACTAGGCGGGATGCAGCCAGGTCATTGGTTTCCCGCAGCCGGATATCCCCGTCGCCGTCGTCGCCCTGCGTGGTCAGCGACAGCACGCCGGTCGAGGTCGTCGTCAGCTCGCGGTCTTCAAAAATGCCGATGCCGCCGGCCGCGATCAGCGTGATGGCGGCCGCCGAAACCAGCCCGTCGCTGTTATCGTTATTGATGTCGCCGCCCAGCAACGTTTCCAGCAGGAAGTTCGCGCCGTCGACCAGAATCATTTCCAGGTTAATGCTGCCCGCGTTCGTCAGGAACACATCGCCCGTCGCCCCAGGCCCGACCGGACCGGCGCCGTCGTTGATGGCCAGAGCATCGACCGCGAGATTAACCGCATTGAGTCGCGAGACGCCGACCGTACTGGCGGCTTCAATCGTCAACAGGCCGGCAGTGATATCGACCACGTTATCGTCGCCCAGGGCGTCCAGGATCGCCAGGTTACTGACGCCGTCGCTCACGTTCAAAAAGACGTTCGCCGCGCCGGCATCGATCACGCCCACGTTCAGCACGGCGAGGCTATCGAGACGAATCTCGGCGCCGCCCGAGTTCACATTGACGGCTCCCATCGCCGCGATATCCAGCGCGTCGCCCGCTGCTGGCCCGCCGATCACTCCCGTCGAGACAAGCGTAATCTGCCCGCCGGCGATATCGGCCGTATTGTCGTCCACCGCGTTACGGAGCGTTCCGCTGCCCAGCAGGTCGATATTCCCGGCGCCGGCCGTCAAGGAAGCCACGATCAAATCGCCTGCCGTATCCTGCAGGAACTGGTTGCCGGCGTTAGCCGACGTATCGACCGACAAACGATCGGCCGCAAACCGGAACCGCAACAAGGCGCTCACGCCCACACCGTTGTCTGCCGTCACCATCAGCGTGTTCGTCGTGACGCTGATAGCGGTATTATTCGTCTGCGTGACGGTTCCGCCCGCGATCAACTCGACGGTATGCGTGGGATTCACGAGCGTGCTATCGGTCGTGACCACGACGCCCGTATCAAAGAGCAGATCCGTGCCGGCCTGGAAGGTGAGCCGTCCCGCGGTCGCTTTGTCGAGCGTCACCTGGGCCGCGTTATCGATCGTCAGCGAACTGCTGGCGATAAAGGTCATGTCGTCGGTGTAATCGCCATCGACCGAAATCTGCAACGCGCCGGTCGTATCCAGCAGGCCGCCGCCGCTGGTATGCGTCGTCAGGCCGGCGACTGCTGTCAGCTGCGTGTCGCCCGTGGTCGTGATAAAAACTCCCGCTGTCGCCTGGTACGCCAGTTCCAGCGGACCCGTTCCGCCCTGCACCAGGTTGATATCGTCGGTCGCCAAGGTATCGCCGCCGATGGTGTTGGCCGTGATGGCGATCCGCTCCACCGTCAGCTGCGCGTCAGGCCCGCCGTCGACCAGATCGGCGTTGCTGCGCAGGTCGACCACCTGGGCGACCGAGCCGCCGTTAGTGAGATCAACATCGGCCAGCAGGTTCAATTGCCCGCCCGTTGCCGCATTGCCAATCTGCAGCCGGGCCGCCGTGATCGCTTCCAGTTCGGCCGCCGTCAGCACAAAATCGGACGTTCCGGCAGCGCCGATATCGATCGCCTGGCCGGCGCCGTTCTGCTCCAGGACGAGCTCGCCCGCCTGAAGATTGGTAGCGACGGTCGAGAGCTCTACGGCCTCGGTCAGAATCGTCAGCGTGATATCGTTCGTGCTGGCGACCTGGGCCAGACGCACGGTCGCCACGCCGCCGGCGTCGGTCGCGGTGATCTGGTTCGTCGCGCCATCGGCGCCAGAGAAAGTCACCAGGCCGACGTTCGTAGCCAGCGAGACGTCGCCGGCGCTCGCTGCCAGGTCGGCGCCGCCGACAATGACGACCTCGGCCATATCCTGAATCGTAAAGCTCGTCGCCGCGGTCACGCTGCGATTGACCAGCACGCGATCTCCGTCGCTATCGCCGCCGCCAGAGACGAGGATGGAACCGCCAAAGCTCTGCGTCGCCAGGGCGTCGAACGTAAACACCGCATTGTCGCTAACCGTCGCCTGGTCCGCGTCGATCCGCACGATCAGATCGCCGGCGATCGCTGCGTCGCCCAGCGTCAGGCTGTTCGCGTCGGCGAGGGAGACCTCGCTTGCGCCAACAATCACCACCAGGTTGAAATCGTTCGTTTGGCCGTCCAGCAGAATATCGTTCACGCCGGCCGCCAACGTCGTCTGTCCGGACACGGCAATCGGGGCCAGGGGGACGTCGGTGATATCGCCGTCGCTGGTCAGAATCAGGTCGGTCGCCGCCACGCTGGCGAGCTCCGTCCCGCTGTCCTCGGCGATCGTCACCACCCCGCCGCTGACAGCCAGCTGGCCGAAGTCAACCGTATCGCCCGCGTCGTCGCCAAGGGTAATCGCGTTCCCGCCTGCGTCAAAACTGGCCAGGCCGGAAACAGCAATGACCACGCCCGCACTGTCGGTAATCGAGCCGCCTGCGATGACGGAAAGGTCGCCCAGGTCGAGCGCGACATCGGTCAGCGAGATGCTGTCGAGCACGATCTGATTGACGTCGACAAAGGTCGCATCGTTAGCCGCCGTGACGCCGACGGAGAGGAAATCGTTGGCGGCGTTCGCCAGCACCACATCAAAGCCAGCCGCAGAAAACAGGGCGGAGCCTGCCACCGTGAGCGCTTCGGTCTGGGAAATCGAACCGCCGGCAGTCGCTTCCAGCCCGCTGTCGACCAGCACCGCCGTGGTGGTTCCAAAGGTAATGGCGCCCCCGGCGTTGATGACGGCGCGTGGTCCGCTGGCCAGCAGATCGGCGTCAATCGTGGCCGTGGCGCCTGCCGTCAGCAGGATCTCGTCGTCGGCCGTGATGGTCGCGTTCACCAGGAGCGCGGCTCCCGTCGCGGTCAGCGTAACATCGTGATCGGCGCCGCCGCCATCGTTACCTGCCGTCACTGCACGATCGACCGTAATCTGGCCGTCGGCCGTGAGCGTAATCAGGCCGTCGAACGTCGACAATCCCACCACGCCGTCGACCTCGCCAACGACGACGTCACTCGTCTCATGCAGCACCAGATCGCCCGCCCCCAGCACTTCGGCGGCCAGCGTTGTCGGGCCGGTCGCCACCTGCAGCAGATTCACATTGCCAATGCCGTCAACCGCCGTCAGCGCCAGGCTATCGGCCCCCAGCGTATGGGTCGTTCCGAGTCCGTCGTTATTGATGGCGCCGCCCGACTGCAGGTGCAGCGTGGCGACCTGGGCCACATCCAGGTCCACGTCGGCCGTGAGCAGAATGTCGCCGCTGCTGGAAGAGCCGATCTGCAGGACACTGGCCGTAATCCGATCCAGCTCCGCATCGCCCAGCACGAGTTGCCCGCTGACATCCACGCCCAGGTCAATTCGCCGGCCGGCCGTCAGGGTGTCGATCGTCGCCCGGCCCGTCGTCGCCAGCGTCCCGTCAAGCTGCACGGCGTCGGTCGTAATGGTAATCGCGGCGTTGCTGCCGTTCACCACATCGACCAGCACGCTGCCGCCGGTGATGATGGCGAAATCGCCCGCGTTCACGATCAGCTCGCCGATCTCCTCGTTAACTCCACTACCGACCGCCCCTTCGATTTGCACCCGCTGCGCACCCGCCTCCACGGTCAGTTGCTGGAGTGGACCGGCGACCGAACCGATGGTCACGGCGCCGCCCGAACTGGCGAGCGATCGGGTATCCAGCGTCAAGGAGACCAGATTGTCGGCCGCGATCGCCGCATTGCCCAGGGCGATCTTCCCCGCGCCGGCCGCGGCGCTGGGGTCCGTTGTCCAGGCAACCACCGAACCGGCGTCAGCCGCCAGCAGCACGCTTCCGGCCAGTGTGATTGCATCATCGGCCTGGAGCGCAGCGATGGCGATGTTGCCCGTCGAGGCGTTTCCGCCCAGCGTGATCCGTCCGTCCACGCCGGTGGTGGATCGCGAGTCGATCGAGAAAGAGGATAACGGCGTCGCACCGCCAACCTCCCCTAGCGTCACATTGCCGCCATCTTTACCAGCCGCCGTGGCGCCGGTCATGATGACCAGTTCGGCCCCGGCCGCCGTGGCCGTTACGATCGACTGGCCCCATTGCACCTGCCCGCCGGGACCGCTGCCCGAGGTCAGGTCGATGGTGATAACTTTATCGAGGTTGACGGCGGACAGCGTGGGATCAATCCGCACGTCGGCGTCGTTCGCGATGTTAAACACCGGCGCGACGGTCGCCGACTGGAACAATTTGATATCGCCGCCCAGCGTGACTGCGGCCGTCTCTCCGGGATCGCCTGTATTCATCATCAGGCCGCCGATACCATTGCCGCCCTTCACTTCGCCCAGAGCAATCGTACCGCCGGTGGAACCGCTCAACGAACTGTCAATCGTCGCCGTGATTCCCAGATGCCCTGCACTTAGCGACGCCAGCGACAGGTCGACCTGGCCGCCGCTGGTTGCCAGGCGAACGGCGTTGTCTGCGTCGGTATCCGCCAGCTGAACCAGGCCCGCCAGTTCCAGCAGTCCGCCGTCGACGAGCAGGTCGCCGTGCGCCAGGATCACCGCGGCGCCTTCGGTCAAGGCAGTAAAGCCGCCCAGGAACTCGCCGGCACCGGCCGCGTTGGCCACATCGCCAACGGTGATGTCGCCGCCCACATCGCCGAAGTTCCCCTGGGCGGTGGCGTCGAGGCGCAGCGACAGGCCGGCCGCACTGGCCGAGACGCCCACATTCCCCAGCAGGATATCACCCGCTCCGCCGTTGTCGATGCTGTCGGTATCAATCACCGACGACGCATCGACCACAATGCCGGCCGCCCCCGTCAGGTTGAAACCTCCCTGCAGGTACACGCCGCCAGCCAAATGCAACAACCCGCCGGTGGTCACACTGACCGAGCCCACAAGCTGGCCGCCAGCCACGTTGTCGAAATCAGCCAGGAAAACATCGCCCCCGCCGACCAGTCCGGCATCCAGTTCCAGCGCGACGTTCGTCGCGCTGGCGGAAACCGTCGCCTGTCGCAGGTCGATCATCCCGCCGCCTGTCGTAACCTGCACGTTTTCGCCCAGCAGGACGTCGCCATCGAGCACAAACACGCCCGCGGCGCCGCCGGCTCGATTCGTTGCGATGACCCTGTCGGTGACGATGTTGCCATCATCCAAGGAGATCGTTTCAGCCGTCAGTCTCAGATCGCCGGTCGAGGTCGCGCTGCCCAGGGACAGGTCGGCCGCCACCACGATCTGATCGGCCGCGCCGTCGTTCAAGTTGATCGTGAGCGCCGCGTCAAAATCGGCGTCGACGCTTTCGATCGTCAGCGTCTCACTGGCGTTTCCGCCCTGGATGGTGAGGCTGCCGGTTGGGTTATCGAACACGACCGCAACAAACTCCGGCGTGCCGACAGCCGCGCTGCGGAGCCGCATTTGACCGGACGAGCCGCCGTCGGCGTCTTCCAGGATGACCCCTGCGGTGAGACCGTCCGGCAGCGTGATAACGACATCGGCCACACCGGTTAATGTGAGCGTGTTCGGTTCGATCTGCGTGAACAGGACGGGAGCCAGGCCGTTGCGACTGACGCTGCCGCTCTGGGGGCCGGTCAACACCACGCTGGTGACGCCGGCGCTATCATCAGCGACCAGCAGCTGATCGCTGCCCGCTCCGGCGCCGCCGTTGATCTGACCGATCTGCCCACTGGCGTCGACAGCGAACGCATCATCGTCCGTCCCGCCCTGCAGGTTGGTGATGGCGTCAAAACTGACCGTGACGCCCGCCGGCAAGCCGGCTGACGTGAACGAGCCGGAACGATCGCCGTCAACGGTCCAGGCCGTGGCGGCGTTGGGGCCAGTCAGCGTATCGGCTCCCAGGTCGCCGTGAACGATGACGTTGACATTGAACCCGGCGTCGAGTCCCTGGATATCGATCTGGTCGTCGCCGTCGCCTGTGTGGATGATCACGTCGCCGGTGGGCGTGGTGAAGGTGACGGACTCGCTCCCGTCGGAGTCGATAAACGAGACGTTCGCCACATTCCCTTCGGTCGTATCGTCCCGCAGCACGATCGCGTTGGCGTCGTCATTAAAGGTGAACACGCGATCGCCGGCGACGTTGATCTGGTCGTCGATCGGTTCGAGGCCCAGGTACGCGACAAACGCGGCGTCGTTCAGAAGCACGCTGCCGTCGTTCTCGTTGGTGAACTGATGCTCCACCTTCGTCGCCGATCCCGTCAAGGCGAGCGAATCGACGTCGGCGCCGCCGTCGTACGTGACGGTCAGGCCAGCGTCGAACACGGACGAATCGACCGTGAGCTTGTCATTCCCGCCGAGCAGATCGACGAGAAGATTGCCGTCGAAACCGCCCACGCCGGGCGTGAAACGGCCAATTTCGCCAACGACGGCGTCGGTGACCACGACATCGCCGCCGTCCATCGTGATCAGCAGATCATCGGCTCCCGAGAGACCCGTAACCTGCAGATCAGAGCCCGACAAAGCGACACTCGCGGCGATCCGATAGGTTTCGTCGACGGCCGGCTGCACATTCGCCAGCGCCACATTGCCCAGATCCGTAATATCCTGGCTGGCCGTATCGAGATCCAGGTCAACGGTGCTGCTGACGACGCCCAGGTCGCCCGTGGAAATGGTCAAATCGTAAGTCTGGGCATCAATCGCCTGCACATCGGTGACCATGCCGGTCGTCCCGTTGACGATAAAATCGTCCGCCGTGACGTTCTGCACGTCAGCATCGAATGTCGCCCGGAACACGAGCGTGCTGGAACTGGTCACCTCCTCCGCCGGCGTTTGGCGGGTGAAGCTCAACAGGGTCGGAGCGACCACCGGCTCTTTTTCAAAGGCTCCCATGTCGACCGACGCACCCTCGACACGCTGGTAACCGGCGCCTCGCTGATCGGTCGTCAGGCCGGCGGCATTGGCCGCGTTTGAGTCGCCCGTATCAATCGCAGCGCTGCCGGCAAGCAAAGCGTGCGTCTGCGTCGGCCCGCCGTTGTCGGCCAGTGCGCCCAGGTTCAGGTCAGCCACGTCGCCGGTCAAAACGGTGACGTCTTCGCCCAGATCGCCGGCGTAGAACTCGACGATGCTGTTGCTTGTGACTAAATTCGCACTGGTGTTGGCGAGATCGGCCGCAGCGGTGGTGGTCGCTGTGTTGTTGGCGAGGATCGTGTTATCAATCGTAGCGGCCGTGATGCTGCCCAGGTTCAGACCGCCAGCATCCGACGCCGTATTGTTAACAACGGTCGAATTCACAATGACCAGGTTGCCCAGCGAGGACAACTGGGCGGCGCCGCCGACGCCGCTGGCCGCCTGGTTGCCGGAAAGCGTCGTGTTGAAAATATTGGCGTCCGCGCCCCCGAACACCACCAGTCCACCGCCTGCGCCGGTGCTGGCCGCGAGGGACCGGTTATTGGAAAGGGTGCTATGCGATAGCGTAACCACTGCTCCTGCGCCGCCCACATTGATACCGCCGCCGCTGACCGATGCGTCGTTTCCATCAAAGGTGCTGTTCACCACCAGCAGCGTTTCCGATGCCCCGAAATCTCCAGAAAGCCCGCCGCCGAAAGCGGCAAACGACTGGTCCACACGCACGCCGTCGAGAATCAGCGAGGAGTCGGTGAGGATCGCACCGCCGGAGCCTGTGCCGGCGTCGCCTTTCGTCAGATGCAGATCGCGAATCTCCACCAGGCCTGCGCCTGCAGTGATGTGGAAAATACGCGAAGCATCATCGCCGCTGATCGTCAGGCTGCCGACGCCGGTCCCCTGGATCACCAGTTCCTCGGTGATCGCCAGCTCGGTCCCGCCCAGCGTGATCGCCGTTACGCCAGCGTCAAAGGTGATCGTATCCCGGCCGGCCTGGTTGTTGGCGGCCTCGATCGCTTCCCGCAGGCTGATCCCGTCAGCGCCAGGATCCAGCAGCAGAGCGTCGATACTGGTGGTATCGCCGTTGGACAGGTCATTGGAGCTGGTGACTTTGATACTCGTCGTAACCGCATCGAACCGGGCAAAGGCGACATCGGACGAGCCGCTGTCGGTCACGGCTCCCACGACCAGGATGCGGTTTTCCGACGCCTGCGGCACGACCGCCACGGCCTGGTCCATCTCGCCAATGTCGAGCGTCAGACGTCCGTCGGTCGAAAAGGTTGGATCGGCGCTGCCGTCGCTGCGGTAACGGGCCAGTCCCCAGTCCGTGGCTCCGCCCAGCACGCCGACATTGCCTGTCGCCAGAATCGCGCCGTCGGCCTGAATCGCCAGGCTGTGGATTTCTTCCGAGTCAAAGCCAAAATCGGTAACGACCACGCCGTCGGTATCAAAGGACAGGTCCAGGGCGCCATCGATTGCCGACACCCTGATCAGGGCGAAGTTGCCCGCGGACGAACCGCCCAGCACGAGCGTGCCGGCGTCGATCGCCACGCTATAGGCAAAATCGGGGCCGCCCAGGTCGTGGTGAGCGGCAAAGGATTCGGTCCCCTCGTCGTCGTACCCGACCACCAAAAAATCAACGCCGTTGGAACCGACCGCCGCGCCAACGGCGTAGATCTCGTCAGCGGCGCCGATCGCCACGGCGCCAAAGCGGGACCCCGCAAAGGCATACGCTTCCTTCCCATCCCCACTAAAGTCCGTATCCAGCTGGCCGGCGCTCGTATAGCGGGCGACAGCGGCCTCATTGTCGCGAAACCCGACCGCCACGATCCGGCCTTGGGAATCGACAGCCACCCCACGAACCTGATCAATGCTACTGACGCCAATATCGGTCGTCTGCATGCCGTCGGTGTCGAAGGTCGTATCGAGTACGCCGGCGCTGGTGAAGCGGGCCAGCGCAAAGTCGGCGTTGCTCTCGCCCGCCAGGACGTAATTGCCGTTGCCATCGACGGCGATTGCCAGAGCGTGATCGGCATAGCCAAAGTCGGCCGTCGCGAAACCATCCCCGCCGCCAAAGGTCGTGTCAAGCGAACCGTCGGCATTGAACCGGGCGATGGCGAAGTCGCCGTTGATCTCGCCGGCCGCCACGATCTGGCCGTTGTCTTCGATCGCAGCCGTCGCCAGGAAATCGTTCCCGCCCACGTTCGTTACGGCGACGCCCATCTGGCCAAAACCAGGATCGAGCCCGCCGGCGTCGAGCACCCGACGGATCTCGAGCGGCAGCACCCCCAGCTGGACGTAGTCCTGCTGCTGGCGACGGCGCTTTTCCTGCTGCGCGCGCGAGCCGTAATCGTTATTCCAGAGCAGGCGCTTCATCCAGGAAGGCATCGGCATGGGTGGTTTCCTTGAGGCGCCGCCAGGCGGCAGCCAGGGCATTTACAGCGGGTGTCAAAAGCGCCCTGGCGATAGACCGGGGGCTCAATCGCCACAGGGGAACGGCCAGACGCCGTCCTGATGGTGCGATAAAAACTGGTCGAATTGTCGGTCCTGCACCCCAGACAATAACGCGTAACACCAAACTGGTATTGTGCTTAGCGTCCTTCGCACCATGCCGACTTTCCTGGAGAGAAAACCGGGCGACCGCTCCGTGACCAGCGTGTGCGAAGAGAGAAGGGAACCGTTCCATTATTGTCGCAGCCCCCCCAGTCCGTCAACTTTTACGCGCCTCCGATTCGCCGTTTCGCCAATGAACCTGGAAATTCATCGCTCCAGCCAGAACGGCCGTATCCGGCGCAAGCCGGTCTGAAAACCGCGCAAAATACGTGCCGCCAGCCCGGATCGGAAAAATCAACGGAAACTCTTTCATGGGATTTCTCATCAGAACGATTGCGCCAATTCAACCTTTTATGCAGAGGACACCCATCGCAGGACGAATAGGGATGAGTGCACTTGTAACGACCGAGGTTAAAAAGAGGGGTGGGCGATGACCCGTGTTCTGCGAAACATGCTTGGCTGCAGCTTGCTAGCGTTGAGCCCGGCTTTCCTGCTAGCGGACGAACCGCTGCCGACTTCCGCCGCCCCGGCCAACCGGATCGAGTTCACTAGCCCCCGTACTTTCGCAGCCCCACCGCTGACGCCAGGCGAACATTTACCGACTCCCCAGCACGACGCCATCGTCAACCCGACCAGCCGCAGCCAGGTAGACGCCCGCTCCAGCGCGGACCTTGGCGAGCGGTTCGAGCGCTTTGACACCCGCGTGGACGCGCAGGTGCAACCGGTTCAGTTTCATCTGGTTCCCGGTCCGCCGACGCCCATTCTGAATTCGCGCCCGCTGAACCCGTACCTGCCGGAGCCGCCTGGGATTTCTTCCCTCCCCAGCGACGAACCTTCGGTGCTAAACGGGCACGGCTTCAAGCCGATCGGCCAGGTCAGCGCGGTCATCGCCTCTTCGCCGGGCGACTATCCGACGGACTTCGCCGCTGCCGCCTTTGACGCCATGCCGACGTACATGCACAGCCTGGGCATGCAGCGCGACTGGTCGGAGGTTGCCTTTACCTGGGAAGCGCCTGCGGTCTGGCACACGCCGCTTTACTTCGAAGAAGCGATGCTGGAACGGCACGGCCAGACGGCCGGCCCGGTGCTGCAGCCGATCATTTCCGGGGCGCACTTTTTCTCCCGTTTCCCGATCATGCCGTACCTGACCGCTCTCGATCGTCCGACCGCCTCGATCTATACGCTGGGGCACTATCGGCCCGGCAGCCACGCTCCGCTGGTCCGCGAGTCGATCCCGCTCAAGGTCTGGCCCACGCTGGTGCAGGCCGGCGTGGTCTCGGGCTTCTACTTCCTCTTCCCGTAGGCCGTCAAAGCGATACGGCCTAATAGCCGACGGCGGCGCCGTCTTTGCGGGGCTCGGTTGCTCCGTGCAGGACTTTGTTCTCCCAGTCGATCTGGATCGCCTGGTAACCGCCGAAACCGCCCCGGGCTCGCATCACGGTATGCCCTTTGGCTCGCAGGGCGGTCATTGCCGCCTGGGAGATGCCCGCTTCCACCGCGACCGTTCCCACGCCGTCGGTTCGATCGCGTGTTGGCAGATTTCCGCCGAAATGCCTTACCCGGGCGGAGTCTCCGGCCTGCTGGATATTCATACCAAAGTCGATCAGATTGACCAGAATCTGGACATGCCCTTGCGGCTGCATGTCGCCGCCCATCACGCCAAACGATAGCCAGGGACGATCGTCTTTGGTGACCATCGCCGGAATAATCGTGTGAAACGGCCGCTTGTGCGGTTCCAGCGTATTGAAGTGGCCCGGGTCAAGCGAGAACAGCGCGCCCCGGTTCTGCAGGACAAAGCCCAGATCGCCCGGCGTCACGCGACTGCCAAAGCCGTAGTAGTTGCTCTGGATCATCGAGCAGACGTTCCGTTCTTCATCGACGACCGTCAGATAGACCGTATCACCCTTCTGCAGTTGCGGATCACCGGCCGGCACGTCGGCGGCCGCCTGGGCGGGATCAATCAACGCCCGGCGCCCTGCCGCGTACTCTTGCGAGATCAGTTCGTCGGTCGGCAAGCGATTGAAAGCCGGATCGGCGTAAAATTTAGCGCGATCGGCAAACGCCAGCTTCTTCGCTTCGAGCAGCAGATGCAGCCATTCCGGATTACCGGGCCCCAGTTTGGCGACATCATAGCCCGACAGCACATTCAGCATCTGCAGAGCGGCGATTCCCTGGCCGTTTGGCGGCAACTCCCAGACTGTATAGCCGCGGTAGTCGGTGGAGACCGGCTGCACCCAGTCGTCGGTATGATCCTGCAGGTCGCGGATCGTCAAAAAACCGCCCTGCTTTTGACTGAACGCGGCCAGTCGCTCAGCGATCGAACCGCGATAAAATGCGTCGGCTCCCTCAGCCGCCAGCTGCCGGTATGTGGCGGCAAGGTGGGGATTGCGAAACATCTGCCCGAATTTTGGCGCCTTGCCGTCGACCAGAAAGGTCCGTGCCGAATCGGGATACTTGCGCAGCGTTTTTTGCCCCGACTTCCAGTAACCGGCGATGACGTCGGTCACCGGAAAGCCTTCTTCAGCCACTGTGATCGCAGGCGCCAGCGACTCGGCGAAACTCAGTTTGCCAAAGCGTTGCTGCAGCGTCTGCCAGCCGCTGACACAGCCGGGCGTCGACCAGCTGAGCGGGCCTTCGTCGGGAATCGACGTGAGTCCGCGTTCGGCGAAAACCTGCCGGTTGAGCGAATACGGGCTGCGGCCGCTGGCGTTCAGTCCGTACAGTTTTTTCGTTTTGGCGTCCCAGTAAATCACGAACAGGTCGCCGCCGATGCCGCAACTCATTGGCTCCACGACGCCCAGCATGGCGTTCACCGCAATCGCCGCGTCGACCGCATTGCCTCCCTGGCGGAGCAGATCAATGCCAGCCTGGGCCGCTCCCGGATGGCTCGTCGCCGCCATGCCATGGCGGGCCACCGTTACTGAGCGGCTTTGCCGCGGCTGGCCCGCATCGCGTTCATAGCCGGGGCCAATCGCCTGAAGGTCGTCAGCCAGGGAAGTGACAGGTTCTGTCATAAGGCACGCAGCAATAATTCGCAAAAGAACAGAGCATCGCATATCAGATTCCGGGTGAACAGGAAGTTTCCGCAAAAGCACTCAACGCGGCAAGGCGCCGTGACCAGGACTACTTCTCAGGGGGACATTTCAACCGAAGACACCGACAGGCGGAACGGTCCGGCGTCACATCTCCGGTTCGATCGCCCCTTCGCAGGTGCGTAGAGCAAGACCGCTTCCCGACGTGGGCTAGGCCAGGATATCGCGCACCACGTGGCCGTGCACGTCGGTCAGGCGATAACGGCGTCCCTGGAAGCGATACGTCAGACGCTCATGGTCAATCCCCAGCAGATGCAGCAAGGTCGCCTGGAAGTCATGCACGTGCACCGGATTCTCCACCACATCGATCGCCAGATCGTCAGAGGCGCCATAGCTGATACCGGGCTTCACGCCGCCGCCGGCCAGCCAGCTGGTAAAGGCATACGGATGATGATCGCGGCCCCACTTCGGCCGGTTGTCGAGCGAACCCTGCAGAAACGGCGTGCGGCCAAACTCTCCGCCCCAGATTACCAGGGTGTCGTCGAGCATGCCTCGCTGCTTCAGGTCCTGCACCAGGCCGGCCGAAGGCTGATCGGTGTCCCGGCACTGCGCGTACAGCTCGGTCGTAATGCTGCCATGCTGGTCCCAGCCGGCGTGCATCAGCTGCGTGTACCGCACGCCCCGTTCCGCCAGACGCCGGGCCATCAGGCAATTGTAGGCAAACGATCCGCGTTCCAGCACGTTCGGTCCATACAGGTCCAGCACATGCTGCGGTTCGTCGGACAGGTCGGTCAGCTCCGGCACGCTGGCCTGCATTTTGTACGCCATTTCGTACTGCGAGATGCGTGCGGCAATCTCCGGATCGCCGATTTCCGCCTGTTGGATTTCATTCAGTTCGGCCAGATCGTCGAGCATACCCCGTCGGACAGGGCGACTCATGCCGGGCGGGCTGGACAGATACAGCACCGGATCGCCGCCGGCCCGAAACTTGACGCCCTGAAAGCGACTGGGCAGGAATCCGCTGCCCCAGTAATAATCGTAAAAGATCTGCCCACAGGTGGTGTCCTTGCTGATCGACGTCATCACGCAGAAGCCGGGCAGGTTCTCGGTCGCGTTCCCCAGACCGTACGTCAGCCAGGAGCCCAGGCTGGGCCGTCCCGCCATTTCAGAACCGGTCAGAAAGAACGTAATCGCCGGCGCATGGTTGACCGCTTCGGTATGCAGGCTTTTGACAAAGCACAGATCGTCGGCGATCGCCGCCGTATGCGGCAGCAACTCGCTGACCCAGGAACCGCTGGCGCCGCGCTGGCGGAAGGGTTCGATCGGTCCCAGCAGCAGCTTCCCCTGGGCGTTGCCCGTCATGGTGCTGAAACGTTTGTTGCTGATATACGATTCAGGCACGGGCTGGCCGTGCAGCTCCTTGAGCTTCGGCTTGTAGTCGAACAGGTCGACATGGGTCGGGGCGCCGTTCATGAACAGGTAGATCACCCGCTTTGCTTTGGGCGGAAAATGCGGCAGTTGCGGCAATCCACCGACGCGAGTTTCTGGCTCCGCCTGGGCGGAACCTCCCAGTAACGACGACAAAGCGGCCGCGCCCAGTCCGACCGCTCCCTGCTGAAAGAGAGCCCGACGAGTAAGCGACTGTTGCTGTTCCAGCGAGGGGTCAGGATGCATGGCGAGTCGTGTCGAAGGGAAAGGGGGGAAGGCAGGAAACGACGGATGACTGACCTCTAATTATATCCGCCAGGAACCAGCGCACCACATTGCCAGAGGCGAAACGTGTTTCCGGGATTTCCGCAGACGTTTGAAATTGCGAGTCAAACTTGACGGACCTGCCTGGCGCCGGCTAGACTTCAAGCCTCGTTATGGAGCAGGGCTGAAGCGTTCGCTTTCGTCTTTACGAGGACTCAATGAAACTCTTCACTCATTCCCTTCTGGGAATTGTGGCCTTTTCCTGGTGGGGCTGCCTTGGTTGCCAGGAACCGACTTTACCGCCTCAAACTACCGCCCCTCCGCAGGTCGAATCGCCCCTTGAATCAGATATAAAAGTCAACCGATCGGATCTGATTGGCTTCTGGAAATCAGGTCCCGACATGTCCATCAGTCTCCGCGAAGACGGCGGCTTTGCCTCGACCGAAGACCTTCCCAGCCAGGGTCGCTGGCGGCTGCGCAAGGGCTGTATCATCGAACTGCGCATACGCGACACCCCCAATGTCTCGTTGTCCTATCACATCCTGCGATTCGAAGAGAATCAGATGGAACTCAAGGTGGAAGACAACACCACGCTGCAGTTGCAGCGGGTCATGGCGGATAAGACTTCCCTTGGGGATGAATGAACCAAAGGACGCGCGAAACCAATGATAATCTGGGGCAATATCGAGCTAGAAAAGCAGGAGGAAGTCGGCGACTTCCATTGCCCTGCATGCAATTGCGAACGGAAATTTGAGCTGCTCCGCACGCGGGATTGCTTTCATCTGTTTTTCATTCCGCTCGGCCAGGGCGAATTACTCCAGGAGCGGATCCGTTGCCAGAGTTGTCGGCGCCCTTATCCTGTCACCCTGCTGGCCTGGTCGGCGCCCACGCTGGCCAGTCCTGAAGAAGCGGCCCGGCCGGCATCGGAGTTCTTGCTCAGCAACTTTGGCAATGTCGTCGCCCTCACCGATTCGGCCGCCGAGGAAATCCGACGGCGCCACCTTGAGGGGGATTTTGAAACGAGCCTGGCGGTGCGTATCGAACCTGTTTCCCGAGCCGATAAAGAGATCGCCATAACGTTTGATACGCCCATCGCCGACGGACGCGACTGGCTGGGGGCGGCACACGGACTGCCGCTGGTGGTCGATCGTCGCAGTGCGCCCGATCTCGTGGGAACGACGATCGATTTCCGTGACGGCCAGTTCTACCGCGATTAGCACGGCTTTACCGTGAAGTACCAGGCAGGTGACTCGGTGAACTCGTCACAATCGACGTGTCGCCCTGCCGACCTCCGGGGCGTTTCCGGTTTCTGATCCTGGTCGAAGCCGTCTTCTCCGCACCCCGGCCGAGACGACGCCAAGGCGATGGCGACCCGAGTGTCGGCGCCGCTTCCAGAGGAGGCGACGCGATCGTTCGATTGACGAAACGCTCCCAGTCGGGAACCTTACTTTTTGATGAAGGGCCCGCCCTGACCGGCTGCTCCGCCGCTGCCGCCTGTCAGTTCGCCGTCCCAGAATCCGCCGCCGCCGCTGGTGGCGCTGTAGTTGCCTTCGTACTGGTCCAGCGTCGGATTCAGCTTCCAGGCAAAGTTGCCGCTGCCGCCTGCTTTCCAGCTCCAGTTGCCGCGCAGGATCGGCTGCTGGCCCAGGTTCTGGTACTTGATATTGTACAACTCGCCGCCGCCAATGACGTTGCCGTTATTGTCGTAGGTGTCGTAATACCCTGTACTTCCGTTCGTGTTGATCACCACCTTGGCGTCAAAGATGTCGCCGCCCAGGGAGCGATAGGTCGTGCGCCATACCGTCTCGGCGCGTCCCGCCGTCGGCAACATGGCACAGAGAGTCAGAACCGCAGCGCCCGCAAGAACCAATGCTTTTCTCATCGAATTCTCCTCGAATCCCGTTCATGAGCAAGGCGGCCCAACCCAGGCAGCCCTGCGAAAATCGAAACCCATGTCGAGGTAATCTTCTTTTGGACGAAGGTGCGGACAGCCCTGTGAAATTTTTTCCGGTTTTTTTCGTCCTGCTCCGCTGGATCACTGAGTTCTCCCTCGGTTGCCTTCAACCCTTCACGGCATGCCAGGCTAAGGGGGCGAATTTCATCTTCACAGGCGTTTTTTGATCGTCTGGCGACAACCGGATCGGCCGTGGGAATACGCTTATCGGTTCGGCCATGCTCCAATTGTCGCGGGATGCGGAGGCACTCGCTTTTATAGCGGCCAATCAGGGGATAGAATCTTCTCATCTTGACTGAGTTTTCCCTTAAAATTGCCATGGCGGCTCTGAGATTCTTATGCTGCGCGAAAAGAGCTTCCTGTTCAAACTAACCCTGGCGGGGTTTATCGTCATTTCCGCTTTGGGGATCGGCTGGATCTCCATTAGCTGGTACTTCCTGAGTGCGGCCGGCGACGCCGTGAAAATCGGCAACCTGTCGGACCAGGCGTTAATCGACATGCTGCAGATGCGCAAGGCGGAAAAAAACTTTCTGCTGCGAGATGTTTTGAACGCGGATTTTTTTGTCGAAGGCTCTAACAGCCCCTCAATCCAACTGCACAAGAAACATCTGACCGACCTGCAGACCCAGATCGCCGCGTTGCAGCGTCTCTTGCCAGAGGAGCAACGGGTTGAGATCGATCGCCTGAAGCAGGAAGTCGATGTGTACACCAGCGACTTCAACGAACTGGTCAACAGCTATCGACGCCTGGGCCTGCCTGCAGTCGAAGCGCTCCCCCTGTCGGAAAGGGTCGCCTTGGCGCGGGAGATTGGAGCTTCGGTCGAAAGTATGGAACCGGTTCTGAATGTGACCCTCCGGCCTTACGCCAGGGATTTGGCCCGCTCTTCCCAGCGTGATCTGTTCATCGCCCAGATCAGTATTCTGGTAATCGGCGTGATCGCCGGCGGCTACTTTTTCCACAAACTGGGAAGCATGCTCCTGCGGCCGTTGTCGGTCATGGCAGGCAACGCCGAGGCCATCGCTCGGGGCGACCTGACTCAGCCCGATCTGGTGGAAACGTCCGATGAAATTGGCCAGCTGGCGACCGCCTTTAACCGCATGGCCCGCTCGCTGCGAACGCTTCTGTCCGAATCCAAAGTGCTCACCGGCGAAGTCGACGCAGCCAGCGGCGAGATCGCTGTCGGCGCCCAGCAGCAACTGACCAGCCTGAATGAAACGGCCAGTTCGCTGAATGAAATCACCGCCACGGCGGAAGAATTCAAAGCCACCATGCAGGAGTTCGCCGATCGGGCCCGCGCCGTGCAAGAGGCCGCAGTGGAAACCAGCCGGCGAGCCTCCGAGGGGCGCATGCTCACCCAGGATTCGGCTGCCCGCATTGAACAGGTGCGGACCAACTCGCAGTCGGCCGGCGAAAGCGTGCTGGATTTGTCCGACCAGATGCAGCGGATTGGCGAGATCACCGCTACCGTGAATGAAGTCGCCGAGCAAACCAAACTCCTCGCGCTGAATGCCTCGATCGAAGCGGCCCGGGCCGGCGAAAACGGCCGCGGCTTTGCCGTCGTGGCGACCCAGGTGCGGGAACTGGCCAACCAATCGAAACAGTCCGCCGTACGCATCGAATCGCTGATCTCCGCCACCCAGAAATCCATGGAGGCCGTCGTCAGCCGCATCCGCGAAGGAGGGCGCCTGTCCGAAAGCTCCGCAGAAATTGTCCGCCGCGTGAGCGACGCCTTTGAAGAGATTGTGGAAGCGATTGAACAAACGACCGAAGCGATGAAACAGATCAACGCCGGCGCCCGCCAGCAGGAACAAGGCGTCACAGAGCTGGTCGCCAGCATCAGCCAGATCGATGCCGCCAGCAAACAATCGGTCGCTGCGGCGGAAACCACGCAGAATTCGATCCTGGGAATCGAACAACGGATCCAGGCGTTAAACGCTTCGTCGAGCCGGTTTCAGCTGTAACAACAGTCCCGCTCAGCAGAAGAGGAAGTTTTGACGCAAATGCCGGGAAAAGCGGGCGGAAACCGTCGTCGACAGACAATTCCCGTTGACGCTGCAGCGGATTGCCGTCTAGGATAACTCTGCGGGGCTAAGCGTCCCTGCGCAACTTCCTTCTACTTTCCGCCTCGATTTCACGCACCGTCCCTGGGCCGGTATGACTGTACCACTGCGGGAAACAAACGGCCGCCATTTTGGTATCTGCCTGGTATTGCTGGCGGCCTTGTTTACGGCAGGGCCGGTCGCCGCTCGCGTTTTTGAGATCTCCTCGACGGGGAACGTTGAAAATTCTGAAGGCGAGCAGCAGGTCGAAGTTGACGCGCATAGCGTTATTCGGCGCACGGAACGCTCGCCCGTTGACCTGCTGAACTGGCTGCGACAACATCCCCAAACGGATTGGGCTTCCAAAACCCGGGTTTGTCCCCTCGTTGGCCATCGGCTGACGCATGAACTTCTCGCGCCGCTGCGCTGTTAACGGCCGTTCCCCGAGCGACGTCGCCTTGCGCGGCGCCCTGGCTGAGCCAGGAATCTCGGGCGGATTCAATCGAAGGCATGTAGCCCAACGAAACCTGCTTGCTGGAGTGCTGCGCCGATGACCGGCAGCACGCATCTACGCCAATCCTGTTATCTGGCTTTGATCTTTCCAGCGACCCTCGCTTCGCAACCTTTTTGGCCATGCTGCGCGGATGCCTGCCTGGAGCAACATCGCGATTTCAAGAGATTCAAGGAACGAACACAGCGCGGTCGGCGCTTGTAAATTACGGGAGTTTTTGGAATGAAATCGAATGGACCCCCTTGGACAGAAGTCCTGCAGGATTACCGCAGCAACTTCAAGAATGATTTTCTCTCCTCGGTCGTCGTGTTCCTGGTGGCGTTACCGCTTTGCATGGGCATCGCCATCGCATCCGGCGTACCGGTGGCAGCCGGCCTGATTACGGGGATCGTTGGCGGCCTTGTCGTCGCTTTGCTGGCGGGTTGTCCCCTGCAGGTCAGCGGTCCGGCGGCCGGCCTGGCGGTGGTGGTGGTTGATTTGATCCAGCGTATCGGCATTGAAATGCTGGGCGTGGTGGTGCTGCTGGCAGGGGTGCTCCAGATTGGAGCCGGCCTGCTCGGACTTGGCCGCTGGTTCCGGGCGGTCTCGCCCGCCGTGGTGCATGGCATGCTGGCCGGTATTGGTATCCTGATTCTTGGGGCCCAGTTCCATGTCATGGTCGACGACAAGCCCAAAGGCGACGGCCTGACGAATCTGCTCACCATTCCCTCGGCGATTCAAAAAGGCATTTCCACCATTCCCCAGCTAGGCGACCCGGAAACACGCAAACTGCAGACCCGCCTGCTGCGGGAAATTGGCGAACTCCACCGCCAGCAGGTAGAACTGGCCGAACATGTCGCGGAGCAGTCGCCGTTACACGGTATCGAAGGAGAAAAGGCCAGCCTCCTGGCCGACAAAGTACCCGAAGAACAACGTGACCTGGAAGAATCCGCGGCGACCCAGCTGGAAATTGAAAAACAGCTCCGGTTCGAACTGGGGGAACTGCGTTTGCTGCTGGACCAGCCGGAGTCCCGCATGGCGGGCAGTAGCGTCAAGCAGGTCCGGGTCCAAAGCGCGGCCAAAGACGCGCTGGCAAAAAGCGACGCCGCACTGGCCGCACTGCACGCAGGCGGCATTCTGGCCGCTACCCATGCCCAGCACGAAGCGGTCACCGCCCTGGAAGGTCTGCTGGATAGCCTGAAGAATCACAACTTCGCCGCCGAAATTGGCGTTCTCACGATTACTATCCTGCTGCTCTGGCAGGGTCTGGCGCCCAAGCGTTTGAAACTGGTTCCGGCTCCGCTGCTGGCGGTGATCATCGCCACAGGGGTGGCTGCCGCCTTGTCGCTGCCCGTGCTATACGTCGAGGCGCCCTCCAACCTGTTCTCACAAACGCTGCACTTCCCTACCTGGTCGGGGATTCTCAGCGAGTGGGAAGTGGTGCTGGAATTTGTCATTGTAATGGCGATCGTCGCCAGTGCGGAAACGCTCCTCAGCGCCACGGCCGTTGACCAGCTGCACGATGGACCCCGCACCCGCTACGACCGCGAGCTCTTCGCCCAGGGCGTAGGCAACATGATCTGCGGCGCCCTGGGATCGCTGCCGATGACGGGCGTGATCGTGCGCAGTTCGGCGAATGTCGCCGCTGGCGCCAAAACGCGTATGTCGGCCTGGATGCACGGGGTCTGGCTGTTGCTGTTCGTATCGGCGCTCGCCTTCCTGCTGCGAATGATCCCCACCTCCTGCCTGGCCGCCATCCTGGTTTATACCGGCTACAAGCTCGTGAATGTGAAAGCGCTGATCGAGCTGCGGAAGTACGGCCGGGGCGAAGTGGTCGTCTACCTGGCGACCGTATTCATGATTGTGGCCGTTGACCTGCTGACCGGCGTTCTGGTCGGGGTCGGACTGGCGGCCGCCAAGCTGCTCTTCAAGTTCTCTAAACTGGACGCCGACCTGCGCACCAGCGAGACAGGCGAACCGGCCGTGCTTCAACTGTCCGGCGCGGCGACGTTTATTCGCCTGCCCAAACTTGCCGAGAAGCTGGAAAGCGTACCGCCTGGCGCCGAGTTGCATGTCAACCTGGACAGGCTCGACTATATCGATCACGCCTGCCTGGAATTGCTCATGAACTGGTCCCGCCAGCAGGAAGCAACCGGCGGCAAAGTCGTGATTGACTGGAACGATCTACGGGACAAGTTCCGCACCAACCGCCGGGCCCAGGCGAAAAAGCCGCTCACGCCGCCCTGGGATGCGCCCGAGCCAGACCCTTCGCACGGATCCTCTGGCGACTCGGAATTGCATCCCGAAGGAGCCAACCACCCCACAAACTGAGACCCCGACCGGCGGTTCCAGGTCCAAGCCTCGCCCCTTCCCCCGCCTGGCTTTGAACCCGGCGGCAATCGTAAAGCAACGATCAACCGGCGCCGGGAACGGCGCCGGTCTTCTGGGTCGTTCCTTATTTCTTCAGCGGCGTGCCCTCTTCCCGATCAAACCTGTCAGGCGTCAGCTGGCCCGGCTCCGGATCGTCGTACTTTTTGCGATGCGAAACCATGGCCGCCCGCATCCGAACCAGCACCTCCTGGCTTCCCGGCGCATCGGCCAGATTCCGCAGGCAGTGCGGATCTTCGATCGTATCGTACAGCTCTTCCTCCGGCCGCGGCGTGAGGAAACAGGAACGCTGATCGGGCGTCAAGGAACCGCCCGCGTCGCGCATTTTTTGCATCACCGCATAAGTGGGACTGCGCACCGCGTCGGCCGGCGGGGTGCCCGGCAGTTCGGGCCGCCAGTTGCGAATGTACAGATAGCGTTGATCGCGAAGACCGCGTTCATACGCTTCATAATCATGCCAGTTATGTTCGGCCACGATATGATCACGAATGGCCACATCGGGCGTCGGCAACTGGGGGACAAACGATTGCCCCTGGAACGTCGGCGCCGGCCGCAGACCGGCCAGCTCGCAGAAAGTGGGAGCAATGTCGATGGAGCTGACCAGTTCGCGGCAGACGGATCCCCTGGGAACGACAACCGGCCAGCGTACGATAAACGGCGTGCGCACGCCGCTGTCGTAGACGGTCGTTTTGCACCGCGGGAAGGGACGTCCGTTATCGGCCAGGAACAGAACCAGCGTGTTCTCGGCCGCTTTTTGCTCGTCCAGCTCCGCCAGCACCTTGCCGGCATAACTGTCCAGACGCGAGATTTCGTCATAGTACATGGCCAGATCGCCCCGTGTTTCCGGCGCGTCGGGCAGGTACGGCGGAACGACCGCGTCCTCGTTAGTATGCGGGACTTTCAGCGTCCCTTTGCTGTAACCACGGTGGGCGTCGTAGGCGGCCAGCCACAGGAAAAAAGGCTTGTCGCGGGGCCGTTCGTGCAGCACCTCGACCCATTTCTCGCAGCCGCTGGGACGGCCGTCTTCGATCCGGTCGAACGCTTTCCGGGCTGGTTCGCCCAGGTGCCACTTCCCGGCAGCGGCCGTGTAGTAGCCGGCCTGTTTCAGAAGCGCGGGAAACATCACCTGGTCCGCAGGCAACGGCTGGTGCAACTCCCCGGCGCCGGTCGAATGTGGGTAGCGACCCGTCATAATGCTGCAGCGGCTGGGGCTGCAGGAACTGCACGTCAAAAAGGCCAGATCGTAGCGCACCCCATCGGCCGCCATTTGATCCAGATTGGGCGTGCGAATATGAGGATGGCCGTACGCTCCCAGGTCGTCCCACGACACATCGTCGGCGATCATAATGATGAAGTTCGGCCGCTCCTCAGCCGTCACGCCCGACGCCGCCAGCAGCAACAGGGCGAATCCAAAACAAACACGCAGCATCGGTAAACCTTTTTTGCAATATTAAAGTTCAGAACCACCCGCCGCTGGCTACTGCGGCGGCGGCTACTCTTTGGTGACAAATTCATCCAGATTCATAAGCGTCCGCGAGGCCAGCACCCAGAAGGCCAGCTCCTGCGGATCGCAGCCTTCAGGCGTCGGCTCCGGGCCCAGCAACTCTTTGACCGTGGGCTGGTCAGCCAGAACCGCCAACTGGGCCGTACGAAAGTCGCGCCAGGCCGATCGCTCCGCGTCGTTAGGGCGACGGGCAAAGCAGGCCAGGTACGCTTCCTCAAGGCGGCGATCCGCCACCGCTGCAGCCTCTTTCTCGCCCGACTTCGGGACGCCCGGAACCTTGCGGACGATCCGCCGGCCGAGCGCCTGGGCGGCCTCAAAAAACACGCGATCGTTCCACAGCGTAAGCGCCTGTAACGGCGTGTTGCTGGTCGCCCGCTGGGCCGTGCAAACGGTCGAGTCCGGCGAGTCGAACGTCATCAGCATCGGGTACGGCGACGTCCTCTGGAAGAACGTATACAGCCCCCGACGGAAGCGGTCGCTCCCCTCGCTGTCCTTCCAGCGAGCGCTTCCTGCATAAGTCAGCGTCGAATACTCCTGCGGCTGCGGCGGATGCACGCTGGGTCCGCCAATCTGCGGAGCCAGCAAACCCGACGACGCTAGCGCCAGGTCGCGGATGACTTCCGCCTCGACCCGTCGACGAGACTGCCGGGCCAGCAAGGTGTTCAGAGGGTCGAGGTCGTCCAGTTCCGGCCGGGCCGCCGACGACTGCCGATACACGGCCGACGTCACAATTAAACGATGCACATGCTTCAGGCTCCAGTCGGTACGGAACTCGTCCGCCAGCCAGTCCAGCAGCAACGGATGCGAAGGCGGATCGCCCTGGGCGCCCAGGTCGTCGGGATTGGGCGCCAGTCCGCGGCCAAAGTACCGCTGCCAGATCCGATTCACCGTCACCCGGGCGGTCAGCGGGTTCTCCGGCGAGACAATCCAGCGGGCCAGATCCAGGCGATCCGCCTGCTCGCCCCGCGGCTGCAATGGCGGCAACCAGGCCGGCGTCGCCGCCGTGACCGCTGCGCCATGATCCAGAAAGTTCCCCCGCAGATGAATATAGGCTTCGCGAGGCGTCGACCGCTCCACCACCGCCTGCGCCTTGGCCGTCGGAGCCTTGGGAGCTTTGCTCTTATGGGCTTCGGCTGCCTTTTTGAGAGCCAGCAACGGCGGATCGATCGTGAGATAATAATCTCGAATCACATTCCGCTGCAGCTCCGTTCGATCCGCCGCCGTGACGGCGAGCGCCAGTTCCACATTCTCGGGCACGACGACCCCCTTGTTGCCGGCCGGCTTCTTGTCCGCAGGTTTCGCGTCGGCTGGTTTGCCATCAGAAGTCGGCCCGTCGGCGTCGCCCTGGTCGAGCAGGTTGTCGAGGTCGTTCGCTTGCGCGGCCTCCCAGGCCTGCTGGGCGGCCGGCAGTTCTTTTTTCACGTACTGGGCCGCAGCCGCATCCAGCTTCTTCTGTTCCGCATCGAACGCCGCCTTGTCCGTCTGGTATCGGGCCAGTTCAGCCGCTGGCGCCATGTCGAGATCCAGCTCGTCGATGTTGTTGAAGAACGCATACAGCGAGTAGTATTCGTGATGGGTCAGCGGGTCGTACTTGTGCGTATGACACTCGGCGCAACCGACCGTCAGCCCCAGCCAGATGGCGCCGGTTGTGTTGGTGCGATCGACCGTTTTCTTCGAGCGGTCTTCTTCCTTGTCGGTCCCGCCTTCCGTATTGTGCAAGGTGTTACGATGGAAGCCGGTCGCCGTTTTCATCTCTCGATCCGCATCCGGCAGCAGGTCGCCCGCCACCTGGGCGATCGTAAACTGGTCAAACGGCATGTCGGCATTGAGCGCAGCAATCACCCAGTCGCGATACCGCCAGGCGTGAGGGCGAGGACGATCCTTCTCATACCCGTCGCTGTCCGCATAGCGGGCCAGGTCCAGCCAGTGACGGCCCCAGCGCTCGCCATAATGCTGCGACAGCAAGACGCGATCCACCAGCCGTTCGTACGCGCCGTCTTCCTTGTCGCTGAGAAACTGCTCCACCTCGGCCGGCTGCGGCGGCAAGCCGAGCAGGTCCAGGTACAACCGCCGAATCAACGTGGAACGGTCGGCCTCGATCGCCGGCTCGATTCCTTCCGCTTCCAGACGCGCCAGAATAAAGGGATCGATCCCGTTTTTGATCCAGCCCTGCTGCTTAACCGCAGGCGCCTCCGGACGGACGATCGGCTGGAACGACCAGTGCCGTTCCGCCAGCGGACGATCGGCTTCGGCCGGCCAGTCCGCTCCCTGGTCAATCCAGGCCCTCACCAGCGCGACTTCCTCGGACGTAAACGGAGCGCCGTCGCCCTCAGGCGGCATCACTCCGGAATCTTCATCGATACCCGCCAACAGCAGCACCAGACGGCTCTTGTCGCTCTTGCCGGCGATAATCACCGGGCCGCCTTCGCCGCCGGCCAGCGCCCTGGCCTTCGTGTCCAGCCGCAGCCCAGCCTCCTGTTCTTCCACCCCATGGCACGAATAACAACTGCGCCGCAGCAGCGGTTGAATATCCCTGATAAACTCAACCTTCTGGGAAGCAGCCGCCGGCAGACCCGGCCCAGCGCCATGCACGACCGGAACCGAAACCAGACCGCACGCCAGGACGAGCAGCGACAGGCAACCTGAAGAAGCCGCTCGTCGGAAACAAGCTTGTACGGATAAAATGCGGGAAAGACGGGTCGAAAAGGCGGACAGCAGCATCGAAAACTCCGTCGATATTGGCCAGGCAGGACATCCAAAACGGCCCAGGAAAGTGCTGCGAGTGTACCACGCACCCCCGGATAACGTCAAACTTTCGATCCCCCTGCGCTCTCCCCCAGGACGCCCTTTCCCCCGGGTCAGTCGCCCGCAAGACTCCCTGCGAGATCATCCCCATGAACGATTCTCCCGACGCGATCGCCGCCCTGGAACAGCAGGGCGCGCAGCTTCGTCGCTCCAAAAAAGGGAGCGTGCTGATTGTCGATCTGCGCGGCTGCATTTCGCCTGTGACCGACGACACGCTGCTGCATGTCGCGCAATTGCCGCGCACGCGGGAGCTTTATCTGGAAGGGACAAAGATCACCGACGCAGGTCTGCAGACCCTGGCAGAACTCGCCGGGCTGCACACGCTGGACCTGCAGCGCACACCGATTAGCGACGCCAGCTGGCCCCTGTTTCAATCGCTGCCCGCATTGCGGCTGCTGCTGCTGGCCGGAACGAACGTCACCCGCCCCGCCCTGCAGGCGGCCCGACCGCGCATGCTGGAAGTCCGCATCGTCCTGCCCTGATCGTGCCGGACGTCGAAAGGGCGTGAAATATAGCCTGGGGGAACGTCCGTCTAGAACAGCTCCGTAATCGGAGCATGCCGTTCGATGGGATCGAGCAGCGTTCGCGGGGCCGTCCGGTCGACGCGGAGCTTGCCCACATCGAACAGGGTATGCATGACGGTCGACATGAGATTTTCGACCCGGATCGGTTCGCTGGCGGGCAGGTCGTTCTGCGGGGCCGACTGGCCAATGACCTGCCCCATCTGCAATCCGCCGCCGGCGAGCGCCAGCGTGCTGAGGTTGGCCCAGTGATCGCGGCCGCCGTTTTTGTTGACGCGGGGGGTGCGGCCGAACTCGCCCGTGATGACCAGCAGCGTCTGGTCCAGCAGTCCGCGCTGGTCAAGATCGGCCAGGAAGGCCGATACGGCTTTGTCGAGCGGCCCGCCCAGCATCCGCATGCCGGAAGCCAGCGACATGTTGTTGTTCCCGGAACTGGCGTGCATATCCCAGCCGGCGTTCTGCACGGTGATAAAGCCGCAACCCGCCTCGACCAGGCGCCGGGCCATCAGCATTTGCGAGCCCAGCGAGCAGGAGCGGAATTCCGACTCACCCACGCGGAACATGCTGGTATCGTACTGGGCGACCAGTCGCGGATCTTCCTGGCTGAGATCGAACGTTTTGGCCGCCGACCCCAGGATCACGTCGTAAGCCTGTTGCCGGAAACGATCAAAGCCTTCTTTGGCGCCGGAAGCATCGACATCCCGCCGCAACCGATCCAGGCCGGCCAGCAGATTGCGACGATCGTCCAGTCGGCCGTGCGGCATGTTCAGCGTCATATTGCTGATCGCCGGTCCCTCGCCGTCGGGCTGGAACGGCGCATACGGCGCGCCCAGGTCGCCCGGCTGCGACCCTTGAATCACCCGCTTCCGCGCATTGGCGAAACGGCCGACATCGGGTGCGGTAATTAACGACGTCGTCGGCAAACCCGAACGGGGATCGTTCGTGCCCCGCAGGCGAGCATAGACGGAGCCGATTCCGCCGGAGAACGACTTGCCGCCCGACAGCACATAGGGGACGGCCGTTGAATGGTTGCTGTCCGTGTGATGAAAAGAACGGACGATCGCCATTTTATCGGCGTGCTTCGCCAAACCGGGAAACGTGCCGCCAAACGCGACGCCCGGCAGATTCGTTTTCACGTCGCCCGTTAAACTGCGACCGGGGCCCGGCTGGTCCATATTGGGATTGAAGGTTTCGATATGGCTGGGTCCGCCGCCCAGGAACAACAGCACGACCGACTTCGGCCGGACCGATCCTTCCGCTGCCGAGGCTTGCGCCTGCAGCCACCAGGGCAACGTCAGCCCGCCCAGCCCCAGGGCGCCGACGCGCAGCAGATCGCGACGACTGCATGCACCCGCGGCGTTCCGCACAGGAGCGATAATATCGAGCATGGCAACGACCCCAGATCCAGGCACAGGACAATCAATCGTCGAAAGATATCAAAATGCGTTGATCGAATCAAGGAATTCTTAGCGATCCGGGGGAGGGGACCTCGGTCACGGATTCGGCGCGAAGCCTTCGATCTAACGACCTCATTCGTAAACTTGACCGCCCGGATCGAACTGGTCCGCCGAGTAAAGGACGAAGGGAAAGGAGCAAGTCTCTTTGCTGCGTGACCGAAACCTCTTCGAATTCGAAACGGGAAAGAACAGAAGCAGACTTATGCAAGAAGCCGGAGAAAAATAACTTCGGCGATTTTCCCCATCGGTTCGGACTCGGAAACGCGACATCCACCATGGTCGCGGCCAAATCATTCTCACAACTCTTCCTCCTGCTTCGCGTCTTGGCGTGAGTTCCCCATTTACGCGATGGAGATTTTATCAACCAACTGCTTTGACCTTCCAGCCGCTCAAGGACGGATTGGCGGTTCTGTCACGAAGAGGATCTCACACCAAGACGCGAAGGGGGCGGTCGGCAGCGGATCGTCCTTGATGAAGTCGCCGAGGCCGGCTCTTTCGGCATACGGCACGGCGTGATTTCAAGCGGGATCGCTTTCCTGAACGTCCTCGGTGTTGAACCAAAACCGAAGTTGCTTTTCCCTCGTTCCTAAAGGTCGCATTCTCTTCCCTTTCAATCCTCATTTCTCTCGACTGATTGTCACGTTGCTCGGCTGTCCCTGCGGTATCTTCCCGTCGGATAGATTCCCACAGACGAAAGGGACGACTACCAGGCATTCTCCAGGAGGAATTCCCCGGTGTTGAAATTCTTGACCCTATAAAAACAGCCCGCAAGGAATTCTCCTTGCGGGCTATGCAGTTATCGAAAAACCTGGTTATCGAAAAACCTGGTCGGCGATAATCGCCGGGAGCGATGGTTATTCGGGGAGGTCGGCTTTCTCGTCTCCCTCACGACTGGAGAGCGCCATATAGAGATCAAAGTTGATCGACTCGGTCAGGAAATGCACCGAGGCGTCGGCCAGGACGAACTGTGTGCCGCCGGGATGCATACTGCCCATCGACATGTTGTTAAACAGGGAGGTGAAATCCGAGTTGATCGGCTCGACGATGTTCTTGCTGCTGGCGGACTGATCATTGTTATGCAGACCGCGCGTCCAGCGACGATAACGATTGGGCTTGCCGGCGGTGCGGGGCGACCATGACAACTCTCCTACCGCAAGCGTATGGGAGGTGCCATCGGTCATGTCGCCAATCGAATAAGCCTTACCCGCTGTTTCAGGAAAAAAGCCAATCTTGGAGTATCCGCCGTGGCTGCCGCTCGTATTCACCGGATACGCAACGCCAGTGGCGCCGGGACCCGCATACGTTCCGATCGGTCCGAAAATTCCGTAATAATGCGTGGTGTAGTAGGCAGACGTATCGGTCGCGTTTTCCACGCTGCCGCTCGGGCACAGATACGTATTCTGGCGTTCGTACGTCATCGGCATGTTGGTGGCGTGGGAATACTGCTGACTGACATCAAACCGTTCGTAGAGGGCCTGCTTCTCCAGGTAAGGCAGAATGGCCACTTGCCAGGTCAAACCCGCATTAACAAAAGTTGTTTTGGGGAACTCGCTGAAACTATCGTGAAAGGTATGAAGAGCCAGGCCAACCTGCTTCATTTGATTCGCACACGTGCTGCGACGCGCGGCCTCCCGCGCCATTTGAACGGCTGGCAAGAGAAGTGCTACGAGCACGCCAATGATGGCGATCACAACCAGTAACTCTACCAAGGTAAAACCAGATCGACGCGAATTGCGCATGCAGAACAATCCCAAAAACGAGAAGAGAGCTAATTAAAAGAGAAGAAGACATTAAGAATAGCAAGGACCTGGAATTCCACCAAGTACTTAAAAAAAGTTTTCTATAGTAACACTACTAACTGGGACGCTTTCCTATCCACAATAAGGGGCAAAACCGTTCTCCTGGAAGGACACACACCCCCAGAGGAGCGTGACGAGACGGCCACCACTATGCCAACGGCTACACCAGGCACACCCATAAGGACCAGGCTTTCTCTCAGGTCGAATAAGAAGCTCCGCACAGAAACAGCAATTCTCCTCACTGCTACCTGGCCAATCGCCTTGAAAAGGATCGTCGCCTCGGCTGCAAAAACCTGGTAACCCAGACCAAAGCATCGTCCTCCCCGGAAACGGCCAAAGGTGATCTCAAAGACTTGACAGCGAAGCAACTCGAACCCGCAGGGCCGCTTTCGCGTCCTGTTCTTCAGCCAACTTTCCAGGATCGAACGGAAAGGCCCGTCCGCCAGGCGACCGCGTTTCGTCGCTACCTCGCCGCGCAGCTTTCCTCAATCTTGCTCCCCCAACCGCCAGGGCAAGAGCCGAATGCCGCAGGGTCGTTTCCCCGGCGAACGAAGCCTCCTTCGCGGCCTTCGACGGACAGGCCGCGTCTGTCGACTGCGGGCTACCGAACGGAGAGCCGATCAGCCCACGATTGTCGGAAAAAAAGCGTCGTCTGTACGGTAGTGGGCAGTGGGAAATCCGCTACGATGAAGCCGAGAAAAACCTTTCGAGTACCGTACACAAGTACACCTCAGGCGACGGTTTGTCCCCAAGCCAATTTCGCCAGGGAAAGCGGACATTTCCCTGGCCGACTCGCCTGCTGGAGCAGCCCCACCTGATCGAGGAGATTACCCCCAATGACTGCGACCCCGTTAGTTGGCATTATCATGGGCAGCGATAGCGACTGGCCCAAGATCCAGAAGGCAGCTGCCGCCCTGGAGGAATTCGGCGTCCCGTACGAAGTCCGCGTGATGAGCGCCCATCGTACGCCCCATCTGGCTGCCGAATACGCAGAAACGGCCGAAGAACGCGGCCTGCAGGTGATCATCGCCGCCGCTGGCGGGGCGGCCCATCTGGCCGGCGTGCTGGCCGCGCATACGGTCCTGCCGATCATCGGCTTGCCGGTGCCGACGCCCGAACTGGGCGGCCTGGATTCGCTCCTGTCGACCGTGCAGATGCCGGGCGACGTGCCGGTCGCCAGCATGGCGGTCGGCATGGGCGGGCCGCGTAACGCGGGCCTGTTCGCCGTGCAGATTCTGGGCGGAGCCAATCCTGAGCTGCGCAAGGCCTTTGGCGAATTCAAGAAGAAACTCGTGGACGCGATTGTCGCCAAAGACCTGAAGTTGCGGCAGTCGATCGAAGCCAAATCCTAGAGCCCGGCCGACACTCGCCCTCTTCCCCTTGTTCCTTCCAGGTTCGCCCTTATGACGGTCCGCACGCGATTTGCTCCCAGTCCTACCGGATACCTGCATATTGGCGGGGTTCGCACGGCGTTGTTTAACTGGCTGTTCGCTCGGCAGCATGGCGGTCAGTTTGTGTTGCGAATCGACGATACCGACCAGAATCGCAATGTCGAAGCAGCCCTGCAGCCGATTCTCGACGGCTTCCGCTGGCTCGGTCTGGACTGGGACGAAGGCCCCGAAGTTGGCGGTCCGTATGCGCCGTACTTCCAATCGGAGCGTGGCGACTTCTATAAAAACGCCGTCGAGAAAATGCTGGCCTCCGGATCGGCCTATCGGGACTACGCCACCGAAGAAGAGTTTGAAGCGGAACGCCAAGCGTCCCGCCAGGAGGGGCGCCCCTACAGCCGCCAGTGGATGGCTGAGACCGACGCCGACGCCGCCCGTTACGAAGGCGAAGGCCGCAAGGCAACCGTCCGTCTTAAAATGCCGCGCGAAGGCGTCTGCCGCGTTTCCGATCTGGTGCTGGGCGACAAGGAGTTCGCCTGGGCCGGCGAGTCCGACGCAGCGATCCAGCGTTCGGACGGCACCTGCATGTACCATCTGGCGAATGTCGTCGACGACCATGCCCTGGCCATCACCCATGTGATCAGGGCGCAGGAACATTTCTCCAATACGCCGCGGCAAATGTTCATCGCCCAGAGCCTGGGCTTCGAACCGCCGCGGTACGCCCACCTGCCGGTCGTCGCCGAACCGGGCAGCAAAAAAAAGCTAAGCAAGCGAAACATTGAACAGTACCTGAAGAACCGCGACTTCAAAAAGATCTACGACCACGGGGCGGCCATCGCCGAGAAGATCGGCCGCAAGGTCGATGCGGCCACCTTCAACCCGGTGATCGTCGACTTTTATCGTGATACGGGTTACCTGGCCGACGCGCTGGTCAACTACCTGCTGCTGCTGGGCTGGTCGTTCGACGGCGAACGGGAAGCGTTCACCCGCCAGGAGATGATTGACTGCTTCTCGCTGGATCGCGTGATCAAAGGTTCGGCCAGTTTCGACCCGCAAAAGCTCTTCGCCTTTGAGCAACGGCATTTCAACGCCCTGCCGGCCAAACAGAAAACGCCCCTGTGTTTGCGTTTCCTCCAGGCGGCCGGACTGGTGGAAGAGCCCACGCCATGCGACGTGGGACCTTACCTGGCCCAGATCGTCGAAGCGGCCGGCGACCGGCTGGTCGTAGCCGGAGACATCCTGGGGTTTGCCGACTTTTTCACGGCCGACGATCAGCTTTCTTACGACGAAAAAACCTGGGAGAAGCGGCTCATCAAACCCGAAGGCGCCCGGGATCTGCTGGCCCGGTTCCGCGAGCAGTTAGCGAACGCCACGGCGTTCGACGCGGCTTCGCTGGAAACCCTGCTCAAAGATTTCATCGCCGCCGAAGAGAAAAAGATCGGCGACATCATCCACGCCCTGCGCGTCGCGGTGACCGGGCAAGGCGTCGGCTTCGGCATGTTCGAAACGCTCGCCATCCTGGGGCAGGAACGCTGCCTGCGAAGAATTGATCGGGCTCTGGAGCGGGCCAATAGTTAGAGGCTGGGAAACGCTTGCCGCCTTGCCGGAAACGGGCCAGGCGACAGGCGACGACACTCCGTTCGCTCCGCCAGGGACGACGTGCTCTCGCCGTGTGAAAAACGACGAACGACGCCTAACAAACGGCCGTCCGTTCCGTCGCGGGCCGCAGCGCCGGGACATAGCGTTCCGCCAGCGCCCAGCCGCCGAAGAGTAGCAGGCCGTACGTCGCATCGCCGGCCAGACTGCTGGCGAAGTAAGGCAGCCCCATCACGTAATAACGGGCAAGGCCGGCCAGCGAGTCGCCTTCATAAACCACCCAGCAGGCGAAGTTGGTCGTCACGAAAAACACGACCGCTCCCAGCAAAGTCGCTCCCGCCAGCGGCACGGGTCGCAGGTGCTTTTTCAGGCAACTTCCGAGCCACACGTTAAACAGCAGGCACGCATAAACAAACGGCATCAGCACATGCACGCCAATCAGCAGGTCGGTCAGAAACACGACGGCCAGCGGCAACAGCACGCTCGCTCCGCGGGAACGGAACGCGGCCCCGCCAAACAGGGCGATCGCCCCCAGCGGCGTAAAGTTGTCCCAGTGCGGAGCCAGTCGCAACGCAGCGGCGGCCGAGATCAACGCGACCAGAATGGCGAACCGCAGCCAGCGTTCGCTCGCGTCGGTTTCATGGGCGTCGGTTTCATGGGCGTCGGTTTCATGGGCGTCGGCGGCTGCGAGCACAGGGGAAGTATCCATCGAGAAGCCTCTACAGGTTATTCGTGTCAAAACGTCATGCAATGGCGAGCGCCGCCTGCGTTGCCGGTTCAGGTCCCGTTCGCCCGTTCCACCGCCCGGGTCTGGCAAGCGGCCACAACCGTGTGTTGTTGCTGGGCCGAGAGTCGCGGCCAGGCGACGATTTCGTTCAGCGTCCGCCAGCAGCCCTGGCAGATCTGGCTGGACGGATCCAACTGGCAGAAGTTGATGCAGGGGGAAGCCGGCGCATCCGGCATGCGTTCAGGAGTATTCGCGAAGACAGCCATCAAAATGCCGTTCCGTGGAGGCCGCCAGGGAGCAGTCACAGGCCAGTCGCAAGGATGCGCCGTTTCCCGTCGCGTGAAGCGACTGCTGGAAACCTGCGCACGCACTGGTGCTGTACCCGCCCGCCTGAGACCGAGGCCAAGGGTGATCGATACAGGCAGGTCTTCTGGCTTGCGGCTCGCGTGAGCGGACGTTCCCTTCCCGTCGTACGACAGTGGGCTGATAACGTTCGCTCTCGCCGCATACAGCAGCGGTCCTGCGCCGGATTCTCACCGGCTTCCCTTTTCAGCGCGGGCCCCAAAGCCCAGCGACACCTGTCATGGTGAACTTATCCGCCGCACGTCTCCCTGGCAAGTCCCGCCAGGCAGGAAGCGGAACGGACGAATCGTCCCTCGACGGTCCTGGTTTCCCTTCCCAGCAAGCAAGGAAAAGTACGCAAGACGGCCAGTCTACGCGAGCCTGAACGAGCAAATGTCCACAATTTACTGGGCCGGAGAGACGATTTTGCCCAGGCGCATCTCAGCGTTGCCCTGTTTGGCCCGGACGGCTACAATCCGCCGCCCTTTACTCGGTTGCTGATAATCAAGGATGACGTCATGGCGGCGCCGGCGCGCAATTGGACCCCGCAAACTTCCGACGCGGAAACGCTGAAACTGGGGCGAGAAATCCTGCTCGCCGAGGCGCAAGCAGTGCTGTCGGTCGCCGACCGGCTGGACCCCCAGTTCTGCCGCGCGGTCGACTGTATCGCCGCCTGTCAGGGGCACGTGGTCGCCATTGGCATGGGAAAATGTAGCTACGTGGGTCAAAAAATCTCGGCCACGCTGGCTTCCACCGGCGCCCCCAGCTATTTCCTGCATCCGGCGGAAGCGATGCACGGGGATCTCGGCCGGTTACGGCCCGGCGATGTGGCCCTGATGCTTTCCTTCAGTGGAGAAACGGCCGAAATGGTCGACATCCTGCCCGCCCTGCAGGGGCTGGGAGCGGTGATCGTCGCCATTACCGCCAGCCACGACAGCACCCTGGGACGAGCCGCCCGGATTGTCCTGCAGCTGGGTCAGATCGAAGAAGCCTGCAGCCTGAAACTGGCGCCCTCCGCCAGCACCACGGCGATGCTGGCCCTGGGCGATGCACTCGCCCTTTCGGTTAGCAAGCAGCGTCAATTCCAGCCGGAAGACTTTGCCCGCTTTCATCCCGGCGGCAGCCTGGGTCGCCGCCTGGCCAAGGTGGAAGAGTGCATGCGTCCCCTGGAAACCTGTCGCATCAGCCTGGAAACGGAAACCGTTCGCGAAGCGCTCGTGCGGCAAAGCTCGCCTGGCCGCCGCAGCGGAGCCCTGATGCTAGTCGACGCTGACGGCCGTTTGACGGGCGTCTTTACCGACAGCGATCTGGCCCGCCTGCTGGAACGCCGCCGCGATGCCTTTATTGATCATCCGCTGTGCGAGGTAATGACCCGGTCGCCCAAAACGGCCGCCGCCGGCTCACGCATGACAGCAGCACTGGCGGTGCTGGCGCAGCACAAGTTGAGCGAGCTGCCCGTCGTCGACGCCGCGGGGCGTCCGCTGGGGATGCTCGATATTACCGATCTTGTAGGAACTGCCGAGGCGTCCGACGAAATGGCGGAATCGCCTGAAGGAGTGGAGCCCGTCCTGTTTCCTATCCGAAATAAAACCTGATCACGAAGCCCCAAGAACCCGCTGACGGGAGTCCCGATTTCCTGCGTTCCGGAAACGTCTGACTGCCGGGCGGAATAAAACTTCTCTGAACCAGGCGCCCCGCAGGCGCGTAGTGAACCTGTCGACGTCAAGGATCCCTGGCGTCCTGAAAGAACCGCATCCATGAAACATGAAGAGCGACTGAAGCAGGTGGAGCTGATCCTGTCCGATGTCGACGGCGTCTTTACCGATGGCGGCATCATTTTTGACAACCAGGGCATTGAAACCAAACGCTTCCACGTGCGCGACGGACTGGCGGTCAAGCTCTGGCGCCAGGCCGGCTACCAGTTCGGCCTGATCTCGTCCCGTAGTTCGCAGATTGTACGCAACCGCAGCGCCGAACTGGGCATTGATCTGGTTCGCCAGGGCGTGCCGGAAAAACTACCCGTCGCCCAGGAGATTATCACTTCGCTCAAGCTGCAGCCGGAACAGGTCTGTTACATCGGCGACGATCTGCCGGACCTGCCGGTGATCCAGTATGTGGGAGTCGGGGTGGCTGTCGCCGATGCGGCCGCCGAACTACGCACCGCCGCCTTGCTGACGACCAAAGCGCCGGGCGGCGAGGGAGCGATACGAGAACTGGTGGAAACCTTGTTAAAAGCAAAGCAGCGGTGGGACGAAGTCGTCCGCAAGCACCTTGCCTGATTGATGGCGTCGTTGCACGCCTGCCCGTAATCTATGCCCAAATCCGTGATGCGTTTCGCCTCCTCGTTTACCGTTGTCTTAGCGGTTTACTGGCTCTATGCGCTCACGGCGGTCCGCTTCCTGGAACCGCAAGCCCGGCTTCGCTCTTCGGGCCCCGTTCAGGCCGGGCAGGCCGCCAGCACTTCGGAAATGGCCCGCCGCCAGGGACTGGCCGCCCTGTTTGGTCCTGATGCCTGGGAGCTGGCCAGCCCCAAAGTTCTGGAAACAGAACAGGGCCAGCTGCTCTTCGAAGATTATCGCACGCTGCCCGGCGGCCAGATGGAAGTCAAACCGCTGACCCTGATCTTCCAGTCCAAAAAACAGGCCGACGACGACAAGCCGGTCCGCCCCATCGTCATGAGGGCGCCCGAAGGCGCCGTGCTGAACTTCGATAACGAGCTCGATCTCAGCCGGGCCGAAATTGGCAAGCTGGTTGGCGGTCGACTGCTGGGCGAGATCCACATTTTCAGCCCCGAAAGCGAACCAGGCGCCGACGACCGACTCGACATTCGCACCAAGCATGTGCAGATCACCGAGTCGCGCGTCTGGACCGTGCATCCGGTCGCCTTCCGCATGGGGCAAAGCCACGGCAGCGGACGTGATCTCACCATTGTGCTCCTGCCCCAGGACAGCGGATCTTCGTCAAAAACGGCGTCCAGCTTTGGCGCCCTGAAGACCCTGTCGCTGGTGCATGTGGACAAGTTTGTGATCGACGCCGGCGGCGCCGGGAAACTGATGTCCAGCACGCCGGGCGACTCCGTAGCGGCCGCTCCCCCGCAGCCCGGCCAGGCAACTGCCGACAACAATGAAGGACCGATCGAGATTAGCTGCGACGGGCCGTTCCAGTTTGACTTTGTCGGTCGCAACGCCTGGTTCAAACGGAATGTCGATGTGTTCAAGCACTACCCCGACGGCCCCAGCGATTCGCTCGCCTGCCAGTATCTGCTGCTGGAGTTTGACGAAAAGAAAGACGACCCTGCCAGCTCGACTTCGCCCGGCGACACTCCCGCCAGCGACAAGGCTAATGACGACGAGGCTGACGACAATTCGAAATTCTCCGCCCAGCTGGATCTGCGGCGCATTGTCGCCGTGGGGCAGCCGGTCAAACTGGAAGCCCCGTCGCGCGATGCTTCCGCGATCGGCAATTACCTTGAGTTCACCACCGTCAACAACCGCGTGCACCTGGCCGGCGATCAGCAGGTCGCCCTCCGCCAGGGCAGCCGCTGGATGTACGCCCGACAGCTGGAGTACGAACTTTCCGAAACGCACAAGTTCGGCCCCGTCTGGGCGGAAGGGCCGGGCCGCATCGAAGGCCAGGCGCCAGTCCCTTCCGACGATGGCGGCAAAGCCGATCAGCCGTTTGAAGTCACCTGGAAGAAGAGCCTGCGGATCGAACCGGCCGAGGCCGGCCAGTACCTGCTCACGCTTGACGATTCCGCCTCAGTGCGGGTCGAACCCTTCGGCGGTTTCTCTGCCGCGCAGATGTTCGTCTGGTTTCATGAAGCGCCCGTCTTCCCCGATCCTGCCTCGCCCGCCCTGGCCAGTTCGCCGGATGGGGTGAAAACCCAGATGCAGATCGATCGCATGGTCGCTCTGGGACAGGTGCGTATCGATTCGCCTCGCTTGACCGGCTCCACCCAGCGTTTTGAAGCGTTCGTCCGCCAGGCCGATCCCAGCATCCCGCTGGCGCCAGGCGACGACAGCATGCGTCCGCCGGTCGGTTCCGCCGCCACCTCCTCAGGGCCGGGCAACGGGCTGTTTGGCGCCAGCGGTGAAGCCCAATCCCGGTTTGATGTCTCCGGCGATCTGGTGCGGGTCGACGCCGTGCAGTCCGGCAAGGTCACCGTGATCGACAACATCGCGGTCAGCGGCAACGCCCGTGTGAAGGAAACGCAAACCGAGAAACTGGGCGAAGCCCCGCTGGTCGTCACCGGCGACACGCTTGAAGTCAAAAAAGCCCAGTCGCCGCAAACCTTCCTGCAGGTGATCGGCCAGCCGGCCACCGTCTCGGCCCGCGGCATGGTCGCCAAAGGCGGCAACATCCAGCTGGATCGCGGCCGCAATCAGCTCTGGATCAACGGCCCTGGCTCCATGACCTTGCCGCTTGTCTCGGCCCGCCAGCAAGCTGGGCAGAACGGCTCGCCGACACAGGAAACCAGCAGCCATAAGCTGGCCGGCCTGGGACAGACGCCGCCCTGGGTGACGATCGCCTGGCGACGCCGAATGGATTTCGACGGCGTGGTCGCCCGCTTCCTGGAGGAAGTCCACGCGACCACCGAAAGCCAGCAAGTACTGACGGGCATGCTGGAAGTCGCGTTCGACCAGCGCGTTGATTTTGCGGATCCCAAAAAGAACGACAAAGCCCAGGCGCGCCGCTTTACCTTCTCTAACGGCGTGGTCCTCAAAAACCGCACCGAAGAAAACAACGCGGTCACTGCCTTTGACCAGCTGCAGGCCGGCAGCCTGCTGATCGACCAGCTGACGGGCGAGCTGCACGCCGACGGGCCCGGCTGGATCAGTTCGGCCCGTTACGGCAACGTCCAGCAAATGAGCCCCGGACCGCTCCAGGCGCCTGCCCAGCCAGCCGCCGGCGCGGTTGCCGCAGCGGCCAAACCGGCCGAGCTGAACTATCTGAAAGTCGAGTTCCAGAAAGAGGTCGTCGGCAACATCCACCGTCGAGAGATTGATTTGTACGGCAAGGTCAAAACCGTTTACGGACCGATCGCCCGCTGGGACGAAGTCCTGCTGATCGACCGTCCCGAATCGTTCGGCAGCCAGGGCGTCCAGGTGACGTGCGATCACTTGAATCTGGTCGAACGCGGCCCCCAGATCACTCCCTCGCGGAAAGCGTTTGAGCTGCTCGCCCAGGGGAACGTTTACGTGGAACGCCCGACCATGACGGCCCGGGCCGACCGCCTGTCGTACACCGAGTCGAAAGACCTGCTCGTGCTGCGAGGCGACGGCCGCAACGACGCCGAAATCACCCAGCAGGCGCGCATCGGCGACGAATGGTCGCACGCCTCGGCCCGCATCATCTACTATTGGCGCAGTCTCAACCAGATTCGCGTCGATGACGCCGAAGAGCTCGACCTGACCAACTTCGGCGCTCTCAACTCCAGCAGTTCCCGCCGCTGATCGCTTTCAAGGTAGTGGCCCTGGCCACAAGTCCGTTCGGCGAAAGAAACTTCTGCGGGCTTCGAAACTCCGTACGATAGTCGCTCCCGCCCGTCGCGTTGGACGAAAGCACCGGCAAAACCGTACGAAGTTTCCTGCGTGTCCCGCGTTTACCTGCGACCCCGTCTCCCCTTCGATCCAGCAATCGCAAACGGGCAGCATCGCCCGTTCTACAGGCAAAACATCCGTCCTGTCGCACCACAAACGAAGAACGACGAGCAAAGAACAAAGAACGATTTACCATTAACAACTACCCGCGCTGTGCTACTGGCTTCCAGCTGCGAGCTTCGGCGCCGACGTAGCGGGAACGGGGGCGAATCAGCCGGTTGTTGTCGAGCTGTTCGATCACATGGGCGCTCCAGCCCACCACGCGGCTGAGCACAAACAATGGCGTGTAAAGATCGACCGGCAGTTCCATGTAGTGGTACAGTCGGGCGCTCGGCCAGTCGAGATTGGGCGGCAAGCCCTTCTCGCCGGTGACGATCGTTTCAATGACTTCCGCCATCTGCTCCATCGGCTTGTTACCCGTTTCGCTGGCCAGTTGCTGGCACAGGGATTTCAGGTAACGCGCTCGCGGATCGCCCGTTTTGTACACCCGATGGCCGAACCCCATGATGCGGACTTTGCGAGCCAGCGCATCGCGGACCCAGGCTTCCGCCTTGTCGGGCGAACCGACTTCGTCAAGCACTTCCATCACCCGTTCATTCGCTCCGCCGTGAAGGGCTCCCTTCAAGGCGCCAATCGCCCCGGTAATCGAAGAGTGCAGATCCGACAGCGTCGAGCAGATCACCCTGGCGGTAAAGGTCGAGGCGTTAAACTCATGCTCGGCATACAGAATCAGCGAGACATCCATCGCCTTGATGCTGCGCTCGCTCGGTTCGGTTCCGCGCAACATCCAGAGCAGGTTGCTCGCCAGGGAACGGGTCGCGTCGGGATGAATCGGCGATTCTCCCTGACGCAAGCGTTCGCGGGCCGCCATGATGACGGGCAACTGGGCCAGCAGGCGTTCGGCCTTGCGCAAGTTGGCGTCGTGGCTGTTGTCGGCCGTCTCAGGATCCCAGTGGGCCAGCAGGCTGCAGCCGGTCCGCATCACATCCATCATCGGCGTGGACAGCGGCAGCTTCGCAATGATATCCAGCAGCGTGGGATCGACCGGCGCAAAGTCGGCCAGACGGCGGGCAAAGCTGTCCCGTTCGCTGGCGGTCGGCAGCTCCCCGTAGAGCAGCAGGTAAGCGGTTTCTTCAAACGTCGCATGATCGGCCAGGTCCTCGATCGAATAGCCGCGATACCGCAGCCCATCGGCGATGGTGCTGATCGACGTCTCCCCGGCCACTACGCCTTCGAGACCCGGACTGTAAATCAATTCGCTCATGGGGAAGCTCACTTGGGCCAGGGGGGATTAGCTTTCCGTGTTTTACGTGACAACCCCGTTTCATGCAACGATCCGCGGCCCGTGTCGCCAGGTCAACCCGGCTGCGATCAGCGTGTTACTTACGACCTCCCTTTGGCTGGCAGGCAAAACATTTTTTGCTAAGGTAAACAGTATGTGATCACTCGCTGGAGCAAAACATCGGGCCATTCACCTGGCCCTCGCGCGTCTGGCGCCCGCTCTGTGAAGGGAACCAAGGCGGATCATGGGCAAATCTCCGCGACTTTTCTATCACCTGGTTTTTGCCGTCCGGCACGGGCAACGGGCCATTTCCTCCCCGGTGGAACAACGGCTGCACGCCTACCTTGCCAATCAACTTCAGGGGAAACACGCCGCGCCGCTGCAGATTGGCGGCGCGCCGGACCATGTTCACTTGCTGGTCGAGTGCGGGCCAACGCTCGCGGTAGACGACCTGACCCGCGTAATCAAAGCGTCTTCCGCCCGCTGGATGAATGAACAGCTCTCCTTTAACCGAGGTTTTTCCTGGCAGCTGGGGTTTGGCGTGTTTCGCGTCAACGAAGCCGACCTGCAGGCAACAACCGACAACATTACCAACCAGGCAAGCCTGCATCGTCGCATGACCTTTCAGGACGTATACCTGCAGATGCTCAAGCGGCATCATGCGGTTTATCGCCCGGAATACCTTTTCGAAGACGAGCTGCACGGTTAGAACACGTGAGAACAGCCAGCACGCGCCACTTCCGCCCCGCGCAGCACCGCACGCACATGGCGCGCCCATGACGTTCGTCCCCCTTGGAGGAAACCATGCGAATCCTGATTGTTGGCGCCGGAATCGGCGGCATGACGCTGGCTGCTTTGCTGCGGCAGCGCGGCCAGCAGGCGACGCTTGTGGAAAGGGCTCCCGACTTTGAACACGCCGGCTACATGCTGGGACTCTGGCCGCTGGGCTCCCGCGTGCTGCATGGTCTGTCGCTGTATGAACGCTTTGCCGCCGACAGCATGGAGTGCACGGACTACGAGGTCCGCGACAACCATGGCGAGCTGGTCAAGCACTGGTCGATGGGACCGATCAGCGACCGTTTCGGCCCGAACTTGAGCTGCACGCGTCCGCAACTCATCCACCTCCTGCACCAGTCCCTGGGCGACGCCGACCTGCGTTTCAGCACGTCGCTTGCATCGCTCCAGCAGCAAGGCGAGGAAGTCACCGCGACCTTCAGCACGGGCGAACAGGAAACGTTCGACCTGGTCGTGGGGGCCGATGGTCTGCACTCTTGTGTGCGGCAAATGGTCTTTGGCGACCAGCCGTATTATCACACAGGCTGGGGCGGCTGGGTCTGGTATGCGGACCTGGCGAGCGCTCCGGCGGGAACGTTTATCGAACACTGGGGAACAGGACGATTTGTCGGCGGCTATCCCACTCGCGACGGCGTGGGGATCTTTGCCGGCGCTCCGACCGGCGACGAACGGGAAAAACCGGGCCCCGGCCGGCGGCAGCGAATCCGCGAGCAGTTCGCCGGCATGGGCCAGCTGGTCGACGCCTGGCTCGACGACCTGCCCGACGACAACGCCTCCATGTTCTACTGGAAGCTGTCCGACGTTCGCTCCGCCGAGTGGACGCGCGGCCGCGTGGTGCTGCTGGGCGATGCGGCCGCAGGCTTTCTACCGACGGCCGGCATCGGCGCTTCGATGGCGATGGAATCCGCCGCCGTGCTGGCCGATGAACTGGCCCGCACCGACATCCGCTTTGTCGAACATGCGCTCGCGCTCTATGTGAAGCGACGAAAGCATCGGGTGGAAAGCATTCAGGACGACTCGCGTCACCTGGCCCGCACCATGTTCCTCAAATCGTCGACCTTGTCGCACATCCGCAACCTGGCGACCAAATTCTATTCCCTGGAACAGCTGGCCGGCTCCATCGCGAAAGCGTTCGATCAGCCGATCTAACGCTCACATGCCTGACGTCCTCGCGGCGGCCCGTCCCCTCCCGCTCTCCGCAGCCGGAAGTAAAATGACCCGTGACGGCCCCAACCCCTGAAGCGGATCAAGCGGAATGCAGTACGTTATTTTTGTGCAAGAGAATCCCAAGAGCGAAGACCAGTCGCTGTACGTTGGGCCTGTCCCGCCCGAGAACGCGGCGTACCTGCGACGGCTGAAGGCCGAATTGAAACCGCTCTCGGAAGAGGACTACATTCAAGGGCCGCTCGCCATTTTGCATACGATGGCCCGTTACAGCTATGTGCTCGACGGGCAGGATCTGTACTGGTGCGTCGAATGGGAGCCTGGCCTGCTGGTGATCCGTTTTTCGCCCGGCCAGGAGATGACCTGGACCGCGATCCGCTCGCCCGTTCCAGATTTTGGCGGACGCGAGCCCAGCGATGCGGACCTGGAAGAGTACGACGAGCAGGCCGACAACCTGCAGTACGACCTGGTCTTCGACGCCTGGGACGCGGAAATCGACGAAGAGCTGCGCGAAGGCGGCGGCTTTGCACCGGCCCCTGATGACGTACAAACGCGGTTCGAAAACGCCGTCGCCAGGGCGAATGAACTGTGCGAGATCAAAGAAGAGCGGGTCGGCAACGACTACGACGCCTGGTTTGATCGGTGCCTGAACAACCTCGAACGCTGGTGCGGCGACGGTTTACGGCTGCGGTAAAAGAGTCGACAAACGCCCCCCGCTAATCGTCCAGCCCGCCAGCGATGTCGAACAACAGTAACGCCTGCTGTAACGGGGCGGGATCATGCACCCGCAGCACCTGCACGCCTCGTCGGGCCAGGGCCAGGGCGACGCCAATCACGCCGGGGGTGCGGTCGACCGTCTTGTCGCCAATCGCCTGGCCGATAAAGCCTTTCCGGGAGTGGCCGACCAGCAGCGGCGCACCGGCCGCATGGAACTCCCCGCAGGAGTTCAGCAGGGCGATGCTCTGCGGGTTCGTTTTGCCAAAGCCGATGCCCGGATCGAGACAGATCCGTTCGGCCTGCAGGCCGGCTTCGATCAACTCCCCCCGTCGGGCAGCCAGCCAGGAGCCGACCTCGGCGACGACGTCGTCGTACTGGGGATTATCCTGCATCGTCGCCGGCGTGCCTTGCATGTGCATCACACAAACGCCGGCCCCCGTTTCCAGAGCGACCGCTACCATCGCCGGATCCCGCAGACCGGAAACGTCGTTAATGATTTCGGCCCCGGCCAGCATCGCCTGGCGGGCGACTTCCGGCTTGAGGGTGTCGATCGAAACGATCACCGACGCCTGCTGGCAGACGGCCTCGACGACAGGAATCACCCGCCGCAGTTCTTCGTCCAGCGGGACAGGCTCGGCGTAGGGCCTCGTGCTTTCGCCGCCGATATCGACTATTAGCGCGCCGTCTGCCGCCAGTTGCAGCGCCTGGTCGACCGCGGCCGAGCTATCGTAAAACTTGCCGCCGTCGGAGAAGCTGTCAGGGGTGACGTTCACAATGCCCATCAACACCGGCAAACGGCCGAACTCCAGCGACCGGCTGCGCAGTTGCCAGAACGGGGCCGGCTGCGGACGGGCGGGCGCCGGCGGGCGTGGGTGCATCTTGCTCATGCTGCGACTCTTTCCGCGACAACTTTATTGGCGACGCAGATGCTTGCCCAGGAACTCGATGACTTCCTGGCGGCGCTCGGGCGAGGTGAACTCGGGTCCGCCATGCCCGGCGCCGTCGATCAGGTCGTATTTGACGTCGAGCTTTTGTTTTTGATAGACGTCCACAATCCGCTCCGGCTGGTCGAGCAGCACTTTCGGATCCTTGGAGCCATGCAGCACCAGCAGCGGCGGGTCGTCGGCCGTGACATGAAAGGCCGGGCTCGCCAACCTGGCCAGCGCCGTGTTCCCGCTGGGATGTTCTCCCAGCAGCTTATAGACAGGCGAGCCGACCACCTCGCCGCGGGCGGGCTGGGTGCGCGCCCTCAGGACAAAGTCGGAAGGACCGTAGTAATCGACGATCGCCTGCACGCGACTGCTCTGATCGGCGTTGCCGCCGACCGTGCCTTCCAGTGCGGCCACGTCGGCCGTTACGCCCAGCAGAGTCGCCAGGTGCCCGCCGGCCGAAGTCCCGGCCACAGCGACGCGGGAAGCGTCGTACCCGTACTCATCAGCATGCGCCCGGAGCCAGCGGAGGGCCGCTTTGCAGTCGTGGATCTGGGCGGGGAAAACGGCCGTGTCGCTCAGCCGATAGCTAACGCTGGCGACCGCATAGCCGGACTCGGTCAGAAAGGCGACAGGACATTTCTTGCGACTGCCCGACTGCCAGCCGCCGCCATGGATAAACATCACCAGCGGCGGCCGTTCCACGCCTGCGGGCAAGTACAGGTCAAGCGCCAGATCCTGATCCGACGCCTGGGCGAACACAATGTCGGCTTTGTCGGGCCGGGCAGCCGCGGCGAACGACCCTCCCAGACCGATCAGCAACGCCGCTCCGGCGGCAAGCAGATTTCGACAACACAACATGGCGAGCAATCCTGGTTAGCGGAGGAAAAGTAGAATCGGCAGTGGGCCGTCAGCAGTCGCCCTCTATGCTAACCCAAAATGCACGGCCGGGCACGATCGGCGACGAAGACCGATCGTGCGTTCCGCGTGTGCCCTCTGCAAGCGGCTTAGCCTTCTTTCTTCACGCGCCAGCGAAGGTACGCGTCGAGAAAGTTCTGGATGTCGCCATCAAGCACGGTGTGAAAGTTGCCGGCGCTCTCGCCGGTGCGGGAGTCTTTCACGCGTTGGTCCGGGTGCAGAAAATAGTTGCGAATCTGCGCCCCGAAGCCCGTTTTGGCCTGCGTCTGGTACTGTTTGTACTGCTCTTCTTCCCGACGCTCGTCTTCCTGCCGGGCCAGTTCTGCCCGCAGCATTTTCCAGGCGGTCGCCCGGTTCTTGTGCTGGCTGCGTTCGTTCTGGCACTGCACCACGGTGTTGGTCGGGATGTGCGTCAGGCGAATGGCGGAGTCGGTCTTGTTCACGTGCTGGCCGCCGGCCCCACTGGCTCGGAACGTGTCGGTGCGAACGTCTTCTTCGTTGATTTCCACTTTGAAGTTGTCGGCGATTTCCGGCGTGACTTTTACCGCCGCAAAACTGGTTTGCCGTTTCCCTTCCGAGTTATAAGGGCTGATCCGCACCAGCCGATGGATGCCGTGCTCGCCCTTGAGGTAGCCGTACGCCATGGGACCATGCACGGCGATCGTCGCCCAGCGGATACCGCCTTCGTCGTTATCCAGCCGGTCGAGCAGATCCACGCTGTAATCGTTTTTCTGGGCCCATTGCGAATACATCCGCATCAGCATTTCGGCCCAGTCGTTGGCGTCGGTGCCGCCGTCGCGGGCATGAAAGCTCATGATCGCGCCGGCCGCGTCGTGCGGGCCATTGAGCAGCGCTTTCAGCTCCAGGTCTTCCAGGGCGTCTTCCAGCCGCTCAATCTCGCTGCGGACTTCGCCGGCAAAGGAGTCGTCCTCTTCGGCCATCTCCAGCATCGCCTGGAGGTCGGCGCCCTCGGCCAGCGATTTCTCCAGCGGTGCGACGATCGCGCGCAGCGTTTTCAGCTGGCCGACAAATTCCTGGGCCTTTTCCTGATTGTCCCAGAAACCGGGCGACGCCATGCGGGCTTCAATACGTGTCGTTTCCTCTCGTTTGATATCGTAGTCAAAGAGAGTCTCGTAGCTGGACCAAACGCTGCTGAATCGCTTCACTACGGTCGACGAGCTCGGAATCCATGAATCACCTAATCGCCCAGAAGGAAAATAATGTTGCAGCGTCGGGAAAAACCCTTCCGGCGCCGCATTCCCGGCTGGCGGGAATCGCTGAAATATATCGTGAACGGGCCGGTCAAGGGAAGCGGACCACCCATCGGTTCGGGGGACATTCGCCCCTCCCCCAGCAATTGGCGATGTTATTTCCCTGCAACGCAAATAGAACGTACCGACGTAAAAAAGTGAGCTTCCAGAAGATCTTGCCTGGCCGCGCACGCACGTCCCCTGCCTGCCTGCGGGCAGTCCGCCAACGGAATTCACAGCCATCGCCCATCGCGTTGATGCAAGCAGTCGACGAAAATTGGAGTCCTGGGAAACGGCCGAGGCGCCCGCCGCAAAATTTTTTTTTGCGAATGGTCGATTGCCGTCCGCCCGCTTCGACTACCTGGTAGAGAGCGAAATTTTCCGCCCCTGGCATGTCAAGTTCAGACCCCCGCAAGTTCGCAACCAAGAGAGAAAGACCGATGCACGCAGAACCATTGCCCGAACATCAGTGGTTGAATCGACTGGTCGGATCGTGGAGATCCGAAGCGTCCGCCCAGATGGGCCCCAATGAACCGCCCATCAAACTGGAGGGAACCGAAAGCTTCCGTTCCGTCGGCGGCGTCTGGTTTATCGGCGAAGGCACTGGTCAGATGCCCGGCGGCGACCCGACCCAGACGATCATGTCGCTGGGCTACGACGGCCGGCAGGGCCGTTATGTGGGAACCTTCCTTGGTTCCATGATGCACGAGATATGGATCTATGTCGGCTCGCTCGACGCCGCCAGGCAGAAGCTCGTCCTGGATACGACCGGCCCCAATTTTGAGCAGGACGGCATGGCCCAGTACCAGGATATTATCGAGTTCATCAGCGATGATCACCGCACGTTGTCTTCGCAGATCCTCGATAAAGAGGGGGTATGGCAACCCTTCATGACGGCCCATTACTACCGTACGGCCTGAGCGCAAGCGACCGCCGGCTGAATACCCAAATTCTGGAACCTTCACGATGAAATACATGCTGCTGATTTACAGCGAAGAGAACTCCTGGACCGAACCCGAGCGGGAGCGATGCTTTGCCGAGTCCACCCAGTTAACGCACGAACTGAACCAGCAAGGCTGCTACCTGGGCGCGTCGCCGCTGCAGCCCGTGGCGACCGCGACCAGCATCCGCGTACGCGACGGCAAGCGGATGGTCACCGACGGCCCCTTTGCCGAAACCCGCGAACAGCTGGGCGGCTTCTTTCTGATCGAGGCCGAGGATCTCGACGCCGCGATCTGCATCGCCGAGCGCATCCCCGCCGCCAAAAAAGGAACCGTCGAAGTGCGGCCGGTGGTAGAGCTGACCGGCATGCCCGAACAGGCGTAACCCATATCCTGCCGGCCAAACCCGCAAACGAGAACGACCAGACAACCAGGAGCAACTGCCATGAAAGTAATGGTAATCGTCAAAGCCACCCCAGACTCGGAAGCAGGCAACTTGCCCAGCCAAGAGCTGCTTGCCGAGATGGGACAATACAACCAGGAGCTGGTCCAGGCTGGCATCATGCTGGCTGGCGAAGGACTTCACCCCACGTCGCGTGGGTATCGGGTCCGCTTCTCCGGCAAGAACCGGACGGTCACACAGGGCCCGTTTACCGAAACCAACGAATTGATCGCCGGCTACTGGCTCTGGCAGGTGAAGTCGATGGAAGACGCCATCGAGTGGGTCAAACGCTGCCCCAACCCGATGCTGGTCGACTCGGACATTGAGATCCGACAGGTCTTTGCGATGGAGGACTTCGCCGAAATGGATCCGTCGGGTGAGATTCGCGCGGCCGAACAGGAAATGCTCGACGAGGTCGCCCGATACCAGCTGGAGCCGCCCCGGTTTGAGAATGGCCGCGAACTCCTGATCGCCGGCGAACAGAACAGCTACACCCAGGACACTCGCTCGCAGATCCCGGCCCAATGGGAACGCTTTACCCCCCTGCTGCCCGGCCGGCAGGGGACGGAAGCGTACGGCGTTTGCTGGAGCGACGACCCGACTTGCGGATTTGAGTACCTGTCCGGCGTGGAAGTGTCAAATGCAGACAGCCTGCCCGAAGGGACTAGCCACGTCCGACTGCCAGCGCAGCGTTACGCGGTGTTTACCCATCCCGGGCATGTTTCCGGTCTGGCCCAGACGCTCGACGCCATCTGGAAAAAGTGGCTGCCGAACTCGTCCCACCAGGCCGCCAAAGCGCCGTTCTTCGAACGCTACACCGATGACTTTGTTCCTGAAACGGGCGAAGGCGGCGTCGAAATCTGGATTCCGCTTCAGGCCTGACAGACGACCGGCTCAGCGTCCAAAGCGGAACAGCGACGCGTCCGCATTGGGCCTGCCCTGCAGTAAATCACTCAGCAGATCCACGGCAATAGCGCTAAAGGTAATGCCATTGCCGCCGTAACCCAGGGCAAAGTAACAGTGGGGATATTCGTCGGTCGGGCCAATGTACGCCAGACCGTCGCTTGTTTTGCCAAAGGTTCCCGCCCAGGAGAATTCGGTCTCCCATTCCAGGCTGGGCAATAGCTCCCGCACTTTCTGGGCGATGCGTTCTGCTTTGGCCGGCAGACTGGCGTCGCGGGCCGCGGGATTGCGGAAAGGATCATCCTCGCCGCCTGCCAGTAAACGATTATCCGGGGTTATCCGCAAATATAGATAAGGATCATTCGCCTCCCACATCATCCATCGGTTATTCCAGGGGGATAGGGACCGCAATGGTTGCGAAACGATCGCATAGGTGCTCTGGAGATCAACTACCTTCTCACTCAACATTTGCTGGGCTTCATAGCCCGTGGCGACCACGACCTGCCCCGTGGAGATCGAAAAGCCGCGATCGGTTTCCAGACGTACGCCCTGGCCGGAACAATCGTAACGTGTCACACAAGTGCGGTCGTAGATTCGGGCTCCCTGTCGCTGCGACTCCGCCAGCAGCAGGTGGGCAAAGCGGTACGGATCGCAGGCGGCCGCCTGGTGCGACAGCAGGGCCGCCGTGCCGGGCAGGTGATACTTTTCACGAAGTTCATCGGGGCCCAGAAACTCGACGGGGATATCGCACGCCAGACGGGCTTCCGCCTCCTCGGCCAGCAGTCTCGCCTGGGGCGGATCGCTGGCCCGGTACAGGCTCAGTTTCCGCTCAAATCCGCAGTCGACGGGCAGTCGCTGAGCGAGCGATTCCAGGGAGTCGATGGAAGCGTATGACAAGCGATAGGCCCGTTCGGCGGCGGCTCGACCAATCTTTTTCGCCATCTCAACCAGCGGCAAATCGATCTCGTACTGCAGTAGCGCCGTGCTTGCCGAGGTGCTGCCCTGGCAGACATCGCGGCGGTCGACGACAGCGACGGACATGCCAATCCGTGAAAGACGTTCCGCCAGCATGGCGCCTGTAATCCCGGCTCCAATCACGGCGACGTCGCATGATTCGTCCTGCATTAGCGGAGGATACGAGGTCAACAGGCCATTCTTCACTAACCAGAAAGGGTGTTCCGAAGTCAGGTCCATACAGAAGCTTTTCCCAGGGATGAATGAGTTTTCGCGAAACCAGGAAAGGGCCAAACGGGCCTGTCATGGCATGATGACAGGCGAGGAAACTATCCGCGATCGCGCAGGGCCCGCCAGACCTCGTGAAGCTGGCTACGGCCGGACTGGATGCAAGATACTTGCGACAGGAGCACAGCCTGCAGCCCGTCGCCTTCGGTCAGTTCCAGAGCTTTCCGATAGGTCTTCTGGATGGCAGCATCGCCCCGATCCGCCTCAGCCAGGATCACATGCAGGTCGCTGCCGTTAAGTCTGCTCCGCAACCGGATCCAGGCGCGATGCACCCGGGCGCCAAAAGTCCCTTCCTCGACGGGCTCTTGTCCATTCCAGGAAACGTAGTTCTTCAGATCATTCGCCAGGCCAGCGCGCTCGTTGGCCAGCTGGAGCAGGATCTGTCGGATCTGAGAATCCTCGCTGGCTGCCGCGCACTGCTGATATCGGTCGTGGGAATCAATGTTGGCGCGGATCAGCCGCTGCACCTGATGGATGACTTTCTCTTTGATAGTGGAGCTGGATGAAGTCGCCATACGTGCGCCCCCTTTGTTATTGTTATTAGTTCCGGCATCGATTTAATGGAACCAGGTAGGGGGAGCAAACGCCGGGCCAATCATGCCTGCTGCGGCGGCAAAGGAGGGGGAAAGTTGGGCACGCGCACAACAAACCGAGCGCGCCGCGGAGAATTGATCACTATATGTTCACTAGTGCTGCGTCAAGGCAAAGAGTTCGGATTCTTCCAATTAGCCGTTTTGGCGATAGCCACGGTTAACGAAAAGGAACAGCGGCTCGCGCGAACATGGCCAAACCTAAAATGGAAACTTGACGCACCACTAGGAGCGCGACAATGCGGGTGGAGAGTATCGCGCAGAATATCCACTTTCGCCCAAGGGAATCGCCGGTCGATTTGCGGTCGTTTGGCGGCTGACAAGCATTACGGCTTGTCTTTTTCCTCGCGGCGACGGCGAACGGAAAGCATGACGGCCCAGAACAACAGAAAGGCAATGGTAAAACCGAAAACGATAAAACCCTTGCGCGGGTCCAGGTCAAACTTATAGGCGCCAATCGCCAGCAGGGCGCCCCAGACCAGCAGGCCAAACATAATCGCGCTGATGATCAGTTGGTTGCGATCATTTGCCATAAGTTCCTCAGTTCGCGGGAAGAAGGCCGGGCGGGAGCGACTACGGTTCCACCCAGTTGCGACCGTCGAATTGGCTTTTTTGCGGATCGAACTCCGTGATCGTTTCCAACTGCAGGCCGGAAACCGGTTCGACACCCTGGGAGACTACAATTGTGCTCCACGACACGGCCTGGTCCAAGGGGGCGGCCAGATCGGTCGATTTGGCGCCAAGCGTAGTATCGAGCGCAATCTCCAGCGCCAGTACTTTTCGCAACTGCTCGGGAGTCAGCTCATTACCCGAAAGCTGCAGCATCCGGGTCAGCTCGGCTTGCGACAGGAACTGCTCATATTTGGCAAACTCGGCCTGAACTCCGGCTTCGCCGAGCAATTGGCTGGCGGCGGCTTTTTCGCCCTGGCGAAGATTCCGCAATGCGGCCACCAGCTTCAGTCGCCCATCGGGCCCGCCGGCAGGCGTCTCGGTTTTGACCTCGTTCGTGGTGGTCAGCACGCTCGTATCGTGCGCTGGATCGATCAGGTACGCCAGCGCGCGGAAGCGGCGTTCTTCGCTCGCCCCGCGGGCCAGGTTGATCATCCCCAGCAGCGAGCTGCGGCCCAGCCCGCTGCGATCCAGGCTGGCCGCAATCAGGTACAACCGCAAGGCCGTTTCCCGAGCTTCCGGGTCCTGCTTTTTCACGGCCAGTTCTTCGGCGTAGTCGCGATAGGCGGAAGGATCGGCCGCCTTGAGTTCCTGCAGTCGGTCTTTGTCGACCGTATAGACGATATCCTCAATGTCGCTGCGCGACAGACTGCGAGTCCGTTTTTTGCCGTCGCCCAGATGCTCTTCGATCATAATGTTCGCCGCATCCTCGCGCAGCAGCGTTCCCATTACCGGCTCAGGGGCGTTCTTGAGAAACACCACCACCGCCGCGGCAGGCGCCGACAGAACGGTCCCCCAGAACAGAACGACAAGCAGCAATAAAGTCAGCGGGTAACGCATGGCGAAATTCCCTGGCAACGCGGGTTAGTCGTGCAGCATGTACATCTGCAGGATCGACGTCTCTCCGTCTTTCAGTTGATGCAGCAAGTTGGTCGCCGCCACGTCCCGGCCGACCACTTTGTCGATGATCGTCCGCGACTTGTCCGACTCCAGAGCGGTCGGCTGGAGCGCCAACAGCCGCAGCCAGATGCGCTGCAGCATGACGGCCCGCCGCAGTTCGTTGCCGGCGGCCACATAATCGACTGCCTGGAGCTGTTGCGCCAAGCTGGCGACAAACGCCTTGTCGCCGGCCTGCTGAGGCTGGGCTTTCGAGGCTGTCAGCGAGATCAACAAACGCAACGCCTGCGACATGGTCTGCAGGCTGCGGTAGTCGGTGGGCGAAGCCCCCAGCAGTTGCGCCCGGGAGCGGTACTGCTCTAGCATTTCAGCGCCGGCCGCATCGTACACGGCCGCATTGCCCGCCACGGCGACATCCGGTCGTTCATTGGACAGTTCTTCCAGCACGCTGCGCAATAGCATTTCTCGCATCTTCAGGCGACCAGCCCGGCCCGGTTCAAAATCGCTGGAACTGCGCAACAAAGTGTTCACGATCGTCTGCAGGACTTTGTCGGTCTGCGACGCACGGATCACGTTATCGGCGATCGCCATGCGCAACTGGCGCCATTGGCGGATCTGGCTGACGGGCGTCGCCACGTTGTCAAATTCCCCGGTCGATTTTTTGTCGTCGGTCAGCAGGTAGTTGGCGATGATGGCGGCCTGTTCCGGCCGCAGTTCCTGGATTTTCGGGGCCACCCGGCTGATTCCCATCATGGCCGAAATTCGCTTGGAAAAATGATGACTGCCGAAAAACTTTAGGATATCGAGCTGCTCCTGCAGATCCTCCTCCGCGGCGGCCTGGGCTGCCGGATTGGTGGATCGCGAAACAGTTGGCCGGAAATCTTCCGGCTCGGCGGCTGCCGTTGCAGGCGAGCTATTGAGCGTGAGCGGTTCCTTTGCCAGGAGTTCATCGAACAGCGGGTAGCCTGGTTCCTGCTGAGCCAGGGCGCACGCCAGCGTCGCCAGCCGGGCGGCGTCGACCGTGTCCTGCAGCAGGGCGACCGGATCGGGAGAGAAGATCGCCTGTTTGATGACTGCCTCGCGAGCGTCGGCGCGGATCTTCCCCCAGCGCTGTTCGGCCGTCTGCAGGGTCGGGCGGGCTTCCAGTCCCAGTGCTTGCCGGACGGCCTTGCTGATCCCTTCTTTGTCGTCGGAGTTCGGAACGGCGCCTGCGGCCAGCATCAGTTTGTCGTCCAGGAACTCTTCCAGCGACGTGTCCTGGGTGCGTTCGTAAATATCGAGCAACTGGGCGGCGACCAGGCGATCGTTCGATTTGACGGTCTCCGCCAACAAGGGCTCGTACTTCCGCCAGGCGACGCCCGGCCGGGACAGCACCGAGGACAGGAACTGCGCATTGAACTGCTGCAGTTGCTCCACGCTGATGCCGCGGGCGGCGAACCGGGCCAGTGATTGCTGCAGGCTGCCGACATCGGCCCCGTTAGAAGCCGCATTGACCAGCTGCTGATACAACTGGGTCGACAGCGACTTGAAGCAGGCGTCGCGGGCTTCCGTCGTGATGTCTGCCGGATCCAGAGCCACCGACAGTCGTGACTGCAGCCCTTCGGCCAATTGTTGCGCGCGTTCCGCCGGTAGCGTGCCTTGCTGCAGAATGGTGAGCGCCGTCTGCAGCGTCCAGTACGCCTGGTCATAGGCCGCCCCGGTGGTCGGCGGCTGGGTCCGGTCGATCAGCAGACGATCGAGCAGGCTGGTCACCAGCGCCGTAGCAGCCTCGGGATCAGGTTCCGCGGCCAGGCAGCCGCCGATCACTTTCTGGGCGTAATGCCGGACCGATGCGTCGACTTTCTGCTGAAGCAGAAAAGTAAACATCGCCTCGTAACCGGTCGCCCGCAGATTCGGATCGGCGGCGGAGATTTGCTGGAAGATCGGCTTGAAACCGGCGGTCCGGTTCAGCACGCCTGCGTCGCCTGACAGCTCGTGCGACCACCAGGTGTTCCGTTCCACTTTAACGACCGGAGGCGGTGCGACAGGAGCCGGACCTTCTTCAGGCAAGGCGCCCGACGACGAATCGCCTAGCAGGACAAAGTAGCCAATGGCGCAGAGCAGCAGCACCACGAGCCCGCCCCCGCCGGCGATGGCGTAGGTGGCGAACTGTCGCTTCGACTGGTGCCGCTTGAAGTTCGCTTCCGTATGTAAACGGATCAGGTCGTCGACCTGCTCGGCTTTGAGTCCCCACTGCTGGCCGGCCGAACGGATGCGATCGGCCGATTCCAGGTCGATCCAGGTGTTGCCGCTGAGCTTTTTAGCGATCAGGTCGCCCACATAACGCTCCGCCTCTGCCGGCGTGATTCGCTGAATCTTTTTCTCGGCCGCTGCCTCGCGGACGACCTTCTGCGCCTGCTCCAGCGTCAACTGGTAGCGATCCACGCCAAACTGGGCCGCTTTGGTTTCCAGGTCCGGCGTCAGCACAGCCCGGGGAAGCTTCTCCAACTGCTTGAGCACCGTCAACCGAAAGGCCTGGATCTGTTCAGCGTTTGGCTCTTTCTTGTCCCCGCCTGACTGCAGGGACTGCATGGCCGCTTCAAACTCTTCCGGCGGCAAGCCCATGTCGCGGGCAATCACCTGCAGCTTGATCCGGCTACGGGCGTTGATCCCACGCTCCATTGCAATGATGGAGCCGGCCCGCTGCAGAAACTGCTCCAGGAGCGTCGGCTCGTCGGCCGGGATGTCGGATGCGGGAGGAGCGCCTGGAGACGAAGCTGCAGGCGGCGCATCGCCAGGGGACGGCGGGACAACGTTGCCTGCAGAAACCACATTGCCAGGCATGTTAGCGCCGCCGGGCGGCGCAGCAGGAACGCCCGCCGGTGGGGGCGGCGGCGTAGAACCAGCCATCGGGTCGCGTTTGGTCATGCTATCTGTTTTCCCTGCAACGCAGGCGATTGTGGTCTGCGTTCTGTTGGGGCGACGTCGTGCGGCGGGACGGCAGCCCGTCGAAATTCACGTCCCCGTTTCAGCCGGGCACAACTTCCGTTCTTTGATGAATTATACAAACTGCGGGCCGGCTAACCTCCCAGTTGCTGGTCCAGCTGCTTGAATTTTTCCTCCCACGGAGCAAACGGGACCTTGGGGTAAAGCACGCGAAACTGGCGAAGTACGATCTTTGCATTGGCCGCATCAACCTGGCGCAAGCTGTCGATCTGCAGCCATTTCGCCTGATACCACTCGGCCGTGTTCTTCGGCAGGCCTTGCTGCAGGGTGCGGGCAACTTCCAGCGATTGGGCGTATTCGCCGGCCGCGTGGGCCGCTTCGGCCGTTCGCAGCAGATAATCCTTGTTGGTCGGGTCGGTCTGCAGCAACCGCTCCAGGCGACGCGCCGCCTGTTGGCTGCGGCCCGTTTCCATCTCGTAAGTCGCCAGCCGCGAGTTGGCGACTCGGGCGTTTTTCTGACTCTGCATCGCTTCGGCAGATTCGCCCGTCACTTGCGCCAGTCGCTTGTAGACCTGGTACGCCTGTTCATAGTCAACAGGCTGCGACGCGGCCAGTTTGGCTTTGATATCGCGATCAATCTTCTGCGCCGTGAGGATTACCGCCAGCCCTTCATAGGGCGAGCCGGGGGCGTTCTCCATCAGCCAGTTAGAGTGCGTTTCCACGGCGGCCTGGCTCCCCTTGGACTGGGCTTCTTTCAGGGCCAGGTAATGGAACCGGGGCATGGCCGAGACTTCTGGTCCCAGGCCGGCGGCCTGCTGCGCCGCCTGGGCGAGGTAGGCGCCGGCGGCGTCTGTATCTTTTTCCCCGACCGCGATTTCATATCCCAGCAAGAGCAATTCGAGCTTGCGGCCCCCCTCGGCTCCTTTGGCCTGGAGGTATTTTGCAATCGCGTCAAACGCCTGACGGGCCGCAGTGGACTGGCCGGCGCCGCGTTCGGCAGCTTCCTTCCAGCCTTGCTGCTGCAGGCGAGCGATTTCATACAGCGCGGTCGTATAGTTGGGATCGGTGGGAGCAACGCGCGACCAGTTGGCGATGGAGTCGGCCGTCGAACCGGCCGCCTGTTTCAACCGGGCGATATAGGTATCCGCCTGCTTCGCCTTGTCGCTGCGTGGGAAGTCCGTTTTGATCCGCTCCAGCATGGCGATCGCCGACGACGCGTGCCGGGGATCGCCGCCGGCGGCCAGGCGATAATAAGCCACGAACGCGCTCCAGGCAGCGTTCAGCGCCGAATCGCCTGGCGACGCTTTCAGCACGGGAATCGCTTGCTCAAACTCGACCGCCGCTTGCTGCAGTTCGCCCAGATGGTACAGGCATAACGCCGCCTTGTACCGACATTCGCCGGCAGCGAGAACATCGGTCTTGGCTTCCGGCGATTTCAGCGCCGCCTTGAAGGTAGCCAGGGCCGTGCTGTAGTCTTCATTCGCTTTGCTGGCGGAAGCCAGATCAAACTGCTGCTCGCCGCGAAGCCACTGCAGATAAAAACCCGGATCATCGGGCGCCTGGATATTCTTTTCCCGAAGATAGGTTTTGAGATAGTCAACTCGCCCCAGCCGGGCAAGCGCCCTGACGCCCAGTTCGCCCAGTTCTTTGGTCTGCTCGTTGGGGGAGGACGTTTCAAAGCCGGCGCCCAGCAAGGCCACGCAGAAGCTGATCTTCCCTTGCGTGGCATGCCCTCCCAGACTGCCAGCCTGCTGCCGCGCAAATACCAGAGCGTCGTCGAGTTTGCCCACGTAGAGCATTGCCTGCAGACGATACGACGCACTGAGATCGCGGATGGCCAGCGGGACGGAGACATCTTCCAGGAAAGAGAAGAGCCGGGCCGAGTCCGCCATGTTCCCCAGGGCCGTTTCGGTCTGAGCGAGACCAACGAGCGCCCGGGATCGCCAGATGGACTCCAGACCCAGGTCGTCCGCAGTGAGATCGGCATAGGCCGTTTTTGGGTCGATATCCAGCAGCCTGCGGAAGGCGCTACGGGCGATCTTCAAGGCGTCCGCGGAGGCGTCCCCTTTTTCGGTCAGTCCCTGGTAGTAGTTGGCCCAACCGGCGAAGAACGTGGCCCTGCCGGTGACTGCGGCCCGGCGCACGGCGTCCTGCTCTAGCGCCTGGATTTTTTCCTCGTCGGTTTCGTTGTTGACCTTCTTGCGCAGCTCGTCGTACGACGCATTGAGTTCCTGCTGGTGACGATTGAGCGCCGGGGCAATCCGCTGCAGGATCGACCGAGCGTCGTCGAAGGCGTCCTGCTTGGAGCGATCCACAAGCCATTCATGCAAACGCGTTTCGGCCCGCGTAAAATCAGCCTGCAGCAACATCACCTGCAGGCTGGTCGTATTGGCCTCGGGAAAGCGTTCCAGCAAAGGTCGGATCTGCTGCTCTACCCGGGCGTAGGTCGCCGGATCCGACGACGCCGACATGAGCCTCTCGGCGTACAGATCGGCCAGACGCTTGGCGAGTGCATCTTTCGGGGCGCCCGCCGCTTTTTCCAGCTGGTTCTCCAGGTGCAGGATCTGCAGGTCGACCAGGCCCAGCGCGGACAGGAACTGCTCGACCTTTTGCGATTCGTTCGCCGGGGCGCCGGGTTGCTGCGCCTGCAGACGAGCTTGCGGAGCCGGTCCGAGCACCGCGGCCAGCGATAGCGACAAAGCGATCGCCAGGCGAATCGTCGGGGCCGCTTGCCGGTGTGCTGTGGGAAAAATGGAGATCATCGACACTCGCCTGCTGGCTGGCGGAACGGGGCGGACCCGTTCCGCGGGAGAGGGCGGTTTATGGATTACGGGATTGGCGTGTAGGAAACGGGACGATAACCGGCGTCCTTGCACGCCTGGATGGCGGCCGCGACCATGTGAAAGGGAGCGCCGTCTCCGGCCTGCACAAAGGCGCCCGCGTCCTTGTTGCCCAGTTGGGTGACCAGATCCGTCAGTTCCACCTGCGTTGTCAATTCATGGGCGCCCACCAGAAAGGCATACTGCCCGCCGCTTCCTCGCGCAATTTTTACGACCGTCGGCTCCAGGTCGCTGGGGCGTTTGCTCTGGCTTTGCACCTTGATGGCCGAATCCAGATCGCGTTCTGTTTTGACAAAGCTGGCGGTCGTCATAAAGAAGATCAGCAACAGGAAAACGACGTCGATCATACTGGTCATCGACAGTTCGATTTCCGTCTGGCGGCTGGATTTTCGGCTCGACAAACGCATGGCTTATCCTGGATTCTGGGTGGCGATCGTGACGCGTTTTAGTCCCAGCTTGTTCAATAGACTGCACACTTCATTAAAGGTTCCGGCGGTCCCGGCCTGGTCATTCCGGACGGTGACTTTGACGCGATCGGGGTTTCCGCCTTGGCGCTGGACTTCTTTCTCCAGCGCTTCCACCAGCCCCAGCGGGCTCTGCGGCTGGCCGAAGATAATGATCTCGCCGTTTTGCATGATATTAATGATCACGTCGGACTCTTGCTGGTCGAAGCCTTTCTGCTGGGGCAGATCCAGCTTCTCACTGTTGACCTTGGAGACCTGTGTGACCGTCATAAAGAAGATGATCAACAAGAACACGATGTCGATCATCGGCGTCATGTTCATCTTGGCATTCATCTGCCGTTTGTGTTTACTCAGATGCATCAGGCGCCTCGCTTATTTACGCTGCCGGCCCAAAGGCGACAGGATGCGTTCAATCCGTTTGCCTGCTTCGGCCACAATGGAGTCGATCAGGTTACGAAACCAGCTGTACGACACCATACAGGGAATGGCGACCATCAGCCCCAGCAAGGTCGTCACCAGGGCCTGGCCGATGCCGCCGGCCAACTCTTCCGGCTTGGCGGCGCCTTTGGTCGAGGCGATGACATTAAAGGCCGTGATCATACCCAGCACCGTACCGGTCAGACCCAGCATGGGGGAAATGGCGCCGATCACCCCCAGCACTTCGGTCCGGCGATAAAGGCGGCTCGTCTGGTTTTCCCCTTCTTCTTCGACCGCCGTTTTATACTCGGCGAAACCAAAATCGCTGCCCTGGTACCGCTCCAGACCGGCCAGCACGACTTCGCTGGCCATGCAGTGGTTTTGCGGCGCCAGGCAGAACTCGATCGCCTCGTTGATCTGTCCCGCTTCGATCAAAATTTCCAGCTCGCCCAGCACGTACTCCGGCATCAGCTTTTCGCGACGAATGGTGAGTGCGTGCTCCACAATGAAGTACACCGCCAGCAGCGACAGGCCGAAAAAGATCAGCACCCACGCCACGCCCGCATCGAGTAGCGCTTCCAGGAACGACTTGTTCCCTTCACTTGCCGGAGCGGCCGCGGGCGGCGCCGTAACAGGCGCTGCCGCCGGATCGCCCGACTCGACGTCGAGTGTTTCGTCGACTGCCGGCTGGGCGAACAGCGCCTGATGGCCGGCCATCTGCAGGAACGTACAGAGCGCCACCGCGGCGAACAGGGGAGCGGCGACACGACGCCATAACGCGAGATTCTCAAGTTTCCACATGGGCGTCGGTCCAGGTTTCAATAGCGGTAGGAGGATTCAAGCGTAAAACGGATGCGGCCTGGCGTTTATTGCAAACCGACGTCTAGGGCGCGTCGGGTTTGGCTGCGTCTCGCTTTAGCTGCTGGGCATGCCAGGTCTGGGGATAGGTCTTTTGAATTTCACGGCGCAAAGCCAGACTGCTGTTCAAGTCTTTCATCTCAGCGAGCGTCGTCATTCCTGCGTACAGGGATGCGGCCGCCAGTTCGGGGTACTGCTCGCCATACAAAGCCGGCAGGTAAAGCAACTGCAGCACGCCCTGGCGCTGGATCTTGGGGTCGTCCGAAGAAAGCTTCGCGATCCCCAGCCAGTACAAACCCAGGGGACGTGTTTCCGGCAACATGCTGTCGACGGATCCTTCGAGAGCTCCCAGACTGACGCCCCGCTTGCCAGAGATCGCTTCGGCCTGAGCCTGGACGATCGTTCGCAACTGCAGGGAGATGGGGAACGGACCGCGAACGGCTTTCAAAAAGCGATCCGCCTGGGCGGCGTCGCCCGCGGAGGTCAGCAGCGAGGCGTAATAGAGGTAAACGCCGTCGGGCCGGTTCGCCTTCATTTGTTGTACGGCTGCGACCACTTCGGGCAGGGCGGCTTTCGCTTCTTCCGCACTGAACCAGACCGGCGGCAAGTCGCTGCACAAACCCGTTTTTGGATCAAACTGCAGTGTTCGTCGGCCCGGCAGGAGATTCTTCTCATCGGGATGCAGCATCAAATAGTTGTAACACCGCAGATAGGGAGCCACGGCCTGGGCCCGTTGTCCGTGCGCCAGTCTGCCCCACATGAGTGACTGGAAGACCAGATAGGCCGTACGACTGTTCCGTTCCTGATAGATCGGATAAAGCTCTTCGGCCGATTCCAGCAGACCCTGATAATCGCCCGCCTTGAGGCCCACATCCAAACGACCCAGCGGCTTTTCGAGCTTGTTCAGCAGTTCATCAAAGCTGGCCTGGCGAGGAGGGCCGAGTGTCGCCTTTTGAATTTTGTCCCAGGCGAGGACCGTCCCGTCGTCGAGCTTCACGCCGTCAGGGTCGAACGAAGTCACGGTGCGATCCGTGATCTTTCTAAAATCAGGACGCAGGATAATCGAGTCGGCCGCCTGCGCAGCAGATGCAAGGATCCCCAGGGTCAGGGTGACCGTCAGTACGAATAAGCTGCGAACCTGCATGGGCGCCTTCCTGATCGCGATCCGAGTGCTCCCTTTTGGAACTGCAGGCGCAACAGCGCCTACGGCGAATCGTACATCATGCATTCCAAGACGCAAACGCCGAGGGCGATTACGCGAGGACAATTGTAACGATCCGACCCGCCTCCGGAAATTCGCCAGGGAATCAGGCAGAAAAGGTCGCCCTGTGATCGAACCAGGCCGCACAGGGATCGGAGGCGTCGCCATTAGGAAAATCGGTGCGACTTCTGTTCCGGGGATGTCAATCCGAAGATCGACTTTGTTCCATCGCACTTTCTTCATTGATCGTAGAGCCTGGCCAAAACAGCGTCAAGCAAAGCCAACGATTCAAGTCCGTAATTCCAGACGGTTTCCGTCCTGCCGCAGGGGTCCGTTCGTCGCCACCCGCCTGTTACCTGCGAAGCGCGCATTCGGCCGGAGCGATCCCGCCCGGAAAACCGACAAGGATCCCCCCTTTTGCCGCAATAGAAAAATGCTCACAGCCCCGCGTCCCCCCTAGGATGTACTAAAAATCGCGTACAGGCCGCAACTGCAGGCCGGAAGGGACGAATTCCCTCCCCAAAAAAGCGGTTCCCGGAAAAACAGGCGGCATGCGGCTTGCAACAAAAATTTCCCGCGAAAGCCGTTTCCTCGTTCAAGACGCACCGTGAAACGGTTAGAATTCGAACAGTTCGAAGTCATGGAAGCTCTTCCCTGGACTTATTTACATGCAGGTTTTCCAAGGGATTGGCGTTTCGCACGGCGTTGCCATAGGCGAAGCGTTAGTCATTGATTTTGAGGGTTTTCGCATCCCTCGCCACTTTGTCGAACGCGAAAAGGTGGATGAGGAGGCGGCCCGTTTGCGCTGCGCGGTCGACGCCGCCGTGGCCGAGCTCGACGAGAACCGCCAGCAGGTCGCGGCCCAGCTGGGCGAGCAGTACGCGGCCATTTTCGCGGCCCACCAGCAGATGCTCCGCGACCGGAAGTTCCTCGGCGAAGTCGAAAAATTCATCAGCGAAAGGCACTATTCGCCCGAGTACGCCGTCAGCCGCACCCTGCGGAGCTATGCCAAAGTCTTCCGCTCCATGCAGGACGGCGTGTTCGCCGAACGGGCCGCCGATATTTACGATATCGAGCGACGCCTGCTCCGACACTTGCTGGGCCGAGGCCGCGAAGAGCTCTCGCAACTGACTACCCCCGTGATTGTCCTGGCCCACGACCTCACTCCCAGCGAAACGGCCAAGCTCGATCCTGAATTCGTCAAAGGTTTTGTCACCGAGACGGGCGCCCGGGGCGGCCATACGGCGATCGTGGCCGAAGCTCTCGGCATTCCTGCCATTGTGGGCGTCGGGCATTTCCTGCACGAAGTGTCCGGCGGCGACCGGGTGATTGTCGACGGCAACCAGGGTGTTGTCATTCTCGACCCAAGCGAGGAGGCCCTCAGCCGCTCCCGGCTGGTGGTGGAACATCGCCGCACGCGGGATGTCGAATACGAAAGCCTCCGTGATCTGCCGGCCCGCACCCTCGACGGCGTCGACATTTTCCTCGGCGTGAATATCGAATTCCCGGCCGAAGCGACCGCCAGCCACCTCCGCGGCGCCGACGGCGTGGGGCTGTATCGCACCGAATTCCTCTACCTGGGCGTCGATCACGAGCCTTCCGAGGAAGAGCATTTTACGGCCTATGCCGATGTCGCCCAGGCGATGGAAGGCAAGCCCGTGGTCATGCGTACGCTCGACCTGGGCGCCGATAAACTGGGCCGGAACACCAAGGTGGAACTGGAGCGGAATCCGTTCCTTGGCCTGCGATCGATTCGGCTGTCGCTAAAACACCCCGATCAATTCCGGGTGCAGTTGCGGGCCATTTTGCGGGCCAGCGCGCTGGGGGACGTACGTGTGATGTTTCCCCTCATCGCCACGTTGCCGGAACTGAAACTGGCGAAGAAACTGCTGCGCGACGCGATGGACGAACTGAAAGCCGAAGGGGTGCCATTTGATGAAACGCTGGCGGTCGGCATGATGGTCGAAGCGCCGTCGGCGGTGGTGATGATAGATCGTTTCCTGCCGCATGTCGACTTTATCAGCATCGGCACCAACGACCTGATCCAATACGCGCTGGCGGTGGATCGTTCCAATCCGGCGGTCGCGGATCTCTATCGGGCCACGGATCCCGCCGTTTTACGACTGATCAAGAGCACCATCGATGCCGCCGACGCCGCGGGGGTTCCCGCCACGCTTTGCGGCCAGATGAGCGCCCACCCCACTCACACCATGTTGTTGCTGGGACTGGGTTTGCGCGGATTCAGCGTACCGCCGGGATCGATCCCGCAGGTCAAAGAGGTCATTCGCAGTGTCAGCCTGGCGCAATGCCGCGAGATGGCAGAACAGGCATTAATGCTCGATTCCGCCTCGGAAGTGGAAAAATTCGCCCAAGAAACACTTTATGCGATCTCCCCCGAGTTGGCGCTCACCGTAGAAATGGGGAGAATAACGACGGAGGATAGCGCAGCAGAGGCCCCACAACTTGAGTAGCTTTCGCTACACTGGTGCAAGTTCGGCTGGCTGCCCGCGCGAAACGCGCCGTCTTTATGCCGGACACTCCGCTCATCAAATCAAAAAATTCAAGACAACAACGAAGCCAGGTCCCCTAAGAATCCTTTCGCAAACACGAGAGTTTGTGAACAAACGCTTGCGAACGACCGTTAGCAAGCAACAGACCCAAGATAAAGAGAAGCTTGCAGCCCTGTCTCAGGGGCTGACGGCCCATGAATCGATACCGTGTAAGTATTCGTTTTCGCAAGGAGGGCGATCTCCGATTGATCGGCCATTGGGATCCGGTACGGGCGTATGAACGGTTGTTCCGCCGCACCAGATTCCAACTGCGTATGACTGACAGCTTTTTACCGGAACTACGAATGCAATCTGCAGCCGTTTCTGGGCGAAAGCTGGAAGACGCCGATGAGGTCGCCGAAATCGAACTGACCGAACCATTGTCCGCCGAAGAACTACTGGAAACTTTTCCCCTGCAACCGCCCCAGGGCAAGGTCGTCGCCGATGTCGACCCGCCCCCTGCGTTTCCCGTTGCGGGTCGCCTGCACTACTTGGAATCTCTCGACCCCAGGCAGCCGTTTAGCACCGGTCGCCGCGGCGAATGCCACGCCGCTTTCGCCAGAGTCGCAAGTAGTGAAGGGACCTCGCAATCGATCGCCAGACGGGTCGCCCAGGAACCCCTGGGCATACAAGGGAAGAACCGTTTACCTGCAGTTTCAAACGATCGATGGCCCTTCGGCCGGGCCCCGCGACGATCTCGCCGCGCAAGGCCTGGGCAACCTGGAATAGCAAGGCCGCAATCTCAAACGAATCTCGGTGGAGACCGCGTCATCATGCTTGCTTTCTGGTCGCTCGCTCGCCCTCTCATGCGAATTGTCTCCCACCCCGAGAGAACACATTCCCATGAAAAAGGAAATGCTCGTCAATGTGTCGCAACCGGAAGAGTGCCGGATTGCCATCATTGAAGACGGATTACTCGAAGAGCTTTACATCGAACGCGCCAGCCAGGACAACTACGTTGGCAACATCTACAAAGGAAAGATCGTTAATCTTGAACCCAGTATCCAGGCGGTCTTTGTCGACTTCGGCGTCGGCCGCAACGGGTTCCTCCATGTAAGCGATGTTGAGCCGCAGTACTTTCGCCAGGGGGGGTTTGATCCCCTTTCCGGCGGCGAAGGCGACGATGACGACGAGGATCGGCCCAAAAACCGCAACCGCGGCGGCCGTCCCCGCGTGAAACCGCCGATCCAGGAGATCTTCCGCCGCGGCGACGAAGTCGTGGTCCAGGTCATCAAAGAAGGCATCGGAGCCAAAGGCCCGACCCTGTCCACCTACATCAGCATCCCCGGTCGTTACCTGGTGCTGATGCCGGCCCTGGGACGCGTCGGCGTTTCCCGCAAAATCGAAGATGAAGAAGCCCGTCGTCGCCTGCGCGAGAGCATGCTGGAGCTCAACCCGCCCAAAGGCGTCGGATTCATTGTCCGCACGGCCGGCCAGGAGCGGTCCAAGAAAGAACTGTCGCGCGACCTGGCCTACCTGCTGCGTCTTTGGAAAGTGATTGTCCGGCGGATCAAGAAGCAGCCGTCGCCCAGCACGATCTACGAAGAAAGCGACATGATCATCCGCACGATTCGCGATATCGTGACGGCCGACATCGATGCCATCTACGTCGACGAGGACGACGCATTCAAGCGGGCGAAAGAATTCCTGCAGCTGGTCATGCCGCGGCACGTGAGCCGCCTGCACCAGTATGAAGGGAAAGAGCCGCTGTTCCACAAGTACAAGCTGGAAGAAGAAATCTGCCGGATCCACAAGCGGGAAGTGCCCCTGAACGGCGGCGGTTCGATCGTGATTGACCAGACCGAAGCGCTGGTTGCGATCGACGTCAACAGCGGCAGCTTCCGCATCGACGACTCGGCCGAAGAAAGCGCCTTCCGGCTCAACATGTCGGCCGCCAAAGAGATCGCCCGCCAGCTGCGACTTCGAGACCTGGGCGGCGTCATCGTCAACGACTTTATCGACATGCGGAAAGAGCGGCACCGCCGTGGACTCGAAAAGGCCCTGCGCGATTCGATGAAACGCGACCGGGCCCGCACCAAGATCCTGCGCACCAGTCCCTTCGGCCTGATTGAAATGACCCGTCAAAGGGTCCGGCCCAGCCTGAAACGCAGTGTCTATACCGATTGCCCCTGCTGCGCAGGACGCGGCGTGGTGAAAACGGCCGAAAGCATGGCGATCGAAGTCGTCCGCATGCTGATGGTCGCCAGCCAGCAGCCTAAATGCAAACGGGTGACGGTCCGCGTAAACGATGAAGTCGCGTCGTACCTCAACAACAAAAAACGTAAAGAGATCATGGCCCTCGAAGACGAAGGCGGCGTGAACATTCAGATTCTCGGCAGCGAAGCGCTGTACCCTGAGCATCTGGAAATCGACTGCCGCGACGTTGACGGCCGCGAAATCACCCTGCCCCAGTAGTCGCCCTGTACGACCAGGGCGGCCTGGCCGCTGATATTTCCAGAAGCCCCGAGCAACGCCTGCGTTACTCGGGGCTTTCTGTTTAACGCCAGCGACTTTTGCCCCAGCGACATGGCCCGCAACCGCAGCGGAGAAGGCGCATGCGACTTTACTCCACCGATCTGTTTGAATTGCCGCTGCCCGACAAGCACCGCTTCCCCATGGCCAAGTACCGCCTGCTGCGGGAACGGGTCCAGGCCCAGGCCGCTGAGTACGGCTATCAACTGCTGATCCCCCAGGCCGCCAGCGACGACCAGCTGACCCTGGCCCATCACGCCGACTACGTTCGCAGAGCGACCACCGGCCAGCTTACGTCGGCGGAGATCCGGCGGATCGGATTTCCCTGGTCGCTCGAACTGATCGAACGCTCCCGCCGTTCCGTAGGAGCCACCGTCGAGGCGGCGCGTACAGCCCTGGTCGAAGGAGCCGCCGTGAACCTGGCCGGCGGGACCCATCATGCCCAGCCCGACTGCGGTGAAGGCTTCTGCGTGTTCAACGACGCCGCCGTTGCGATCCGCGTGCTGCAGCAAGAGGGAAGCATCGAGCGGGCCGTGGTGATCGATTGCGACGTCCACCAGGGAAACGGTACGGCCGCCATTTTCGAGCACGATTCGAGCGTGTTCACCTTTTCCATGCACGGGGCGAAAAACTTCCCGCTGAGAAAGTCGCCCAGCGATCTCGACGTGCCTTTGCCCGATGGCACTGGCGACGACGACTACCTTGGCGCCCTGGATGCGGCATTGCCCCAGGTGCTGGCCGCCGGGCCTTTCGATCTGGCGGTTTACGTGTCCGGCGCCGACCCCTTCGCCACGGATCGCTATGGCCGCATGTCCCTGACCCGGGACGGACTGCGGGAGCGGGACCGCCGGGTGCTGACCGCGCTGGCCGCGCAGAATATCGCCGTCGCCGTCGTGATGGCGGGCGGATACGCGCCCGATATCAGCGACATCGTCGAGATCCACGCAGCCACAATCGCCTGCACCCAGCGTTATGCCTGGCGCGGCCCCGCCTCGCCATAAACGACCCCTTGCGAAATAAAGCCGGCAGGAACTGCCATGGTGTTCGCTAAGGTTTCGTCGGGCCAACAACATTCGGCGCGACGCAGCGTTTTTCTCCGCAGCCGTAAACGGAGCACTCGCCGAAATACTGCCAGCATTCCAGGTGATGCGGCGTCTGGCAGCGACGGCAAAAAACCATGTCCGTACAAATGGCGTCGCCGCACACCTGGCATTCCGGCTCGGGAATGTCGGAAGAAGGCGTCGGCTCAATAAAGGAAATGCCGACGACGCGGGTGAGCATCGCCTGATCGTACAGCTCCAGGCACATGGAGAGAAAGTCTTCCAGCTGGTTGTACTGCGCAAGTTTCGCCATTTTGCGAACGATCAGCCGGCCACGATACAGGTGCAGGTGGACTTCGTCGGAGTGCTCGATCCGGCGCAGGCGATTAATTTGCCACTGCACCCCTTCGCTCAGGAACCTTTCCATCGCGGGATGGTCGTTCGCCCTGACAACGTAATCACTGGCGAATTGCTGCGAGCCGCAGGCAAATTCGTCGGAAATCTGCTGCGGCTGGAATGGCGACATGCGGCTGGGAAAGATCTCCGCCTGCAGCGAATGGTCGGGCCAGCTGATCATCGCCTGGGTATACTCGGGCCCGCGTTTGCCGTAGGGGGAAACGGTCGAGAGCATCACATGCGTGGAACCATAGCGAAAGCGCACCGAAGGCCGGCGGAACCAGCCCGGCGAAGTATGATGCCCCCGAAACCGCACCGCCAGGTTGCGATAGATGCTATTGATGCGGTCCGCTTTGGATTGCGAAACGGCTCCATAGGCGGCTATCACCGCCAGCACCACGAGGAACAGGAAAAATACAAAAAGGCATTCCACTGCCAACGCCTTGGCGACCGATTCGCCGTTGAAAAAGGAAGAGCGACCCGCGCTCCGGGCACGGGCTTCAATCCCATCCAATATAAAGAATATCGTCGTCGTTGTCGCTTGAACTACCGGCCGGGGGGCCGGACTCCGCTGCTGGGGAATCTACGGAACGCGTTGCGCTCGTCGTTTCATCGGCGGCTGGGGCCGTCGCCTCGGGCGCCGGGTCCAGGTCAATTTCTGGTCGCGCGGCGCGGACCTGGTTCACCTCCACCATCGAGTCCATCTGCATACCAGAAGCAGACGCCGCTTCGGGCGGCTCGTCGCCGATGTAAAATAGCTCGGGTCGCGGAGGAAGAGGGACGACAGGCGGGGCCAGCGGCGTGCTTTCGTCGATCTCGATCGTAGCGCGGGAAACGGGCCCTTGCCGCGGCTCGCTCCCTTTCCGGTCGTAACGAATAATGTTCTCGCTCACGACAGGCGCCTTGTCCCGCAAGGGACGCAGGTCGGTCGGCAACCGCAACGCACAGCCATCCAGATACCACTGCCGGGCGGTAAAGTTGGTTGCCAGATCCAGGTCAAAATACGCCAGGCGCAGCACATCCCACAACCGCTCCACCACAATATCCAGTGTTAAATCCGCTTCCCATGGCAAGCCTGCATGCTGCAGATCCAGGAAACCGCCGAAGGAAACGTTGGGGTGAAACAGCGGAGTGATCCAGCGGATATCGGGCGGCCGATCGGGATAGCTTTGCGGCAACCGCACATCCACCCGGTGCAGATCGGCCAGTTCGCCAGCGGTGCGTGAACCGCTGGCCGGACGCACGCCCTTCCCCCGGAAGGTGATCGCATACCGGTCCGGAGGCGAGCCGGCCGTTTCAAATTCGAACAGGCTGCTCATGCGGTGCAGCTTCCGCACGGCCGCCAGGTCGCTCGTCAGGCGATCGTTCCGTGCAGTCGTTTCCATCGTTTATCTCTCCATCAGGCGCTTCGCCATTGGGATGGCAGCATCCACTTCCCCGCGGCACGAAATGGTCTACCGACTATTCCGGCGACGGACGATCACCCGACGACGTTTCGTCGGCAGGGGATTCGCCTTCTCGGGAGTTATTCGCTGGCGGGGACGATTCCTTGCCGGTCGCCGGATCTTTTTTGTCCGGTTCGCTGTCATCGGGCCGCATCCATACCATGACGCCCAGGACGCCGAAGAACAGCAGCACCACCCCCCCCAGGATCCACCAGAACGTCTGGCTGAAGCCCGTTTCGTCGGCTTTCTTCTGGGCCAGTTCCTTCTTCATGACGGCCATTTCGCCGAGCAGTTTCACCCGTTTGGCCTCCCCTGCCGCGATGTCATCGCTTTTATCTTTGAGCCGGCCGTTTAATCGCGCGATATCGGTCCGGGCCGTTTCAAGCGACACCGCCAGACGCTCCTGATCCGACCGGTTCTGTCGTTCGGCCGCCACCCGATCAAACGACTGGCTTTCCAGCCGCGCGTTCTCCTGGCGCAGCCTCTCCAGCGATTGCACCAGGGCCGGTTCGTCGGACAGATTGTCCATTACCTGACGCAAGACCTGCAGCTGGGTTTCGATTTTTTCGGCCTCGGCCCGCCGGCTCTCCAATTGATCCAGCCGCTCGTTCCAGGCGGCAATCTGCTTCTCCTGTGCGGTCTCTGGAGCCCCGGCGGGCGCCTTGAGCAACTGCCAGGCGAGCAATGCCAGCACAGCAAACTGCACCGTCATCAGGGCGAGCACGGCCAGGTACTGCGGCCCGCTGGAAGGCTGCGTGATATGCACCACCGGAGCGTTCGACGACGAGAAACCAGATCCGCTGCGGGAGCGAGATTCAGCAGCCATGTTGATTTTTCCCTCGAGGAGTTGGGCAAACTCTTCCAGTTCCTCGCGGCGAAATCGCGAGCTGATCAAATAAAATCCACGTGTCCTGCGCACCCGCTCCCGCGGGTCGCCCGTCCACTGGAACATCCCCCGATCCCCGCGGCACGGGTCAATCACCAGGGCGACATCGAGCGGGCGATTAAAGAAATTGTCGCAGATGAACATATCCATCCCCGACAAGAACACGCCCCAGTCCGGGTGCGTGTGGTACCAGCCAACCATCTGCAGCTCGGGCGGAAAATCTTCCCGTTCCCGCGTGATCTGCTCCCACGTGTCGTGGGTGAATTTGAAACTGCCTTTGGTCGCTTCGTAATGTTCGGCCCGCAAGCTGTCGGTGATCATCACAAAGGGCTGACCATCTTCGTCCTCATACTGGCCGCCCAGCAGCACGCCGCCCAGCTCGACGCTGGTGTCGCTCTGGGCGTGGGTTTCCATATCGCGCATCACGTCGAGATCGACAAAGATCGGCAGCTCGCCTTCGCGCGGCTCTTCATACCCGACGACCGCAAAATGCTTGTTGCGGTCGGGACGAAGGTGCTGCCCGGGCGAGCTTTCTTCAATCTCGCCAAACTGGATGTCGTCATCCATGGAGTCGCTCAACGGAATTTCATCACGGGGAGACGGCTGGCTGCAGGTCGGCCGACTGGCGGGCGACTTCTTTCACAATCGTTTCTTCGACCGTCTCCGCCCATACGCCAGGCAGTCCATAATAAATCATCGCGCTGGCGCCTTCATAGCCGCCTTCACGCAGCACCCGTAACGAAGGGATATAAGCCATCACATCGTTGCTGTACGCGGCGATCCAGACGGGCCCCGCCGATTCCGAGCGGATCCGCAGCGCAAAGTCGACCACCACCTCGCCTCCCAGGAAAACCCACTGCAGCTTGTCGCCCAGTCGCCAGGACTGGATCGGGTAGGGGTACTTCGCCAGCAGGCTTTTGCCGTCGTCCAGTTGCTGCAGATGGGCGCGAGCCCGGGAAGCAACGAAGCGATCCTTGGAAGCGGCCGCCTCGATCAGCTCTTCACGCGTGGGCAGTTTCGCCAGTGCCAGCGGCTCCTCGCGGTAGCGACTGGAAAAACGGGCCGGCAGCGGCTGCAGTTTCCCGTCGATCACCGACTCGACCGCAACGGCCAGAGCCTTGCCGTATTGCTCGGCAAGCTCCGTGGTGCGGCGGGGCAAGGGATTCTGATCGGCCCCGCAGCCAGCCCAGAACATCGCCTGGCAACCGGGATGGTTCTTCTCCAGGTCGATCTGGGCAAAGCCCGGATAGTCGCCCGACCAGCGATAACTGTTGAGCACCGTGGCATGGCACGCATAGCCGAACACGATCGCCTGCATGTCGCCCTGGTCGTTCCGCACCGTCAGCACAGGGACTGCATGATCGAAGGGACCGCGCAGGCGGCCCTCCGCCCGTAACGTCGGCACCTCTGCCGCCGGATTGTTCCGCCGGTTGACCGCAAAGTCCGCCCTTCCTTCTCCCCAGGCCAGTTCGGCTGGCGCCAGGTTCGCGAGCGCTTCGCCGCCGATCCGCACCACGGTATCCGCCAGGAAGTCGGCATAATCGTCGACCTGTTTCTGCTGATGTTTGTCGAGGAGCAGATAATGCATCGGCCGCAGGTTTTTCGCCACGATCGGCCCCGTATGCGTGTGCGACGTGCACAGCACAATGTTCGCCAGCGGCAGGCGATGCTTCTCCTGCAGACGGGTGCGAATGCCCAGAGCCAGTTCGCGATCGATGCCGACCAGGTCCAGCGTCACCAGCAGGGCGGCTGGTTCGTCGCCCGCGCTGATGGCGAGCGCTTTGGCCCATAGTTCGGTCAACTTACCTTCCGCGGGATGGTCGCGTCCGGCGTACCCGGCCATGTACATCGGTTTGGCCGGAGTGATCACCGCTTTAGCGACACCACTGCGCCAGGTATCGGCCGCAGCCAGCGCGGGAACCCACAACAGACCGACCCAGCAAGCAATCACAAGACGAATAACCACGCACACCTCCCCAACCGGAACGGAATTCTTGGCATCGATGTCCGGTCATCATAGACCGCCCGCGGACCGAATTGAAACCTTTCCTCGCAAAAAATGGCCCGGCGCTCGCCGATTTCTCGTCCTGGCGAAATCTGCGTCCCGCTGGCCAGGCAATTCCTAAAACGGCTCGCCTGCGGTACATTGAAAAGACGCGGCGGCTCTGCTTTGCTGGCAGCGCCCGCCATTTCCAGGCGACTCCAGGGCGACTCCAGGGTGACAATTGCCTGGTTCGTCGAAAGTCGCCACTTCTTCGTTCGTTCGCAGAGTTCAAAACCCGATGCAGTATGGAACGGTAATCCAATTCTTTCCCGACAAAGGCTTCGGCTTTATCAAACCGGAACGTGGACCCGATATCTTCTTCCACGTATCGACGCTCGGCCTGGAAGGCCCTCCGCCGAAGATTCCGCCGGGACAGTGCGTCCGGTTCGATCTGGTGATGCCCAGCCAGCGGATTCGCGGTGAAGACCCTACCGAAGCCCAGCTGAAAAAAGAGCAAAGGGCCGAGAAGGTCGAACTGATCGATAAGTTTCCCGGCGCCCGGCTGGGTCCGCTCACTTCCACCCGGCATCCCAATTCGCGCAAGAAGAAACCGACCTGGCGGAATTAAGCAGCGGGCCGAGTTCGAAGGTCGACTTTCGCAAGGGGAAAGGCGACAAACAATGCGTCCTTTTGCGATCGGAAAGAGAAAGCCCTGCGCGGCGCCTGACTCAATCAGACGCCGACGGTGGCCACCTGCCCTACCAGCGCTGCTCGGGCCTCTGGAAGATTTCCGACATCAGAATGGCCTTGCGCACGTCGGTCTTGGAACGGAACATAGCCAGCAGGTCGTGGGCCAATCCCTTCTTTTCGACCGGCTTGTCGTCGTAGGAAAACTCCTTGATGGAAGCAACCTCGGTCGATGAATCCAACGATCCCAGTTGATGATCAAACGCCGTGTGCAGATGGGCCTCCATCCGCTCGTCGGTTTGTTCGATATCATCGGCCAGATGGGCGTCGCGGTGCGACAGGCCTCCCTGATTTTCGACCAGCTGGACTTCGACAATCTCCGGTTCCATCGGCGCAGCAGGACGGCGCGATGGCGGACGCTGCTGTTGCGGCGGCGCGGGAGCGGGCGGCGGAGGAGCCGGCGCGGGTCGCCCTTGCTGCTGTTGCTGGCGTCGCGCTGCGGCGCGGCGGATAAAATCGGCAATCTCGTCGGACGACATTAGCGGCCTCCCGACGTGGCGATCGTCTTCCGCATGTCGGTGTCAGCCTGGATGTTCCGCATTTTGTAGTAGTCGAGAATTCCCAGCTTGCCCGTCTCGAACGCTTCGGCCATCGCTTTCGGCACTTCGGCTTCGGCCTCGACCAGCATGGCGCGGCTGGCTTCAATCTCGGCGACCCGTTCCTGTTCCGTCGCTACGGCCCGGGCTCGGCGGCCTTCAGCAGCGGCGCGGGCGACGCGAAGGTCGGCTTCGGCCTGGTCGGCCTGCAGTCGGGCGCCGATGTTCTCGCCCACGTCGATATCGGCGATGTCGATCGAAACGATTTCAAACGCCGTTTGCGAATCCAGCCGGCGAGAGAGCACGGCGCGGGAGATCATGTCCGGGTTTTCCAGAACCTGGCTGTGCGAATCGGCGGAACCGATGGCACTCACGATGCCTTCGCCCACGCGGGCGACGATTGTTTCCTCGGTGGCGCCGCCGATCAACTGCTGCAGGTTCGCTCGCACGGTGACGCGGGCCTTCACCTTGAGTTGGATACCGTCTTTCGCGACGGCGTCCAGCGACTCACGACCAGAGGCCCTGCCGGGGCAGTCGATGACTTTGGGATAAACGCTGGTCTGCACCGCTTCCAGCACGTTACGGCCGGCGAGGTCGATGGCAGTCGCTTCGCGGAAGGTGAGATTGATGATCTTCGCTTTGTTGGCGGCGATCAACGCCCGAATCACCAGCGGCACGTTCCCTTGCGACAGGTAATGGGCCTCGAGCGCTTTGGTCGTAATGTCAGGATCGGTCAGGCCGGCCTGCACCGCCATGATTTTGCTTTGCACAATTTGCGACGCCCGGACCTTACGAAACGACATGCCGATCAGGTCAAAAATCCCAATCCCTGCGCCCGTTAAATAAGAGCGAACCCACAGTCGGAAGTAGCTGGCGATGACGCCCAGCACGATCAAACCGACTAACAGGCCGACAAAGCCGGCCATCAGGATTCCTACGACGACGATTTCGTTGTCCATTGTCGGCCCACATTAAGAAGGGAGGCGCCGAGATTCTTTTTCAAAGGAGGCGCGGCAGTGTTTGGTGCAAGAGTGGTTTATCCCACCCTCTGGCGGTTGTCAAGCCAACGGGTCGTCGAGTGCTTCCAGGTCAAGGTTTTCCAGCGGCTGCGACAAAATCTCTTCCTCCGAAGCCTCGGGGCCCAGCGGCGCCGGAGCGGGCGACTCCGGCCGTTCGTCGCTCGGCCGCACCTGCAGTCGATTCCCGTTTACCGCCGTTACCCGGACGGCCTGACCGGCCTCAATGGCGACTCCCTGAGCGCTAGCGTCATAGGTGCGGCCTTCGACCAGGATCGAGCCGCTGGGCAGCATCTTCGTTTTGGCGATCCCTAGTTTACCAACCAGGTCCCGCCGGTGATACGCTTCGCTTTGCGGCAGCATGGCGTCGGGATGCACGGGGCGCGGGATCAACATCAACCGTCCCATCGGGGACGACGGCCAGATCCGCACGCCGATGTAAAACAGAAACGGCGCCGCCAGCGATTCAAAGATTAGAATCAAAAGTCCTGCGACCGCACTCACGCGGAATCCAAAAAATACGGCCGCCAGAAACGCCAGCAGCGCCAGGATGCTAATCGAGCCCGCCGACGGAATAAAGAACTCCGCCACCAGCAGAAAAAGCCCCAGAAAGACCAGCAGTACCGCCCAGACTAAATAAGTATCCATAAGCTATCGACCGACAACCCTTCCCGTAACGTTCAACCTCGGCAGTAGTCCTCGACCGTTGGTTCGCAGCGACACTTGCTTATCCCAGTCGCCGCCCCTTTGTTCCTGGAGGGTCAACCGCTGGCCGTTTCGACCGGCGCGACCAGCACGCGGCTGCCGGAAACTTCCATTACCGTGACGGCCACGCCGGCGGGAATCAATTCGCTGTCGCTAATCACGCTGATCACATCATCTCCAAACTGGGCCTTGCCCGACGGAGCCAGTCGGGAGACGGTTACGCCGCGTTTTCCCAGCAGATGTTCCCACGAAATGTATTCTTCCCGTCGATTCCGTTCGGCCAGCTCTTCTCCTTCGGCCGGCTTCAGCATCAGATGACTGAAGAACGGCAGATGCGGCAAAAATCGCCGGATGGCGTACAGGGTAACGCCCGCCCCCGCCATGCCGGCCATCGCGATCGTCACCGACTGGGCCAGTTGCTCCAGCTGGTAGCTGTTCTGGGGAATGACAAAAGTCTGGCTAACCAGCACGATGGAAAGCACCATCATGAACAGCCCACCGACGCCAAAAACGCCGACGCCCGGCACGACAAACATCTCCAGAATCAGGCAGATCAATCCGGCCACAAACAACAGAATCTCCAACGCGTCGGCCGTGCCATGCAGGAATTGGCTCCAGAAGAAGAGCAAAAAGCAGACGAACGAAATAAATCCCGGCGCGCTCAGCCCCGGCTGGGAAAGCTCGGTCAGCAAACAGGATATCCCAATAAACAGCAGCAAGCGGGCAATCCATTGCTGAGACAGGCTTTCAACAAAGCCATACACCCAGTTCGGCTCCATCGTCGTCGGGTCCTGCTCCAGCTGATTCAAAATCTTGAACTCGCCGTAGTTCTCGGCCAGGTGGCGGGCCAGCCCCATCTCCACGGCCTGTTCGCCCGACAAACCATTCTGCGTGTTGACTTCGCGACCTTTGGTCCAGCGATCACGTTGCGGGTCCGCTTCGTATTCTTCCTCGGTCAGGAAGCGGCGGGCCCGGGTGGTGCGATGCACGTACTGGTGCAGCGTCTGCTCCGGATCGACCAGCGCGGCCAGCATGGACCAGTCGCGGCTTTTGGACTCCGCCAGGGAACGCACCGCCAGCCGGAAATTAACCCGATCCCGTTCGGACCACTGCAGTTCGCCCGGGCCTCCCAGGCGAGCCCTCGGCCCCATCACCAGCATGTCGCACGCCAGCGCCACCAGGGTGGCGTCGGCCAGCGCTTCCTCGGGAACATAGGCGACCGTGCGGACCTCGCTGGGGTTGAAGTCGGCCAGAAAATTGGCCAGCTGCATGCTGTCTTCCAGGGAGCCGCCGGGGCTATCGATCCAGACCAGAACAAAATTCGCGTCTTTGGCGGCGATCAATTTTTCCAGCGACTGCTGCATCCAGCGCATGTCGGCCCCCTGCACGGGCCCCTTCAGTTTAATCTGCACCGCCTTCCAGTCGCCACCCAGCGACAAGTCGCTGCGCAGCGCATTCGGATCCAGCTGCAGTTCCAGGGCCAGGCGCCTTTGGTCCTCGGCCAGATGGCTGACCCAGCCGTACTTCACGCGCAATTCGCTGGCCGAAAAACTGGCGATCTCTCCCGAGGGCGAGATGGTTTCAATCGCGATGATGTCCGCCTGGGGAATCTTCGCCAGGTCGGCCTCCACGACGTACCGATCGCCGGAGGTCGTTTCCACCTTGACGACCTTCAGCTTCCGGTCGAGCATCGCCAGGGCCATCGCCGGCGGAATGACCTGGCGGCGTTTGGCAATGTCGGAATAGGCGCCCGCCAGCGTGCTGTCGACGAACTCTTCCCCCTGGCCTGCTGGGCCCAGTTCGGCCTCGGGCCCCATCACGATCTCTTCACAGGCCAGGATCGGAAGAACGGCGTGGCCGCGGACGGACTGCGGCAAAAACGCCACCGTCCGGACTTTGCTAAGCTCAGGACTGGAAAGATAACGGGCCAGAGAAAAGGCCCTTTCAAACTCGCTGCCTTCGCCCGCATCGCCGGCCGCCGCCTGGAACTCGATCACCAGAATCGGCCGCTCGCCCGTTTCGGGCAGGGACTCCAGCACCTGGTGGATCCGGCGTTTGATCTGCGTATCGACCGAGCCCGAAATGGGCAGCGGGGCGGTGACCAGATAGGCCGTTCGGGCGTCGGCCTTGGGATTGGCCCCTTGTGCGACGGGCTCCTCAGTCGGAGCTTCCACCCGTGGCTCGGCATCCTGCGCCAACGCGTCAGCGTCCAGTGCAGGCGACTTTTTGGTGAGCGGCAATTTACCGCGTCGAGGTTTTTCGCCATCGTCGGCGGCCAGCAACAGCAAGGCAGCCGCGGCGATAAGCAGCGAACCCCAACGCGACGCTCGGCGTCGGCCCTGCGAAAACCGGCAACGGGCAACCGCTGGAAAATTCATGGCCCTACAGGTGGAATGCAACGCCTGGTAAAGAGCGACCCCATTCAATGCCATTGATTATAGGTTTCCCATAGAGGGGCGGAAAGTGCCGGACGAGCCCGACAGGTTGACCTGGCCGGCGATCCGCCGCCAGGGAGATGACTTCGCATCCTGCACTTTTACTCGGTTTCTCGTCGGGCCGTGGCGACGAAGGGCGAATTCGCTGATACGAAATTCTCGCCGAGAAAAACCCGAAAAGAACTCGCCAGTCGGGATGCTCACTCGACTCGTGACGACCACAGGGGAAAACGCCCCCTGAATGGTAGCTGGCAAATTTCGGCGCCAGCTGCTTTCGCTGACTTCTCGCTGGCGCTGCGACTGCTGCAGATTGGCGTAGTCAGGGGCTCCTCGATAGGGTAAAATTTTCAAACAGTGCGGTCCCAAAGTGGTTCCGCCTGCCAGCCCAGAACACGAATCCGTTCCCACCGACCCCCTTGGAACGGATAAAGGACCGAGCGCAAAATCGAAAAAATCGGCCTGGAAAACGAACCCTCCGTGAAGGAGTTCGCACGCCAGACGGATTTATTAAATTTGGCACTGAGTTCCTATTGTGGCCTGGCGCCCCGACAAAGACACCCCCAAGGATGGTTTGGGTTTGCGTTCGCCGCCCGTTCGGTCAACCAGCAAACTCTCCAGCGCACGGAGGACGCCGATGCTCGATCTTCGCTTCATACATGCGTCGGATTTTCATCTCGAACAACCGCTGTATGGAATGGCCGAAGCGCCAGACCATCTGCGCGAGCTGTTAGTCGACGCCCCCTATCGGGCCGCTGCCGCCGCTTTTGAAGCAGCGATGACCGAAAACGTAGACTTTATTATCCTCTCCGGAGATATCGTCCATGTCGAAGGCGCGGGTCCCCGGGCCATCTCCTTTCTGATCGAGCAATTCTCCCGCCTGAACGAAGCCGGGATCTCCGTATACTGGGTAGGCGGGCAGGTCGATGCACCTGACCGCTGGCCGTCGGCCATCGCCTTGCCGCCAAACGTCCACCTGTTCTCCTCCCACGAAGTCGAAGAACTGGTGCACTACCGCGGCGAAGAACCGGCCGCTTCGATCTCGGGCCAAAGCTGGCACGCCGATCGCAAGTTCCGGCCAACAGATTTCAAACCGGAACACCCCAACCTGTTCAACATTGTCGCCTATTACGGCCGGGCCGAAACCGATGGCTTGTCCAAAATGCCCATCCATTACTGGGCTCTGGGCGGCAGGCACGACCGGAAAAAACTGGCGATCGCCCCCCGCACCGCTTACTATCCTGGCACGCACCAGGGTCGTTCTCCCGCCGAAGACGGCCCCCACGGCTGCCTGCTGGTGCAGACCGACCGGACGGGACAGATCCGCATCAAAAACATTCCGGTCGATGTGATCCGTTGGCGTATCGAAAAAATCACCCTCGATCCGCGGGCCAACCTGGCCGACGCCCGGCGACTGATCCGCCAGCGCCTGCAGAGCGTACTTTCCGACGCCGGCGGGGCCGCCCATCTGTTCTGTTTTGAACTAGAAGGCGGCGCCTGGCTGGGTTCCCAGGCCCGGGAAGGATCCACCGTCGATCAGTTGGTTGCGGAACTACGCAGCGAATACGGCCATCGCTCGCCGGCCGCCTGGACCGTCGCGGTGGAAATGGCGGCGCCCGCCGGCTTCCCGTCGGCCTGGTACGAAGAAGACACCATCATGGGCGACTTCCTCCGCGCCGTGCACGAGCTGCAGCAGCCCGGTGCGGAAATGCCGGAGCTGGAATCGCTGCTCGACATGGAAGGCGAAGCGGCCGCCCTGACCTCCGCCGTCATGGTGACCGACGCCGCCACCCAGCAGCGCATCCTGCGGGAAGCGGCCGCCCTGGCGGTGGAAATGCTCGGGGGCGGCTCCCGCGAAGAAGAAACGTCAGCCAGTTCGTAAATCTCAACACCACGCCCTGTGGCCCCGCTCCATTAAGGCGGGCCCTGGTCCGGATACGACTCGTTCAGTCAGGAGGATGGCGGCATGAAGATAACGGATCTTCAAGTCGACGGTTTTGGGGTTTGGACCAAGCTGTCGATCGAAAACCTTAACGACCGCATGACCGTTTTTTACGGCCGTAACGAAGCCGGAAAAACCACGCTGATGCAATTTGTAAGGACGGTGCTGTACGGCTTCTCCGCCGAACGCCGCACCCGCTACCTGCCGCCCCTGCGCGGCGGTAAACCCGGCGGCGCTCTGGGCGTTTCCCACGGCGAGGGCAGTTTCTCCGTCCGTCGCAAAACCAAAGTCACCGATCCAGTCGAATCGCTGGGCGAAAGCCTCGTCACGGCCGCCGACGGCGCCGTCCAGGGCGGTCACTTCCTTAGCTCCATGCTGGGCGGTATCGACGAATCGATCTTTAACAACGTCTTTGCCGTCGGCCTCCGCGAAATCCAGGAACTGGGCACGCTCGACAGCACCGAAGCGGCCGATCAGTTGTACAAACTGACCAGCGGCCTCGATCGTGTTTCGCTGGTCGACGTCATGCGGGAGCTGGAGCGGTCCCGCAACCACATTATCTCCAATTCCGACGAACGCTCGCAGGTCATCGACCTGCTTCGCCGCCACGACGAGTTGCGCCGGGAGATCGACGAACACACCTCCCGCGGCCAGCGCTGGTCCCGCATCGCTTCCCAGCGTGTGGTGCTGGAAAGCGAAGTCGCCGAACTGGACAAGAAAATCGAAGCTCTCGAGCAACAGGTCCGGCTGGTCGAAATCGCCCAACGCGTCCACGACAAATGGGAGCTGCGCGACAGCATTCGCCAGCAGATCGCCGCCCTGCCGCGACTGCCGGCCATGCCGGAACGCGGCATCGAAAGGCTCGAATCTTACAACCTGCGGCTGTCGACCCGCCGGGAAAAAATCGAGCTGCTGAAGCGCCACGCTCAGACCGTCCGCGACGAGACAGAGGCCCTGCCGATCAATCGTCGCCTGTGGGAGAACGCCTCCCGGATCGACGCCCTGGCTGAGCATTCGCACTGGATCTCCTCACTGCAGCATCAAATTGAAACGCTCGAAGGCGAAGCGACGATGCTCGACCTGGAGCTGAAGTCCTACGCCGGCGAACTCGGCCTGTCCGAGGCCTCCACCGCCCGCGAAGTCGCCGCCATGGGCGTGCCGGAAATCTCCAGCCGCACCATGGGCATCCTCCGCAGCCCGGCCCGCGCCATGCGGGAAGAATCCGGCCGCCACACCAACGCCAAAGCCGACATGGATCGCTGTCGCCGGGAAGCGGAAGAACTAGCGCTGGAAATCGAATCGCTCCTCGCCGAACGCGGCAAAGCCGATCTGGCCGGATCCCTGGAAGAAACGGGCGGCCGCGTCACCCGCCTGCGACGCCGGATCCAGCTGGAAGAACGCCTGGAACGCCTGAACCGGGATCGCGAGCAGCTGCAGGAAGAAAGCCAGGAGCTACTGGAAGAGCAGGTCCTGCCGTTCCAGCAGGTCGCCCTGATTGGCGTGGTTTTCATTTTTGGCGTCGTGCTGTTCATGTCGGGCACAATCTGGTCGGTTACCTTCGCCAGCGGCATGGGGCTGCCAATCGCCCTGCTCGGCCTGGCCGCGCTGGGGCTGATGATCGGCTACAAATGGCTGCTCGAACGCTCTTCCGCCCGGGAACTGGATGACTGCACCCGTCAGCTGGAACTGGTCAGCAAACAGGTGCGCACGCTGAAAGAAGAACGCGACATGATCGACAACCTGCTGCCCACCGGCGGCGGCACGCTCGATGTCCGTCTTTCGGAAGCCGAGCACGAACTGGCCCGCCTGGAAGAACTGCTGCCGCTGGAAAACGATCGTCAGACCGCCTGGCAGCGGTTTGAAATCGCCAAGGAGCGGGTCGACCAGACCGAAGAAGCCGTCAAAGACAGCCGCGAAAAATGGCGTGCCGCGCTGCGCCGCGTGAACCTGTCGCCGACCCTGTCGCCCAAGCACGTCAAGCAGCTGTCGGAGCGTTACGACCAGGTCTCCCAGCTGCAGCATCGCCGCGACTCGCGTCGGGAAGAACTGACCCAGCGCGAACGCGAATTAAGCACCGTGCTGGAACGCCTTCAGGTGTTGATGGAAGACTGCGGCCTGAAGTCAGCCAATAGCACTCCGCAGGAGCAACTCAAGGTTCTGCTCCAGGCCCAGGCCGATCAGCAGGAACACCTGAACAAACGCTCGGCTTTGCGGCGAAAACTGCGAACCCTGCTGAAAGACCTCTCCCGCGGCCAGCGAAGTTACGAAAGCGTCGAACGGCGCCGTTACGCCTTGCTGGCCGAGGTCGGCGTCGATAACGAAACGGCCTTCCGTCGCGTCTCCGGCCAGCACGATCAGCTGCGGGCCCTGCAGACCGAACTGGAAGAGCTCACCAGCGAAATCCGCGAACGGCTCGGCGCCCAGGTCAGTGAAGACGACGTCGCCCCTGAGTTCAAAGGCCGGGGCGCCTTCCACCTGGATCGCCGCCACGAGCAACTCCAGACGGAGCTCAAACAGGCCGAACAGCAAGTCGCCTCCCTGCACGAAAAACGCGGCGAGTACTCCCAGGAAATGAAATCCCTGGCCGAAGACCGCCGCCTGGCGGAAGCCAAACTGGATCTCAGCTGCGTGGAACGCCGCCTGGAGCAGGCCATCGCCCGCTGGCAGGTGCTGGCCGCCGCCACGCTGGTGCTGGAGTCGATCCGCGAAATTTACGAAACCGAACGGCAACCGGAAACGCTCAGCGCCGCCACCCGGTATCTGCGCAAACTGACCGGCGGCCAGTACAAACGCGTCTGGACTCCCCTAGGAAAAGACGTCCTGCAGGTCGACGACGCCCTGGGGCAAAGCCTGCCGCTGGACGTTCTGAGCCAGGGCACGCGGGAAGCCGTTTTCCTCGCCATTCGCCTGGCCCTGGTCGACGCTTACGCCCAGCGGGGAGCGACCCTGCCGATGGTCCTCGACGACGTGATGGTCAACCTCGACGGCGATCGCATGATGCTGGCCGCCAAGGTGCTGTCGGAATTCGCCACCGACGGTCGCCAGGTGCTGCTGTTCACCTGTCATGAACATATCGTCAATGCGTTCAATCGGATCCATGTTGAAACTCGCCGCCTGCCAAACAGGCTGACCGGGGAAGCAATTTCCGTTTCCTCCGAACCGGCCGCCTACTTCGAAGCGATCGAAGAAGAAGAAGAGATTGAACAGGAAGAGGAGATCGTCCAGGTCTACGGACCGATCGAAGAAGAAGAGCCGGCCGAAGAGCTGCTGGAAGACGCTAACGACGCCCTCGACGCCGCGGCGGACGAAGCTGAAGAAGAAGCCTGGGAAGAACCCGTCGCCGTCGAAGAACCGGAGCCCGAAGTCGAAGAAACCTTCTTCGTCGAGCCGCCGGCGCCCGACTATGACTACACCCTGGCGCCTGCCGCCAAGGCGAGCAAAAAAGTCCGCTTCACCGCCGAAGAGTTGTTGGCCCAGTATCTGGACGAACCAGAACCGGAGCCGGAGCCCGAACCGGTCGTCGCCAAAAAACCCGTGATCGTCGAAACGATCGCCGACCCGATCATCGAAGAATACGCGGAAGAGTACGCCGCCGAAGAACCTGAAGAAGAGGTCGAAGAGGAGCCGTACGAAGAGCCCGAACCGTACGTCGAAACGATCATCGAAACGATCGCCGAGCCGGTCACGCACCCGCCCGAGGTCGACGAAATGTGGTGGGACGACGGCGACGCCGCCTGATAGTCCCTCCGCGAGAAACCTCCCGAAACGCCGCAGCCATGTGGCGTTTTTCTTTTCTTGACCCACGGCAAGAATGCCGCCGCCCGGTCGCTCCACTCGTTACCAGCCTGTTACGCTTCCTGACGGTTACATCCGTTATGGTGAGGGCATAGCACTTCCCTCAGTCTCTTGAGTCTTGAATCAAGGAACGAACCATGCGCGCGGCCAAACCAGGATTCCTGCAGCAAGACAGACCAGCGAAGATCGCCCTGGCGACGCTCGGCCTAATCCTCTTCGGTGGGATCATCGCCGGCAGTCTGGGTCAGCTTTCGACCGCCGCCGACGAAGAACAGGGCCAGGCAGTCCGTCAGACGCCGGTCGTGTTCGGCCAGGCAGGGGAGACCCAGCCGCTCATCAACGTGCTGGGACCGACGCAGCCTTACGCTGCAGAGCCGCGACTCGTGCTGCACTGCGACCACCGCCAGGTGCTGGGATGGGTCGCCGGCGGAACCGACTTTGCAGGCCAGCCGATCCAGGTGACCATCAACGGCGAACGCCAGGCCGCCGAGCTCATTCTGCAGCAAGGCAACCTGTTCACCTGGCCATACCAGGCGACCGCCACGCAAACGGTCCGTTTCCAGCTGAACGAAACGCTCGCCGCGACCGTCCAGCTGACGCCGCCTACGCCGCAGGAGCCGTCGGCCTTCTTCGTCGTCGATCGGACCGTTTACCGGCCGCTGCAGAAGCTCAAGTTCGCCGCCTTTCTCCGCTCCCTCGACGACCAGGGCGACTTTCAGCCGATTCCTGACACAGCGGTCAAGGTCGTGCTAACCTCCAAACAAAAGAACACCCAGGCGGCCGTGCTGGAACTGACCAGCGACGCCTGGGGCCGCATCTCAGGCGAATACCTGTTCCAGTCGGCCGACGCTCTCGACGACTACACCATGGCGATCGAAGGCTACCGCGGCCAGGCCCAGGTGCGACTGGCCGAGTTCCGCAAAGCCAAAGTGCGTCTGAAGATCGACAGCCAGATCGTCGATCGCGAACTGACACTCAAGTTCCAGGCCGTCGACTTTCTGGAGAATCCCGTCCCCGGCTCGCAGCTACATTTCCAGGCTCGGATCCTGCAGACCGACGACCAGACAACCGACCTGCCGCTCGACAGCAAGCAGTACGTCTACTGGAATGGACATACTTCAGCCGACGCGACGGCCGACAACCCCGACGACGATCGCCGACTGTTGCGGGAAGCGGGCTTTCCCGTTCCCTCGACCGGCGGCTCCGGCGAGCGGGTTGTTTCGGTCGTGGAAGCCGACGTTCCCCTCAACACGTCCGGCGCCGGTGAGCATCGCCTGACGCTGCAGAAATCCTGGACCGAAGGGGCCTACCGCGTGGCGGTCGACGGCGTACTCGTCGACTACAACGGCCGCGAACAGCGAGCTTCGCGCACCCTTTCGCTCGGCGGCAAAACCCGCGCCTGCGATCTGCATTTATCGCTGCCCAAACGGAAGTTCGTCGTCGGCGAAAAGTTCCAGGTCGAGATCCAGCCCCAGGCCAACGGTCAGCCGGTCGCCGCCAAAGCAACCGTCGTCGCCATGAAACTCTCCCCGGCAGCCGAACCGCAACCTGCCTACGGCGGCTACGGTTTCTACAACCATTTGCAGCTGAACTATTATCCCCTTCACAACTACCGGCATCACGCCTACGGACGCTCCCCGGCAGGACGCTTCGGCGCCGCGGCCACTGGCAAAGCGGCCCAGCGCGACATGGCGACCGCGGTCGTGGCGACCGAGAACCGGGCCGAGCTGCAGCTGGAAGAAGCAGGCCCATACAAGCTCGTCTGCGTCGCCCGGCTGGCCGATGGAAGGGAGCTGCAGAACGAGATAGGGTGTCTGGTCGTGGAGCCCGACGACCTGCCGGCCATCAGCCTTGATCTGGCGGAAAGCGTCGTCACGGCAGGCGGCAAGCTGGTCGGTGAACTCCACTGTCGTCATCGCCAGGCCCCGTTGCTGCTCACCCTGCGCGACAGCTCAGGCGTCCGTTTTTGCAAAGCATTCAACTCCGGCGAAGGAGCTTTTCGTTTCGCAGAAAACCTGCCGCCAGGCTTGCGATACGGCTGCGTGGTCGAGGCCCAGTATGTCGACAACCAGGGGGACCTGCGCACGGCCCACCAGTTTTTGCGCGTCAATCCGACCGATCGCCTGCTGAACATCGAGATTCAAACCGAGCAAACCTACGAACCGGGCGCCACGGCGACGATCGGCATCGAGGTCGGCCGTCAGCAGGAGGTCGACCTGGTCGTCTCGGTGTTTGACCAGTCGCTGCTCGGCGTCTCCGCCGACCGCGCCGTTGATATCCGCAACTTCTACCTCGCCGACGAACGGGCCCGCACGCTGGCCGCGCAGGATCGTCTGCGGCGGTCCCTCGGCGATCTCAAGCTGGAAGCGCTGATCGAGAAGGCCGAGTTGGCGATGAAGTCCCAGCCCGTCGCGAACGAGGGGCCGCTCGACCAGCTCCGGCGCCAGGCCGTCGCCAGCTATCGCCAAAACTACCTGCATGGCTACCAGGTCGCCGCCTTGCTGGAACTGGCCGGCATCCCGGTGGAAACGGACTTGGGGCTTTACTACTACTTTGGCCACAACTGGCATTACAACGTCAACTCCGATCCTGCGGTGCGCAAAGGCGTCCGCGTGATCGACGCGCTGCTCACCGTCCGCAACACCTTTTCCCTGGAGTGGTCCTACACAGGCGAGCGGCTGCACATGTGGGAGACCTCGTCGAATCCGCAGTTTCGCGAGCGGTTCCAGCACCAGTACGGCAACCAGCAGCTGCTGCAGTACCGGGGATACGGCCTGGGACGAGCCCGCGGCGACGCACATTTTTCGGTGAGCGCCAACGCCATGTATTCGACCAGCGACTTTGCCGCGTCGGGGCAGTCGTTCCTGTCGCATGTCCCGATGTCGGGCGAGTCGGCCCCCGTGCTGGACGCCTCCGGCGTGACCGTTCGCCGGGACTTCTCCGATCTCGCCTTCTGGAGCGGAACCCTCCGCACCGACGCCCAGGGGAAAGCCAGCTTCCCGGTCAAACTGCCGGACTCCCTGACCAACTGGCAGGTGGTGGTGACGGCCGTCAGTCGCGACATGCATGTCGGCCAGCAGAAGGCCAGCTTTCGCACGCTCAAGCCCGTCATGGTCTGGCCGATGATCCCACGGACCTTCACCGAAGGGGATCAGGTCAAGCTCTACGCCAGCGTGCATAACCGGACCGAAACCGACCAGGAGATGGAAGTCTCGCTGACCGCCGAAAACGGCCGTGTGCCCGGCCTCGCCACGCAGCGCGTCCTCGTGCCGGCCCTGGGAAATGCGCCCGTCTACTGGACGTTCCTGCCCGGCAAGGCAGGCTACACGCAGCTGCTGATGACGGCCCGCTGCCCGGCCGGTTCCGACGCTTCGCTGAAACGCTTGCCGGTCGCCCCGATGGCGGCGGAGCAGACAATCTCCGTCAGCGGTTTCGCCCGCGGTCAGGCCGTCCTGCATGTGCCCGATTCGATCGACCTGACCCAGGCGACGCTCGAAGTCACCCTGGTTCCGTCGCTGGCCGACGACCTGGTGCAGTCGCTCGACTACCTGGTCAGTTACCCGCACGGCTGTGTGGAACAAACGATGAGCCGCTTCCTGCCCGCCCTCCGCGTGGCGCAAACGCTCCAGCGCGCCGGCATCGAGAACGCCGAGCTGGAAGCGAAACTGCCCGGCGTGGTCGAAGCGGGCGTCAAGCGTCTGCTGCAGCTGCAGCAGCCCGACGGCGGCTGGGGCTGGCAAGCTGGCGGAGCCACGCATGAAATGATGACCCCGTACGCTCTGTACGGACTGCTGCTGGCCGAGCAGGCCGACTACCCGCTGTACAACGAACAAGCCGTGCTCAGCGGCGTGAATCGGCTGCAGCGTTTTGTCAACGAACTGATCGCGACGACGACCAGCGAGCAACCGAACACCGCCGCCGGCGCCACGGCCGACGCCCTGTTCTGCATGTATGTGCTGTCGCATCGCCAGGCGCCCGACGCTTCCTGGTGGACGTACATCGAAGGCCGACTGGCGGCCGACCAGCTGAGCGATTACGCGCTGGCAATGGCGCTCGAAATGGCGGCCCGGCAAAAGCAGACCGCCCTGGCAGGCAGGCTGGCCCGCAAACTCCGCAGCCGCGCCGTCCGTAGCAACGGCACGGCCCAGTGGCGAACGGCCGGCTTCTCTCGCTGGGGAGACGACCCGCTGGAAATCAGCGCCGCCGCCCTGAAGTCGCTGGTCGCTTTCGACTCCGACGATCCGCTCATCCCCGAGGTGCTGAACTACTTCGCCGTGCAGAAACGAGGGGACCGCTGGAACTCGACCAAGGCCACCGCCATGATCATTTACGCCTGCTGCGATTACCTGGCCAGCCAGGACCATCGTCCGGGCGACCCGGCCGAAATCGGCTTTCAGGTGCAGCAGCATGCCGCGCAGGCCGTCATGATCGAACCGGGGAAAACGGAGAACTTCACGTTCGCCGGGACCGTGCTGCAGCCCGGCGACAATCGCATCCGCTTCACCGGCAAGGCGCCCGGCGCCCTGTTCCGCGCCGTGCTGCGTTACTGGAGCCGCGGCGATGCGGTCGAGCCGCACCAGCATGGCCTGAACGTGACGCGTGCGTTCTACCTGCTGGACCCGACCGGCAAACGGGTGCGGCGCCTGGAGTCCGGCGACGCCGTCCCCCGCGGATCGTGGCTGCAGAGCGTGGTCCAGGTGCAGCGGGAAACGCCTGACGATCTGACGTATCTGCTGGTCGAGAACCCGAAGCTCTCCTGCGGCGAGATCGTCCCGGTGGAGGACGCCCGCTTCGCCGCCGCGCAAACGACCCCCGGCGGCGTGTTTCGCGAAGACAAAACGGCCGGCGTCGCCTGGCATGTGGAGTCCACCGGCCGAACCTTCACCAGCCAGTGCGTGCTGCACGCCGAACTCGCCGGCCAGTACGCCCTGGCCCCAGCCAAGGCCGAGCTGATGTACGAGACCACCGTCCGCGGCCACAGCGGCGCCTTCCAGATCCGCGTCGTCGAACCGGACGCCGACCCGGCGTCCCGCTAACACGCCGCAACAACAACCCTCAGGCAGGCGGCCTTGTTTCCCGCAACGCCGCCTGCCGGACCCTAACCAGGCAACTGCCGCCGCCATGCGTTGGCACAACACGACAACGCAAGCTGGCTTGCAAGCCCCCTTTGAACACCCGAAAATGGATCGACCCGCAGGTAGCCCATCAGCCGCAGGGCGATAGCCCCCGGTTCCCCACCTTTCACCCACAACTTTCTCACCCACACCCGACAGCAGTGAACTACGACGATCCCCTTGCGTACTTCATCACCTGGACTGTTTACGGAACGCACCTGCAAGGCGACAGCGACGGCTGGCGGCGCCGCAGTCGCGGCCAACAGAATCCCCAGCCGCGATTGCAGCGATGGCGCGCCGAGCGATTGAAACATGAGATCGTGCTGCTCTCGCCCGCCGATCGAACCGCTGTGACCGAATCGTGTCACCAACATTGCCGCCGTCGGGATTGGAAACTCTGGGAGATCAACGTCCGCTCGAATCACCTGCATCTGGTCGTCACGGCGACCGGCTACGCAGGGACCACGGTTCGAGATCAGTTAAAAGCAAACGCCACTCGCGCCGTTCGCGAACATGCCGCCCTGTTTCGAGATCGACCCGTCTGGACGAGCGGCGGCGATTGGCGATGCGTGAACACCGATGCCGACCTGGATGCTGTTTGCCTCTACGTGCGGGAGGCTCAAGACCGGAAGGAATTCGACGTTGAGTAGACACGGCGGGCGTTCACCGCCGCCGTTACTGTTTGCGTGCGGGAATGCCAGGGAACCGGGGGCTATCGCCCTGCGGCTGATTGCGTTTGATCGTATGGCGGTGATGATGACGGGCGTTGCTCGGAACCTGGCACTCGGAGAAGAACCCCATAGCGATGAATTCGCTCACTTCAAGTCGCCAAGACAACAGAATGCTGATAAAGCAGGCCTGGATTGGCGGTGTCGTCAATGAGCGCTACGGGAGTGTTGGATCGGGGCGCACCAGCGCACGCAATTCGCTGTCTTCACTTTGCAACGCGGCCTGATTTGCGCTGTGGATTGCTTGCCGCGCGGAGTCGCTGGCGTGGTCAAAGCGAGTCAAGGCAAACGCCGCGAAGAACCGCATTTCCGCATCGGCAGACTCATCGGCCGCCAATTCAATGAGCGGTCGCGTCACGGTGCTGTCGACGCGAAGCAGGCCGGCGGCGTGCTTCAGGCCAATCGTCCGCAGCGTTCGTGCGGCCTGGATGCGGTCGGCTCTCGGCTGTTCCTCTGAAAGGAACACCGCGAGACTTTCAGGCGCACGTTCGACCGTCAGCGGCAGCGAGACTTCCATCTCTCCTGCCAGCCACGGATCGAGCCTCTGCAGCTGCCAGACAGCGAAACCGAAAACACCCGCGACGACCAGCAACACGATTCCGCACCAGGCAAAAAAGACCGCATTGGTCTTTCCCCGCAGCACGACGATCAAGGATAAGCAGCCCGCAATCGCAAAAACCACGATCGGCCAGTAACTGGTCGCCATGGCTGCTTCGTTGAGCGCGACGGCTCCGGCCGGCAGGGAACTACCGAGATCCTCGGCGATCAGGAACCATTTCGTCAGTTCGGTTCTGGCCGTCGCCAAGGAGAGTGACAATACCCAGGCGCCCCCGATCAACAGGACAAGTCCAGCCAGCCCTTTGACAATCCCGGGACGGAAAGTCAGACGTCGCGTTTCCGATTCGTTCTCTGCCAAGTTCGCTTCTCCTCATTCCAATCGATTCAGGCGTCGGTCCGACCGCAGACGCTTGCCTCGCCAGCATCAAGACGACGGGCAGCGCAACCTTATCAGGACCAGCGGGCTCTGGCAAAGCGAAAAAGGCCCGCCATTGCGAAGAAGCGATTTACCTGCCCCGTCGCCGTCGGCCCGGGTAAAGATCGGGCCGCCACGTTTGCCGATCATGGCGACAGGGCCGGCCATCTATTAAACTAGGGCGATTGAGGATCGCCTCTTTGTGCTTTGGTTTTCTGGCTGGGGAGTTTGCCGAGATGAAATGGAACATGCTTCTGACACTGGCGACTGTCGCCGTTTTTGGCGCCGTGGACGTCGTTCAGGCGGAGAACTGGGGACAATGGCGCGGCCCGCGTTTTGACGGCTCGAGCACGGAAAAGAACCTGCCGACTGAGTTCGGCGTGGATCAGAATGTCGCCTGGAAGTTCCCGCTGCCGGGTCCCAGCGCCGGCACGCCGGTGGTCTGGGACGATCGCGTTTTTGTCAGCAGCGCCGATCTGGAAAATGAGACCCTCAAGGCGTACTGCCTGGATCGCAAGTCGGGCCAGCTGCTGTGGGAGCGGACGATCGGCCAGGGCATCGCCCACGATACGCGCAGCAACTACGCGGCGCCTTCGCCTGCGACCGACGGAGAAACGGTCATCTTCTTCTACGGCAACGGCCAGATGCTGGCGTTCGATTTCGACGGGAAAGAACTCTGGTCGAAGAACGTCGGCCCGTTCGCTTTCCAGTGGACGTTCAGCACCAGCCCCGTGCTGTACGACGGCAAACTCTATCTGCAGGTGCTGCAGCGGGACACGCCCGTCAACGGTCGCGGAGGCAAAGAGAACCCGTCGTACCTGCTGGCCCTGGAGCCCAAAACGGGCGACGAACTGTGGCGGGTCCTTCGCCCCAGCAAGGCGCAGGCCGAATCACTGGAAGCGTTCAACACGCCGATGCCGTACGAATACAACGGCCGCAAACAGATTCTCATCGCCGGCGGCGACGCCCTGACCGGCCACAATCCGGAAACGGGCGAAGAGCTGTGGCGCTGGGGCACCTGGAATCCGCAGCGGATCGGCCACTGGCGCCTGGTTCCCTCGCCGATCGCTGGCGACGGCGTGGTGCTGGCCTGCGCTCCCAAGAAAGAGCCGATCTTCGCCCTGCCGGTTGACAAGTCGGGCCTGCTGAACGATGACGCGATCCTGTGGGACAGTGAAGGGGAGCGGCCGATCTCTTCCGACGTGCCGACGCCCGCCTTTTACGACGGCGACTTCTTCGTCCTGAGCGACGTTTCCAAATCCCTGTCCCGCGTGGAAGCCCGTACGGGCAAGGTGAAGTGGACCGTCGACACGCCCGGCCGCGCCAAATACGAAGCATCCCCGCTGGCCGGCGACGGGAAAATCTACGCGCTCAACTTCGACGGCGAAGCAGCCGTATTCGACGCCGGCACCGGCAAGCTGCTGCAGGTGAACGCCCTCGACAAGCCGACCCAGGGCAGCGTGCGTTCCTCGATCATCGCCTCGCAGGAACAACTCTTCATCCGCACCACAACCATGCTGTACTGCATCGGCAAGTAACGCGGCGCGGCAAGTCGTCGCGGTTTCCCCAGCGGCGGGTCGCCCAGGCGGCCCGCCGTAAACTGTGCGTGTCAGGCTGCAAAGCTGTAGTTTACAGGGGTCAAACCAGGTTCATCCATTTTCATTCAGGCTGCATCACTGCCCGCCGCGTGTCCCATCCAGCAGCTGACGTTTAACCGATGTCGGCTATCCGCCCCACGCCAGCCTGCCCGTCAGGCGAGTCGGCTCACGGCGGGGAAGCCGACGTCCAGCCAGACTCTTTTGCAGGCCATCGTTCGGTCGCGTCATCGAGGCTGGCAGCTTCACGCCGCCAGAACCGAAGTCGCAACCAAAGACCTGACCCAAGCCCGAGTAGCGGGCCAGGGCGTTCAGGGAACGGCGCGCCAGGCCGACCTGTAATCCTCAGCATCAAGGCCCAGGTCGTAGCCGCCGGCGGAAACGGCGGGCCAGGGGCCGAAATTTCCGCCGCTGTCCGTCTGGTCGGGGCCGGGGCTGTAAAGCGCGAAGGAAGCGTCTGACGGACGATACAGGAATTCGGCGCTGGTGAACGGATCGAGGGGAACTGCCGGCAGGACGTCGGGGGCGAGGTCCGCGAGCGCGCCGGGATACTGGCCGTGGCGATCCTTCCAGCAGCGGATCGCCAGGTCGATCGCCAGGAGACGGGGAAGGGCTAAGGCATGCCGCTCCTGTTCCGCGTGCAGGGCGAGCCTTGCCGATTCAGGCTGCTTGCCGAAGTCATTGACCAGCTGCAGCAGGGCCTGCTGATCCTCGATCGGCAAATCACTGTCGGGGTCGAGCCAGTCCTCTTCGGACAGCTTCCTGCCCTCCTCCTCGTAGCCCGACTCGGCTTCCCATTTCGCGTCGCGCGCCGCGATCCCGGCCAGCGGTTCGCGTTCTTCTTCCTGGCGACCGAGCGCCGCCAACAAATCACGACGGACCGGTTCCCCGAAGTGCGTGCGCACCGACCGCAGGCAGCCCACGCCGCACCCCAAAATGGCGTTCGCCACCAGGTGATCCACGACCAGACCGCCGCGGCGAACCGCGTTCGCCAGGTCCAGCAGGGCGATCCCAAATTGAGCCACGTATGAGTATTCGCCCTGGAGGGCAGCCACATCCGCAGCAAACACCAACGCCCGGGCCAGGTTCCGCAGGCGCCGGTTGTCCTCCATGTGGTCGGCAAAGAAATCCGGCCGGTACTCGACCGGCACGGCGCATTTTGGAAACGCGATTTTTCGGGTCGCCTCCAGGACAGGATAGATACGTTCGAGCAACGCCCTTGCCTCGCCGATCGCATCCTGGTCGGTCGGATCGAACGGCTCGATCTCAGGCAAACCCGACGCGATTTCGACCAGTTCGCGGTACATCGTTGGGGCATCCAATTTTTGCAAGGGGGCGCGGCGATCCTTACATGCGGTTGCGAAGGTTCTGCTCGATGGAGGTCAATGTATTGGCGATGTTGAACACGACCGTCAGCGTTTCCAAAAACATGCGAATCATCAGCAGGTAAATAAACGCGACGGCAATCATCAGGCCGACCCAAATCACCATGACAATGGCGGCGAGGATGCCCCCGCCTGTCGACGTCGACTTCGGCGAATCGATGAATGGCGATCTGGTTGGATTCGGGAAAGGCGATTGGAAGGGCGAACTGGGCCGATGTGAGTCAAAAGGGGATCTCGTCTGCCATGCGAGCATGGATTCAGGCGCCGGCCGGTTCGCCGCCGCGCCAGTCCACGCGGCGCGGGGAACGGTTTGCGTCAGGACTTTGTTCAGTCGTTCGCTCGAACGGACAAGCGCCCGCTCCGCGCCAATGTTGGGTACGCCCGGTAGGGCGCTCAGCAGCGCGGGCAGCCCCACTCCCACCGCCATCAGGCAGATCATCACGATCCAGAATGCGGTGCCGAGGAGCGCCAGCACCCAGAGCACTTTCACGATCCAGGGCGTAAGATAGCGTTTGAACGAAAAGTCAAACAGGTCCAGGGGATTCGTCGAGCTCCTGGCTGCCGATCGGGGGCTCGAGTGGCCATACGACTGCGGTCCCTGGTAGGCCGAAGCGGACGACAGCGGATCCGGGAAGGCCGAAGGAGTCGACGGCGGTCCCGGGTAAGTCGTCGGAGAAGGCGGTCCCTGGTACGCTGGCTGCGGCGCCGGCTTCTGCGGTGCAGGCGGCCGGGACTGGGGTTTGCCCTGAGGCGGGGCCTGGGAGTTGGCGACGTACGTCTGCTTGCACTGGGGGCAAACCACCGGCTTCGTCAAGGGTAGCTGGGCGATCGGAATATGGCAGCGCGGGCAAGAAAGGGAATTACTCATCAGAAAGCAAAGCTCCTGCAACCTGAAATCGACAAAAACACACGCACTCGCAGAAATTCTCGGCGGCCTGCGCCAGGACGCCTGCTGTTCCGTCGTTCCGGCTCTGCCCTTGCCCGAAAGTATCCCCCCAAATTAATGCCTGCACCGGCATGCGACAACTCATTTTGCTGCGTTTCCCCTCGCTTCGTTTGACGAATTTCCTGATCGACGCCTTGCCCGCGCAGGGAGTCGGTCTCTACGGCTTGGGATCGGGCATCAAAAGGTCCTGCGGGGGGCAACTGGCGCCCTTGGGAGAAATCGGCTACAATTTCCGTTTTGGAGCGTGAAGCGATCGAGAGTTTGAAAGGCAAATTGGCGGTTTTCGCTCATCTTTCACCCCACGGAATCTTATGGGTCGTAAAGTAATAAGCCGTATCGCGTTACGTGCAGAGAACGATGCTGCCGAAGCGGCGGAAGCTGCCAAAGAGCAAGACACGACGGTAACGCCGAAAAAGAAAAAAAAGGCCGCCAAGCGGAAATCTCGCTCGAAAACGCAGGTCGACATTCCCAAGCGGTTGTACTGGGGCGTGTTTAACCAGTCGCTGAAGCTTGTGGCGCGTTTTGACTTCAATCAGAAGAAGCACGCCATGAAAAAAGCGGAAGAGCTCAACAAGGCGGGCAAGTCGCCGCACTTTGTGCAGAAGATCAAAGAAGAGATCATCGAAGAATAAAGCAGTCGGTGGTCGAGGAGTCGTCTCTGTTGGCTGGCTCCTGTGGCTGCGGTTCTCTCTTCTCTGCCGGCAACGCATCTCCAGTCGCCAGCGATTCCCCGGTCGCCTTTTACGCCTGCTCCGCTTCGTTGAGCAGTCGCGTCCTGGTGGGATGAATCCGCACGCGCTCACCTCCGGCGGTGGGCAGCGTCTCAACCTGCATCCGCAACGGCCGTTTGTCGAGCAGCATCTCGATTTCTCCCCTGTGCGGCGTGCTGCTGTCGTCGACTTCGAGGTTCGCCAGACGCTTGACCTCGGCCGTCAGGTTGTAGCCGATCTGCGGCGGCGGCGTATCAAATTCACGCCACACGCCCTGGCACTGGAAGCGAATGCGAAACGCCCGGTCCAGCGGTTCCAGGCTAATCAGATCAGCCCCCTGCCGGAGGGCTTCGCGCAGCAGCGTGCGGAGCCATTCACTGGCCAGCGTCGAGGTCCGCAGAGCTTCCGACGTTTCCACCGCCGCGGCGACGACCACCGGCGCGCCGCCCCCGCCCGGCGGCCAGGCGGCATAATAGGCCGCCGCAGCATCGGCCGCTTCGTTCTCCCAGACCGGAGTTGTCGTGATCCGGCAGCCCGTTTCCTGCCGCAACTCGCGCACTGCGCCGGCGCTGGGCTCCGCCAGCGCGACCACCAGTTCTTCGCCGCGCTGCAGCAGGGGCGTCGCCTGGTGATTCACGGCCGCCAGCACCGACAACAGATCGATCACGCGCCGCGGCACCTGCAGATCGACCAGCGGCGTCGGCGTATCGGCGTAACCAAGTTGCCGGATCCAGGCGAGCTCGATCGTCTCGCGCAGCTGGCGATCCCGAATGTGCAGGGCCACCCGCGCTTCGTAGTTTTCTGGTGGATGGGCCAGGGCGGACTGCACCCGCAGGAATTCGCCCCGCGGATCGCCGCGATCTTCCAGCCAGTCGGCGTAGATGCAGCGAACATCGCCGTCGAGCGGATGAGCTAGCACCGCCTGCAGTAACGCCGTTTCTGAACTCATGGCTCTGCCTTCCGCTGTGGCCAGGTAGCCGTCCGGCGAGTGCCGGGCTGCCTTCTTTCCATTATCGACCATTTCGGCCGACAATCCAATCGCAACCGATTGCAGTGCCGGATTCCGGAGAGAGATTGCGGCAAAAAGCCAAGCTGACTGTGCAGCTGCAATGTCGGCCCACAATCCGCATCAGCCGGCCATCTCGCTGGAAAAGCTGCCCTGGCCCAGGACATTCGCCTATAATCGCAGGTATCGACCCTTCTCGGTATCGACGGCGCCAATCGTCCTCCATAATGAAATCATGACCACACCGCCGCTTCTACCTGACGATCCCCTGTTGCCCGTTGCGCAGCTGGCGCCAGCAACCGCGGCCGAAGGACCCGGCATCCGCTTTGCCCTCTGGCTGCAGGGCTGCCCTTTGCGTTGCCCCGGATGTTGCAATCCGGAGATGTTGCCGTTTACTGGCGGCCAGCCGATGCGGCTGCATGCGTTACTGAAACAATTGGACGCGGCGGTCGAGCGGGACCATGTCGAAGGCGTCACGCTGCTGGGCGGCGAACCGTTCGCCCATGCGGAAGCCGCGGCGCCTTTGGCGGTCGCCGTCCGCCAGCGCGGTCTGACGCTGATGATTTTCAGCGGCTATCAGTTCGAAGAGCTGCAGGCGAGCCCGGATCCGCACACGCAGTTGCTGCTGGCGCATACCGACCTGCTGGTCGACGGCCCCTATGAAAAAGAGCTGCCGGAATCGTCACGGCGGTGGATCGGCTCTGCGAACCAGCGCATCCACTTTCTCAGCGATCGCTACCAACCCGACGATCCGCAGTGGCGACAGCCGAACACGCTGGAGATTCGCCTGCAGGGATCAGAAGTCACGGTGAATGGTTTTCCCGCCGCCCAGGCGGTCGGCATGTGGAAGCGTCTGCCGGTCCATCGTTCGACCCCGGATCGTACGCCATGAGTCGGACCAATCGTCCCTGGCAGTTTGTCCCTCTTCCCGGATCCGGTCGATGCTCTCGCTGACTCGCTTCGAAGCGAACCTGATGCATATCACGCACGCCGTGCTGCAGCGAGCGCCGGTCGATACCGTGCTGCCGTTGCTGCTGCGTTCCTGTCCGACTCCGGCCGGCTTATCGCGAGAGGCGATCGACCTGCTTTCCGACACGCTCAATAAAGGAGTCGTGCGTCTGCTGGCGCACACCGGCGGCTGGCGAAAGGAGAAACGATTGCGCGGCGACAAAGTCCAAACGGGCCGGATCTGGGAATGCCAGCCGCCGCAGAACCTGGGCCTTGCTTTTTCCGGCTACTCATTGCAACTGCTCATGGCGTTGACCGGCGGGAACCTGGGCGACGCCCAGTGGCGCTGGCGACCGAGTGGAACGCCGCAAAGCGGGGACGAACTGCTCCTGTTCCTGGCGATGGAAGCGTTCCAGGAAACGGCCGTCGGCGACGCCTTGCGCCGGCAGCAAGCAGTGCAGCAACACGCCTTATGTCGACTGGCGTTTCCTGGTCAGTTCGCCGATCTGTTCGAAAACGACGAACCAAACGACGACGATGCTCCCCGCCACGGCCAGGAAAAGCCGCTGCGCTGGGCGGTCTGGTTCTCGCCGCCGGGCGTGTATCTGCTGGAATGCCTGCAGTCGCGACTGGCCCAGCACTGGATCCAATTGGAGCAGAAGAAGCGGCACGTCACCCGCTGCGACGCGATGCGCGGGCTTGGCGCGGCCCAGCTGCAGGTGCTGGGCGATTTCTGGCTCCAGGTGGAACAGGCCGATCGCCGCGACCTGGCCGGCTTTCTGCTGGCGACCGCGCAGAAGTTGCTGCAGCGTCAACCGACGGCAGGCGACTGGACGGCCAGCCTGGATATCGCTGGTTTGCGGATCGCGGATCGCTTCCGCAGCTACGATGCGGCCCTGGCATTTCTTCGCTGGATGCCCCGGTTCGCCGCCTGGCGGGACCGAGCGCTAGCGATCGGCTACTGGGACGAAGGCTACGCGGCCGCCCAGGCCTGGAAAGCCGAATGGGAGGAAAAGCAGGGGGACCGCCTGTGCGAAACCGCCGCCGCCATGGTACAGGAGCGAGAACCGCTGCAGGTTTGACCGGCCCGTTGCTCCCCAGCCAGGTTTCGACAGCCTGGTTTCCCCAGATCGCCTGTTTTTTGGGACTGCCCGAATATCTTGCCAGGTCGCTGCCAAACGTCCTGTTTGATTAAAGGATGTTGATCTTTGGGTGCGAAAAGGTAAAAATGGTTGCTAAGGGCCCCCTTCTTCACGTAGGATCCTTACCCACCGTGCTGCCTGCCCCTTAATTCCTCGGGCGTCACGCCAGCCATCCCGCCGACAACCACCTTCGATCCCATAGCGAACGTCACCTATGTCAAACAAATCTCGCGTTTGCCAGGAATTCCGCCAAACAGTCGATCAGGATCGTCGCGCTTTGTTGCGACTGGGCATGCTGGGAGCGGGCGGCCTGACGCTTTCGCAATTGCTGCAGTTCGACGAGCGCTCCGCCCAGGCGGGCCGCATCCCGGACCGTGAACGTTCGGTCATTATTTTGTGGATGCGAGGCGGTCCCAGCCAGCACGATCAGTGGGATCCCAAACCGGACGCGCCCGTTGAAATCCGCGGCGAGTTTGCGCCGATCTCCACCTCGGTTCCCGGCATCCAGATCAGCGAGATGCAGCCGAAGTGCGCGGCCATTATGGACAAATGGTCGATCGTCCGCAGCCTGCACCACCGTAAAGAAGACGGTAACGTCGGCCACTCCAACGGCGACCAGATCTGCTTCACCGGCTACCCAGCCGGCCCTTCGTCCGATGTCAACGTGATGCCCAGCGTGGGCTCGCATGTGGCCCGCCAGCAGCAGCATATGAACCCGTCGATGCCGGCCTATGTGATGGTGCCCCGCCATGTGCCGGGCACGGGATCAGCCTGGTTTGGTCCTGCTTATGGGGCCTTTGAAACGATCGCAGACCCGGCCGCCGACGGCCCGTTCAAGGTTCCCAACTTTGAGATGGCGACCGGCCTCAGCCCGGATCGCATCCGCCAGCGGCAGCAACTGCTTTCCAGCCTGAACCGCTCCTCGCTGAGCGATGTGCAGATGGCGGCCGCCGACAAGTTCCAGGACAAAGCCCTCGATATCGTCACCTCGGGCGCCGCCCGTCAGGCGTTTGATCTTGATGCGGAACCACGTTCGGTGCGTGAGCGTTACGGCTTCATGCCGGCGTTCGACCCGGGCGACCCGCAGCGTTGCGGCTCTCCCAACTGGGCCCAGCGAATGCTGCTTTCCCGCCGCCTGGTCGAAGCGGGCGTCCGCCTGGTTACGGTCGATCTGCGCTGGTGGGACTTCCATAAAGAAGGTTTCGACTCGCAGCGTCGCGGGTTTTTGCCGCGGTTCGATCAGGCTTACACGGCCCTGATCGAGGACCTGGAACAGCACGGCCTGCTGGAGAAAACGCTGGTCGTCGCCTGGGGCGAGATCGGCCGCACGCCGCGCATCAACGCCAACGCGGGCCGCGACCATTGGCCGTATGTGTTCTCGGCAGCCTTTGCCGGCGGCGGCGTCCAGGGCGGACGCGTGGTCGGTTCTTCGGATCGCCAGGGCGGCGTGCCGAAAGATAACCCGAAACTGCCGCACGACGTACTCGCCACGATCTATCGTCACCTGGGCGTCGATGCGACCCAGCAGTACGTGGATTCGTCCGGTCGCCCCCACCCGGTCCTGCCCCAAGGGAAAGCGATCGACGAACTGTTCTAAACAGGCGTCTCGCAATCCTCACTTTTCACGCTCGCGTCGATCACGACGCGCGCCCTCCAGGCGAGGCGACTCCGCCCGCCTGCATCGAGTACGGCCCCTCCATCGATCGGGAAGCCGTGCTTTCGATAGCGGCCGGCGCCTCGCTTTCGCCCTTTCGCGTCGCGGCATTCTGCACGCCGCGGTCTGGCGAATTCCTGCGACAAGAATCTTCTTTCATCGCTTGGGATGGGACGGCGGACGAATTACGATAGGCTCACTGCCCGGCTCCTGTTTTTGAGGCGTGACCCGTGATGATCCGTTCTTTGCTGATGTTCCTGTTTCTGCTGCTCGCGGCGCCTTGCCTGAGAATGCTGCCCGCGGCCGAACGCCCGAATATTGTGTTCCTGCTGAGCGACGATCATCGTCACGATTTTCTCGGCTTTCATCCCCAGGCGCCCGACTTCCTGGAAACGCCGCATCTGGATCAGTTGGCGAAGGAAGGCGTCCACCTGCGCAATGCGTTTGTCAGTACGTCGCTGTGTTCGCCCAGCAGGGCTTCGATCCTGACGGGGCTGTATATGCACCATCACCAGGTGGTGGATAACCAGCGGCCGGTCCGGGAGGGCGTTTCCTTCTTTCCCCAGCACCTGCAGCAGGCGGGCTACGAAACGGCCTTTGTGGGGAAGTGGCACATGGGCCATGATTCCGACGAACGCCGCCCTGGCTTTGATTACTGGGCCAGTTTCAAAGGGCAAGGCGTTTATTTCAACCCCACGATCAACGTCAACGGCGACCGGCGAGAGATTCCCGGCTACAACGCCGATGTGTTGACTGACCTGGCGATCGAATGGCTGAAGCAGCGTCAAAGCGATCAGCCGTTCCTGCTGTACCTGTCGTTCAAAGCGGTCCACTACCCGTTCCAGCCGGCCCCGCGGCATCGGGGCCGGTATGCGGACAAAAAGATCCCTTACCCGGAAACGATGGCCAACACCGAGCGCAACTATCGCACGCAGCCGCGCTGGGTCAAGGCACGGCGGTACTCGATCCATGGCGTCGACCATATGCAGACCACGCCGTTTGATAACGATCCGGTTCCCGACTTTGACGATTTCTATCGCAGCTATTGCGAGACGGTCCATAGCCTGGACGAGAATGTCGGCCGGGTGATGGCGCATCTGCGCGAGCAGGGACTGGCGGAAAAGACGATCGTCTTTTACATGGGCGACAACGGCTTCCACCTGGGCGAGCACGGCTTCTACGACAAACGGGACGCCTATGAAACCTCCATCCGCGTGCCGCTGCTGGCCTGGGCGCCGGGCCGCCTGGCGCCGGGAACCACGCTCGAGGCGATGGTGCAGAACATCGACATCGCCCCCACGCTCCTGCAGGCCGCCGGAGTTGAACCGCCGGCCGCGACCCGTTTTGACGGAGCCTCGTTCTGGCCGCTGCTCCAGGGGAAAAAGATTGCCTGGCGTGATCACCTGCTGTACGAGTACCACTGGGAATGGAACTTCCCCGCCACGCCGACACTGCTGGCGATTCGCACGGAGCGTTACAAGTACGTGTACCATTACGGCGTGTGGGATAGCGACGCCCTGTTCGACCTGCAGACCGATCCAATTGAACGCCACAACCTGATCGACGTCCCTGCCCTGGCTCCGATCGCCGAAAAGCTCCGCCAGCAGCTCTTCGCTGAGCTGGCCGAAAGCCGCGGGCTCGACCTTCCCCTCCGCCCGCCCCTCGGCGAACGGTTGGACCAGCGCAAGCTGCCGGACTGAGCCCTGCAGGCTTAACGAATGCCCAACAGCATTCACTCCGGCGGCGGTGCTAGTGAGTTAGATCGCGTTGCCTCGCGATACCTCGTTCCGCCGTAGAACAGCTCGGCGATGGTTTCGGCGTGGAAGAGGAGCCATTTCAGCCGTGTGTAAACGGCATGGCCGGCGAGGTGTTCGGCAAATGTCTCCTGCAGCGGGCCGTAATCGATCAGCAGCGTATCGCCTTCGTCGGGGCAGCGTACGCCTAGCCGGATGTTGTCCAGCACCTGGCGGCGGGACAAGCGACCCTGCAGCAGCTGCGCCAGCCGACGATTGGCGACCTTCGCTCGAAAGGCGAGCGGATTCGGCCCCCAGTTCGTGCCGCCGATGCCCAGCTGTTGCACGTAGTCGCCGTTCGCCGCCTGCAGCACTTCTTCCAGCGAACGCGGAAACCGCGTCAGGTAAGCGGGCGTCTCCGGCAGTTCCCGGTGAAAGATCAGATGCGCCAGGCTGGCGTACCCGTCACTGTCCCAGCCATACCGGATCGGCGTGCCGAAGGTGGCGATATCCAGCTGCAGCTTGTGCAGCGGCGAGTCCGGGTCGATCAGCAGCTCGCGCACTTGCGGCCAGATCGGCAGGTCAATGCGGCCCAGCAAGGGCCAGCGGTAATGCGAACGGCTGGCCCAGAAGAAGCGACGCAGCGAGTTTGCTTCGGCGGCCAGCAGGTTGGTCACCAGGGCCAGAAGATTGCCGCCGTGGCTGTGCGACCAGAACAGCAGCCGTCCGCCCTGGGGATGGGCGCTCGCCAGTTCGTGCAGCAAACGGACCGCGCCGTCGGCCCGTCCCAGATGGTGGTTCTCGCTCGACCAGTGGAACAACCTTACCGGCAGATGGCGCTCGCCCGGCCGATTGATACTGTCTTCCAGCGCCTGGGCGTAGGCTTCGGTATAGTTGCCGCTGTCGCGGATCACCCGGTCGATCGCCCCTTTGGCGAACCGCCGCAGCGATTCGCTCCAGGCGGGCGAAACCAGACTGACCCGCCGGATCACGCCCCACGCATCATGGCCCACAAAGGTGCCATGGATCAGATAGATCGCAGCGACGCCTGCCCGGCGGTAAGCGTCGCCTACCGCCTGCATCCGCTGCTGATACGTGTCTGAATTAGCCTCGGGCGGGGTTTCGCTGATACGAACCAGGCGCGGTGCTAAAGTGGGGGCGCTGGAGCGGAGGACCTGAGGGCGGAAGTGGTTGCGTGCTGGCATGGGCGACTGCCGACTGCGGGACGGAAACGCCCTGGCGGGCCGCCATCGGTCGCTGCGGCATGACCGTGCTGACCCCGAGCGCTCCCGACCAGGTTTCGTAAGGGCGACCGCCCCGTTCGTCTCCCTGGAAGAACGCAATGTAGGTCATGGCGTCCGACGGCACAAACTCGTGATCGCCGGGGGCAAACGCAGCCGGACGATGGATCCGACGCCAGGTGCCGCTGTTAAAGTAACTCTGGTTCAGCACATAGCCGTCGGCATAGCTCGCATCGAGCGCGATCGTTTCCGGGTTATGGGTATGACCATACACAATATGCCGGGCCCGCCGATTGCGGAAGTCCTGTTCCGACAAGGCATGCTCGTAATACGATTCGCTCTTGGCGCCGCGAAGGCTGTGCATCCAGGCGGTCGTTTTGCCGGCCCAGCCGATCGACAAGCGTTTGCTGAACTTGAGCGCCAGCTGCAGACCGTCGACCACGTCGAACGGGCTCCAGGTGTCGCGGTCACGGACCATTTCCAGTTCCAGGAATTCGTCGACCAGGCGATCCCAGATTTTCTTCACATGCTTGCGAACGCCCGGCATGGGGCAGCTGCGCGAGAGCATCCCTTCCAGCCAGACCGGAATCAGCAGCAGCGGACGGACGCTATCAATTTCCTGCAGGCCGGCGACCAGGCTGTCAGGCAGATCTTCGCCCATGGTCTGCTCGACTTCCAGCACGAAGCGATTGACCAGTTCGATCACAATGCCGTCGCCCAGGCTGCTGGCGTCGCGATCTTCGGTGAAGTTGATCGGATCAAAGATATCGCCATGCCGGGCGAACACGCGATGCCGGCGGAGCGCTTCCAGCAGCTCTTCCGATTCAAACGGATCGTGCGGGAACGGGGCGTTGTGGCGATTGGCCAGACCCAGGTGATGGGCCACCTTCTGCCGCAGCATGTCGTAGTTCTCGCCCCGCAGATGCAGCTGCCAGTCGTGGTTGCCCACCATATAGTGGGTGCGGATCGGCACCGGCTGCGGCTGGGCGTTATAGGCCGGCTCGCCGTTCTGCGTGGTCGGAGCAACACTCACGGCGCCTTCGGCGGCCAGCGAGCGGAGCACTTTCAGGCCGTCGCTGTTCTGCCACAGGATATCGTCGGTGATGGTCGCGACGGTGTCGACGACCGCTTTTGACTGTGCGTCCTGCCAGGGACGCGTGTTCCGCGTCAGCCAATGGTTGGATCGGGTGATGTCGAGTACGTCGCCCAGCAGCACCAGGTCGATCCGTTCGACGGGTCGATACCGACCGTCGGACCGCCAGGAAGCCCGCTGCGCCATATCGTGAAGTCGCTCGGCGAAAATGTGAAACGCGCCGGGGTGCAACGTGGCTCCGCTGGTGCCGTCGGTTAAGTGCAAATCGCTAATAATGACGAGCATGGAGATTCGTCCTCGACCACAAGATAAGGGGGCGCTATTCGTTAATGGCGTTATCCTGCTTATCGACTGCCGCTCGATCCTCGCATGAGGATTTTAACGATATTGGCGAAGATCCTGGTCCTCCCGGTTGTAGGGCGAATCCCTCCATGCCCGTCTGCCAGCAAAGCTAACGCTGGCGCCGTTTCCCTTGCGTTTCGGTTGACTATACTAACGGCATGCCCGCTTACCTTGAAGAACTGACCGTCCGCCTGGCCGCCGGTGCAGGTTTACTGCCCGACGACGTCCGCAGCAGCCACATCGATTACTTCCTGTCGCTCCAGCAGCCCGACGGCGGGTTCGCCGGTCGCGAAGGCGGCAGCGATCTGTATTACACCGGCTTTGGTCTCAGGGCGCTGGCCATCCTGGGCGAACTGTACGGCGAAACGGCCGAGCGCTGCGCCGCGTTTTTGCGAGGCAAACTCACCGGACGCGAATCGGTGATCGATCTGCTCTCCCTGATTTACGGCGCCGCCCTGGTCGAAGCGGCCGGCGGGATCGACGTTTTCGCCGATCTGCAGCATGACTGGCGAACGTCCATCTCCGACTTTCTGGAAACTCTGCGGCGGGAAGACGGCGGCTACGCCAAGGGAAATGAAGGCAGCGTCAGCAGCACCTACCATACGTTCCTGGTGCTGCTCTGCCGCGAGCTGATCGAACGCCCCACGCCCAATCCGGAAGCGATCGTCGACTTCATCCGCCAGCGACGTCGCCCCGACGGCGGCTTTCTTGAGATCCGCGTCGGCAAACGGGCCGGCGCCAATCCCACGGCCGCCGCCATCGGCGTGCTTCGCATGCTGGACCGGATCGACGAAGACATCCGCGAGGACACGCTCGACTTTCTATGCGACATGCAGACCGACGAAGGCGGCTTCCGCGCCAACTCCCGCATCCCGTTCGCCGATCTGCTCAGCACCTTCACCGTGATCGCCACCCTCCACGACCTGGGCGGTCTGGACGAAGTGGAACTGCCCGAAGTGGCCAAATACGTGGACGCGATGGCCCTCCCCAACGGCGGCTTCCGCGCCGCCGCCCTCGACGAATCCCACGACGTCGAATACGGCTTCTACGGCATCGGCGCCCGAGCCCTGCTGACGCTGGCTCAGACTCCCGACGAGGAAGAGTAACCTGCCCTGGTTTTGTCAAACGTGATACGAACAGCAAGATGACGATCCCGCAAAAAGGCTCTCGACCTATCGTCGTTGACGGCATGGCTCTCGGCTGCGATGTTGGCCATCACCCCGTTTTTGCACAAGCATTGCCGGGTAAAGCCCGGGGCATTGATTCATCGCAGACAACGGCTCGTGGGGAACAAGACTGACGGACTGGCGTCGGATCCGAAGTCTGGTTGGCCCCTTCGCAGCTCCATCTCACCGGTCGATCGGCGCCGGCGTAAAACCGAAGGACGTTCTGCCCACATTTGAAGACGGATCCAGTCGCCATCGACCCCCTGCCGTACAGCCTTGCGGAACCGCGGCGACTGCTTCATGCTCCTGGCGAAACGAATAACACGGAGGAAGGTAAAGTGAAAGTTGGAATTGTCGGCAGCGGATTTGTGGGAGCCACCGCAGGCTATGCGATGGTCATGCAGGGCGTCGGTCGCGAGTTGATGCTGGTGGACAAGAACGCGGACCGAGCGGTAGCCGAGGCGGATGACATCCGCCACGCGGTGCCTTTTACGCATCCGCTCGAAGTCAAAGCAGGCGGCTACCAGGACCTGGTCGGGAGTCGCGTGGTGATCGTGTGCGCCGGCGTCAACCAGAAGCCTGACGAAACCCGATTGCAGCTTCTGCAGCGGAACGCATCAGTCTTCCGTGAGGTCATTCCGGCCGTACTCCAGTACGCGCCCGAAGCAGTGCTGGTGGTGGCAACCAATCCCGTGGATGTGATGACGCATCTTGCCGCCCAGATTGCTGGCGAGTGCGGCGTTCCCGCGACTCGCATTCTGGGATCGGGGACGATGCTGGATACGGCCCGTTTCCGCAGCCTGATCGCCGATTACTGCGGTGTCGATTCGCGTCACGTTCATGCGTATGTGATCGGAGAGCACGGCGATTCCGAGGTGCTCACCTGGTCGCTGGCGACCATCGGCGGCATGCCTCTTCGTTCGTTCGAAACGTTACGAGGAATCGCAGACCCGGATAAATTGCGACAACAGATCGATCCCCGGGTGCGCCGGGCGGCCTACTCGATCATCCAGGGGAAAGGGGCCACATACTATGGCATTGGCAGCGCCCTGGCCCGTCTGGTGAATGTGATTCTGCACGACCAGCGTTCCATTCTGACGGTCTGCGCACCGACGGCAGAAGTACAGGGCGTGCACGATGTCACGCTTTCCCTGCCCCGACTGGTTGGCGGCCAGGGCGTGATCGAAACGTTCCCCTTGCCGCTCAGCGAAGGGGAATCGCGCTTGTTAAACGCCAGCGCACAGGTCATTCGCCAGGCACTGGATAGCCTGGAAGTTGGCTCGTAAGACCCCCGAACGGATGCAAGGGCAACCATCGACGGCTTGCACCCTGCCTTGATGATCAGACGTCGAGAGGAAGTCGGGGCTGTAGTATTCCCCTCTCGGGATGAACGGATTGCCCTTGACTGCAGGGCGCCGTTTCTCGTTTAATCCCCCGCCTGGCGCCGAGCGCTGCTGGCCTTGCTGGCAGGGACGATGCTGGGGAACCGGCGTTCACTGCCCCAACTGACGGAGGGCCTGCTGCGCTGCGGCGTGAGGTTACCAGGCGTGGAACCATTATGATCCGAACCTTTCTCTTCTTCGCACAAAACAGCTTTGTCGTTTGGATTTGTCTGGCTTCCGTACTCACCGCGGCCGATGGCAATGCCAATCTGCGCCCGGGGTTCGACCCGAAAAAACTTGCGCTGCCGGATACCCGGCTGGCGACACCGACTCCGGCGCCGCGTCAGTCCTTTCCCGCCCAGCCGGCAAGTTCGTCCGCCAGTCCGGCCGCGCAGCACAGCCTGGGCGACTCGCCAGGAAACGTCAACTCCGCGCCCAATCGCGACTGGCAGGATATTCCCAATCCCTATCGCACCCAAGGCTCCGCTTCGGCGTCGAGCAGCGTGCGGACCGCCGGTCTGCCTGGCGAATCTTCGTACAGCGAGTACGGTCCCGAGGAAGGCTTCTCCAACGCCCGGCCGGACGAATCGAGCTTGACCTCGCCCGACATCGCGGAGCCCGATGGCGATAGTCTTTACGAATCCGACAGCGAATCGTTCAATGCGGCCAACCTGCGTCCTACCGATAAAGGGGCGTCCCCAATTCCCGATGGCGTCGACCCGACGTACCAGGATCCGCTGCAGAACGGCCCGCCCGCTTCCCTGGGAGCGTGGAAAACGTCTTTCTGGAATGCGCTTGGCAGCCGGCCCCATTTCGCCACGTTACCCGAGGTGTTTGGCGGCGGGACGTTTACCTCCAGTCGTGCAGTGATCAATGACACGTTCGCCTTGGATGTTGCACCCGGCGGCCTGAGCCAGCGAGTCGGTATCTCGCAGCATAACAAGGCGATGACCGACGATCGGTTTTACTTTGTCTCCCAGAACTTCGCCAATGGCAGCTTTGTCGGCGGTCCCGGCGGCGTGCAGTTTGGCAACGTGGATCGCTACTGGCTGGGGGTGGAACGGTCGTTCGCCGACGGCGCCATGTCGATCGAATTAAGGCTGCCGTTTTCCGACGGTCAGAGCCTGGCGGGCCCCGGCATTGCCGTGGGCAGCGATTCGGTCGGGAATCTAACCACGATCATCAAGGGGATTCTGTTCGACGATCCCAGCCTGTCGCTTTCGACCGGCTTTGGCGTCAGTTCGCCAACGGCTGGCAGCGTGATTGCTCAGGCCGGCGGAGAGACCTTCCTGCTGGAGAACAACGCCGTGCACCTGCTTCCTTTTCTGGCGGTGACCGCCGGCGGCGAAGGGAACTGGTTCGCCAGTGCGTTTCTGCAGGGCGACTTAGCCTGTAGCGGGAACGTGGTGCGGTTCAACAACCAGACGGCCCATTACAACGAACAGAACCTGCTGCAGGGCGACCTGTCGATTGGCGCCTGGCTGGTCCGTGATGCGTATGCTTCGCACCTGCGCGACCTGGCCCTCATTACGGAGTTCCAGCACATCGCCGCCTTGCAGGATTCCGATGTGGTGCAGCTTTCCAATGGCCCCTCGAGCCTGCTGCTTTCCAACACGCTGGGCAGTTCCAGCATGACGAATTTCACGGTGGGATTACACGGCAAACTGGCCAGCGGCGTGACCTTGCGAGCCGGCTGGACGACGCCGCTTAGCGAATCCGATCGCTTCTTCGACGGACTGTTTACGGCCGCCGTCTCCCTCCAGCGCTGACGAAAAAACGGCCCCCCAGGCGAACCCTGCAGGCCGTTATGATTTTCCGACTCGCCCTCACGCTTCCCAGCGGAAAGCGTGCAGCGTTCGTCCAGCATTGACTACCAGCTGTCGGTGCGGAACGCGATCGCCGGCAGCCCGTCCTGGTTGAACAGATTGGCCCACGGAGCATTCTGGGCCCACGCGTAACGCACAGCCTGCGGCGACTCGACCGCGTCGCTGGAAACGATCACCTGGTTCCCTTCGATCCGTGCGTCGCCCCAGTGGAAGACCTTGTCTTCCCCGGCGATCTGAAAGCCCTGCAGCTTGTCGCCATGTTTCTGGGCGAGGCCTTTGCCGGTATGAGTGAACGTGATCTTCATCTGGCCGCCGTCAACGGTGTGGGACTTGTACAGCGGGCCGTAAATTTCGACCGGCTCTTCATACACAAAGCCCCGGGCGACACGGGCCGCGCGCTGGCCGTAGCCGGACTTGTTGAGCGGATGGATACCGGAACCCAGGTCGCGCGCCTGCACCATGGCCGTATTCGGATGCTGCATGATCCGGATGTGCAACTCGCGAGAAACCCCGGCGTAGGTGGGCGGCGCCGCTTGCGGTTCGGCGGTAAAGTCGCCCGCCATACGAGTGACAGGATCTGACATATCCCAGGCGCAGCCGCCGCCGCTGGGCTTCTGGATGTACAGGAAGGGGAAGTCGCCCTGGCCCCAGACCTGACGCCAGCCGCCAATGAGGGCTCCCATGGTGTAGAACTGGTCGAGCCCCTGGATCGCGGTGCCCGATTCGCCCTGGTCCCACAGCACGCCAGCGATCGTATAACACTGCACGTGTTGAATGTGGGCGTTATATAAATCACCGATTTGCCCGCTGGTGCACTCGCCCGTTTTAACCGGATCCCGGGGCTGTCGCGGGGCGCGCGTGCCGGCTTTCTCGGCGGCGGCGACTTGCTCCTTCCAGGCCTTCAGCTGAACCTGGTGCTGCGCCACGCGTTTCTCATAGTCATCGCTGGCGGCCGCCCGCTCCAGGGCTTTCTGGGCAGGCTTGTCGCTGGCCAGCATCTCCGGCGTGAGCCAGCGACCCGACGGCGTGCCGCCAACCGCGCCCACGATCAGGCCGACCGGTACGTCAAGGTCCGCCTGCAGGCTTTGCCCAAAGGCGAACATGATGGCCGAGAAGCTGAGGTTCACGGCAGGCTCGGCCGATCGCCAGGCGCCGCCCCGATACATGCGCAGCTGAGGGTACGTCCCTTCCGCCAGTTTGGCGAGGACTTCGTCCCCCTTCACATAGCCGTTAACTATGCCCGCCATATTCGACTGACCGGAGCCTATCCACACTTCGCCAACCAGGACGTCCTTCAGGGCGATCTCATTGGCGCCCGAGACCGTCAGGGCGGACGGTTCGCCCACCTTCAACGGATCGAGTTTCAGCGACCACTTCCCGTCCTGGTCGGCAACCGCCGTTTTGGACTGGTCGCGGAACTTGACGGTCACCTGTTCACCGGGCGCTGCCTCGCCCCAGATCGCCACCGGCTGGTTCCGCTGCAGCACCATCGAGTCGCTGAACACTTTAGGCAGCTGCACGTCGGCCCGGGCGGCCCCCGCCAGCAGAATACAAGCCAGCAACAGGCTGCCAGGAATCAATCGCTTCATGGTTGTCTCCGTCAATTGTGGATAAATGAGTGTGACATAGTAATGTCACAGGGCAGGTCGCAGCGGGAAGTGCTTCGTCGTGCGATTGCTGCATGAAAGCACTTCGCCGTTCGTTTTTCTCATCGGAGTAATTTAGCAGACGTCGGCCCGCAAGTGTCGAATTTTGGCGCCGGCTGCAGTTATACTTGGTCCGTCCCTGGCGCCGCCGGGGAGATTCAACAAGCTCTGCATGGGAGTCGAATATGCGTTGGGTGGGAAGCCTTACGGCGGCCGTGATCTGTGTATCGGGAGGATTCGCCTGGGGGCAAGCGGATCGGGCCGAGATTCCCGTCCGTGACAACCCTGTCTTCCAGGGCGTGCAGGATCATATCAATCGGCTGTGCGAAGCCCACGATGCAAAGCTGTTCGCACTGCAAACCGAAGCCGATCTCATCCATCAGATGATCGACGCCAGGGCGAAGTTCCTGGAACTGCTGGACCTGGATCTGGACAAACCACGCCAGACGCCGCCCGTGCTGCAGGTCGGCCGGATTATGTGCGACGGCTACGAGATCGAAAAACTGATTATCCAATCGGCGCCTGGCGTGCCGATCCCCTGCACCCTGTACCGACCGACGGGCGGCCCGGCGCAAAAACCGGCCCTGCTGGTTCCGCATGGGCACAGCGGGCGCGATCGGCCCATTTATCAAAAGGCGTACCAGCGATTTGTGAAGGCCGGATTCATCGTGCTGGCCAAAGACGGATGGGGCAAACAGGAACGCCGCAGCACAGGACACGAAACGCGCGGCGGGCATCTGTTTCTGACCGGCGCTTCGCTGATGGCGCTGGAACTCTTCGACAACGTCCGCTGCATTGACTACCTCGCCAGCCGGGCCGATGTCGATGACAATCGCATCGGCATGACGGGCACTTCCGGCGGGGGCAGCCAGACGCTGTTCTGCGCCGCCGTCGACACGCGTTTGGCCGCGGCCTCGCCCACCTGTGCGGCGACGTCGCTCCGGGCGGATCTGGCCGATACGGATATGTGCATTTGCGAACTGCTGACCGATCTGCTCACCGTCGGCGACCATAGCACCTTTCTGGCGATGGCTTACCCGCGGTCAATCCTGGTCGTGAATGGCGTGCAGGACTACATCTTTCCGATCCAGGGCGCGCGGGCCTCGGTACGCGACGCCCGCAGGCTATACGCCCTTGGGAAAAAGGAAGATCGCATGCGGCTGGCCGAGTTCGACGCGCCCCACTCCTGGCATGATGACATGGTGGCCGAGCAGATCCGGTTTTTCCGCCAGGCCTTTGAGATGCCGCCGCTGAAAGAGATTCCTTCCGCCGACGCCTTTCGTTCGTATCGCGAACTGCAGTGCTATCCCGAAGGCGACATGCCGGCGGACTCGCTCACCCTGGCCGATCTGCATCGCCAGCGGATCACCTCGTTCCTGACGAAAGAGAAGCAGCGACAGGACGGCCCGGCCGCATCCTCCCGGCAGGACTTTTTGACCGACATGATTCGCCAGCGCTGGTCGCAGCCGGTTGCGTCCCCGCAGAACGTACAGCAGGAGTCGCTGGGTCCCGACCGCAGCCATTTCTCGCAGCAGGAACGGATCCATTGGACGTCCGGCCTGGGCGGCAAGGTTTCCGTGCTGGTCACCACGCCGCTCGATCCCACGATGACGGCGGCCGCCCGGAAGCAGCTGGTCGTCCGTTTGCATGGCGACGGGGAAGCGGATCGCCTGGAGAAGTACTACTGGAATGATCGCATCCGCACCCACGCCACGGTGGTCGAATTGACGTACACCGGCAAGTCGCTGAACCCGCATGAAACGGGACAGATCGCCACTGCATTGCTGTCGTCGGGCAAGTCGCTGCTGGCGGAACGGGTCCGCGATCTGCTGGTGACGCTGGCTGTGGTCGACGACCTGGATCTGGTCGATGAGGGACACAACCTGACACTGTTGGGCCACGGGTACGACGGGCCGCTTCTCCTGGCGGCGGCGCCGCTGCTGCCGGAAAACGCGCACCTGCTGCTGGATCGCTCGCAGGTCAGCTATGCGGTCGGCCCCGAGGTGGATCTGGAAACGGAAGAGCTGGGCGCGGAAACGGCCCACTGGACTGTGCTGCCGAACCTGGCCCGGCGGCTGGATCTGGCCGATCTGGTGGAGATCGCCCAGCCGCGGCGGATCACGCTGTTTCACCCGCTTGATGCGGCCCGCCAGCCGCTGGCGACTGCCGACTGGCAGGCGCTGCTGCCTGCCGCTCAGGCCGACGCGTCCGCCCGGGTGGAAGTGCTGGGCGCCGATCGTCCCCGACGGGAGCTGTTCCGCCGGTTGAATCAAATCGTCACCTTCCCGTTGGCTCCGTAAGAGCGAATGGTGTCTGCTACTGTCATCAGTAACCGTGTCAAGAAAAGCATCCTCCGTGAGAATCCTCATGTATGCCCCACGTCCTTTCCTGACGATGTTCGTGCTGGCCGCCCTGGCCCTTACCGCCGCGTCAGTCGCATTTGGCCAGACGACCGTTACCGGCAAGGTGCGCGACGGCGTGCAGCGGATTACGCTTCTGCCGCCAGGGCCCGGCAATCCGCGTAACAGCGAAAGCGACATGATTCGCCTGAAAGACGGCCGTCTGCTGCTCATCTATACACACTTTACCGGCGGCGCCGGCGACCACGCCACGGCCCACCTGGCAGGACGAATTTCCAACGACGCCGGCCAAAGCTGGACCGCCGAAGATCAGCTGATCCTGCCGAACGAAGGCGGCCAGAACATTATGTCGGTCTCGCTGCTGCGACTGGCCGACGGTCGCATCGCGCTGTTCTATCTGCGCAAAAACTCGCCCGAGGATTGCCGGCCCGTGATGCGCACCAGCGACGATGAAGCCCAGACCTGGAGCGAACCGATCGAGGTGATCCCGGCGAAACAACTCGGCAGTTATGTACTGAACAACGACCGGGCCGTGCAGCTGAAAAGCGGTCGCCTGATCTTGCCGCTGGCCCAGCACAACGGCCTGGGCTGGAAGGGGTGGACGTCGTTCGGGCGGATCCTCTGTTACTACTCCGACGATAACGGCAAGTCCTGGCGCCGGGGAGAAACGGCCCCGGCGCCCGACGATGTCGACGGCAAACAGGTCCGCACCCAGGAACCGGGCGTGATCGCCCTGAAGAATAACGACCTGCTGCTCTGGTGCCGCACCGACGCCGGCAGCCAGTACATAGCGACCTCGACCGACAGCGGCGTCCACTGGAGCCAGCTGCAGCCGTCGAAGCTGCTCTCCCCCCTGTCGCCGGCGACGATCGAGCCCATCCCGACGACCGGCCACTGGTTACTGGTCTGGAACGACCATCGCGGAATCGCAGCCGAGCTGAAAGACAAACGCACGCCGCTGCGAGCGGCCATTTCAACCGATGAAGGGAAGAGCTGGAGCAGCCCGCTGACCCTCGAAGACAACCCGCACGGATGGTACTGCTACACCGCGATGGACATTGTCGACGGCGCGGTGGTGCTGGCCCATTGCGCGGGCGACCGTCGCGCGACCAACGGGTTGGCCCTCACGCAAGTGACGCGTTTTCCCGTCCGGCAGTTGTATACCGCCGGGCCGGAGCAACCGTAAACGCAGAGAGTCGGCTCTCGCTCGGGATATGAGAAGAATAACCGACGGATTCGGAATCGTCGTTTTGAGCAAGAGCAGACGCCGGACAGTCGACTTTCGCTCCGCGAAAGTACGCGTTCTTTTGCGGAGCAAAAGACGACTGACCCTCGATTTCCGTCAGTTCAAATTCTCTCGCTCCGTGCGAAAGACGATGATCCGTTACTGACCCAGTTGCTGCAGCAGGTTCTGGGCTTCCAGCGCGGCGTCGGTGCCGGGGGACGATTCGACCAGAGTCTTGAGGCGTTTGACGGCTCCGAACAGCACGCTGCGGTTGCTGGACTGGAGCGACTTTTTAATCGGCAACAGCTGCTTGTAGGCGGCAAGCTGGTCCTTCACCGCGGGATCGTCGGCCAGCTGGGCCAGCCCGCTGGTGACTTCTTCCGGCAGGTCGTAGCCGTCGAACTGCTCGCTGATCTGCAGGTAAGTTTTGTATTTGGACCAGTTGTCGCTGGCGCCGTTGCCGGCAGCCAGCATCTGCTGCATCCGCGAATCGACATACGCCTGGAGTTTGGCGGCGGACGCCTGGGCTGCTTCATCGCGGGATTTCAGATTCCTGGCGACCAGGGAGGAACCGCCGGCGAAGTCGCCGAACTCGATCGACTGCCACGCCGGCATCAGGCCGGGCGAAATTTCCGACGGATCGACGTTCCATTTGGCCCCGCTCAGGGCCGAATCGGCGCTGGCTTTGAGATCGTTCCAGTCGCCGTTGCGCATCCGTCCGTCGGGCATGATCAGCTTCACCTGGTGGATGTTCTGCAGGCTGATCTCCGTCAGGTTGCTCGCTTTTTCAAACTGGCGCGTCGGATCGACAATGATCGGCCAGGGCAGGCGGACGCTGCGGGCGTACTGTTCGACCGCCTGTCGCGAATTGCCCGAGTTGACCGCGATAAACACAATCGGCTTGCCGACGAAGCTCTTGGACAGGGCAATCAGGGCCGGCCATTTGGCCCGGCAGCGGGGGCAGTCTTCTTCAAAATACCAGAGCAGGGCCGCTTTCCCCTGGAGCGTATCCGCCGAGATCGGGTTGGAGTTGATCCACTGCGACGGATCCTGCGGCAGGACCTTGCTGGTGCCGTCCTGCGCTGCGGCCTGCAGGCAGGGTAACGTCAGAAACGTGGCCACCATCACCATCCAGCAAGATTTTCTAAACATGGAGTTTTGCCCTGGAAAAGAATGAGCGAGTCGTAAAAAGCTGCCAGTCGACTGCTATTGGACCCTGCCCAGGCGGACGGGTCAAGCAGTTCCTGCCCGGCGGCGTTGCCCTTACTGTGCGTCTCGATTGTGGGTGGGAACGTTACTCGTTGGTCCGTTCGGTCCCCCGTAGCCGGACTCGCCAGAGATTGGCCGGCGCTTCGATCGTCCAGAACGCTTCCTCCCAAGTCTGGCGACTTCGGCTACGTGCTGGCGAACAGTTGGGCAATGCCTTCTCGCGTGACGGGCTGGATGACGCCGCGTTCCGTGATGATGCCGCGGATGTATTCGGCCGGGGTCACATCGAACGCTGGGTTGTAAACCTTCACGCCGTCGGGCGCGGTCTGGCGTCCGAAGCCATGGGTGATCTCTTCTGACGCCCGCTGCTCGATCGGGATCTCCGCCCCCGATTCAATCGCCAAGTCGAAGGTCGTGGTGGGCGCCGCGATATAGAACGGAATGCCATGAGCCTGGGCCAGCACGGCAATCGAATAGGTGCCGATTTTGTTGGCCGAATCACCATTGGCTGCGATCCGATCCGCCCCGGTGATCACGGCCTGGACCTTCCCTTCACGCATTACCTGGGCCGCCATTGAATCGCAAATCAACGTGGCGTCGATCCCCCGTCGCGTCAGCTCCCAGGCGGTCAGTCGGGCGCCCTGCAGCAAGGGCCGGGTTTCGTCCACGTAAATCGACAACTGCTTGCCCAGATCCTGGGCCGTAAAAAAGACCGACAGGGCCGTGCCGTATTCGGCCGTCGCCAGGCCGCCCGCATTGCAGTGGGTGAGGACCCCTTGTCCGTCGGTCAGCAGGTCGGCGCCATAACGTCCGATGGCGTGGCACATGGCCCGATCCTCTTCGTGGATCTGCTGTGCTTCCTGGAGCAGGGCGGCGCGAATGGCGTCGAGCGGGGCGCCGCGCTGCTTCTCAGCTGCGGCCGTCATGCGATCGAGGGCCCAGAACAGATTGACGGCGGTCGGTCGGCTGCCGGCCAGGTAATCGACCACTTCGCGAAAGCGAACAAAAAACGCCTCCTCTTCGGCAGGCGCCGTCTGCAGACCGACGCATACCCCATAAGCGGCCGCAATGCCGATCGCCGGGGCGCCGCGGACGCGCAGCTTTTTGATTGCTTCCCAGACCTGCTCGACCGTGGTCAGTTCAATCTCTTCAAAGGCGACCGGAAGCAGCGTCTGGTCGATCAGCGCCAAACGGCCGTCGGCGTCGCCAAGCCAGCGAAGGGTCTCGATCTTTTCCATGACTGATTTTCTTGCGTTAGGAAACGAACCTGCCGCCGGGGCGGGCTGCGCAGTGCATCGCCGGGCAATGGATCGCTAAAAAGAGAATCGCCAGACCAGGCGCCGGATCGCGGCGTGCGGGCCGACGTGCGGCAGGGCGGTTAGCGATGCGCTTCGATTTCTTCGGCGGTGGGCGAAATCTTCCGACAAAAGCCCGTATGCGTACGGACGTACTCCAGATCGCCGCACTGGTCGGGATGGGCGTGCAGGGCCGATTCCACTTTAGTCCGTTCCGCCAGCGGCAAATCCGCATAACCTTCCGGCCAGTCGGTCGCCGTTTCCATCACCAGGGCTTCACGATAAGGGTCGAATTTATCAGGCATCGGGAGGTTCTCCGGCTCAACGTTTACAGCAGGTAATAAGGGCGAATATCAAAACTGTCGGCCGCCAGGAAAGGCGTTCGCCGCACGGTTTGTGGGCAGGCAACACCCGCAAAAAACCAGCGTCAGGACAAGGCTTGAGCCCCTCTTGCTGGCTGCGGCATCAACCGAGGCTCAGGCAATCGCTACGACGGCCGGGGCGGAAAGGACATGGCAAAAACGGGAGAGATCGCCCCTGGGCGCCCCCCTTCCACTTCTGGCGGCCAGTATACTTGGCGGTGAAAGTATGGAAAATACGTGGAGACTCGATTCCCCTGCGACTTCTGCCATGAAACCTGCTGAACCCGACATCAACGAAGCCTCCAATTCCTGGAGCGGGAAACTCGCCATCCTGGTCATTTTTGGCACGGCGATCGGAATGGCGGCTCTCGCCTGGTGGTTCCAGTACAACAAGAACGACGAGCTCGGCCGCCGCTGGGGCTTTCCGACGGTGCGTCTGATCCAGAACGCCCCCCAGGCGGAACTCTGGCTGATCGCCCCGGCCGGAGCTTCCTTACCCCCGCCCGACTTCGCCAGCCCAGTGGAAGTGATCGAGTCGGCCCAGGCGACAATTGACGGCCAGTCACGGAACGTACTGGAAAAGCGGGACATTATCGGCGGCTCGGGCTGGCTGCATGCCCGAAACCTGTTGAACGAAGATTACAACTACGATTTTTCCGCCGCGCCGGCCGCTGGCGAATGGGCGTATGTCCTGGTATTCCGCAACGAGACGGAGCGGGTGTTCCTGGCGTTCGACCTGGAGCATGGCCTGCTGCAGGAGCTGTCCTCCGGCACGACCCTGCAGTTGAACGAGCCGGCCCGCCTGGTGCTGGTGGAATTCTTTGACAAACGGGTCGAGCCGGCAAATGTCCAGATCTCCGAGCAGCCGAACGCCGACCGGCCCGACAAACAGGGCGATAGCGGTTCGGGCGGTTCGGCGGATTCCCCCGATCAAACGGATTAACCTGTCGCAGCAGAGGAGCAAACGATGCAGGTAGTGGTCACGGCGGTTGGTCCCGACAATGTCGGTCTGGCCGACCCCATTATTCACTATGTGACCGGCCAGGGCGCCAATATCGCCGAGATCCAGATGTACGATCACGACGAAGAAGCGCTGTTCGCCATGTTGCTGCGGATCGAAGTCGATCCGGAACAGCTGCCTTTACTGCGCAAGGCGATGCTAGAGATTGGACGTCTTAAAAATCTCTCCGTCCGCGTCTGGTCGCCCGACGAACGTCCGCGGCCGCGAATCGCAATTTGCGCCACCTACCGCACGGAAACTCCCGTTGCCTTGCTGCGTGCCATCCGCGATGGGGTCCTCAAGGCGGAGGCTGCGGTCATGATCGGCAACCGGCAAACGTGCCGCGGGCTGGCCGAGCAGTTCGGCGTTCCCTGGGAGTACATCGGACGGGGGGAAGGCCGGGCCGACGATGACCGCATGATGCAGGTCTGCGACGACTACAACGTCGACTACATTGTGCTGGCCCGTTACATGCGGGTGCTGCCCGCCGCCAGTTGCTGGAAGTATGCAGGCGGCCGCATTATTAACCTGCACCACGGCCTGTTGCCCGGTTTTCCGGGCTTTCGTCCCTACCAGGACGCCTTTGCCAGCCGGATGCTGACTTTTGGGGCGACCTGCCATTTTATCGTGCCGGAACTCGATGCAGGGAACCAGATCATCAACCAGACAACCTTCACCGTACAGCCTGGCGCAAAACTAGAGGACATCATTCGCCGCGGCCAGGAAGATAACGAACCTCGCTGCCTGGTCGAGGGGGTCCGCCGCGTCGTTGATCGCGAAGTGCAGCTGCATTTCCACCGGATTGTCGCGACAAAAGCGTAATTCGGTAAGCCTTGAAGTCGACCACGCGTTCCGGCGTAAGCTAAGCTAGAGAACAGCCAACTTCTTAGTTTTCTGCCAGCCGCCCCCGGGGAGCGCGTTGTTCCATGGCTTCAGCCTTTGACCTCGATTCCAACCTGGTAAGCATTCTCCTTGTCGAAGACGACGAAGCAGATGCTGCGCTGGTGGAACGTTTGCTGCTGCGGTCCAGTGAGTGCAACTTCGTTTTTTCCACGGCGTCGACGCTGGCCGCCGCCTTGCGTTTAGTGCATGAGAACGAGTTCCATGTGATTCTGCTGGACCTGGGACTGCCCGACAGCCAGGGACTGGATGCGGTGCATTGCCTGCACGCTTCTTCGCCCGAAACGCCGATCGTGGTGTTCACGGGACATGAAGAGGAGGAAACAGCCCTTCAGGCGATTCATAGCGGCGCCCAGGAGTACCTTTCCAAGTCACATCTGATGAGCGGCCTCCTCCAGCGCGTGATCCGCCATTCGATCGCCCGGCAGCGAAAGCTGCAGCAAGCGCTGACCATGTCGCTGGTCGATTCATTGACGGGCGTCGGCAATCGCCGATTGTTTGATACGGAAATTTCGCGCCGTTTGAAGGATTGGGAACGCCATCAGATCTCCTTCTGCCTGGCAATGCTGGATATCGATCACTTCAAAAAAGTGAACGATACCTTTGGACACGCCAGCGGCGATTCCGCGTTGCGCGCTACGGCGGATATCGTCCAAAGCAATCTGCGGTCGGCCGATTCCGTGATGCGTTTTGGCGGTGAAGAGTTCGCCATATTAATGCCGATCACCGCGCTCGAACCTGCGTGCCTGGTGATCGAAAGGATCCGGGAGCGCGTCGCTCTGAACGAGATCCCAGCGATTGGCGAGAACGTCCACATCAGCGCCGGCATCGCGCAAATCCAGCATGCGGATTCCCTCCAGGGCATCCTGGAGCGAGCCGACTCGGCCCTGTACGCCGCCAAAAGCAACGGCCGCGACTGCTGCTTTGTAAACAACGGCAACGAAAGCGTGCACGCACTTTCCCTGCTGGCGACCTCTCCCTGACCAGGGCGTACAAAAAGCAAGCGTCCAGATTAGCGCCGGGCCAAGCTACCCGCCGATCAGCTTTTCAAAATCGTCTTCGCTGAGGATCGCGACTCCAAGCTCTTGCGCTTTTTTGAGCTTGCTGCCTGCTTCTTCGCCGGCGACCAGATAGTCGGTCTTTTTAGAAACGCTGCCGGAAGCCTTGCCGCCGTGCTGCTGGATAAGATCCTTGATCTCGTTCCGGGAGTACTTCTCCAGCGTGCCGGTGACGACGACCGTTTTCCCCTCGAGCGCGTTGCTGGCCGTTTTTCTTTTGACGGCCTGCATCGACACGCCGTATTCCTTAAGCCGGGCGATGGTGTCCTGGCCGATTTCGCTGTGGAGATAGTTGTGCACGCTCTCGGCGATCTTGTCGCCGACGCCGTCGATCGCGCTGATATCTTCCAGCGTGGCGTTCTGCAGCCCTTCCATGTTGCCAAAATTGTCGGCCAGGAGCACGCCCACATTCAGTCCAATCAAATGGATCGAAAGGGCGTTCAGTAGTCGGCCCAGTCCGCGATCCTTGCTGCCCTGGATGCCTTCGACCAGCTTTTCGGACGAGCGTTTCCCCATCCGCTCCAGTTTCTCAACCGCTTCGACCTGCAGCGTATAGAGATCGGGGACGGACTGGATCAGGCCGGCCTCGATCAGCTGTTCGACGATCTTTTCGCCCAGGCCTTCGATATCCATCGAATTCCGTTCGGCGAAGTATTTGATCCGTCCATGCAGCTGCTTGGGGCAGCCGGCCACGTTCAGGCAGCGGACCGCAGCGGCGCCTTCTTCGCGGCCCGCTTCGCCGCCGCAGACGGGGCAGGTCGTAGGCTCCACGACTTTGCGCGGACGGCCGGTCCGCTTGTGTTTTTCCACGCGGACAATGTGCGGGATGATCTTGCCGGCTTTTTCGACAATCACGGTATCGCCCACGCGCAGGTCGTGCCGGGCGATCTCGTCAAAGTTATGCAGGCTGCAGCGACTGACGGTCGTCTGCGCGATCTCGACCGGCTCCAGTTCCGCCACGGGAGTGATCGTTCCCGTCTTGCCGACCTGCAGACTGATGGCGTTCACGCGGGTTTCGGCTTCGTACTTTTCCCACTTGTAAGCGACGATCCAGCGGGGGCTTTTGGCCGTGTTGCCGAGTTTGGTCCGCTGCGAAAACCGATCGACCTTCAGCACCAGACCGTCGACTTCAAAGTCGAGTCCGTCCAGTTTGAGGACGATCTCTTCGCAATGAGCGACCGCCTCTTCGAAGCTGGCGAAGGTTGCAACCAAAGGCGTGGCAGGCAGGCCATAGCCGGCGATCTCTTTGAGAAAGTCGGAGTGCGACTCCGCATGAATGCCTTCGGAATAGCCGGATCCGTGCACAAACATGCGCAAGTTCCGCTCGGCCGCAATCCGCGCATCGAGCAGGCGGACCGTGCCGGCCGTCACATTGCGCGTATTTTTGTACAGCTCCAGCCCTTTTTCCGCCTGTTGCTGGTTCAGCCGGGTCAGGTCGGAGTTGAGCATATAGACTTCGCCGCGAACCTCCAGCAGGGCCGGCGGATTCGCCGCGATCAGCCGCAGCGGCACATCGGCAATGGTCCGCACCGTGTGCGTAATGTCGTCGCCGACCTTGCCGTTGCCGCGGGTCAGCGCACAGGTCAGCACGCCGTGTTCGTAAATCAGGGAAGCGGCCACGCCGTCGATTTTCAACTCGACGACCCATTCGATCGGCTCGTCTTTCAGCAGTTTGGCCGTGCGCGCGCCGTACTGCCGCAGCTCTTCCAGCGAATAGGTATTGTCGATCGAAAGCATCGGCAGGCGATGCGCGACCGAGACCAGATGCGGCACCGGCTCGTCGCCGATCCGCTGCGTCGGGCTGTCGGCCGGGATCGGCTCGCCCGAGGCGGCCTCCAGCGACTTCAGTTCCGACATGAGTTTGTCGTACTCAAGATCCGTGATCTCAGGCGCCGCTTCCACGTAATACTTCTGGTCGTGGCGGCGGATCTCATCACGCAATTCGGCGATCCGGGAACCGCCTGCTTTTGCTTTCGCCATACGCTACTCCACGCCGCACTCCGGCGCCATCGAAATGGGAAGGTCTTTATAAGAATTGGGAACCAGGCAGAGGAACTTCAGCGGAGTCTGCCCGGTGTTCTTGAACTGATGGATTTCGTCCGGCGTCACCAGCACCACGTCGCCCGCCTGCAGCCGATGCTCAACGCTTCCTTCCAGGACGAGGCCTTCCCCTTCCAGCACGAAAACCTCATGCTCATAGGGGTGGCTATGGCGCGGCGTATAGCCGCCCGGCTCCACTTCGAACTGTCGCATAGCGAAATTTGGCGCCCCGTCGCCCGAGCTGAGCAAGGACCGCACCTGGCAGCCCTGGGAGCCTTCCATTTCCACCGGTTTCTGTTCGACAGCCTGGTAGTTGTTGACTTTCATTGGATCGGTTCCGGCTAAAGAAGAGTAACCGCAGCCCGGAAAACCGGCCGCCTGGAGACAGGCCCGCTACCGGCAGACGTTCTGCGACTTGTTTTATGATAAGGAGATGGAAACGTAGTGGACTTCACCAGATGTCCCATTTTTTCCGCAATGCCTCCGCAATGCCGAACGGACCTGCAGCCGGATCCCCTGCTTTGCGACCCAAGGTTCACGCAGCCTAGTCTCGCCAGTACGGGTCGGTCGCCATGGCGGCCGCCGTCAAAACGCCTAACACCACTAACTGACCCACCAATATGGTAACGCCATGATGATGGAGCACCGCCATCCAGCCGTCCGTTCGTTCCAGCAACTCGGCCGCCTCCACCGCCGAACGACCGGTCGCCTGGGCGTAATGCACCGACATCATCCCATAAGCGCAAGCGGTGACCGCGAAGATCGTGCCGACGACCATCAATAAAATGTAAAACGGGTTAGGGTATTTTTTAAGAATAGACACGCGACGGATTATAGCAATCTTCCTGCCCCCGGCGCCACGGTCGAGAGAGGAACCCGCCATTTTTCATGGGGACGTCTCGATTCCGGGCCGGAAATCCGCTTTGAAGAGACGGCTGTCGATTTCTCCTCCCCATTTTCAGCTTGCTGGGACAACCGTGTCATGGCGAAGTTCGGCTAACACCGGGCCCAGCTGACCTCTCCACCGCGAACGGCAGCCCGTCAAAACCGGACCGATCCCTGACGCCGCGTTTTTCCCGCACGCGCATGGGAAGACCCGCATTAAACGGCTGGCGCCCGGGCAAGACCTTCACGAAGCCTGCCATCCCGAAACCATAACGCGACGGCGAGGACGGAGCAGCCAGGTGCAGAAAGCCCGCCCGAATTTAAGTGCCAAAGCACTCGCGACTGCTCTGCATCCCGGCCAGCCAGCGTTTGCCGCGGCGGGCGGCTTCGGCGGCGAGCGTCGCAGGGGCGCCAGCGGCGCGGTGGAACAGCTTGCGGAAGTTTTGGACCGTATCCACCCAGAGGTCGGACGAGATCTGCAGCCGCTCCAGGATCGGCGCCAGATCGGAGGGGATGTTGCCGCGTTTGCCTCGACGGATTTGCCGGCCGGTCCAGTCGAGCAGTTTCAAGTACGCCGTGAGATCCAGCGAGAGATACCCGCGGTGCGAGGCCCGGCGTGCGGGTGCGGCGGTTGAGTGTTCGCTCTGCTCGTCCAGTTCGATCGGGCTGAGCCAGTCGTCTTGCCGCGGTGATTGCTCTTCACTGGACGTAGCCGGGTGTCGAGTTGTGTCACTTGCCGTCTTGCTGGCTTCGATCCGCTCGTAGCCTGAGGTGTGACGGCTCGTTTCCGGCGTGGCGGCGATGCCGGCTCGTACGGGGTTGAGGTCGACGTAGACGCTGCAGGCGAGCAGGGCCGCTTCATCGAGGAGCGGCTGGCATTTGTAGCGGCCTTCCCAGAAACGACCGGTGCATTCGTCCTCTTTGTTGGCTCGCCGGGCGATCGGCTCAGCCAGGCATCGCATGAACCAGGAAAGGCTCGACAACCGCTGCCGGCGTTCGGCCAGCACCTTGGAGTCGCAGAGCAGCATGCCGAGTTCGGCCTCGGTCGGTTCGGCCGGCGAGCCGTCTTGTTCGCGACGCAGCGGAAACAGGTTCCACCATCGCAGGGCGATGTCGTCGTCAGACCACTCGGCAACCACATCTGGCCGGGTGCGCAGGATGACATGCAGATGGTTGCTCATCACGGCAAAGCCGAGCACCTCGACGCCGAACTCGCCGGCCAGGAACTCCATCCGCCGCTGAATCCACGCCCGGCGATGGTCAAAATCCTGGCCCGACACGGGGTCTTGTCCACAAAGGAACGCCCGCCGGACACAGCGATTGACGCAATGAAACACGCCAACCGCCGATTCATCAATTACCTCACGACGCGGAGTACGGGCCATGACGGGACGCCTTTGAATTGAAGAAGAGGGGATGGAACGGTTGGAATTTAGCGAAATCGGGTCGGGCTGTCAACGACTAATGGATGGCCCCTTTGCTCGTAGTATCCCCCACCCGTACACTTAAAATGCCTTTATCGACATTCCTTGTTCGTCAACATATTCACCCCGTCCCGCAACTTGCCGACACGCGGCTTCGATAACGGGCGTCGGTATTTTATAACCGGAAATTTCAAGAGATTCGTCGTCCGCACTGACATAGCCGACCGCCCTCGCCCGATCCTGCTTGTCCAGCATCTGAATCTCGAATGGCTTTTGGCTGTTTACTTGCCCTCGATCGCATAAATCTTGCTCGCTCAGATGCATCACAAAAAATCTTGGCATGAAATTCCTTTCGACTTTTAATTACTGCTACTATGGATCACCAGGCAGTCGAAGGTGTGGCTCTGTCGGCGGATTGCTTGCACCAGTTCGCCAACGCCAATATCCCGGACAAAGAGGGCAGGGACAAAGAGGAGGGGACAAAAGGGACAAAGAGGGCCACCCAGACTTTGACGATCAGCGGGGATTGGTGAGCCAATATCTGGGTGGCTCCCCTTGCTGCCCAAGCAATTAATGGGTGGCCCGAATGGCACAGTCGTTTTTCTTTCCGGGAAATCGGCGCGCAATTTGATTGTCGGCGGTTGGCGATTTTTGATAAAATGCGAACTGCCGTGAGGTGGTTCTTGCTATGCGGCCTTCCCGGCGCCATAATTTTGGAAGCCCTTCCTGGCTCGTCGTCGCAAACGAATCCAGGGAGGGCTTTTCTATGTCTGGTATAACCATTCGGCCGGCACAAAGCACCTTTAATTTCGGCGATTGTGTTACCGCCTTTCTCACCCAGCCGGGCTTGCCGTTCGCTTCGATTCTTGCCGCGGAACGTATTCGCCGCGTGTTTGCTCTGCACGGCGGGTTGTTCGGACGAATCTACTCCACCGCAATCGTGCTCTGGGCGTTTCTGGGCCAGGTCTTGCGCGACGGCAAAGAAGCCAGCTGCCAGTCCGCCGTATCGCGAATCAGCAGCCACTGTCTGCTCACCCGTGGAGTCGGCGTCGATCCGGACACGCGCGACTATTGCCGCGCCCGGGCCAAACTGCCCGAAGGGGCGCTGCGGCAACTGGCGGGTGAAATTGCCAGCAACAGCGAGCAGGAAATCGACGCCAAATTCTTGTTCAAGAATCGCCACGCGAAACTGATCGACGGCTCGACGTTCACGATGGCCGACACGCGAGCGAACCAGGAAGCGTATCCCCAGCACGCGTCGCAACAGCCGGGCATCGGCTTCCCGATCGCCCGCTTTGTGGTGGTCGTGTCGCTGGCGACCGCGTGCGTGATCGACGCCGCCATCGCCAGGTTTCAAGGGAAAGAAACAGGCGAAACGGCCTTGCTGCGGCAGTTGCTGCACTGCTTCGCCGCGGGCGACGTCGCCGTGGCCGACCGGTTCTATGGCAACTACTGGGTGGTCGCCTTCTTGACGTTGCAAGGCGTCGACGTCTGCTTTCGCAAACATCAAAAACGTCATACGGATTTCCGACGCGGACGACGGATAGGATACAAAGATCATCTCATTACCTGGAGCCGCCCCGATCGGCCCGAATGGATGAGCAAGGAACTCTACGCGCAGATGCCAGAAACAATCCGGTTGCGAGAAATTCAGTATGTCGTTGAGAGAGCCGGCAGAAAGCAGTCGCCCTTTGTGGTGATCACGACGTTGTTCCAGGAGCAGGGCGAGCAGGAATTCACCTATGACGAGATCGCCGATTTCTACGGATTCCGCTGGCAAGCGGAGCTGGATCTGCGATCGATCAAAACGCACATGAACCTGCGTCACCTGCGTTGCAAAACGCCGGCGATGGTGCATCGGCAGTTCTGGACGACGCTGATCGCTTACAACGCGATCCGGCTGACGGCCTGCTGTAGTGCGACGCTGTCTGGCGTACCTCCGCGCCGGATCAGCTTCGCCAGGACGTGTGAGTATGTACTGGCCGGCTGGGATCTGCTGTCCGGCGTCGCCTCGATTCCGGCGCACGCCCTACTGCAGTACAGCGAGGAACGGCTCATGCAAATTGCCCGCTGCCTGGTCGGCAACCGTCCCGGCCGATACGAACCCCGGGTGCTGAAAAAGCGTCAAACCAACTATGGCCTGATGGTCCAGCCAAGAGCCGTCCTGAAAGAAAGGCTCGCCCATGGCGATAACTCGTTTGAGACGAAGTGATTAGAAAAACGACTGTGCCATTCATGGGTGGCCCATTCTCCCCAAAACTTAGACAGCCGTTGGCCCCACTCTCGAGGGTGGTCGATGTACAGGTTCGCAGGGAGTAGAAAGTATTACTCCGTTGCTAGTCACCGCATATCGCCCTCCTATCGTCCATAGGTCAAGAAATGATCGAAAACGATATTTGCGTTCATTGAATAATGGTGAAATCAACGACCATCTCAATTCTAGGCTATTCCCGAAGTAGTATAGTGCGCTGAATAATGCAAGCGTTTTCCGATCCCTTGGCAGCAACTCATACAGCACATGGTCTCCGACTGCTTCTATAAACGCTCCCACGGTTCTATCACTCTCCCGAACTGAAACGAAATCGTCCCAATCGACGAATGTGTACTTCGCCTGCTGAATGACTCGCAATAGCTCTGTCTCGCCTTCCTTTTGGATGATCGGTTTCTTTTCGGCGATATCGAAGGCTGCTAATTCAGCGATTCGGTCTCGCTGCTTCTGTTGTGTTAGTTGAATGTCGCCATGCCAGAGCGTCGAGATGTTCGAGATGAGTTCTAAGTGATTTGGGAAGTAGGAGCAAACAACTTTCAATTCATCTGGACCAAGCTCAGACATGAAGAGTGTGTCAAAGTGGCTAACTTCAACATCGCACTTGCCTTCACAGTAATCACACCAGTCGCGAATCAGAGCTTTGTCCATCAGTTTGGCCTGTAGTACGACAAAGAGGGCCACCCAGACTTTGACGATCAGCGGGGATTGGTGAGCCAATATCTGGGTGGCCCCCCTTGCTGGGTGCTTGCTGCTCCCCTTGCTGCTCCCCTTGCTGCTCCCCTTGCTGCTCCCCTTGCTGCTCCCCTTGCTCCCCTTGCTGCTCCCAACCCCGCCGCCACTACCAACGCGTTAAGGCGCCATGACTTACGCCGATTAAGTGCCATTCGTACCATTGTTGTTGCTTTACCGTTAGCCGCTCCTGCAAGTTGTATCATGCCTCCCTCCGCTACCAATCCGTACGAAAGTCCTGCAGCAACAAGCGATGATTCCTCGCGGAGAAGCCCGATCCCTGCGATTCTACTTGTCGCCGTTGGCGCGTTCATCGGGGCCGTATCTTTCGCCCAGATGGTTAGTTGTGTCGGCTATTATGTGGGCGCAGCTGTCAACGGATTTGACCGGCAGCCGCCTGTGCTGTACCTCGTTTTTGGCTGCCTGTTTGGGGCGCTTACTGGATGCCCGGCAGGCGGAATCGCGGGTTTTCGGATTCGCCAGGGACGACGACCACGTTTTTTAATCATCGGACCCGTCTGTCTTGTGAATACGTTAGCCTTGCTGGGGACGATTGACCTGACCTTTGAGTTTTCATGGCAGTCGCTGACGATACGGACTGCCCTGGTTGGCATGGTTTGTGGTTCTTTTGCTGGTGCAATCCTCAGCGTGCTTTTTTACAGCCGTCACGCAGCGAACGGCTAACAATGCGTATTTGGGTTGGGGCAACTCAACCATCCATTATCTGGCTATTCGAAGGGGGATTGCAAGCCGGTTTGCGTCGGCAGGCCGTGAAGATTCTCGATCGGGTGCGACCAAGCAAAGTCTGGCGGCCGCGGCTACTTGCTGACCCGTTCCGGTCTTCGGGAGGGCGCCGGAACGAAAGTCGCGCATACAAGTGACGCAATCATTGATTTCCTGCAATGCGGACTCGCCGGAAGCCGCAGGCAAGGTTCGCTACGTGGGGTTTTCGGGTAAGCTGCTTTCCCGAAACGGGAAGGAGCCAGCGCGGCTCCGTTCCCTGCCGAAACGGCCGCTGGCGACCGTTGCTCCCGCTTGCCTGTTACGCTCCAGGGTTGCCCATGATTACACCGAACCAGCCGCAAACGGCCGCCGCCGTCGCACAGCATTATGACGATCTGGATGGGTACTATCGCGAGTTATGGGGCGAGCATGTCCATCATGGATACTGGAAGACAGGCCGGGAAACGCCTGACCAGGCCGTCCTGCAGCTGATCGACGCCGTGGCCGACGCCGCCCAGGTGGGCCCGGGTGATCGCGTCTGCGACGTGGGCTGCGGCTATGGCGGAACGGCGCGGCGACTGGCGACCCAGCGCGGCGCCCAGGTCGTGGGTCTGACGATCTCTTCCGCCCAGCATGCCTTTGCGGTGCAGCAAACGCCTGGCGATAACCCCGTTTACCTGCTGCGGAACTGGCTGCAGAACGAACTGGCCGACGATTCGTTCGACGCCCTGGTATCCATTGAATGCCTGTCGCATGTCGAAGACAAAGCAGCCTTCTTTTCCGAAATCCGCCGGGTGCTCCAACCTGGGCGAAAGGCCGCACTGGCGGTCTGGCTGGCGAAGGAAGACCCGCGGCCCTGGGAAGTGAAGCGTCTGCTGGAGCCGATCTGCCGCGAAGGCCGGCTGACGTCGCTGGGCTCCGATTCTGAATACCGGGAGCTGATGGCCGGGGCCGGCCTGGAACTGGTCTCCTTCGCCAATCTCAGTCGCGAGGTCCGCAAAACCTGGCGGATCTGCGCCTGGCGACTGGCGAAAGGACTTGCCAGCAATCGCAGCTATCGCCAGGACCTGTTCCAGCGTCGCAACCGCAACTGGATTTTCGCCGTTACCTTATGCCGCATCCTGACCGCCTTTCGCACCGGCTCCATGCAGTACGGGCTGTACGTCGTACAAAAACCGCCGCTGGCGAGCTAGACAGGCTGGGAACGTGCGACGAATTCCTGTCGCAACTCGGAGGAAATGACTGGCAGATGTTGATTCGTCGTTGCGAGGAAGAACAGACGCTGGGTAATCGCCTTTCACTCCGTGAAACGACGCGTACTTTCTGAACCTGCTTTCGCTCAGAGTGACGAATCCCCGTCAGGCAGTAAATTTCCTCGCAGTCCTTTGTCGGGCCATTCCAACTGGGCTTGCGGCAGTATCAGCCGATCGCTACGATCCCCACCCTTGGAGCGTGGGCGTTGTGTCTGCGCCGCTTGGGAAGGGATGTTACGATGCGGTTTTCCGCCCTCATTATCATACTGACTCTCGTAGCGACTGGCTGCAACCAGGGCCCGTTCGGCAATTCGCAGAATGCGGCTGCCTTACAGCAACAGCAACAACAGCAGGTAGCCGTGGCGACCCAGCTGCAGGCTCGGGCGGAACAGCTTGACGCCAACAACCGGGACCTGCATACGCAGCTAGCCCAGTCGCAGCAGCAAACCCAGGTCATGCGCGATGAGATGCTTCTGCTGCAGGAACGCCTGGCTTCCACGGCGTCGCAACTGCAGCAAACCCAGGTCGCCATGCAACAGGCCGATAAACGCATCGCCGGCATGCAAGCCTCCACCCAGCGGAGCGGCGGCGCCATCATCACCGCCAACAACAGCCTGCGGCAAAGTGTCCAGGCAGTCGACGTACCGGGCCTGGATGTTCGCCTGGATAACGACGTCGTACGGATTGCGATTCCCGCCGACGAGTTGTTCGCCCCGGGCTCTTTCACGCTGACCCAGTCGGCCAACACCGTACTGGACTCGGCTGCAGCCGCGATCAAGCAGCACTACGCCCGGCAGATCATCGCCATCGAAGCGCACACGGATAACTCAACGCCTTCGCCGGCCAGTTCGGTAAGCAGCAATCATCAGCTTTCCGCGTCGCAAGCGATCCTGATTTTCGACCAGCTCACACGTCGGAACCAGTTGCCGGCGCAACAATTCTTTACCGTGGCCCAGGGCGGCAACCATCCGCTCGCTTCCAACGCCACGCCGGCCGGAGCGGCCAAGAATCGCCGCATTGAACTCGTCGTTTATCCTGAGATCATCGGCGAGCGATAGGCGGCCCTTCAGGCAATCGCGCGGTGGCGGACAAATCCCGCTTCGCAGGCGTTATCTCAAGCGTCTTCCCTATCCCTGCAGCAGCGACTCGGCGCCGTCGACAAACACGACCGAGCCCGTCACCAGGCTGGCCTGATCACTGCACAAATAGCAGATCACCTCGGCGACCTGTTCGGCAGAACCCGGGTTTCCCTCGTTCAGCGGCACAACGCCTGCTGGATATTCGACCGGTTGCCGGGCGCGATCCAGGTCGGTCCGTTCGGTGCTTTGGTCAATCTCCGTATCGATCGCCCCCGGGCAGACGACATTCACACGGATCTTGTGCGGCGCCAGTTCCAGCGCCAGCATCTTCGCCATGCCGACCTGGCCTGCTTTGGAGGCCGAATAGGCGGTGGCTCCGCCGCTGCTGAAAACGCGGACCCCGTTAATGGACGACGTGACCACCACGGCGCCGCCGCGTTTCTTCAGGCCGGGCAGGGCGAATTTGATCGTATAGAAAGTGCCGTTCAGATTGATCGCCAGCGTGCGACGCCACTGGTCGACTTCCAGTTCGTCCAGCGGCGCCCATTGGCCGTTCACACCGGCGTTGGCGACCACGACATCGATCGTCGCCCAGTGGTGCAGCAGATCCTGGCAGGCCGTTTCCACCTGCGCTGCGTCCGAGATGTCGGTCTCATAAAGGCGAATCGGCGATGCACCTTCCAGCTCCGACTGGAGTTTTTCCAGACTGGGCCGATCGTAGTCGAGCAGGGCCAAACGATGGCCTGCCTGATGGAACTGACGAGCCACGGCGCGACCAATGCCCGAGCCGGCGCCCTTGACCAGGATGTTGCGAATGGCTGCGTGCGACATGATCACTTCGCCATGGTTAAAGGAACGACGATGGGAGTGACAGCCCGGGAGAAGTCGCCGTAATCCATCTTCAGGGCGGCGTGGGGATCATCGCTTTCACAATAGATTTCGCCTGCTTTGGCCAGGGCCGCGTCCAGCAGCGTCGTTTTGATGTGGTAGGCGGGGCCGAAGGGCGGCATCGCTCCCGGCTGGCAGGGCGAACAAAGCTGGTGGTATTCGTCCATCGTGGCTGCTTTCACCACGCTTCCGCCCAGCGCCTGACTGACCTTCTCCGGGTCGATCTGACAGCCGTGCGGGGCCATCGCCAACACAAACGCATAACCCGAATCGGCGTTGAAGACGACCGTCTGGGCTTTCTCTTCAGAGTTGTCAACCGTCTCATACGGAACCCCGTGCTCCGACAGAAATTCTTTCCAGGATATCATTCCAATATTCTCCATGACAGGGAAACGCCAGCCTTTATCACGGGCTGGAGGGAGGTAACTTCCTTTAAAACGCACGTTCGCCCGCTCAGTCGGACGAACCAGTTTTCCGCAGGGCGTCGACCAGTTCCTGCTTCCGCATGCGGGAACGACCGTGAATTTCCCGTTCCGAGGCCAGGTTCTGCAGCTCGTCGACGGTTCTTTCTTCGAGCGGTTTAGTCGGGTTCCCCGTTCCCTGGGTGCGGCGGTTGGGCGTGCGGCCCTCCTTGCGACGCTGCTTGTTCACGGTTCGGGCCGCGATTTCCTTCGCTTCTTCAGTACTGCTGCCGCGGTCCTGCTCGCTTTCTTTGATGTGTTCGTACTGGCGTTCGTCTTTATCGGTCCAGGCTGTGGGCATCGGTCTACTCCTGGTTAAGCGTTCGAAGCGGCCGATTGAGCGCCGCTTCGAGCGGGGGTGTTACTTCGTTGTTATTCAGTTGCTATTCAATAGTCGCGTTGCGTGCCGGCACAATCGTGACAACGGCTGGTCATCTCCAGGCCGACCCGATCGTTCGCAGCACACTCGAATGGCGGCAAAGCGAACGGCGGCTGCGCTGGGATTGCGACGGGAAATGCCGGCACTGGCGGGAAAATAAGGTGTTTCCCCATGTTCCCTCGGAAAAGGCATCCTGGGAGAGCCCAGGACGTTCCGAAAGGCCGTCACTGGGAACAAGGAGAGTGCAATTGCCAGGCCAATGGGTCAGCCGCGACCGCTACGACCGTTGCCGTCGACAGGGTCAACCTGGGAAGACAGGTAAAAGAGGCTATCTCTTCCCTAAACGCTTAAAGTTCACAAGGCGGCAGGATCGATAGAGTTTGTCAGGCCCAGGTCGTTCCTGGATAAGCGTAAACGACGCTGCAGGAGGATGTCTCCGAGGCGCGTGTGCAAGGTGAGTAGCGATTATTCCTGCGAGTGTTCCGGCAATCCCGCTTCCAGCGGGCAGAACACTCAAGGCGGAGGGGTCGCTAGACCGAAGCACAACAACACATGCTGCTCGTTTCCCGAGGCGGACCCTCTTGAGCGAGCAGCAGTCCAATTCCACATTCGCCGCCATGGAATGGGCGCCGACGAAGTCCACCAAATTTAAGGGGTGTTCGGCATGTCCCGAATCAATACCAATGTCAGCTCGTTGATCGCACAGAATACGTTGCAGCGATCGAATAGTGATTTGCAAACCACTTTGAACCGCTTGAGCACCGGTCTCCGCATTGGCTCCGGTAAAGACGACCCGGCCGGTTTGATCGCCAGCGAAGAACTTCGCAGCGATATCATCGGGGTGAAAAAAGCCATCACCAACAGCGAGCGAGCCAACCAGCTGATCGCCACCGGCGATAGCGCTCTCGGACAGGTCAGCTCGCTGCTGAACGAAATCCGCGGGCTGGTCTCGGAAGCCGCCAATACGGGCGCCCTCAGCGACGATCAGATCGCCGCCAACCAGCTGCAGATCGACTCCTCGCTGGAAGCGATCGACCGCGTGGCCCAGGTGACCTCCTTCCAGGGACGTCGTATCCTCGACGGTAGCCTGGACTTTATCACCAAAGGCGCCAGCAACCAGTCGTTTGCCGATCTCAAGATCGACCAGGCCAACTTCGGGGCGCTCAAAGAAATCGGGGTCGACGTGCAGGTGGTTTCGCAAGCCACGCAAGGCAAGCTGTCGTACGGCTATGATACGATCGACGAAGATGTCACTCTGGAAATCGGCGGCTCCGAAGGCTTTGAAGCGTTCAACTTCGCCGCCGGCAGCACGGCCGAGCAGATCGCCGCGGCCGTCAACCTGGTGTCCGACGCGATTGGCGTGAAAGCCAACATTGTCCAGCAGGACGCCCAGGCGGGTTCGATCACCCTGTCGAGCTTCGGCAGCGACAACGACATCGTCCTGACCGCTACCGAAGCCGGCGTCGACCCGGGCAACATCCGCGTCAAGTACGATTCGTCCACCGCCGGCCAGGCCCTCAGCGTCGCCTACACTGCGCCGACCGGCAGCGATCCGGGTACGCTCACCGTCAACCTGGCGACCTCGGCCCATGTGGCTGCCGAGGGCGACGCCGAATTGACCGGCCTGAACAATGACCTGAAGTTCACGTCGAAGATCCCCGGCAGCGAATTTAACGATGTCGAAGTGGTCTTCGCCGTGGGCGGCGACATTGGCGACGCGGCTACCTTTGCTTACGACCATAACGGCGGCACCGGCGGCGTGGGTCGTTTGACGATCACCATCGACGATTCGGGCGAAACGACCGCAGCCCAGCTGATCGCCGATCTGGCGGCCGACGCCGATGTAGGCATTTTGTTCGAAGCCGACAACGTGGGCGAATCCGACGGCTCCGGCACCATTGCCATCGCCGACGCCGGCCTGCAGGCGACCTTGTCGGGCGGCGAACTGGGCGGGGCGATCACCTCGACCGCCAATGATATCGTCGCGGCGATCAACGCCAGCGGCGCCAACGTGGACCTGTCGGCCGCCCTGGCCACAGGGAACGACGGTCACGACGTGGTCACCGACTTCCAGGAATTCGCGCTGACCGGATCGAAAACCTCCAGCAACGCCCTGCAGTTCCTGGCTCCCGACGCCACGAAGAACATCCGCTTTGTCGCGGCGACCCCGGGTCAGGCTTTGGGCGTCGATCTGACGACCGATCCTGAAGTCACAGATTTCTCCACGACGGTGGTGCAGGGCGCCGCGGCCGACTCCAGCTTTAGCATTACGGCCAAAACCAAGGGTTCCGAGTACGACGGCGTTACGATCAATCTCGACGCGACTGCCGCTGCGGATTCCATCGCCTACGACGCCTCGACCAAGACGCTTAACATCAACGTAACGGCTGCCGCCACGGCGGCGGATGTGGCCGCCCTGGTCAATGGCGACACGTTTGTCAACGATCACTTCAGCGGCGCCGTGTTCGGCGGCGGCGCCGGCGCCGGCGTCGTTACCTCCAGCAACACTGCGGTGACCGCTGGCGGCGTGACGAGTGAAGGCACCGTCATTATCAACCTGGCGACCAACGATAACGGCGACGTTATCACCACCGCCAACGATCTGGTCGACTTCTTCAATGACTCCGGAAACGCGGCCCAGCTGTCGAGTCTGGGGATCAGTGTCAGCAACGCCAACGGCAGCGACGGCACGGGTCTGGTGGAAGCAACAACCGACGATCTGGAATTCCAGACGCTGGGACGGACCTTCACCGACGCCAACGCCACCACGACGACGGTCGCCCAGAACGGCACCAACGCCCGGCTGACGCTCGACGCCCTGAATACGGGCGCCGACTACGACGGCGTGGAAATTGTCTTCGAAAACACGGCGACCGCGGGTTCGGAAACGTTCTCCTACGATTCCACCACCAAAAAGCTGACGGTCGGCATCCAAAGCGGCGTCAGCACCGCCACGCAGGTTGAGACCGCCTTCACCAGCGCCAGCCAGGACATCCAGGACCTGTTCACGCTGACAGCCGAAGGCACCGGCGCCGGAGCCGTCACGGTCTTCGACCAGGGAACGACCTCGGGCGGGGTGACCATCGGCGGTACGACCGATGGCGCCGCATTGCTTGGAAATGAAGACGCCGGAGCCGGCGGCCTGGAGTTTGTGGCCACGGATTTCGGATCGAAGAACTTTGTGTCGATCAAGTCGCTGTCGGGCTCGTTTGCCCTGACCGACGACAACGGAGACTCGGCGGACCGTAGCACGGGAACCGACCTGAACGCCCGCATCAACGGCGTGAAAGCGGTGGCCGACGGTCTGCGAGCCTCGATCAATACCTCGTCGCTCGATATCAGCTTCGCCCTCAAAAGCGATGTCGCCTCGGGTACGACGGTCAGCTTCTCCATCACCGGCGGCGGCGCCCAGTTCCAGCTGGGACCCGATGTTGTCTCCAACCAGCAGGCCCGCCTGGGCATCCAGAGCGTGAACACCTCGCGTCTGGGCGGCGTCAGCGGACGTTTGTTCGAACTGCGATCGGGTGGAGCCAAGTCGCTGGCCAACGATGTGACGGGAGCCGCGAAGGTCGTCGACGAAGTGATTAACCAGGTGACCACGCTGCGTGGGCGTCTGGGTGCGTTCCAGAAAACGACTCTGGAAACGAACATCTTCACGTTGAACGACACGCTGACCAACCTGACCGACGCCGAAAGCTCCATCCGCGACGCTGACTTCGCCGCGGAAAGCGCCCGGCTCACACGAGCCCAGATTCTGGTGCAGTCCGGCACCTCGGTTCTCGGAATCGCGAACCAGAATCCGCAGAACGTGCTCAGTCTGCTGCGATAGTCGCAGCCGACCGGCTCTAGTCGATCTTCGAAAACCCACGCCGGTTCGCAATTTTTCGCGAACCGGCGTTTTCGTCGATCAGGAACCAGGCCGCGCCATCGCGGCCCGGATACTCGCCGCGGGGAGGCCTTTGACGGGCCTCGCTTTGCGGCCGCAGCCCCGACGATCTCTGGTCGTCGCCAGTTCGGCTGCGTAAGGCGCGGCAATTACGCCGATACTCTATGGAGCAGTATTCCAAGGATCTGGTCGCCAGCGTCGTTCGCCACGACGAACGCCCCCTTCCAGCAGACGCGGGAACGCGACCGCCAAAGGTGATCATATGGGTCGAATTACGACAAATGTCGGACTCTTAAGCGGCATTGATATTACGGGGACGGTCGATCAGCTGATCAGCCTGTCCGCCCAGCCGCGCGACCGTCTGGAAAAGAAAACCAGCAAACTGCAGTCCCAGCAAACCGCGGTTACCGAACTGACCGCGGCCCTGCTTGGCGTGCAATACGCCACCCGGCAAATTGGCAAGTCCAGCATTTTCCAGGCGCGCAGCGTCTCCAGCAGCAACAGCACTTTCCTTTCGGCTTCCAGCAATGGCAGCCCCGCGGTGGGCGAATATCGCTTCACCCCTGCGCAAACAGCGCAAAAGCACCAGATCCTGAGCAGCGGCTTCGCGGCGACCGACAAACCGATCGGCGAGGGCGTGCTGCGTCTGGGCTTTGACGGCTTTGTCGACGAAGGTCTGGATCTGGATCTGCTCAACGGCGGCAAAGGGATCGCGGCCGGCAAGATCAAACTGACCGATCGCGCCGGCCAGTCCGCCACCATCGACCTTCGCTTTGCGCTCACGGTTGACGATGTGCTGGCCGCCATCAACAACAACGACGATATCGACATCCAAGCCGAAACCGTCGGCGATTCCTTTCGACTGGTCGACACCAGCCAGGGGACCGGCAATCTCCGCGTGCAAGAGGTCGGTTCCGGCTCCACTGCGGCCGACCTGGGCCTGGCCGGCATCAACGTCGCCAGCGACACGGCCGTCGGCGCCGATGTCGTCAGTCTGTCGGAAACCATCGCGATCGACCAGCTGAACGACGGCGCCGGCCTTAGCATCCGCACCGGCTTGCCCGACCTGAGCGTGAAACTGGCCGACGGCCAGACGATCTCCATCGACTTCCAGCCGCTCGACGCCGACGCGCCCAACTCGCTTGGCGATCTGATCAAAACGATCAACGAAGCCTCGCCCGGTAACCTGGAAGCCTCCCTTAGCGAAAGCGGCGACCGCCTGGTCCTGACCGACCTCACCTCAGGCGCTTCCACCTTCGCGGTCACCAGCCCTTTAAGCGGCTCGGTCGCTGAAGACCTCGGGCTCACCGGGACCGCCGTCGCCGGAGAGATCACCAGCGAACGCCTGCTCGGTCCGTTAAAGGGCCCCCTTCTTTCCAGCCTGAGCGGCGGAGCTGGGCTGGGCCAACTGGGCGAAATCCTGATCCAGGACCGGTCCGGGAATTCCGCCACCGTCGATCTGTCGTCGGCCGACTCCCTGAACGCCGTGCTGGAAACGATCAACAACGCCGGCCTCCAGGTGACGGCCCAAGTCAACCAGGCGCGTAACGGCATTACCCTGGTCGATACCAGCGGACAGCTGGGCAACCTGATCGTCGAGAGCAGCGACGCCACGGATACGGCCGCCAAACTGGGCATCGCCGTCAACGCCAGCGTCGCCTCGATCAAAGGCGGCTCGCTCAATCTGCAGTCGGTCAGCGAACACACCACCCTGGATTCGCTCAACGGCGGCCGCGGCGTCAGCAAGAACTCTTTCCTGATTACCGACGCCAGCGGTAAAAGCAGTGCGGTCAATCTGAGCCAGCTGGGAGACGCCACGATCGGCGGCCTGATCTCCGCCATCAATGAATTGCCCCTGGGCGTGCGGGCCGAGATCAACGAAACGGGCGACGGCCTGCAGATTGTCGATACGCTGGGCGCCGGAGCGCCCATCACCATCAGCGAAGTCGGCTCCGGCACTGCAGCCGCGGACCTGAACCTGCTGGGAGCGGCCGTCCAGAAGGATTTCAGCGGACAGCCAACTTATGTGATTGATGGCCGGCAAACGATCGAAATCGAAATCGACGCCGACGACACCCTGCAGGATCTGGCCGACAAGGTCAACGCGCTCCGCCTGGATGTTACCGCCAGCCTGTTCAGCGATGGTTCCGGCGTCACGCCGAATCGCCTGTCGATCCTGAGCAACGTGGGCGGCAAGCAGGGCACGCTGCTGGTCGACGCGCACGATGCTTCCTTCAGTTTCCAGACGCTCACCGAAGGCCGCGACGCCCTGCTCCTGTTTGGCGAAGGGGACGGTATCCTCACTTCGTCGTCGACCAATACCTTTAACAACCTCGTCGACGGCCTGAGTCTGACCGTCAACCAAAGCTCGGAAGTGTCGGTCGGCGTAACGGTGGCCCCCAGCGACAACACGCTGGTCTCCCAGATGAAAGCGTTCGTCGATCAGTACAACAAACTCCGCGACAAGATCGATAGCATCACGTTCTTCAACGAGTCCGATTTGACGACCGGCGTTCTCTTTGGATCGCCGGAAACGCTCCGCATTGAGTCCGACCTGACCCAGCTGGTCAGCTCGCGATATTTTGGCGCCGGCTCCATCCGCTCCGTCGGCGAAGTCGGCATCTCCATCGGTAATGACGGACAGCTCACCCTTGACGAAACCCGGCTGCGGGAGAAATTCGCCGCCGATCCCGAAGCTGTCGAAGAGTTCTTCACCAACGAAGAATTCGGCCTTTCCGCCAAGTTTGAAAAGACCATCGATGGCCTCGCCGGCGAGGGAAAGTCCCTGCTGCTGACGCGACTTGCTTCGCTGCAGACCAATATCGACAACAACACCGATCGGGTCGAATTCCTGACCGATCGACTTGAGAAACAGCGGGAACTGCTGCTGACCAAATTCTACAAAATGGAAGAAGCGATCGCCAAAATGCAATCGAACCTGAGTTCGATTGCGTCGATCGCACCGCTGAGTCTAAATCAGTAAGCCCATCCAAAGGGAAAACCCCAGGCCAGGATCAAGTTTCCCCCGCCGTCGGGTCGAAGAAGCTTTCGCGGCTCCACGCCCGACTTCGCCCTCCTGAAAATTCCCGCTTGCAACCTTGCAAGTCGCCCGCCCCCCGCCTGCCCCCGTGCGTACCGATGCAAAACGACCATGCCCGGAATGTCTACTTAGAGACGCAGATTAACACGGCCACTCCGCAGAAACTGCGGTTGATGTTAATCGGCGGCGCCATCCGCTTTGCCCGGCAAACGATGGAGCATTGGCGGAACGAGGAACCGGAACAGGCGTTTGAAGCGCTGATCCGCAGTCGTTCCATTGTCAGCGAACTGCTGGCGACGATTCGCCCTTCCAGCGGCCCGCTGGAACGCACCATGGCCGCCATCTATGCGTACATCTTTCAAACGATGACGCTGGCGCAGATGGAACGGAGCGAAGAAAAGCTCCTCGCGACCATTCAGGTGCTGGAAGAAGAACAGGCCACCTGGCTCGCGCTATGCGAAAAATACCCGCACGAAACGCCGCCTTCGCTGCGTGCGGAAGAGGTCGAGATTACGGCCAAGGATTACGCCGCTGACAACGAGAGCAAAAGCACCACCGCCGAGAACGAACCCGCGGCTCGTTTCTCGATCGATGCCTGATCGAGTGACCGGAACAGGTCACTGATCCGGCTCCCGGCGATGTCGGGATGCGACCCCGCCCAAGGATGCAGCCGCAAGTCGCCTGGCCTGCGACCGCACGGCTGCTTCATCAGCCGGCAAGCTGCGGACGCGGCAATCGGAATCGACGAAGAACCGTCTAGAATTCATCCTTGTCGTCGGTGATCTCTTTTTCCATGGCGTCGGCCGACTGCAGGGCGGCTTTCATGGCGTTCCACAGCGAGTCCGAATCCGCAGAAGCGGCAATCCGGACGACGAACACGCCGTATTTACCGTGCTTCTCCCAGTGGCCCAGCTTCTTCGACTGGGAATCTTCCAGCAGCTTGAAAGCCACCTCGGGCGAGAACGGTTCGCCTGCGTAAGCCGGCGACCAGATTTCACGAATCTCAAAGTTGCCGTACTCGTTGGTGGTGGATTTGATAAACGCCAACTGCGAGCGATCGCCGGTCGTTTCGAAGACCACTTTGAAGTCGCCGTCTTTGTCGACTTCGTATTTGATTTCTCGCTCTTCCAGAATCTTGCGAACGCGTTCGTCCGACTTGGGCTGATTGTCGCCTAGCTGTGCAAAGGCAGGTAGCGCGAAGCCGGCAAAGGCGTAAGCTCCAATTAATGCGATGAATGCTCCGCGCATTTTAGTCTCCCTGGTGTAAGGACGGGTGCGGCCGCCATCAAACTGGCCGCCAGTAAGAAACAACCTCTCCCCATATTTTGGTATCTTAGTTACCGACTCCAAGAGACGTCAACATGAACGTGAAGTCTTTTCAACAGGGTTTTCACTGTCAGACGTTCCTTTCCTTGAGTAACCTCCCCGCTTGCTGACCACGCATTCAAACCGCTGGCGACCGCCCGTTCCGAGCAAGCCATTCGGTTTTCGGACAGGCACGACCGCCTGCTGAAACGGCAAGGCTCCTATCCAGCCAACCTCTAACAGGGACCAGGGGGAGGGCGACCCGATCCGCAGCGTGCTCGATCGCTGTTATCGTTCCGCCCAGTCGGAAGCCGTTCGTGTGACCACCGCCGCCACAGCCGCCGACCTGGGAATCGTGGTGGGCCAGAATGCAAAGACCGGGCGCACCGGACTGCGGCCGCTGGCGTAGCCGGCCAGACCGGCCGGGCCGCTGGTGATCAAGGGAGCAATCTCCCGGGTAAAACATTCGACCGCCTCGCGGCGGGAATCTTGCGCGGCGACACGCAGGACTACTTCGGGGGGACGACCGGCAAACGCGACTCCTGGTACGCCGTCGCCGGCCCCCAGTCGCTCCCAGTGCATCCGCTCCAGCGTGTATCCCGCCTGGGCGGTGCGGGCAAAGATCATCGCCGCGCATCTTTCTGCTTTGGCGAGACAATCCTCTCCGTAGACGAGCAGTTGTGCGCTCGCCATGTAACCGGCCCGATACGACAACGACACCTTGTAACTGTCAGGCGGCGCCTGGCCCCGGGCGCCCGAAACGCGCACCCGGTCCGGACCCATCTCCGCGACTTCCACCGCCGAAAAATCCACATCGACGTCGGGCGTCAAATAGTGCTGCGGATCGCCAATCTCATAAACCAGTTGCTCCACGACCGTCCGCCGGTTGACAACCCCGCCGGCGCCAGGCGGCTTGGTGATCACGCAGTCGCCGCTTGCTTCGATCTCCGCGATCGGATATCCGACATCGGTCAAATCGTATTCGGCCCAGTCGACCGCATAGCCGCCCGTCGCCTGGGCTCCGCATTCGATCAAATGTCCCGCGACGCTTCCGCCGGCCAGTCGGTTCCAGTCCTGCAGCGACCAGCCAAACCGATGCAGACACGGACCCAGCGTCAAAGCAGCATCGGCTACGCGGCCCGTGATTACCAGGCGAGCCTGTTCGCCCAGGCCGGCGGCGATCGGTTCCGCTCCCAGGTAAGCATTGGCCGACACGACCGGCAAGCCGAGCTCGGCCAGTGGCTGGCCCGTATCGAAGTGGCGCAACAGATGCCCGGCCGCCTGCAGTTCCGCCAGCCGCGGCGCCAGATCGTCGCCCGTGACTGCCGCAATCGGCAGCGCACCCAGGCCCGCCTCCTGCAGCAAGCGTCCCGCCTGAATCGCACACGCTAGAGGATTCATCCCCCCGGCATTGGTCACCACCCGCAACTGCGACTGTTGCTGCAGCGGCTCCGCCAGGGTGGCCAGCACTTCGAGAAAGTCGTTGGCGTAACCTGCCTGGGGATTCTTCTCGCGAATCCGCGCCAGGATCGACAGCGTCAGTTCGGCCAGATGTTCGAGCGTAAGATAGTCCACCTCGGCGGCGTCCACGAGCCGCCGCGCCGCCGACAGACGATCCCCGAGAAACCCCGCAGCATTGGCGACTTTCAGACTCACGGGTCAGGACTCCCGGCAGACGACACAGCAGGCAAGGATCAAACAGACGTCGAGCGTCCCCATTAATTATAACGGCGCGACGACTTGCCCGCACATTGCTTCCGGCCAGCCTGGCGGAGAATGGCAACGCCCGCCGTTCCCGCGTATCTGTCGCGGCAGCCGATCCTTCGACCCCTGATTCGATCCGCAAGGCGCACCATTTGCACCTGATTCTCATTGCCGCAAAGAGCATCCAGGCCAGTAAGGCCGCTCTCTGCGGTCCTGTCAATTCCGCCCCTGACTCCTGCTATTTCACACGTAAAATGGCGTTTTATGCCGTTTCAGTGAAAGGTCAGCCGCAAGGGGATGTGATCGCGCGGCAGTCAAATGGGCAGTCATCCGATCGGTCATTTTACAAGGAGTCCCACTCATGGATCGCAAAGTAGCCAGCGCAGAACTCACTCGCATGTTCCAGGAACACGCCGCCGTCGTCCCGGAAACCACCCTCGGCGAAGCGTACCAGGCGTTTCAAACAGCCCTCGATCGCGGTATGGAAGACCACGATCATCGGCTACCCGTACTGCTGGAGGAAACACGAGAGCTCATCCACGCACATGGCGAGGACTGCCTGGTGTTTGATTTCCTGCCGTGCGACAATCCGACCGCCAGCAGTCCCGGTAGCCATGGTTAAGGAACTCCTGGCGACAAATCGCCTTGAGCCAGGACAGCAGATTCAAGCGGTGATCCGGGACATTTCCTGGATCGTATCGCTCGGTCGAAAACGGACTCGGACCCTAGAACAGGCCGGGAATGGGCTCGCCCGATCCGACCATGCGCACCAGATCGACAGGCAAGCCTTGACGGATCCGGAGTTCGCCGACGTCGAACAGGGTATGCATGATGGTGGCGATCAGGTTATCGGTGTTACAAGCATCGACTGCCGGCTGGCCGCCGTCGCGGGTGGACTGGCCGATCGTCTGGCCATGAGTCAAACCGCCGCCGTACAACAGCATCGGCGTGAGTCCGCCCCAGTGATCACGGCCGCCCCGGGCGTTGATCTTGGGCGTGCGGCCCATCTCGCCGGTCGACACCAGCAGGATATCGTTCCCTAGACCGCGTTCTTCGCAATCCTGGATGAACGCGGCCACGGCATGGTCGTACGGCAAACCCACCGCTTCCATGCCGCGATCAACGCCCAGGTTGTTCGCATCCGCATGCATGTCCCACACAAAACGGGTCGTCACCGTGACAAAGCCGCAACCGGCTTCACACAGCCGCCGCGCCAACAGCAAGAGTTTGCCCAGCGAGCGAGCATTCTCCTGATACCAGTTGCGCTGATCGTTGCCGTTTGTTTTACCGGCGTAGTACGACCGCTCGTGCAGATGGGCGGCCGTGTCGTATCGGGCAATGGTGCGGGGGTCCTCTTTCGACAGGTCGAAGGCATCGGCAACGCCTTTGAAGACCATGTCGTAGGCCTGTTCGCGAAACTTGTCGACGCCTTCCATCCCTCCAGTGCGGTCCGCTTCCGCACGCAACTGGTCCAGTGAGGCCAGCAGATTCCGGCGATCGTCCAGCCGACCGCTGGGAATCGACAGCTGCATATCTTTCTGCAGGTTCGATCCGCCGCCCGGTGAAAAAGGCTCGGCGCCGCGGCCCAGGTTGCCGGTGGAGTTAAAGTCGCCAAAGCGAGTTTCCGGTCCTTGCCCATCGGCCAGCACCGCTTTGGGGAACAGCGTGACGTTCCGCGGCATGCCGCTGGTCGGATGATTGGCTCCCGCCAGACGCGAATAGATCGCCCCGATGTTCGCCTGTCGCGAGGCTTCGCTGACGATCGGACGAATGCTATGGGCCGAGCTGTTGGTCGCATAGGAACGGACGACCGCCAGTTTGTCCGCCAGTTTCGCCAACTGCGACATCGAAGCGCCAAACTGCATGCCGGGCGAAGCAGTCGACGTGACCCCGCCGACCGTACGAATCGAATCCGGCGCGTCAGGTTTGGGGTCAAACGTTTCAAACTGGGTCGGACCTCCATGCTGCAGCAGAAAGATCACCGACTTGCCTGTTGTGATCGGCTTGCCCGTTCCCGAGGCCAGCGAGCGGGCCGCCAGCAGATTCGCCAGCGACATTCCCGATAACCCGAGTCCGCCAATCTGCAGCATTGCCCGACGATTAAACCGACGGTTGTCGTCAAAAATGCGGAGCATCAGGATCACCCATTTCACTCAAGGCAGACCAGGCCGGCGAAAAGAAGGCGTTCCACCCATCAATCGCCGCAAATATGAAGCGCCGATTGTAAACCGTGCAAGGGCGTCGCTTCAAGCGATAAAAGCGAAGTTCGCGAAGAACGCCATGCCAGTACATCCTGCGACCATCCGCAGCGGGCCTGGCCACAACTCCCTTTTCCTGTGTACTGCCGCACCGACTCCAAGCCACGCCCCCCGGCAATCAAGAGGCGACGCAAAACTACCCGCCGCTGCCGCGGGCTGGCTGGTCGCTGGCCAGGGCAGCCGGCTCGGCCAGTTGCTGGGTGACTTCCACCATCCGGCATGCGGGACCGCCGGACGGAGCGCCGCGGCTGTCGGCTTCGCTCCAGTAAAAAGTGCGGTTCGCCAGCATCGGTAGTTTTGCGTCGAAGTACACGTCGAAGAGCATACGGAACGTATTCACCGGGGTAATGCCCTGGATCGCCTTCGCGCTCAGGCGTCGCCCCGGCAGCCGAAAGGCCGACAAGATCGAACACCGCGCCCGCACCTGTTCCAGCTCCGACATGCGCGAAAGCGGGGCCACGCTCAAGTCCGGCCCCTGGGCGGACTGCAGCAAAATCACCGGCGGCCGGTCCGAAGCCGCCGTCAGAGCATCGATGGTCGCCAGCACTTGCTGGTTGACGGCCGCCACCTCGCGGAGATACAGGCCGTCTTCGTTAAGCCCGGCTGGAGCGTCGGCCAGTTCCTGTGGCAGACCTGGTGAATCGAAACAGGCTACGACAAACTTGGGTCCTGCCTGCTTTGCAATTTCCGGCAGCATTTCAAACTTTTGCGCCGTCTGTCGCTTCGGGCTCATATTGGGACTCATCATACGCAACGGCGTAAGCTCGATCAGTCTCTCCGTAAATGCGTTGTCCGTCAGGGAGAACCGATAGTTGTAGTCCGCATGGCGGTTCGCCCATAAACCGTCGACCGGAATCCCCAGGTGGAAGTAAAGATAGCCCTGCTCCTTGAGCAGTTCGCCAACCCGATGGTCTTGCAGCGCATTCCGACAGGAAACGCCCGGGTCCACATCTCCCAGGTACGCCATATTTAACGTGGAGGCCAGCGAGAGTTCCGGCTGCGGATAGTTGGCCCGACTGCTCTCCGCAACGACGAATCCGCGACGGGCCAGTTCGGCCAGGAAGACGCGGTTGTCAAATTGAAAGTCACGCCGCAGCACATGGTCGCCCGCGTACGCGTTGAGCACCAGGTAATAAATGTCGGGTTGCTGTTCCGGGGAGTGCAGGGCGAACGTTTCAGTGTTGGCGGCGGGCGTTTGCCATTCGCCAACAATCTGCGGATTGCGCCAGGCATGCCAGCCGAGCAGACCGAGCGGACCCAGGACGATCGCCAGGGCGAAAATGTTCGCAAAGTGGGTGAACTCGCGGTCGTCTTCCCGGTCGTGAAAAAACCAGGTGAGACCGCCCAGGGCAAGCACCGCCCAGAGCGCCAGCAGGATGGGACGGGAGCAGTAGTACGGCAGATCAAAAAACGCCAGCGTGCCGTTCACGTGGTCCGACAGCCAGAACGCATAGATCGCGCAAACCAGCCAGGTGGCCGCCAGCGCTGCCCTGCGCCAGCCGACAAAAAAATAACGCATCAGGAGCAGCAGAAGCCCCGCCATGGCAGCTGACGCCGCCAGGGCCAAAGCCAGTTCCTGCCAGCTCGTTTTGCCCGGGCTCTGTGCATAAAGCAGCAGCGGCGGGAAAATCGCCGCCAGCATGGGATGCGCCAGAAATCGGCCGCCTTCAAAGGGGGCGCTCGATCGCGGTTCTTCTTTTCGCACCAGCACATTGGATTGTTGCATCAACTTAGTCTCCCGCGCTAAAACGGCGCCGCAGCGAATACAGCACGCGTCCGCTGGAGCCGACGGCCCTTTGCTCCACCATGTCGAACCAGCGAACCATCGCCATTTCAAACTGCTCCTGGGTGTAGCTCTCAAAAATATCGGGACGAGAACGCAGCAGACGCTGGGTCTGCGGATCGCTCTTGGGCACCCATTCAATTAGCAGGCGGTCAGAACACGAGGCGAAAAATTCCGCGATATTGTCAAACGGCGTGTTGTTGGTAATCGCCAGATGATGCACCAAAGCCAGCGCCAGCACGGCGTCGCATGGCCCCCGCCCCAGCAGCGAGTCCCGCTCGGCATGCCGCCACCCGATCGCCGGGGACGGGTTGGTCAGGTCCAGCCACAGCGGCAACAGGTTTCTCGTCTGTTCCTTGCGGGCCCGCCGATAGTTAATTTCGACGCAGGCCGGATCGACATCAAACGCCGTGGTATAGGCTCCGCGTTCGCTCGCCAGGCGGCTGAACATGCCCGTATTGGCGCCAAAATCCCAAACGCTTTGCGGCTGAACCTGGTCGAGAAAATCGCTGACAATCGCCAACTTCTGCTGCTGCGATTCTTCGGTATAGCTGTGGTTCTGGTAGTAGTCGCCCCACTCCGTGTTGGCCGGCTTCCAGGACAGACCTTCGATATATCCACGAAGCCCTTCGATCAGCATCAGCTGCCGCTTCAGGGACAGCCGCACCGTCCGCGGACGCACGGCAGGGCCCTTGGTTTCCGCATGCTTGCGAATGCTCTTCGCATGCCAGTGGATGTGCAGAAGGTTCGACAATGACAGCCAGGTGCGACCCGGCAGCAGCTTCGACGCCAGATCCAGCGGCACGCCGTCGAGGTGCAGCGCCATGAGCCGGCCGAGAGAAATATCCGTACTGGACATGAGCGCCAGCGGAGCCACAAAGTGGCGGCAGAACTGGCCATAAGCAGCCCAGGGACGTTCCGACTGGTAAGTTTCCAGCGAAAGCGTATCAATAAACCGGGGACGGCCGCCAAAGAACTGCACGTTGTAAGCCGAGGCGTCTTTAAGCGTCATCCCTTTATGGAGCGCTTGCCGCTGAATTTCCAGCGTCAGCAAGGCGGCGTCTTTCAAAGCGCTGAACGCCCATTCGTACGGGTACGAAACAAACGGCGCCATCTCGGGGCGGATCACAAACGCGGCCCGCTCGTCGGAGCGCAGATCGAGCCCCACTTCCTCATGCGCAACCAGCAGCCCGGCCGAAGTCAAATCGTCGTACAGACCGCTGTCCATCAAATGCTGGAAATCGGATTCGTAGCCGGAGTTCACTTGGCGCAGCAGACATCCGCCCGATCCCCGGTACACAAATCCCGCAGGATCGCGAAACGAAGCAGGGTGCGAAGCCATCGGCAGCTGCAGGGTGCTCAGTACTTTCATCGCTAGTCTTCAGTCCGATCCTGCTTCTTCCCCCACAGGTACGCAAAGGGAGAGCAAACATACTGACGAAACATCACCGTGAAACTCAACACCGCGGCGGCCGCCACCTGCAGCAAAATCGAACCCACGCCAGGATCGAGGTAACCCAACAAACAGGACATCTGTATTCCTCAGCTTGGAAAAACTCGCCCTGACGCAGCCGCTGCCGCAGCGAGGACGGAATGGTTTACAATCAAAAGCAACAGCGCGCCGACAGTTGCGCAGCGGCCGCGCCTGGGCCGAATCGAACCGTCTTTTAGAAAGCTACGTCGTAAATTCCTGCGGTGCGCCGCCGGACAGGTCGGCCCGGATCGTTCCACCTGGCGTTCGTTCCGGTCGCGCCGGTCGCATCGATTGTTCCGGCAGCGCGGCCCCTGAGGATAGCCGCAAAATCCAAAGCTCTTCCCCCACGTCGAGAATCGCTCAGCCAAGGCTCTCACGTTGCCTGGGACAGCCGCTCCCTCCGATCTGCAAGGCGGACCAACCCGCCTGGCCCGAATTTCGCCCTGGAAAATCCCGCATGGAGCCCCTTTGGAACGCCGCTGTGAGACTGGGCGACCTGCTGCTGGGCTGGACGCTGCTGCTGTGTCCCGAAGCCGGACTGATTGCGGCGGCCCTGCTGTCGGCGATTGCCGCAGCCGGCATTCGCTGGGCGGCCACGCCGCAAAACTGGCTGCACAGGGCGGCCGACGACCGACGCAGTCTCCGTCGCCAGGTGCGTGAAGCAAAGCGTCAGGGCGACAGCGACCGGCTGCTCCGCCTGCGCAAGTCCCTCGGCCAGATCGCCTGGCGCCGAGCGGCAGTCGAAGGGGCGCCGACCTTGCTGTTGCTCCCCGTGCTGGGAACGCTGGCGATCTGGGCCTCCGCCAGAACCGCTTTCGAACCGATTCAGGCCGAACAGGAAACGACCGTCACGCTGCACTCCCCGCTGGCCTACGAACTCCAGCTCGCCCACCTGCAGCCGGACGACGCTTTTACCGCCGATGGCTGGATCCGCCAACTCCGCTACGCGCCCGACTCCCTCCCGCCAGCCTGCTCCGCCCAGTGGCAAGTCCGCTGGCGACACCCGACCGACGCCCTGCACTTTCGCTACCCAGGCGGCCAGCTCGACCACCCTTTGCCGCAAACTGCGGGACTCTATCCTGCACCGCGACTCGTCCACGCCGACGGCTGGGAATCGCAACTGGATCTGGCGCCGATGCGGTTCTTCCACATCGTCCCCGCCGCCTGGTCAAGGTTCGCCTGGGCCCCGCCCTGGCTGATCGTCTATATCCTCATCAGCCTCACAGCCACCGCCGCCCTGCGCCGACTGGCGCGCATTTCCTAGCAATTCCTCTCCCGTAGTGGATTTGGCCACAAATCCCTCAGCAAACTCGACGCGGCCACAAATCCAACGGAATCGCGGAGAAAAAAGGAGGCACGGGGAACAAAGAACCTGTGGCGAGGTCCCCAGCAGGAAGTGTTACCGGACGCTGCTTGGCGTCGAGCCTAAAGCGGCATGCAGGGCGGCCGCCAGTTCGTCGACCAGGAACGGCTTGGAGAGGACTTCGACCGCTCCCAGCTCAAGCGCGCGACGCCGATCTTGCCGCCGAGGAAAGTTCATCAGGGCGATCACCGGCGCCGGGTCTGCCGCGGCAATCGTCACGGCGAGTTGGTCAAAGTTTCGGTCGTCGGCGCGGGAGAAATCGCACAGGGCGGCTGCCGCCCCTTGTTGCCGCATCCGACTGCTGGCCGCCAGCCAGACCGTCGAGTAACCGGCCGCCAGACAAGGATCGGTCAGGGTTTCAAACGTCAACGGAGATTCCGCCGAGATCACCACCAGCCCCTGGCCGCCAGCCAAAGGCGTCTCCCGCAACTGCAGAAAACGATCTACATCGGTCGCCGTCCGGGGCAGCGTCCAGGCCGAGGGGCCCTTCCCGGCCAGACAGGCCAGCTCCCGCCGCACGCGGTATCGCCACTGGTGCCAGTACACCCGCACCATCCCCGGGTACGGTTCGCCGGAACGGGCTTCCCCTTCACACCAGCCTCCCAGCAGGGAGATCCAGCGGGCATTGGGGGCGGCGGCCTGGATCGGCTCCAGTTGCCGCTGGGCAAAGCGCCCGGTCCGTGCTTGTGCAAGCACGACCAGATGCGGCTGCCACTGCTTCGCCTGAGCCTCGGCGACGGCGACTTCTTCCGCGTTGTTCAGGGAGAGCGTCATCGATTCGGCCGCGGAGCCGAGGTCGCTGCGACACGCGGCAAACTCAGGATGTTCCAGGTCGCCCAGAAACAGCACCCTTGCTGGAGAACTCATCTTCGATCCTTGAAAGACCATGCGGGCGCCCAAAGGCATCACTCGTTCTGCAGCCGCTGGGCCGTCAGAAAATCGGCCTCCGCCGATGCGCCGTCGCCGTGTTTGAGGTGGGCTCCGCCGCGGTTGTAGTACGCGTCGGCGTAACGGGGCGACAATCGGATCGCTTCAGTAAAGGCGGCAATCGCCTCGGGATAACGTTTCAGCACATGCAGCGCCAGGCCGCGATGGTTATGGGCGGCCGCGTACCGGGGATCGATCTGAATTGCCAGGTCAAACTCGGCCAGCGCCGTCGGGGCGTCCCGCTTGTCGAGATACGCCAGCCCGCGATTGCTGTAGCCAGCGGCCGCCCTGGGCTGATGCTTGATGACCTCGCTGTAGTCGGCAATCGCAGCGTCGAAGTCGCCCGCATCGTGCAGGGCGACTGCACGCTGTCGGTACGCTTCCACCCGGCTGGGATCCCTTTTAATGACTTCGGTAAAATCCAGGGCGGCGGCCGGATACTGCTCCCGGTCGTAGCGCAAGCGGCCCCGTTCATACCAGGCGTTAATCATGTCGGGATCAAGCCGGATCGCCGCGGTAAAGTCGGCTTCGGCGGCCTCCCGGTCCTGCAACCGCTCCTGGGCGACGCCGCGGTTGTACCAGGGCAACGCCAGGTCCGGTCGGGTGCGGCTGGCCTGGGTGTATTCGACAATCGCTTTGGCGTACTCTTTTTGTTCCAGCCACAGATTGCCGCGACTCAGCCAGCAATTGGTCAAGTCGGGCGCCAGGCGGACGGCCTCATTGTAAAAGGCCAGCGCCTTGGGATAGTCGCCTGCATCGTGCAGTTTTTTCCCTTCCCGATAATAGGACAGGGCGTCGCGCAGCCGCGGCGGCTTGAAGTCAGCCGGCTGGCCCAGCACGACGTTCGCAGTCAGGCAATAGACGCAAAGAAACCAGGCGGCGGACAGGATTGATCGCGTAGTCATGGCAAGGGGCTCTCTGCGGTACGTCGCCGGTTAGCGATGTTTCTGCCGCATGCGGCGGCTGTAATCTTCTAGCGCGCGGCGTTCCTTCGTGCTCAGACTGGATTCTCCCTCGCGACTGATTTTCTCCAGCAGACGATCGGCTTCCTCATCGAGCGCCCGATAGCGTTCGTCGTCGAACTCGGCGTCCGGATGATGCACGCGCAAATT